>NZ_JASXTA010000027.1:0-90308 GCF_032290525.1 Bradyrhizobium cosmicum | reverse complement strand
CCAAGCTCGCCGGCGGCGTCCACCGCCTCGACGGACAGCTCATGGTCGTCCTCGACGTCGATCGCGTCCTCGAGCTCAAGACCGAAGTGCAGATGGCCGCGTGAGCCAACGAAACATCGAAACCGGAGAACCAAGATGAAAACATGTTTGGTGGTCGATGATTCCAGCGTCGTGCGCAAGATCGCACGCCGGATCCTGGAAGGCCTGCAATTCGAAGTCACCGAGGCCGAGGACGGCTCCAAGGCGCTCGAGATCTGTCAGCGCAAGCTGCCCGATGCGGTGCTGCTCGACTGGAACATGCCCGTGATGGACGGCTTCGAGTTCATGGGCCACATGCGCCGCCTGCCCGGCGGCGAGGAGCCCAAGGTGGTGTTCTGCACCACCGAGAACAACGTCGCGCATATCGCCCAGGCGCTCAGCGGCGGCGCCAACGAATACATCATGAAGCCCTTCGACAAAGACATCATCGCGGACAAGTTCGCTGAAGTCGGTTTGATCCCGGTCGGACAAGCCATGGTCTGAGTGTGTCTGGCCCGAGTGTTTGAGCCAGAGTGTTCCAGTACAGCTTCCGAGAGGCCATCCGTGACCCCGACCGAGTATGAGTATCTACGCAAGTTCCTGAAGGACAATTCCGGTCTCGACCTGTCCGCAGACAAGCAATATCTGATCGAAAGCCGCCTGCTGCCGCTGGCCCGCAAGGCAGGCATCTCCGGCATCGCCGAACTCGTGCAGAAGCTGCAGGGCGGCTCGCGCCCGCTGATCACCGACGTGGTCGAGGCCATGACCACCAACGAGACCTTCTTCTTCCGCGACAAGGTCCCGTTCGATCATTTCCGCGACCACATCATGCCCGAGGTCATCAAGGCGCGCGCCGGACGTCGCAGCGTGCGTATCTGGTGCGCCGCCGGCTCGACCGGGCAGGAGCCCTATTCGCTGGCGATGTGCCTGAAGGAGATGGGCGCGGCCCTCACCGGCTGGCGCGTCGAGATCATCGCGACCGACCTGTCGCAGGAGGTGCTCGAGAAAGCCAAGGCCGGCATCTACAGCCAGTTCGAAGTGCAGCGCGGCCTGCCGATCCAGATGCTGATGAAATATTTCAAGCAGACCGGCGAGACCTGGCAGATCAATCCCGAATTGCGGGCGATGATCCAGCACCGGCAGCTCAACCTGCTGCACGACTTCGCCCAGCTCGGCACGTTCGACGTCATCTTCTGCCGCAACGTGCTGATCTATTTCGACCAGGACACCAAGATCGGTATCTTCAACCGGCTGGCCCGCCAGATCGAGCCGGACGGCTTCCTGGTGCTGGGTGCAGCCGAAACCGTGGTCGGGCTGACCGACACGTTCAGGCCGATCGCGGATCGTCGCGGCCTCTACAAGCCGAACGACCCGCGTGCGGCCGCGGCCAAACCGGCTCTCGCCGGCGCGGCGCCGCGCGTGGCGCTGATGGCGGGACGATAGGCATGGCCGAAGATGGCAAGGGCGTAGAGCGCGTCACGTTCAGTCGGGGCTACGATGTCTGCATCATGGCGATCGACGGCACCTGGCGGCGCGACTGCAAGCTCAATGCGATCTCCGACACCGACGCCATCCTCACGGTGGAAGGCTCGATCCAGGGATTGAACCTGAAGGAATTCTTCCTGCTGCTGTCGTCGACCGGGCTGGCCTACCGCCGTTGCGAACTGGTGCGCGTCAACGGCGCCGAAATGGACATCCAGTTCCTGCGCGGCAAGAACCGCAAGAAGCGTGGGGCGAGCGGCGGCCGCGACGAGGCAGCCTGATCGCCAGATCGGCCTCGTCATAGGCCTCTTCGCGTTTTTTCGGGACGTTGGTTCATATTTGCTGAAACATCCGAACGAATTCGCCGCGCCGGCTTTACGTGGCCTAAGCGCGATCCGTGTATCAGATGCCGGTCTCAATCTCAGGATACGGCAATGCCCAGAAGCTCTCTCTCCCCCGTCTCGTCAAACCTGCCCGACGTCGCCGAACGGCGCGCGCTCCAGCTCCTTGTGGTCGACGACGACGCCACGCAGCGCAGCCTGATCACGGTCGCCGCGAGGCAAGCCGGCCACGAAGTCGCGGTGGCGCCGTCCGTCGCGGAGGCGATCGAAAAGCTCCGTGCCGCGCGCTTCGACTGCGTGACGCTCGATCTCGTGCTGGAAGACGGCGACGGCATCGACGTGCTGCGCGAGATGGCGGCCGCGAAATTCGCAGGCTCCGTGATCGTGATCAGCGGCATGGACGGCAAGCGCCGCAGCGCTGCCCGCAGCTTCGCTCGTTCCGTCGGGATCGAGCTCCAGAGCCTGCCGAAGCCGCTCGATCTCGCGGCACTGCGCATCAGCCTCGCCAATCTCGGCAAGATCGCGATGGGCCTGCCGGCGATCCACACCTGGGGAGGCGTCGCCAGCGATGCGATCGTGGAACGCCACCGCACCTGAGGCGCCGAGCCGCCAGGTGATCGGCTGCGACGGTCAAACCCCAGCCAATTGCGGCCTACGCCGGACTGCCAGCTTCCGATAATTGTTGCAGGGCGTGGCCGAGCTCCGCCCGGCAGCCGTTGAGGGCGGCACTCGCCGCGGCATAGCGAGGCGTGACATCGTCGAGCACGAAAAGCTCGGTGGAACCCGCGATGGTGCTATCGTCGGCCGGCTCCATATCTTCCGAGTTCATGGCCGCGTCGATCAGACGCATACTGATCTCGATCCGCGCGATCAAAGCGCGAAGTTCGGCTGCGATCAACTGACGGCTGTCAGTTTCGGCGATCGCGGCGAGCGGGGGCGTGCCGGCGTAATTTAGCATGGATATTCTCCGTCCCCCGCAATAAGGCACCTCGCCGCTACTTGTGCGTTAAGGCCATGTCCCGTACAAATACGGGTGGGCCGAATCCGCGCCGGACGCCATAACGCTTGGCGCGGACGCGAGTCCTTAATGCCAACTGGATGTGGCACATGGCCGAGCAAAGCTCTCGTGGTGAAATCTTCGTGGTCGACGACGACCCTGCCGTTCGCGACACCTTGTCGATGGTGTTGAAGGCGGCGGGGTATGAAGTGATCTGTTTTGCGGACGGCGCAGCCCTGCTGTCCGTCGCACGTAGCCGCACGCCGGCTGCGGTCCTGCTCGACGTGCACATTCCCGGAAAGTCCGGCCTCGACATTCTGAACGAGCTGCACGGCGAAGACTATCCAGCGCCGATCTTCATGATCTCCGGGCAGGGCGACATCGCGATGGCGGTGGGCGCCATCAAGAGCGGCGCGCTCGACTTCATCGAGAAGCCGTTCCGCGGCAGCGAGATCGTCGGCCGGCTGGACGAGGCAATCGGCGCCTATGCACGCAGGCAGTCGGAGAACGCGTCGCCGAAGTTCGGCTCGCTGCATTTCCCCGGACGCGAGCCGTTGACGCGCAGAGAGCGCGAGGTGCTCGAGCAGTTCGCCGCTGGGGCCTCCAACAAGGAAGCCGGCCGCACGCTCGGCATCAGCCCGCGCACCATCGAGGACCACCGCGCCAATATCATGAAGAAGCTCGGCGCGCGCAACGCCGCCGATCTGATCCGCATTGTGATGACCGCGGCCCAGCGGGCGTCGTAAAATGGTCTCGTGCCCCGGACGCGGCGCATCATGGAATGATGCGCCGCCGAGCCGGGGCCCATCTCTCCAATTTCACCGCTGACCGTTCTGGGTCCCGGCTCTGCACAGCAGCGTTGCACGCTGCAGCGCGTCCGGGACACGAGAGCTGCACATCAACCGCTCAGCGCCTTGCGGATGATCCGCGCGAGATCCGATTTGCGGTAGGGCTTGGCCAGCAGCAGAACGCCCGTATCCAGCCGGCCGTGATGGATGATCGCATTCTCGGTATAGCCGGAGGTGTAGACCACCCTGAGGTCGGGACGCGTCTTCAGCACCTCGTCGGCAAGCTGCCGTCCGTTCATCTTGCCGGGCATGATGACGTCGGTGAACAGCAGGTCGAACGGCTTCCCGGTGGCGACGATCGCGAGCGCTTCCGCGGCATTCGCAGCCTGCAGGGTGAGGTAGCCGAGCGAATGCAGTTGCGCCAGCACGTAGTCGCGCACCAGCCGGTCGTCCTCGACCACCAGGATCGTTTCGTGCCCGCCCTCGACCGTCTTCGGTGTCACGCCTTCGCCCACCGCCGTGGGCGTCTTGCCCGGCGGCAGATACATCTTGATCGTGGTGCCGTGGCCTTCCTCGCTGTAGATCTTGATGTGGCCCGCGGACTGCTTGATGAAGCCGTAGACCATCGAAAGTCCGAGCCCGGTACCCTTGCCCGGTCCCTTCGAGGTGAAGAAGGGATCGAACACCCTGGCCAGCATGTTCGCAGGGATCCCGGTGCCGGTGTCGCTCACGGCGATCAGCACATAGTGTCCCGGCCGGACGTCGTTGACGCTGGCATAGACCTCGTCGAGATAGGCGGCGCCCGTCTCCACGATCAGCTTGCCGCCGCCGGGCATCGCGTCGCGGGCATTGAGCGCGAGGTTGAGGATCGCGGTGGTGAGCTGGTTGGGATCGACGATTGCAACGCAGCTCTCGTCCTCGAACACCGATTCGATCTGGATCTGCTCGCCCAGCGTCGGCCGCAACAGCTTTGCGGTGTCGATGATTAGCGAATTGATGTCGATCTCGCGCGGCTGGAGCGGCTGCTTGCGCGCGAAGGCGAGCAGGTGCTGGGTCAGCTCGGCGCCGCGCCCGGCGGCCTCGTCGATCATCTTGGTGATCGCCGCAAGCTCCGGCGCCTTCGCCACCGCATCGGCCAAGATCTCGATCGTCCCGGTGATGACCGTGAGGATGTTGTTGAAATCGTGCGCCACGCCGCCGGTGAGCTGGCCGACCGCCTCCATCTTCTCGGCTTGGCGGATGCGCTCCTCGGCCGCGATCTTGTCGGTGAGGTCGCGGTAGAACACGTTGAACAGCAGGCCTTCGCGGCGCTTCAGCGCGGTGACGCTCAACTCGGCCCTGAATTCCTTGCCGTCGCGGCGTCGGCACATCAGCTCGCGGCGGCGGTTCAGCGACCTGCCGTCCTCGCTTGCGAGGAATTGCTTCAAGCCGGCCCGGACTCTCTCGCGTTCGCTCTCGGCGACGATGAGGTCGATCGTGCTCTTGCCGAGCACCTCGTCGCGGCGCCAGCCGAACAGCTGTTCGGCCTGCGTGTTCCAGTTCAGGATGCTGCTGGTCTCGTCGGTCTGGACGAAGGCGTCGAGCGACGTCTCGACGATGTTGCGGGCGAGTCGCTCGCTTTCACGCAGCGATTCCTGCGCCAGCCGCGCCTCCGTCATGTCGCGCCCGACGAAGAAGAAACGTTTGGTCGGCTCGGACCAATTGCCGAGCCAGGATAGCCAGACCTCGTGCCCGTTCTTGTGGAAGCAGCGGGTGTCGTCGAGCTTGGGGTGATCGCCGCGCCGCATTGCCCGCATCTCGTCGCGGGATTTCTCCAGATCGTCGGGATGAATGAAGTCGGCGCCGCTGCGGCCGATCATCTCCTCCGGCCGGTAGCCGAGAATGGCTTCGCTGCTCGGACTGATCTGCGCGACATGCCCCTGCGCGTCCATGACCATGATCAGGTCCTGCGAGGCTTCGAAGATCTGGCGCCGCTCCTCGATCTGCTGCTGGAGCGCGCGCTCGGTCCGTCGCGCCTCGGTGAGGCTGCGGGCCGATCCGGAGGCGCCGACGATCTCGCCCGACGGCCCCCTGATCGGGGAGAGGCTGAGCGAGATCTCCACCGGCGTGCCGTCCTTGCGCAGGCGCACCGTCTCGAAGCGTTCGATCGGCTCGCCCCGGGCGATCCGTCGCAGAATATCCTTGCCCTGCTCACGGCGGTCGGGCGGAACAATGATCGAGGTGGATTGTCCGATCGCCTCGTCTGCCGAATAGCCGTAGAGGCGTTCGGCGGCCGGATTCCAGCCCGTGATGACGGCATCGAGCGACTGCATGACGATGGCGTCGTCGGACGATTCGACCGCGGCGCTGAACAAGCGCTCGCGCGTCGCATGATGGCTTCGCGCGGCCTCGGTGCGGCGATGCTCTGCGACCTCGCGCTCGAGCGCGGCTGTTTTTGCCTGCGTCTCTTCGACCATCCGGGCGAAAGCCCGCGCCAGCACGCCCGTCTCGCCACTTGCATCGACGGGGATGTCCGCGGGCCGTCCGCGGCCGATTGCCTCCACCGCCGCGGTCAGGCGCCCGATCGGGCGCGTCAACGTGCGCGCCAGGAATACGGCGAGCGCCGCAGCGGCGAGGACGGCAAGCACGCCGACGAGCAGGGACGTTTTTTGAATGGCGGCCGGCACGCGGCCAAAGACGGCCGGGGGCACCGTCACGATGATTGCAACCCATTCCTTGCCCGCAAGCAGCGCCGGGGCGATCGCCGCTCCGCTTGGCCGGCCCGACCCCTCGGTCATGAGTTGCGTGGAGACGTCGGCCGTGCCAGCCAGGGCTGAAAAAAACGGAAAGTCCGTGCGCCAGTCGTGAGGACGGCCCTGCAATGTACCGAATTCCCGTCCGCGATCGGGATGGACGAGATAGTCGCCGCGTGAATTCACGACGTAAATCTCGCCTCCCGAGCCCGCGGTCGAGCGGACGCGGTCGAGCGCCGGACGCATGTCGATGTTGGCGATGATGATGCCGAACGGCCTGGCGTCCGGCGTGAACAGCGGCGTCGCGACGCGTAACGTCGGAATGTGGAGGTCCGTGGTCCCTCCCTGGCGGGTGGCGAGATCGATCGTGGACACATAGATCTCGCCCGGCGCCAACTTTATCGTGTCCTGAAAATAGGTTCGCTCGCTCTTGCGCTCCAGTTGATCGTTGGGGGCGATCCGCGCCGTTCCATTCGGACCCGATCGATCGACGCGGACCAATTCGCGCTGGTCGTCGTCGAGACCGATGATTCGGAATTGCCCGTAGCTGGGCTTGGCCTCGATCTCGGCCGCGAGCCGCGTCGCGATGCGATCGCGCCAGGTTTGCTCCGAAACCCCGTCGGTTGCGTCAACTCCGCCGCCGACGTGAGCGCGGATCAGGCCATTGATTGCCGCGGCGGAGCGATAGCCGAGCAGATCGCCGCGGACGCCGGCAACGTAGGATTCGAGATTGGTCGCCAGCAGGCGCGACTGGGCTTCGACCCGCTCGAGGACGCGCGGAATGACGGCTTGTGTGGTGTTGCGATAGCCGAGCCAGCCGACTGCGGCAACAGTCACCGCCACCAGCAGGATCATCGCGATGGCCAGCCGCGTTGCGAGCGTCATCGAGGCATTCGCAGAACGTCCCGGATGATTGCGCCCGTTCTGGCCTGAAGCAGGGGACGCGCTCCCGTCATCGGTGGCCGGCGCTGACATCGGACCCCTCCGGCTCGCCCGCCTTCAGGCAGCCATCGACCGCCGCGAGCAGCGCATCCGCCCGGAACGGCTTTTGCAGGCTTGCGACCGCGCCGAGCTTGGTCGCCATCTTCAGGAAATCCGCCTCTGCATAGGCGTCCGGCGTGGCCGAGCGGCCGGAAATGACGATGATCGGAATGGCCGGGGCCAGCGCCCGGATGTGACGCATCGTCTCCAGCCCATCCATGCCCGGCATGAAGATGTCGAGGAACAGCAGGTCGAACTCGCTGGCCTCAAACACCGCAAGCCCCTTGCGGCCATCGCCAGCGAGCGTGACGTGATGGCCCGCTCTCTCCAGCAGCAGCCGGATCGTGATCTGCACGGCCGGGTCGTCATCCACGATCAGGATGTTGGCCACGTCAAAAACCTCCGGGTCGGACAGGGATGACCGAGGCGACCCAAATCAAAGCTCCAAATGCGAAATTGTTGCGCGGATTGTGCCCGTCCTGCAAGCACTTCGCGGCCGAGACGTTGGCCGCCCCGCGCGGTTTCCGCGATGTCACTCCTATGTATGCTCGCGTGCACATGATTTCGAGGTGCCCGCCCGGGTCGTGTCGCGCGTGACTAAATTAGTCGGTCAGATACTCCGGATAGTGGCTCCGGATCTTGTCCAGCTCGCTCAGCGTGCCCGACAGGTGCTTGCGCAGATGCTGTTGCGCGGCGCCTGCATCGCCGGCCTCGATCGCGCGCGTGATCAGCTTGTGGTGGCGGACGATGTTCTGGGCCTTGCCGGGCGAGGGCAAATGCAGCCGGCGCAGCCGGTCGATATGCCCGCTGCGGCTGCGCACCAGTGCCCACAGGTCCTGCTTTCCGGCGGCGGCGTAGAGCTGGGCGTGGAAGTCGTTGTCGCCGGCCATGAAGGCCTCGAAGTCGCCGGCCTTGGCGAATTGTTGTTGCAGGGCGATGGCGTGATCCAGGCGGATCACCAGCGCGGCGTCGTGGCTGGCTGCGAGCAGGCGCACGATCTCCAGCTCCAGCGCCTGGCGCAGAAAATGCGCCTGCTCGGCGCGGCCGATATCGATCCGGCTGACGACTGTTGCATGCTGCGGAAAGACGTCGACGAGGCCCTCTTCCTCGAGCCGCATCAAGGCGTCGCGCACCGGTGTGGAGCTGATGCCGAACTGGCCAGCAAGCTCGGCGCGCGACAGCGGCGCACCCGGCGGCAGCTCCAGGGCGATGATCGCATTGCGCAGCCGCTCGAACACCTGGGGCGCTGCCTGGCGGGCGCGATCGAGCCGGGCGACCGGTCGCGGTCCGGATTTTGCGGCCGCGCGCGGCGAGGTAGGGGCTGCTTCCATGTCGGCTCCCGCGGGGCTTGCCTTTGATGTACTAATATATTAGTGCATCAGCACGGTCAACGCGGCTCCCGGCAGCCCGGAGGAAACACACAACAATGATCAAGCATCTTCGTCACAGGCTTGCGGCTGCCGCCCTGATCGCTGCAACCGCATTGTCGGCATCCGCGGCGCACGCGCAGCAGAAGCCCGAGATCGCGCTGTCGCGCCAGCCCGGCATTTTCTACATGCCGAGCCACATCATGGAAAAGCAGAAGCTGATCGAGAAGCACGCCGCCAGCCTCGGCGTAGCAGGCATCACCACCAAATGGATCACGTTCTCCGGCGGCGGCGCGCAGACCGATGCGCTGCTCGCGGGCGGTGTCGACATCCTCAACACCGGCACCGGCAATCTTCTGCTGCTGTGGGACCGCACCCGCGGCGGCGTGAAGGGCATCGTTGCGACCTCGGCGCAGCCGATGACGCTGATCAGCCGTGACGCCAACGTCAAGTCGATCAAGGATTTCGGCCCGGGCGACAAGATCGCGGTGCCGACCGTGAAGGTCTCGACCCAGGCGATCGTGCTTCAGATCGCGGCGGCCGAAGCCTTCGGGGCCGACCAATGGTCGAAGCTGGATGCCAACACGGTGCAGCTCGGCCATCCCGATGCCTATGCGGCGCTGTCCAATCCCAAGCACGAGGTGCACACCCACTTCTCGATCCCGCCGTTCACCTTCCTGGAATTGAAGAACGTGCCGGGCGCGCATGTGGTGCTGTCGTCGCCGGACGTGATGGGCGGCCCGCTCAGCCAGGCCCAGTTCTTCACCACGACGAAGTTCGCCGACGCCAATCCGAAGATCATCCAGGCCGTGCGCGATGCCACCAGGGAAGCGCAGGATCTGATCCGCAGCGACACCAAACAGGCCGTCGAGATCTACAAGGAGATCACCGGCGACAAGACCTCGGTGGACGAGTTGCTCGATCTGCTCAAGGAGCCCGGCATGATGGAGTGGAATCTCGAGCCGCAGGGCACGATGAAATTCGCCGCCCATCTGTTCAAGACCGGCACGCTGAAGAACCAGCCCAAGGCATGGACCGACTATTATCTTCCCGTCGCCCACGACCTGAAGGGCAACTGATGGCGCTGCTCGACGTCAGCTCAGTGACGCTGCGCTACAAGACTTCCAGCGCCGTCGTCACCGCCACGGAAAGAGTGAGCTTCAGCGTCGACAGGTCCGACCGCTTCGTGCTGCTCGGGCCCTCCGGCTGCGGCAAGTCGACCCTGCTCAAGGCCGTCGGCGGCTATATGAGCCCGAGCGAAGGCCGCATGAGGATCAATGGCCGCGAGATCCACGGTCCGGGCGCCGATCGCATGATGATCTTCCAGGAGTTCGACCAGCTGCTGCCCTGGAAGAGCGTGCTCGCCAACGTGATGTTCCCGCTGCTCACCGCGCGAAAGTTATCTCGCAAGGACGCCGAGGCGCGGGCGCGGGCCTATATCGAGAAGGTCGGCCTCACACGCGTGGTCGACGCCTACCCGCACACGCTCTCCGGCGGCATGAAGCAGCGCGTCGCGATCGCGCGCGGCATGGCGATGGAGCCGGACATCCTGCTGATGGACGAGCCGTTCGCCGCTCTCGATGCGCTGACGCGCAGAACCTGCCAGGACGAACTGCTCCAGCTCTGGAGCGAGACCAAGTTCACCGTGCTGTTCGTCACCCATTCGATCGCGGAAGCGATCCGCATCGGCAACCGCATCCTGCTGCTGTCGCCGCATCCCGGCCGCGTCAAGGCCGAGGTGGTCGATGTCGACAAGGTCTCGAGCGCGGACGGCAGCGCCGGCCGGCTGGAGAAGGAGATCCACGATCTCCTGTTCGCCGCCGAAGCCGTGGCGCACTAAGGGAGCCCCTGATGGCCGAAGCCAGAATATTGCTGCGTGACGCGCCGGCCGCCGGCGGCACAGCCGAGGTCGAGCGCAAGCTGAGCGTGCTTGAGCTGCTCTGGAACGACGGCTTCGTCCGCAAGGCCGTCATCATCCTGTTTCTGGCCGCGGTCTGGGAAGCCTACGGCCTCGCCCTCAACAATCCGCTGCTGTTTCCGACGCTGCACGACACCGTCGTCACGATGTTCGAGCGCGTGAAGGACGGCACCATTCCGATGCGGGCCTGGGCCTCGCTGAAGGTCCTGTTCATGGGCTATTCGGCCGGCATCGTGCTCGCCGCGATCTTCACCGTGCTCGCCATCTCCACCCGCATCGGCACTGATTTCCTCGAGACTGTCACGGCGATGTTCAACCCGTTGCCGGCGATCGCACTATTGCCGCTGGCCCTGATCTGGTTCGGGCTCGGCAATGGCAGCCTCGTGTTCGTGCTGATCCATTCGGTGCTGTGGCCGGTCGCGCTCAACACCCATTCCGGCTTCAAGAGCGTGTCCAACACACTACGCATGGTCGGGCGCAATTACGGCCTGCGCGGCTTGCCCTATGTCGCAAAAATTCTCATCCCCGCGGCGTTCGGCTCGATCCTCACCGGCCTCAAGATCGGCTGGGCCTTCGCCTGGCGCACCCTGATCGCGGCCGAACTGGTGTTCGGCGTGTCGTCGGGGCAGGGCGGGCTCGGCTGGTTCATCTTCGAGAACCGCAATCTGCTCGACATACCCGCCGTGTTCGCAGGCCTCTTGACCGTGATTATCATCGGGCTTTTTGTCGAGAACCTGATCTTTCGCGCGATCGAGCGGAACACGGTCCAGAAATGGGGCACCCAATCATGACCAAGAAGAAAACACCCGACCAGCTCCGCAGTGCGCGCTGGTTCGCGCCCGACGATCTCCGCTCGTTCGGCCACCGCTCCCGCACCATGCAGATGGGCTACGCCCCGGAGGAGTGGAAGGACCGCCCGATCATCGCGATCCTCAACACCTGGTCGGATGCGCAGCCCTGCCACATGCACTTCAAGTCGCGCGTCGACGACGTCAAGCGCGGCATCCTGATGGCCGGCGGCCTGGCGCTGGAATTGCCGGCGCTGTCGCTGTCGGAATCGCTGCTCAAGCCGACCACGATGCTCTATCGCAATCTGCTGGCGATGGATGCCGAGGAGCTGCTGCGCAGCCATCCGGTCGACGGCGTGGTGCTGATGGGCGGCTGCGACAAGACCACACCGGCGCTGCTGCTGGGCGCGACCTCGATGAACATCCCGGCGATCTATCTGCCGGCAGGTCCCATGCTCCGCGGCAACTGGAAGGGCAAGACGCTCGGCTCCGGCTCCGACGGCTGGAAATACTGGGACGAGCGGCGCGCCGGAAAGATCTCCGACAAGGACTGGCTCGATATCGAAGCCGGCATCGCGCGCAGTTACGGCACCTGCATGACCATGGGCACGGCCTCGACCATGACTGCGATCGCCGAAGCGATCGGCATGACGCTGCCGGGCGCGTCCTCGATTCCGGCAGCGGATGCCAACCACATCCGCATGGCTTCCGAGTGCGGCCGCCGCATCGTCGAGATGGTCTGGGAGGATTTGACGCCGACCACGATCCAGACCCGCAAGGCCTTCGAGAACGCGATCGCGGTTGCGATGGCGATGGGCTGCTCGACCAATGCGATCATCCATCTGATCGCGCAGGCCCGCCGCGCGGGCCAGGACATCGGGCTCGACGATTTCGAGATCGCAAGCCGCAAGGTGCCGGTGATCGCCAACGTCCGTCCCAGCGGCGATGCCTATCTGATGGAGGACTTCTTCTATGCCGGCGGGCTGCCGGCGCTGATGGGCCAGATCAAGCCGCATCTGCATCTCGATTGCGTCACGGTGACCGGCAAGACTCTCGGCGAGAACATCGAGGGCGCCGAGGTTCACAACGATGACGTGATCCGCTCGGTCGACAATCCCATCTACAAGGAGGGCGCGCTCGCTGTGCTCAAGGGCAACCTCGCGCCCGACGGCTGCGTCATCAAGCCTTCCGCCTGCGCCCCGCGCTTCCTCAAGCACACGGGTCCCGCGCTGGTGTTCGACGACTATCCGTCGATGAAGAAGGCGGTCGACGATCCCAACCTCGACGTCACCGAGGATCATATCCTGATCCTGCGCAATGCCGGACCGCAGGGCGGACCCGGCATGCCGGAATGGGGTATGCTGCCGATCCCGACAAAACTCGTGAAGCAGGGCGTGCGCGACATGGTGCGCATCTCGGATGCGCGCATGAGCGGCACCAGCTACGGCGCCTGCATCCTGCACGTCTCGCCGGAGTCGTATATCGGCGGGCCGCTGGCGCTGGTGCGTAACGGCGATCGCATCACGCTCGACGTCGCCGCGCGTACCATCAATCTCGACGTGAGCGAAGCCGAACTCGACAAGCGCCGCGGCGCCTGGAAGCAGCCGGAGCGCCGTTTCGAGCGCGGCTATGGCTGGATGTTCACAAAGCACATCAAGCAGGCCAATGACGGCTGCGACTTCGATTTCCTCGAGACCGGTTTCGGCGCCCCGATCGGCGAGCCGTCGATTTATTAGCCACCTGTCATTCCGGGGGCGCCACTTGGCGCGAGCCCGGAATCCATACTCCCGATCGTGGTTATGGATTCCGGGCTCATCGCTTCGCGATGCCCCGGAATGACGACAAGAGAGAGCATCCGATGACCAAACTTTCCGAAGCCACCCGCACCAAGCTCAAATCCGTCTCCACCGCCACTGTCGCCACCGCACTGTTCAAGCGCGGCCTGCGCATCCAGATGATCCAGGACGTGCATCCGCTCGGCGCCGACCAGCCGACCATGGTCGGCGAGGCCTTCACGCTGCGCTACATGCCGGCGCGCGAGGATCTCAACACGATCGAGGTGTTCAAAGATCGCTCCCATCCGCAGCGCAAGGCGGTCGAGGATTGTCCGCCCGGCAGCGTGCTAGTGATGGACAGCCGCAAGGACGCGCGCGCCGCCTCAGCCGGTGCGATCCTGGTGACGCGATTGATGAAGCGCGGCGTCGCCGGCGTCGTCACCGACGGCGGTTTTCGCGACGCCGCCGAGATCGCCAAGCTCGGCATCCCCGCCTATCACCATCGCCCGAGCGCGCCGACCAATCTGACGTTGCACCAGGCGATCGAGATCAACGTGCCGATCGGCTGCGGCGACGCGCCGGTGTTTCCCGGCGACGTCATTCTCGGGGATGCCGACGGCGTCATCGTGATCCCCGCGCATCTCGCCGACGAGATCGCCAACGAGACCTTCGAGATGACCGCGTTCGAGGACTTCGTCACCGAAGAAGTCGGCAAGGGCCGCGGTATTTTTGGTCTCTACCCCGCCACCGATCCGCAGACGCTGATCGACTTCGCGGAATGGCGAAAGAAGAACGGAAGGTAGTTGTGTCCTTGATTGCGCCACAACACCGTTGTCGTCCCGGCGAAGGCCGGGACCCATACCGCGTGATCTATCGATGATGTACGGTGTGCGTACCGCGGGGAGGTCACTTCACGACCATCATTTGCCAAACTTCTCCCTGTGGTTATGGGTCCCGGCCTTCGCCGGGACGACGGCGGAGGGTGTGGCTTACACCCCGGCCTCCGCCATCCCCGCCGCCCACAGCGCGAACGCATAAACGATCGCGACTTCATCGAGCCGGTCGAAGCGTCCCGAGGCGCCGCCGTGGCCGGCGCCCATGTTGGTGCGGAGCAGGACCGGGCCGCCGCCGGTCATGGTGGCGCGCAGGCGCGCGATCCATTTGGCGGGCTCCCAATAGGTGACGCGCGGGTCGGTCAATCCGCCCATCGCCAGGATCGCCGGATAGTCCTTAGCCGCGACATTGTCGTAGGGCGAATAGGACAGGATGGTGCGAAAATCCGTCTCGCTCTCGATCGGGTTGCCCCATTCCGGCCATTCCGGCGGCGTCAGCGGCAGCGTGTCGTCGAGCATGGTGTTGAGCACGTCGACGAACGGGACCTCGGCGACGATGCCCGCGAACAATTCGCCGGCGCGGTTCGCCACCGCGCCCATCAGCATGCCGCCGGCCGAGCCGCCGTGGCCGACGATGCGCTTTTCACGCGTGTACTTCGCCGCGATCAGCGCCCGGGCGCTGGCGGCGAAATCGTCGAAGCTGTTGATCTTCTTCTCGCGCTTGCCGTCGAGATACCAGCCCCAGCCCTTGTCGGCGCCGCCGCGGATATGGGCGATGGCGTAGACGAAGCCGCGATCGACCAGCGACAGGCGGTTGGCGTTGAACGAGGCCGGCATCGCCATGCCGTAGGAGCCGTAGCCGTAGAGCAGCAGCGGCGCCGATCCATCGAGCTTCAGCCCGCGGCGATAGAGGATCGACACCGGTACCTCGGCGCCGTCATGGGACTTCGCCATGATGCGCGTGGTGACGTAGTCGGCCGCGTCATGGCCGGACGGAATCTCCTGGCGCTTGCGCAAGGTGCGCGTGCGCCTAGCCATGTCGTAGTCATAGACCTCCGACGGCGTCGTCATCGACGAATAGGCGAAGCGCAGTGTAGTCGTCTCGAATTCGTAGGAGCCCATCGTGTCGAGCGAATAGGCGGCCTCGTCGAAGGCGATGGCGTGCTCGTCCTCCGTCGTGAGGTCGCGGATCACGATGGACGGCAGCGCATTGGCGCGCTCCAGCCGCACCAGATGGCCGGCATAGAGATCAAGGTCGATGATGTAGATGCCGGGACGATACGGGATCAGGTCGCGCCAGTTGTTGCGCTCGGGCTGGCCAAGCGGCGCAGTGACGATCTTGAAGTCGATGGCGTCGCCGGCATTGGTGAGGATGAAGAGCTCGTCGCCGCGATCGGCCAGCGAATATTGCACGCCGTCCTCGCGCGCTGCGACGAGGCGCGGCGGTGCCTCGGGATGAGCGAGATCGATCAGCCGCTGCTCGGACGTTTCGTGATCGCCGCCCGCGATCACGCAGAAGCGGCCGCTGGTGCTCTCGTGCAGATGGGTGAACCAGCCGGTGTCCTGTTCTTCATAGACGAGCGTGTCGTCGGCCTGTTTGGTGCCGAGCTTGTGCCGCCACACCTGCATCGGCCGGTGGTTGTCGTCGAGCTTCACATAGAAGAAGCTCTTGCAGTCGGCGGCCCAGACCACGCCGCCATCGGTCTCCTCGACGAGGTCGTCAAGATCCATCCCAGTTGCCCAGTCGCGGACGCGGATCGAGAAATATTCCGAGCCTTTGGTGTCCGCGCTCCAGGCCTGCAGCTTGTGATCGTTCGAGTGCCGGCTGCCGCCGAACTTGAAATATTTGTGGCCCTTTGCGAGCGCATCGCCGTCGAGCACGATATGGCCGTCGCCGCCGTTGCGCGGCATGCGGCCGAACAGCTCGTGCTGCCCGCCCTCGCGAAACCTGCGGAAATAGGCGAACTGTCCGTCCGGCGACGGCACGCTGGAGTCATCCTCCTTGATCCGGGAGCGCATCTCGCGCACCAGCGTCTTCTGCAGCGACGAGGTGTGGCCGAGCAGGCTCTCGGTGTAGCCGTTCTCTGCGTCGAGATATTTCCGAATCTCGGGGTCGAGCACCTTGGGATCGCGCAGCACCTCCTGCCACTTCTCGTCCTTCAGCCAGGCATAATCGTCGGTCACGGCGATGCCGTGGTGCGTGAAGGAATGCGGCCGGCGCGGGGCGACGGGGGGCTGGGAATGTGTTTTGGCTTGTGTCACTCGATCCTCATTGCGTTTCACCGGAACCTGGCTCGTCATGCGCGGGCTTGACCCGCGCATCCATCGACGAAGATTTCGTGAGCGATGGATTGCCGGGTCAAGCCCGGCAATGACGCGGGAGGGGCGGCAGATCGCGCATCATATGGCGACGAGCGTACCAATTGCCAGCGCCGCCAAAGGCTGCATGAAGTCGCCGGGTTGTTGATCTCCTCCTTGTATGCTTTAGGCTTCATAGTCCCGCCCCCGGTCCAGCCTGATGCTGTTCAACTCCTACCCGTTCATCCTGCTGTTCCTGCCGGCCGTGCTGGCCGGCTATTTCTGGCTGGGGCGGCGCAGCAATCTGGCTCCGGTGGTTTGGCTGGCACTCGCCTCGCTCGCCTTCTACGCCATCGGAAGCTGGCAGTTCTTGGGCCTGCTGCTGATCTCGATCGCCTTCAATTACGGCATCGGCCATCTCCTGATCGCGGCGGAGCTGACCCCAAGGCAACGCAAGGCGGCGCTCGTCCTCGGCGTCGTCGGCGATCTCCTCGTGCTCGGCATCTTCAAATATGCCGGGTTCGTCACCGAGAACATCAATGCTCTGGCCGGCACGCATGTCGCGGTTCACATCCTGCTGCCGGTCGGCATCTCCTTCTACACCTTCACCCAGATCGCGTTCCTGGTCGATGCGTATCGCGGGCGGGTCGCGGCTTACACGCTGCCGCACTATGCGCTGTTCGTGACCTACTTCCCGCATCTGATCGCGGGGCCGATCCTTCACCACAAGGACATGATCCCGCAATTCGAGCGGGAGGAGACCAAGCATCCTGACGCGCATCTGATGCTGTGCGGAATCATCATCTTCGCCATCGGCCTGTTCAAGAAGACCTGCCTTGCCGACGGTATCCAGCCGCTGGTCGCGCTCGCCTTCGAGGCGCGCTCGCCGAGCTTCGACCAGGCCTGGTGTGGTGTGCTCGCCTACACGTTCCAGCTCTATTTCGACTTCTCCGGCTATTCCGACATGGCGATCGGGATCTCGCTGATGTTCGGCATCTTCCTGCCCGTCAATTTCAACTCGCCCTACAAGGCCTCCAGCATCGTCGAGTTCTGGCGCCGCTGGCACATGACGCTGTCGCAGTTCCTGCGCGACTATCTCTACATCCCGCTCGGCGGCAACCGCCGCGGCCGGGTGCTGCGCTACGCCAACCTATTGGTCACGATGCTGCTTGGCGGGCTCTGGCACGGTGCGGCCTGGACCTTTGTCGTTTGGGGCGCGCTGCATGGCGCCTATCTCTGTGTCAACCACGCCTTCAATGCGCTGGTTCCGAACGTTCCGGCGCCTCTTGCGCGCCCGTTCCGTATTGCCGGGGCTGTGCTGACATTCCTCGCGGTCGTCGTCGCCTGGGTGTTTTTCCGCGCCGAACGGATCGACTGGGCCATGCTGATCCTCGGCGCGATGGCCGATCCCGCGACTATCGTCTTCGGCCGTGACGAGATCGCAGCGCTGGTCATGGTTGCAATCTACGGCGCGTTGATATGGCTGGCGCCGAACACGCAAACGATCATGGGTTACGATCACGGCAACCGGCAGGTCGGCGAGGCCTTGCGGGCAGGGCGCCTGCGGCCGTTGTTCCTCTATGCCGCGTCGCTGGCGCTCGCGTTCGGCATTCTGGGCATCCAGAGCCACAGCGAATTCATCTATTTCCGGTTCTGATGCGAGGCAATTTCACACATTTGCGGCGCCTTCTGCTTGCGAGCGTCGCGTGCGTGCTGGGCGCGGCGGCGCTCACTTATGTCGTCGATCCGCTGCAACTGTTCCGCCCCTCGCGGCTGGTCGCCGCCTTCTATTCCGATGACACGCGCGTGCAGAATGCCGGGCTGATCCGTAGCCAGTCGTTCGACACCGTCTTCATGGGCACCTCGCTCGCGATTCATTTTCGCCAGAGCGACATCGATCGCGCGCTCGGCGTCCATTCGCTCAAGCTGGCGATGACCGGGTCCAATTCGCGCCAGCAGGGTTTTGTGCTGGAGCAGGCGATCGCCCGCGGCGCCCGGCGCGTGATCTGGGCGGTGGACGATTTTATCTATGTCGATGCGGCCGATATCGAGACTGATCCTTATCTCGCTGTCGATCTCTATCGCCGAACAACTGGGGGCATCGCGTCCTATCTGTTCAGCGCGGCGATGGCGAAGGAATCCCTGTTCGCGCTGCTGCGGTCCGTTCCGCCATTGCGCGAGCCGCTGACGCGGGCGGCGCCTTATCTCCCCGTCAAGTTCGCGCTGGCAGACGTCGACGACATCTACGCGCTGCCGCGGGATTTCGACGTCGCGCGCGGCTACAACGCGAAGAGGACGCTCGCCGCCTTCGCCTACATCACCGATCCCGTCCGCAGCCGCTTCCTCGGCGAAGGTACGGTTACGACGCCATGGTCCGGCATTTCGAGCGCGACGCCGTCGGGCTGATCGCGCGCCATCCGGACGTGACCTTCGACATCTACTTTCCGCCCTATTCGATCCTGCAATTTGTCGCGATGCGCGATGCCTCGCCCGCAGCGCTGAAGATCGTCACCGATCTCACGGCGCGCATTGCCGAACGCCTGACGCAGTTTCCGAATGTGCGTCTCCACGATTTCCGGGCGATCAAGCACGTGACGCACGACCTCGACAATTACGGTGACGTCATCCACCACTCGCCGGTGGTGGATGCGATGGTGCTGAGATGGCTGGCGAGTGGGGAATATCGGGTCGATCCGAAGGCGCCGCTGGCATCACTTGATGAGCTGAAAGCGCAAGTCGAAGCCTATCGCGTGCCACCGTAGTTGCGGCAAACTCAACTGTCGTCCCGGACAAGCGAAGCGCAGATCCGGGACCCATAACCCCAGGGAGGAGTTATCTCACGAGCTGATAACTCCGAGGCTTCGCCAAACCATAGCCTGTGGCGATGGGTCCCGGATCTGCGCTCCGCTGTGCTGCGCTTGTCCGGGACGACAGTGGGGCTTGCTACACCGCCACCTCTTCGCCGAGATACGCAACCGCCGCCTCCAGCCCGCCCTTACCGTGCGGGATCTTCAGCGCGTTCAGGCCGATCTCGATGACGCCCAACGTGCCGAGCAGCATCGGGGCGTTGACGTGACCCATATGGGCGATGCGGAACGCTTGTCCGGAGAGATCGCCGATGCCGGTGCCGAGCACGACGCCGCACTTGTCCTTGCAATAGCGTTGCAGGATCGCCGGATCGTGGCCGTTGCTCATCGTCACCGTCGTCACGGTGTTGGAGCGCTCGCTGGCCTCCGCGACGTTGAAGCCGAGAACCTGGCCTTCCGTCCAGGCGGAGACCGCGCGCCTTGCGGCTTCGCCGAGCAGGCTGTGGCGGCGGAAGGCGTTTTCCAGCCCCTCCTCGTGCAGCATGTCGATCGCCTGGCGCAAAGCGAACAACAGATGCACCGGCGCGGTGCCGGCATATTTGCGATAATTCTCGGTGCCCTCGCGTTCGCTCCAGCTCCAATAGGGCGTGCTCATATTGGCCTTCTTCTGCACCTCGCGCGCGCGCGCATTCGCCGCGACGAAGCCGAGGCCGGGCGGCGTCATCAGGCCCTTCTGCGAACCGGACATCGCGACGTCGACGCCCCATTTGTCCATCTCGAACGGCATGCAGCCGAGCGAGGCGACGGTGTCGACCATGTACAAGGCGGGATGGCCGGCGGCTTTGATCGCCTTGCCGATCGCCTCGATGTCGTTCTGCACGCCCGACGCCGTATCGACCTGGACGACGACGACGGCTTTGATCGCATGCTCCTTGTCGCGGCGCAGGCGCTCCTCGACCTCACTCGGCCGCACCGCGCGACGCCAGTCGCCCTTGAGCACCTCGACCTCGGCGCCCATCAGCGCTGCCGCGTTGCCCCAGCCGATCGCGAACCGTCCGCTCTCCAGCACCAGCACCTTGTCGCCGCGCGACAGCACGTTGGTCAAAGCGGCTTCCCAGGCGCCATGACCGTTGGCGATGTAGATGTAGGACTTGCCCTTGGTCGCGAACAATTTCGAGATATCGCTGAGCAGGCTGTCGGTCAGCTCGTGCATCTCCTTGGAGTAGATGTCGATCGCCGGACGGTGCATCGCCCGCAGCACCTCGTCGGGCATCGTGGTGGGCCCGGGGATGGCCAGAAATTCCCGGCCCGCGCGAACGGTCATTGCTGTCGGTCCTTGTTGCTTGAGAACAGGATGGTGGGTCGCTGATTCCTAGTTTTACGCGGCGCGGGATGCCAAGAAAAGACCGGAAAACGCAGGTCTGACGTGGGTTATCTCTTAGTCTCGCGGCAGCCCGCAGCCTCAGCTTCCTCCACCGAGCAGAACCAGCGGGTGCCCTTGCTGATCTTCATCTTGATCTGGGTGTACCAGCGGCTGGTCGGCTGGTGATAGATGCACTCGCCGGCGCTGTTGACGTTGCCCTTGATGGTGCAGTCCGGCGACGGCGCGACCGGTCCCGAGGCCGAGGCGAGCAGCACCGCATGCGCCCCATCCGGCGGCTTGGTGGCGCCCAAGATCGTCGTCTTCTTGTTGCGTTCGCGCCAGTCCCACGGCGCGATGAAGGCGCCCTGCCACATGCCGGCTTTGGCCTCGCGCGCGGCGGCCTCGTCGGGCTCGTAGTCCCGCGAGATGCGGGTATAGGCCAGCGCCCAGCCGCTGCGCACCAGCCATTTCTGGATGTCCTCGCCGCCGACCTCGCAGCGCGCCACCGTGCGGCCGCGGCGGTCGATCGCGCGGGTGTGGCAGACCCAATTCTTGCCCTCGGTGTATTTGGCGAGCTCGTCGCGCGCCGCGATGCCGCAGGTCCAGCGCTCGCTCTTGGTGTTGAGGCAGAGCTGGTCAATCGCGGGCGCGTCGATGCCGCCGAGCCGGATCCGCGTAGTCCCGATCACGACAGAATCGCCGGCGCGGACTTTTGCCGCACCGGTGATGTCGGAGGCTTCAACCAACGACGGCAAGGCGACGAGGGACAGTGCAATCAGGACTTTTCGCAACATGCCGGTCCGCGTGTTCAGGACAATCTCGATAAGCCGCGCAATTGTGGTCGGCTTTTGTCCGCCCGGCCAGCTTATGCCTAACAGATCGGCTTTCAACTTCCCGTCATTGCGGCCGTATCTCTTGTGTCCCGGACGCGGTGCGGCGTGTACGCCGCTTCGCAGAGCCGGGACCCAGAAAGTCACAGACACCATTCTGGGTGGCATGGGCCCCGGCTCTGCAGCGCACCGCTGAAGAAGCGCTGCGCTGCATCCGGGGCACGAGACCATCATCACCCCCGCCCCATCATTGCCCGCCGCGCCACCGCCAGTCCCATCAGCACGAACGCCGACGTCACCTCCGGCCCGCCCACCAGAATACGCGTCGGTGTCTTCATCTTGTTCCATTCATAGGCGCGGAACGGGCCGTGGCGGCCGCCTTCGCCGAGGCTTGCGACGATCACGTTCAGCGCCGGCGCGAAGGCGCGAGGGTCGGCGCCGAGATGGCCGAGCGCGATCAGCGCCAGTGCCGCGTCGAACACGTTCATCTCCGCGGCCATCAGCTCGCCCTTGACGTAGGAGAGCACGCGATGGCGGATGAAATCGAAATCGCCGCCGGGATCGATCGCAGCCTGCGCCGCCAGCGGCAGCGCCAGGAAGGCCGCGTAACAACGGCCGAAATAAGCGCCGTACAGCTCCGGCAGATAATAGATGTGCGAGCGCGGATTGGCGAAGGCGCCGCTGGCGGCGAGCCGCTTCTGGAAGCCGATGATGCGATGCACGGTGGCCAGTCGCGCCGGCGTTTCCAGGACTTTCCAGCGCGCCAGGTTGCGAAAGCTCACCTCGAGAATGTCGAGATTAAGCGTCGGATCGAGATCGTTGCCATAGGGCCGTTCGCCCTTGAGATTGTCGATCCAGGTCGCAACCCCGCCCTCGTAGTCGATATGGTCGTTGAGCGGCACGGTCACGCGCGGCGCGTTGACGCCGGCGCGCACCTGGTAGCCCGAATAGAAGTCCAGCAGCGGCTGGTCGATGATCGGATCGGTGCAGCCGGCTTGCGTCGCTGCAGAGATCGAGCACGCCGTGGTGTCGCAATCCGGCACGTAGACACCGAAGCCGAGGTCCTGCTTGATCTGCGCGAAGTAGCGCGAGAAGCGCGGGTGCGGCGCCGGCGCCAGTGCGGTGATGACGTTGAACCGCGCGCCGTCGATGCCCTCGACCTCTTCGCGGCTGATGTTGACGCAGAAATCGACCATGTCGGCGATGGTGCGCTTCGCCGCGATCGCGTCGGCGGTCGAAGCGAGCCCGGTCTCGACATAGCCCAGCAGCGCCTCGATGAAGAACGCGTCGTAATAGGCCGAACGGTGCCGGATCTGCACCGGCTCCCACATCGGTTCGGCAATGCCGATCCAGGGCGGATTGACGACCGCGCGTGCGGGCGAGCGCGCGATGAAGACGCGGGCGAGATTGAACAGCAGCGAGGAGTTCTTGTAACCGCGCGCGTTCAGCCCGGTGAGCGCCATGATCAGCTCGCGGCCGCGGAAATCGGGGTCGCCGATCAGGTTGAAGGCGGCATAGGTCGGCAGGAAACCGTTCCTGCGGTGCGAGCCGAGCAGATGCTGCGCGCAGTCGCGGATCACGCCGTCGATCTGCGATTGGTGCGGCGCTGAGCCGGTGAACAGCGCCGGCGGCGGTTTGGGATGGTCGAGCGCGATGCTGTCGACGAGATCGGCGACGGGCTGGCCGACCGCCGCCCAGTCAGGCTCGGCCTCGTCGCGGGCGCGCGCGAGCGCCTCGCGCAGCCGGGTCAGCCGTGTCTCGTCGCGCAGCTCGGGCAGGCCCGCGCGTCGCAGCAGCAGGCGCAATGCGGGATTGCCGAGCGCGGTCTTGTAGAACTTGGCCAGATGCGGATCGCCGCTGACCGGGCTCGCCAGCACGGGATCGCAGACATCGTAAAGCGAGGGGCCATCTTTGCGCGCCGTCAGCGCCCGGCAGGCGGCGCCGGCAAAATATTGAAAGTTCATGAAATACCTGGTCGCGGGGTCTTGGTCCGGGGCCGGCCGGCGCGCCCCCAGCCCCGCGCCACCCCCTGCAAGTCTTTGAAAAAGCTACCCGGATTCGCAGGAAATACAAAGGTGATGGCGGTCACAGAAAATCCCGGCACGAGGGCTGCATGATCAGGCTCCGGAAGGCTACGGGGAACGCCCGGCATGGGGAAAATCGGGTTGCCGAATTGGCCAGTATATTCAGACCGTTAGCTCAATTTTTGGGCAATCTATTGCCCGGGAGGCCAGATCCGGTTAAGGGTTTGTTTGGTGCGGCGCCGCAAATTGCGCGCAATTCGGGGGCACACCCCGGCCAATCCCTCAAACCTGAAGACGCTATCGCGCTACTCAAACAGTGTGCGCGCGCTTGGCTGGTCTTTGGTACTGACAGGAACAAAGCGAGATGAATGTAAGGCAGCTCGACATTTCCCGCACGATCGCGGTCGCCGCAGCCCTCATCGGCACGGTGTCGCTCGTGATCGGCGCCCATGCTGCCCTCAACATGCGTGCACTCGATGCCGCCAAGGCCGTCTCGACCGACCAGGTCACCGGCGCGATCGGCCAGACTTCCCGCCTCGCCCTCGTCATCGGCAATGGACATTATCCCGACGCCAGCGCGCCGCTGACGCAGTCGATCAACGACGCCCGCGCACTGTCCTCGGCGCTGCGCAAGAATGGCTTTGACGTCGACATGGTGGAAGACGCGACCAGGGACGACATGGTCCGCGCCGTCAATCGCCTGAAGTCCCGGATCAAGCGCGACACCGTCGTCATGCTGTTCTTCGGCGGCTACGGCGTGCAGGCCGGCCGCGAGAGTTACATGCTGCCGGTCGATGCCGTGATCTGGAAGGAAAAGGATGTCCGCCGCCAGGGCGTCTCCATCGACGGCGTGCTCGAGATGATGAAGGAGCAGGGCGCCAAGGCCAAGCTCGTCGTCGTAGATGCCTCCCGCCGTAACCCCTACGAGCGCCGGTTCCGCGCCTACAGCCACGGTCTGGCGCCGATCAGCGCGTCCGACAATGCGCTGATCCTCACCTCGGCCTCGCCCGGCAAGGTCGTCGACGAGGGCAAGGGCGAGCACAGCGTGCTGGTCGGCGAATTCCTCAACAACCTCGATGCGCAAGGCAGCGCCGAAAGCGTCTTCAACAAGACCCGCCTCGCCATCTCCCGCGCCTCCGAAGGCGACCAGGTCCCGACCGTCTCCTCCTCGCTGCTCGAAGACGTCCATTTCGGCGAAGCCGGCGGCTAGTTTTTCTCAAGTTTACGATCTCTCGTGCCCCGGACGCGGCGCATCATGCAATGATGCGACGCTGAGCCGGGGCCCAGTTTTTTAGACTGTCGCTGTGTGACGAGATGGGACCCGGCTCTTCGCAGCAGCCATAGCGTGTCGAAGACGCGCGTAAACGCGCTTTTGGCACGCTGCAGCGCGTCCGGGACACGAGCCAGCTTCCTACTTCGCGGCTTCCGTAGCCATCACCGGGCGCACCGGATCGCCTTCGCGCAAGAGCGCGCCAGCGCGCGCGACGACGACGTCGCCTTCGTTGAGGCCGTCGCGGACCTCGATATTGCCGCCCGACATAAGGCCGACCTCGACGCGCTTGGTCTCGACGCGGTTGCGGCGGATCACCTGCACCACGGTGCCGGCGGAGGAATACTGCACGGCGGTCAGCGGCACCGCGACATTGCAGCTCTGCCCGGACTTGATCAGCGCACGTCCGCTGGCGTTCAGCAACAACCGCTTCTGCGAGGAGATGCCGATATAGACCATGCCTTGCTGGATGTTCGGCTCGACGGTCGATCCGATCCGGCGCACCTTGCCGTCGAGGTCGCCGGCGCCGGCAATGCGCACGGTCGCCTGCTGGGCGATTGCGAGCTTGCGCATATCGCCGGTCGCGACCAGGGCGACGAGATCATATTCGCTGCGCGCCACGATCGTGAACAGCGCCTCGCCCTTGGCCGAGGCGAGGTTGCCGATCTGCGCGGTCGAGGTCGCGATCACGCCCGCCACCGGGGCGGTGACCTGGAGCGAGCCGCCTTCGGGCAGCGCCAGCCGCGCCAGCACCTGACCGGCCGTGGTGGTGTCGCCGGCTTCCGCCAGCACCTCCGTGACCTTCAGGCCGGGGCGTTCGGGCCGCACCGAGGTCTCCTCGCGCGCGATGATCGTGCCGGTGGCTTCGACGATGTCCGAGAAGCAGGATTTTGCGACCTTCAACACCGTGACCGCCGGCCCCTTGGGTGCGTCGTCATCGGCGGCCCGCGCGAGCGGGGCGGACAGCATCAGCAGTCCGGTGAGCGCAACGAAATGTCTGGAAAAGGAACGCGCAGGCAATGGACGCATCGGTCATTCCGGTTGGGGCCTTGACGGCCTCATCGATAGCAGAAGCGCGCGGGGCGGACCATGGGCCGGCCCGATGAGAATGCCGCAGCGCAGGCGGCGCGATGCCCCCTGTTGGATTAGTCGCGGCATAAGGGAAGAGGTTCGCCTCCCGTGCGCTCCGGCGCAGGGCACTCGCGTATGACGTGACCGTTCGGGGCGGTGACGCTTCCACAGCGTCATGGCCGGGCTTGTCCCGGCCATCCACGACCTTGTTTTTGGCTGCTAAGAACGTGGATGCCCGGGACAAGCCCGGGCATGACGGCCTCTGTGAATGCCCCTCACGGCAAACTCAAAAACTCCACCCAGTTCGGCTTTTTGCCGGTGGGATAGGATTTCAGCTTGCCGAGTGCGCCGCTGCTCTGGTCGATCGCATAGACCGTCATGCTGTCCGAGAGCTCGCCGACCGCGACGAGGTAGCGCCCGGAGGGATCGATGTGGAAGCCGCGCGGCTGCTTCTCGGTCGGCACGCTGCCGATCTGGGTGAGCTTGCCGCTTGATACATCGACCCTGTAGCCGGCCAGCGTGTTGGTGGTGCGCTCGGAGGCATAGAGGAAGCGGCCGTCGGGCGTGATGTGAATGTCGGCGGCCCAGGGCTTCCCGTTGAAGCCTTCGGGTAATGCGGTGGTGCGCTGGATTTCGGTCCAGGCGCCGCTCTTGGCTTCATAGCCGAACGCCGCGACGTCGCCGTTCAGCTCGTGGAGGAGATAGACGAACTTGCCGTTGGGGTGGAACACGAAGTGCCGCGGTCCCGATTTTTCCGGCACTTTGATCGACGGCGGATCGCTCGGCGTCAGCGTGCCCGCTACGGCATCGAACGCGAAGGCCAGCACCTGGTCGGAGCCGAGATTGGTCGCGAACACGAAGCGGTTGTCGGGCGAGGGCAGGAAGGCGTGCGCGTTCAGCCCGGTCGGGATCACCTGTTTCGGTTCGCCGGCGACGCCGTTTGCGGCCAGCGGATTGAGCGCGACCTTGTTGCCGCCATAGGAGGCGCTGAACAGGAACTTGCCGCCGCGGTCGGTGGCGATATTGGCCATGCTGTCGGCGAGCGGTCCGTTGCCGATATGGCTGAGCTGGCCCGTCCTGGGGTCGATCGCAAAGCTCACCGCAAGGAATGGCTGCGAGCGTACGCCGGCGATCAGCACGCGATGGTCGGGTGTGATCGCGAGCGGCGTCGAGGAGCCGGGCTTCTCGACGCCCGTGAAGGAGGCGGTCTGCACCGCAATCATCTCGCCGCTCTCGGCCAGCTTGAACACGCTGATGTCGTTGCTGTCGGCATTGCCGACATAGGCGAAGGTCTCGGCCATGCCGGCGCGGACTCCAGAAATGAGGACAAGGAAGGCGAGGGTGGTGGCGATCGCAGCGCGTGATGCGCTGCGGCTGGTCGGTCTCGACATCGGGCTCCTCCTTTGGCCGCTATGGCCTTGTCGTTTTGCCGGAGGATAGCGGGAGCCGTGCCGCCGCACCAAATTCCAATTGGGATCGATCGATGCCGAAATTGTATCGGTTGCGCGGGTGGCTACCGCGACGCCGCCGTCAGGCTGCGGGAGGGCAGATGGGGGCCGGACGCAGTGTCGGGCGCACCGAGCAGGCCCCACACGGCCACCGCAAGCAGCGCGCAGGTGAGGAGGGTCCAGGCAACGAGCCGTTTCCGCATCAGGCCAAGTCCATCCGTCGTTTGAGGCACCTGCGATCGTGCACTGCAAACAGCATTGGTTCTATGAACTCGTTCACAGGCGGAAATAGGGCCGCAGCTTTGCGAACCAATGCCGTGCCAGCGCATTGACCCGGCATGCCCCGTGAAAACGACCTCGAAGGCAAGCCCGACATGGGCGGCAAGCATGGCGGCCAGAAGGGCCAGCCCAAGCTGCCGCCGCGCCCGCGCGAAGGGGAGCGCGACGAAGACGTCGTGGCAAAGCGCCACACCGGTCAAACCGATCCCACGCCGTCGCCCACCAACAAAAAATAGCGCCGCGCCTCGCCCGCACATCTCCGTGCGGCAATCGTGCCGGGAACGCCTGCCTCGCTTTGCCGTTACTCGATCCCGCGGGCGGAAGTCGTCGAAACGGAGGCTGGCAGATGTTTTGGATTTATTGGGACACCGCCTGGTCGCTGATCATCAGCGGCATCTGGGTCGCCACCATCGTCAGTCATCCCGACGCCGAATTCGCGGAAGTGCGGGCCGCCAAACGGCTGATGTGAACTTTCACGCCTCCCGGGACGTTATGCTGCGCGATCGCCGCTTCGTCTGCATTGGCGAAGTTCGCGGTCCGAGGTCCGGTCTGGATTCGCCTCCGTTTCCGCGCCTCGCCCTTACCGGCGATGTTCCGGCTGCGCGACCGCAATCATCCGATCGCGAAGTCGGCCGCAGTCTCCGCATGAATGGCGGTCGTGTCGAACGTCTCGACAGACGTGTCGTCGCGGCCGACCAGCATGGTGATCTCGGTGCAGCCGAGAATGATGCACTCGGCGCCGCGGGCAACCAGTGCCGCCATCACGTCCTGATAGCGGCGGCGAGAGGACGCGGAAACGATTCCAAGGCACAGCTCGTCGTAAATGATGCGGTTCACGTCGGCCCGCTCGTCGGCCGAAGGGATCAGGACCTCGAGATCGTGCGCGCGCAACCGGTCGATGTAGAAGTCCTCCTCCATCGTGAATTTCGTGCCGAGCAGTCCGACCCGCCGGTAACCCCTGGCCCGGATACGCTGCGCCGTTGCGTCACCGATGTGAATGAAAGGAATGGTCACGCGCGGCACGATGTCGGGCGCCAGCTTGTGCATCGTGTTGGTGCACAGCACGATCGCACGCGCACCGGCGGCTTCGAGCCGCCGCGCGACCTCCGCCAGGCTGGCGGCCGCCTCGTCCCAGCGGCCGGAGTATTGCATCTCCTTGATCGCCTGGAAGTCGTAGGAATAGATCAGCAACGGGGCCGAATGCAGCTTGCCCATGCGATCGCGGATCCGTTCGTTGATGAGCTTGTAGTAGAGCGCGGTGCTCTCCCAGCTCATGCCCCCAATCAGCCCAATCGTTTGCATCCGCCTGCTCCGAAACGCGATTCGACCGGATCGTAGACATCGCCCTTGCCGGCGAAAAGGGCAATAAATCGTGATCGTCGTTCGCCCGTCCGTCCGGCCCGCGTCAGGCCGCCGCCGCCTGCGCCGACAGCAATTGTTTCAACTTCGCCGCGGGCACGGCCGGGCTGAACAGCCAGCCCTGCATCTGGCTGCATCCGAGGTGCCGCAGAACTTCGCGCTGGGCTTCGGTCTCGACGCCTTCGGCCGTCGTCACCATGTGGCGGGCGGTGGCCATGTGCACCACCGCCTGCACGATCGGGGACGAATCGTCGGACTGGCCGATGTCGCTGATGAAGCTGCGGTCGATCTTGATCTTGTCGAACGGGAATCTGTGCAGATAGCTCAGCGACGAATAGCCGGTGCCGAAATCGTCGAGCGCGATGCGCACGCCGAGCTCGCGCAGCTGCTGGAGGACCGTCAGCGCCTCCTCGTCGTCGCGGATCAGGACGGTTTCGGTGACTTCGAGCTCGAGCCTGCCGGGCGCAAGGCCCGACTCCGCCAGCGCGGCTGCAACCTTCAGCGCCAGCGTCCTCGATCGGAACTGCACCGGTGAGACGTTGACGGCAACGCGAATATCGCCCGGCCAGCTGGCGGCCTCGAGGCAGGCCTGCTTCAGCACCCATTCGCCGATCTCGCCGATCAGGCCGGTCTCTTCGGCGACAGGAATGAAGTCGACGGGCGAGATCATGCCGCGCTCGGGATGGCGCCAGCGCAGTAGCGCCTCGCAGCCGGTCACCACATTGGCCGCGAGATCGACCAGCGGCTGGTAATGCACCTCGAATTCGCCGCGGACGAGCGCCTGGCGCAGGTCGAGTTCGAACTGCCGGCGCAGCCGTGCCTTGGCGTCGTATTCGGGCACGAAGACGCGGAAGGTGCGGCGGCCCTCGGACTTGGCCGCATACATCGCAAGATCGGCGCGCTTGAGCAGATCGTCGAGATTGTCACCATGATCAGGCGCGATCGCGATGCCGATGCTGGCGTCGGTCGGGATCTCCTGGCCCTTGCAGTCCACCGGCGCGCGCAGCGCCTTGAGGATGTTTTCCGCCAGTGTGGTCAGCTCGCTCCGGTCGCAGGTCGCGTCCTTGACGATGGCGAATTCGTCGCCGCCGAGCCGTGCGACGAGATCGTTGCCGCCGACGCAGGCGCGCAGGCGGCTCGCAACCTGGCGCAACAATTCGTCGCCGACCTCGTGTCCGAGCGAATCGTTGACGCCCTTGAACTCGTCGACGTCGATATAGAGGATCGCGAACGGCTTGCCGTGGGCAAGCTCCGCCACGCGGCGTTCCAGATGGCCGCGCAGCAGCACGCGGTTGGGCAGGTCGGTCAGCGCGTCGTAATGCGCCATATGCGCGATGCGCTCGTCGGCGCGGATGCGCTCGGTGACGTCGTCATGGGTGGCCAGCCAGCCGCCGGCGGCGCCGGGCTGGTTCTTGATCTCGATCAGCCGGCCGTCACCCGTCTCCACGATCGCGCTGTGCGTCTGGCCGACGCTGCCGAGAATGCGGTCGCAATAGGCATCGACGTCGCCCTCGAACGAGCCGGTGTCGTGGCGGTGCTGGATCACGTCGCGGAAATAGGCGCCGGGCTTCACCAGTTCGGCCGACAGTCCGTACATCTCGATGTAGCGTCTGTTGCAGACGATCAGCCGTTCGTCCTGGTCGAACATCAGCAGGCCCTGCGTCATCGTGTTCATCGCAGTGTCGAGCCGCTGCTTCTCGAGCGAGAGCCGGTGCGTCATCTGCCGGAAGATCAGGAACAGCGTCAGCACGAGCAGGCCGATCGACAGCACAGCGACTGTGACGAAGAACTTCGTCTGCGTACGCCAGGTGGCGAGCGTCGCGTCCAGCGACTTGGTTGCGACCACGACCAGCGGCTCGCCGGTCAGGAGGCGCGAGGCGACGATGCGGTCCTTGCCGTCGATCGGGCTGGCCAGCTTGGTCGTGACGAAGGTGCGCTCGAACACCGATCTCTGCTCGGGCGTGCCCTCGCGAAAATTCTGCCCGATCATGGCGTCGGCATGCGGGATGCGTGCGAGCAGCTGGCCATTCTGGTGGTGCATCGCGACCGAGGATTCCTCGCCGAGCCCGACCGAGGCGAAGAACGATTCGAGCTGCTCGGGCGAAATGGCCCGCGACACGATGCCGAAGAACTCGCCATGCGGACCGGTGATACGCCGCGCGAACACGATCGCGGGTCCGTTGCCGAGCCGGCCGTTCACGACTTCGATCTCTTCCTGCGCGGCGGGATCGTTCCTGAGGCGATTGAAATAGCCGCGGTCGGCGATCGAGACGTCGGCGACCGGCCAGCGCCGCGACGAGTTGATCAGCACGCCATTGGAGTCGAACACGTTGGCACCGGCGACGTCCGACCAGCCGCTGGCCTTTGCGCGCAGCACCTCGTGCAGCGCGAGCGTGCCCATCTCGCTGCGGAATACCTCGGCGGATTCGATCCCATGACTTTCGAGCTCCGAGATGATGCTCTTCTGCAGCACCGCAAAGTTTTCGAACTCGCGGTCGAAATGCCGCGCGAGCATGCGCACGGAATTTTCCAGGCTATCGCGGCCGCTTTCGATCGCGTTCTGGCGGAAGCGGTCGACGGTGAGTGCCGTGCCGATCGCCATCGCAACCATCAGCACGACGCCGCCGGCGATCAGCCACGTCAGCGGTGCGCCCTGCCAACGGCGAAGCAACGCGCGCATGCGCGTGCTCCATCGGATTGATGCGCCCATCCAGCCCTCCCGTGGGATGCAAGATGCGGCAAAACCGACAAGAGCCGGTTACCAGTGAGGGTTAGGGAACTATGAATCGGGGCGAAATCAGGGAGTTGGTTCCCGCGCGCTGGCGCTCACCGCCGGATCTCCCACCTTAGGGCTTCCGCATTCCCCTTCGCGAACAGTGCCGGCACATCGAAGGTCCCGGTCCTGAGGTCATAGCGGCAGCGCCAATCCGCCAGTCCCTTCACGGCGACGTTCTTCGGATGCTTGTCCATCGCGCCCGACAGCGAGATCACGAGGTAGCGGTTGTCCGGCCATTTGACGCCGAGCCCGCGATAGGCCTGTTCGGTGCCTTCCACGAGATCGGCCGAGATGTGGTAGTCGAGCTTCATCTTCTTCGTGTCCGGGCGGCCGTGGAAATAGGCCCAGGCGAGGTCGCTGAGCGAGGTCTTGGTCGCGCGCGCGAAGGCGCCTTTCGCGACATGGTAGAGATAGAGGTCCTGCGCGCCGGAGCCGGTCTTCTGCATCCGCACCAGCCATTGCGAATCGTTGGTGAAGCGGAAGCCGGCCGGATAATCCTGCTCCGGCTTCAACTCGGTCATCACCTCGCCGTGCCGGGCCCAGACCTGCCATTTGAGGTCGGAATCCTCGGTCTCCTTCTTGTACTGCTCGATCCCCGTGGCACCGTCGGGTGAGGTGAAGGCGAGATCGGCATTGTCGGTGAGGACGAATCCCGGCGGCGGCCCGGAGGCGGAAAGCGCGGGGGAGGCAGCGAGCATCATCAGCGCAAGCGCCAGCCAGCGTGCCAGGCGGGAAAATGGGGTCACGACAAAAATCCTCAAGCAATGATGCGGTCTCGCGCGTTTGACTCCGGCAGGATCGCGCCGGTTCATCCGATCGACTGTCTTGCTGCCGGTGCCAAATCGGCGCAGGTTGCCGCCTCGGCTGATTTGCAAGGTTTGTGTCCGATGATCACCGCATCCAAAGCCTTCGCTTCCAAGGCCTTCATTGCATTCTGTCTGCTCGCATTGGTCGGCACCGTGTTGGTGATCGGTCCCAGCGAGCTGCGGCGCCTGCTGCCGGGCGGCGCGCCGACCGGGATTGCCGTGGCCGCCAAGCCCGAAGCCAGTCAGCCCCAAGCCAGTCAGCCCCAAGCCAGGCAGCCCGAGACCAAGGCGGCGCCCAAAGGCGAATCCAGGCCGGACGAGCCGAAGCTTGCCGCCGGCACGGCGCCGGCGGCGTCCACCGCTCCGGCCCCCGCGCCGAAGCCGGATGCACTGGCCGAGACGCAGAAGCAGGTCACCGCGCTGGCCGATCTCGTGCCGGCCAGGCCGGCGGTCGCGGCCGAGACCGGCCCGCGGTTCGACGTAGGGCGCATCGACGATCAGGGCGAGGCGGCGGTGATCGCGGGGCGGGCCGCGCCGGGCGCCAGGGTCGAGCTGCTGCGCGACGGCAAGCCGCTCGACACGGTGGTGGCCGATGCGTCGGGCCAGTTCGTGATGACCCCGCCAAAACTTCCCGCCGGCTCCTATGAACTGACCCTGCGGGCGAAGGCGCCTGACGGCACCGTGACGCAATCCGGCCGCGGCATGCCGGTGACCATTGCCGAAGCCGCGCCGCCGCCCGCACGTCCCCTTCCAGCTGCGGCGCGGCAGGAGGCGAAGCAGGCTGAGAAGCCCGACGACAAGTCGGATGTCGTGGCGTCGCTGCCGTCGCCGCGTCTCGCCTCGGCCACGGACAAGCCCGCGGCCCGGCCGAGACAGATGGGTGCACCGAAATCAGGTGTCATGGCCCGCGCGCCGGCCGCACCCGGGGCGACGACAGTTGCATCGGCCTCGCCCGCGGACGTCCTCACCGGTACGCCGGCGGAGGCGGGTGGAAGCCGGGTGATCGTTCGCGGCGACAGCCTGTGGGCCCTCAGCCGGCTCGCCTATGGCGACGGCGCCCGCTATGCCGTGATCCTCAAGGCCAACCGCGACAAGATCCACAATCCCAATCTGATCTATCCCGGCCAGACGTTTGTGGTGCCGCAGAAGGCGGAATAAGCGCGGTCTCTCCTCTCCCTCTCCCCGTTCTTACGGGGAGAGGGTTGGGGTGAGGGGCTCTGTCAGCACGGGCGACTGTCGAGAGACCTGTACCCCCTCACCCGGATTGCATCTTCGATGCAATCCGACCTCTCCCCGCAAGCGGGGCGAGGTTAACCGGGCTCCCCGCGACGCTTTGCCCTGTGCGCGTTCGGAACATTTGGTTCCGCCGCGAGTCTTCTCCCTCGCGACGCGAGTGCACGCTTGGCGCCGGGAGGGAGGCCAAATTGGTCAGGTCAGCGGTCGTTCCGGGGCCTCGCATGGGACTGGCGCTGACAGGCGCGGCCCTCGTCATTCTGGCCGTGCTGCTGCCGACCAGGGCGGAAGCGCAGTTCGGGATGCGCGGCGGGCCGCTCGGCGTTGCCCGCTTTGCGGTCGGCCACGTGATCGGCATGTCGCGCCTGCGGCATTCCCGCATGGCGGTGCGCGGCGGCCGCTATCGCTCCGCCGCCTTGCGGTCCCAGGATCCACGTGGGGCTCCGCGTGGGGCCGAGCGCGGCCAGGCCTCAAACCCTTATATCCTGCGTGCGGCGCTCACGGCGCAGGCGGCGCTGTCCGGCTGGCGTGGTGGCCGGCGCCCGCAGGGCTGGTGGCGTCATCCCGACGGCAGCTACGGCTGGGTCGGCCCGGTGTTCTGGCCGTTCGCACATGACGATCTCACCAATGCGGTCATTTTCGCCGATACGACCAGCCTCTCGCTCTATGGCTATGGCGACATCTACGCCGCGATCTTCGCGCCCTATGCGGCAGCCGAGCTCGCCGCCTACGCCTCGCCGCAGGTCAGGCGCGGGCGAAAAGTCCCGACCCTGGAGGGCATCTGCGATGCCAGCGACACCGGCGGCTTGCCGGTCGATCGCATCGCTGCGGCCGTGCAGCCGAACGACTTGCAGCGCACCGCGCTCGACGAGCTCGGCTCCGCCTGGAATGCCGCGCGCGACACCATCCGCAACGCCTGCCCGGCGCAGGCGCCGGCGAATGCCTCGGATCGCCTCGGCCTGATGCAGGCGCGGCTCGAGGCCATGATCAAGGCGGCGGATGCCATCGCGCCGCCGCTGGCAAAATTCGTCGAGTCTCTCGACGACGGCCAGAAGACCAGGCTCGATGCACTCGCCAACGACCGCCGCGCCGCGCTCGCCGCGGCCCGGCAAAAGGACACGCAGGCAAAGGACACGCAGGCTCAGGCCGCCTGCGATGGCAGCAGCGATCCCCGCTACGATGTGCAGGCGCAGCGCCAATATGAGCAGCTCGTCGCGCAGCAATGGCCCGCCGCCGACATCGCCTCCACGCTCAAGCTCGACGAGGTCGCCCGCGCGCGGCTCGAGGTGCTCCAGGACACCACGCTGCGCACCATGGAGACGCTGAGCGCCTGCCCGTCGAAGGCAGCGGAAACACCGCAGGCCCGCCTCGCCGACGTGAAGGCGCGGCTGCAGGCGATGCTGCAGGCGGTCAAAGGCGTCGGCGACGCGCTCGACGATTTCGAGGCTGACTTGAGCGACGAGCAGAAGGCCGGCTTCGAGGCGATCGGGCCGAAGCGCGGGGCGTGATCACCCGCACGCCCACTCGAACTCCATGTCCTTGAAGTCGAGCTGCGCGTTGCCGGTGCCGAAATTGTAGCCGCCGAAATATTCTTCGAACTCGATGTAGAACGGGCTCATCGCCGGCACCGCCTGGCAGGGCCGCATGGTGCCGCCGAGATGGTTGTGGGCGTGGTCCTTGGCCCAATCGTGCAGGCGGTAATTGTCGGTGGTCGGAACGCCGTCGACAAAATAATAGTAGGACTGGTAGTCGCTCGGCGGGTTGCGTGGGAAGTGCGGGTCCTGCGGGGCCTTGCCGGCGTTGGGATCGGTCGCGCGCGGCGTCAAGGCGATCGCGAGGTTTTCCGCCAGATCGGCCCGCGGAGGACTGGCGAACATCTTCTGTGCGAAGGGCGGGGCGGACTCGAAGAAAGCGCTGGCGCCGCCGACATCGAGCCAGCGCGGCCGCTCCGCCGCCGCAAGCGCAAGCGGTGCCGGCGGGATCGCGAACGGGCCCTCATATTCGGCCTTGGTCAACAGCAGCGCGGCATATTCGTAGTCGAGGATGTCGGTCATGCGCGACAAACGCGGATGCGCCGGCCGCGCCGCCACCGCCTCGCGGATTTCGGGATCGTCGGGCGCGCCGCCGTCATTGTGATCGGGCGCAGTCGCAAAGAACGACACCGCGACGATGTCCTCGCCATGGACGCGATAATCCTCCGGCAGCAGCAGCGTAAAACCGTGCATCAGCGGATAGCCGGTGACGGGATCGAGCGGCCATTGCTCGGATGCGATGCCGGGTGGCAAGCCATAGACCCAGCCGTGGTCACGCGCGCGATCGACGGGACGGTCCAGCATCTGCAAATCATAAGCACGCGAAGGCAATGCAAACGCCACGGGGCGTCTCCCATCCGGATTCTGGCTTCGATGTTGAGGCGAGGATTAGTCGCGGGGAGAGGGGATGTGGTTCGTGGAGCCGTTGCGAGAGTCGCGACGGGTGTGCGGCTTGCCTTCACTGCGCTCCCTCCCCCGTCTTGCCCGCCGAGGCCTTGGCGAAGGCGGATGCGGGGGAGGGTGGGGGAAGGGGGCCGCGAAGACGGTCTCAGCCAGATCGCTGGGTTGCCACAGCGCATCTTCTGAGGCACTCCTACAGCCGAATTTGACGTTGGGCCAAGGTCGTATGAACGCCGTTGAAATCGAAGAGGCCATCTCCGCGCTGGCCGAACAACCGTTTGACGCCGCTGAGTTCCCCTTCGCCTTCCTGCAAGCCTTCGGAAACAAGGAGACGACGCTCAAGCGCCTGCGCAAGGGCGAGACTAACAAGTCCGATCTGGGTGGCGTCCTCCAGACCAGCAACATCCACATTGCGGTTGCCTCGCCGGGCGAGGTCCCCAAGACCCTTGCTGCGCTGAGGGCGAGCCCGGCGACGACCCGGGCCAAGGCAGAATTCGTGCTCGCAACCGACGGCGAGGCGTTCGAGGCCGAGGATTTGACGAGCGGCGAGACCGTCGCCTGCGCCTATGCCGAGTTTCCCGATCACTTCGGCTTCTTCCTCCCGTTGGCCGGCATCACTACCGTCAAGCAGGTCCGCGAGAACTCCTTCGACATCCGCGCCACCGGCCGTCTCAACCGGCTCTATGTCGAGCTCCTGAAGACCAATCCCGAATGGGGCACGTCGGAGCGCCGCCATGACATGAACCATTTCATGGCGCGGCTGATCTTCTGCTTCTTTGCCGAGAGCACCGACATCTTCAACGGCAACGACCTGTTCACCGCGACGATCACGCAGATGAGCGATGCCACGAACGCGCACGAGGTGATCGGGGCCGTCTTCCGCGCCATGAACACCGCGATCAAGGATAAGTCCGCGGCGAACCTCCCGCGCTGGGCCGACGCCTTCCCTTACGTCAACGGCGGTCTCTTCTCCGGCAGCCTCGATGTCCCGCGCTTCAGCCGGATAGCACGCTCCTATCTGCTTCACATCGGCAGTCTGGACTGGAGGAAGATCAACCCGGATATCTTCGGCTCGATGATCCAGGCCGTGGCGGAGGACGAGGAGCGCGGCGCGCTGGGCATGCACTACACCAGCGTGCCGAACATCCTGAAGGTGCTCAACCCGCTGTTCCTCGACGATCTGCGCGAGCGCCTTGCGGAAGCGGAGGGCAATTCGCGGAAGCTCCTGAATCTTCGCAACCGCATGTCGCGAATCCGGGTGTTCGATCCAGCGTGTGGCTCGGGGAATTTTCTCGTCATCGCGTACAAGGAGATGCGCGCGATCGAGGCTGAGATCAACAAGCGCCGAGGCGAGCCGGAGCTACGAACAGAAATCCCCCTGACGAACTTTCGGGGCATCGAACTGCGCGATTTTCCTGCCGAGATCGCGCGGTTGGCGCTGATCATTGCGGAATATCAGTGCGATGTCCTCTATCGCGGCCAGAAAGAGGCGCTGCGAGATTTCTTGCCGCTCGACGCTGAAAATTGGATCACCTGCGGCAATGCTCTGAGATTGGATTGGCTGAGCGTCTGTTCGCCGACCGGAACGGCAGTCATCCTCCGCAGCATGGCGAAGATCGCGACATTTTCGAGCGCTTGTACGCAGTGCGTCTGGATCGCCTGCGAGAACTCTCCGACTGTCGCGCCTTGCTCGAACCGCTTGATCGTCAAGGGCTTCTGGAAAGCACAGCGTCCTCGCCGATGGGTTTCGCCGAAGAACTCGATGATGATGCCCTGCTGTCCCAGCTTGGCGTCGGCGCCGAAGCACCGACAGACATCACCGAACTTCGCCACGTCCGCTCTGCAGCGGACAAGCGCGCCGCCGAGGAGATCGCCAATCGCCAGAAATGCGAGGATTTCGACCGGTTTCAGCCCCTCTTCGCCAAGGTGAAACGGGAGCTCGACGCGGGCATCCGCGAAACGCGGCCGTTCCAGACCATGGCCGAGATCAAGAAAGGCGAGTTCTTCATCGTCGGCGGACAGATCGCCTATGTCGCAGAGGTCGGCGAGGAGTTCATCTCACAGTATGATCGTCGCGACAGCCGGTTGCGTGTGATCTACGACAACGGCACGGAGAGCGACGTGCTGCTTCGCTCGCTCCAGCGTGCACTTCACCGTGACGATGCGGGGCGTCGCATCACCGATCCCAACGCCGGGCCGCTGTTCGCCGACGAGAGTCAGGATGGAGATCTGGCCAGCGGCACGATCTACGTGTTGCGCAGCAAGTCCGACCATCCCCTCGTTGCGGCTAATCGGGAAGTTCTTCACAAGATCGGGGTTACGGGAGGAGACGTAGCCAAGCGTATCGCAAATGCCAAGATCGACCCGACCTACCTGATGGCCGACGTCGAAATTGTCGCGACCTACAATCTCTACAACGTCAACCGTATCAGGCTAGAAAACCTGATCCATCGCGTCTTTGGCCGCGCCCAGCTCGACCTCGAAATCAAGGATCGGTTCGGACATCCCATCGTTCCCCGCGAGTGGTTTCTGGTCCCACTATTCGTCGTCGACGAGGCAGTGGACCGTATCAAGGACGGCACGATTACGGACTACGTCTACGACCCGAAGAAAGCTGCTCTGGTGAGAGCGGACGGGAGCTGATTTCCCATCGGCGGGAAGTGACGTGGCGAGACGTTTGGAACTGCCTTCGGGAGAAGCGGATGATCCGATGAAGGATGAGTATGATTTCTCGACCGCTATGCGCGGCAGGTTCTCTCGAGGCGACGCACCCGTCGTGCCGCCGGTTCATCTTGATCCTGAAGTCTTGGTCTCTCTATCCGAACTCGCCGCCGCGCGGGGAATCTCGCTGAATGCCCTGGTGAATATGCTGCTCAAGGAACGTCTCAAGCGGAGGCAGTAGAGGTTTTCGCGCAATCGCCTGACCATACCATTCTGCCAGTGTTTTGCCCGACGCGTCAAACCGCTCCGGCACCTACATGAGGCCCGCGTAACTCATTGATTCCGCAGACCCCGCCTACTGTGCATGGGGTTGTTTTCGCAGTTTTTGTTTTGGCTACCCCAGTCGCCTTGCGGCTGCGGCATCCACAACGTTCTCCACCTGCTCGTGCCAAGACAAGATCTCCATCGCGAGCACGGGGTGATTGAACCCCTTGAGCTGGAGGTCGTCGAGCGGGCGGGCTTCGACCCAGGGCTCGACGATGCCGTAGACGCGGCGGCTGACCACGATCTGGTTGGCCTTGGCTTCGCCGCAGAGGCGGGAGGCGAGGTTGGTGACGCTGCCGATCGCGGCATATTCCAGCCGCTGCTCGAAGCCGACCTGGCCGAGCGTGGCATAGCCGACCGCGATGCCGATGCCGAAGCCGAGGCTGTGGCCGCGGTTGCGCCAGCGCTCGGTCAGCGGGCCGATGGTGTCGCGCATCTCCAGCGCCATCTTGACGGCGCGCTTGGTGTGGTCCTCGAACTGGATCGGCGCATTGAACAGGATCATCACGCCGTCGCCGGCATATTTGTCGAGCGTGCCTTCGTATTTGAAGATCAGCGTGCCGAGCGCGGCGTGATATTCGCGCAGCACGTTCATCGCCTCTTCCGGCTCGGTCGCTTCCGTGAACGCGGTGAAGCCGCGCAGGTCGCAGAACACCACGGTCACCTCGCGGCGCTGGCTGGTGAGCAGCCCCTCGGGGCTGTCGGAGGAGGCGATCAGCTGCGCCACCTGCGGCGCCAGGAAACGCTCGAGCTTGCGGATGCGCTCGATCTCGCCGAGCTGCGTCGCGACACGCTCCTCCAGCGACTTGTTCCAGTCCTTGAGCTGCTCGGTCTGCTCCTTCAGCTTTGCCGCCTGCTGCTGCACGGTCTCGTGCGCCGCGGCGAGCTCGCGGCCCTTGTGATCGACCTCGGTGAACAGCCGCGCATTGCGCATCGCCAGCACCGCCTGGTTGGCGAAGGTGCGCATCAGGCCGATGATGCTGCCGGCAAATTCGCCGCTGGCGCGGCGCAGCACGACCAGCGAGCCGAGCGTGCCCTGCTGGTCGACCAGCGGCACCACCAGCACCGAGTGGAAGCCGGCCTCGACCCCGACATCGCGCAGCGGCTGCTCGGCGGCGTGGTCGAGATCGGCCATCGCGATCGGCTCACCGCTCACGGCGGCATCGCTCAGGATGTTGGCGCCTTCCTCGATCGTGACATGCGCGCCATCGGCCGATTTGTCGATGCCGCCGGCCTCGACCAGGTTGAAGCGGCGCGTCTCGGCATCAAAGCCGTAGATCAGCACGGCATCGGCATGGGTGATCTCGATCGCGCGCGCGGCGATGGTCGGCAGCACGGCATTGAGATCGAGCGAGGAGGCAACGGCGCGGCCGACCTCTTCCAGCACCTTCAGCTCGTTGATCGACTGCGCGAGATCGCGGGTGCGCTCGTCGACCTTGGTCTCGAGGTTCGAATAGGTCTCCTGGATCTGGTCGGCCATGCGGTTGAACTGGCCGGCGAGATCCTCCAGCTCGTCGGAGGTGTGGACGTCGATGCGGTGGCTGAAATCGCCCTCGCCGAGCTTGTGCGCGCCGTCGCGCAGCGCGGTGATCGGGATGATCATGCGGCGTGCCAGCAGTGTGCCGGCGAGGATCGCGACCATCAGGCCCATCCCGATCAGCAGCGCGATGCGCACCAGCTGGTCGCGGATCGGCATCAGGGCCTGCGTGGTCGGCTGCTCGAACATCACGCTCCAGCCGAGCTTCGGCACCGTGCTGGCGGCGCTCATCACCGCATGGCCGTTGAAGTCGGTGCCCGAGGTGTCGGGCTCGCGGCCGGGGGCGATCGCGGCCGCGACCTGCGGCAGTTTCGACAGGTCCTTGCCGACGTCGGGTCCCTTCGACGAGGTCGCCAGCACGCGGCCGCGCGGATCGACCACATAGGCGAACGCCGCCTTGCCGACCTGGGCATCGGACAGGAAGTCCGAGAGGAAGCTGAGATCAAGCTCGGCCACGGTGACGCCGGCGTTGAAGCCGGAATGCGCCACCGAGATCGACATGAACGGCGTCCGGTCCACGAACCAGGCCGGCGCGTAACTGACGCCGCGGGCAACCGTGTCGGTGAAGCGCATGTCGCGCGAGAGGTCGGCATTGCCGCCGGTCGTGGTCGACTGGCGCGAGACGCGCAGCACCTCGCGGCCCTCGCCGTTGAGCTGGAACAGCTGATTGACGACCGAGACCTGGTGCAGCAACTGGGCGTAATCGGCGCGGCGCTTCTCGAGCGTGTCCTGGCTCGCGCGCGTCACCCAGCTGATCTGGCGCTCGAGCTCGGAGATCGACTGTTCCATCCGCCGCGCGGCGGCCTGCGCCTTGTCCTCGAGCCCGTCGGTCAGCTGGGTCTTGGTGGCACGGTAGGAGATCCAGGTCTCCATCGCGCCGTTGACGGCAAGCACGAACACGACGAGGCCGACGAGGGAGACGACATATTTGGCGAACAGTCCCTCGCGCAGAAACCTCGTCTTGTCTTTCGCCCCTGCCATCCCGATCCTCTTGCGCCGCCATCGACGCCGGCGCTACCGGCCGTACCGGCCCGACCGCCCTTCTACCATAGTTTGGTCCGGGGGACGGGTGGACCGGGCGGCGTGGTTACCCGCTGTGGACGGCGGGACGGGCCGGAAGGGTGATGAATTGTCGCAGCCTCATCCGTTCGGGTGAAGCGGCGGGCGGGGAGGCCGATGTAAGGGACGGGCGTGGAGTCCGGAGCGTTGGTCCGCCAATTATCGATTAAAGAGCTGCCGCAGCACGTCGTTCATCGGCTGGCTGTCCTGCTGCGCCGCCGGCGCGTCGTCCGGGACCTGGGCTTGGGGCGCCCGAGAGGCCTGCGGCGCGGGGCCGGTTGGCGTTGCCGGCAGGCTGCGGCTGCGGCCGGTGCCAGTGGCAGTCCCCGCGCCAGGGCCAGTGCTGGTCCCCGCGCCGCTGGAAAGTCCCTGCTGGATCAAATTGCCGATCGCCTCGCCCAAGGGGCCGCCGAGCGGATTGGTCTGACCCGGCTGCTGGGTTTGCGGATTTGCATTGCCGGCAGCGTTGCCGCCCGGCGCCGTCGTGCCGCCGAGACCAAGATTACCACCAAGGCTGCCCAAAATATTGCCGAGCCCGGCACCGTCGGGGCCGAACAGGCCCTTACCCATCTCGCGCAGCCTGGCATAGGCGGTGTCCGGATTGTCCAGCATACCGGCCATATCAGGGTAGATTTTCGGCTGCGACCAGCTGCCCTGGATCATCACGGGGATGCCGAAGCCGACCGGCTCGGAGGCGCGGCCCTGGCCTTCGGTCGTCATCACGAGCTTCGGCTCGACCCGGAAACCCATCATCTTGGTGTCGAGCGCGATGGTGCCGGCGCCGGTCACGCGCACCAGCGGTCCGATCAGGTTGAGGTCGGTCGTCACCGCCTGGCCCTTGTCGATGCGGAAGGAAGCCGAGAGCTGCGACAGATCGGTGCTCTGCTCCTGGGTTTCCTGCCAGCCGGACAGCGTGCCCGTCGTCAGCGAGCGGACCATCTGCGCGACATTGATGCCGCGAATGGCGCCGTCCTGGAAATTGACGAAGGCCGTGCCCTGCATGTTCGCCATCAGCGCGCGCTGGCTGGTGCCGGCGCTGCGCAGCGCAAGCTTGGCTTGCAGCCTGCCGTCGATCCGGTCGAACCCGGCAAGGCCCTGGAGCAGCGGCAGCGCGCGCACGCCGACGAGATCGGAATGCATGGCAAAGCTCGGCGCGCCGCTGGTGGCGTCGAGGATCACCTCGCCGGAGACCTGGCCGCCATAGGCGCCGAGATTGGCGGTGCCGGCCTTCAGCACGCCGCCCGCGAGCTTCGCATCAAGCGCCAGCGGCGCAATGCGCGCATCGCCGATCACGGCCTCGTTCGCGGAGATCCTGATTTGCGCATCGACATAGTTCAGCCCGGACACGTCGATCGGCGCATCGCTCCAGGGCTGCCCGGACGCGCCCTCCGGCGTTTTGGCCAGCGGGATCGCGAGCCGCTGGAAATCGAGATCGAGCTTGACCAGAGGCTTGCTCGCGATATCGACCGAAGCCCAGCCGTTGAAGGCGCCGTCGCCGAGTCTGCCGTTGACGCCGCTGATCATCACGACATCGCCGCTCAGCCGCATCTCGGCATGACCGGTGAGCTGCGACTTCAGCACGTCAGGCATGTCGATGGCGAAATCCACCGGAATGGTCGGCCGGTCGGTCTGCGACGCGGGCGTCGTCGCCTTGATGTCGAACTTGGTCGGATGATCGCCGACGCGCGCGGTGCCGGCGATGTCGACCTTGCGGTCGCGGCCGATCACGGCATCGGCGTTGATCGCGCTGATGCGGCCCTCGACGCGGTCGCGCACGCGCGCGAATGCGATCTCGCCGTCGGTGACCTTGACGCGATCGATGGTCGTGCCATTGGTGTCGAGCGCGAGCGGCTTGGGCGAGGTGCCGGCATTCGGCAGGCGCTCACGCAGCAGCGGCTGGTACAGCACGGGATGGGTGACGACGAGCTCGCTGATCTTCGGGCGGCCCGACCATACGCTCGAGATCGTCATGTCGGCCTGCACGCTGTCGATGGTCAGGCGCGTGATGCCGCCGCGGTCCTTCGGGTCGGCAAGCGTGAGGTCGTTCAGCGTGACGTTCAGTGTCGGCCACAGGCTGATCTTCGTGGTGCCGTCGATCGACAGGCGATAGCCGGTCGCGCTCTCGACCCGGGATGCAATCGTCGCGGTCAGGAATCCCGAGGGAATCCCGACCACCAGCAGGAGTGCGATCACGATGATGACGGCGGCCAAAGCCGCGCCGGCGAATTTCACTGCTCTCATGTCGACTTTCCAACGGCGGACAGATCGGCGCCGAATCCGGTAGAACATCGGGCTTTGCGCCCGTCCTTTGCGCCTGAGTTTATCCCCGGACGGGAAGCGGCTCCAAGCGTGTAAAAATAGTCGGAGGGAGCTGCAAAGTTATGTGACTTATGACACACTTCCCCGGCGCGGTTTTACGCGATCCTGACGTCGATGGCTCCAGGCGACTTTGCCAAGGTCATCGGCCAGGGATACTGGCCAATGAGATTCACAAGGACATTGAAATGAGCAAGCAGGCCGAATTTGCGGTCATTCTGAAGATGAACACGATGTTCGCCGATCTCGGCGCAGACGAGATCCAGCGGCTGTCCAGTCTCTGCCATACCCAGCATCTGGGCAACGGCGAGGTGCTGTTCCAGAAGGGCGACGCCGGGGACGCGCTGTTCGGTGTGCGCCGCGGCCAAGTGCGCATCGAGACCGGCGCCTCGGACGGCAGCCGGCTGACGCTGAACTTCATGGGGCCGGGCGACCTGTTCGGGGAGGTTGCGGTGCTGGACGGCCAGAACCGCACCGCGGACGCGACCGCAGGCGAAGCCAGCGAATTGTTCGTGCTGCGGCGCGAAGATTTCCTCGCCTTCCTCGAGCGCGAGCCGAAGGTCGCGATCAAGATCATCGCACTGCTGTGCCAGCGCATCCGCTGGCAGAGCGAGCGCATGGAGGAATCCATGCTGCAGCCGCTGCCGGTGCGCCTTGCGCGGCGGCTCTGCGCGCTCGCCGCTGATTTCGGCTCGGAGGTGCACATCTCGCAGGAGCAGCTCGGCGTCTTCGTCGGCGCCGCCCGCGAGAGCGTCAACCGCCAGCTTCAGGCCTGGCGCAAGGAAGCGATCCTCGATCTGCAGCGTGGGCGCATCCTGCTGAGGAACATGACCAAGCTGACGGCGATCGCTCGGAACGAGTAGGATCAGCCGATCGGGAGCCTGCGTCGGCGGACACGATCCCGGTCTATGGTGATAATGCTGCCTTGGATGTCGTCCTCGGTCAGGGCGGATAGAACATCTGCCAGACGGGTCCGGACGGCCACCTCTGTCCAGTCGCCGCCTCGAAAAAGAATGAGACTTGGGCTGTCGCTGCCGGCGGTTGCGAGCAGGCGAGGATAATCGAGATCTGCCGTCACGACCGTGCGCGCCTCCTGCCTGGCGCGATCGATGATTTCAGCGTCACTCGCACCGTGAAGCCCGATCATGGAGGCGTGGACTGAATCATGCCCCATTTCTGTCAGCCAGTGCGACAGCACTGGCGAAAGGGGCATGTCGATCAGGAATTTCACTTTGCCGGAACGATGGGGTGGAGCTCGACAGCTTCATCCTCGGCAAGAAGGGCCGCGTAGCGCAATGCTTCGTCAATGTCTTCGCGCTCGAGGTATGGGTAGTTGCACAAGACGGATTCACGAGTCTCGCCTGCCGCCAGCAGGCCAAGCAGTCGTGCGACCGGGAACCGCAGGCCCCGAATACAGGGCTTGCCGGTGCAGACGGCGGGGTCGATCGTGATGCGCGTGAAAGTCATTTGGGTAAGATAGCGCCTCGGGGAGCTCTTCGCCAGTGCGCGCCGTCAGGCTGCTTGTCCGGAATCTACTCCGCCGCCGGATGCACCACGCTCTTCCGCCCCGGCGTCGCTTCCGCGGCTCCGTGATGACCGTCCGCCTCCGCATCCTCGCTGTGCACGATCAGCCGCTTGGCGAAGCGCCAGATCAGGGCGCCGAGGTCGTCCATCACCATGAACATCGCGGGCACGAACACCAGCGACAGGATGGTCGAGAAGATCAGGCCGCCGATCACCGCGAGCGCCATCGGCGAGCGGAACTCGCCGCCAGCGCCGACCGCGAGCGCGCTCGGCATCATGCCCGCGGCCATCGCAATGGTGGTCATCACGATCGGGCGGGCGCGTTTCATGCCGGCGTCGATCATGGCCTCCTCGCGCGGCTTGCCGGCGCGAATGGCTTCGATCGCGAACTCGACCAGCATGATCGCGTTTTTGGTGACGATGCCCATCAGCATCAGGATGCCGATCCAGACCGGCGTCGTCAGCTGCTTGCCGGTGATGAGGAGAGCCGCGATGGCGCCGCCGATCGAGAGCGGCAGCGAGAACAGGATGGTGATCGGCTGCAGGAAGGTGCCGAACAGCAGCACCAGCACTGCATAGACCATCATCAGGCCGGCCGTGATCGCGGTCGCAAAACCGTCGGACAGCTCGTTGAGGCTTTCGGCGTCGCCGGAGGGCGAGACCTTCACACCCTTCGGCCGGCTCTTCATCACCGGCAGGTCGTAGATTTTCTTGGTGGCGTCGCCGAGCGCTGCGGAGCCGACGAGGTCGGCGGCGACGGTCGCCTGCCGCTCGCGATCGTAGCGGTTGATGCTGGTCGGCCCCTGGTCGAGCTTGACGTCGGCGATGACCGAGAGCGGCACGCCGCCCTTCTCGCCGCGCTCGCCGAGCGGCACGCGCAGCTGTTCGAGCGTCTTGAGATTGCCGCGGGCGGCGTCCTCGAGCTGGACGCGGATCGGCACCAGCCGGTCGCCGACGTCGAACTTGGCGAGGGCGGGACCGACGTCGCCGATGGTGGCGACGCGGATGGTCTGCGACAGGCTTTCGGTCGAGACTCCAAGACGTGCGGCGAGATCGGCGCGTGGTTCGACGCGCAGCTCGGGCCGCTCCAGCGTGGTTTCCGAGATCACGTTGGAGATGGTGGGGATTCGCTTCATCTGCGTCGCGAGCTCGCTGGCGACGTTGTTGACGATATTGGCGTCTGCGCCGGTCACGACCAGTGAGATGGCGCGCAGGCCGTTCTCGTCGAGGAACCAGAAGCGGATGTCTGGAATGTTCTCCAGCTCCTGGCTGATCGAGAATTCCAGCTCGCGCTGGGTGATGTCGCGGCTGTCCTTGGGCGTGTAGTTGATGATCAAGGCGGCGCGCCGGACTTCCTGGGTCCCCGGTGGAACGCGCCCGCCGTCGACGAATATGCTCTTCACCTCGGGCCGCTTTCGCAGGCGCGCGACGATGTCTTCGGTGACCTTTTCGGTGTAGGCGAGCTGGGTGCCCGGCGGCAGCTCGAGCGCAACCAGCGAGCGCGAGCTGTCCTGCGCCGGCAGGAAACCCTGCGGCAGCAGCGTGATGCTCCAGATCGAGGCGGCGAAGACGCCGAAGCCGACCAGCACCGTGATGAAATAGTGCTTCACCGACCAGGCCACGATCCTGTGATAGGACCGCAGCACGCGGCCGGGCGGCGGCTCTTCGTGATGGCCATGTTTGAGGAAGTAGGCGGCGAGCACCGGCGTGACGAAGCGCGCCGCGAGCAGCGAGAAGAACACCTGCACCGAGACGGTGATGCCGAACTGCTTGAAGAACTGTCCGGCGATGCCCGACATGAAGCTCGCGGGTGCGAAGATCGCGATGATCGTCAGCGAGATCGCGATCACCGCGAGGCCGATTTCGTCGGCGGCTTCGAGCGCGGCCCGATAGGGCGACTTGCCCATGTTCATGTGCCTGACGATGTTCTCGATCTCGACGATGGCATCGTCGACGAGAATACCCGTCGACAGCGTGATGGCGAGGAAGCTGACGAGGTTGAGCGAGAAGCCGAGCAGGTCCATCGCCCAGAACGCCGGGAAGATCGACAACGGCAGCGAGATCGCGGCGATGATGGTGGCGCGCAGGTCGCGCAGGAACAACAGCACGATGACCACGGCGAGGATGGCGCCTTCGAACAGCGTCGAAATCGCCGCGTGGTAATTGCCGTTGGTATATTCGACCGAAGTGTCGATCACCTTCAGGTCGACGTCGGGATAGGCGGCCTTGAGCGCGTCGATGCGCTTCTGCACGGCCTCGGCCACCTTCACGTCGCTGGCACCCTTGGAGCGCTTGATGCCGAGCGCGACGATGGGCTCGCCGTTGAAGCGGGCGAAGGTGCGGCGGTCTGCGATGGTGTCGGTGACGGTGCCGAGATCGTCGAGCCGGACCTCGCCGCCGCCGAACAGGGGAATCATGGTGCCGGCGAGGTCGCCGAGCGTCTTGGCGCCCGCGAGCGTGCGGATCGCCTGGTCGTTCTTGCCGATCTCGGCGCGTCCGCCGGCGACGTCGACATTGGTGCCGCGCAGGCTCTGGCTGACATTGACGGCCGTCAGGCCCATCGCCTGCAGGCGGTCGGGATCGAGCGAGACCAGGATCTCGCGCTCGACACCGCCGATGCGCTCGACCTGGGCGACGCCGCGCACGCCCTGCAGCGCGCGCTTGACCACGTCGTCGACGAAATAAGAGAGCTGCTCCGGCGTCTTGCCGGGCGAGATCGCGGCATAGGTGACGATCGGCAGGCCGATGACGTCGACGCGCTGGATCAGCGGCTCGGTGACGTTCTGCGGCAGGTTGGAGCGCACGCGCGTCACCGCGTCCTTGACGTCGTTGAGCGCGCGGTCGGTGTTGGTTTCCAGCGCGAACTGGATGGTGGTCACCGACAGGCCGTCGGTGATCTGCGAGGTGATGTGCCGCACGCCTTCGACGCCGGAGACGGCGTCTTCAACCGTCTTGGTGACCTGGGATTCGAGCTCCGCGGGTGCTGCGCCGAACTGCGACACCGCGACCGAGATCACCGGAATGTCGGCCGAGGGCAGCCGCGTCACCGCGAGCTTGGTGAAGGACACCCAGCCGAGGATCAGGAGGATGATCGAGAAGACGACCGAGGGCAGCGGATTGCGGATCGACCATGCCGAGATATTGAGAGCCATTAGCGTACCCGCGTGCGATCGAGTTCATCGGCGAACATGGTCTTGATCTGGTCGCCGTCATGGAGCGAAGAGCCGGCGTCGGCCACGACGATTTCGCCGACGGCGAGGCCTTCCAGAATTTCCGTCGCGCTGTCGGACGACAGTCCGACCCGTACCTTGCGCGTTTCGACGGTGTTGCCCTTGACGACCTGCACGGTGAGATGATCGATCGCGGTCTTGGGGATCGAGACGCCGCAGCTTCGCTTGGCGTCGATGGAGGCGCGGGCAAACACGCCGACCTTCACCGAGGGATTGTTGGTGACGCTGATGCGAACGCGGCCGAGCTGGGTGGCGCGGTCGATTTCGGGCGCAACCAGCCGGACCCTACCGATCAGATCGGGCGCGTCGTCGCGGCTGATGCGCACGGTCGCGCCGGAGCTGAGCTTGGGCATGTGGACCGCCGGGACCTGGGCGTCGAGCTCGATCTCGTTGTTGACGGCGATGCGAAACATCGGGCCGGCCTGCGGCGAGGCCGGCGCGCCGACGATGGTGCGGACCTCGGTGACGAGGCCCGGCGCAGGCGCCTTCAGCGAGACCGGGCCTTGCGGGCCGGGTCGCTGCGGCTGGCCTGGAATCTGCGGCGGTGCCGTCAGGCGCGCCAGCTCCTGATTGTCGGTGACCAGGGTGCCTTCGGTGACGAAGAGTTCGGTGACCCTGGATCCCTCCTGGTCGGCCACGACCACGGCCTCGCGGCGCGGCACGAAGAAGCCGGTCACCCGCACCAGGTCCGAGAAGCACGCGTTGGTCGATTTGGTCACGATGACGAGCGCCTCGCCCGGCGTTTCCTTCGCCTCGGGGCGATGCCGATGCTCAAACAGATAATAGCCGACGCCGAGGGCCACGACGAACACCACGGTTCCGGCCGGCTTGAGATAGTCGGAGAGGTTCATCGCCGGATCATCCTGGCCTGGCTCACGGCCGTCCGTACGAGGCCCGCTGAGAGTATTTCCCTGAAACGAAGCAGCGTCCCGCAAGGCTGCGGGACGCGCGTTGGAAGCAAGACTTTACACCACATCACGACCGGTCACTTCAGAGGATTGCGTGGTGCTTACTTCGATGCGGTGGTCTTGTTTTCCATGTTGACGACTTGCACGCGGCGATTGACCTCTGCCACCGGCTGGCTCGGGTCCTTCAGTTTGCTCTTGCCGTAGCCGACCGTGACGAGGTCGGTCGCGGAGATGCCGTATTTGTCGACGAGGTAGCGCTTGATCGAATCCGCGCGGCGCTCCGACAGGTCCTGGTTGTAGGCCTCGCTGCCGGCGGCATCGGTGTGGCCCGCCACCACGAAGGTCGAGCCCTTCAGGTCCGGGCTGGTCAGCGCCCGGCCGAGCGCCTGCACCGAAGCGAGCGATTTGGCGCTGATGTTTGCGGAGTTGTAGTCGAAGGTGATCTCGAGATCGATGTTCGGCTTGTCCTTGGCGACCGATGCGATTTCCTCGCGCTCGGTCGACGACAGCGAACGCGTCGAGCGGCCGCGCACGGACTGGATCAACTTGGTTTCTGCCGCGTTCGGCGTGGGATCGGCCTGCGGAGCGATCGAGAGGCCGCGGGTCAGCGGCTTCTTCGGCGTCGGCGCCAGCGCGCGGACGATCTCATCCTCGGTAACGTTCTTGCTGTTGCCGGCATCGCCCGCGAATGCGGGCGGGGTCGTCAGCGACAGAGCGGCGCCGACCGTGATGATGGACAGGATTGCGGTAAATCCCTTTGCAACCAAATTCATTGCGAGTCCCTCCTTCGCAGCAGACCTGCGTGCTTCCAAAATTCCTGCAATCGGCCCCCCGGAACGGCGACCTGCGGCATCCGTCCATTAGTCATTCTTGGGGCACCGGGGTTCGAGGCATCTGGCGCCTCAACTCAAAAAAATACTAGCGCACTCCGTAGCTTGCGAATTCCTGAACGATGTTCGGGTCCATCGCCTTGGCATTGGCGATGTCGAGCGCGCCTTCCTGGGCCGAGCCGTTGCGCTGCTTGGCGATGCCGCGGCCATAGAGCGAGGAGGTCAGGCGCGGGTTGATCCTCAGGGCCGCGTCGAAATCGGCGATGGCGTTCTTGACCGCGCCCGATTTCAGATTGACGAGCCCCCGGCTGTCCAGCGCATCGACGAAGTTCGGCCGCAGCCGCAGCGCCTCGTTGCAATCCTTCAGCGCGCCCTGGAGATCGCCGATCACGGTGCGGGTCCAGCAGCGGTTGTTCAGCGCCTCGACATCCTTCGCGTTGATCCGGAGCGTGTCGTCGAAATCCTTGATGGCGAGGTTGTAGGCGCCCTTGCTGGCATAGACCTGGCCGCGCCGGTACAGCGCGTTCACGTCATCCGGATTGGCGGCGATCTTGGCCGTCAGGCCCTTGATGGTGGGATCCTCCGCCAGCACGGCGGGGTTCGGCCCGCTATCCGTGCTCGGCGCGGGGGCGGCCTCGGTCGGTTTCACCGGCGGAGGCGCCGGAGGCAGGGCGGCCTCGACCTGGGGCTTCGGGGCCGGGGCGGGCGCAGGGGGAGGCGCGGGAGCTGCGACCGTTTCGGCCGGCTTCGGCGTCGGAGGCGGTGCGGGCGGTGACGGCGGCGGGTTGTTCGCGACCACGGGCGGCGCGGGAGGCGGCTGTGTCGCCACCGGCGGGCGAGATCCAGCCGCGCCCGGAATGAAGGAAAAATCCTCCGCCAATGAAGAGGAGATCCACGGCACCTGCTCGCCGCGCGAGGCCCGGGTGACGCCCATCTTGGTGCGGTTCAGCGTCTCCTCGGCCATCAGGTCGGGGACGCGAATTTCCTTCAGGAGCTCCTGGACGAACAGGCTGTGCTCGCCGCCGGCATCCGAGACCACCGAGGCCAGCGCCGCCGAGTACATCACCAGCGTGCCGTTCGGCGCGATGACCGGGGTCAGGCCGGCCGAGAAGCTGCGGAACCGGCGCTCGAACGGGTTGCGCCTGGAGGCGTCGATCAGCGCGATCTTGACGCCGGCGCCACGGGTGTTGAGCTCGCCGAGCACGGTCTCGAGGCTGATACCGTCGCGGCGCACGTCGGATTCGGTCCAGATCTGCGCGTCGATCGGCAGCATGTAGCTCTGGCGCGCCGACTGGATGCCGAAGCCGCTGAAGAACACCAGCGCCACCGAGCCGGGCTTGATCTTGCCGTAGAGCTTGTCGAAGGCGCGGCGCATGCCATCGCCGGTCAGGTTCTCGCCGATTTCGACCGAAAAGCCGTCGCGCTTAAGCTCGTCGGCGACATCGCGCGCGTCGTTGAGCGGTTCCTTCAGCGGGGCATCCGCATCCGGATATTTGGCGTTGCCGATGACCAGCGCAAAGCGGTCCCCGGCGGCCAGGGACGGCGCGGCCGGAACGAGCGAAACGAGCAAGGAGAGAAGAAAAAGGAAGCGAATTTTCATAATGAGCGCGGTCCAGCCAAAAAGGCGCCGTTACCAGCTTGCGCCGCGGCGACCTTAACGTACGCAATGTGCATTATCAAACCGGGGAAGGGGGGCGTCAACCGCTTGGAGATTCGGCATTATCGCGACAATTGACCGCGACGTAGGGGTGCGCAGTGAGGGGAATAAACGGACGGTCACGGTGGCACTCGACACGATCTGGTTGGGCATTCCAGCGGCCACGTTAGGGCAGTTGCGGCGACGATAGTGTGATTGTTCTCACATTGCAGGCCCGTCTCGGCCGCAACGCGCGGCGTTTGACCTTTCCGGCCGGCAATGGCTTGGTGCGCCCGGTCATCCCGCGATCCAACTCAGAAAAAAGTAAGACCATGGGAAACGCTTACGAAATCTACGCGCTGCGCTATGCGACGATGTCGCCGCGCACCCCCCATATGAATTTTTTGGCGCCAGACCCGCATGACAGCGCGGCACAGGACCTCGACTACTTCGTCTGGCTGATCCGCGGCGGCGGCCGCGATATTCTCGTCGATACCGGCTTCAATGCCGAGGAGGCGAGCGCGCGGGCGCGCAAGCTGACGCTCAATCCGGTCGATGCGCTGGAGCGCTTCGGGGTCGCGGCGCCGAGCGTCCGCGACATCATCGTGACGCATCTGCATTACGACCACGCCGGTAATCTCGATCGCTTTCCGAATGCGCGCTTCCATCTCCAGGAGCGCGAGATGGCTTATGCGACGGGCCGCTGCATGTGCAACGGACTGCTGCGACATCCGTTCTCGGTCGAGCACGTCACGCAGATGGTGCGCCATGTCTATGGCGAGCGCGTCAATTTCTATTCCGGCGATGGCGAGGTTGCGCCCGGCGTCACCGTGCACCGGGTCGGCGGCCATTCCGACGGCTTGCAGGTCGTCAAGGTCGAAACCGCGCGCGGGCCGGTGGTGCTGGCGTCCGATGCCGCGCATTACTACGCCAATCTGCAGCGCCGCAGCCCGTTCCCGATCGTCCTGAATATCGGCGACATGGCGCAGGGCTGGGAGACGATCGAGCGTCTCGCCGGCAATCCCGACAGGTTCATTCCCGGCCACGATCCGATCGTAACCGAGATCTATCCGCGCGCCAGCGACAAGATCGACGCCTTCGCGCTGCACCTGCCGCCGTCGCGGTCGTTTGCGAAGTGACGGCGCAGCCGTCATTCCGGGATGCGCCGACGGCGCAGGCCCGGAATCCATAATCACGATCGGGAGTATGATTCCGGGCTCGCGCTACGCGCGCCCCGGAATGACAGCGATGACTAATACGCCTGCTTCGCGTCGGCCTCTTCGCTGGTCTGGATCAGATCGAGGCTCTGCTCGATCTTGCCGAGCAGCGCCGATAATTGCTTGCGCTCCTGCGCCGAGAGACAGGCGAGGATCTCGTCCTCCCGCCGCAGCAATTGCGGGAACAGCTCCTCATAGAGCGCGCGGCCCTTCTTCGTCAGTTGCAGGCGGAATTCGCGGCGGTCGGCTTCGTTCTCGACGCGCTCGATCAAGCCCTCATTGAGCAGCGTGGTCACCGCGCGGCTGATGGTCGATTTGTGCGTGCGGGTGCATTGCGAAACGTACTGCGCGCTGCAGGCATCGTTACGGAAGCCGAGCGTGGCGATCACGCGCCAGGCCGGAATATCGAGACCATGCCGCTCCTGATATTCGACCGAAAGCGCGGCGCTCACCTCCGCTGCGAGCCGGTTCAGGCGGAACGGGACGAATTTGAACAGATCGAGCCGGGTCTTTGGCCGCGGTGAAGCCTCATCGGCGTTCCGCGTCTTCAGCGCGATGTCGCTGGATGTCCTCGCCAAGAACAGCACTCCGAATTCCAGTTGACGGCCGGCCGGCTCCCGTCCAAAATAGTTGCACGTGAGACTATCTAGCAGATTGGTCCTCTCCTGACCAGAGCCGAGGTTAGCGCATGGCGCAGGCCAATACGCAGCAGGCTAAAACCCAGTTCGGCTATCGCCGTCACCCCGACCAGGACCGTCCGGCCCAAAGCCCGGCCGAGCATCCCGTCGTGGTCGTCGGCGCGGGCCCGGTCGGACTGTCGCTCGCCATCGACCTCGCCCAGCGCGGCCAGCGCGTCATCCTTCTGGACGATGCCGACCGCATCGGCGAGGGATCCCGCGCGATCTGCTTCTCGAAACGCTCGCTGGAATACTGGGACCGGCTCGGCGTCGCCGACAGCATGGTCGAGAAGGGCGTGGTGTGGAGCGTTGGCCGCATCTTTCACGGCGAGTCGCAGCTCTATCAATTCAACCTGCTGCCCGAGGACGGCCACAAGCGGCCGGCGTTCATCAATCTCCAGCAATATTACGCCGAAGCCTATCTGGTCGATCGCATCGGTGATCTGCCCGGGATCGACCTGCGCTGGCGCAACAAGGTGACGGCGCTGGAGCAGCGCAACGATTCCGTTGCGGTGACGATCGAAACACCCGAGGGCGCCTACCGTCTGCACGCGCAATATGTCGTCGCCTGCGACGGGGCACGCTCATCGCTGCGGCAGATGGTCGCCGCCGAGTTTGCCGGGCAGGTGTTCGAGGATCAGTTTCTGATCGCCGACGTCAAGATGACGGCGGAGTTTCCGACCGAACGCTGGTTCTGGTTCGATCCGCCGTTTCATGCGGGACGCTCGGCGCTGCTGCACCGCCAGCCCGACGATGTCTGGCGCATCGATCTCCAGCTCAATCGTTACGCCGATCCGATCGTCGAGAAACGACCCGAAAACGTGCGCCCACGGATCGCGCGCATGCTGGGTCACGACAAATTCGAGTTCGAGTGGATCTCGCTCTACAAATTCCAGTGCCGCCGGATGGATCGCTTCATCCATGGCCGCGTGATCTTTGCAGGCGACTCCGCGCATCAGGTCTCGCCCTTCGGTGCGCGCGGCGCCAATTCCGGGCTTGAGGACGCAGAAAATCTCTCCTGGAAGCTCGACCGGGTGCTGCGCGGGACCTCGCCCGCGAGCCTGCTCGAGAGCTACCATGTCGAGCGGAGTCTCGCGGCCGACGAGAACATCCGCGAATCCACCCGCTCGACCGATTTCATGGCGCCGAACTCGCATCAGGAAGCGCGGCTGCGCAAGGCGGTGCTGTCGCTCGCCAAGGAGACCGAATTCGGCAAGCGCATGGTCAATGGCGGTCGGCTCTCGGTGCCGTGCAGCTACGACTCGCCGCTGTCATCGCCCGATGCGGATGCGTGGAGCGGCGGACCGTCTCCCGGCTGTTCCATGCTCGACGCGCCCGTTGCCGCGCAAGCCTATCTGACGGATGCATTCCGCAAGGGCGGAACGGATTTCACCTTGCTGTCGTTCAGCAACGGCGCGGCGATCGGCGCGCCCGATGGTGTCAAGGAGATCCGCATCGGCGGCGGGGGCGGGTTGGGCGATCCGTCGGGCCTCGTCGCGAAGCGCTATGACGCGGAACCGGGCGCCGCATATTTGCTCAGGCCCGACGGTTATGTCGCGGCACGCTTCCGTCATCCGACGCGCGAGGCAATTGCGGCAGCGTTGTCCCGGGCAGTCGGTCTGAATTGAGGTTTCGCATGCCGCTTTCCACCAGCTCGAACTTCGCCCGGCCCGACGACGCGTTTCGCGCCATCGTCGAGGCGCATCGCGGCCTCACGGATGAACATAGCGCGGATTTCGACGCGGCCCTGGTGCTGATTCTCGCCAATCATATCGGCGACATTGACGTGCTGAGGGAGGCGCTTGTGCTGGCGAAACGCCGAATGATCGACGGCCAGCAGCAACAACAGCAACAGCAATAACCTTATAAGGATGAACTGATGGCGAAGAATTTCGCATCCACCGGCGATCTCTCCGAGAAGAAGATCACCTTCTCCGAGATCGGCACCGATCTCTACGCCTTCACTGCCGAGGGCGACCCGAACACCGCCATCATCGTAGGCGACGACGGCTGTCTCGTTTTCGACGCGCAGTCGACGCCGGCGATGGCGAACAAGGTGATCGAGCGTGTCCGCACGGTCACCGACAAGCCGATTAAATACGTCGTGCTGTCGCATTATCACGCCGTGCGCGTGCTGGGTGCCTCCGCCTACAAGGCGCAGGGCATCGTCGCCTCGCAGGAGACCTATCGGCTGATCGCGGAGCGTGGTCAGCAGGACTGGGATTCCGAATACGGCCGCTTTCCACGCCTGTTCCAGGATGCGCAAAGCATTCCCGGCCTGACCTGGCCGACGCTGACCTTCGAAGGCGAGATGTCGATCTATCTCGGCAAGCGCGAGGTGCGCCTGATGCAGCTAGGGGCCGGTCACACCTCGGGCGATATCGTCGCCTGGGTGCCGGATGCCGAGGTCATGTTCTCCGGCGATCTCATCGAATACCACTCGGCCTGCTATTGCGGCGACGCGCACTTGCGCGAATGGCCGCTGACGCTGAACGAGATCCGCAACTTCAATCCCAAGGCAATCGCGCCGGGCCGCGGCGATGCGCTCAAGGGCGTCGCCACGGTGCGCGAAGCCATCGCGATGACGCGCGATTTCGTCACCTCGCTCTATGGCGCGGCAGAAATCTCGGTCGCCAAGGGGCGCACACTCAAAGAGACAATGGCGGCGACGCGCGAAGTGATGGATCCGAAATTCCACAGTTTCGCCATCTACGAGCACTGCCTGCCGTTCAACGTTTCGCGTGCCTTCGACGAGGCCTCGGGGATCGATGACCCCGTGATCTGGACCGACAAGCGCGATCAGGAAATGTGGGCTGCTTTGCAAGGAGGAGGATAGACATGAACATCAATACCTCGCCTGATCAGATTATTCGAAGCTCGGCGCAGGTGACGCCGGGGTACATGTCCGGCTTCGGCAACAGCTTTGAGACCGAGGCGCTGCCGGGCGCGCTGCCGATCGGCCGCAACTCGCCGCAGCGCTGTGCCTATGGTCTTTACGCCGAGCAACTCTCCGGTTCGCCCTTCACCGCCCCGCGCGGCAGCAACGAGCGCTCCTGGCTCTATCGCATCCGGCCCTCGGTGAAGCATTCCGGCCGCTTCGAGAAGGCCGACACTGGCCTGTGGCGCTCCGCGCCCTGCCATGAAAACGATCTGCCGATCGCGCAACTCCGCTGGGACCCGGCGCCAATCCCGAAGGAGGATATGACCTTCCTGCAGGGCGTGCAGACCATGACGACGGCCGGCGACGTCAACACCCAGGCCGGCATGGCCGCGCATGTCTATCTCATCACCAAATCGATGGTGGACCAGCATTTCTACAATGCCGACGGCGAGCTGATGTTCGTGCTGCAGCAGGGCAATCTGCGCCTCGTGACCGAGTTCGGCCGCATCGATGCGGAGCCGGGCGAGATCGTCGTGATCCCGCGCGGTGTCAAGTTCCGCGTCGAGATTCCGAAGGGACCGGCGCGCGGCTATCTTTGCGAGAACTACGGCGGCGCCTTCACGCTGCCGGAACGCGGGCCGATCGGCGCGAATTGCCTCGCCAATGCACGCGACTTCCTTACGCCGGTCGCGAACTACGAGGACAAGGACACGCCGACCGAGCTCTACGTGAAATGGGGCGGCGCGCTGTTCAAGACACAGCTCGCCCACTCGCCGATCGACGTCGTCGCCTGGCACGGCAATTACGCGCCGTACAAATACGACCTGCGCACCTTCTCTCCGGTCGGCGCGATCGGCTTCGATCACCCCGATCCCTCGATCTTCACGGTGCTGACCTCGCCGTCGGAGACCGCGGGTACCGCGAATATCGACTTCGTCATCTTCCCTGAGCGCTGGATGGTGGCCGACAACACTTTCCGTCCGCCCTGGTATCACATGAACATCATGAGCGAGTTCATGGGCCTGATCTACGGCGTGTATGATGCGAAGCCACAGGGCTTCGTCCCGGGCGGCATCTCGCTGCACAATTGCATGCTGCCGCACGGCCCGGATCGCGACGCCTTCGAGCACGCCAGCAATGGGGAGCTGAAGCCGGTGAAGCTGACCGGCACCATGGCGTTCATGTTCGAGACCCGCTACCCGCAGCGTGTCACCGCGCACGCCGCAAACGCCGCGACGTTGCAGGACGACTACGCGGACTGCTGGAAGGGCCTGGAGAAAAGGTTCGATCCGAAGAAGCCGTGATGTTCTGTTACTCGTCATCGCCGGGCTTGACCCGGCGATCCATCCCTCTTCGAAAGGATGGATGCCCGGGGCAAGCCCGGGCATGACGACTATTTGATTGGAGACTCATGTGCCCCACCCCAACGACCCCAGCCTCCGCTCCTTCATCGGCGTCGATCCCGCTTCCGACTTCCCGATCCAGAACCTGCCTTATGGCGTGTTCTCGACCGCGGTGAATCCGACGCCGCGGGTTGGCGTCGCGATCGGCAGTTATGTGCTCGATCTCTGGGAGATCGAGCAGGATTCCCGGCTTGATGTCGGGCCACTCGGTGTGTTCTCCGGGGCCTCGCTCAATCCGTTCATGGCACTGGGACCGAAGGTCTGGACCAAGACGCGCGCGCGGATCAGCGAGCTCTTACGTGCCGATCATCCGGAGCTGCGCGACAATGAAGAGCTGCGCAAGGCGGCGCTGGTGCCGATGCGCGACGCCAAACTGCATCTGCCGTTCGCAGTTTCCGGCTACACCGATTTCTATTCCTCGAAAGAACACGCCACCAATGTCGGCGTGATGTTCCGCGGCAAGGACAATGCGCTGCAGCCGAACTGGCTGCATATGCCGATCGCCTATAACGGTCGCGCCTCGACGGTCGTGGTCTCCGGCACAAAGGTGAAGCGTCCGCGCGGACAGTTGAAGCCGCCGAATGTCGACGTGCCGAGCTTCGGGCCGTGCAAGCGGCTCGACTTCGAGCTGGAGATGGGTGTCGTAGTTGGCCAGTCGTCGCCGATGGGTGGCATGCTCACGGAGCAACAGGCCGAGGAGATGATCTTCGGCTTCGTGCTGCTCAACGACTGGAGCGCGCGCGACATCCAGCAGTGGGAATACGTGCCGCTCGGCCCGTTCCTCGCCAAGGCCTTTGCGACCTCGATCAGCCCGTGGGTGGTGACGCGCGAGGCGCTGGAGCCGTTCCGCCTGAAGGGACCGGAGCAGGACCCGGTGCCGCTCGATTATCTCAGGCAGGGAAAGCCGCAGAACTACGCTGTCGAGCTCGATGTCTCCTTGCGCGCCCCCGGCGCCAACGCGCCCGCCAGCATCAGCCGCACCAATTTCAAATACATGTACTGGTCGTCGGTACAGCAACTGATGCATCATGCGTCGAGCGGCTGCGCCATGAATGTCGGCGATCTCTTAGGCAGCGGCACCATCTCCGGTCCCGAGAAGAACCAGCGCGGCAGCCTGCTGGAAATCAGCTGGAACGGCACCGAGCCGGTCGAACTGCCCGGCGGTGTCACACGCTCGTTCCTGGAAGACGGCGACAGCCTCGTGATGCGCGGCTGGTGCCAGGGAAATGGTTACCGGGTCGGGTTCGGCGAGGTCGAGGGGACGATTTTGGCGGCGGAGTAGGGAGCGACACACACAGGTTTCGTAGGGTGGGCAAAGGTGCGATAGCGCCGTGCCCACCATCTTCCCGGTCGCGATGGCTATGGTGGGCACGCTACGCTTTGCCCACCCTACGAAAGCTACCGCATCTCCGGCGGCACGTCCTTGACCCGCGCGCAATGCGCCGCGACATCCTCCACGCTGTACTTCAAATGCACCCGCTTGTCCGACGGTGCCTGGTTGGTCGTGCATACGCCAGGCCGCCATTCCTGCGCAGGTCTGATCGGGCGCGGGGCAAAGCCGCCGCCGCAATTCGGGCAGACATTGGAGAGCTTCGTCTCCACGCAGTCCGCACAGAACGTACACTCATAAGAACAGATCCGCGCGTCCGTTGCATCAGGCGGCAGATCGCGGTCGCAATATTCGCAGTTCGGTCGTAGCTGGAGGGCCATGGTTGATTCTCCGCGGAGGGGCTGATGATCGCAGACAGCGCGTCACGTGCGAATGCCGTAGTTCCCTCAATTTCAGCCAGCTTTCAAATCCTTCAGCGGCAGCTTCGAGCTTTCCTTCAGCCGATCCAGCACGATCGAGGAGCGCACATGCGCCACGCTCTGGTGCGGCATCAGGACGTCATTGACGAGGTTGGAGAGACCCTTGAGGTCGCGCAGCACGGCCTTGAGCACGTAATCGGCGTCGCCCGTCAGCGAATAGGCTTCCTGGATTTCGTCGATGCGGCCAACCAGTGTGCGAAACCGCTTGGAATTGTCCGGCGAGTGGGTCGCAAGGCCGACCTGGATGAAGGCAATCACGCCGAAGCCGAGCGCCTCGCTGGAGAGATCGGCGTGATAGCCTGAGATCACCTTCTCCTCCTCCAGCCGCATCCGTCGCCGCGAGCATTGCGAGGCCGAGAGACCGGCGTGGTCGGCCAGTTCCTGATTGGTGAGGCGGCCGTCGTCCTGGAGCGCGCCGAGGATCTTGAGGTCGAAGGCGTCAACCGAAATCATGCGTCGTTTGTCCATTTGATGCACGGAGTGTGCAGAATATATCCAAAACAAGTCCCGTTTGCACGCTCATTGCGCGCTCCGTGATGGATAGTTCAGGGCAGCAGCAAATTGGGAGAGCACATGGGTCCGTTTCCGCACGATGCACCGCCGGCCACCATCACGGCCGACAATCCGATGGGCACCGACGGGTTCGAGTTCGTCGAATACGCCCACCCCAATCCGGAAGAGCTGCATACGCTGTTCAAGCTGATGGGCTATGCGCCCGTCGCGCGCCACAAGACCAAGGCAATCACCGTCTACCGCCAGGGCGACATCAACTATCTCGTCAACGAGCAGCCCGGCACCCACGGCTTCGAGTTCGTCGCAGCGCACGGCCCGTGCGCGCCATCGATGGCGTTTCGCGTGGTCGATGCGAAGGCGGCCTATGAGCGCGCGATTTCGCTCGGTGCTGAACCTGCGGACGTGTCGTCCGCGCAGAAGACGCTCGACGTGCCCGCCATCAAGGGAATCGGCGGCAGCCTGCTTTATTTCGTCGATCGCTACGGCGCCAAGGGCTCGGCCTATGATGCCGAGTTCGAATGGCTCGGCGCGCGCGATCCGCGCCCCAACGGTGCCGGCTTGTTCTATCTCGACCATCTCACCCACAACCTCCATCGCGGCCGCATGGATGTGTGGACCGGCTTCTATGAGAGGCTCTTCAACTTCCGCCAGATCCGCTTCTTCGATATCGAGGGCCGCGCCTCCGGCCTGTTCTCGCGTGCACTGACCAGCCCGGACGGCAAGATCAGGATTCCGATCAACGAGGACGCCGGCGATTCCGGGCAGATCGAGGAATATCTGAAAATCTATCGCGGCGAGGGCATTCAGCACATCGCCTGCGGTTGCCGCGACATCTATGGCACCATCGAAGGCCTGCGCGAGGCCGGCCTGCCGTTCATGCCGGCGCCGCCCGAGACTTATTTCGAGCGCATCGACGCGCGCCTGCCCGGGCACGGCGAGGATATCGGTCGCTTACAGAAGAACGGCATCCTGATCGACGGCGAGGGCGTGGTCGACGGCGGCCAGACCAAGGTGCTGCTGCAGATATTCTCGTCGAACGCGATCGGCCCGATCTTCTTCGAGTTCATCCAGCGCAAGGGCGACGACGGCTTTGGCGAGGGCAATTTCAAGGCGCTGTTCGAATCGATCGAGGAAGACCAGATCCGGCGCGGGGTGTTGAAGGTGGATACGGCGGCGTAAGTCGTAGGTCGCGCTGCCGCATCAAAACAGGTGTCGTCCCGGACAAGCGTAAGCGCAGATCCGGGACCCATACCGCGGAAGCCATCGATTGAGATCGGTAGAAGTACCGAACGGCCGGTCCCCGCCAAAACCACGCCCTGCGGATATGGATCCCGGATCTGCGCTCCGCTTCGCTGCGCTTGTCCGGGACGACATTTGAATTCGGCGCGGTAGCGGAGACTTTACCTCTTCCACGCAGCTGTCACCGCTCCGATCTCCGCTCCCTCCGGCTCGCGAACCGCCGACGGCGTCCGCGAGAAGCGCGGCGCGGGCGCCGGTTGCTTCACGCCGTGGCGCTCGACGAACACCTGTCGGGCGACCATGTGCGGATGCTCGGTCGCTTCCGACATCGTCAGCACCGGTGCGAAGCAGATGTCGGTGCCTTCCATGATCCTGCACCAGTCCTCGCGGGTCTTGCTCTTGAACACGGCCTGCAGCTTTTGCTTCAGCGCCGGCCAGGCCTTGGGCTCCATCTGAGCGTCGAAATCGGCATCGGTCAGGCCCGCATGCTGGCGCAGCAGCGCGTAGAATTGCGGCTCGATCGAGCCGATCGAAACGAAATGGCCGCAGGCGCATTCGTAGACGCCGTAGAAATGCGCGCCACCGTCGAGGAAGTTCTGATGGCGGTTTTCGGTCCAGCGGCCAATCGTTTTCATGTCGAAGAAGAACGACATCAGCGAAGCCGCGCCGTCGCACATCGCGGCGTCGACGACCTGGCCCTTGCCGGATCTCTGCGCTTCCAACAGCGCGGCGAGCACGCCGACGACGAGATAGAGCGCGCCGCCGCCGAAATCACCGACCAGGTTGAGCGGCGGCACCGGTGCTTCCTTCGGTCCGATCGCTGCCAGCGCGCCGGTGATCGAGATGTAGTTGATGTCGTGGCCGGCGGCGTTGGCAAGCGGGCCCTCCTGGCCCCAGCCGGTCATGCGGCCGTAGACGAGCTTTGGATTGCGCGCGAGCACGACATCAGGGCCGAGCCCGAGCCGCTCCATCACGCCGGGACGAAAGCCCTCGACCAGCGCATCGGCGTTGGCAAGCAGGTCGAGCACCTCTGCGATCGCCGCCTTGTCTTTGAGGTCGAGCTCGATCACCTTGCGGCCGCGGCCTGCCACGGACTTCATGCTCTTCTTCGCGCCGACGCGGTCGAGCGTGACGACGTCGGCACCCATGTCGGCCAGCATCATGCAGGCGAACGGGCCCGGGCCGATGCCGGCGAACTCGACGATGCGGAAGCCGGAAAGGGGACCGGAGGTGCGGACGGAGGAGGTGGGAGCGGATTTGTCGAGCACGTTGTTGTTTCCTCGGGTCGCAGGCAAGTGCCGGATGGTCCGGCAACTACCTCTGACGTTCCTCTGTGGGCGAGTTAATTGGCTGATTAACTTTTCTCGCCTTCGCGCCAGCGAGGCAAGCGGTATTCGTGCCGCATGGCCAAAATAAAAGCGGCGCGCACCGAAGTGCGCGCCGCGGAAAATTTGTGTTGAGGCGCCGTCAGCCGGCAGCAGTTACGGCGCGCTGTGCCATCACCTTGATCAAGTTGGCGCGGTACTCGGCCGTGCCGTGGATATCGGCCAGCAGATTGCTCGCCGAAATGCTCACGCTGTCGATCGCCGACGGCGACCAGTTCGCTTTCAGCGCGGCTTCGATCGCGGGGACCCGCATCACGCCGCTCTGGGAGGCGCCGGTGGCGGCCACCCGGACCTCGCCCGACTTGGTCTGCGCCACGAACACGCCGGTCAGCGCGAAGCGCGAGGCCGGGTGCCGCATTTTCTCGTAGCCTGCCTTCGCCGGAACCGGGAACGACACGGCGGTGATGATCTCGCCGTCTCCGAGCGCCGTGGTGAACAGGCCCTGGAAGAAGTCCTCGGCCGAGATCGACCGCTTGTTGGTCTTCACGGTCGCGCCGAGCGCGAGTAACGCGGCCGGGAAATCGGCAGCGGGATCGTTGTTGGCGATCGAGCCGCCGATCGTGCCGCGATAGCGCACGGCGGGGTCGCCAAGCACCGAGGTGAGATAGGCAATCGCGGGGATCGCCTTCTTCACGTCCGCATTCTGCATGATGTCGAAATAGGTCGTGCCGGCCTTGATGGTCAGCACGTCGCCCGACAGCTCGACGCCCTGCAGCTCCTTGATCTTGCCGAGGTCGATCACATCGGAGGGGCTGGCGAGTCGCTGCTTCATCACCGGCAGCAGCGTCTGGCCGCCAGCAAGGAACTTTGCTTCGCTGCTCTTGGCGAACAAGCTTGCCGCTTCGTCGACGGTGGAGGCGCGATGATAAGTGGTCTGGTACATCTTCGTTCCTCCTTCAGGCCGCGTGGATCGTGCGCCACACCCGATCAGGGGTTGCGGGCATTTCCAGATTGTTCTTGCCGATCGCATCCGTGATCGCATTGATCACGGCAGCAGAGGCGCCGATCGCGCCGGCCTCACCGCAGCCCTTGATGCCCAGCGGATTGCCCGGGCAGAGCGTCGTGGTGTGGGAGAGATTGAACGATGGCAAATCGTCGGCGCGCGGCATGGCGTAGTCCATGAACGAGGCCGTGACCGGCTGGCCGCTAGCGTCGTAGATGGCGTGCTCAAGCAGTGCCTGTCCGATTCCCTGAGCAAGGCCGCCATGGACCTGGCCTTCGACAATCATAGGGTTGATCAGCCGACCGAAATCGTCGGCCGCGACGAAGTTGACGAAGGAGGTCTTGCCGGTGCCGGGATCGACCTCGAGCTCGCAGATATATGTGCCGGCCGGGAAGGTGAAGTTGGTGGGATCGTAGAAGGCGCTCTCCTTCAGGCCCGGCTCCATCCCGTCAGGCAGGTTGTGCGCGGTGTAGGCCGCGAGCGCCACCATCGGGAAGGCGATCGCCTTGTCAGTACCGGCGACTTTGAACTCGCCGTTCTCGATGACGATGTCGCCCTCGGATGCTTCCAGCGCATGCGCTGCGATCTTCTTGGCCTTGGATTCCATCTTCTCCATCGCCTTCAGGATCGCGGTGAGACCGACGGCGGCCGAGCGCGAGCCGTAGGTGCCCATGCCGAACTGCACCTTGTCGGTATCGCCATGGACGATCGAGACCTGGCTGATGGGAACGCCCAAGCGCTCGGCGACGAGCTGGCAGAATGTGGTCTCGTGACCCTGGCCATGGCTGTGCGAGCCGGTGAGGATCTCGATGGTGCCGACCGGGTTGACGCGCACTTCTGCGGACTCCCAAAGACCAACGCCGGCGCCAAGGCTGCCGACCGCCTTGGACGGGGCGATGCCACAGGCCTCGATGTAGCAGGAGACGCCGATGCCGCGCAGCTTGCCGTCGGCCTTCGCCTTGGCCTTGCGGGCGGGGAAGCCGGCATAGTCGATCGCCTTCATCGCGGCGTCGAGCGAGGCGTTAAAGTCGCCGGTGTCGTAGGCCATGATCACCGGCGTCTGGTGCGGGAACTGGGTGATGAAGTTGGTTCGGCGCAGCGCAGCCGGATCGACGTTCAACTGCCGCGCCGCCGTCTCCATCAGACGTTCGATCAGATAGCTCGCCTCGGGACGGCCCGCGCCGCGATAAGCATCGACCGGCGTGGTGTTGGTGTAGACGCCGATCACCTCGGCGTGGATCGCCGGGATGTTGTACTGGCCCGACAGCAGCGTGGCGTAGAGATAGGTCGGGACTGACGACGAGAACAGCGACATGTAGGCGCCGAAATTGGCGTAGGTCTTCACCTTGAGCCCGGTGATCTTGTTGTTCGCGTCGAACGCCATCTCGGCATGAGTGACATGGTCGCGCCCATGCGCGTCGGTGAGGAAGGCCTCGGTGCGGTCGCCAGTCCATTTCACCGGACGGCCGATCTTCTTCGAAGCCCACAGCGCCACCATCTCCTCGGGATAGATGAAGATTTTCGAGCCGAAACCGCCGCCGACGTCGGGGGCGATCACGCGCAGCTTGTGCTCGGGGGCGATGTTGTAGAACGCCGACAGCACGAGGCGGGCGACGTGCGGGTTCTGCGACGTCGTATACAGCGTGAAATGCTCTTCCGCCGTGTCGTAATCGGCGATCGCCGCGCGCGGCTCCATCGCGTTGGGGGCGAGGCGGTTGTTGGTGACGTCGAGCTTGACGACGTTGGCGGCCTTGGCGAAGGCGGCATCGGTCGCGCCCTCGTCGCCGAGCACCCAGTCATAGACCTGGTTGCCGGGAGCTTCGGGGTGCAGCTGCGGCGCGCCTGATTTGATCGCGGAGTGGATGTCGGCGACTGCCGGCAACTCCTCATAATCCACGACCACGGCTTCCGCCGCGTCGCGCGCGAGATTCTTGCTGTCGGCGATCACGACCGCGACGGCCTGACCGACGAAGCGCACCGTTTCGGGCGCCATTGCGGGCCATGCGCCCATCTTCATCGGGCTGCCGTCCTTGGAAGTAATGGCCCAGCCGCAAATGAGGTTGCCGACCTTGTCCTCGACGATCTGCTGGCCCGTGAGCACCGCGACGACGCCCGGCATCTTCAGCGCGGCGGAGGAATCGATTCCCTTCACCTTGGCATGGGCATGCGGGCTTCTGATGAAATGGGCATGGGTCATGCCCATCAGCTTGATATCGTCGACGTACCGGCCCTTGCCGGTGATGAAACGCTTGTCTTCCTTGCGCACGACGCGCGCGCCGATGCCTTCAACACCCATGACTGGTCCTCCCGACCGGAAATTTTATGGCTGCGCTTTCCTTCGAGAGCGGCAGCGGTGATTTGTTCTATCGAGGCGCGCCGCCGTTACTCGGCCGCCTGCGAGACCTTCATGCGTCCGGCCGCATCCAGCACGGCTTTCACGATGTTGTGGTAGCCGGTGCAGCGGCAGATATTGCCTTCCAGCTCTTGGCGGACGGTGGCCTCGTCGAGCTGGCCACCATGGCGGTGCACGATGTCGATCGCCGACATGATCATGCCCGGCGTGCAGTAGCCGCATTGAAGGCCATGGTTGTCGCGAAAAGCCGCCTGCATCGGGTGCAGCTCGTCGCCCTTGGCGATGCCCTCGATGGTGATGATGCTGGCGCCGTCGGCCTGGCCCGCCAGCATGGTGCAGGATTTCACCGCCCGGCCATCCATATGCACGACACAGGCGCCGCACTGGCTGGTGTCGCAGCCGACATGGGTTCCGGTAAGGTTGAGGTTCTCGCGGAGGAGTTGGACCAGCAGCGTGCGGTCCTCGACATCGACGGCAACGGCCTTGCCGTTCACCGTCAGTTTGACTGTAGACACGGTTGGAGTCCTCCCGGGATGATTTTGATTGTTTCTAATTAGAGACCGCTGCCCCCGGGCTTGGCAACTAGGATTTTGGCCGCCCGGGTCGGCCTTTGGCCGATAAAGCCGGAAATCGTACCGGCGCGCCGAATTTACCGCCCCTTATCCATTCTGCCCTAGTTTTGCGCATCCGGGTCTGGAGGCGGGGCGCTTTCCGGACCACGGCTGAATAGAAAATTGGGGGTTGGGAATGTCCGGGCGTATCGCGTCGCCGTCGAAGCGTACAATATTTCCGACCCTCAGGTTCCGCGCCAAGATCATCCTGGGCTTTGCCGCAGTGCTGGTGATCTCCGCCGGCAGCATGGCTTTCTCCTATTTCGGCTTCGAGCGGGTCTCGGCCGGGGTCGGCTCCTATCGCAGCAGCGTTTCCGAGGCCGATCTCGCCCGCAACATCGACCGCGAACTGCTCGCCTACCGTTCGGCCGTCAAATATTTCGTCGTTACCGGCAAGGAGGACGATGCCAAGGCGGCGCTGGACGCTGAGGCCAGCCTGAAGAGTGCCATCGACCAAGCGGTCAAGAGTGCCAAGCGGCCGGCGCGGCAGGAGAGCCTGGGCAAGCTCGCCAAGGAGTTTTCGAACTTCTCCGCGACTTTCGCAAAAGTCCTCCAGGCCAAGCGCGATAGCGCGCTGCTGGTGCAGAACCAGCTCACGCGCAACGCCAACCTGTTGAAGTACAAGCTCGACGACATCGGCAACAACGCCTCCGATTCCGAGGCGCAGGCGATCGAGTTCGGGACCAAGCAGGTCAACGCCCAATTCCAGACCGCGAGCGCTGCGGCGACCAATTTCGTGCTGACGTCCGATCAGGCGATTGCCGCCAGCGCGCTGGCGCGGCTGAAATTCGTCGAGAACTCGCTCGGCGCGATCTATTCCATGGACGATAAGATCGTCGCCGGCCTGAAGGATGCCAAGGGATTGCTCGGTGCGTATCGGGAATCACTGGAGAAGTTGATCGCAAACGCCAAGATGATCGACGAGCTCGTGACCGAGATGAGCGGCTCGGCCGGCGCGATCCTTCAGGGCGCCACCGCCATGAAGGCGGATCTGGTCGCCGAACAGCAGCGACTCGATTCGGAGTCGGAAGCGACCATCGGGCAGACCGAGCAACTGGTCCTGATGCTCGCGGTCGGCGGCACGCTGCTCGGTGCGGTCCTCGCCTTCCTGCTCGGCACCGGCATCTCGCGTCCGATGATCGCGATGTGCAAGGCGATGCGCGAACTCGCGTCAGGCAATTTCGACGTCGTGCTGCCGGGTCTCGGCCGCAAGGACGAAATCGGCGAGATGGCCGGCGCGGTCGAGGAGTTCAAGGTCCAGGCCGTGACCAAGGCCGAGCGCGATGCCGCTGCCAGCGAAGCCCAGAACCGGGAGCAGGCCGCCGCACGCCGGTCCGAGCTGATCCGCTTTGCCGACGATTTCGAGAGCGCGGTGGGCGCCATCGTGTCGAACGTCTCGGCCTCCGCCGTGCAGCTCGAATCGGCGGCCTCGACGCTGACCCGCACGGCCGAGACCACGCAGAGCCTGTCGAGTCAGGTTGCCGGCGTCTCCGAGCAGGCTTCTTCCAACATGCAGTCGGTCGCGACCGCGACCGAAGAGCTGTCCGCCTCGGTCGAGGAGATCGGCCGCCAGGTCCGCGACTCCAGTCGAATCGCGGAAAATGCCGTGGTGCAGGCCAGGGAGACCGACAGCCGGATCGGCAAGCTCTCGCACGCCGCCCAGCAGATCGGCGAGGTGGTCAAGCTGATCACCGCGATCGCCGAGCAGACCAACCTGCTCGCGCTCAACGCCACCATCGAGGCGGCGCGCGCCGGTGAGGCCGGCCGCGGCTTCGCGGTAGTCGCCAGCGAAGTAAAGTCGCTGGCAAGCCAGACTGCCAAGGCCACCGACGAGATTTCCTCCCACATCATGGGCATGCAGGGCGCGACCGCCGAGTCGGTCGCAGCGATCAAGGAGATCGGAGCAACCATCGGCCAGATCTCGTCGATCTCGACGTCGATCGCCAGCGCCGTCGAGCAGCAGGGCGCGGCGACGCAGGAGATCGCCCGCAGCGTCCAGACCGTCGCCCAGGGCACCCAGACCGCCGCCACCGATATCGGCCAGGTCAACCGCGGCGCCGCCGAGACCGGCTCGGCCTCGGAGGAGGTCCTGCATTCGGCCAAGACCCTGTCCAGTGAAAGCACGCGCCTGCGCGCCGAGCTCGACCGCTTCATGGCAAATATCAGGGCGGCGTAAGGCTGGACCGCGCCGCTCGCTCGATCTCGTCCCGGACAAGCGAGTTGCGGCGCCACAAATTTACCACAGCTTATCCTTTGCCCCGTAACGTACCGGCGAGTCGGGCAGCGGGCTGCTTCCCGGCTGCGCCTGGTTTTCCGCGAATGGAATGGGGTGGGGAATGCCCGTCAAGTCGAACACATCGAAGCTGCTCACCTTGCGTTTTCGTGCAAAAATCATCCTGGGCTTCGTGGCGGTGCTGGCCATCCTCGCCGTCAGCATGGCTTTCGCCTATTTCGGCTTCGAGCGGATCCAGGCCGCCGTGGCCTCCTACCGCTCCAGCGTCGCCGAAGCGGACCTCGCGCGGACGGTCGATCGGGATCTGATCGCTTACCAGGGCCTGACGCGGGCCTATACGCTGACCGGCGCGGCGGATGACGAGACCGCGGCCAAGGCGGCCGAAGAGAATCTGAAGGGCGCGATCGCCAAGTCGGTGGCGGCCACGACCGGCGCCGCCCGCCGCGAGCAGGTCGGCAAGCTCGAGGCCGAGTTTCAACGCTTCACGAAAGTGTTCAGCGAGATCATCACGCTGACGCGCGAGAACAACAAGATCGCAGCCGATGAGCTCAACAGCGTCGGCAACAAGATCCGCTTCAAGTTCGACGACCTCGCCGACACTGCGGCGCTGGCGGGCCTGAACTCGGTTCAGACCACCGCCAAGGACATCACCTCGCAATATCTGGCGGTTTCAACCTCAGTCGGCGCCTTCGTCGCCAAGCCGGAGCCGAAGACCGCCGACGGCGTGATCGCCCGCATCAAGTTCCTGGAGACCCTGCTGGTCTCGATCTATGCCAACGACCAGAAGATCACCGACCGCGTCACCGAGATCGGCAATCTGCTGAAGCAGTACCGCACGTCCTTCTCGAAGCTGACGGAGAATGTGAAGGTCATCGTCAAGTCGAACGGCGAGATGACCAAGACGGCCGCGTCCATTCTCAAGCTCTCGGGCGAGCTGCGCTCGGAACTGACCGCCGATCAGCAGCGCATCGAGGCGAGCACAAATACCACGATCGTCGAGACCGAGCGGTTGATGCTGATGCTGGCACTCGGCGGCCTCGCCATCGGCGCTGTGCTGGCCCTGATGCTCGGCAACGGCATCTCGCGTCCGATGATCGCGATGTGCAAGGCGATGCGCGAACTCGCGTCGGGCAATTTCGACGTCGTGCTGCCGGGGCTCGGCCGCAAGGACGAAATCGGCGAGATGGCCGGCGCGGTCGAGGAATTCAAGGTGCAGGCGATAGCGAAAGCGGAGCGCGATGCCGCTGCCAGCGAAGCGCAGAACCGGGAGCAGGCCGCAAGGCGCCGCTCCGAGCTGATCCGTTTCGCCGATGATTTCGAGAGCGCGGTCGGCGCCATCGTTTCCAACGTCTCGGCCTCCGCCGTACAGCTCGAATCGGCGGCCTCGACGCTGACGCGCACGGCCGAGACCACGCAGAACCTGTCGAGTCAGGTTGCCGGCGTCTCCGAGCAGGCCTCTTCCAACATGCAGTCGGTCGCGACCGCAACGGAAGAATTGTCTGCTTCGGTCGAGGAGATCGGCCGTCAGGTCCGCGACTCCAGTCGTATCGCGGAAAATGCCGTGGTGCAGGCCAGGGAAACCGACGGCCGGATCGGCAAGCTTTCGCATGCCGCCCAGCAGATCGGCGAGGTCGTCAAGCTGATCACGGCGATCGCCGAGCAGACCAACCTTCTCGCCCTCAACGCCACCATCGAGGCGGCGCGCGCCGGCGAAGCCGGTCGCGGCTTCGCCGTTGTCGCCAGCGAAGTAAAGTCGCTGGCGAGCCAGACCGCCAAGGCCACCGACGAGATTTCCTCCCACATCATGGGCATGCAGGGCGCAACGGCCGAATCGGTTGCCGCGATCAAGGAGATCGGCGCGACCATCGGCCAGATCTCGTCGATCTCGACGTCGATCGCCAGCGCCGTCGAGCAGCAGGGCGCGGCGACGCAGGAGATCGCGCGCAGCGTCCAGACCGTGGCGCAGGGCACCCAGACCGCCGCCACCGACATCGGCCAGGTCAACCGCGGAGCCGCCGAGACCGGCTCGGCCTCGGAAGAGGTGCTGAACTCGGCAAAAACCCTGTCCAGCGAAAGCACCCGTCTTCGTGCCGAGCTCGACCGGTTCATGGGCAATATCAGGGCGGCATAGGATCGCTGCGGTCCTGAACCCTCGCTGTCGCTCAGCCCTCCACTGTCGTCCCGGATCTGCGCGCCGCTTCGAGCAACGCTACGCGCTGCCCGAGGCTGCGCTTGTCCGGGACGACTCGCGGAGCGAGCGGCGGCTTCCGAGTCTCACTCCCTCCCGAACGCCCGCTTCAATTCCACCTTCGCCCGCTCCAGCCGCGTGCGTTGTGTCTTCGGCAGCGTCGTGCCGGCGCGGTTGATGTAGAAGGTCAGCATCGACAGCGCCGAGCGGTAGGCGCCGGTCTTGCGGCGCGCGCTGTGCTCGGCCGAGCGCTTCAGCGAGGCGGCAATCTTCCTCGGGCTGGTCAGCTTGAACACGCCCTGCTTGAGGTCGAGCGCGTCGCTCTCCCTGGTCACGCGCTGCGACCAGCGTTTTGGCGCGGCGCGCTTCGTGCTCTTGCGCGCAGCGGTGCTGCGCCCCGTGCTGGTCTTCCTGCCCGCTGTCTTGCGCGCGCCAGCTTTTCGCGAATGTGTCGTCTTTCTGACGTGAGCCATGCGTGAACTCCTTGCAGCTCCATCGGAAACGGGCGGCCTCCGCGGGCGTTCCTGTGGGAACCTGCCGATGCCGCGGACGTTGTCGCAGGGGACAGGCGGAATGTCGCATCCCCATGATCGGATCGGCCGCGTCCACACCGTGTGAACCGGGCCGCCTTCATTGGTCAAACGCAACAGCGCGATGGAATTGCAGCAAAGCCAGGTGCTGAACTATGGATCTGCGGCAGCGGCCGCGACCGACCGCATTGTCGAGACCAGCATTCCCTCGCGGCTCGATGCGCTGCCATGGAGCGGCTTTCACACCCGCGTCGTGCTGGCGCTCGGCATCACCTGGATTCTGGACGGCCTCGAGGTGACGCTGGCCGGCGCGCTCTCCGGCGCGCTCAAGCAGAGCCCGACGATGCAGTTCTCCAATCTCGATCTCGGTGTCGCCAACTCGGCCTATCTCGCCGGTGCGGTGCTTGGTGCGCTCGGCTTCGGCTGGCTCACCGACCGGATTGGCCGCAAGAAGCTGTTCTTCATTACGCTTGCGCTTTATCTCTCGGCGACGGCCGCGACCGCGTTGTCGTGGGATGTCGCAAGCTACGCGCTGTTCCGCTTTCTGACCGGTGCGGGGATCGGCGGCGAATATACCGCGATCAATTCGACCATCCAGGAACTGGTGCCGGCGCGCTATCGCGGCTGGACCGATCTGGTCATCAACGGCAGCTTCTGGATCGGTGCTGCGATGGGGGCGGTGGCGGCTATCGTGCTGCTCGATCCCGCCACAATCGGCCCCGATCTCGGCTGGCGCCTGGCCTATCTCATCGGCGCCACCATCGGCCTTGTCGTGTTGTTGATGCGGATGTGGATTCCGGAAAGTCCGCGCTGGCTGATGATCCACGGCCGTCCCGAACAGGCCCACGCCATCGTCGACGAAATCGAGCGTTCGGTGATCGGACGCGACCAGGACGTGGGCGAAGGCCATTTCACCAAGGTTCGCCTGAAGATGCGCGATCACACTCCCATCCGTGAGGTCGTGCACACGCTGTTCTGGGCCTATCGCCAGCGCGCGCTGGTCGGCCTGGTTCTGATGGTCGCGCAGGCCTTCTTCTACAATGCGATCTTCTTCACCTTCGCGCTGGTGTTGACCGATTTCTACGGTATCCGCGCCGACCATGTCGGCTGGTATCTCCTGCCGTTCGCCGCCGGCAATTTCCTCGGGCCATTGTTGCTCGGCCGTCTCTTCGACACGCTTGGTCGCCGCGTCATGATCATGTTCACCTACGGTGTGTCGGGCCTGTTGCTGGCGCTGTCAGGCTATCTGTTCTCGATCGGCGCACTGAGCGCGCAGGGGCAGACGGTCGCCTGGATGGTGATCTTCTTCTTTGCCTCGCCCGCCGCGAGCGCAGCCTATCTCACCGTCAGCGAAACCTTTCCGCTGGAAGTCCGCGCGCTGGCGATCGCGGTGTTCTATGCGGTCGGCACCGGCATCGGCGGCGTCATCGGACCCGCGCTGTTCGGCGCACTGATCGATACGGGATCACGCACGAGCGTGTTCGCCGGCTATCTGCTGGGGGCATTCCTGATGATCGCGGCCGCAATCGTGGCGTGGCGCTACGCCATCGCTGCGGAACGCAAATCGCTCGAACAAATCGCGCGGCCGCTTGCCTTCTTGGAGTAGACTATGAAATCGGAACTCGCTGAACTGGATCAGAAGCCCACCACCACCATGCTCGACGATGACGAAGCGCCCGACGCGGTGCCGGTGCCGCACGCGCTCGTGCCGCATCTCGGCGAAACCGCGATCCTGCTCGATATCGACGGCACGCTGCTCGACCTGATGCCGACGCCGCGCGAGGTATGGGTTCCGCCGGGCCTGTCGGAAACGCTGAACCGGCTGACTGAGCGCACGTCGGGCGCGCTGGCGATGGTCAGCGGCCGCTCGCTCAACGACATCGATCTGATCTTTGCGCCCGATGTCTTTCGTGCCGTCGCCGGACATGGTGCAGAGATGCGCCTGTCGGTGGACAACGAGGCGGATGACGTGCACGCGCCGCCGATGGACAAGGAGTTGAAGCGGCGTCTGGCCGCGATCGCAAAGCTCAGCCCCGGCATTCTGCTCGAGGACAAGGGCTATTCGCTGGCGCTGCATTATCGCCTCGCGCCGCATGCGGAGAAGGCGATCTACGAAGCCGTCTCGCTGATCCGCGCCGACCTGCCAAATGCGCCGATCGAGGTGCTGCCGGGCAAGTTCGTTTGCGAGATCAAGCATTCCGGTTTCACCAAGGCGACCGGCGTGCGCGAACTGATGAAACACGAGCCCTTCAAAGGGCGCCGCCCGATCTTCATCGGCGACGACGTCACGGATGAAACCGTGTTCGCAATCATGCCTGATATGAACGGGCTCGCCTTCTCGGTCGGCCGCCGCAGCGTCGGCGTCAATGGTCATTTCGATACGCCGAACGATGTGCGCGCGTTCCTCGCGCGTCTGCTCGACGATACAAGGCTCGAATAGGGCGCCGTCACCTCAGGGCCACATTGTCTGGGCGTCCTTCCCTCGTGCGCGCAATTGACGCGACGCAACGCAGCCACACGAAAACAGAGTTTGTTGAGTGAAATCGGCGGGTTCCCGCAAGGAAATCGCATTTCCAATGCATGCGCCTGATTTTGGTTTCATTTCGTACAAATGATGATCAGGAACCATATTGATGAACGGCAGTTAAACGAGGTGGAATGAACAGGAGGGAACGGCCTGTGAACTTAGTCGTCGTTTCGAATCGAGTTGCGCGCGGCAAACCCAACGAACCCATGACCGGCGGCCTTGCGGCGGCGTTGCTTCCCGTCGTGGAGCATTCAGGAGCTATCTGGGTGGGGTCCTCCGGCCGCGTGCGCGACGGCCACCAGAAAGAACCCTTCGCCGAGATCGAAGCGCTCGGCACGGGCGCGATTGCGACGCTGGATCTGCCGGCGGCGCATTACGGCGGCTATTACGAAGGCTTTGCCAATTCGGCGCTGTGGCCGGCCCTGCATTCGCGCAGCGACCTGATCCGCGTCTCTCGCGACGACTATGTCAGCTATCGCGAGGTCAACGCCTTCATGGCGCGCGCCTTGATGCGCTTCCGAAAGGTCAAGACCGCGTTCTGGGTGCAGGATTATCATTTCCTCGCGCTCGGCGCGGAGCTGCGCGATCTCGGCGTCGACGATCCGATCGGCTTCTTTCTGCATACGCCGTGGCCGGTGACCGCGGTGATGCAGGGCGTGCCCAATCATCGCGAACTGATCACGGCGATGCTGGCCTACGATCTTCTCGGTTTCCAGACCAACGAGGACTGCCAGAATTTCCTCGGCTATGCCGGCGGCGAGCTTGGCCTTGCCATCGAGGACGGGGTCGTGCTCTCGCAGTATGGCCGTACGCGCTGCGAGGTCTTTCCGATCGGCATCGATGCGGAAAAGTTCGCAGCTTACGCTGCGAAGTCGGCCTCGCATCCCGACGTGTCGCGGCTGCGTCGCAGCCTCAATGGCGAGCGGCTCGCGATCGGAGTCGACCGGCTCGACTATTCCAAGGGCCTCGTCAACCGCATCAGCGCGTTCGACCGGCTCTGGACCGACCAACCGCAATTTGCGCGCAGCATCTCGCTGCTCCAGATCGCCAATCCCTCGCGCGGGGCGATCGAGGCCTACGGCAATCTCCAGAACGAGGTTGCGCGTCTCGTCACCGACGTCAACGGCCGCCATGGCGAGGTGGACTGGACGCCGATCCGCTATCTGAACAAGGGTTTCAGCCAGGCCGTGCTCGCGGGCCTCTACCGCACCGCGCAGATCGGCGTGGTGACGCCGCTGCATGACGGCATGAACCTCGTCGCCAAGGAATATGTCGCCGCGCAAAATCCGGCCGACCCCGGCGTGCTGGTGCTGTCGAAATTCGCCGGCGCCGCCAACGAGCTCGACGCCGCGCTGCTGGTCAACCCGCACGACATCGACGGCATGGCCCGTGCGATCGCGGTTGCGGCCGCGATGCCGCTCACCGAGCGCAAGATGCGCTGGGACGCGATGATGAAGACGCTGCGCGGCCACACCATCCAGCAATGGTCGACGGATTTCGTCGCCGAGCTGGAGAAGTGCCGGACTGAGAAGGCAACCGTCGCGCCGCTCGCAACACAGCCGCCGCAAGCGTTGCGCTGGCTGAAGTCGGCCATCTCTGGCGTGCGGCTGATCTAGCTCGTCTCCTGCGGCCCGCAGGCGGCCCGCGAGCGGGCGCCAAGCCCTCAACGGCAACAAGCCTTCAATGGCAGTACGGCACGCCATCCAGAGTCGCGCACTGCCGCTTGTTCGGCGCGTTGGGATCATCCAGCGGCACCATGCCCTTGCCCTGGCCGACGAACACGCCGGACCCGACATGTACCGAGCTTTTGTTGCCGATGATCACGCTTGGATGCGGCGTCGAGCTCGAGCGCGTGCCGTCCGGCCAGAGGATGGCATCGCCCGAAAGCATTCCGCGCCGCCCGTCATCGCAGCTCACATCGCCCCCTTGCCGGGTGCAGACCTGGGCGAGCACCGGCACGGGGAAGGCGGAGCCAAGGGCGGAAATCAGGCCAAGGGCGGCGATGGTCTTGCGGATGGTCATGGCGTACCGGTCGTGTTTGGCATCCTTAAGTGAATCGTCGCGCCAAACCGGCCGTCGGTTCAGCCGATGCTGGTTCCGAAGAATCGATCGGCATCAGATATTCTTATTAAAATACAATAGTTTACGGAAAAATCACCCGATTTCCCCGCGATCTCTTGCAAAATCACCGGCGCCCCTTCAAGAGAGGGCGCTCCGGAGAGATGGCCGAGTGGCTTAAGGCGCACGCTTGGAAAGCGTGTGTGCGGGAAACCGTACCGTGGGTTCGAATCCCACTCTCTCCGCCACCTCACAAAATTAGTTTCGTACGAGAAACGGGAGACAGGCCGGAAACTCGGCCGTTTTTCCACTTTTCTTCATGCGGAGAACTCCCATTCTTCATCCAAACGCGGGCCGGGATAAGCCGGAGAACCGAATTTTCTCCGAATCTTTGAACCCGCAAATTTGGTCTAGTACGGCATTTCTTCGGAACATCAACGGCTTGGCTGTGGGGCGGTTTGGACCTCTCTTGCTGAACCAACCTACTGCGCCGAGCCAGCTGAGCTGCTTGCTTCTAATCCAAAAGGATTGCCTGTCGTCACGAAGCCCGAGGCGGCCGAAGTGAGGCACGTGTGAGGCCGCCGCACGTCGTTTCGGCACGACCCGGTCCGGCCAGGGGAATCCGAGTGTAGAATCCCGCGTCCGCCTTCTCAATTTTTTCTAGAATATCGAATCGACGAATTGAGGGGGGAGCGAGGTGAAGTCGTTGGGCTACACGCCGAGGCCTATTGTAAGTTCCACGACTCGGATAGGTTGTGGAACTCACCAGATCACGATTTCTGAGAATCTCATTGGCGCATTTGAGCGGTCTGCAAGCCGCAGCCCTGGCACCCAGGCTAGCCGCCATTCTGGCCGCCGCCCAACAGCGTCTTACCGATCGAAAGTCCAGTCAAAAAAGCGGCTGTGAGGCAAAAACTCTGCTCGACTGTGCCGGGCCAGGTGGGGGTGATGTGGCTCTAAGAGCCCAGGAAGTTACCCCGTGAAAGACACTGTTTTGGCCCAGCTGGCGGCCCTTAAGGGCGCCCCCGCCCCCGCTCTAAAGGCCCGCTGGCGCGAGCTTTTCGATACCGAGCCGCCCGCTTACAACCGACGCTTCCTGGAGAGCCGACTGGCCTTCCGAATCCAAGAATTAGCCTATGGCGGCCTTTCCCGCGAAACCACCGAGCGGCTCAAGGCCTTGGCCAAGCAGTATGCCGACCAGAAGCCGGCGGACCGCAAGGCTCGACCGGTTTTACGGCCTGTCGCCGGGACGAAGCTGATCCGCGAATGGGAAGGTGTGGAGCACTGCGTCACCGTTCGTTACGAGGATTTCGAGTATCTCGGCCGCCCCTACAAGTCCCTGTCCTCGGTGGCCCGCCAGATCACGGGCACCAAATGGAATGGCTGGGTCTTCTTCGGCTTAAAGAACTCGGTGGGTAGACATCATTCGCGGCCAGTACGCGCCGAAGGCTGTCGAAAGCCTCAAGGTCGGGACGCGACCTCCGTTTCCCTATTCAGACGTGCGCCTTCTGCCCTACCTGCAGCACTCTTTCTGGTTTCTGCCCGACGTAGCAGCCTGCCGCGCAATGGCGAGTTTACTCGCTGAGAAGCACAACACGTTCTGGCATCAGTTCGAGATTATCGTCGCGGCCGGAGCTTCGGCAGGGATTGGGCTGGACGCGTTGCCCCCCGTTCGCAAAGCCATCGGAAGCGGATTCGTAACCAAGTCCATTACTTTATCGTGCGGCAAGCTTACGACCGGCGTGACCGTACCGCAGTGGTCATCGATCCTCATGTTGCGAAATTTGAAGAGCCCTGAGACCTACTTTCAAGCGGCCTTTCGCGTCCAGTCGCCATGGTCGATCAAAAACCCAAATGGCGACGATCCCAACGAAGAAGAAGTCCTCAAACCCGCCTGCTTCGTATTCGACTTTGCGCCCACCCGGGCGTTACGGCAACTCTCCGAATACGGAATCGGGCTCTCTCCAAACGAGCAGAACCCGGAGAACGCCGTTAAGGAACTCGTCTCCTTTCTTCCCGTGCTGGCCTACGATGGCGCGAACATGACGCAGATCGACGCAGGCGGCATTCTGGATATAGCAATGGCGGGCACCTCGGCCACACTGCTGGCGCGTAAGTGGGAGAGCGCAGTGCTGGTGAATGTCGACAACGATACGCTGCGACGTATCCTCGACAACCCCGAGGCTATGGCAGCTGTCGAACGTATTGAGGGCTGGCGGTCGCTCGGCGAAAACATCATCGAGACCATCATAAACAAGAGCGACAAGGTCAAAGAACTGAAGAACAAGGCAAAGTCGAAAGACCTTACGGCCAAGGAGAAAAAGCAACTCACCGAGGAAGAAAAGGAATACAAGTCGAAACGAAAGCTCATTCAGGAAAAGCTAATTAAGTTCGCAACCCGTATCCCCGCCTTCATGTATCTGACCGACTTCCGCGAGAACACGCTCCAAGACGTAATTACGAAACTCGAGCCAGATTTGTTCCTGACCGTCACGGGCCTCACTGTGAAGGACTTTCACCTTCTCGTGCGTCTCAAAGTGTTTAACACCGAGCAGATGAATCAGGCTGTCTTCGCCTTCCGCCGCTACGAGGACGCTTCTCTGCGCTACACAGGAATTGAGAGCCACGAGGGTCTCACTCACTATGGACTCTACGACACGGTCGTAGCGCGAGAATGACGACGAAGAACCGGTCCAAAATTCTTCTTGGGAGGGTTCTCAACAGCCGACGTGAGTCTTATCAACGACTTAGCTGTCATTGAAAACTGAGGCAGATCCGCTATGATTCTGTCGCCCAATAGGCGAACAGTCGGGGGCTTCCGAACCGGTTGCTTTTCAGCGACCTAGTCTATTGGGCCGCGCCTCTTAGGAATGACATTCCAAACCGATAGCGTTCTGCCGTTGTCGTAATTCTTATGGATGTCCTTGATGCCTAGCTTGCTGAGAGCGTAGTGGGACAATTCCTTCTTCACATCTGAAGCACCTGGAAGAAGGTGCCTATCATTTTTATTCGCGGTAAGCGCTCCCATAGTAACGTCCAATAGTTGAAGCACCGGTTCGCGCTTCGAGTTTGCGCATGAAATATCCTGAATGCACTCAGGATGTCCGCAGGGTTCATCGGGAGAGAGAGGCAATTGAGAAGCTCGTGCACATTTGAAATTCCCGCGCATGAATCACGAGCGCAAGGGCCGCTGCGAGCACTTGAGGAAGCTGTCGCGCTCCTCGCGCCGTTTAGATTCCGTCCCGAAAAGCGGCCGGGTTTGGATCCAAGTGAACTGCTGTCATTTGATCCAGAGGCGTTAGCCAGGACGTGGGTCGAAAATCTGGCCGAGCGTTTGAACTTATTGCTGTATCGTGCGCGTGTCGCGCCAAGAAGCAAAGAGATCAAGACCAACTACAAGCGACTTCGTGGTAAATTACTTGATATCTATGATGAACTCGCTTCACTCGACGACTGGTCACGGCTTCACCTTCACAGTCCATCGGGACCGCAGCTTGCCTCCGAATTGCTTCCGCCGGTCGGAGAACTCGGTTGCGGAGGCTTTGCTGGGAACGCTGCGCAAATTGTGAGTAAAATCGATAGCGTGCTGCTGTCCCTGCCCGCCGATCGCGGTGGACGACAAAATCATGATGAACACTTCTTAGGAACCGCCAAAACAAGGTTCGTTCGAGAAGCCTTTGGTCTTTTTGATTCGTATCATCCGCGGAGCGCAAGCTCGACTGAAGGAGCGCCGTTCCATACGTTCACTCATAGGGTTTATGAATACGCGACAGGTGAGCATGACGAGGATCGCGCGGCTCTGTCCCACAAGATCCGCTCTCTTATAACGCCACTCCATCAATATCAGAGAGCCGATAAGGGATATTGGGCTATCGAGATGAAAATTAGGGGCCTCGCAAGCGATGGCCCAGAGTGCGCCAAACTTCGCGAGCGGCAACGCTATTTTGACAAGCAAAAGCAAATGCTTGAACCCGTATTTACGCCCGCCCTGGGGCGCGTCAAAACGTCAACCTCGAAGAAAAAGTAGGAGGTAGGCAGCAAGCTCGAATCATCGACCTAGCTCAAGTTGTAAGCCGTGTCCTCGAGGAGAGCGGCTGATGCCCACAACAGCTAGACATTCATTGCAGACGGCGGAGCAAGATCACCTCCCCTTATCAGACAACTTCTCGTCTCCGCTATCCTCGGAAACTCCGCGGCATCGGCCCTCGCGACGTTGTAACCCTCAACGCGACACAATTTCTTGGACGTCGCCACGACGGGGGAGCTTGCAAAGTGGTCGGACAAGCCGACCACCAGCCCCGCTGGCGCGCGGGCCACGGTAGGCGGCAGCGCGCAATGACCTCCTATATCCCACGCGCGCCTGATTTTGCCGTGAGCATTGAGCGGCTAAAAGCTCGTCCATGGAATGAGCCCATCGTTCAGGCATATGAGCAGGGCTTGATAGCCACGAACCCGGGGGCGCCGCCAGCGGCTCCCGCAAAGCAAATAAAGGCCTCTCGCTTAATTCCGCGACAACAGCCGCGGTCAGCCAATCGCCAGGCTTCCCGAGATAGGCGGCGCCGACTCGGTGGGTCTAGCGCTCTGCCTGACACGCTTCGGCAATACTACACGGAGGGACAGCGGTCCGTCCTCTGCATCATCGGAGGCGAGGTCAAGCTACATGGCGTGTGCGATTTACCGATCGGCAAGATTGCAGCTCTTGCCGGCGTCGGTCGGACCACCGTTCAAACCACTTTGCATGAGGGCCGGCGGCTGCTCCATCTGAAGATCATCGAGCGCCCGATCCGAGGCCGCAAAAGCCTCACCAATCTGGTGGAAATTATCTCACCAGAATGGCGAGCTTGGATTTCACGCGCACCGTCAGCGCATCGCCTGAGAGGGTCCAATTCTGTGAAAATGGCGAGCACCACGAAGAACACAGAAGTAAGAAAGGAAGAGGCTCGCCCAATGCACGTCAGTGAGCTGCGACGAAAACCGCTCAAAATCCCACAGCGCTTGTTTCAGCAAGCGCAGGTTTTCAGTCTCAGATTGCGAGTGGATCGTGTAAATATCCTCAAGGTGCTCCTTGAGGTAAGCCTCGGTCTTCTTGCTACGAATGAGCGTCAGAAAATGCGGAAGTGCTACCCTAACACTCGATCGAACCTTCAAAGTTTGCCCGATCAGCTTTTCCTTGATCTGCGAGTATCTTTGTAACTCTTCGCTTGGCCGATTTCGATCTTCCAGATTCTCTCGGGTGTTGGCCGCGTCACGCCTCAGTATTTCATCCTCATTCGCTATTATGATGGACTTGAACCCTTCATGTTCGACGAAGGAGTTGATGTAGCCCAACACGTCCGACACCCTCATGGAGCACCGTTCGAGGTCGTCAAATATGAGAAGGCATTCGTTGGGCGTTTTGAAGTAATCCATCAAGTCGAGTTCAGGAACGCTTGAGTTGATCGTTACGTCGTCCTTGCCGTCGCCATTCCAATCGATTTTTGTAGTAGCTTTGAGTAGGCCCTTACCGACCACAGCAGCAATTTTCATTCCCCTCGACGATAATACGGGATGAAGCTGCCGGTACAGCTCCTGCTCGATCTGACGAAACGAAGTAAGGCCGTAGAGGCTGACGTACAGGTTCTTCGCGAGGTCCTTTTCTTCTCGCTGTTTTAAAAATTCATTGAGTAGGTGAGTTTTTCCGGAACCCCATTTCCCCTTCAGCATAACCGCGTAGTCAAATTTGCTGTCTGGATCGCAATAGTAATGGAGATACTCCATCACGGACTTGTTTGGATCATCTTGGTCTGCTTGCCTCACCGTGACCTCTTCCATGTGGCGAATCGATGTTGGTCAGTACTATCTCTGGAATAAGCGTACTCAGCCGCAAACTCGAATGGCTCCAGAAAGTCGTAAAGGCAAATAAGAGTGGAGCTTGAGAGGGCGGTCTCGCAATCATTCTACTCAGTCGGAATCGTGATCTCGTGAGCATAGGGGGATGCTACCACGGGATGTGAGCTGTTGAACCCGACAAAAAGTATGGGGCCGCTGGCCATGTTGGGCCATTGGCCAACTTCTTCCATAACATCTCATTTGCAAATGTCTGCTCCTGCGCGCGCATGCTGTTTACGCTCAACTGCTTTCCCTCCGTACTTGATCAGGGGCTTCGAGGCGGAAGTTGTATCCGAGCATCTACCCTTTCACGCCGGCGCGGGCGGTCGCATGCACGCCGAGCGTGACAGCGGTCCGATGCTGGATGCTCGCCACGACAGAGGCGGCGAGATGCGCTACGCATCCAGATGAATATGGTGGAGCTTCATCAGCACCAATTTGACAAGGTCTTCAGCTTCCTGAAGGTCGGTGCCGGTGATCACAGGATCCGCACGTCCGTAGGTAAGAGCTTCGCGTCGTCTCGCCATGTTCTCAATCTGCACCCAGACGTCGTCGGGCAGAGTGATAGTGGCCTTGAGGTCGGGCGGCACCCGCGGTGCGCGCCGCAGAAGCGACTTCAGGTCCTTCTCATCTACGCCAGGGTCTACTTCATTTAAGCCGCCGCCTGCCGCTCTCGCCGCACGAAGTGGAAAGGGCACGGAGCTTGAGCGAGTGCGGGCTCACATGGCAGAAATACTTCCTCCGAGCACGAAGCGGAAGGCATTTCCATTCCAGGCCTACAAAGCAGAAGGTGTGAAGAAGCGTCTAGAAGAGCTGTTCCACGGCAAATGTGCCTATTGCGAATCGCTCTATGCCTCCCAGGCACCGGTTGATGTGGAGCACTACCGGCCGAAAGGACGGGTCAAGGATGAACATGCCCATCCAGGCTACTGGTGGCTGGCGTCCGAGTGGACCAACCTTCTGCCGGCGTCCATCACGTGTTAACGCGCGCCGGTATGGTCCGCACAAGCGACGATATCCCGGGGAGATGTTCGATGGGCTACCTCCGGCGGGGAGAACACCGCGAGGTATCCGCCGCCCCCGGCGAGCTCATATGTGGCGACCGCGCGGTAGCCGACGGCGGTCAATTCGCAGCGCAAGAGCTCAATTGGCGTGCCGTGCTTCGACGTCGGAAGCTCAAGGTCGACAATTCCGACCCGCGCACCCTGCTTCAAGGCGGGCGTGAGATTGTAGAGGAAGGCATAGGGTTGGGCGATCTCGTGATACATGTGCACAAGGATCGCGGCATCCAGCGAGGAAGCGGGCAGACGTGGGTCGTGTGGTTCGCCGAGCGCGAATTGCACGTTCGTCAACTTCAGAAGTTCTGTTCGCCTGGCAAGCTCCATGAGGTAATCCCGCCTGACGTCTTGGGCAACGACAGAGCCGGCGGGCCCGACGAGGTACGAGAGTCTGACCGTGTGGTAGCCACTGCCTGCACCAATGTCGCCGACCGTCATGCCCGGCTTCAGTTCAAGAAGACGGGCGATTTGGCCGGCTTCATTCAGGACGTCGCGGAGCTCTTCGGCAGAGCGGCGTGGGCTGACGATCCGCGCAACAGGACGCTGAGGCGAGGGAAACTCCTTTGCCGCGACCCCGGGGGGAGCCAGATAACCGATGTCGGCGGCGGGCGCGCGAGTTGCGGAAAACGCCACAAGCAGCGTCGCTGCACGGGCCAGTGCCATCACAGGCCTGCGAAGCTTTCTCGGCCGGTTTGGGCGCGGTCGTCCGGGTTTTGTGGACTCAAGATTCAGGCCCACCGTGATGTCAATGAGTTTGACCGTGACGGGCAACTCCATCCGTGCGCCTTGCGCCTCAACTACTGCGTCAGAAACTCCCGAGAAAATCACTAGCCCGCAATATGCAGGAACGAACTTTGCCGCACAGCGAAGCAGCAAAGCCGAGACTACGGCCGGCGCCCCCAATGACAAACACGTCAGCATCGCGAGGAATATGTACGTCCACGGCCACTGGGACGGACTGCCGAAGATGCCGAGCCAGAGTCGCAGCACATAGGCGATGGCCGGGCACGCCCACCAATCACACCTGCGAGTAATCCTATCGACCCAACCCGCCGCACTGGGTCAAGGAGCCATTAATGTCCGCTGCGGCTGCGGGGTAAAGAGGATATCTTCGGCCGTGCTTATTGAGCGAGGCGGACTGTGCGCTGCAACAGCGCTTGCGATCCCGGTGGCGCCCAGGTTTTCTTGGTGTTGGGCCGTCACGTCCGATCCGTGCGGGAGAGCAGGCATCCCGGGCTGAGAATGTCTGCGCGTGACCCAAACCGGTTGTTGCGGTTGGTCCGCGCAAGCGTCCGTGAAGGGTAGAGAGAAGGCGGTGCGCTTCGGCTGTGCGGGCTCCAATTGACCGCGAGCGTAGTGAAGGCATCCTGATTATGTGATAATGCTTTTGCTTCTATGCGCAGAGGGCGAGGGAGAAACCCAAGCAAAGCCAGGGAGAGCAGACCATGTTGCGGATGTCAGTTCGTCTTGCGTTCTTGACCGCGTCAGTTATCGCGCTCCCAGCGTTCGCGGCCATGGCTGACGGTTCACAGATCACGCGCGGCAAATATCTCGTCACGCTCGGCGGCTGCAACGACTGCCACACGCCGGGATACTTCTTCGGGAATCCCGACATGTCACGCTTTCTCGGCGGCTCGGATGTGGGCTTCGAGATTCCGGGCCAAGGTGTCTTTGTAGGCCGCAACATTACTCCCGACAAAGAGACCGGCATCGGTAGTTGGACCCCAGAGCAGATCGTGAAGGCGATGCAGACCGGCGAACGGCCGGACGGCCGCATCCTGGCGGCGATCATGCCCTGGCACGCTTTTGCGAACCTCACATCGGATGACGCCATAGCGATCACGGCTTTCCTCCGAAGTTTGAACCCGGTCAGCAACCAAGTTCCCGGTCCGTTCAAACCCGGGGAAAAGGTTTCGACCTTCATGTTCCGGATTGTGCCACCGGGCGAAACCGCAGAGGCTGCGGCCAAGTAGGCTGGGTCTGACCAAAACAATACCCGCACTTGTTTGGCCATCGTGGCGGGGACACTCGGTGTCCGGAGTTGAGAGTAAGCCGGCGGAGACCCCGGGGGGGCTTGGTCAGCGCAGCTGCCCCATAATCAACACCGCGTCGAGATCCAACACGCATCGACCAAATGTCTCCATGCTCTCGAGACAGACGCTGGCTGATAACTGCTGACTGCAGCAGCACTTGCGTGTATCCTGACGCATATACCAAGAAGATATACGTCAAACTCCGCGAGGGCCAGTATGGCAGAACTTCGCGAGTGGCTTGAGGCGCGAGGACTGGGCCGCTACGCGGACGCGCTACTGGCTCAGGACATCGAGCTCGACATCCTGTCCCAACTAACAGATGCAGACCTCACGGCGGCCGGTCTGCCCGTTGGTGCCCGCAAGCGCCTGCTCCGGGCGATTGAGGGACTGCCCAAGCTCTCCGCCGCAGCGATGGAGTCAATGGGGTCGCCACCGATCGTCCCGAGAACGGAGCGAGCAACTGAAGCGGAACGACGGCAACTGACCGTGCTTTTTTGCGACGTCGTCGGCTCGACCACCCTCGCTGAGACGTTGGATGCTGAAGATCTGCGAAACCTGCTGCTGTCTTTTCAGAAGGTGTGCGCAGAAGTGGTTCAGCGCCACGAAGGGCAAATCGGCCTTTTCATCGGCGATGGCGTGACCGCCTATTTCGGCTATCCGAGGGCCCATGAGGATTCCGCTCAGCGTGCGGTCCAAGCGGGCCTCGACATCATGACTGGATTAACAGAGCTTGGACCGGATCATCTCGAAGCCCGCTGCGGTGTCCACACTGGCCCGGTTGTGGTCGGCGAAATGGGCGTTGGCGCGAAGCGCCTGTACGACGGCATCGTTGGTGAAGCGCCAAATATTGCCGCACGATTACAAGCCTTTGCACCACCGGGTAACCTGGTCATGAGCGAAGCGACGCATCGCCTGGTGGAGGGCTTCTTCGAGGTTGAGCCGCTTGGCCCGCAAGGGCTCAAGGGCGTCAGCGCACCGATTGCGATCTATCGGGTGTTGCGCCCCAGCGCAGCGCCCAACCGCTTTGAGGCCAGAAGTGGACATTCCTTGACCCCCCTCGTCGGCCGCGGGACCGACCTCGGCTTTCTCACCAGGGAGTGGGAGAACGCGATGGAAGGCGAAGGCCGAGCCGTGCTGCTGCAGGGAGAGGCTGGCATCGGCAAATCCCGCTTACTGCAGACGCTTCGCATGCAGCTGCGCGAAACGCCGCACGGCGACATTGTCCTTTATAGTTCTCCACAACATCAGACCAGCACGCTTTGGCCGGTGATCCAACACTTGCAGCGGGCGTTGGGCTTTGCCGGCGAAGAGAACGACATTGGGCGGCGGGAGCGCCTTCGACACTTTCTCGGCGATCTCGATTTGGACAGCGCCGACGTGGTCGAACCGCTCGCCATGCTGCTGGGTCTTTCTGCGGATCCGGAGTGGGATGTGGGCCGAGCGGATCCTGAACAGGTTCGCCGAGCTGTCTTCGCTGCCTTGTCGCGGATTATTTCTGCCATGCAGCGGCGAAGCCCGGTGCTTGTGATTGTCGAGGATGCCCATTGGATCGATCCCTCGACAACCGAATTTGTCGGTCAGCTGCTCTCTGACATGGCGTCGCAACGGCTCTTCGTGCTGCTGACCGCCCGACCGGACTTTCGGGCGCCATGGTCGAACTCGTCGCAGATCGTGACCTTGCCGCTCGCTAGGCTGAGCCGCCGCGAGACCGAATTGATGGTTCGTGGCGTCGCGCCCGATCTGCCGGCAGCTATCCTGGCGCAATTGGTCGCCAAGACCGACGGTGTGCCGCTATTCATCGAAGAGCTAACCAAGTCGGTCGCCGAAAGTAGCAAAAACGTCGGCTCCAGCGCAGCCATCGAGATCCCTGCGACTTTGCAGGCCGCGCTTCATACCCGTTTGGATCGTCTGGCGCCAATCCGGCAAATCATTCAGGTGGCGGCGCTTTTGGGCCGCGTGTTCGATGCCGATCTTCTGATCGCGGCGAGCGAGCGAGATGCTGCCACGGTCGAACGGGCGGTGCACGAGCTGATCGAGGCTGAGCTTATCTATCCGCGAAGAGATCCCCACGAAAGCTACCAATTCAAACACGCGCTGATCCAGGACGCGGCCATCGGCACCCTTCTTCGTAACCAACGGGCTCAATTGCACCGCCAGATCGCGGTTGCCCTGGTCGAGCTTCGCTCCGATGCAGTCGAACGTAACCCGGAGCTCCTGGCGCACCATCTTCAGGGAGCCGGCGATTGGCGTGGCGCGCTCGAACAGTGGCAAGAGGCGGGAGCGGCCGCCATGACCAGGGCGGCCAGCCGAGAGGCCGTATCGCACTTTGGCAACGCGATTGACTGCAGCAAGAGGCTAGTCAGTGTGCCCGGCGGCGCCGAACGGATGACACGTCTCCATCTGGCGATGGCCAACGCCTTGATGCAGGCGGAAGGATATCGTTCCGAGCGCCTTGGTCAGGCGCTTGAAGATGCACGTCTTGCCGCGGCGGACACTGCATTGGTCGAATTACAGTGTGAAGTGGCGCTTTCGTCCGGTGGGTTTTTTTATGCCACCGGACGCAATCGCGATTACCTGACGCTCGCCGATGAACAACTGGAGAATCATACCGATCTGCTATCTCCCGCCTATGTGAGCGGCCTTTGGTTAAGCAAGGGGACTGCTCATTTCAATCGGGGAGAATGGCGCTTCGCGATCAAGGCCCTGCGTACGGCCCGAGATCTGATTGATCGGACCGACGCCGGCGGTCGTATTTTGCTGGGCGGCGCGGATCAACTCATGCCGACCCAGGACATACTTGTCCGATCACTGCTTGCGATGGGTTTCATTGATGAGGCTGTCGAAACGACAGAGCGCTTTGTTCAAAAGATTGATCAGATTCAGCAGCCCTACGACATCGCCTGGGCCCTTAGCGTGAAGTGCAATTTATGCGCGCTGCTCGGCCAAAACGATGTGCTGCGGCAGGACGCTACGAAAATAATTGAGATCAGCGAGTGGCATGGTTACCCGGCCCGGCAAGGCAATGGTCTTTTATGGCGGGGAATAGCGCGATCCCGATTGGGTGAACTGGACGCCGGCATCGACGATGTCCGCGAGGGAATGGTGATTTGGCGTGGTCAGGGCGGGGTAATTCATACCCAAGAGCTAATTTGCCAGCTTTGTGATCTTCTAGTGCAAGCGGGCCGTCTCGATGAAACATCGCACTTGCTGGATGAGGCCGATGCCCTCGCTATCAATACGGACGGAACGCGCGCCTTGGCTGAATGCATCCGCATACGTGGCCAAATCGCCGCTGGCGGAAACGATCTCACCGACGCGGTGCGCCTATTCGAAAAAGGGATTGCGATTTCCCAGCGGCAGGAAGCGCGGCTATTCGAGCTCCGCGCCACAACACAACTAGCGTCAGTTCTCGCAAGTCTAGGGCGGGCCCAGGAGGGTGAGACGCGCCTGCGCGCCATCATCGACGCATTCGACACCAAGCACGAAATCGTCGATCTTGCCGCTGCTCGAAAAGTGCTGGAGACGTTGCTCCGATAGGTTAAGCGTCAGCGCGGGTGCCCGGAATGACGGCCAGCCCTCTCCAGCCGACGATCATCTGCTATTGGCCTGTAGCCGAAGGTCGCTTGAACGCGCGTCATGTCCGGTGTCAGGGGCAAACCGGACTACGGTCTGACTTGGCATCTGCCGCCGCTGTTGACCCGAAGCAGACCCCGACTGCTCTCAAATCGGGGTTAGGCATCCTACCCTCAATTATCGTCAGCCTCATTGCAACTTTTTCCCGGCTTCATTGTTGACGAGCTGGAGCAAACGCGGTGGCTAATGTGTCCGGCTGGCCTGTGGTCTCGTTCTTACCGGGAGGCGCTTACATGAAGTGGATTTGCTTGGTCGGCTTTGTGGCGGGCGCCGTTGCCTTAACTCCGGCGCCGTCTGCTTCGGCAATGCCCGCTGCCAAGCCGGACGCACTGGGCGCGTCTCAGACTGCCCCTATTGAGGTCAAGGGCGGCCATGGACATGGCGGTGGCCACGGGTGGGGTCATCGCGGCGGGCGTGGTCATCACTACGGTTGGAGCAGAGGCCGAGGCCATCACTACGGCTGGCGCCACCACCGCTGGTAACGAAATTCCGCTCGGCGTTGGCGACCGGCTTTGAAGTACGGAGTGCCCAGTTTCACTTTGTTAACCATGAGGCGCCACCTTGCGACATGGACAGCATCGAGGATTCGCCGAGAGCTAAGCCCGCTTGGACGCAGCACGAATTAGCCCGACTAATCCTGCTTGCCAGACAACGGGCCACCGCAGCCAAGGCGGCCAAGGTGTTGGGGCGCCGCGTTAGCTCGGTGCGTCGGCAAGCTCGCGAACAGGGTATATTGCTTTACAAGAACTAGCTGGGGTGGAGGATTTTCCGAAGATGGAAGATCATCAGGATATCTTAGCGATCAAACGGAAGCTGGCGCGCTGTCGCGAGCTCATGAAAGAGTTTCCGGAGGGGCCAACCGCGAAGCACGTCCGGGAGCTTGAGGACGAACTGAGAGCTGAGCTAGCAGCCGAGCTACGCACCCTTACGCGGCAGTAATCCAGCCCACTACCTACCGTCCCGGAACTCGCAATCAACGAGCTTGATGCTGTCTCAGCGGCGGCCTCATCTGGCGCGCAAGCAAGGTCCGCTTTTGATGCTGTGGACGGCTCCTCCACGGGCACGAGAGTGCCAAAGACTGGGCGCCGTTTAAGGCTCCCACGATTCG
>NZ_JASXTA010000026.1:0-104418 GCF_032290525.1 Bradyrhizobium cosmicum | reverse complement strand
CCAGCCAGCATGGTGAATCAGAAATACACTGATTTGGGAATCCCAAATCGATTCAGACTAAACTCATCCCGCTTTAGCCGCCGCGGAGCGCGGCTTCGATGGTCTTGCCGAGCGCGTCGAGCTGGAACGGCTTCTGGAGCGCCGGCCGGTCGCGGTACTGCTCGGGCAGGCCGGAGGAGCCGTAGCCGGTGGCGAAGATGAACGGGCAGCCCTTCGCCTTGATGACATCGGCCACCGGCGAGATAACCTTGCCGTTGACGTTGACGTCGAGGATGGCGATGTCGAACTCGGTCGCGTGGGCGAGCCGCATCGCCTCGTTGATGTCGCCGGCTTCGGCTGCGATCTTGTAGCCGAGCTCTTCGAGCATGTCCGCGACCATCATCCTGATCATGACCTCGTCCTCGACGAGGAATACAGAGCGGCCCGAAAGCCCTGTCGCGGTCATTGTCGTTGAGTCCTTGCCCATTCCGGAAAACGTTCGCAGATAACACGAATCGGCGCAATGCGCGTTTCAGCGAACGGACACCTGAAAATGGCCTTTGCGGTTAGCCCGCAGCAAGCCAATTGTGGTCAAATACCGTGTCCGAAGGCTATCATGGGTTCCCGAGCAGGAACAGGACTCTTGTCTCGGGCCTTGGCGATTCAAGCGGCGACCCCTGACCTGACGAGGCGAACACGAGCAGCGATGACCTCCCATCAGCCCCCACCGGAAAAGATGATGTTTCAGCTCACGCTGAGGCGCCGGGGCATCAGCGACCAGGCGGTGCTTCGGACCATGGAGGAGGTGCCGCGCGAGCTGTTCGTCGACGAAGCCGACCGCGACGGCGCCTATCGGGACAGCGCGCTGCCGATTGCCTGCGGGCAGACCATCAGCCAGCCCTTCGTCGTCGCCTACATGACCGAGCAGCTCCAGCTGCAGAAGAAGCACCGCGTGCTCGAGATTGGCGCCGGCTCAGGCTATCAGGCGGCCGTGCTGTCGCGGCTCGCCGGCCAGGTGCTGACCGTCGAGCGCTATCGCAAGCTTGCGGACGCCGCACGCGCCAGGCTTGAAAAGCTCGATTGTCACAATGTCGAGGTGATGCTCGGCGACGGCCTCAACCTGCCGGCCAATATCGGTCCGTTCGACCGCATCATCGTGACCGCTGCGATGGAGCAGGTCCCGGAGAATTTGGTCGAACGGCTCGAGGTCGGCGGCATCCTGATCGCGCCGGTCGGCCCGCACCAGGGCGTGCAGACGCTGGTCCGGCTGACCCGGACGGAAGCCGGGATCGAGCGCAAGGAACTCGTCGAGGTCCGCTTCGTGCCGGCGCTGCCCGGGGTGGCACGGGAGCTGTAGATTTCCGGATCGGCTGTGCTGCCAACATCTTATTGGGAGGGTTAAGCCGTTATTTACTCGGCGCGTGTTTACTTAAATAACCAGTTCTGTTGCGTACGAGTGAGTAACCATGTCCGTCGTCGCCGAGTTGCTTTACTCGCGCCGCGTACCGCAGGTCGCGGTGCTGGCGCTGATCTCCTTCAGCTTCGCAGGGTGCAGCGCCGACATGTCGTCGCGGCTGTCCCAGTCGAACTTCTCCAACCCCTTCGCGTCTGATCAGACCGGTTCGGTGCAGCAGGCACCGCCGCCGCAGCGTGAGCTACCGCAATATTCGCGACCGCAGACGCAGCCCGGTTACTATCAGTCGCAGCCTTTGCCGCCGCCCGCGGTGGCCGCGCCGCAATCCTATCCCGTTGCGTCGGGTGGTGGCGTGTCCGGAGGCGGCCGCGGCGTCAGCTCCTACGCGCCCCCGGCGCAGCCGCATCTCGAAACGACGGCCACCGTGCCGCCGCGCTCGGTCGCGGCCGCCCAGCCGGCCGGCGGGACCAAGATCATCGTCGGCACCAGCGACACGCTCGACGTGCTCGCCAAGCGCTATCGCGTTACGCCGCAGGCGATTCTTGCCGCCAACGGTTACAAGGGCCCGCGCGCGCTCTCGCCCGGCCAGCAGTTGGTCATCCCGCATCCGGCGACGGCCGCAGCGCCTGCGCCGGTGATGGCTCCGGTCGCGGCAGCTCCCGCGATGGCGCCCGCGAAGCCGGTTGCAGCCATGGCTGCGCCGTCCAGCATGCACTTCGTCAATCGCGGCGACACGCTCGCCAGCATTGCCCGCAAGAACCATATTTCTGCGGTCGAGCTTGCTCGCGCCAACGGTCTCGATGCGTCGGCCAAGCTCAAGCTCGGCACCAAGCTGACCGTGCCCGGTGCGAAGACCGCCGCCGTGGCGGCGCCGGTTGCTGCAGCCCCCGTCGCCGGGACGCTCCAGCCCGTTGCGGCTGCTCCCGCACCGGCCACCAAGATGGCTGCTGTCGCCGCGCCCGTGCAGAGCGCGCGCCTCGCCCAGGCCACAACCAACATTGAAGAGAAGCCCGCCGAGACTCCGGCGAAGGCTGCCGAAGTCACCAGTGCACTGCCGACCTTCCGCTGGCCAGTGCGCGGCAAGGTGGTCACGAGCTACGGCGCCAAGACCAATGGCAAGTCCAATGACGGCATCAATCTCGCGGTGCCCGAAGGCACCCCGGTCAAGGCGGCCGAAGACGGCGTCGTCGCCTATTCCGGCAACGAGCTGAAGGGTTATGGCAATCTGGTTCTGGTTCGGCACTCCAACGGCTACGTCACCGCATATGCCCATGCGAGTGAGCTGATGGTGAAGCGCGGAGATACCATCAAGCGCGGCCAGGTCATTGCCAAGTCGGGTCAATCCGGGGAGGTGGCGTCGCCGCAGCTCCACTTCGAGATCCGCAAGGGATCGAGCCCGGTTGACCCGCTTCAATTCCTGAACGGAGCGTGAGGCCTAAGCCTTCGCACTGACGATGTCGTCGCCCGCTTTCGCGGGCGATGACGGTTTTAGACGTGGCGATAGCTTCGGCTACGTCGCTGTCAGCTTTACACCCAGCCGTCCCGCCAGCTCCTGCACGAACTGCCAGGCGACACGGCCCGAGCGCGAGCCGCGCGTGGTCGACCATTCCAGTGCCTCGCGCTCCAGCGCCTCGTCGTCGATCTTGACGCGGAAATGGCTGCAATAGCCGCGCACCATCGCGAGATATTCGTCCTGGCTGCAGCGGTGAAAGCCGAGCCAGAGCCCGAAGCGATCCGACAGCGAGACCTTTTCCTCGACGGCTTCGCCTGGATTGATCGCGGTCGAGCGCTCGTTCTCGATCATCTCGCGCGCGAGCAGGTGGCGGCGGTTGGAGGTGGCGTAGAGGATGACGTTCTCGGGCCGGCCCTCGATGCCGCCCTCGAGCACCGCCTTGAGCGATTTGTAGGACGCATCGTTGCCGTCGAAGGAGAGATCGTCGCAGAACACGATGAAGCGGAACGAGGAGGCGCGCAGCTGCTCCATGAGCGCGGGCAGGCTCTCGATGTCCTCGCGGTGGATCTCGATCAGCTTCAGCCTGTCAGAGGCATTGCGGTCAGTATTGATGCTGGCATGAGCGGCCTTCACCAGCGACGACTTGCCCATGCCGCGCGCGCCCCAGAGCAGGGCGTTGTTGGCGGGCAGGCCATTGGCGAAGCGCTCGGTGTTCTCCATCAGGATGTCGCGCATCCGGTCGACGCCCTTCAGGAGGAACAGCTCGACCCGGCTGACCCGCGGCACCGCAGCGATGCGGCCGTCGGGATGCCAGACGAAAGCGTCCGCCTGCTTGAACGAGTAGCGTTCAACGGCCGGCTCGCCCTGGGCGGCGAGGTGCGCCGCGATGGCCTCCAGCGCGCGGACGATGCGCTCCTGGGAAAGCTCCGAGGCGACCTTGGGAGCTGCCGTGGGGCGTTTTGCCGCGACGCGGGCGGGCTTCCTGGCAGGTGTGCGGGGGCCTTTGCCGGCCGGGCTTTTGCTTGGTTTTCTGGGCATGTCCGAAGTTCCTGAGAACGCAGCCTTTATCGGGCCTGACGGCGCGCCGCAAGGTGGCCAAAAGGGCGGTCTGGCAGCGTTGCAATTGGGGCAATGGCCGCTATAGTCCGCGCGAATTTGACCGAACCGGTCGCCTTCGAGGGCCTGACCGGCTTTCCCCCGTTCTCACGAGGATTGTCTAAATGCTGATTACCCCTGCGTATGCCCAGGCTGCGGGCGCCGGCGACACCAACAGCATGTTGATGTCGCTGCTGCCGTTCGCCCTGATCTTCGTGATAATGTACTTCCTGATTCTGCGTCCGCAGCAGAAGAAGGTGAAGGACCACGCCGATCTCGTGAAGAACATCCGCCGCGGCGACACCGTGGTGACCTCCGGCGGCCTTGTCGGCAAGGTCACCAAGGTCGTCGACGACGACCAGATCGAGTTCGAGATTTCCGACGGCGTGCGTGTGCGGCAGATGCGCCAGATGATTTCGGGCGTGCGCGCCAAGGGCGAGCCGGCGAAGGAATCCAAGGATAGCGCGAAGGAAGCCGCCAAGGATGACGCCGCGTCGAAGTGAGTGCTTCCGCGAGTCTCCCTAGTCTCCCGATCTGACAGGTCCAGTCGATGTTGTATTTCACGCGGTGGAAGGCGCTGGGGATTATCCTGACGGCGCTGATCGTGTGCCTCTGCGCGGTCCCGAACTTCTTCCCCGAAGCGCAGGTCAAGACCTGGCCCGCCTGGGCGCAGCGCCGCCTGGTGCTCGGCCTCGATCTCCAGGGCGGCTCTTATCTGTTGCTGGAGGTCGACGGCAACTACGTGAAGAAGGAGAGGCTGGACCAGGTCCGCGACGACGTTCGCCGGACACTGCGCGATGCCAAGATCGGCTTCACCGGCGGCGTCACCATGCGCAACGACGCGGCCGAGGTTCGCATTACCAAGGAAACCGACGTGCAGCCGGCACTCGCGAAGCTGCGCGAGCTGTCGCAGCCGCTGGGCGGTCTGATGGGGTCGAGCGGTCAGCGCGACCTTGAGGTAACCGACGCCGGCGGCGGCGTGATCCGCCTGAGCATCCCGCAGGCGGCGATGCTCGACCGCATGCGCAAGACGATCGAGCAGTCGATCCAGATCGTCGAGCGCCGCGTCAACGAGCTCGGCACCGTCGAGCCCGTGATCCAGCGCCAGGGCAACGACCGCATCCTGGTGCAGGTTCCGGGGCTCCAGGACCCGACCCGCCTGAAGGAGCTGCTGGGCAAGACCGCGAAGATGGAATTCCGCATGGTCGATACGTCCGTGTCGCCGGATCAGGCGCAGCAGGGGCGGCTGCCGCCGGAATCCGAGCTGTTGATGAGCGCGTCGCCGCCGCCAACACCTTATGTGGTGAAGAAGCAGGTGCTGGTTGCGGGCGGTGATCTGACCGATGCCCAGGCGAGCTTCGACCAGCGCACGAACGAGCCGGTCGTCAGCTTCAAGTTCAATACGTCGGGCGCGCGCAAGTTCTCACAGGCGACGCAGGAGAACGTCGGACTGCCCTTCGCGATCGTGCTCGACAACAAGGTGATCTCGGCGCCCGTCATCCGCGAACCGATCACCGGCGGCCAAGGCCAGATTTCCGGCAATTTCACCGTGCAGTCGGCCAACGACCTCGCGATCCTGCTGCGCGCCGGCGCGCTGCCGGCGCCGCTGGCGGTCGTCGAAGAGCGCACCGTCGGTCCGGGTCTTGGTCAGGACTCGATCGAGAAGGGCGAGCTTGCGGCCTATGTCGGCTCGATCCTGGTCATCATCTTCATGCTGCTGACCTACCGGCTGTTCGGGGTGTTCGCCAACATCGCGGTGGCCATCAACGTCGCCATGATCTTCGGCCTGCTGTCGCTGCTCAACGCCACGCTGACGCTGCCCGGCATCGCCGGCATCGTGCTCACCGTCGGCATCGCGGTGGACTCCAACGTGCTGATCTACGAGCGCATCCGCGAGGAGTTGCGCGGCGGACGCAACGCGATCTCGGCGATCGACGCTGGCTTCAAGCGGGCGCTCGCCACCATCCTCGATTCCAACATCACCACTTTCATTGCTGCCGCGGTGCTGTTCTACATCGGCACCGGTCCGGTGCGCGGCTTTGCCGTGACGCTCGGCATCGGCATCATCACCACGGTGTTCACCGCTTTCACCATGACCCGGCTGATCGTCGCCTGGTGGGTGCGGTGGAAGCGGCCGCAGAGCGTGCCGATCTAGGAGCTAAGACCGTGACGCAATATGTTCTCATCGGGCTTGGCATCCTCATTGCCGTCCTCACCGTGGTGGCCGCGCTCGGCGTGCTGCCGTCGCTGCGCATCGTCCCCGACGATACGCATTTCGACTTCACGCGCTTCCGCCGCATCAGCTTCCCGATCTCGGCGGCGCTGTCGATCGTTGCGATCACGCTGTTCTTCACCCACGGCCTGAATTTCGGCATCGACTTCCGCGGCGGCACGCTGCTCGAGGTGCAGGCCAAGTCCGGCACCGCCGATATTGCGGCGATGCGCACGACGCTGGATGCCTTGCGTCTCGGCGAAGTCCAGCTCCAGCAGTTCGGCGGCCCAGCGGACGTCCTGATCCGCGTCGCGGAGCAGCCCGGCGGCGACGCCGCCCAGCAGGCGGCCGTCCAGAAGGTCCGCGCCGCGCTCGGTGATTCCGTCGACTATCGCCGCGTGGAAGTGGTCGGCCCGCGCGTCTCCGGCGAGCTCCTTGCCTACGGCATGCTCGGCCTGATGCTTGCGATCGTCTCGATCCTGATCTATCTCTGGTTCCGGTTCGAATGGCAGTTCGCGCTTGGCGCCATGATCGCCAACGTCCACGACATCGTGCTGACGATCGGCTTCATGTCGATCACCCAGGTCGATTTCGACCTGACCAGCATTGCGGCACTCCTGACCATTCTCGGCTATTCGCTCAACGATACCGTCGTCATCTACGACCGCATCCGTGAAATGTTGCGGCGCTACAAGAAGATGCCGATGCCGCAGCTGCTCAACGAATCGATCAACTCGACGCTGTCGCGCTCCATCATCACCCACTTCACCGTGACACTGGCGCTGCTGGCTTTGCTGCTGTTCGGCGGCCATGCCATCCACAGCTTCACCGCGGTGATGATGTTCGGCGTGGTGCTGGTCGGCACCTACACCTCGATCTTCATCGCGGCGCCGATCCTGATCTATCTCGGCGTCGGCGAGCATCGCGAAGATGCGCCCGATACGGCTGCGCCGGCGAAGAAAAACAAGGCATGATCCGAACCGCATTGCCCTCGCAGGAGTTCGCGAGGGCAGTAAGCCAATTCGGACGAAGCTGATGGCCGGCGATCCCAACGCTCCGCATTTCCCGCGCTCGGCGCCGATCGAGGCCTATGGCAAGGGCGGCTTCGCCTTCGCCGGCATGTCGCATCGGGGATCGCTGCTGTGCCTGCCTGACGCGATCTGGGCCTGGGACGTGACGGATCCAGCCAGGATCGACCGCTATTCGCTGGATCGGGTCTTTACGGCCGCGAACAGCATCGACACGCTCCTGATCGGCACCGGAACCGGGGTCTGGCTGCCGCCGCCGGACCTGCGCCAAGCCCTGAAGGCGGTGAGGGTGGTGCTGGACACGATGCAGACCGGTCCCGCCGTGCGAACCTACAACATCATGATCGGCGAACGGCGGCGCGTCGCCGCGGCGCTGATCGCCGTGCCATGAGCAGCGCTACGCCGTCGCCCGACAACGTTAGCTTCTGCGCCGATCTCGTGCGCAGCCACGATTTTCCGCGTTATGCCGCGACCCTGTTTGCGCCCGCCGCGGAGCGCCGCGCGTTGCTGGCGCTCTATGCCTTCAATGTCGAGATCGTCCGCGTCCGCGACCAGGTCGGCCAGCCCTTGCCCGGCGAGATCCGCTTTCAATGGTGGACCGACCTGTTCTCGGGTCTCGTCCACGGCAGCGCCGAGGGCAATCCGGTGGCGGCCGAGTTGCTGCGCGCGATCCGCGATTTCGACCTTCCGGTCGAGCCGTTGTCGCAGCTCGTCGACGAGCACCAGTTCGACCTCTACAACGATCCAATGCCGACCCTGACGGCGCTGGAAGGCTATCTGGCGACCACTTCATCGGCGTTGTTCGGCCTGGCAGCCCGGATCATGGCGCCCCCGTCGGAGGAAGTCGAGCATCTCGCCCGCCATGCCGGGCTGGCGCAGGGCCTCGTGCAGGTGATCGCCAACCTCCCGCGCGATGCGGCGCATCGGCAATTGTTCCTGCCCCAGCAGGTGCTGGCGAGCCACGGTTGTCAGATGGAGGACGTGTTCGCTGGCAAGGAGACGCCGAACTTGCGCGCCGTGCTGGACCAGCTTGCAGGCGAGGCCCAGCAACATTTGACCACGGCGTTGTCGCTGCTGGTGCAGGTGCCGGCATCGTTACGTCCGGCATTTTTGCTGCTCGCCCAGGCGCGAGCCGACCTCAAGCGCCTGTCGCAAACCGGGCGCAATCCGTTTGCGCCGCAGCCGACGTCGCGGTTGCGCACGCTGTGGACGCTGTGGCGGGCTTCACGTTCCCGGGAATTTACCAAATAGCGGCTGGCTTATCGCCTCGGACCGCCGGATGCTCTATGCTGTCCTATGGCTGACTTGTCCCAGAGCATGTCCTCCGATCTCGGCGACATTCCGGTCGCCCCAGCCGACGTTCACGCAGCCGCCGACACCATCCGCGGCGCCGTCGTCGAGACGCCCTGCAGCTACAGCCGCACGCTGAGCAACATCTGCGGCTGCGATATCTGGCTGAAATTCGAGAACCTCCAGTTCACGTCCTCGTTCAAGGAGCGCGGCGCGCTCAACCGGCTCACGGCGCTGACACCGGAGGAGCGTGCGCGCGGCGTCATCGCGATGTCGGCTGGAAACCACGCGCAGGGCGTTGCCTATCACGCCAGGCGGCTCGGCATTCCCGCCACCATCGTGATGCCGGTCGGCACGCCCATGGTGAAGGTCGAAAACACCAGACATCACGGCGCCGAGGTGGTGGTCACGGGCGCGACGCTGGAGGAGGCGGCTGCGTTTGCGCGCAGCCACGGCGAAGCCCGCGGCATGATCTTCGTCCACCCCTATGACGATCCGCTGGTGATCGCGGGGCAGGGCACGGTGGGGCTCGAGATGCTCCGGGCGGTGCCGGAGCTCGACTCGCTGGTCGTCCCGATCGGCGGCGGCGGCCTGATCAGCGGCATCGGCATTGCCGCGAAATCGATCAAGCCGTCACTGCGGATCCTCGGCGTCGAGGCCTGGCTTTATCCCTCGATGTACAATGCCATTCATGACGGCAATTTGCCGGCGCGCGGCGATACGCTGGCCGAAGGCATCGCGGTGAAATCGCCGGGCAAGATCACGACCGAAATCGTCCGCCGCCTCGTTGACGACATTGCGCTCGTCAGCGAGGCCGAGCTCGAACGCGCGGTTGCGACCCTGATCTCGATCGAGAAGACGGTCGTCGAGGGCGCCGGTGCCGCCGGCCTTGCTGCGCTGATGTCCGATCCGTCCCGCTTCGCCGGCCAGAAAGTCGGCCTGGTGCTGAGCGGCGGCAACATCGACACGCGGCTGATCGCATCCGTCCTGACGCGCGAGCTGGCACGCGAAGGGCGGCTGACCCAGCTCTCGCTCGATATTCCCGACAGGCCCGGGCAGCTCGCCGCTGTCGCGGCGCTGCTGGCCGAAGCCGGTGCCAACATCATCGAGGTCTCGCATCAGCGGACCTTTTCCGATCTGCCGGCCAAGGCGACACTGCTGCAACTCGTCATCGAGACCCGCGACAGCGCGCATCTCGACGAAGTGATGGCGAGACTTAGTGCGTCCGGACTGAGCGCGCGCTGCACCTGAACGATACGTGTCGCTATCGTGGCGCCAAACCCGCGAGGTGGCCGATCAACCGGTCGATCTCGGTCTCCGTATTGTAGTAATGCGGGGAGGCCCGCACGACCGGTGGCAGCGAGCGGACTTCGGCATCGATGCGGGTGCTCGCGGGGTCTGAAGCGCCGATCGTGATGCCCATCTCAGCGGCGCTGCGGACGATGGCATCCGCCTCATACCCATCCATCGTGAAGCTGACGATCGCGCCCGGTGCGCGTCCGAGGTCGCGTGTGGTGACGCCGCGAAGGGAAGCGAGGCCGCCGCGTAGACGGCTCGCAAGCAGACGGCAGCGCTGTTCGATCGGGCCGATGCCGATTGCGAGGGCATAGTCGACGGCCGCGCCGAGACCAAGCCGGGCCGCGTAATTGTTCTCCCAGGTCTCGAAGCGGCGGGCATCGTCGCGCAGTTGGTAGGCGTCGCGCGAGACCCAGGGCGCCGCGAAGTGGTCGATCATCGGCGGCTCGAGATGTTGCAGCAGCGCCCGCCGGACATAAAGAAAGCCCGTGCCGCGCGGACCGCGCAGGAATTTTCGCCCCGTGGCCGACAGCATGTCGCAGCCGATGGCTTCGACATCGACCTCCATTTGGCCGACGGCCTGACAGGCGTCGAGCAGATAAGGAATACCCCGCGCCCGCGCGATCTTGCCGACCGCTGCGGCAGGATTGACCAGCCCGCCATTGGTCGGAACCCAGGTGATGGCGATCAGTTTCACGCGCTCGTCGATCATTCGCTCGAGCGCGTCGACGTCGAGCTCGCCGCTGGCATCGCTCGGCACCACGTCGATCACCGCGCCCGTACGTTTGGCGACCTGGAGAAAGGCGACATAGTTGGCAGCGTATTCGGCCTCGGCTGTCAGGATCCGGTCGCCCTGGCGAAAGGGAAGCGCGTAGAACGCCATCTGCCAGGCAACGGTCGCATTCTCCACGAGAGCGATCTCGTCGGACGCGGCATTCAACAGACGCGCCACCGAACCATAGATGGAATCAAGCCGCACAGCTTCGCGGTCAGCGGCGGCATAGCCTCCGAACTCGCACTCCAGGTCGATATGCCCCTTCATCGCCGCGACGACGGGCGCCGGCATGAGAGCTGCGCCCGCGTTGTGGAGATACGCGAGCCGTTCGGCAGCCGGCGTGTCGGCACGTATTCGGTCAATGTCGATCACATGAGAGCCTCTGCCATCGGGTTCTCTGAGTTAGACACAATGACGCATGAGGGCAAGATGGCGAACGGAAGTCGCGGCTGGAGCATGCCGCTCCGGATGCCTATGCTGATGGCGAACGTGATTTTGCTGGGGAGAACTGAAAGGATCCGCAATGCCGAAGAATACGATTTGCCTTTGGTACGACAAAGATGCCGAGGCGGCTGCACGTTTCTATGCCGAGATATTTCCCGAAAGCGCAGTGAGTGCTGTCCACCGTGCGCCCGGCGACTATCCATCCGGCAAGGCGGGCGATGTGCTGACCGTCGAGTTCACGGTCGCCGGCGTTGCTTGTCTCGGCCTCAACGGCGGTCCGATCTTCAAGCACAACGAGGCCTTCTCGTTCCAGATCGCCACCGAAGACCAGGAGGAGACCGATCGCTACTGGAACGCCATCGTCGGCAATGCAGGGCAGGAGAGCGCATGCGGCTGGTGCAAGGACAGATGGGGCGTTTCCTGGCAGATCACGCCGCGCGTGCTCACCGAAGCGTTGGCGGCCGGCGGTGCCGAGGCCAAGCGCGCGTTTGACGCGATGATGGGGATGACGAAGATCGACGTCGCCGCGATCGAGGTGGCGCGCCGCGGCTGACGTTGTGTCGCTTTAGATGCAGAGGCCGAGCAGCTTGATGTGGCAGCCGCTGGATTTGGGCTTGCTGGCGGGGGCGGCTTCGCGCTTCACGGCAACCAGCGGCTCCCTGTCCTTCTTGCTCTTGCCCTTGCCCTTCGGCTCGTAATCGCCGGCGATCACCATGGCCCAATAGGTGCGCTTGCCGCTGGCGTTTTTCGCGCTCGCAATGCCGACGCGGGAGGCGTTGTGCAGCAGCAAATTCTTGCGGTGCCCGGAGGAGTCGATCCACTGTCCCAGCGTCTTCTCGAAATTGTCGTAGCCATAGGCGATGTTCTCGGCGGCGCGTCCGGCGCCGGCCGGTGCGACACGCCGGTTGAACGGGCCAAGCGCATCGTGGCTGAGGTCGTCCTTCGCCGCCATCGCGCGGGCCTGGTCCATGGCGATGCGATCAAGCGTGGTGTCGCGGACGACGCGGACTTCGCCGTGCTTGAGGCGGAAGCCCGAGATCAGTTCGGCCGGGGATTCGGCCATCGCGGGCGCAGAGGCCAATAACAGGCCGGCGATCAGGCCGCCAACCACACGCTGAATCGTCCCCCGAATGTCCATAACCCCGCCACGCCTGCCTTTGTTCGACCGCTTCTCTATCGCCAATGTGGACGCTTCAAGGCACCGGAGGCCCGTCAGCTTGCGGGCAGGTCCGCCTCGAAATTGAAGCGGTCGCGCAGATTCTTGCGCTGTTCCAGGATGTCCTTGAGGAAGGCGCGGTCCTGGTCGTTCTTCATCATCGGCTCGATCAGGTCGAGCTGGTTCATGGCGACCAGCTGCAGGATCTCGGTGCGCGGCTTACCGCTGCTATCGCGCGGCAGGGCATGCACCACCTGGATGTGCTCCGGCGGCTTCGGGCCCTTGGCGGCCGACAGCTCACTCCGAAGCTCGCCCTCGAGCGTGGCATGGTCGGCTTCGACAAAGGCATAAAGCCCGACGCCGGAGCGGCGGTCGGCGAAGGCGACGATGGCGGTGTCGCGCACGGCCGGATTCTTGCGGATCAGCGCGGCCAGCACCGGCGCATCGTTGACAAGGCGGCGGCCGCCGCCCTCGCGATCGGTGAAGTTGAAAAGGCCCCGGGTGATCGCGCGATAGACCTTCTTGCCGGTCGCAAGCCAGAAGCTTGCCGCGAACGATTTCTTCGCCAGGATTTTTCGCTCGCGCGGCGTCAGCGCTTCCGGCGCGTAGGAGCGCTTGTGCTTGAGCAGGTGCCGCAGGTCTTCATAGGCGAGGATGCGGTAGAGCCGGCCGCGCCGATTGAAGCAGGCTGCGAGCTGGAAGTCGGTCACATAGGCACGGCCGTCGCGGCCGACCAGCCAGTTCTGTTCCTTGGCGAGATCGTTGTGACAGATGCCGGCGCGGCGCAGCCGGCGCAACGCCGCCTTGGCCGAACGGAAATAGGCGAGGTCGCCATGGGGCTTTGCCAGATGCAACGCGACGCCGTCGACGAAGCCCCGCACCAGAGCGCGGCGGCCGGCCCATAGCAGCTCGGGACCGACGTTCAGACCTTTGGCCAGCGCCAGCGCGTGCTTCTCGCGCGCGAACAGGTGACGTGCCAAAGGGAATGACCACCACGGCACCTCGTCGAGCCGGCGCAACACGGCATCGACCTCGGTGCCATCTCCGCGAAATCGGCCGCGCTCGACGGTCGAGAACACGTCGCGCTTGAGCAGCACGCCCTCGGTCCAGCGCGCCGACAGTGTCGCGGCGTCGTCTTTGGAGAGACTCATCGAAAACTCACGCGGCGGCGGCAATGCGCAGGTGATCGGCGATCCAGCGATCGAGATCGGCGAGCGCCAGCGCGCTCATCGCCTGCTTCTTGGCTACTGTCTTCTCGTTGCCGCGCAGGCGCGTGCCGTCTGGTTTCTTCGTCGGCACGGTTGCGAGCGGCGGGAACAGGCCGAAATTGATGTTCATCGGCTGGAACGAGCGCGTGCCCGGCTCGATGGTTTCGATATGGCCGCCGGTGATGTGGCCGAGCAGCGATCCGAGCGCCGTTGTACCGGGCGGACTCGCCAGCGTCTCACCGCGGGCATCGGCCGCAGCATAGAGACCGGCGATCAGCCCGACGCTGGCCGACTCCACATAGCCCTCGCAGCCCGTCATCTGGCCGGCAAAGCGCAGCCGCGGCTGCGCGCGCAGCCGCAGCTGGCCGTCGAGCAGCTTTGGCGAATTGAGAAAGGTGTTGCGATGCAGGCCGCCGAAGCGGGCGAACTCGGCTTTCTCCAGCCCCGGAATGGTGCGGAAGATGCGCTGCTGCTCGCCATATTTCAGCTTCGTCTGGAAGCCGACGACGTTGTAGAGCGTGCCGAGCTTGTTGTCCTGTCGCAGCTGCACGATCGCGTAGGCCTTTGTGGTGGGATCGTGGGGGTTGGTGAGGCCGACAGGCTTCATCGGGCCGTGGCGCAGCGTCTCGGGGCCGCGCTCTGCCATCACCTCGATCGGCAGACAGCCGTCGAAATAGGGCGTGTTGGTCTCCCACTCCTTGAACTCGGTCTTCTCACCGGCGATCAGCGCGGCGACGAAGCCGTCATACTGCTCCTTGGTCATCGGGCAGTTGATGTAGTCGGCGCCGTTGCCGCCGGGGCCGACCTTGTCATAGCGCGACTGGAACCAGGCCACCGACATGTCGATGGATTCGCGGTGCACGATCGGCGCGATCGCGTCGAAGAACGCGAGCGCGTTCTCGTCGGTGAGCTCGCGGATGGCGTCGGCCAGGGCTGTGGAGGTGAGGGGGCCGGTCGCAACGATGACGTTGCTCCAGTCGGCCGGCGGCAGCCCCGCGACCTCGCCGCGGGCGATCTCGATCAGGGGATGGTCGTTCAGCGCCTTGGTAACGGCCGCCGAGAAGCCGTCGCGGTCGACTGCCAGCGCGCCGCCTGCGGGCACCTGGTTGGCGTCCGCAGCGCGCATGATCAGCGAGTCGAGCCGGCGCATCTCCGCATGCAGCAGGCCGACGGCGTTGTTGGCGGCGTCGTCCGATCGGAACGAATTGGAGCAGACGAGCTCGGCGAGCCCGTCCGTGCGATGCGCCTCGGTCATCCGGTCCGGCCGCATCTCGTGCAGCACGACGGGCACGCCAGCTTTGGCGACCTGCCAGGCGGCTTCGGAACCGGCTAGGCCGGCGCCGATCACGTGCACGATATTGGATTGGGGTCCTGTCATGGGGCGGACAGGTAGCGCTTTTCGGAGGCGAGTGGAATCGCCGAGATCGAGTTTTCTGCCTCCGGATACGACAACGCCCGCACGGGGCGGGCGCTATCGGTTCGTCCGGTAAAAGGCTGAACGATATTAGCCCTGATACTGACCGGCGGCAACGCGCGGGATGTCAGAGCGATCAAGGCCGATGTCGGCCAGTTCGCGATCGCTGAGCTGGGACAGCTCGGCAACATTGCGCTGATAGTCCCGGAAAGCCTGGATCATGCGGATGAGCGAGAGCAGCATTGGTAGTCTCCTGCAGTTCGATTCAGCCCTTGCCCGGGCGTCATCGTTGAAATGAATATAGACAGGAGTGGTGCAGTGCGAAAGTTCCGATGTTGCGATGCAGCTAGGCGCCCAGTGCATAGCGTCGGTAACGGACGATTAACCTGAGGGCATTCCCGCTCAAGAGGTGGGCGCAAGAGCGGGAGAATGGCTGTAAATCTCCGTGAGTTCACGGGCTTACCTCGGGGAATACGGTTCGTGTCGGAAACGAAATAAGGTCCGTTCCGGTCGCGCGCAACGCCACCGTTCAGCTTCTATACCCAAGTCTCGCATGCGCGAATCGCATGATAACGGAAACGATAGAAGTGAATATATATTCGATGTTTGGCGCGAGGGACGCCCGTCGGTGAGCGGGCCGATCAGCCCATTTCCCTTCACTTATGGCCAAGCAGAATTTGCCCGACGGAGGGTTAGTAACCCCCGCCGAACTTATTCAGCCTCGATTCGGGGCGGGGTTTGCCTAAGGGGCGTGTGCGAGCTGGGTCGCGAAATGGGCGACGGTCTTTGAATAGATCTCGCTCTTGTTCCACTGCTGTAGCACCGCAAAATTCGGACCGCCGGGCTGCCAGTCCTTGCCCCGTTGCCAGCCATAGCCGGCGAGATAGTTGGCGGTGGAGGCGAGCACGTCGGGCGCGTTGTGCAGGAGATCGCGCTTGCCGTTGCCGTCGAAATCGACGGCGTATTTCATCCAGGAGGACGGCATGAACTGGGTCTGGCCGAGCTCGCCGGCCCAGGCACCCTTCATGTCGGCAGGCGCGAGATCTCCGCGCTGGACGATGCGCAGCGCATCCAGCAGCTCGGCCCGAAACTGCTCGCTGCGTCGGCAGTCATAGGCCAGCGTCGCCAGCGAGCGGATGGTCGCGAACTTGCCGGTGTTGACGCCAAAATCGGTCTCGAGACCCCAGATCGCGACCAGCACCTCGCCGGGCACGCCGTAGGTCTGCTCGATGCGGGAGAGCACCGAGCCGTATTGCTTCATCATGTTGGAGCCCCGCGTCATCCGCGGTGGCACCATACGGCCGGAAAATTCCTCGAAGGTCTGGGCAAAAACCTTTTGCGAGCGGTCGCGTTTGAGCACGTTCTCATCCAGCGTCACACCTGTGAGGCCGGCGGTGATGGCCTGCTGTGAGATGCCTTTGGCCGCGGCATCGGTTTTGAAGTCCGCAAGCCAGGCGTCGAAATTGCCCGAGCCGCAGGCGACCGCAGCGAGCGCTGGTTCGGCGGACAGGATTGAGGCGGAGAGGGCGAAGGCTGCGAGGGCGAGACGAGAAATCGTCGGGGTCATTCGAGCAAAATAATTCCGTGAAGTGGTCTGGCCGGCGGCGGCAATCTCGGTCGTAACCGCGGCCAAAGCAAGGCGCAAAGGAAGGCGTGTGACAGCGCGCAGTCCTGCCCAAGCCGGGCCCGAACAGGACTGCATGTCACGATATCGTCAGCCGTCGGTCCGATTGCGCCAGGGGAAGAGGTTGGCGGGGAAGTCGGCGGCCGGCTTGCGCGGGCGATGCGGCGGGGGCGGCACCGGACGCGCACCAGGCTCCGAGACGATCACCTTGCGGTAGAGATGCCAGGTCGCATGGCCGAGCAGGGGAATCACCACGGCGAGGCCGAGAAAGGCCGGGATCGTGCCGAGCGCGAGCAGCACCGCGACGATCAGGCCCCAGGCCGCCATCGGCACCGGGTTCTTCGCGACAACGCGCAGCGATGTCACCATCGCCTCGAACGCGCCGGCATGGCGGTCGAGCATCAACGGGAACGACACGGCGCTGATGCAGAGCGCGGCGAGCGCGAACAGGAAGCCGGCGCCGCAGCCGACCACGATCAGCCACCAGCCCTGCTGAGTCGTCAGCACGCGCGTCACGAAGTCGGTGATTCCGGTCGCGCCCTCATAGCCGAATGCCGCGACATAGATCGCCTGCGCGGTCGCAACCCAGGTCACGAACAGAGCGAGCAGCAGCGTGCCGAGGCCAAGCATCGCGCCGAACGAAGGCGAGCGCAGCACCTCCACGGCATCCCATGCGCTGGCCTCCTCATAGCGCTCGCGCCGGCTGGATAGCTCATAGAGACCGAGAGCGGCGAACGGGCCGATCAGCGCGAACCCCGCGGCCAGCGGAAACAGCAGCGGCAGCACCGAATAGCCCATCACTACGCGGGCGAGCACCAGACCCAGCACCGGGTAGATCACGCACAGGATGATGGCGTGGCTCGGCACCGCCTTGAAATCGTCCCAGCCGCGCCGGAGCGCATCGTACAGGTCGGAGAGTTGGATGGTTCGGATCACCGGTCCAGCCGCCTCGGCGGTCTGGCCCATGGTGGTGACATTGCCGTGGAAGATTCTGGCCATGGTCGCTAGCTCCCTTGCCATGCGGCCGAATTCAGCGCCGGCAACGGCGCAAACGGCCGCTATTCTGAGTTTTGCGATTCCAACCAAACGCGAATTCCGGATGGCATCGCGAGCTGAAGGTAAAGCTTACGCCCATTTCCGAGTCCTGTCCCTCGTGCTTGGGTGAGATTCGATGCCGCACCGCAACCTCAATGATGTCATTCGGTCGTCATTTCGCCGCAGATAAGCTGATGCTGCTCGTTCGTTCGCAGGAACTTCGCGAGCGCAACACGGTAACTTCGTCTATAAGGGCCACTCAAGGCCCTTCCAACGGATCCTTTTCGGGGAGCAGACATGAGCATATTCGGGAAAATCATGGGCGCGATCTTCGGCAGCCAGCCGGCTTCCGCTGCGCCCGCAGGCAGCGCACCGTCGGGCAGCGCGCCCGCTGGCGCCGGATCGGCGTCCGCGCCGATGGCGAACGTCGACGTTGCGGCGATCGTCGACGCTGCGGTCGCTGCCCACAAGGGCGAGAAGCTCGAATGGCGCACCTCCATCGTCGACCTGATGAAGGCGCTCGACATCGACTCGAGCCTTGCTGCGCGCAAGGATCTCGCCAAGGAGCTCGGCTACAGCGGCGACATGAACGATTCGGCCAGCATGAACGTCTGGCTGCACAAGCAGGTGATGTCCAAGCTCGCCGCCAATGGCGGCAAGCTCCCGCCGGAAATCAAGCACTGACCGATCGCCCGGTTATTGGCAGGGGCCCGCGCTTGCGCGGGCCCTTTTGCTTTCAGGCGAGGAGATCCGCATCCTCCGGATGCCGTTCCAGATAGTCGACGACGAAGCCGCAGCCGGCGATCACTTTCCTGCCGTCGCGGCGGATCAGGTCCAGCGCGCCCTTGATCAGCTCGGATGCGATGCCGCGGCCGCGCAGCGCGCGCGGCGTCTCGGTGTGAGTGATGATCACCGCCGACGGTGTCAGCCGGTAATTGGCGAAGGCGATTTCGCTGCCGACGTCGAGCTCGAAACGGCTCCTGTCCCTGTTGTCGCGTACCGGTGCCGCCATGCAATATCATCCTTCCGATGTGCGCATTGCCTGCCGATCTAGGAGCCCGGCCCCGCCCTTGGCAAGGTGCGGCCACGCGGCGACCGCAAATAATCCGCGACATCGGTCTTGCAAGTTCCACGGCGATTCCCACGTCCTTGAGAGGACATACGCCCGAATGCGGCCGGCAAGGTCGCTAGACATTCGGAGTGTCATGATTGCCAGCCGCAGACGTATGCTTCTTTTGTAGGAGGGTACGATGTCGGACTTTGGTTTCTTGAATACTCATCGAACATGGGAAGACTGGTGCGGGATGCTGCTCGGCGCGCTGATCGTCGCGTCGCCGTGGTTCCCCATCCAGGAGCACGCGACGGTCGACGGACAGCAGATGATGATCCTGAACACGGTCGCAATCGGTCTCGTCATCTTTGGCCTCAGCCAGCTCGAATATGTCGCCTTGCAGCGCTGGCAGGAGGTGGCGACGATCCTGGTCGGACTGTGGCTCATCATCTCGCCTTATATGCTCGGCTATTCCGGCGAAGGATTTCTCCGGATCTATCATACGAGCCTCGGCGCGGTGACGGTGGTCCTTGGCATGCTCCAGCTGTGGCAGGACTGGGACCTGACTGACCAGGATATGCTGAAGCATGGGCAATAGGTCGTAGATGTCGGCAGGCCCGCCGGCTACAGGCGGCGGGCCTGTGTTGTTATCTCGTCACGAGATCTGCATAGTCCGGGTGCTTCTCGATCCACGCCTTCACGAACTGGCATTCCGGGATTACTTTCAGTCCTGCCGCGCGGACCTGGTCCAGCGCGCCTTGCACCAGCTTCGAGCCGATGCCCTTGCCGCCGAGCTCTTTCGGAACATCCGTGTGCTCGAACGTGATGAATTTGCCGTCAAGCTTGTAGTGCTCGGTCGCAAGGTGGCCCTCCGCCTCGAGCTCGAAGCGGTGATGGTTCCTGTTGTTGATGACGTCGCTCATGTCGTCTCCAGTCAGCTCTTCAGCGAGTTCGTCAGCATGTTGCGGATCGACCAGATTTCGCCGTCAGAGGTGCCTTTGATGTCGTCGATACGCCTGCTACCCGCACGAAGTCGTAACGCACGATCAGGTCAATCGGTCGCTTTGGCCAGCCTGGAATCTTCCAGCTGCGGCTGCGGGCGGAGGCAGCCCTGGCAGATGACGAGGGAGCGGTTGACCCTGGCGTCCTGCTCGGCCTCGATGCCGTCCTGCGCCTGCCGCCATTCCTTCGAATAGGGCTGAAATCCGGCTTGCGACCTGTTGCGCTCGAATCGGGCCGCGATGCGTGCTGGTGTGGAGCGCGGCTGATTGGGATCCTCGCCGGCTCCGTCCCAGGCATAGCGGGCAGGCTTGAAGGCGGGATCGGAGGTGAGGTGCGCTTGCGGGGCCACGGCACATCCGGCGAGCGCCAGCGACAACAGGAGGAAGGCGGGCGCTTTGACCGTGATGCGGCACTCTGTACGCGAGAACTGATGAAGGTTGCGCCGATCATGTTTAAAATTCCCTGAACGATCGCGGCTGCAAACGCACATGCGCTATCTGATCATCATCCTCATTCTACTCGCCACCGCTGCGCGTGCCGACGATGCGAAGCCGCTCAATCCAGCGGACTATCCGCCCGGCGTGGAGAAGGCTGTGCGCTACGCGAATGAGGAATGCGAGAGCCAGGATGGTGGTCCCGTGACATTCGCGCCGGACACGGTGCGCAAGATCGACCTGACCGGCGATGGTCGTGAGGACTACATCGTCGATTTCCGCGACACCAAGTGCGGGGAACGCGAGACGACCTATTGCGGAACCGGCGGTTGCGTCATGAACATCCTGGTGACGCTGCCTGATGGCAGCGTGCGCCCGGTGTTCGACGGCCGTGTCCGCAGCTACAAGATTTTGGCGCCGCTGAAAAAGCGCGGTGCTGCGCGCACGATCCGCTTCGATCTGCATGGCAGCTTCTGCGGCGGGTTTGGCGCGCAGGCCTGCTGGAAGGAGAAGGCCATCACGGCGAGGCCGTTCGCGTTCAAGCAGCCGTAGGGCAGGTCTACTCCCGGCGGCCTTGCGGGAGCGCGGGCGATGGCGATAAATGGGTTGCAATGAGCGGGCGGCTCGTATGCCGCCCGCCGTCGAAGAGGAAGCCCGATGCCGCCCCTGCGCATGTCCCGCCGCGTCATGAATCTCGCTTATATGCTGACCCAGAATGCGCGGCGGCATGGGGCGCGTCCCGGCTTCGTCTGGGAAGACCGATCCTGGACCTGGCGCGAGATCGATACGCGGGTCTCGGCGCTCGCCGCAGCGCTCGCCGCGCGCGGCATCGCGAAAGGTGACCGCATCCTCGTCCATTCCAAGAATGGCGACGAGATGTTCTTCTCGATGTTCGCGGCGTTCCGGCTCGGCGCGGTCTGGGTGCCCACCAATTTCCGCCTGATGCCGGACGAGGTCAGTTATCTCGGAGAGGCCTCCGGCGCGAAGGCGTTTCTGTGCCATGTCGATTTTCCCGAGCACGCCGCGGCGGTGACAGGCGGCGCGCTGGAATTCACCTGGAGCATCGATGGCAAGGGCGCGTTCGGCGAGATGTCGGTTGCAGATGCTATCGCCTCGAAGGCTGGTCAGGAGGTCGAGAACGTCGCCGTCGAGCACGACGATCCCTGCTGGTTCTTCTTCACCTCCGGCACCACCGGCCGCTCCAAGGCCGCGGTGTTGACCCATGGCCAGATGGGCTTTGTCGTCACCAACCATCTCGCCGATCTCACGCCTGGTGTCACCGAAGACGATGCCTCGCTCGTGGTGGCGCCACTGTCGCACGGCGCCGGCGTGCATCAGCTGGTGCAGACCGCGCGCGGCGTGCGCACCGTGCTGTTGCCGACGGAGAAATTCGACATCGACGAGGCGTTCCGCCTGATCGAGGCGCAGCGCGTCAGCAATCTCTTCACGGTACCGACGATCCTGAAGATGATGGTCGAGCATCCCGCCGCAGACAAATACGATCATTCCTCGCTGCGTCACGTGATCTATGCCGGCGCGCCGATGTATCGCGAGGACCAGAAGGCCGCCTTGAGAAAGCTCGGCAAGGTCATCGTGCAGTATTTTGGCCTCGGCGAAGTCACCGGCAACATCACGGTGTTGCCGGCGGCGCTGCATGATCCCGAGGACGGCCCGCACGCGAAGATCGGCACCTGCGGCTTCGAGCGCACCGGCATGCAGGTCTCGATCCAGGACGACGAGGGCCGCGAGCTCAAGGCGAACCAGAGCGGCGAGATCTGCGTGATCGGGCCTGCCGTGCTTGCCGGCTATTACAACAATCCCGAGGCCAATGCGAAGGCATTCCGCAACGGCTGGTTCCGCACCGGCGATCTCGGTCACATGGACGAGGAGGGGTTCGTCTATATCACCGGACGCGCGTCGGACATGTACATCTCCGGCGGCTCCAACATCTATCCGCGCGAGATCGAGGAGAAGATCCTGACGCATCCCGCGGTCGGGGAAGTCGCCGTGCTTGGCGTGCCCGATGCGACCTGGGGCGAGGTCGGCGTTGCCGTCTGCGTCGCGCGTGAAGGCAAGACGCCTGTGAGCGAAGCCGAAATGGCGGCGTTCCTCCTGCCGAAGCTACCGCGCTACAAGATGCCGAAGCGCTTCTTCTTCTGGGAGGCGCTGCCGAAATCCGGCTACGGAAAGGTGCCGAAGCGCATGGTGCGCGACGAGCTCGAAGCGCGCGGACTGCTCGACCTCGACAAGACGAAGACGGGCTGAGCGAAGGTCATGCGCAGCATCAAGCAGCCGGGCGCGCCAGTCGCCGAGCGCATCCAATGGGTGGAGGCGAGGGGGCATGCCTTCGCGTTCACGCTTCAAGCAGGCCTGCCGCTGCTGGAAGCCGCGCGCCGCGGCTTTGCGGCCGAAAGATTTGCCGGCGGGGTATTGAACTTCCAGCGCGGCGCGCTCGGGCCGTTCGCCTTTGTCATGCCGGCACTGTCGAAGACAACCGAGAACGCCGCCTTCTACAGCGACACCTATCGGCCAGCCGGCGTGACGCGCACGAAGCTCGGCAGCATGACGCTCGGTAGGCGCGACGGCGCACCGTTCTTTCATTGCCACGGACTCTGGACGGAGGCGGACGGCAAGGCGAGCGGCGGCCACATGTTGCCGGACGAGACTGTGGTCGCCGAGCCGTTCGAGGTCGAGGCCTTCGGCATCGACGGCGCGTTGTTCACCGCCGAGCCCGATCCCGAGACCAATTTCAAGCTGTTCGGGCCGGTCACGGCCGTGAGCACCAGCGCACACACGACGAGCCGCGCCTTCGCGCTGCGGCTGCGGCCCAATCAGGACTTCGCCGGCTGTCTCGAAGAGTTTTGCCGCGCGCAAGGCATCGCGCGTGCGAAAATCCATGGCGGCGTCGGCTCGACCATCGGGGCGCGCTTCACCGATGGCGGCGTGACCGAGCCGTTCGCGACGGAGCTTGCGATAGCCTCCGGGACGATCGCGCCGGGCCCTTCGGGGGCGCTCGAAGCGGCACTCGACATTGCCCTGATCGACTACACCGGCGGCATTGCAGAGGGCCGTTTGATCCGTGGCGACAATCCCGTGCTGATGACCATGGAGCTGGTGCTCGAGGTGTTGGGTTAGTCTCGGCGAGCCATCTTCAGCGAGCACGTAATTTGGCGATGGCCAGGTACGTGGCTTCACTCATGCCCGATAGGCCTGAGCTCGATCCTTGAAAGAGGTTGAGCAAGGGAGATTGACCCTGACCGGTGCTCTCGCTGTTCTTGACGTCATACATGGCCGAGAACCGGCTCAACAGCTTTGCGACCTTCGCGGGATCGGACAGATCATTGATCTTCATGAATTTGTCCACGAACTTGGCTTGCTGATCGATCGGCATCGCAGCCATTGAATCCGGCAAATTGAAAGTGGTTCTGAACACCTCCGAAAGAGCCTTGTCGGCCAGGATGTCGTATGCGGACGTGATGTCTCCCGCCTTGCGCTGGAAATAGAGCGCCAGGCGTACGCCGGGATTGGTATCGCCTTGCTGCTGCTCCAGGCTTTGCTCCAGATAGTTCGTCTGTGTTTCCCGGAATTGATCCCGCTTCTGCGGACCCATCATCGGGAGGCGCGCGACATTGCCCTTGCTGTCGAAATTGAACGACGCCACGATTTCGGCAAAGCGAGGGTCGCTCTGCGCGTTCGCGAAGCTTTTTGGATCGTTCAGCTCAGAGGCGAAGGCCTTCTTGAGAAAATCGGTACTGACCTTCCTGGGGTCCAAACCCTTTGCCAGAAGAATCAAATCGACCATCGGCCTGTTTGCGAGAAGATCGGAAACACTGTCGATGCCGGCGATGGCCTCCTGATAAGCCGTTGCATCCTTTGTGGCCTGTGCCCGAACTGCGGCCTGCTGCTGGGTGGTTGCCGTGCTTGCGCTCCTCACCGCTCCAATGACGTAGTCCTTCGCAATCTGGAGGACTTCTGCAGCGTCTTGCGCCACCAGGGGAGTGGTCAGATTGCCCTTTGCATCGAAGTTGAAGGATTGGGCGAGTTGAACGTATCGATTGTCCTTGAGGGTATAGACGTAGCTTTTGGGATCGCTGAGGTCGCTTTCGAGGACGGCCTTGATGGTGGCCTGCGGGACCTTGCCGGGGTCGAGGCCGACGGCGCCCAACGCAAAATCATACACGCTTGGTGTCGATACGAACGCCTGGACCGAATTGATCTTTGCGAGGTCCGTTCTGAATTGCTTGATCGCCAAGGCTTCGTAGATCGGGCTCGCCGCCGTGTAGACGTCGGCCTTGCTGTCGTCGAACTGTTTTTTCGTGAGCGCGATATTTGCAGCAGTTTGCGCAGGTACACCTGAAGGAAGCGATCCGTCGGGCGAAAACTCGAACGCGCCGGCCAGGTCCACAAACCCGCCAATCGTCGTGATCTGGTCGCTGAGGCTGGAAATGCTGTTGGTATATGACTCGAGATGATATTTTTCGACGAGGATCTGGACGCTCAACTGGGCCACGTCGGCGCCCGGTTGCGAGAGTTGGGCCTTGTAGTCGGCAATCTTCAATTCGGTGGCGCTGACGTTTGATTGGGCTTGAGCACGCTGGGCGTTGAGCCCGGTCAGCTGAGACGCGAAAGTGGTGTTGACGTAGCTGTTTGGATCGGAGGGATCGCTGCGCAGGACCTGGCTGATCGTGTCGGCGGGCCACTTGCTTTGATCGATTCCGAAAGCCGAATAGACGTAGTTGCGAAGACGGTCGTTGTTCAGGAGTTGGTCTGCACTGCTGATCTTGCCGATTTGGGCGCTGTAGTAGTTCGAGTCGTCGGCAAGCGCATCGACCTGACTCTTCATGGTCGCGGTATACAGACCGATCATCTCATCGGTCTGGTTGTCCGATTGCGCAACCGGCGTTGCAGTGCCGTTGAAGGAAAATGCCGCGGCAAACTCCTGGTAACGCTTGTCGACCAGCTTGTTGACGAAGCTCTTGGAGTCGGAGAGGTCGCTCTCCAGCACCTTCTTCATGAAGGCCTTGGCGTAAGCCATGTCTTCGAGGCCATATGCCTTCATCGCATAATGATAAAGGCGATAGTCCTTCATGAAATCGTCGACGCTCTTTACCTTGCCGATGTTGGCCTTGTAATAGGCGGCCTCGCGCGCGACGTCCGCTTGCTGCTCGACCCGCGTCAGGGACTGCTTGAGATTGCGCGTGATGTAGCTGTAACTGAAATAGGTCGATACCATCGCGCATTCCTCGCGGCGTTACGGTCCCGGACGTCCGTCAATCATTGCGGGGTCGCGAGGTGGGGGTTGGCCTCATGCCGGCAACTGGCCGAGTTTTGTTGCTGTATGTTTCTCAGATGCAGCTTTCGCGAAGATTGCGTTCCCGATATGTCCGGTCAAAATATCGCTTGGAATGCGACCATCCGTGTGGGTTCGTGGAGGCGACGCTGCGGGAGTAAGCGAGGGGGGCACCCGAGGCCCACACTCGTGTCCCGGACAAGCTGCAACGCGTGAGCGTTGCGGCGCAGAGCCGGGACCCCAGGAGGCCGCGCGGCGCGCTGCTGCATGGGCCCCGGCTCTGCAGCGCACCGCCGAAGAGGCCTGCGCCGCGTCCGGGGCACGAGCGCCGAATTCATCCCACATTCCTGCCTAGATCACACGCGCGGTTTCCCGTTCTCGCGGCACGTCACGCCCGAGCTTTGCGGCATCTATCGCCCTCAAAAAGTGCCGAGGGCGCAGGGAAGGCCGGGTGCCGGCTGGCACCCGCGGTCCGCTGTGCGCGAATTGCGCTGGAAGTGATGCACAGCGGCATACAGGTGAAGCCAAACATCCGGCCTTCCCTGCGCAGCGGTTTTACGGCTTATGTCGCGATCTCCCCGGGGAGCGATGCACTATTGCCCCCGTCGCCTTGCGGATGGCTGATGCTGCGGGCCCGGTTGGGCCACAGCAATCACCGCAAGACTTGGCGCACAGACCCCGGGCGCCAGGACCACACGATTTTGCCGTACGCAGGCGGTATCGGTCGTGTGCGCGCGGCGTTCGCTCACGGGGTGACCCGCCCTGCAAACCACCTTCGCGCCGACAACGCCCGCGTCCACCACGTCCCATCCCGCGTTCGTGACGATCGCGATCCGCCCCTCGGCCGGGTCGGGATGGCCGAACATGCGATAATTCCGAATTCGCATAAAGCGAATTATTTTGATCCGGATGCATTGACCCCGATCCGGTGTGTTTTGCCCGTCGGGCAACGCAAGGGATGGCGTGAATCCGGGAGGCGCCGCGGCCACAGCCGTGCCGCGAACCGGTCTCGCCACGGTCCAAAAATGCGCTACGATGGCCTCAGCGCGCCTCAAGTCGCGCAGATTCAAGGATGAGGAAACGATATGCGGATGCGAAGCGGAACGGCGATCGCCGGAGTGGCGGCGCTGGCGGTGGCGGGAATGGCTCTCAACGTGGTGCTCGAGCCGGTTTGGGCCCACGGGCCGACCCGGCAGAAGGTGCGGGAATCCATCGAGATCAACGCCCCGCAGGCCAAGGTGTGGGCCGCGATCGGCAATTTCCAGGACATGAGCTGGCTCCCGCCCGTCACCAAGACCGAGGGCGTCAAGGGCAACGAGATCGGCGCGACGCGAACGCTGACGCTCACGGGCGGCGCGACGGTCGAGGAGGAGCTCTACAAATACGAGCCCGACATGCTGAGCTATTCGTACCGGATCACCAAGGTCGACGTGAAGGTGTTGCCGGTCACCAATTATTCCTCGACCTTGACGGTGTCGCCGGCGCCTGACGGCAAGGCGAAGCTGGAATGGGCCGGCGCGTTCTATCGCGGCTTTCCCAACAACGATCCGCCGCCGGAGCTGAGCGACGAGGCCGCGGTGAGGGCGGTGAGCGGGCTGTACAAGGCTGGCCTCGAGGCACTGAAGAAGAAGATCGAGAGCGGAAGCTGACGGTGCGGACGCTGGTCCTGGCGGCGCTCGCCGCCAGCCTTGCCGGTCTCGGCGGTGCGACCGCTGAGGAGGCGTTCGTCACCAACCAGCTCAGCGACGATCTGATGGTCGTTGACCTCGCCACCTCGCGCAGCGTTGCGACCATCCCGATCGGCGGCAAGCCGGCCGGTGTTGCCGTCAGCGCGGACGGGCGCTTTGCCTATGTCACGAGCCCCGATGCCAAGGCGGTGACGGTGGTGGACGCCGCAACCCGGCAGGTCGCGGGGCGGATCGAGGTCGGCGGCGGGCCGCTCGGGATCGCGGTGGCGCCTGATGGAACGACGGTCTATGTCGCGGACTGGTATGCGGCGGCGGTGCGGGTGATCGACTCGGCCACCCGCAGCGTCACGGCCAGCATCGCGGTCGGCGCCTCGCCCTCGGGGCTCGCGGTGACGCCTGACGGCAAGCTGCTGCTCTCGGCGGACCGCGACGATGACAGCGTCTCGGTCGTGGACATCGCGACGCGTCAGCGCAAGGCGATCATCAAGGTCGGCACCCGCCCGTTCGGCGTCACCGTCGATGCCGAGGGCAAGCGCGCCTACACCGCCAATGTCGGCTCCGACGACGTCTCCGTGATCGACATTGTCGCAGGTAGAGAGATCGGCCGCGTGCCGGTCGGGATGCGACCCTATGCGGTGGCGCTGGCGCAGGGCCGCGGGTTCGTGACAGACCAATATGGCGGCACCGTCAGCGTGTTCGACCTTGCGACGCTCAAGCCAGTGAAGCGCGTCAGTGTCGGCGAATATCCCGAAGGCATCGCGACGACCGCTGACGGCAAGCGCGTCATCGTCGCATGCTGGGAGAGCAACACACTTCATATCATCGATGCGGCGGAGCTGAAGGTGATCGGCGAGGTCAAGACCGGTGACGGCCCGCGCGCGTTCGGGACGTTTTTGCGTCGGACGGAGTAGGGGCTACGGCACCGAGCGCAGTGCGTGCACGATCTCATCCATCCGCTCAAACACATGATCCGGCCCCAGCGCCCGCAGCGCCACCGGTGCCGCATAGCCCCAGCACACCGCGCCGCAGGCAATCCCCACGGCCCGCGCCGCCTCGATGTCGCGGACCTCGTCGCCGATCGCGATGACCTTGTCCGATTCTACGCCCGCACGTCGCATGACGCGGCGGAATTTCGCGGCCTTGCCAAACAGCGATGCCGCACAATCGAAGTGCGCGAACAGCGCGGCGGCTTCGCCAAGCTTTTCGCGCGCATTGGCTTCACTGTCGGACGTCACCAGCGCGAGCTGCATGCCGCTTTGCGACAGCGTCTCCAGCATTGCCTCGACGCCCGCAAACAGCGAAATCTCGGCCGCCGCCTCGGCCTTCAGCCGCCGCGCATGCCGCGCAATCGCGGGCAGCTTCCATAACGGTACCTCCAGCCGGGCGAGGATCTCGCGCGACGAGGCATGCCGCAGCCCCTCGACGTCTTCATCCGCGACACGGCGAAAGCCGAAACGATCGGCGACATCGTTGATGGTGCGCAGGAACCACGGAAAGCTGTCGGCGAGTGTGCCGTCGAGATCGAAGATGGCGAGGGAGTAGGGCAGCTGCAATAGGTTTATCAATCCGCCTTTTGTTCCCGCGCTCTGCGAGTTTCCATTTCTTTGATTTCGAGGGCCAGATCTTTTTGAAATCTACGAAGCGACACTCGTCGTGAATCGCGCTCGATCTGGAATTCGACCATTCCAGAGCCATTGTACCAGTAGATGAAGTCCACGGAATTCATGTCCCGATCTTGTTCATAAAAGTCGCGGAAACCGTCGACCATAAGATCTCGCATGTCTTCGTCAGGAAATTTGAACCACTCGCCCTTGTGCCAACAGTTCGCGAGGCCCTCGTGAATCATGCGCTCCAAATGGCTCACGTTCCAGAAGGGCTTCATCGCGATCACCTCAATGTCAGGGCTCCAAGTCAGAGCGTCTCTAACACGGCGTTTCGGATCTTTGGTTTTACCGACCTTGTAAAGATCGCCGGCCCGCATCAGGTACAGCCACCCGGGATCAAGCGTCGGCACGCCGAAGATTTTCAAGTTGGGACGAAATTCGCTCCAATCACCTGTCATGGAAGCCTTCTACTCCGCCGCCTCGCTCGCCGCGCGCCTCCGCTTCGGCTTCCTTGCCTTCGCCAACACCGGCGCCAGAAACTTGCCCGTATAGCTCCGCGGCGCTTTCGCGATGTCTTCCGGCGGGCCCCAGGCGACGATTTCGCCGCCGCCGTCGCCGCCTTCGGGACCGAGGTCGATGACCCAGTCGGCGGTCTTGATGACTTCGAGATTGTGCTCGATCACCACGACCGTGTTGCCCTGCGCGACCAGTTCGTGCAGCACCTCCAGCAGCTTCTTGACGTCGTGGAAGTGCAGGCCGGTGGTCGGCTCGTCCAGGATGTAGAGCGTGCGGCCGGTGGCGCGCTTGGAGAGTTCCTTCGCGAGCTTGACGCGCTGGGCTTCGCCGCCGGAGAGGGTGGTCGCCTGCTGGCCGACATGGATGTAGTCGAGGCCGACGCGGTGCAGGGTCTGGAAGGTCTCGCGCACGCGCGGCACCGCCTTGAAGAACTCCGCGGCTTCCTCGACGGTCATGTCGAGCACGTCGGCGATGCTCTTGCCCTTGAATAGCACCTCCAGCGTCTCGCGGTTGTAGCGCTTGCCCTTGCAGACGTCGCAGGTGACGTAGACGTCCGGCAGGAAGTGCATCTCGATCTTGATGACGCCGTCGCCCTGGCAGGCCTCGCAGCGGCCGCCCTTGACGTTGAAGGAGAAGCGGCCGGGCTCGTAGCCGCGCGCCTTGGCCTCGGGCAGGCCGGCGAACCATTCGCGGATCGGGGTGAAGGCGCCGGTATAGGTCGCTGGATTCGAGCGCGGGGTGCGGCCGATCGGCGACTGGTCGATGTCGATGATCTTATCGATGTGCTCGAGCCCCTCGATGCGGTCGTGCGGCGCGGCGCCTTCGCTGGCGTTGTTCAGCTTGCGCGCGATGGCCTTGTAGAGCGTGTCGATCAGCAGCGTCGACTTGCCGCCGCCGGAGACGCCGGTGACGGCCGTGAACAGGCCGAGCGGAATCTCGGCGGTGACGTTCTTGAGATTATTGCCGCGCGCGTTCACCACCTTGATGGTGCGGCGGTGGTTCGGCGGGCGCCGCTCCGGCACCTCGACCTCGAGTTCGCCGGTCAGGTACTTGCCGGTCAGCGAGTTCGGGTTGCGCATGATCTCGGCGGGCGTGCCTTCGGCGATGATGTTGCCGCCATGCATGCCGGCGCCGGGGCCGATGTCGAGGACGTGGTCGGCGAGCAGGATGGCGTCCTCGTCATGCTCGACCACGATCACGGTATTGCCCAGGTCGCGAAGTCGCTTGAGGGTGTCGAGCAGGCGCGCGTTGTCGCGCTGGTGCAGGCCGATCGACGGCTCGTCCAGCACGTAGAGCACGCCGGTCAGGCCCGAGCCGATCTGCGAGGCCAGGCGGATGCGCTGGCTCTCGCCGCCGGACAGCGTGCCGGAGGAGCGGGAGAGGGTGAGATAGTTGAGGCCGACGTCGAGCAGGAAGGTGAGGCGCTCGCGGATCTCCTTGAGGATACGTCCGGCGATCTCGTTCTGCTGCGCGTTCAGCGCCTCCGGCACGGTCTCGAACCAGGCGCCGGCTCCCTTCACCGACATTTCCGATATCTCGCCGATATGCTTGCCGCCAATCTTGACGCAGAGCGCCTCGGGCTTGAGCCGGAATCCCTTGCAGCCCTCGCAGGGCACGTCGTGGAAGTATTTTGCGAGTTCCTCGCGCGCCCACTCGCTCTCGGTTTCGCGATAGCGGCGGTTGATGTTGGTGATGACGCCCTCGAACGGCTTCTTGGTGTCGTAGGAGCGCACCCCGTCCTCATACGAGAACTTGATCTCGTCCTCGCCGGAGCCGTGGAGGATGGCGTTCTGCGTCTTCTTGGGCAGGTCCTTCCACTTGGTGGTCAGCGTGAACTTGTAGTGCTTGCCGAGCGCGGTCAGCGTCTGCACGTAATAGGGTGACGACGATTTGGCCCAGGGCGCGATCGCGCCCTTGCCGATCGCGAGGTCCTTGTCGGGAATGACGAGGTCCTCATCGACATGCTGCTCGACGCCGAGGCCGCCGCAGGCCGGGCAGGCGCCATAGGGGTTGTTGAACGAGAACAGGCGCGGCTCGATCTCGGGGATGGTGAAGCCGGACACGGGGCAAGCGAATTTTTCCGAGAACAGCATTCGCTCGGGGCCACTCTTGTCGTGGATCTTCGCGGTCTTCTTCTTCTCTTTTTCTTCCGCGGGTGCAGCAGCCGGCGCGTCGGCGAACTCGACGACGGCAAGGCCCTCGGCGAGCTTCAGCGCGGTCTCGAAGCTTTCGGCGAGGCGCTGGCGGATGTCGGCGCGCACCACAATGCGGTCGACGACGACGTCGATGTCGTGCGGGAATTTCTTGTCGAGCGTCGGCGCCTCGGCGAGCTCATGGAAGGTGCCGTCGATCTTGACGCGCTGAAAGCCCTTCTTGAGCCACTCGGCGAGCTCTTTCCTGTACTCGCCCTTGCGGCCGCGCACGACCGGGGCGAGCAGATAGAGGCGGGTGCCCTCGGGTAGCGCCAGCACGCGGTCGACCATCTGCGACACGGTCTGGCTTTCGATCGGCAGGCCCGTGGCCGGCGAATAGGGCACGCCGACGCGGGCCCAGAGCAGGCGCATGTAGTCGTAGATCTCGGTGACGGTGCCGACGGTCGAGCGCGGATTCTTCGAGGTCGTCTTCTGCTCGATCGAGATCGCCGGAGACAGGCCGTCGATCTGGTCGACGTCGGGCTTCTGCATCATCTCCAGGAACTGGCGCGCATAGGCCGACAGCGATTCGACGTAGCGGCGCTGGCCCTCGGCATAGATGGTGTCGAAGGCGAGCGAGGATTTACCGGAGCCGGAGAGGCCGGTGAACACCACGAGCTTGTCGCGGGGAATCTCGACGTCGATATTCTTGAGGTTGTGCTCGCGCGCGCCACGGATCGTAATTGCGCGCAGGTGTGATCCCGCGTTCTGCTGTTGGCGCTTCGCCTTGATCACTTCATCCATCCGGGTTGCCCTCAAGGAATCCCAAAGGCGCGCGATCGCGCCAACAAAAAGGCGCGCTTCGCCCGGAACCGGGATCGGCGCCGATGGGGTTGTCAGCGAACGTAGGAAGAACGGTGGCGGATTTCCAGTGGGACTTGCGAATCGTCAACGGATTGTTGGCCAGCTGGCGGCATCTGGCAGCAGGAACTCCGCAGAAGCGCTCCGCGGACAACAAAAAGGCCGGCGCAAGGCCGGCCTTTCGTAACGCGATGGCGTTGGAGCCGAAGCTCAGTACTTGCTTAGTACTTGGCGACCACCGGGCCCCCGAAGTGATAGTTCACGCCGACTTGCACGGTGTGCAGGTTGAGCGTGCCCGTGTTCACGGGAGTGCCGAGGCCAGAGAAGTACGTCTCGCCGCCGAGGCTGCGATAGAGGTACTCGCCCTTGACCGACCACTGCGGAGCGAAGAACGCCTCGACGCCCGCACCAACGGTCCAGCCGGAGTGCCACTTGGTGTCGGAGACGGTCACGCCGAGCGCGGAGACGCTGATCTTGTTGTCGATCCAGGCGTAACCACCGGTGCCGTAGAACAGCACCTGGTTGACGGCGTAGCCGATGCGGCCGCGGACGGTGCCCATCGCATCGGTGCGGGAGCTCGTCGTGACGGGAACGAGCGCGCCACCAATGAGAACGGGAGCAGTCGCCGAAGCGCTGACGTCAGCCCAGGCACCATCGGCTTCAACGCCGAACACCACGTTGCCGGTCTGCCAGTTGTAGCCGGCGGTGCCGCCGACGAAGCCGCCCTTCATCTTCGGGTCGGTCGAGGAATTTTCCCAAGCGCCGCCACCGACGATACCGAGATAGAACCCGGTCCAGTTGTAGACCGAGGCCACAGCCACCGGAGCCTTGGTGTACGGGCGGGCCGCGAGATCAGCCGCCGACGCGGGGGCAGCCAAAGCAAACAAACAGGCCGAAGCCAACAAAACCTTTTTCATTTTCAACTAATCCCAGTCCCAGTTTCTGTTGTGCCTTCCACGATGGGGGAAGGGCATCGGACGCTCGTGTCCAACTGATGTCGTACTTACACCAGTAAAGCTGCAAGTTGTGTCTCCGAAAAGCCACACAGCCGCAAAACGTAACGATGGCTGGCTCATGACTCCGGTTGCTCACAGCGCAAAGGCCGGCGCGAGGCCGGCCTTTGATTGTCGATCGATATCAGAGGGATCAGTACTTCGCGATGCTCGGGCCGCCCCAGCGATAATTGACGCGGACGAGGCCCATGTCGACGTCTTGACGGATGCGCTCGGTTTGCACGAACGCACCGCCAGACGTGAAGTCGACGTTACGATCGCCGAGGAAAATGTGGTTGTACTCGAAGCCGACAGACCAGTTCGGAGCGAAACCGAACTCGACGCCCGTACCGACGGTGCCGCCCCAGCGGGTTTCGCGGGCCGAGCCGAACACCGTACCGGCACCTACGAACCCTGGCGCGACGAGAAGGTCATATTTGTCGTTGACCACTGCAGCGCCGCCCTTCACGTAGAGCAACACATTGTTCCAGGCATAGCCAACCTGGCCGGTGATCAGGCCGAAAGCATCGATTCGCGTACTATCCTGCTGACCCGGTGCAGTCGGGCTGATGTTGTCTCCGCGGAAGTCGGCCCAGTTGCCTTGGCCTTCGACACCGAACACCCAATTCGCGGACTGCAAGCGGTACCCGATCTGGCCACCGACCGTGCCGCCGGTCGCGTTGTGGCAGCCATCGGTCACGAGAACGCCGGTTACCGGAGTCACGAAGTCCCAGCAGCTGCGGCTGGTGCCTCCGCCGCCGTTGATGCCGATGTAGAAGCCGCTCCAATCGTAGATGGTGGCGACCATCGGCGCCGGAGCCTTGGTGTAGGGACGTGCGGCGAGATCCGCCGCGCTTGCGGGAGCCGACAGGCTCAACGCCATTGCACCGATTGCACCAATCAAAATCTTATTCATTGCAAGTCTCCCCAGTTTCGGTCCGCTTCTTGAATTCCCCAAAGCGGCCAATCAGGCGCGACGCCCATATGAACTTAATTCCGAGGCAAACGTAGCTTAATGGGTGAGCAGAGTCCGTCGCTGAAATGCAACAGTCGCAGGACAACTTCGATGCAGATAACTTGATGAATGTTAAGCGCTTTTCGTCATTCACGGGAACCGGCGATGGTTCCAGCAGCGCCGGCTGTTTCAGCGGCGTATTGGCACCCGTCCGGCCATATATTTCGCAGCGTCAGCCGGAAGAACAAATCTGGAACAAAGCTGCGGCCGATGCTATATATGGGGATAAGTTGAGGGCCGGTGGGCTGATCCGCCCTCGCAAGCGTATAGGGTCGCCTTAACAGGTTGCAGAGGACCGCGGCGCGCGGGCTCGGCCTTTTGAAATTCAGTGGGATTTGGAGTGGAGAGCGGCGATGGCGGGAAGCGTCAACAAGGTCATTCTGGTTGGAAATCTCGGCAAGGATCCCGAAATCCGCCGCACCCAGGACGGGCGGCCGATCGCGAATTTGAGCATCGCAACCTCGGAGACCTGGCGCGACAAGAACAGTGGCGAGCGCAAGGAAAAGACCGAGTGGCATCGCGTCGTGATCTTCAATGAAGGCCTTTGCAAGGTCGCCGAGCAGTACCTGAAGAAGGGCGCCAAGGTTTACATCGAGGGCGCGCTGCAGACCCGCAAATGGACCGACCAGGCGGGCGTCGAGAAGTACTCCACCGAGGTCGTGCTCCAGGGCTTCAACTCGACCTTGACGATGCTCGACGGCCGCAGCGGAGGGGGAGGCGGCAGCTTCGGCGACGAGTCGGGCGGCGATTTCGGCTCCTCCGGTCCTGCCAGCAGCGCGCCGCGCCGTGCGGTAGCCGCCGGCGGCGGTGGTGGCCGCAACAGCGACATGGACGACGACATCCCGTTCTGAGAACGCGGATCGCACGAGGGGCGCGCCGGACGGATAGTGACGGCGCTTCCTGCGTCGTGTCAGAAAACCTTGTTAATCGGCAGGAAGGGCTCGGGATTTCCGAGCCCGCTTCACGTTTGGGGTGAACTCGGATTGCGCCACGGCAAACGAGCTGACGGGGCACACGCGCTGGGCGATTTGCCGGGAGCTGCAGGCGGTTTTTGAAGACCCATTTCGGGTTCATCCAAGACGCTGCTCGTAAGGCCCTAAGTCGTTGGAAAAATAAGCGGAAAAAGCACTTCCCTTGGCCCCTGCGAGGGTGGTTATCCGACCCCCGATGCGCTATATGATTCCCAAATAAACCTCACCGGATTCCCCCTTGGCTGACGACGACAACAAGCCCGGCGACCAGCCGGCGCAACCCTCGGACATTCGCCCCGTCTCCATCTTCGAGGAGATGAAGAAGTCCTACCTCGACTACGCCATGAGCGTGATCGTGGCGCGCGCGTTGCCCGATGCCCGCGACGGCCTGAAGCCGGTGCATCGCCGCATCTTGTACTCGATGAACGAGCAGGGGCACACGCCGGACAAGAAGTACGTCAAATCCGCCCGCGTGGTCGGCGACGTCATCGGTAAGTATCACCCGCACGGCGACCAGTCGATTTACGACGCCATGGTCCGCATGGCGCAGGACTTCTCGATGCGCGTGCCGCTGATCGACGGCCAGGGCAATTTCGGCTCGGTCGACGGCGATCCTCCGGCTGCCTATCGTTACACCGAAGCGCGGCTGACGAAGGCGGCGTTGGCGCTGCTGGCCGACATCGACAAGGACACCGTCGACTTCCAGCCGAACTACGACAACAACGAGACCGAACCATCGGTCCTGCCGGCCAAGTTCCCGAACCTTCTCGTCAACGGCGCCGGCGGCATCGCGGTCGGCATGGCCACCAACATCCCGCCGCACAATCTCGGCGAGGTCATCGACGCCTGCGTCGCGCTGATCGACAATCCTGCGCTCACCATCGACGAGCTCATCAACATCGTGCCGGGGCCTGATTTCCCGACCGGCGGCATCATTCTCGGCCGCGCGGGTATCCGCGCCGCCTATCACCTCGGCCGCGGCTCGATCGTCATGCGCGGCAAGGTCGCGATCGAGACCATCCGCAAGGAGCGCGAGGCGATCATCATCACCGAGATTCCCTACCAGGTGAACAAGGCGACGATGGTCGAGCGCATCGCCGAGCTGGTCAAGGAAAAGAAGATCGAGGGCATCGGCGACCTGCGCGATGAATCCGACCGCGACGGCTACCGCGTCGTCATCGAATTGAAGCGCGACGCCGTGCCGGACGTGGTGCTGAACCAGCTGTACCGATTTACGCCTCTGCAGACGAGTTTTGGCGTCAACATGGTGGCGCTCGACAGCGGCCGTCCGCGGATCATGCATCTGAAGGATCTGCTCTCCATCTTCGTCGACTTCCGTGAGCGGGTCGTCACGCGGCGCACGAAGTACCTGCTCGCCAAGGCGCGCGATCGCGCCCATATCCTGGTCGGTCTCGCGATCGCGGTCGCCAATATCGACGAGATGATCCGCGTCATCCGCACCTCGCCCGACCCGACCACCGCCCGCGACACCCTGATGTCGCGCGACTGGCCGGCACGGGACGTCGAGGACATGCTGACGCTGATCGACGATCCGCGCCATCGTATCAGCGAGAACGGCACCATCCGGCTGTCGATGGAGCAGGCGAGGGCCATTCTCGATCTGCGCCTGCAGCGCCTCACTGCGCTCGGCCGTGACGAGATCCGCGAGGAACTCGACAAGCTTGCCGGCGAGATCGCCGATTATCTCGACATCCTGCGCTCGCGCGCCCGCGTGCTTGATATCATCAAGACCGAGCTTGCCGAGGTGAAGGCCGAGTTCGCCACGCCGCGCCGCACCGTCATCATCGAGCAGGAAGGCGAGGTCGAGGACGAGGACCTGATCCAGCGCGAGGACATGGTCGTCACGGTCTCGCATGCCGGCTACGTCAAGCGCGTGCCGCTATCGGCCTACCGCGCGCAGCGCCGTGGCGGCAAGGGCCGCGCCGGCATGCAGACCCGCGACGAGGATTTCGTCTCGCGCCTGTTCGTGGCCTCGACGCACACGCCGGTGCTGTTCTTCTCGTCACGCGGCCAGGTCTACAAGGAAAAGGTCTGGCGGCTGCCGATGGCCGCGCCGAACGCCCGCGGCAAGGCGCTGATCAATATCCTGCCGCTGGAGCAGGGCGAGCGCATCACCACCATCATGCCGCTGCCCGAGGATGAATCGACCTGGGGCAACCTCGACGTGATGTTCGCGACCACCGGCGGCAACGTCCGGCGCAACAAGCTGTCCGACTTCGTCGATGTCCGCCGCTCGGGCATCATCGCGATGAAGCTGGACGACAACGAGGCGATCGTCGACGTGCAGATCTGCACCGAGCGCGACGACGTGCTGCTGACCGGCGCCGCCGGCCAGTGCATCCGATTCCCCGTCACCGACGTGCGCGTGTTCACCGGGCGCACCTCGATGGGCGTGCGCGGCATAGCGCTTGGCGAGGGCGACAAGGTGATCTCGCTGGCGATCCTGCGCCATGTCGAGACCACCTCGGACGAGCGCTCGGCCTATTTGAAGATGCGCCGCGCGGTCGCCGGCGAAGCTGCGACGGAAGAGGCCCCGTCGGATGCGGAGGCCGAGGAGACATCCGGCAGCTTCCAGCTCCCGCAGGAGCGCTATGTCGAGATGTCGGCACAGGAGCAGGTCGTGCTGACCGTCTCCGTCAACGGTTACGGCAAGCGGACCTCGTCCTACGAGTACCGCACCACGGGCCGCGGCGGCAAAGGCATCGTCGCCATGAGCGTCAACAACCGCAACGGCAATCTGGTCGCCTCATTCCCGGTGGAAGATGCTGATCAGATCATGCTGGTCACCGACAAGGGCCAGCTGATCCGCTGCCCGGTCGAAGGCATCCGCATCGCCGGCCGCTCGACCCAGGGCGTGATCGTGTTCGACACCGCCGAGGACGAGCACGTCGTCTCGGTCGAGCACATCACGGAAGAGGCCGAGAGCGGGAATGGGGCGAATGGGGAGGCAAACGGGGAGTGACCGGTAGCCCCGTAGCCCGGACGGAGCGCACGCGAAATCCGGGTTCCTCATTCGAACTGCTGCCCCGGATTGCGCTTCGCTCCATTCGGGCTACTGCACTGACCCGCTAAATCTCCAGCTCCGTGCCGAACTCCACCACCTGCTTGGTCGGCACGCCGAAGAACGCGGCTGAGCGTTCGGCGTTGCGCTGGAGGAAGGCGAAGACGCCTTCGCGCCATACCCACATGCCCGGCACGTCCTCGCTCGGGATGATGGTCTCGCGGCCGACGTAATAGGTGATGTCGGCGAGATCGATGCCGGGCAGCTTGCCCTGGCGGCAGGCGAGCTTGAGCCCGTCATAGATGGTCGGGTTCTGCATGAAACCGTAGTGCAGCACCACGCGGGTGATGCCGGTGATGATCTCGATCACCTCGGTGCGATCCTCGTCAGGGATATGCGGCAATTCCTCGATCAGCACCGTGACGAGGACGATGCGCTCGTGCAGCACATGGTTGTGGTTCACGAACTGCGTCAGCGCGAGCGGCACGCCGCGCGGCGCGGAGGCCAGGAATACCGCGGTGCCGGGGAGCCTGGCGCTGCACTTGTTGACCGCGGTCTCGATCAGATCCTCCTCGGGCTGGCGCAGTTTTCCGCGCGCGGCCTCGACCAGCTTCACGCCGCTGCGCCATGTCAGCATCATGAAGGCGACGAGAGCCGCAAGCAGCAGCGGAAACCAGCCGCCCTCGAACAGCTTGACCGAGTTGGCCGAGAAGAAGATCAGGTCGATGACGAAGAAGAAGCCGTTCACGGCAACGACGAGCCACGGCGAATAGCCCCACTGGATCGCAACGAGTGCGGCGAGCAGCGTCGTGATCGCCATCAGGAGCGAGACGGCGATGCCGTAGGCGCCGGCGAGCGCATCGGACGTGCCGAAGCTCAAGACCGCTCCAAGGGTTGCGGCGGCGAGCAGCCAGTTCACCAGTGGCACGTAGATCTGGCCGATCGCGGTGCTAGTGGTGTGGCGGATCTGCATGCGCGGCAGGAACCCGAGCTGGATCGACTGCTGGGTCAGTGAGAACACGCCGGAGATGATCGCCTGCGAGGCGATCACGGTCGCGACCGCCGAGAACGCGACCAGCGGATAGTGCAGGGCGTCGGGGCAGAGCTGGAAGAACGGGTTCTCGATCATCGTGGGATCGGTGATCAGCAGCGCGGCCTGACCAAAGTAGTTCAGCACCAGCGCGGGCAGGCAGATCGCGAACCAGGCGAGCCGGATCGGCAGGCGGCCGAAATGGCCCATGTCGGCATACATGGCCTCGCCGCCGGTCACTGCCAGGAAGGCGGCGCCGAGGATGGCAAAGGAGACGTGAAAATCCTGGTGGATCAGGAAGTCGAAGGCATAGAGCGGGCTCAGCGCGGCCAGCACAGCCGGCGCCTGGACGATGCCGTGGATGCCGAGCGCGGCAAGCACGACGAACCAGGCCAGCATCACCGGACCGAAGATGCGGCCGATGAAGCCAGCACCCTGCTTCTGCATCATGAACAGCCCGATCAGAATGACGACCGTGATCGGCACCACCGCGGGCGCCAGCGAGGGCGCGTCGACCTTGAGCCCTTCGATGGCGCTGAGCACCGAGATCGCCGGCGTGATCGCGCCGTCGCCATAGAGCAGGGCTGCGCCGACGAGACCGACGACCAGCAGATGCGCCCGCCAGGTGCCGGGTTGGGCGTGGCGGGCGTGGAGCAGCGCCAGCAGCGCGACGATGCCGCCTTCGCCGCGATTGTCCGCGCGCAGGATCAGCAGCGCATATTTCAGCGAGATGATCAGCAGCAGCGCCCAGAGGATCAGCGAGGCAATCCCCAGGACAGCGCCGTGATTGAGGGTGCCGCCATGGGCAGCCGCCTTGGCGGCTTCCTTCAGGGCATAGAGCGGGCTGGTGCCGATATCGCCATAGACCACCCCGAGGGCGCCCATGGTCATTGCAATTGGCAGAGGGTCGGGGTGATGGCCGGAAGCCAATGCGGGCGTACTGGACAATGACAACCCTCGATGGGATCGTGCCCGGCGGGCCATCCGACGGGCGCGAGCATCATGCAGTCTGCGACGGGACGTCGCAAATAGCCATGGGGATTATATGGGCAGCTTCTGACGTGAAGCTGACGGCCGGCTACGGCGTGCGGTTTGCGGTCACGAGGCGCGCCTCGCGAATGTTGGCCTTGGTGCCAGCCTGGCGCAGACAGGAGGCCTCGAAATTCGGCCAGGCCTGCTGCGAGCAATCCTTGCCGATGCTGCGGATATCGAGGCGGTCGCTCTTGGCGAGCGGCTGCGGGACGCTCGCTTCGACTGCTGGAGCGAAGCCGGGAAGAACGGTGAGGGCGGCGGCAACAAACGCTGCGATGGCGACGGCCGAGATGGTCTTGATCATTGACGGTCCCCTGTGATGCGGCCGCTACGCCCAGTTGTGCGGCCCGTCATTCGTTGGGTGGATTAGTAACCATGGCCAGTTTCCGGACGTCTTCGCGGACGCGGGAAATGGTTTCGTTCGCGGTCCGATTTGTTTCGTGGCCGCCCTCAGGACGAAACAATGGGCTCGCTTCCGACATGGTCTGAGGCGGAATCTGCGGGAAACCGGCAAGGAACCTGTCCGGCTTGCCGGGCCGGGCCGGGCGCGGTAGGACGGGGCCATGCCGCGCATTGCCTTCTACCCAGGTTCCTTCGACCCCATCACCAACGGCCATCTGGACGTGGTCCGGCACAGCGTTCCCTTGTGCGACCGCCTGGTGGTCGCGATCGGGGTTCATCCGGGCAAGAAGCCGCTGTTCTCGACCGAGGAGCGGCTCAAGATGCTCGACGACGTCTGCGGGCCGGTGGCCGCAGCGGCCGGCTGCACGTTGGAGGCGGTCACGTACGACGACCTCGCAGTCACCGCGGCGCGCAAGTACGGCGCGACCATCATGATTCGGGGTCTGCGCGACGGCACCGATCTCGACTACGAGATGCAGCTCGCCGGGATGAACGGCACGATGGCGCCCGACGTGCAAACCGTCTTCGTGCCGGCCTCCCCGGTGGTCCGCCCGATTACCGGCACATTGGTGCGCCAGATCGCCGCCATGGGCGGCGACGTCACGGCCTTCGTCCCGCCGCTCGTTGCATCCCAGCTCAAGGCAAAATTCGCCAGCTGACGGCGCGTTTCCTCTCTCATCTCTGATCCGGAGTTGTCATGATCCGAATTCTCGCAGTTCTTGCCGCGCTTCTGTTCGCGGTGCCGGCGGTGGCGCAGCAACTGCCGGCGGGCCTCGACAAGGCCAACGCCATCGTCATCGACAGCACCAAGGGGCGCATCGTCATCAAGCTGCGGACCGACATCGCGCCCCAGCACGCCGAGCGCATCAAGCAGCTCGCGCGCGAGGGCTATTACAACAACGTGCCGTTCCACCGCGTCATGGACGGCTTCATGGCCCAGACCGGCGACGGCGAGAAATTCAACGGCACCGGCGGCTCGAAATATCCGAACCTGAAGCAGGAATTCTCCAAGGTGCACTTCGCACGCGGCATCGTCGGAATGGCGCGGCGCGGCGACAGCGTGGACAGCGCCAATTCGCAGTTCTTCATCATGTTCGCCGACGGCGGCAGCCTCGATAACCAGTACACCGTGATCGGCGAGGTCGTGCAGGGCATGGACGTCGTCGACAAGCTGAAGAAGGCACCGCCCGGCTCGTCCGGCGGCGCCGTCACCGATCCCGACAAGATGGTGAAGGTCCAGGTGGCCTCCGACATCAAGTAGGGCGTTGCGATGGCGCACTGCGGCAACAGGCTTCTGCTGGTCGCCGCGGTGCTGCTCTTCGGCCTCTCCGGCGCGGCCGCCGAGGACGCGCAGGTCAACACCATCCAGGATATCTTCCGGCACTTGCGGACCTGCTGGAAGCCGCCGCCGGCCAGCAAGGCTCGCCCACTCGACATCACCGTCGTCGTGAGCTTTAACCGGGCCGGAAACATTTTGGGCCACCCGAGGATTACCTATGAATCCGCGGAGGCCTCCGACAATGACCGGCTGCAATACCGGATCGCGGTGATGGAGGCGTTGCAGCGCTGCACGCCGATGCCATTTACCGATGCAATGGCCGGCGCCGCCGCGGGACGTCCATTCGCGATCCAGTTCCGCAGCCGCAAAACTTCACCTGACAAGACTTCACCCCCAACGCAAGAGAGACGAGCATGAGCGCCACCGAAAACACCCTGATCCTCGAGACCACACAGGGCCCCGTCACCATCGAGATGCGTCCCGACCTCGCGCCCGGCCATGTCGCGCGCATCAAGGAGCTGGTCCGCGAGGGCTTTTACGACGGCATCGTGTTCCATCGCGTGATCGACGGTTTCATGGCGCAGACCGGCTGCCCGCAGGGCACCGGCACCGGCGGCTCGGGCAAGAAGCTGAAGGCCGAGTTCAACAAGGAGCCGCATGTGCGCGGCACCACCTCGATGGCCCGCGCCGCGAGCCCCGATTCCGGCGACAGCCAGTTCTTCATCTGCTTCGACGATGCCCGCTTCCTCGACAACCAGTACACGGTGTGGGGCAAGGTCACCGAGGGCATGGAGAACGTCGACAAGATCAAGCGCGGCGAGCCGGTGCAGAACCCCGACAAGATCGTCAAGGCGCGGATGGCCGCGGACGCGGAGTAACGCCTGCGGTCGTGCTCCGCTTCGGCGGGGCACGACGAGGTATTTCAATTGCGCACCGACCTCTTCGATTTCGACCTGCCGCCCGAGCGCATCGCGTTGCGCCCGGCGAGCCCGCGCGACTCCGCGCGGCTGCTAATCGTAGAGAACGGCGCGCTGCGCGACCAGATCATCGCCGACCTGCCTCAATGGCTGAGGCCCGGCGACCAGCTCGTCGTCAACGACACCAAGGTGATCGCGGCGCAGCTCAAGGGCCGCCGCATCGGCCGCGAGACCGAGCCGAAGATCGAGGCGACGCTGATCAAGCGCCTCGACGGTTCGCGCTGGCAGGCGCTGGTGAAGCCGGCGAAGAAGCTCATGGCCGGCGACCGCATCCGCTTCGGCAATGAAGGCAAGGTCTGCCTGCTCGGCCATCTCGACGCCGAGGTCGAGGCCAAGGGCGCCGAAGGCGAGGTGACGCTGTCGTTCTCGTTCCACGGCCCCGCGCTCGATCAGGCGATATCGGATCTCGGCAGCCCGCCGCTGCCGCCCTACATCGCCTCCAAGCGTACCCCCGACGATCAGGACCTCGCCGACTACCAAACCATGTTCGCGGCGAATGAAGGTGCGGTCGCGGCTCCGACCGCGGGCCTGCATTTCACGCCCGCCTTGGAGCAGGCGCTGCACACGCGCGCCGTCGACATCAACCGCGTCACGCTGCATGTCGGGGCAGGGACGTTCCTGCCGGTCAAGGTGGAGGACACCGAAGGCCACAAGATGCATGCCGAGTGGGGCACGATCTCGGCCGAGACCGCAGAGCGGCTCAACGCTGCGCGGAAGAACGGCGGCCGCATCATCGCCGTCGGCACGACGTCATTGCGTCTGCTCGAGAGCGCAGCGAGCGAGGACGGCACCATCCGGCCATTCGCCCAGGAGACCTCGATCTTCATCACCCCCGGCTATCGCTTCCGCGCCGTCGATATTCTGTTGACCAATTTCCATCTGCCGAAGTCGACGCTTTTCATGCTGGTGTCGGCCTTCTCGGGGCTGGAGACGATGCAGCAGGCGTATGCGCATGCGATCGCGAATGGCTACCGGTTTTATTCGTACGGGGATGCTTGCTTGTTGTTTCGGGCGCGCGACTAATTTCGGCGCCGTAGGGTGGGCAAAGCGAAGCGTGCCCACCATCCTTCGTGGGTTGCGCAAGAGAAGTGGTGGGCACGCCGCTTGCGCGCCTTTGCCCACCCTACGACCCTACGATTCCGGCGCTACGCCATCACCCGCTGCGGCAGCAGCTCCGCGATCTGCACCGCGTTGAGCGCGGCGCCCTTGAGCAACTGATCGGCCGCCACGAACATCGAGATCGAATGTCCTGAGGGATCGCTGAGGTCCTTGCGGATGCGGCCGACCAGGACGTCGTCCTGGCCCGAGGCGTCGATCGGCATCGGGAAGTAGTTCCGGGCGCGGTCGTCGACCACCTTCACGCCGGGCGCCCGGGCCATGATCGCGCGGACCTGGTCCTCGGTGATCTCCTTCTCGCATTCGAAGGTGATGGCCTCGCAATGGGCGCGCAGCACCGGCACGCGGACGCAGGTGACGCCGATCGCGATCTTGTCGTCCTCGAAGATCTTGCGGGTCTCCTTGATGACCTTGGTCTCTTCGTCGTTGTAGCCGGTCTCGGGGTCGACGGCGGTGTTGTGGTTGAAGAGGTTGAAGGCGTAGGGGTGCGGCATCACCTTGGGCGTGTAGACCTGCCCGTTGAGGTTGGCGCGGGTGGACTCGACGAGCTCGTCCATCGCGGCAGCGCCTGCGCCGCTCGCAGCCTGGTAGGTCGAGATGATCACGCGCTTGATGCGGTTGTTCTGGTGGATTGGCCAGAGCGGCACCAGCGCGGTGATCGCGGCGCAGTTCGGGTTGGCGATGATGCCCTTGTGATCGCGGATGCGGTTCGCGTTGATCTCGGGGATCACCAGCGGCACGTTCGGATCCATGCGGAAGGCGGAGGAGTTGTCGACCACGACCGCGCCGGCCTTGACCGCGATCGGCGCGAACTTCTTCGAGATGCTGCCGCCGGCGGAGAACAGGGCAATGTCGACGCCCTCGAAGGCGCGCTCGGTCAGCTCCTCGATGACGACGTCTTGCCCGCGGAACGACACCGTCTTGCCGGCCGAACGAGCGCTCGCGAGCGCCTTGAGCTTGCTGACGCGGAAGCCGCGCTTGTCCATGGTGGCGATGAATTCGGCGCCCACCGCACCGGTGACGCCGACAATCGCGACGACGGGATCGTTACTCACTTTGTCCTCCATTGCATTGAAATCCAGACAACAAAAAAGCCCCGGACCATCATGGGCGGGGCTTCGGTAGAGCTGATTGCGTTTTCGTCGACGACTACACGCGCACGCCTCCCCGGGCCCCTGAGGCCGTGGTGGTTTTGGTCGTGCGTTTGGTGGTCGTGAACATGGCGGCGACTTATGCGGGAGAGTCTTGCGCCCGTCAATGGCTTTTTGGCGGGATTGTGGCCGCGGGGCGGGACCTATTTGGCCCGGGCGCCCGGCGGCTCCAGGATGACTTCCTTGAGGTCGTCACCGCTGATCACGACGATCGCAAAACTCAGCCGGCCGCCTTCGCGCACGAGCCCGCCGCTGATCGCCTTGCCCGAGGCCGCGCGCTCGGCAACGCGCACGGCGTCAGCGAGGCGGTGCCCGATCGCCCCGAGCGCTGCGAGGTTGCTGCGATCGTCGCGGTCCAGCTCGGCAAGGGGAAGCGCGGCTTCCCCGCCGACGAGCTCCCCGGTCGAAGCGTTGATGGTGTGGCGCCAGATGCGGTCGTTGTGCAGGGTCTTGATCCGGTAGACCGGCACGCCCGACGCTCCGTCGAAGCTCACATCCGCGGTGGTGGCGCCGGCATGACGGGCCTCAGCGATTGCCATGGCCTGGCTGATCGAGATCGACGAGCCGCGGAATCGTTCGATTTCGCGGCTGACCGCTTGGCGGTCGGCTTCGGCGTTACCATCTGTCTCGCCGTGAAGGGCGGTAGGGGTGCCTCCGGCCGAGACGATCGCCTGCGCTGGCGCTGCGACGAGCAATGCCGACACGGCGGCCGCGAAGAACGTCCTGATGTGTTGTCGTGGTGCGTTCATGCGCGAAACCCTCGGTCAGCGAGTGTGCCGGATGATCGTAAAGAATTCGCGGCCGACCTTGGGCGTCGGCCGGCCGCGGAGCGTCGTGACGGGCTGTACCCGCCCCGGCGTTCTTGGCGTTACGGACCTCTTTTGGGGCTGGTGAAAAAAGCGGTCCGCATCGCCTATAACTAAACCATACCGTATCGTTTTATTTTGGTCAACGGCGAGGGCGTGTTCCGCCAGGGATAGATCGCGATCTCACGGAATTGTCAGCGGGACGGGCGCCGCCGCTGCGTGCCCTTCGTGGTGCTCTGGATGCGGTCCGCAGGTCCCAGCGCACCCGCCAGGAACAGCTTGATCGCCGCGCGCATCCGCTTTTCAGCGGCCTTCGGCTCCAGCGCCGTTCCGAACGTCGCCAGGCGATGGGTGTGACCGACGACGACGTCAAGGAACACTTCGGCCGCGATCGTGGTGTCATCGATGTCGAGGGCGCCCTGCGCCACCAGATGGTCGAAGAAGCGCGCCGTGGTGGCGACGGCCTTGAGCCAGCCTTCCTCCTTGCCGAGCTTGGCGATGTCGGGGAAGTTGATGGCCTGTGACGTCATCATGCGGCTGAAGGCGACGGCATCGGGACCGCAGGTGAATGTCAGCATCTCGCGCCCGATCTCGACCAGCCGCTGCTCGACAGAAATATCCGAGGCGCTTGAGAGCTGCGTCTGCGCCGCCGCCGACAGCGGCGCAAGCCAGCGCGCGATCTCACGCCTCAGCACCGCCGCAAACAGGCCGCGCTTGTCGCCGTAGCGGGAATAGACGGTGGGCTTGCTCACCCGGGCCGCTTCCGCGACCGCGTCGAGCGAGGTCGCGTCGAAACCGCGGTCCAGGAACAGACGGGTGGCGACCTCGATCAGGCGCTGGTCGCGCTCAATGGCGGCGGTTTTCGTCGGCCGGCCGCCGCGCGATTTCGGCACCTCGCGTCGTGGCGCGGCGGTTCTCGTCCTGGTCGCAGTCAATCCCATGCCCAATGATTCCTGCGCGAGTCTGATCGTCGTTCGCTCTATATCGCGCGGGAGCGGGGGCGTCATCGCGAATCTGGCCGAACTGGCCGTATCGTCAACGATTTCCGTATGACGTCGTTCCGTCAGGAGCGATCACGGAAGTGTCGAGGTCCAGGCTTGGCCGGAGGCGGCCTTCTCAAATCCGTACTGGTACAGCGCCCGCATATACGTCGTGTCGAACCCCTCCGACGGCGGCGCGGGATAATCGCGTGCGATGTAGGAGAGATGGAAGCCGAGATGGTTGCGCTTGGCGAAATCGTAGGTCGAGAAGATGATCGAGCGCGTCTGCGACTGGGTGATCGCCGACAGGCTGCGCGAGGCGACATCGATAGTGCTGTTGGAGACGAGCTCGAAGTTGCGTTCGATCTTCTTGTTGACGAGGATGTAGATGTCCATCCTCGTTTTGCCCGGCAGGCGACTGTCCTGGAACAGCAGGGCTTCCGGCAATGTCAGCACCGGGGCCGTCACGCCGCCGTCGACATGCATCTCCTGAAACTTCCGGCCCTGGCCTTCGGCGTCGATCATGATCGGCGGAAACACCAAGGGTATGCTGGCCGAGGCCGCCATCACGTCGCGAAACAGTTTCAGCGCTTCGGGGGTGCCGATTGTGGCGATCTTGCCCATGTCCCAGATCGCGGTGCGCTGGGTGTCGAGATCGGTGGTCACGATCAACAGCCGTCGCCCCCTGGCATATTCGCGCGCGATCTGAGCCAGGATCTCCGGTCCGACGTAGCGCGCCACGAGCTCGCGCAGCCGCGTGTTGCCGAACAGGCCGGAGCCGAAAAGGACCCGCATGATGCTGGGGTCGTTCAGCAGGCTCTCGGCGATGCCGCTGGTGTAGACGTCTTTCAGCGTATCGTCGTATTGCGGCCCGAGAAATGCAAAGGGTGCCATGAGGCCGCCGGTGCTCACGCCAGAGACAACGGAGAAAGTCGGGCGGGTGCCGGCCGCACTCCAGCCGCTGAGCACGCCGACGCCGTAAGCGCCGTCGGCTCCCCCGCCGGAGAGCGCCAGATAGCTCCTCGTCGCCGGAAAGTTGAATTTCGTGATGGGCTCATCGGCGTAGCGCCTCAAGCCGTCGATATCGAGCACGCGCGAGCTGCTGGCATCGGCGGCCGTATAGGGCGTGCGGGGCAGGGAGGTGCAGGCGCCGAGCGCAAGGCTGCACGCGAGGAGCTGGAATGCGATCAGGCGGGCGCCTGTCCGCCTGATCCAGCCAAGCAAGTGGCCGGACGCGTCAGTCGAACTCAACGGGAAAGGCATTGTCGGTGGCTGGCGATCACGCTTATACCGCCACCGGCAATCTTGCCGCGGCAGCTCGTCCAACCCCCACGGTAAAACTACACTGTATCGTTCTGTTTAACAAGCGCGGGGAACGCTCGTAGGCACGTCAATTGTGTCCCGGTATGAGGCACAAGACGGCTGGAGCATCGCCGGAGCGGGTTGATCGGCTTCCCCCGACACGCAATAAGCACCGCCATGAATCCTCCCGATAGCGGTCTACCCAATCATTTCGAACTGCTCGCCACCGATGGCGCTGCGCGCAGCGGGCGCCTGACCACGCCGCACGGCGTGGTGCGGACGCCCGCCTTCATGCCCGTCGGCACCGCCGGCGCCATGAAGGGCATGCACTGGCGTGAGGTGCGCGACGCCGGCGCCGACATCGTGCTCGGCAACACCTATCATTTGATGCTGCGGCCCGGCGCCGAGCGGATCGCGGCGCTCGGCGGCTTGCAGCGCTTCACCGGTTGGAACGGGCCGATGCTGACCGATTCCGGCGGTTTCCAGGTGATGTCGCTGTCGGACCTGCGCAAGGTCAGCGAGCATGCGGTCACCTTCCGCTCGCATATCGACGGCGCCAAGGTCGAGCTGTCGCCGGAGCGCTCGATCGAGGTGCAGCGTTTCCTCGGCTCGGACATCGCCATGCAGATGGACGAATGCGTGCGGCTGCCGGCCGAGCGCGACGACATCGACCGCGCAATGCGCCTGTCGTTGCGCTGGGCGGAGCGCAGCAAGCGCGCCTTCGAGAGCGCACCAGACGGGTACATGCTGTTCGGCATCGTGCAGGGGGGCGACATCCCGCAGCTTCGTCATGCCAGCGCACAGGGCCTCGTCGAGATCGGCTTCCACGGCTACGCCATCGGCGGCCTTGCCGTCGGCGAGCCGCAGGCCGTGATGCTGGCGATGATCGACGAGACCGCGCCGGCGCTGCCGTCGGACCGGCCGCGCTACCTGATGGGCGTCGGCACGCCTGACGACATTCTCGAAGCGGTGAAGCGCGGTATCGACATGTTCGATTGCGTGATGCCGACGCGCAATGGCCGGCATGGCGTTGCGTTCACCCGCTTCGGCCAGGTCAATCTGCGCAACGCGCGCCACGCCGACGATCCGCGGCCGCTGGATGAGGAGAGTTCCTGGCCATCGGCGCGCAACTACGCGCGCGCCTACCTGCACCATCTCGTCAAGGCCGGCGAGACGCTCGGCGCGATGCTGCTGTCTGAAATCAATATCGCTTACTATCAGTTCCTGATGCACGGCATCAGGAGCGCGATCGCACACGGAATGTTCGAAGAGTTCTATCAGCGTACGCGCGAAGACTGGGCGAGGGGCGACATCGCCCCGCGCTAAATCAATTGCACACGAACCGCTGCTTCACGGCGTGCTTGGTGACGAAGCCGTAGCCGCAATTGTCGCAGGTCCAGAGATAGCTGATCATGTGGTCCGAGACGTAGGCGGATGCTTCGGCGGCGACCATGGAATCGGCGCAGACAGGACACGTGGGCAACTCGCTGCAACGCGGATCGCGGTGGTGTGCGACGGTCGACAACACTTCAGCGACTGCTGACATCGTGGTGACCTCCTGCTTGAGACCTAAGTCTAACATAAGCAGAATCAGTTGACGAGGTCGCAACACAAATGCGCTGGTTTTCTGATAACTAGAGCTCACGTGATTTTGCGATGCAGCGTATTTAACATGTGCCGCAATGTCGCTTGCGTCTCGGGGCAAGCTATCCGTAACTGCGCAGCAGCTGCAAAAGAAGCGCAATTGTCGTCACAGGGAGTTCATCATGGACGCATCGTCCGAGAAGGCTGCAAAGACGGGTGCAGCGCACCAACCCGGCCGAGGCCGAATCTATTCTTCGATCGTCGAGGCTTTTGGCGACACGCCGATCGTGCGGTTGCAGCGGCTGCCGGGCATGCACGGCGTGACTGCGACGATTTTGGCAAAACTTGAATATTTCAATCCTGCCGCAAGTGTGAAGGATCGCATCGGCGCGGCCATGGTCATCGCGATGGAGAAGGCTGGCATCGTCAAGCCCGATACCGTGCTGATCGAGCCGACCTCCGGCAATACCGGCATCGCGCTCGCCTTCGTCGCGGCCTCGCGCGGCTACCGGCTCAAGCTGGTCATGCCGGAATCGATGTCGATCGAGCGGCGCAAGATGCTGGCTTTTCTCGGCGCGGAGCTGGTGCTGACCCCGGCCGCACAGGGCATGAAGGGCGCGATCGCGACCGCCGAGGAGCTGTTGAAGACGACGCCGAACTCGGTGATGCCGCAGCAGTTCAAGAACCTCGCCAATCCCGAGGTGCACCGCCGCACCACCGCGGAGGAGATCTGGAACGACACCGGCGGCAGCATCGATTTCTTCGTCGCCGGCGTCGGCACCGGCGGCACCATCACCGGCGTCGGCCAGGTGCTGAAGCCACGCAAGCCTTCGCTGCATGTGGTCGCGGTCGAGCCGGAGGAGAGCCCGGTCCTCTCGGGCGGCCAGCACACGCCGCACAAGATCCAGGGCATCGGCGCGGGGTTCGTGCCCGACATCCTCGACCGCGCCGTGATCGACGAGATCGTGAAGATCAACTCGACGACTGCGATCGAGACCTCCCGGGCACTGGCGCGGCATGAGGGCATTCCCGGCGGCATCTCCTCGGGCGCGGCGATCGCGGCGGCGCTCCAGATCGGCAAGCGGCCGGAAGCTGCGGGAAAAACCATTCTGGCTATAGTGCCGTCGTTCTCGGAGCGGTATCTTTCGACGGCTCTGTTTGAGGGAATCTAGGCTATGGCGGATCAACCGAGGCGGCCACGCACGCTTGGCGATGCGCGGTCGGAGGCCGAAGCGGCATTCAAGAAGGTGACAGCCAAGGTCGTCGTCGCGCCGCCGAAGCAGAACGTCGCGCCGGGGATCAAGGAGCAGGTCAGCTTGCGCATCGACCAGGACGTGCTGGAGTTCTTTCAGGCTGGCGGTCCGGGCTGGCAGGATCGCATCAACGAGGCGCTGCGCAAGGCGGCAGGGAAGTAGCGCCAACTCCTCGCTCAAGGGAACGATCAACGAAAAAGCCCGGCGGTGAGCCGGGCTTTTGTGTCTTGAGTTTGGCGCTTCGCCTCAGCGCCGGAACATGCCGCCCATCATGCCCCCGACGACACCGCCCACGAAGGCGGCCCCGGCTGCATCGCCGGGATTGCTGCGTTGGGGCGCCGGTGCCGGTGCGCTGCTGGGAGCCGGGGCGGTGGCGGCGCGCCGGGCCGCCTTCTGGCTGTTATCGCTTGCAGTCGGCGGGGCGGCCACGACCTCCGAGAGCAGGGCCTTGTGCTGGTACTTGTTGAGGTAGCCCGATGAGGGATACCCGCGCGCAGCCTGCCAGCGTTTGAGCACGGACCGGGTCTCCTCGCTGAACACGCCGGTCTGCTTGGTATCGAAGCCGAGCCCGGTGAGGCGACGCTGCACGTCGCGGCGCTGGGTCTTGTCGAGCCCCATCTGGTCCTCGGTCAGCTGGGTGGCCTCGTCGGTGAAGGTGGCGGGATCGACGCCGGCGTTGAGGGCGCGCGTTGCGGTCGATGGGCCGCTCTTGATGGCCGCAAGCCGCGCCAGGGCCAGTGCCTTGAACTGGCCGTTCGGATAGGCCGAGAGATAGGCATTGAGCTCCTCCGGCTTGTTGGATTCCTTGACCGAGCGCCAGTACTCGAGCTCGACACCGTCAGAGCCGCCAGCCGCCACCGGCACGACGCCGGAAGCGGTCGGCGCCGCGTGGGCCACTTGTGTCGTCTGCGCGGGGTTGAGGTAGACAGCACCGGTCAGGTTGGTGTGCCCCCAGGGCAGCTGGCCCTTTCGGGTCTCTTCGTTGACCTGGGCGCGCACCGACGTCATCGCCTGCTGGATCTCAACACCGGGCCTGGTGATGTTGTCGATCAGCGCGCGGGTGAACGGGCTGTTGTTACCCTCCTGGCCATCGAGCGCGGTTTGGCCCGGGCCGGTGGCGAACGCGATCAGCGTGCCTTCGCCGGACTTCATTTCGGCGAGGCCGCTTTGCACGTTGACACTGCGGGTGGCCGAGTTCGACTTGATCTTGGCGGCGAACGGATTGTCGCGGCAGGCATCGAGAAACACCAGCTTGACCTTGGCATCGCCCATGGTCTGCTCGAGCGTCAGGTCGATGTTGATGGCCGCGCCGAGCTTGACGTCCATCTCCGACTTGATGTCGGCGTCGACGGGCAGGAGATAGTTGCTGCCGCTGACTGCGATGCCATGGCCGGCATAATAGAACACCGCGACGTCGGATCCCTGCGCCTTGCGGCCGAAGTCCAGCAGCTTCTCCGTCATCTGGTCGCGGGTGAGATTGGATCCTTCGATCACCTCGAAGCCGACATTGCGAAGCGTCGCCGCCATCGCCTTGGCGTCGATCGGCGGGTTCGGCAATTGTGCGACGTTTTTGTAGGAGCCGTTGCCGACGACGAAGGCGACGCGGCGGTCGGCCTTCGCGGCACTGATCGACAGTGCCATGCACATCAGCGAAGCGATGAGGGTGAGATAGCGCATCTGAAATCCCCAGAATCGAATTGCAGGTAGCAACAAATTGGCAACGAACGTACACGAAGTGCCCGACTTCGCGCCACCGAAACGGCAGTACGTCGCAATCAACCCGCTGCTGTGTGGCCGAATGTGCACGATGGAATACCCCTCCAACGTGATCCAGATCACACGGCCACTTCGTTTTGTCGCGCGAGGCGACGCGAGGTTCACGGGGCGCGGGCGGGAACCTGCGGTGCCGGCTTCAAATTCAGGAGATTGCCGCACAGGATCAGCGCCGCGCCGAGGACGGTCCAGGCGTCGAGCCGCTCGGAATACAGCAGCCAGCCGGCGGTCGCGGTCAGAGGAACCCGCAGGAAGTCCATGGGAACCACGATCGTTGCATCCGCATAGCGCATCGCACTGGCGAGGCAGTAATGCGAAAACGTGCCGCACACGGCGATGACCCCCATCCAGGCCCAGACATGGGCGGACGGCCAGGTCCAGACGAACAGCGTCGGCACGAGGCCCGCGACCGCTTGCACCACGATCATCCAGAACAGGATCGAAAGTGCGCTTTCGGTCCGGGTCAGCGATTTGACCAGCGCCATAGATACGCCAAATCCCATGGCCGCGCCGAGCGCGATGAGCTGGCCCGGATTGATCTCGCCGGTGGCGGGGCGGACGATCACGATCACGCCGACGAGGCCGAGCACGATAGCGGCGACCTTCCACGGCGTCATGCGTTCGGACAGGAAGCCTGCGGCCAGGATCGCCGTCCAGATCGGCATGGTGAATTCAATCGCGACCACCTGGCCGATCGGAATCAGGGTCAGCGCGAAGAACCAGCCGAGTTGGGCGACATAGTGCACGAGATTGCGCCCGATGTGCTGCGGCAGGCGCGTCGTCCTGAGCATCTTGAAGCCGCCGGCGCGGTAGATCATCGGCGAGAGCAGGACGAAGCCGACCAGCGATCTCACTTCCATGATCTGGAAAACGTTCAGCTCGCGCGTGGTCTCGCGCCCCGCAACCGCCATCACCAGCATCAGCGACAGCCAGCCGGCCATCCACAGTGCGGCCATGGTTTTGGACGGTGTCGTGTTCATCGGGCGAGCGGGAGGCTGACGATCCTGAGGGAGCGCCGGTATCGGCGACATCGCCGCCGTTTGCAACGCCCAAATCCGCGGATGCAGCGATGCGAGCCGACGTGCTAAGGCTTCTGCGAACAACGACAAAAAGGGGAACTTCGCTCATGCAGATCTTGCAGCCGGCCGAATGGAAAAAACCGCGCGGCTTTTCTCACGGCGTGGCGGTCGAGGGGCCGGGCCGCTGGGTGGTGCTGGCCGGGCAGACCGGCGGCGACGAGGCCGGCAACTACGCGCCTGACATGGCGGCGCAGGTCGGGACCGCGCTGAAGCGGATCGTCAAGCTCCTGGGCGAGGCCGGGGCCGGTCCCGAGCACATCGTCCGCCTGACCTGGTATCTGACCAGCCGCAGTGAATATGAGGCCGCGGGCGTCGGCATCGGCGCAGCCTGGAAGGACACGCTCGGGCGCAATTTCCCGCCCTCGACCCTGCTCTACATCGGTGGTCTCGTGGACGAGCGCGCGAAGGTCGAGATCGACGTCACGGCGTTCGTGCCGAACGCATAAAAATCGACCCGGCGAGATCGCCGGGTCGATCGTCGTATTCTCTTACTGGCTTATTTCGTCAGCGAGATGTTGGCGCCGCGGAACTGGCTGTCCGCGCGCATCGTGACGTTCTGCTTGTTGCCGCTCGTCTTCAGCGAGATGTTGGCGTTGAAGCCCGCGGTGGAGGCGACCAGCTCGAAGTTTCCGCCGGCGCCGCGCCCTTGAAGCGAGCCGGAGATGTTGCGGCTGGTCTCGGACCAGCTGCCGGCGATGGCGCCGCCCTCGGCCTTCACGTTGGCGCCGAAGTTGAGCTTGAAGGCATCGGTGGCGCAGGTCAGCGACAGTTCCATGATCGGTCCGATCGGAGCGTATTTGGCCCGGCAGCGGAGCCGCTCGGTCGAGCCGTCATCCAAGGTGACGGTGCCCGAGCCGCTCCAGCTGCCCGCCAGCGGGGCAAACGGGCCGGACTGGGCCTTGCTTTCGGTGTTCGCGACCGATGCCGCAAACAAAACGGCGGCCGCGATCAGCAGCCGCCGGTTTAGGACGCTGGTCCCGAATTGCTTATTGGCGCGATGCTTCCCACCGCCCGCTGCACGGTATGCCTGCAGATGCTCCATTCCACTTCCCCGATCCGGCGTTGCCGCTGAGTTGACCGTTGGCATATGCACCATTGATCGAAACTTTCACAAGTCCCCCGCTGCCGATGGTGCCGGAAACGTTAGCGCCGGGCGCGGTGATCTTGCCGTCGGCAACCGTCAGCATGGAGCTCGCGGTCGGCTCGCAGGTGCCGCTCTTGGTGACGATGGTGACCTGCCAGTTGCCGTCATAGGGAGTCTGGGCGAGGGCGGGAACGGCGAGGGTGCCGGCGAAAACCGAGGCGGCACAGAACGCCGCAATGCCAAAACGCATGAATTCCGTCCTTGAATATGTCTGATATGCTGTCGCTTATTCAGGCCAAATGTGACGGAAATTTGTTGCGGCGCCAAATCGAAAATTGTTCCTGTGGGAACAATGGTTTATTTGCGCTTTTGGCTCCATTTTTTGAAGCAGAATCAATGTGGCTTCACGTTAAGGGTAAACGTCAGGAGAGACTCGGCGCGGAGGTCGCGAACTGCTCGTCCTGGACCTTGGACGGCAGCGCCTTATGGACTTTGGCGTAATCGATCACGTCGGCCAGCAGCTTGAGGCCGAGGGGAGCGAGGGCGCGTTCCCAGAGTTCCCGCGCCGTCTCGCCCTTCTTGACGAAGCACCAGTCCTGGGCGGCGATGGCGCCGGCGTCCATACGGTCGGCAAGATGATAGATGGTGCCGCCGGCGATCGGGTCGCCTTCCTTGATGGTCCATTCCACAGCCGCTTTGCCGCGATGTCGCGGCAGCAGCGAGGGGTGATAGCCGATCCCGCCGAACTTCGCGGCGGCGAGTGCGTCCTTGCCGATCCGGGCGTGGCTGTGGGCGGTGATGATCAGGTCGGTGTCGGGGGCGATCTCGGAGGCCACCACGAGCTTCGGATCAGCCTGGACCACCACATCGATGCCGGCCGCCTTGGCGGTCGCGGCGAGCCGATCCTCGGCATCGGCCACCACGACCCGCACGATCGTGACGCCGTGCTCCCGGAGCATGTTCAGGGTGGTCACGCCGAAATGGCGGGAGCCGACGAGGGTAATGCGCATGGGTGTCCGATCCGTCTCGCAACTGCGTTATCCTCCCGATAACACGTCGGCGCGCCCTGTCACCACCCGCGCGGCGTTTGGGCCGGTTATCAACAATGCGCCGGGAGCGGGGCAGGCTGAACTGCGCGATTGCGCAGGCAGCCGTCCAGGTGCTTCCATGCCTGCGTTGGACCGCATCAGGAGCGAGCACATGCGCAGCGCGTGGTTTTTCCTTCTCGCGACATTGATTGCGGCAGCTCCAGCCCATGCCGGCGGGCCGTACCCGGCGGTCCCGCCCGAGATCGGGGGGGCGCCCTTCATCGGTCCGACCTGGGATTCCTATCGCTGCGCTGACGGCGTGCCCTACAATTTCTACCACGGCGCCTATTACGGCGAGGAGCCGCCGGCGATCTATCGCGGCTACGCCTATCGGCCGCACTACCGCTACAGCGCCTACCGCAGGCTGCCGCGCAAATATTTCTGCGTCACGGACTAGCTTGGCGCACGGCACCACAAAATCACCGGGCGGTAATACGTTCTCAACCAGCCTGTCGTATCGACTAGTCCGTCGCGGATTTGTATTGCGTACCGCGACACCAGAAATGTCCCGCCGGGGCGGGTGCGCCGCGCGGGCTTTTTTGCCGGGACCGATTTCATGCCGAGCGCAATTGAGCAGATCGTGGACGCCTATGTGCGGCTGAAGAATCGCCGCGGCCTGGACGAGCTGATGATGCACAGGCAACGGCTCGCGGTCGATCTGAAGAGCAGGTCCGGTTACGATTTCAGCCTGCCGATCGGCAAGATCGACGAGGAGATCGCGATCATCGAGGAGGGGCTCAGCCGGCTGAAGGCCGAGACCGCGGATCGTCCGGTCTGACGCGCTCAGTCGCGCCGGCCGCCGTCGATAACGGTGAACAGCGGCCGCGCCTGGGTCGGCTCCACCAGCAATTCATCCACCAGCGCGGTTGCCGCATCGACATATTTGCGCGTCGGCTTGTCGAGTTCGCGTTTGGCCTCGTCGTCGAGCGCGATCTTTGCGGCCTCGACCAGCTTGCGCATCCGCGCCGCATGGTCGTCGCCCGCCGTCAGCGTCGCTCGGGCCAGCGAGCGCAGCACGAACAGCTCGCCCTCGAGGCGGAGCAGACGATCGTTGAGCCTGGTGAGGACGGCGTTGAGGTCGGCCATTGCTGCTGTTCGTCGCGGAGGATCCGTCCTGATCTAGCGGCGATCGGTGAACGGAGTGCAAACGCCATTGGCGCAATTCGGCCGATCGGCCGGCCCGGCGCATGCGCAATGCCGGCTATGTGACAGATCGTGACCCGCAGGCTCGTGGGCTCCGCGTTGTTCCCGCACCACATCAGGAGACGGGTGGGACATCTGGAGCACGTTCAATGAGGTCTGTCCTGGCCCTGGCTCTCTTGATCTCAGCATATGCACCGGTCGCCGCGGCGCCGGCACATCATGGCCGCCCGCATCACGATGTCGTCGTCCATCTGCCTGAGGATGCGCCCGTGCCGCCCGGCTGGTACAAATTTCCCGGTTGGCCGCCGATCCCGCCGTCGGAGAACAGGAACCTCGATCCCTCCAATTTCGGCGGCGGCTGATCAGCATTTACGTCGCGGTTCGCGCGAGATAGTCGCGCGCGAAGGCGAGATACCAGTCGAGGCAGGCGGGATTGGCCATCGCCTCCTTGTTGATGACTTTCTCGACCGGCTGGCCGAGCAGCAGCTTCTTGATCGGCAGCTCCTGCCTCTTGCCCGACAGCGTGCGCGGGATCTCGGCGACGGCGAAGATCTCGTTCGGCAGGAATCGGCGGGAGAGACCGGCCTCGATCGCCTTGTTGATTTTCGCTCTCATCGCGCCATCGAGCGCAACGCCTTGGCGCAGCACGACGAACAGCGGCATGTAGCTGTCGCGGCCGAGATATTCGAGGTCGACGACGAGGCTATCGAGCACCTCCGGCAGCGCCTCGATCGCGGAATAGAGCTCGCTCGTGCCCATGCGCAGGCCATGGCGGTTGATGGTGGCGTCGCTGCGACCGTAGATGATGCAGGAGCCGTCCGGATCGACCTTGAGCCAGTCGCCGTGCCGCCACACCGGCCCGCGGCCGCTGCCGTCGTAATTGTCCGGGTAGGTCTCGAAATAGCTGGCGCGATAGCGCGCATCGCCTTCGTCGTTCCAGAAATAGAGCGGCATCGACGGCATCGGCTCGGTGCAGACGAGCTCGCCGACCTCGCCCGTGACGGCGCGGCCCTGCTCGCTGAAGGCTTCGACGGCCGCGCCGAGCAGGCGGCACTGCATCGCGCCGGGCGTCTGCGGCAATTCCCGGTTGCCGCCGATGAAGGCGCCGGCGAAATCGGTACCGCCGGAAATGTTCGCCCACCAGATGTCGGCCTGCGCCTCGCTGCCGTTGGTCTTCGACAGCGCGGCGAAGCGGGCGTTGAACCAGGCTTGGGTGTCGGCGCTGAGCGGCGAGCCGGTCGAGCCGAGGCATCGTAGCTGTGAGAGATCGCCGGCGGCGGCGAGGTCGATCTCGGCCTTGGCGCAGTTGGCGAAGAACGCCGCGCCGGCGCCGAAGAAGGTCGCATTCGATTGTGCCACGAAGCGCCACAGCGTTGCCCAGTCCGGCTTGTCTTTTGCGCCGCCGGGACTGCCGTCGAAGATGCAGCAGGTGGTGCCGCCCAGCAGACCGCCGACCTGGCTATTCCACATGATCCAGCCGGTCGAGCTGTACCAGTGATAACGCTCGCCAAATGAGTTCTCGTGGTAGGAGCAGCCGAGGTCGTTGTGCAGGCCGAGCAGCGCCAGCACCACGATGACGATGCCGCCATGGCCGTGCACGATCGGTTTCGGCAGGCCGGTGGTGCCGCTGGAATAGACGATCCAGAGCGGATGATCGAACGGCAGCCACATCGGCTCGAACGCATCGATCGCAGTGCCCGTCCTGGCTGCGAGCTCGAAGAGCAGGGCGTCCGGCGCTGCGGGGGCGGCGGCCTCGCTGTGCAAGATGACGTGCTCGACCGTCGGCAGCGATCGCCGCAGCTCGGCGACGACGTCCTTGCGGTCGTGCCGGCGGCCGGCATAGGTGACGGCGTCGCAGGCGATCAGCACCTTGGGCTCGATCTGCTTGAAGCGGTCGATCACGGCGGGTGCGGCCATATCGGGTGCGCAGACGCTCCAGACCGCCCCGATGCTGGCGCTTGCGAGGAATGCGATGATGGTCTCGGGGATGTTGGGCAGATAAGCCGCGACGCGGTCACCGGGCTTGATGCCCTTGTCCTTCAGATGCAGCGCGAGCGCGGCCGTCTTGCGCCGCAGCTCCGGCCAGCTGGTCTCGCTAAGCTTGCCGTCCTCGCCGCAACTGACGATCGCAGGCAGGCCCACGGCATCGGCCGCGTCGACGTGGCGGAACACCTGCCGCGCGTAATTGACCTGCGCGCCGGGAAACCAGACTGCACCTGGCATCTTGCGCTCGGCGAGCACGGCCGCAAATGGCGTCGGCGATTGCAGATCGTAATAGTCCCAGATGCTGCGCCAGAAGCCGTCGAGATCGCGTACCGACCATTGCCGCATCTCTTCGTAGCTCGCGAAGGTGAGGCCGCGCCGCTCGGCGAGCCAGTTGCGATAGAGGGCGATCTGGGGAACGAAGGGTGCGGTCATTGCGCGTCGGCTTAAGTGGCGGGGAAAGGGGAGTGTAGCCCGCGCCGCAGAGCAGTAGAAGCCGTCGCCCGCGCAGACCGCAACGACCGTCGCGTTGGCCGCGCCGACGCCGTCGAGAGCGCAGCCGGCGCTTCAACGATCTCGTCATTGCTTCGCTGCGTTCGCAATGATTTCGCTGCGCTCCAGCCGGGCTACGACACCTCCGTGAGACTGTCGCCTCAGCCTACCACTCGACCCCCGCCCAGCGCCGGCCGAACACAGGCGGCTTGGTCTTCACCGCCTGCCAGCCGAAGAAGTGATGCTTGCCGGACCAGGCGTGAACGAGGCCGCTGCAGATGCTGCAATTGAAGCTGCCGGAATGCGGCTCGGTGTGCTCCTCGCGGGTGGCGGTGTAGTTCATGCTGCAACCGGTGCAGGTGAATTCTTCGATCGTCCAGATGCTGTTGGCCATTGCTCGAATTTTTTCCTGGGACCTCCAAGCAGGTTAGGAGCGGGCCTTTGCACCGGCGTAAACCGGCCGAGGCAAATCCGGTTAATCGCCGTTAGCCAAACCGGGACTTCGGACGCGCACCTTGCCGGAGTTTCCCGGCAGGCACAGCGCCCGTCAGTCCGAACCGCCACCGAAAGGCTCAATCGCCCGGCGCGGCATTCCGTCCCAGCGAACAACGGGCACCGGGGCCGCGGGCGGGCCCGGTCGTCTTGACGCCGGGTGCGCGGCTGGCAATAACGCTGGGCCGCGCAAGTGCCGGAACCCGCGTCAATGCCGCAAGGAAAGCCGTGCCCGTGAAAAGTCTCCGTCAGCTCCTGACGGGCGAGGACATCATCCAGCTCGTCATCCGGGTCGGCCTGCTCGGCCTTTTGATCATCTGGACCTTCCTGATCATCCGCCCGTTCGTGCCGATCCTGGCCTGGAGCTGCGTGCTCGCGGTGGCGTTCTACCCGGCCTTCAGCTGGGTCGCCAAGATCCTGGGTGGCCGGCCAAAAACGGCGGCACTGATCCTCACTTTGATCACGCTCGGCATTGTCCTGGGGCCGGCGACCTGGCTCGGCCTGAGCGCGGTGGACGGCGTCCGAGAACTGGCGCACCAGCTGGGCACCGGCGATCTCGCGCTGCAGTCCGCGCCGGAGCAGCTCAAATCGTGGCCGCTCGTCGGTCCTTGGCTGTTTGATCTCTGGGAGCAGGCCTACAACAACATCCGCGCGGTGCTGCGCGAGGTCGCGCCCTTTCTCCAGCCGCTGGCAGGACCCTTGCTGTCGCTCGCGGGCGATGCGAGCCTCGGCACGCTCCAGTTTCTGGTCTCGGTGTTTGTCGCAGGCTTCCTGTTTCCGCACGGACCCCGGCTCGTTGCGGCCGGCCGCGGCTTTCTGTTCCGCATCGTGCCCGAGCAGACCGAGCATTTCCTGGGGCTTGCGGGCGCGACCATCCGCGCCGTGGCGCAGGGCGTGATCGGCGTCGCGATCGTGCAGGCGCTGCTGGCCGGCATCGGCTTCAAGCTCGCCGCCGTGCCAAGCGCAGGCCTGCTCGCCTTCATCGTGCTGCTGCTCTCGATCGTTCAGATCGGCGCCTTCCTCGTGCTCTTGCCCGTCATCATCTGGATCTGGACCGCCAAGGACGTCACCACGGCGCTGCTACTCACGATATTTCTGGTCCTCGTCGGCTTCATCGACACCATGCTGAAGCCGCTGGTGATGGGTCGCGGCCTGACGACGCCGACCATCGTGATCTTCGTCGGCGTGATCGGCGGCACGCTGGCCCACGGCATCGTCGGCCTGTTCATCGGGCCGATCATCCTGTCGGTGGCCTGGGAGATGATGATGGCCTGGATCAGGACCGAGGACCAGGCGGCGGCGCGCGAGAGCTGAGCTGCTCGCAAGGGCTGTGCGCAAAGCGCCGGTGAACTTGTCTATTCGACTAGACAAGTTACGATGAGGCGATTCTGTTTCGATCTACGGAAGCGATGGCGAAGTCTTCCAAGCTGGTTGCCGCCAAGCGCGGCAAGGTATTGTTGGTCAGACGACGGTCGGACGGCCTGTGGATGTTCCCGGGCGGCCGCAAGCGTGCGCGCGAGACCGAGAAGGATTGCCTGCGGCGGGAGCTCAAAGAGGAGCTGCCGAAGCTGAAGCTCGGGAGGATCAGCCTCTGGAAGGAAGTGACGGCCAGGAACAAGCGCTCCGGCCGCAAGATGAGCGACGCGATCTTCATCGCCAAAGGCGCCAAAGGCAGGCTCGCGATCGGTGACAAGAAGGAGATCGATCGTGCCGCCTGGCACAAGCCGCGCGGCATCCGCCTGACGCCGACCTCGCGCTACATCCGCGATCGCCTATTTCCGAGGAAGCGGTGAGGGGCCTTTAGTCCGCTCTCCCCGACGACCGGCCTCGCCCGCCAAACGACCTCGACGGAGCCGCGTGTGGGTCCGACGTGGAAATCCTGACCGCCTCGGCCTCGCGCAGCTGCTTGCGGACCCTGTGCGCATCACGCATCGCGCGCTTGACGAAGGGATGCTGCGAGTCTTCCGCGAAGAACAGGATCACCTCGCAACTCGGACATTGCCTCGAGTAGCCGTCCTGCAATCGCCCGGCGCGATCGCGAAACACGCTCTTGCACCGCATGCACTGGATCTGGACGGAGCTCATGCGCGGACAACAATGGCTGTTGGAAATGGACGGGCACGGTGAGCCCGGAATTGGCGGCCCGTCTTGCCGGGCCCGATACGACGGAGGCGAGCGCCCGAGCGGCGCCAGCCCGCCGATGGACCGCGGGCACCGTTCGTCGAAGCCACCCGATCATCCGCTATTGCTTGGCAGCCAGCGCGTCGAGGCAATGGTTGAGATAGACGGTGCGATCCCTCGGCAGCACCTTGTTCAGATCGGCCTTCTGAGCGCATTCGCGCTGACGAATCTGCTCGGCCCGACGTTTCTCGGCCGCCTCTCGATATTCGGGGGCAACCTTGGCAGGATCGACCAGGGCCTGGGCGCGTGCGGGCGTTGTTGCAAAGAGCGCAATCGCTGCGATGAAAATGACCGGTTTCAAATGAGCCTCCGTAAAAGAGCTCATCCTAGCGCCCGGTTTCGCAAGGCTCAAACGGTAAGTGGCGAGGGCGGCCGACAGCGCTGCCTGGCCGAGCCAGATTGCCGGGGGCCGGTCGGGGGCGTTTCCAATGCTCGGCCAAGTACATTGGCCGAGCGATGTCCGTCACTTCGAGGCGTGGTCGATCTTGTGCCCCAGATGCCCGGTGTCGTGGTCGCGACGCAGCTGGCTCAGCGACGTCTCGTTCAGCTGGGCCAAGACCTCACTGAGCTCAGTCGTATCCGGATACCCGGCCGCAAAGCCCCTGCCATAGATCTTGCGCAATGTGCCGACCAGCGTGTTGCCGTGCTTCTTGCTGATCCCGCCATCCTTGTCGCGGTGGCGGCCGTCCAGGCCGGCTTCCTTCATGTGTCTCTCCCTGTGCGGCGTCTTGCGCGCCTGGAAAGAGCGTGCTCCCAAATCGGTTGATTGGCAACGCCATGCGCGCGGCAGTTGAGCGCCGGCGCCTGGCGCCGCAGGAGCGTTCCGTCACGGGTCCATCGCCCAGCCGTGATGCTGCGCCCGATTGCGGCAGCACTGTTGGCGCATCACATCACCTCTGCTGATGCTCGATTGGATGGTACGATGCGCTCTGTTCTGGCCATGGGCCTGTTGATTGTCCTGTGCACCGTTGCAAACGCTGCGACGGCGCATCGCTTCCGCGCCCGCCATCCAGCGGTGGACCGGCCCGCCGCGAATGCGGCCCCGCCGGCGCGTTTCGCAGTCCCCGGTTGGAGCGACGAGGCGACGCAGCGCTGGTTGAATAACGCCTCGTCGAACGTCGGCCGCGGCGGATAGCGGCAGAATGTTCGCGGCGGAAGCGAGCGGCGAAGGGCGGGGCGGCTAAGCGGCTTGCTCCTCGAAGGAGGTGTAGACTCGCCCACCTGGATCAACGATCTGAACGTCCCAGCATCCGTCCTCGATGAGCTCTCTGGCCTTCTTGAGGGCGGCCGCGAGTGACAGCCGCGTGAGGCTGACGACGCCTGCCGTGTCGAAACCGCTGATTTCAAACATGCCGCTCCTCCCTGTTTCGTGAATCCTACACCTTTCGGGGGCGTTGTCTGCAGCTTTGTCGCGCCTCGATGCAGGTGCCCCATTTCCAATTCCCGTCGCACAGACCCGTATTCGGACGGGGTCGCCCGACGTGCTGGGCGGCCCCGTCGCTAACGTGGAATTAAGCCAAAAAGCTCACAATTTTAGACAGTTGTGTAGGTGGGTGCTGCGTAGAGGAGCCGTCGCGAGGACGTTCCGGCGTCGGCTTCCTTTTGCTCGCTCGTTTGAGGTCAATGCACATGACCACGTCATCCGAAATGCAAGGCCTCGTCGAACAGTTCGACCCCGCGGCGCTCGCGCTCGCAGCCGCAGCACCCGAGCCCGCAGCTCCGGAAGTGCCCGTACCGCTCACGCGCTCCAGCCGGAAATCGGTCCTGGCCCTTTCGATGTGTGCCCTGGCCATCAATGGCGCGGCGGCCGTCTATACGTTGCCGTCCGATTTTGCATCACTGAATATCGGCAGCCTGGCTGAGCTACTTCCGAGCCGGGAAGCTCCCGCGCCAAAGCCGGATCCGGTCGTCGCTGCCTTGAAGGAGATTCAGTCGGCCCAGCAGCAACACACGGCTTCGCTGCAGGAGAACAACCGCGCATTGCAGCAGAATGCGGCTCGAGAGCAGCAGGATTCAATGGTGCTGCTGTCTCTGCGACAGAGCATCACGGATGAACGGGTCGATGTGAGGAAGATATCCTCGCAGCTGTCCACGCTGATTGCGAAGGTCGACTCGCTGCAAAATACAATGATGTCGGACGTTACGTCCTCCATTCGACGAGCGAATGCCCGCTATGGACTGTCCGCTGCGATGCGCAAACGAATGGCTCGGCAGTCGAAGTCGGTGGGGCCGGTGTCGGTGGGGGGAGCGCCGCTGAGTGTGCCGGCTGTGACGTCGGCGCCGGAGAGCTGAAGAGCAAAGCGATTGGGTATGTCCGCGCTGACCGACAAGGGGTGAGTGCACTGCGACGGCAATCGTGCCGACAATTGGGGCAGTGAACCGGAAGGCCCCGCCGGTTCACGCTGGCGAACCCTTCTTTTGGTCTAGGTGGGGAATTCCGGTTCCATGTCGGCGACTTCAATCGCAGTGTGGGCAACGCCGAGAGCCGCGTAGCAGTCGCCACCAGCTTCTCAATAGGTGAAGCAGGGCAGCCGCCACAAAGCCCGTTGGAAAATCTGCGGGTGGTCATGTCGCCAGCTCGCGCCAGCGTACCTTTGTTCTTGTGCGGCAAGTCGGTCATCGAATCGAAACTAGGCCGTGTGGGTGCGGTAAAGCCCAAACGTCCGATCCTTGTCGGTCCGAGGCTGCATCGTCCGATCTAGTGGGAGGATTGGTCGCACCCCTTCTGCTTTCTTTAGGTCGGATGCGAGATCATCGATCAGCTTCAAGTGAGCCTTCAGCCTCTCAGCATCTGCTTTCGGACTGATGCCTGCCAAACGACTCTTCGGCTTTTTCTTGTCCTCCATAATGGCCGCGCCCCGCTCGCTCAGGCGCCGTACCAAGCATTCCTCGTTCTAACAAGCAAAATGCGCCAAACTGCCGCAGGTACTGTACATTTCCAAATGTTGCTGATTGTGTCTGTTGAGACGTGCAACCAAAAACGTCGGGGGCAATCGGCTGATGAGTGTGATGCAAAGATTGCTTAAGAAGCTGTTTCCACCTCACGAGGTAATCGAGGGCTACGAAAACGAAGAGCTGATCGAAACCATCTATCGCAAGACCGTTGCTTTCCAGCCAGATGGCGATTGGCCGCTCGTTGCGAACTTGTCAGCCGTACTCGATTTCGGCGGCGGGGCAGGCATCCACTACAAGCTCGCCCGACAGCAGACACCTGGCATTCGTTGGGCCGTCGTCGAGACGCCAGCGATGGTTCATCGGGCCATTGGCCTGGCGACCGAGCAATTGATGTTTTTCGACGACATCGAGAAGGCGGCGGATTGGCTTGGAAGCATCGATCTGATGCATTCGAACGGCGCGATCCAGTACGTCGATGATCCGACTGGCACTGTGAAAGCCTTGTGTGCCGCCCGGCCGGCTAGGATGGTTTGGTATCGCGTTCCCATCAGCGATGGAGCGGACAGCACCGAGATCCAAACTTCGCTACTCAGCAACAACGGACCAGGACTAGTGGCCTCGGCAAAAGACAAACTGGTCAAGTATGAGCGCCATTGGATATCAAAGAGCGGGTTTGTCTCGGCTCACGACGGATTCCGTCTAACCGAGCACGGACCAGACCCTCGGGAGCGGGGAAGTCAGCAGTTTAGTTTCGCTCGCGCCGACACTTGACGATCGCCTGCCGACGAGAAGCGAACAATCAACCGCTGGTTTCGGAACGGGCGCGAGCTACTGCGCGTCAGTGTGTGCCCTGGCCATCAATGGCGCGGCGGCCGTCTATACGTTGCCGTCCGATTTTGCATCACTGAATATCGGCAGCCTGGCTGAGCTACTTCCGAGCCGGGAAGCTCCCGCGCCAAAGCCGGATCCGGTCGTCGCTGCCTTGAAGGAGATTCAGTCGGCCCAGCAGCAACACACGGCTTCGCTGCAGGAGAACAACCGCGCATTGCAGCAGAATGCGGCTCGAGAGCAGCAGGATTCAATGGTGCTGCTGTCTCTGCGACAGAGCATCACGGATGAACGGGTCGATGTGAGGAAGATATCCTCGCAGCTGTCCACGCTGATTGCGAAGGTCGACTCGCTGCAAAATACAATGATGTCGGACGTTACGTCCTCCATTCGACGAGCGAATGCCCGCTATGGACTGTCCGCTGCGATGCGCAAACGGATGGCTCGGCAGTCGAAGTCGGTGGGGCCAGTGTCGGTGGGGGGAGCGCCGCTGAGTGTGCTGGCTGTGACGTCGGCGCCGGAGAGCTGATAGGTGAACTAGGACAATATTGCGAACGGTAGTTCTACGGAATCCCCCCAGCCGCACAGCACCGCTATCGTGCTTCCTGCCGGGGCTGGCATTTCATTCCGAACAAGATTTCAACCGGCAAGGGGTCGCTGAAAGGCGGCCCCTTCTGATTCCCAACTAGCGCAGGGGAATTTGGGCAGTTCGCCTTCATTGCGCTGGTACGAGGCAGCCCAATTTGGGGCTGCCATGGCCGCGCTTCTGGTAGTGGCTGGCTATTTGCGACCTGGTCCGGCGGCCGCGATGTTCAACAAGGAAGCTGCCATCAGTGCGAGGCCATAAGGCACGCGCCCTGTGCGATGACCGACTATCACACTGTTGTATTGGAGACGCTTAAGCTGCGCCTTGGGAAGGTGTAGCTGCGCTCTATGAATCTCTCCCTCAGTGCCTCGCCGCCCTCTCGAGGAATTCCAACATGGAGGGCGCCACCTCCTCGAATTCGACGAAGCGACGGCGCAGCTCATCCGCGATATCCGCGGTCACATCACGCGACCATCCCTCGGTCGTGTTGAACGCGACGATGCGAGCTGGACGAATGTAGTGGCCTTCAATCAGGTGCCGCAGCAGAGTCGCACGATTGGCGTCCTCTTCTGCCGTTTCCGACCAGGCCCGCCCGAGATGGCCGCCGAAGTCCTCAAGCACAATGTAGACATCGTGGTTGGCCGTACTCTGCGGCACGATGGATGGAGAGTGAGTCATGAGAACGCCCTCGACTAGAGTTCCCTTCAGAACCGAACCTGACCCCAAACGGTCGAAGAGGCTACGGCTAAAAAGGGGTAGGCCGGAACGGGCTTGTCCCGGGCCCGTACTCCCAACGTCGGCGAATGCGGCAATGCGTCTGCCAACACAATGCTCACGCCCCGCTTTTTCAACGAGATCTGGGTTTGTCGTAAGCTATCGAATTGACTTGGTGAGCGCGCTGGGGCTCGAACCCAGGACCCCGTGATTAAAAGTCGTTTCAGGCCAATTTCATAAGCCTTTGGATGCAGACACGTTTCCTGTGTCTGCACAGAAAAACCCCTGATTATCGGTGATTTTCGCTTAAACCCCGTGATTTACCTTGCGTCCCATTGCAGCTCGCATATGGTTCGATGTGCAGACACAGTGCAGACACGGCGGGGCGATTTTATGCTGATTTTCAAAAATGGCGCGGTCGAAATCTGGGACACCGCTGACGGTTATTTCGTCTATGGCGTGACCAACAGCGGCGACCCGATTTGCTGCCCGTCGCTCGGCATGGCCTACGAGGTTGCCGCGCGATGAAGTCAATCAGCGAGAAGATCGTCGCCGCCTTGCCGGTCCCGGCAACCGGCAACAAGAAGCATTTCTTCAGCGGGGCGACTCTTCAGGGCAAGAAAGCGCCGTCCGGCTTCGCGGTGCGCGTCACCGCCGCTGGCACCAAGTCGTTCGTCCTGTTCCATAGGATCAACGGCAAGGGCTATCTCGAAACGCTGGGGCGTTGGGACGAGAACCCGCAGGGCGGCACGCTCTCGGTTCGTGATGCGATCATCAAAGCGGACAAGCTCGCCAAGGACATCAAGAACGGCCGCCGCGAGGACGCGCGGCCGGAGCGGACACGGCGGCTTCAGGACGGCGACAAGCCGGCCGGTCTCAAGATCGGCGGCGCGTGGAAGAACGGCGAGAACAAGGACGAGCAGGCCGCGCCGGGATTGCTCGACATGTTTATGGAGCGCTACGTCCGGAAAGACGCCAAGGGCGGCGCCGGGCTTCGCAGCGCTGATCAGATCGAGTCGACCTTCGAGCGGCTAGTGTTCCCCGAGATCGGCGGACTCGGCATCTACGACATTCGGCGCTCCCACATCGTCGCCATGCTGGACGAGATCGCCGACGAGAACGGCCCCGTCATGGCCGACCGGACGCTCGCCTATATCCGCAAGACGTTCAATTGGTACGCATTGCGCGACGATCAATTCAATTCGCCCATCGTCAAGGGCATGGCGCGCACCAATGGCAAGGACCGCGCCCGCAAGCGCACCTTGGCCGATGACGAAATCCGCGATCTCTGGGCGGCTCTCGAAAGGATCGAGGAGCCCGCCTGCTATCCGGCCTACATCAAGACGACCCTGTTATGCATGTCGCGGCGCACCGAAGGCGCCATGATGAGCAGCGCCGAGCTGGATGGCGATGTCTGGACCATTCCGGCCGAGCGCTACAAGACCGGCGTCGACCATGTCATCCCGCTCTCGGCGGCGGCGCGCGAGCTGATTGCCGCAATGCCGGCTCCGGAGGTGCGCAAGAATGACTATTTTATCTTCAGCACCACCGATGGGGCCGTTCCGTTCTCCGGCTTCAGCAAGGCCAAGGTCGAGCTGGACAAGGCTCTTTCCGCAATCCGCAAAGAGGCCGGGCGCGAGCCGATGGAGAATTGGACATTGCACGACTTGCGGCGCACCGGCCGCAGCCTCATGAGCCGCGCGAAGGTCGACGCCGACCATGCTGAGCGTTGCATGGGGCATGTCATCGGCGGCGTGCGCGAGACCTATGACCGCCATTTATATCTGGAAGAGAAGCGCGAGGCCTTCGAGGCGCTGGCGGCGATGGTCGACTCCATCCTCAATGCGCCAAGGTCCGCAGCGGTCGCCGCGTGACCCTGATGTTCCCTCAACGTTCCGGTTTGGTTGGTGCATGTTATCCTCAGCCAACTTCAACCGGACCGAGGCGAGCGAACATGACCATCACCGAATTTGCTGCCGGTTACATTCCCCGAAAGCAACTGGCGAAGGAACTCGGCGAGCGCCTGCGCGGCAAGGCGTATTCCGAGTTCACCTTGATCGCATGGGAGCGGGACGGCAAAGGCCCGCCCGCAACCCGTGTCGGCCGCGATGTTCTCTATAGCGTCGCGGACGTTGACCGCTGGCTTCGCCAGCTCGGCGCCACGGATGAGACCGGCAACTCCAAGAAGAAGAGTGTCGCCGCATGAAAAACCCCGCATCGCGGTCCACACCGCGCGCGGGGTTTTCGATCTCGGATAACGGCACTGACAACGCCTGCAATCTACCCGAGACGACGACTCACGCGCAAGGCACCACACCGTCGCTCAACGGCGACGGCATCGGCATCGCCAGTTTCTGGAAGTCCCCGCGCAATCGCCGGGAGGCGGTGCAGGTTTCATTGCGGCAATACGAGCAGCACCCCTATGCCGACTTCCGCGTCTACGCCATGGACGAGTCCGGACGGATGCGCCCGACCTCGCGCGGCATCTCGATCGGCCTGAAGACGCTGCCGCAGTTCTGCAAGGCGGCCGGCGATGCCTTGCGAAAGGCGACCGCCCTCAACCTCATTACAGCGGGGTCAACGTCATGAGGATCACCGAGAACAGCTCCAGCGTGGTTCCTTTCATCCAGGCCGCGCGCGGTGTCATCAATGGCTCCGGCTCAATTGCCGAACCGCCGGCCGTAAAGCTCACCTACTTCGCGGACTGCGGCGCCTTCATCCAGAAGGACTGGATCATCAAGGGCGTCATCGCCAAGGGCGAGACGTCTGGCTGGATTGCTCCGCCAGGCCACGGCAAGTCCGCGCTGCTCATCGAGATCGGCGTTCACTGCGCGGCGGGCAGGGACTGGCGAGGCCACAAGGCCAAGGCGCCCTGCGGCGTCGTCATCCTCGCCCTTGAGCGCGCCGATCTCTGCAAGCGGCGGCTACACGCCTATGCCGTCCGGGATGAGCTGATCGATTTGCCGATCGCGGTTCACGCCGGCATCATTGACCTGATGAACCCGGCCAGCGTCTCAGCCATCGTTGAGATCGTGCGCACGGCGGAACGCGGGTTCGGCGTCGACGTCGGCATGATCATCATCGACACCTTCAGCAAAGCTATTGCTGCCGGGGGCGGTGATGAGGACAGGGCGCGCGATCAGAACCGGGTTGCTGCCAACCTGCGCCGCGTCCAGGAACTGCTCGGCATCCATATCGCCCTGGTCGGCCACACCGGCAAGGACGAGACGCGGGGCGCGCGCGGCAGCAACGCCCATCTCGGCGACGTCGACTTCATGGTCCAGATCAGCGGCGACGCCATCAAGTCGGCCGAGATCGTCAAAGCCAATGACCAGGCCGAAGGCGTGCTGGCGCAGTTCCGTCTTGAGCCGATCGATCTCGGCACTGACAGCGACGGCGACAAGATCAGCACCGCCATTGTGTCCATCGATCCGATCGATGCGCCGGCCGCGACCAAGACCCGCGAGCCGAAGCTGAGCCCCGATCAGAAAACGATGCTGCGGCTGCTGCACGAAGCGAAGCCTGCCGGCCTCTCGACAGCCGACTGGAACGACAAGGGCCGCGCCGTGGGTGTTGGGCGAACGCGCAGGGCAACGCTCAACGACATCCAGGCACGTTTGAAAGAGCTGAGTTTGGTGCGCGAGTACAGCGGCCAATGGACCGCCGTGACCCGGCTCTGAGCGTTACGGGGTTACGTTACGCGTTACGTTACGGTTACGGATTTCCCGGCGCTTTGGTTACGTTACGTTACGTCCCCCCTATAGGGGACGTAACAGCGTAACCGCCCGTAACCATCCAGGAGGTGCCAGATGCGTGATGGCAGCGCAGCCGCCGTTCAGGCGAGCGCAGCGGACGTCACGCGCATGAACGAACGGCTTTTCGCGAGCGTGGACATGCTCGGCAGCACCGAGCGCGTGGGAATACCAGTGAGGGAGGAAGCCATGAAACAGACGCCGGCCCTATCTTACGATGACTTTCGGAATGAATGTTACGACGCGATGTTTAACAGCTACGTCGGCAGGGCCGATGTCGGATCACTGATCGAGGACATCTTCATCAGCGTCACCAAGGCCATCAAGCGGCACTTTCCTGAGACCAAGCTTCAGACCATCGATATGATCTTGCGCGACGCTCGGAACGAGGCCGAGGACCTGCTCGATGATTGCGACCTCGAAAACTTCGTCGACCTCGACGACGTCATCAAAACAATCGCGGAGTATCTGACGGAAGAGGACGCGGTCACAGCGGCCTGAAGCATTGCGAAATGTTGCCATGGGCGTAGGTTGCAACCCATGGCACCGCTGCGAAATCACCGACACGAGATGTTTTGCCACCAGGTCTTGGCGAGCAAGGGCAACGCCGCTGCGGCATACAGCACAGTCTATGACCGCAGCGGTCACGTTGCTGAAGCAGCCGGCTCGCGTTTGTTGAAACGAGTTGAGGTTCAGGCGAGGATTGCCGAGATCAACGCGCCCGTGGTGCGAAAGAGCCGGGTTTCGCTCGAAGGTCTGCTCTCACAGCTTGAGCAAACCATCACCGCCGCGCGTGAGGATCGCAACCACGCAGCGGTCAACACCTCGCTGGCGCTGATGGCCAAGCTCTGCGGCATGCTGCGCGACCAGGTCGAGGTCGGCCCGCCCGGCGCGTTCGGCGGCCAGACCGTCGAGGAGGTGGTCGATGGAGTGGTCGAGGAGTTCGGCTCGGCTGCTGCCGCCGCCGCGCAGCTCCGCGAGCTGGCTGGCATGATCGAGGAGCGCGCGGGACTGAGCGCGAGGAACGTGACGCCGAGGATCAGCGCGGCGAGGGAAGGGCGGCACCTGCCGATGCCGAGGAGATAGCGCTTTTCCTCGGCTCACGATTTTCAATCACAGGGTTGAAGGCGGTAAGCGGCTGATTGCGTGAGATAATGCAGCCGACGAGATGCGCGTGTCTGCACTGTGTCGGCAAAGTCAGTTGCCGCGAGCCATGTCACGGCAGGTGTCACGGCGACTGAGGCGATCAGCATCAGCGCCACGGCCAGGCAGCTCGGCATCGGCCGCGTCTTGGTCTGTCGGGCCATCGGCTGAGCCGCCGAGGCCGTCCTGGACGGCGGCGGGCGGCAGATGCCACCCCCCTCCGGGGGAGGAGCCTACGCACCCCCCACCCCATGTATTGATTTACCTCCTCATCGAAATTCGGGTTCCCCCAGACAGCTCGGCATGCGCGCCGGGTTCCTTCTGCCGGTTCCATCCCGGGTATTTTCAGATTTCCGAAACCGGTTCCCCGGTGCGCGGGTCGCCATTTTTGCAGCGATCACATTAGGTTCCAATGGGTTCCATCGGCTCCCAAGGTGTGAGACTGTTCTCAAACCATTGTTTTCATTATGTTTTTATTTACATGACTTTTTTAAGAGCGCAGGATCACGTTGGCGGCCGGACCGGAACAGGTGCCAAAATGATCACTGTCGCGATGAACGGAAAGAAGCTGTTCGAGTGGGAGGGCAAGGTCGCCGAGGTCGCGAACATCGACCAGGAGGTGGCCAAGATTGCCAAGGCCGCCGAGGCGCCTCCGGAAAACCTGTGGCAATCGGCCGTCATGTATATCAGCGAAAAAGGCGGTCGCTTCTCCACGGGCAATGAAGCAGCCGAAATGCTGATCCTGACTTGGGGCGTGCTGACGATGCCGACCCGTCACCCCGATCATCCCGGCGTTTACGGTGACTATCTCGAAGCTTGGGATTTTGACTTCGACATCCGTCTCGATCCCGCAGCCAAGAGGATCAACGTCGACATCAGGGGCGGCTTCAACTCCGGCACGCCGAACTAGAACGCACGGGGGGCGCGGTGACTGAAACAGCAGAAGGCGCAGCTATCGATGTCGAAGCAATCGCTCCTGCCATCGTTAAGGTCGGCGGCGGACGCGGCTTCATCGTAAGTTCCGGAACAGATCATTACGTCATCACCGCCGCGCACTGCTTGCCGCGCTCGCGTTATCCACGTCCTCACCTTGCCAACAGCGGCAATGATCTGATTTTCCCGGAGATCATCGGCCAAATCGGCTCAAAGAAGCGCAACATCTGGGGAGAGTTGTGCGTCCTCAGCCTGACTGACGATATTGCTGTGTTGGCTGCGCCGGATAATCAGAGCCTCCCGGAGCGAGCCGACGAGTACGAGCGGTTCACCGGCACGGCGCTATCGGTCGGAATATCTCCGGTCGCCGTGCCGCCCTCTGAGTGGCATAGCCTGCCAGGAGCACCCGCGTGGGTCCTGTCGGTCCAGCGTCAGTGGGTCCCATGTGCGGTGTTCAACAACGGCAGGTTTCTTTACGTGCGCGGAGCCAGCATCGAAAGCGGAATGTCCGGCTCCCCGATCCTCGACACAAATGGCGCGGCTATCGGGGCAATCTCAACCAGTAGCAACGACGACACGGTCAACATGCATCCGAGCCTGACCGACTGCTTACCGACTTGGCTTCTGCGGAAGCTGGAGCATGCCCAACGACTCAATCATCGGAGTGAGAGCAAGCCATGACGGTCAGTGCGATACCAGCCCGATCTCCAGCGGTGTCAGCTCGCCCGTCGATCCGTTCGCCAGCTCCGGCCGCTGGCTCGGCAGCCCGGAGCGCGCCGACGCACCACCGGCCTTCCTAGAGGCTTTGAACGATGGTCATTCCGTTGGGCAAAGCTTGGCTGTTGCCGAGGTTGCCGGCGTCTGCATGTGCGCCGAGATCAACCTGCGGGGCGGCTCAGCTACAGCACGCGCTCTTGCCGTTCTCTTGCATCGGCGGGCACGGGACCGTGCCATACGAGCAGAACACGCAGCAGTCGCCAGCGAGCGGCTTAAGCCGGGTCCCGCAGCCCTTGCAGTCGTAGAAGAACTAGCAGGCGTCGGTCGGCATGGTCTCGGTGGATTGGTGCTGGCAGGTCGGACAGGTCAGAGTCGATTGAAGTTGCATTGGGCCATCATAGGCGAACGAGCCGGCCAACAACAGCTTGCCGGGCAGCTCTGGCGTGGAGAACGCTGGCACCAGTTGTGCCGCCTTCGGCTTCGATCTGCTTCGCCTTCTCGCTCTTCACCAACGACTTCGGCTGGATCGCGAGCCCGGCTGGGTGAAGTCGCCGCAAAACCGGCCCGCGCCAGACGTTCCTAAACTTGCGATAAGCGTTTGCTTCCCGGCTGGCTGTCCGAATACCAGCGGTCCTTTTGTAAGTTACGCTGGCTCCTCTCAATGAGAAGCCGACTTGCGTCGATTAGAGCCCGGGTCTGCTTGAGTACAAGCGGCAAGTCCGCAAGTTCCTCGCGCAACATTTGCTCCATGCCATGGTCATCGCCGATCATCCTGAAAATGTAGTTAGGGCCGTGCCAAAATCGACTGCCCGGGCAAGTGGAGGGATCGACGATGTGACCTCACATATTGCACTGCCAACGCATGTTAGTGGCTGCTAAATCTTCAATTGAACTTTCCCCAATCCGCATGCATTAATTAGCTATCACCGGCTGAGGCCCGTGGGCGCCGGTGCCTGAGAGACCGAGTGTGCTCCCGCCTTCGTGGATGGGAGCGTGTTATGCCACATCGCAAGCTGATCGCGCGTTTGCAGGCGGTCGTTGGACTGTCCGAGCAAGATCAAGCCAAGCTCGCACGCATGCCGTACAAGCTTAAGACGCTGGACAATGGCGCATATATCTTCCGCCAAGGCGACAGGCCCAAGCATTCGATCATTGTGATTAGCGGGTTCTTGTCTCGCCAGAAGGTAGTCTCCGACCGCAACCAGATCTCATCGTTCTATATTGCTGGCGACATGCCAGACCTTCACTCTTTACATTTGCCAGTCATGGACCATGAACTCTGCAGCGTCGGCACTTCGACGGTGGCTTCCGTTCCTCATGCCTATCTCAAGGAGGTCATGAACGAAGCTCCTGCCCTTACACAGGCATTTTGGCGCGAGACGCTAATCCATGCTTCGATCTATCGCGAATGGGTCGAAAATCTTGGTGCACGCCAAGCCCTTGGCAGAATTGCGCATCTACTTTGCGAACTCGCCACGCGGCTAGAGCTCGTGGGACTACTCGACAACGCCAGCTTCCACCTGCCTTTTGTTCAGCAGAATGTTGCAGATGCGTGCGGGTTATCGGTGGTTCATGTGAACAGGGTTGTCCAGGAACTCAGACGTCAGGGCCTTATCGAATGGCAGCACCACACCGTCCAGCTCCTTGACCGAGCTGCATTGGAGGAGGCTGCGGAGTTCAGCCGTGATTATCTTCATGCGCTGGAGAGCGCCCCTTCACCTATCGTCCGCGCAAACGCTGGCGCCGGGGCGAACGGAGCGGCGCCCCGGGATCGGTAGCCGACAAGCAACAGGCGTAGAACGTCGGCTCCGGGTCATTCTCGACCACGTCGGCCATCCCGCGACAGGTCCGCTTCTGGCCTGATTTCAGCGTGCGCGACTTCGGCCCGGATCAATGATGCCGGCGCCTTCACCAGCTTCGGCCACGGCTACCCCGATAAGGCGATCATGCCGGCAGCGCTCCCGCAAAGCTGCCAGACCATTGCTTTCCGCCCTTTGTTATCGCCAGAACAACGCAAGCAGCACGATAACGGGGAGCGGAATGCCCAGAAGCCAGAGCAGGGCGCCTCTACCGAATGTCATTGTCCTCTTCCTCTCTTAGAGCAGCTCCTCGGAGCGGCTTCTCGACGCCAACCGCGCATACGGCAGCGAGTTCCTCCAACAGGAACGTCAGTCTTGGCGGCGCGTTGGAACAAAAGTTCTATGTTCCTGGAGGAACTCGCCATGGCACGTACAGTATCCAACGCCTTCTTTGGCTGGACGTGGTCGGCCGTATTGGCCGGCGTCTTTGCGTCTCTCGTGGTCCAAATCTTGTTGACCATGCTCGGCTTTGGCATTGGTCTGCTTGCGATCGACATCCCCACCGCCGTATCCACGCCCGCTGGGGCTGGTTGGGCCGGTTTCGTGTGGTGGGCCGTATCCGGCATCATCGCGGCCTTTATTGGGGGCGCGGTCGCGGCCGCCAATTCGCCCGATCAGACTGGTCTTGGCCGCGTTGGACATGCGTTGGCCGCTTGGGCCGTCGCAACGGTCGTGGTGGTCGCAGCGGCGGCCCTGCTGCCTGCTTCCGCGACCAGCGTCGCGAGTAATCTGGTGGGTCCGACATACACGGCGAGCGCCCGCGTGGTAGCCTTGTCAAATGCCCCCGCACGCGAGACTGTCGGCGCGAGTGCTCGGGCTCCGACGCAGGCGCAGATCGATGAAGCTCGCAAGCATTTCGCATATGCGATGTTTGCCAGCTTCTGTGCGCTTCTCCTTGGCGCAGGCGCCGCCTACGCTGCCGGAATGGCAACCACTGGCCGGGCCGTCGCTGAAACTGCGAGACCGCTAACGTAAACGAGCGTCCGCTCCAATGTGCGCCAAATATTCCGCTGATGATCTCAGCGCGACCGTGCGCTATGCACTGGAGACGACGCGTGCAATCGCGCTCTGCCCCTTCCATCCCGACGTAAGCATCCGCGTCGGCGATGATGCGGCCGAAAGCCATGCCTACGAGCGCGCCAAGACGATCAGCAGGACTGACGGTACGCATTGGAGTCCGAAGGCCCTCAGCGAAGAGATTGGACGGCAGCTCGGCGAAGCCGCGGATGGTGAATGCCCTCGCTGCGCGTCACATTGACGGGATGACAGGTGCGTATCGATTGTCACGCGATGATCGCCTTCCGTATCTGGGAATTGTCCTCTGCGCGTGCGTGCCTGACGGCTTGGCTGCATTCCACGCTGATCTACTGACGACACCGAGCAGTCCTCGCCAGGCGCCAGCAGCCGTCCAGACGAGGCCGCCTCGATCCTGATGAAGCTGACGGTCATGCGCCATGCCGGCGCCGGCAAGCAAGACATTGCCGGTCTGCGCGATCTGTTGCAGCAGTACGTCAATGAGGTCATGGCGCTGGCGAACAAGCGATGAGGCAAGATCGCTACACGCCCGGCAAGGCGCATCAGATCGACAGTCTGAAGGAAAAATTCGAGGCCTTGCTGGTCTACATCTCAAAGCAAGGCGGGTGGCTGGTCAGTGTCCCCGGCAATCCGGACATGCGGTTTCAGACGCTGGCCGGCTCGGCGCTTCCGGGCCTTCTGCGCGATGCCGGCTATACCGTCACCGAGACCGGCACCAGCAGCCGCATCCTGCCGCATGTCGTGCGCCAGGAGCTGACCACCAACCGCGATGGCGAACTGGTGGCGCTCACCGAGGGCTCAACGCGGGCGGTTAAAGTCGTGATCATCAACGCCGGCATTGCGGCCGTCATCGAGTACGATCTCAGCGAACCGCCTGCTGCACAAGTTCCGGGTCGGCGGATTGCGACGCGAGTCAGTTCTTAATACGGTTTTCTACCACGTCCTTGAGGATAGCCTCGTAGGTCGCGATGTTTTGCTTGTAACGAGCTATCGTCTCGGGAGTGACATCCCGCCAGTCGCTACCGCTTTCTCGCTCGCCGATGGTCATCGTCCCATCCTCTAGTGGCGCGAGGTCGCGCTTGATCTGCGCGATGTCGGCTTCGACACCCCGCGCGTAAGCTTTCCAATCTATAGGCATGCAATTCTCCTGATCAAAAAAAAGCTTCGGAGGCCAACGTCATACTAGCTGGGTTGATAGTTGTACTCGTGCCCGTTGAACGCGATGGTCTCCCCAGTCGTAACCAACCGGATGGTGTATGCGCTACTGTGTTCGACCTCGGAATAACCTCCCTTGCTCATTCCGAGTTCAAGGGCCTTGTTCACGATGTATCGCTTGATCTCGTCGTGTGGCTTACCCGCCTTATTCATGCTGATCGCTTCAATGGCCACCTCACGAAAGTTCATTGATCCTCCAAGGTTATGTGAACGGAAGAACGCATGTGCGCTGTATAATCTTCTCGGCGGGCCGGCCGCATTGGATACGAGCAAAATCATCATCAGGACGGCCAACTTGGTTCAACTCGCTGCATTCAGCCAGTTATGGCTGGCACAACCGATGCTTGTCAAACCTTATGCGCGTCTACTTCGGGAGTTCTTCTTTGGGCCTCGGATGCACCCGCGCGTCGACCAGGACCTCGATGATGGCATCGCGCAGGCTGTCCCGATCGAGGATACGGATGAGCCGGTCGATCGTAGCCGCTGCATCGCGCTCGCGGGTCAGGTAGTCGGCAAGCGCGACCATGGCCTCATCATAGCTCTGCTCGATCTGCTCGGCCGGGTTCAGCCGGGCCACTTTCATGATCCCTCGTCGTCGGACTTCTTCTCGGACAGCCGCTTCCGTTTTTGCAGATAGCCCCGCCGCCGCTGCGGCTGGTAGATCAGATCGAGTCCCAGCTCCTTGCATTTCTGGGTGATGTCCTCCCAGTCGCGGCAAAGATACGAGCTCAACTCTGCGAGGTCGGCACCGGTTTTCCACGCCGCTTGCAGGTCTTCGACCGCCATCTCGGACCACGGTTCGCCAGTGTGGATGTCAGGGACGTGCTCAGGAATATACCAGGTCGGCCCCGATCGCTTCGCCATCTCCTCGCGCGCGCCTCGCTTGTAAGCCATCACAAGTCCTCCCTCAGACCTTTGAAAAAAGTGTGCCGGACCTTGCCCTCTGCCGACTTGCCCCGGTACTCGACCTCCGCAAGCAGCTTCGGCTCGACCCAGATGCCCTTATGCGCGACCCGCTTGGCATAGGGCTGCGTCTTCCTGATCAGCGGCTTCAGCCGCTTCCGCAGCTCGGTCTCTGACGACTTGTCGAAGCCATGGTCGACCTTGCCGGCATAGATCAGGTCCTCGCCCTTGCGCCGGCCGAGGAACAGCCCGTCCCACTTGCTGCCGTCGAGCGCGAAGCCGGCGATCGTCAGGGTCTCGCGATGAGCGCAGGTCGTCTTGACCCAGTAGTCACCGCGCCCGCCGACATAGGGCGAGCCCGCGATCTTGGAGACGATGCCCTCCAGCCCGGCTTGGCAGGCGCGCTGGTACAGCTCGGCGCCGTCGATCTCGAAGTGCTCGCTGTACTGGATGGGCGTGCTCGCGATCAGCTCTTGGAGAGCCACCTTGCGCTCCTCCAGGGGCACCCTGCGAAGATCGTGGCCTTTGAGGTACAGCAGGTCGAACGCGACCATGATGATGTTCTGGGCACGGCCCCTGAGGCTGTTCTGGAGCTGCGAGAAGTCGGTCTTGCCGCCTTCACCGGGGACGACAATCTCGCCGTCGATGATCGCAGAGCTGGCCCTGATCGGGGTGGCATCCTCGGCGATCTTGCGAAACCGCTTCGTCCAGTCGTGACCGCGCCGGGTGAAGACCTTGATGTCCTCGCCGAGGATGTGGAGCTGGGCGCGGTAACCGTCGTACTTGATCTCGTGGAGCCAGCGGTCGCCGCGCGGGACCCGGTCGACCTGCTCGGCGAGCAGAGGCTCGATGAAGCCGGGATACGGCGCCTTCACCCCGATCGGCACGACCTTCTTACGTTGGGACGCCACTCACAAACTCCACGCAACATCACGATCACAGTTTTGAGGTCAAGCGGCTCCCCGTAGAGGCAGCGCCAGTTGCTCAGCAAAGGGCCTGGAAGCGTTGGCCTGGATGAAGGCCTGTAAGGCCGCCGTGATCTCGGCGCGGCCTGTCACGCGCTTGGCCAGTTCATCGGCAATCTCGCTCGTGGCATCGCGTGCCCAACCCTCGATGGCGTTGAAGGCGACGATCCGGACCGGATAGGCATATTGGCCGGAGAGCAGATCGCGGATGATGGTCTCGATGTCGGTGTCCTGCTCGTCTGTCTCGCGCCAGGAGCAGCCGGCGCGGGCGCCGAAGTCTTCGAGCACCAGGTAAACATCCCGGTCGAGGCGATCCAGCGGAACGATCGACGGCGCATAACGCATGACGCAAACTCCTACTCAGGAGGAGCAATCGTCCTGCTTTCGGATCGTTCCGGCCCTAGGGTTGCACCCTTCTGCCGCACCGCTCACCCTGTCAAATAAAAGAGGCCGCCAACTGCGACGGCCTGAAGTTTGCTGCTGAAGGTTTTCAGTGAGGAGAGACGATAGCCGCGACGCCGAATGCCAGCACACAGGCGGCGGCCAATGACCAGAGCGCTATTGCAATCTCTTTAGGCATGGACCTCAAGCGCGCCATTAGCTCCTAGTTCCTATCAGCGCCAACTGACGGCGACCTCAAAATTGAAATACAACATAGAGACCAGCACCGTTGAAAAGATTCCAGTCCTACAATGGCAATTTCGAGAACCAGGTCGGCTGCCAAATGCACCTCCCTCTAGTTGCCAAATCAGCCTGAACGACACGCCTTACTTTGGTGGCTGCAGTCCGCGAGAGTTAAGCCATCCATCAATGTTGGTGGCGATATCGAGTTCGCGGGGCTTGTTCGAAAACGCTTCACGCTCCGCGTCGTCTGCCCGGAATTGATCTGCCTTTTCCCTCGCTAACCGCGCTTCCCTGATAAGCCGCTCGCCTATCGTCTTGTCCTGTTTGAACCGGTGGCGCTTCATGAAATCCTCCTTTCATGAGTCGCTCAATCTGAAATCTATTAGGTTCTCGAAGGTTCCAATAGGTAATATATTACGCGAGTCATGGTCATTCCGCCGCTCGCAGCCCTTGCTCTGTCGGCTCATAGCGCTGGCCGTACTGCGTGAGCCAGCCGCCTTCGACCATCTTGCGCGCCATCGTCATCGTGCATATCGGCTGACTGCCGCCTGGGTGATACAGGCCATCTGCGCGCTGGATGAGGAAGCCGTAGACGCGCGCCAGTCGCAGCGGCTTGATCATCCCAGGAAAGAGAACGACGGAGTGGTCGGACATTTCCTCTCCCAAGCGCCGGTATCGATGATCGTTCCGGAATGCTTGGGCTGAAGAACTCCATCTTGCGGTTAGGTGTCCTCCTTGTCGCGCCGCGCGCGTGCTGCGGTTCTCGTTCGCAGCTGTGACAGACGAGCCTAGCGCGTCGCGGGTTGGCGAGCGGCAAGTTTCGCTCTATTTAAGTGAATGAGCAACGATGACGAAAATCGCCGCCGAGCGGTTGAGGCTCAGAAGGAAGCCGACAGGGCTTTGAACGATGACGATCGCGCGTCTTGGCTTCGCGTCGCGCAGGGCTTTCTGAACCTGATCCGCAAGCCATCCGAGAAGGACGCCTCCGGAAAGCCGGACTCAGAAGCCTCGAATTGACCTCCGAATGGACGCGGTCCGCTGTGAGCCGAGGTGGTCAAAGGCCGGTTGAGGCGGCCTTAATTCATCCTGCGGCGCAGTTTCTCGGCAAGGGCTCGCTGGTCGTCGATGTGCTCTTGGACGACCTGCCGAGCCTCCTCGGTGCGCGATGGCGCAGGAGGGCTACGGAGGAATTTTTGGCTCCGCTCAAGAAGCTCGCGGCTGGACCTGATTGCATTCTGCGTCTGCTTCAGCATGCGCGGCAGGTCTGCGAGTTCTCCGCACTTCCAGCGGCCATTGGTGTTGCCGTTGCCGATCATGGCCAAAGCGTAAACTGGGCGATCGCGGAACTCAACACCGGGGCCAAGTGCGCGATTAACCTAAGCTAGTGCGCGAATGTCGATCTTCTGAGATCACCGTCGCTCCTGCCGCGTAGCGTACTGGCGGGACTTGGCCCCAGCGCTCACCTCCTTCCAGACATGTCCGAGGCGCTGGGGCCTTCGCCTGAAGAGGCCGCCCCAGCCTCGCTCCGTCATGTGCGCTTCGCAGGGTTCATCGGCTCCCCCACCTCGGCGTGAACGGCACCGCTCGCCCCGGCATGTCATGCCAGTTCGGCACGATGTTGGAGGGACTGGCGCCGCATGCCTCGCAAACCAGGTTGCGTGCCACCCGCGACCATGGCCAGCCTTTCGGCAGCGTGTCCAGGCGGACGTCGACCCTGCGAGCGCAGCCGTCGCACTGGATGTTGCAGGTCACATGGCCGTTCGCGATCCAGTCGGCGGGAGTGCCCGGTGGGAAGCGGTCAGACCGATGGGTTTTTGAGCGGCGAGCCATGCCGGCATCAAAACGCAGGCGGCGACGGCGGGCAATTGACGGTTCGACGGGGAGGAGGCCGGATGTCGGAATGCCGTGTCGGCACTGTGTCGGCACAAACGCCCCGCCATTGGGACAAGCGATCGGAGTCAGCCGACCGCGCTCCAGATGACCGCGAACACCACGATCAGGATCATGCAGACGACGGTTTGGCGGCCAATGCGGTTCATTTGGGCCTAGGTAGGCGCTGTGTCTACAGCGGCAATCGATTTGCCGACATATTGCCGACACAGAGATTTTTTGAGTTTTCGATTTTCGGAAGTTTTGGCGCTAAGTCTTTGATTTTGTTGGTGAGCGCGCTGGGGCTCGAACCCAGGACCCCGTGATTAAAAGGCTGGCGTCCTACCAATAAAATCAATCCGCATTCCGACGTAACCCCCTTTCGGCCCGGCATTGGACCTAGAGGAAAATATCGCCGTGTCGGAACGAAAACTATACGTAAAAAAAGCCGCTTCTGCACCAGGCAAGGCAGGAAGAGCGCCCTTCGACTGGAGGGAGGGGCCTAACGCCATTCCCAGGCAGTGCCCTAGCAGTGCACCTCGTGGTGATTCCGGCAGCAAGGTGAGAACGACGAAGCCGGATTTCGTCATCCAGATCGCCCGGCAGAACCGTTTGGCGCTTGCGCCGCCATCCTGCGCGAGGTCAGCGAGCATCTGACGACGTCGTGCTGACTGACCGCCGACGCCATGGAGGCGCGGAGGAGATCGCAGAGAAGCTTTTCCCGAGCATGGAGGAGAACTGAAAAAAGGAAACGGGTCCGACCCTGGACGGTCAGACCCGATCGGATGCCAGCCACTGGACGGTGTAGGACAGCAGCGGCGGCTGGAGAAGTGTCTACTGCGGGGAGCGGCCATAGACAACAGCCCGGTCCGAAAGGTGCGAGGGCGGCCGCCGGAGTGATGCAGAGCTTCGAGAAGTTGGCACCAAGGTGATCCGCAGCATCGCGAGGTCACCGCCCTAAGCGGCGGCAGGCTCCGGCAGGCAAGATCGCGGCGGGCATAGGGACCGACCTCATCACTTTGGTGGGGAAGGTCGTCCTATGCCCGTCACAACGACACCACCAACAGGCAAGACCGAAGAGATGAGAGAAAGAGATGGGAGATCAAGGCTGGAAACTCTGTTGGCCCGCTCACCAAGCTCATTGCTCCGATGCTCGTCGAGGTCGAAGACCCTGCGTCGGTTTGAAGTTGCTGTGACAAATCCGTTGGCCAAGCCCAAAATGAATTCCGGCGAGCGATCCAAGACAATCCCGTGCTTGTCGAAAGCCGCTCGCAAAATGGTCCGCCCCGCAATTGCGAGCGCTCGTCGAGCGGAGCGAAGACATCTCGACCTGCCAAGAAGGCGACGGCATGCATGTAAGTTGCTGTTTTACAGACCGTCGAAGAAGCACCGCGGTTGGGAGATCCCGATGATCTCGGCCTGCTGTCGCGTTTATGATCTGGAGATTGCGACCGTCCTGCTATCGGCCGAAATTCGCCGTAGCGGGAGCGATCGCGACACCCGGCTCTACATCACCTCCCTCAGAGGGCACCTCGCCGGGACAGCGGAAACCGCTGATGCGGTTTGCCGAGCGGCGCGGGGGGGAGGCACTTGTCTTCGGCATCATACGCCCTGCGCGCTCGCTGGTTACTGGTCGGGTCGCAATACTCTATGCGCCATCGGACGATTTCGGTCCTTCGGTGCCTTTTGTCAGACGGAAGGCTGGGAGCTACCAATGAATGCTGATGATGACGAGGGCACTAAGGAAGTCATAGCTTGGATGGACAGTGAGAGCGTCGACGCAGTGGCTGATTATGCGCAGCGCGGCCGTCGACTTGTAGGACTTTCGGAGGAAGACTTAATCACATCATGGCGGATGGCTTTTAAAGCATGGGCGGATGCGTTTTTTGATGAACAACTGAGAAGGGTGGAATCCGACTATCTCTCCGAATTCCAGCTGAGAGGCATAGAACCTCCTTACGAGCAAGTGCGCGACGACATGCACAGAATGGCGGAGCACGCCAAAAAGGTATTCGCAAGCCTCGGGCCTGAAGACGCGGTCGAGCTAGATCGACGAACGGAATCTGCGTTCGAGGCGTTCCGACAAAGAATTGTTGAAGATCGAAACTGATCAAGCATGTCCGGGCGGCCGTCACGTCGACCCATCAATCCCACCGCGAGCAGCAAGGGGGGGAAAAACCGCGAGAAAGGGCTGGGGGCAACACCCTGAAAAGCCCTCTCATCAGAACCCTGATCCTTGGCATCTTCAGATTGAGCCTTCCGGCGGCGTAGATCGGCGGTGACCGTGGAGACCAATCGTTTGTGAAGATCGGCCTGGGCGTCCTGCAATCCAGCGGTCGACCGTCTGGTTAAAACCACGAGCTTAACCGGATCACGAGCGCTGAAGGTTTTTACCAATTGATAATGTTGTGATAAGTTAGGACAAGGCAGTAAAGTACGAACGGTCCGATGCCAGCCCTGCACAAACCTCGCCACGAGATGGTGGCCCAAGCACTTGCAAACGGCAAAACTCAAGCTGATGCGTATCGCGCAGCTGGTTACGCTTTCCAGCCGGCGAACGCCCACCGACTGTGTATGAGTCGCGCAGTAGTGCATCGAGTCCAAGAATTAGTAGCGGAGCGCCTCGCCAAAGATTCGAAAGTTCGTGAGCTTGCGATCGAGAAGGCTGCCTTGACCGATAGTTGGATCATCATTCGGCTTCGACACACCATCGACTTGGCGATACGTGGACTGCCGGTGTACGATAAGCATGGGCGGCAGCTTACCGGGCAGGATGGCTCGCCAATTTTTCGGCCGGATTTGGCGCAGGCAAACAGCGGTTTGCGAACAGCGGCACAGATACAAGGTATGCTGGTCAAACGTCATGAAATCGGGGAGCCGGGACAGTTCACTCGGATGACCGATCAGGAACTGGAGAGTTCTTTGATCGAGGCATCCAAGGCGCTCGGATTTTCTGACCAGGTCGTTCAGGACGCGCTGGCACCAAAGCTGGTTTACGATGAATTAGCGTGAGCCGCCTGAACTTATGTCATGTCGGTCAGCATGGGAAAACCGTGCGGAGTCCTCCATTAGCTCGGAGTGTCGCGAGGTCTGCTTCCTGAAGTTCACCGGAACAGGGCATGCAAGTTTTTCCAGGCAGCCTTTGACCCGAAGCGGAAATCCGTCGCCCAATAATCTTGCTTTTTTGCGTAGCCCTAGATTCCTTTTGCGATCATGCTTTGTCGTGGATTGGTAACGGAAGTGAGTTGGCCACAGGAGACTGAGATGAAAAGATCAATCGCGCTGTCGGCATTGCTAATAATTGGGTTCTTCGCCGTAAGCCCTGGAAGGGCGAGTGACGTGGTTTACTGCCGATACGCTGGCTATCCCGTCGGTTGCATCGTACGGCCCGGCTTCGTGGTCGCCCCAACTCAGGATACTCGCAGAATTCCACCCGCGATTGATCCTCACCCAAGCGGCCTTGTAAGGCAGGACTTGTTCGATCGGAATAATCCGAACAACCTACGATCGGATTGGCCCAGTCCACCTGCTCAACCGGGCGGGTTCTGAAAGTAGCGCTGCTGCTTATCATGGCTCCAAGAGGAGTAGGATCAGACTCCAACTCGCGCTCCTCCCAGCACTATCGTCTGAGCTTGGCCCTTCGGCCGATTTGCTCAGGTTGAGTTCTTCGCATTTTGACCCAGCTCGGAAATGAGCCATTCAGCCGCTCACGAATCAATCAGTCTTCCTGTCCAATTGACGGACCTCTGACAAAGCCGCGCCGTGTGGTATTGTTGAGCTAAGGGCGGATCTCATCACGCCCTCTACCCGGCGCAGCAGTGATCGAAACAGCGGTGGACCGGTGTGCTTATGGTAATAGCCACAAGCAATCCGGAAGCTAAACGCGTCTAGCGACAACGGAGGATCAACGATGAAGATCGTTGTGATCGGCGGCACCGGCCTGATCGGCTCGAAGACCGTTGCCATTCTGCGTCAGAGCGGCCACGAAGTCGTGGCCGCCTCGCCCCAAAGCGGGATCAACACCATCACCGGCGAGGGTCTCAACGAGGCCATGGCGGGCGCGCACGTGGTGATCGATCTTGCTAATTCGCCATGATTTGAAGACAAGGCGGTGCTGGAGTTCTTCGAGACCTCTGGCCGTAACCTTCTCGCGGCGGAGGCCGCAGTGAACGTCCGGCACCATGTCGCACTATCAATCGTCGCAATCGACCGGACAGACAATGGTTATTTCCGCGCCAAGGTTGCCCAGGAGAATCTGATCAAGACCTCCGGCATCCCATACACCATCGTCCGTTCGACCCAGTTCCTGGAATTCCTCGGCGGCATCGCCGATTCAAGTGCGGATGGAAACATAATCAGGCTCCCGCCCGTCCTATTCCAGCCCATCGCGGCGGATGACGTTGCTGCCATCGTTGCCGATGTGGCACTCGCGGCGCCGCGAAGCGGCCGCGTGGAGATTGCCGGCCCGGAACGAGCGCCATTCAATGAAATCATCGCCCGTTATCTGAAGGCGGTTGACGACCGGCGTGAGGTGGTGAGCGATCCCGAGGCCCGATACTGGGGCGGCCGGGTTAACGAGCACTCGCTCGTGCCGTTGGGCGAGGCGCGCCTCGGCCGCATCGGTTTCGACGAATGGCTCCGCCGCTCACAGGCAGGAGCCTGATCCGCTTCCGCCGACCGAAGGAGGGCTCATGAAACGCATCCTCTATTCGCTGCTTGTCGCCACACTGCCGTTCGGCAGCGTCCTCGCGGATGACACGAAGTTTAAGAACGCCATGGTGACCCTCGTCTACGAGCACGAGCTGCCGAACGCGCCCGGCAAGAGTCTGCGTGCAGTGCTCGTCGAGTACGGGCCGGGCGGCGGATCGCCCTCCCATCGGCATCCCTCGTCGGCATTTATCTATGCGCGCGTGCTGGAGGGAACGATACGCAGCAAAGTGAACGACGCGCCGGAGCGTAATTATCAAGCCGGCGAGAGCTGGATCGAGCAGCCGGGTGATCATCACCAGATTAGCCAGAATGCCAGTACCACGGCTCCGGCGAAGCTGCTTGCCATATTCGTGGTCGACACGAGCGATCGTGAAATCGTAATTCCAGACAAGTAGTCGGGTCGGGTTCATCAGCGGCGGATCTCGCTGCTATCGCTGACGCGGCTCGGCCGAACGCTTCGTACAGCAGCCGATTTCGCCAAGCGCGCCGCTTCGGGCCGCCGCGTCCGAGCCAATAGGTCGGCACTTACAGCGTGATAGGGAAGGAAGTTGGCCAACTTCGGCGATGCGAGCCGTTCAACTCGGCACCGGATCGCGCGCTCGGGCTTAAGGTGCGGCCGATGCCGCGCGCGTGCCGACGAGGTGATCGAATAGAGACCCTTTTTGCTGCGGTGCAAGAGTCCCGTCATGGCCCATGGTTGCCCTTGATGCCGCGCTGCTAAATGCCGGCTCATAGGGGCAGACCGGAAGTTTGCGGATGAGCGCGAAACTGGCGCTTTTGACCCATAGCCGTCCTGAGCCGCGCGCCGCATTTTGCGACGCAGCATTTGCAGCCGCAGAATGCGACGACTATCGAGACGTGATACTTTGGGCCACGTCCTCACGCTGCGATGAGGGTCGAATGAAACGGCGGGAGTTCATAGCTGGCACTGCCGTGCTGCTTGTTTCGCCGCGTTATTCGTGCGCGCAAGGAAAACGCCGCCGGATCGGCTTTCTTGCTGTAGGTGATGGAAGCGGGAAAGCTCTTAATCAAGCCGAGCGTGTGCTTCTTGATGCGCTGCGAAGCCTCGGCTGGATCGAGGGAAAAAATTTCGTCATCGAGTACCGCTTTTCCCATCCCCCGGATCGACTGGCGGGTTCTGTCGCCGATCTGATTGCCCTCAGTCCCGAGCTGCTTATCGCTCCCGGGCCGCAAGCGGCTGTAGCGCTGAAGTCGGCAACCACTGCCATTCCGATTGTATTCGTGAGTGTGGCCGATCCCGTGAAGCTTGGCCTCGTGCAAAGCCTATCGCGTCCCGGAGGCAACGTGACGGGCCTTTCGACCATGGTACCGGACGACTTCCTCGCGAAACGACTCGAAATCCTTCGAGAACTCGTTCCCGGCGCCTCGAAGATTGCGCTCTTAATCAATCCGGCCAACCCAATGCAAAGGCTATATCTCGCAGAAGACGTCCCCCGTATAGGCCGGGAGCTCGGCGTGGCTTTGCTGCCGGTCGAGGCGGCCACGGCCGACGAGCTTGAGGTCGCCTTTGCGGCCGCTGACGCCCAGCACGCCGATGCGATAATCGATTTTGGCGATACGCTCACCTATGTCGAGGCTCCGCGGATTATCGCACTCGCGGCCAAGTATCGCCTGCCGGCAAACTATCTGTTCCGGCATTATGCTGATGGCGGACTGTCGGTGTACGGAGCCGACGCCCGAGACTTATTCCGCCGTGCGGCGGGCTTCGTGGACAAGATACTCAAGGGTAGCAAACCTTCTGACCTCCCGGTAGAACGGCCAACAAAATTCGAGCTTCTGATCAACATGAAGACCGCCAAGGCGCTCGGACTCACCGTGCCGACCTCGCTACTCGTCCGCGCTGATGAAGTGATCGAATAGAGGCGCCTTTTTGCTGCGGTGCAGGAGTCCCGTCATGGCCCGTTTGGGACCTTGCGATGGGCATCGAAGATGTCCGCTCGTCGGCCTGACCGGAAGTCATCGCGGGAGGACTAAATCGACGCGATTGACCCAAAGCGCCATAGGGTGCAGGCGAAGCTAACCAGCCGGATCGCGTCGGCTCATGATCGTTGCGACCGTTGATCCGAGGGGCGGCGGGCTAGAAGCGGTTGAACGTTCCGCGTGACGCCCCAACATTCGCGAACTACGATAAGCAGGGGGCCACTTGATCCGTTGGAGAGAAACCATGGCCTACGCGATCATTCATTACTTCCCCGGCGGCACGAAGGATCAATACGAGAAGTCGATTGCCGCTGTACATCCGAGTTCGGGCGGCCTTCCGACGGGTCAGATCTTCCACACCGCCGGGCCCACGCCGGGTGGTTGGACCGTGATCGCGGTGCATGACACGAAGGAAAGCTGGGACCGTTTCCGCGAACAGATTCTCATGCCTCGCTTGAAGCAAGGCATCGCAGGGGGATTGGCCGGGCCGCCGCAGGAAACCGCGTTCGAGGCACATACGCTCAGTATGTAGCGTATCGTCACAGTCCGCACCGCGCGACCCACTAGCCTTTGCGAGGCAAACTAATCCGTGGCCTCATCCACTGGCTTCTTGCGGCCGGCTCGACGGTAGCAGGGTCGCTCTTGGCCCTTCGCGTCGAGCCGCAACCCTCACTTCGGAGTCGGCTGTTCGGGGAAATCCGGACGCGGTTGCAGGCATACCAAACCGACGCGAATGACCCTGGCTGTGTAAAAACGCGAAAGATCGAAACGCGGCTAGAATTACATTCTCCAGTTCGCGCTTCAAATTGAATGTGCTTGCAAGCTTGACCGTTGAGACGGTCTTGAACGAATAACTTGTTCTATCGCTGTCAGGCGTCCTGGCGTTTTCACACAGCCAAGACCCATTGCGGAAGTGGTCGGCTTTAAGGGGGAGCGCCTTAAACCTTCGTATGTTCCGCGACACCATTAGATGACGGGACGACTACCGACGTTCAATTGAGTTGCTGACCGCGATCGTCCTAGGCTGCATGGGTTGGAAAAGCGCACGGGCTCATGATGTGCGATTGTGAAAATAGGATGATCTACGAACAGCCGCGATAGAGCCAAGAGGAGACTATAATGCCCAACTGTTCCGAAAGTCTTAGATCTGGCAGCCGGTGCCTAGATAAAGCCACGAACTAGAATGACGCTTTTGCTGTTTCGCGCATCACGCAAAACGATCAAATCGGCTTGCTCGAACCAGGGTAGGGATAATGAAGTTCATAACGTGTCTGCTTGCGGCAGCACTCCTGCTTGCGGGTGTCGGGGCAAGTCACGCGGCAGTCCGCATTGCTGATGATCGGGGCGGTCAAATCGGAAGCTACGTCAGCAAATTTCAACATCTGCGTTCATCCGGACAATCCGTGATCATTGACGGTCTCTGTGCCTCGGCCTGCACCATCGTCCTCGGCGCGGTCCCTCATGACAAAATCTGCGTGACCTCGCGTGCGGCGCTTGGTTTCCATGCCGCGTATGATTTCGGCATCAACGGCCGCACCTTCACTAATCGCGAAGCAACCATGATGCTGTATTCGACGTATCCGACGCGGGTGCAGCGATGGATCGCCGCGCGCGGCGGGTTGACGCCCCAGATGATCTTTCTGCGCGGCAAGCATCTGCAGGCGATGTACCAATCGTGTTAATCGATGCGCTAGGATCTGTTGGACGCTGAGCCTTCAGCTCCAATCAGGTCCCGCCCGCGCCGACGACGTGATCGAGTAGTCCGGCAGTTTGCTGCGGCGCATGAGTCCGGTTCTGGCCCATCGGCGACCTTCGACGAGGTCTCACGTTCGGCCGCTATCGGGTTCAGACCGGACTCCGAGCGGAGGTGACTTCACCGAGCCCGGCCGTGATCCAGCTGAAGTCGTTGATGCTGCTTGGCGATGACACACCCCGAAGCACGGCACCATGCCGAAGCCGGCATCACCGATCCGGGCCGAAGTCGCGCACGTCTCATCGTCCCGGAAGCGGACCAGTCGCGGGAGGGCCGAGGCGGTCGTGAATGACCCATGGCGGAGTTACGGGTGCTATTGTTTGCCGAAGGGAGGATCATCCCTCCGGTCCAGGAATGAAGCAGCGCCACAAAGGAGTCATTCTTCCATCGGCGTAGGACGGCCACCACCAAACCATCGCCCTGCCGCTGAGGTTCTGCCGGTTGAGCACGACAGAGTTTGGCACGTCAAACCATTGCCCGCGTTCGTTTGGCCGATGCGGATTTCTCAGAAGGACTCTATAGCCATTTTTTGCCACATCCCACTCGGCGTCCGCGTGTTGGCCGTCGCCGCGATCACAGCACGGCTCACCTGCCGTATTCTTGAGACTTTTGAACCAAGCGTTCAGTTCTGGTCGCATCGGGTCATGTGAATAGGCTGTGTTGATGCCGAAAAATGTGACCACACACAATCCCACCGTGCGCGCTACGATCAACCGATAAAGATGCACCGGGCGTCCACTGGAACTGGTCATGGAAACCTCCGTTTCCCAGCCCATTTGCGTGGGTCGTCGGAATCGCGCCAAGGTTCAACCGGAAGTGCACGCCGTTAGAGATGCCGATCACTTCCTCGGCAGGACTTTACTTATTGGCGACCGATTTCGGTCTCTTGGCCCTGAGCCGAAGGTCGCTTGAAGACGTGTCATGTCAGCTCTCAGAGGCAAACCGGACGCCGATCCAGCTTGGCGTTTACCGCCGCTTGTGACCCCAAGCAGACCTTGCGCGCCGCCAGCTCCGCAATGCAGTTTTGACGCTCACACACTCTAATGACAAAGTGCTAGATTGTTCGCGCCCGGCGTGATTATCGGAGGGCACATGCGACGGCGGGAGTTCATAGAGGGTACCGCGATCACCGCAGCCCTGAGCCTCGCAAAGCCTGTTTGCGCTCAGACCGGTGCTCGGTCGCCGGGCATAAAACGCATCGCGATTGTCCATACCTCAGAAAAGCCAGAGGGAATGACCATCGACGGTCGCCGGTCGTTCAAAGCCTATTTTGAGGAGTTGAAGAGGCTTGGCTATGTCGAGGGGCGCAACCTGCTCGTGGACCGGTATTCGGCGCTTGGCCAGTCCGAATACTATGGAGACGTGGCTCGCGCCGTCGTTGCCAGCCATCCCGATGTGATCATCTCGCTTGGCGGCCCGCTCGCACGCCGGTTGAAGCTCCTGACCACCACGATTCCCATACTATATTCCGGCGGTGATCCGGTCGCCGGTGGATTTGTGACGAACCTGGCCAGACCGGATGGGAATATCACTGGAGTGAGTGTTGATGCGGGATTGGGAGTGTACAACAAGCGTCTGCAATTCCTTAGCGACACAGTGCGAAACCTACGCAATGTGCGGGTGCTCATTCCTGCATCTGCGATGATATTTTGGGAAACGGGTCTCGCACCGCTCCGAGAAGCCGCAGGCCGGGTTGGTATTCGAATTGCAGCTGCATTGCTCAGCGAGAAGCTCGATCGACCTGCGTATGAGCGGGTGTTCGATGAAATGGAAGCAGACCGCGTTGACGGTCTCATGGTTGCGCACCAGGGCGAGCACCTTACGAACCGCCAAATGATCGCTGATCTCGCTGCCAAACACCGTCTACCTGCAGTCTATCCCCACCGCGACTTCATCGATGTCGGCGGTCTGCTGAGTTACGGCAGTGACCTTGGTGACGCCATGCGCCGTCTTGCCGATATGACAGATCAAGTAATGAAGGGCGCAAAACCGGCTGATATCCCGTTTTACCAGCAAACTAAATTCGAGCTGGTGCTCAATCGAACAACGGTCAAATCGCTTGGGCTAGAATTTCCGGTGAGTTTGTTGACTATCGCCGACGAGGTAATCGAATAGCGCTTCGTCTCTGCCCCGTAGCGCATGTTCCGAAAATCGCCGATTCTGTTAAAAAAGGCAGCGGTTGCGACGCAGACAGATCAGTGATCAGTCTGTCTAGTTGGCAGGACTGAAGATCATGATCGGCCATCGGCAAGTCGAGCAGGCCGCTTTGTTCTACGAGTTCTCAATTGAGAAGCATATTCCCGCCGATCACTTGCTCAGATCGATCGACAGGTTTGTCGACTTTCAAGGGATCAAGCGGGACCTGGCACCTTTCTACAGCAACATCGGTCGGCCTTCGATCCGGAGCTGATGATCCGGATGCTGCTGATCGGTTACTGCTTCGGCATCCGGTCAGAGCGGTGCCTGTGCGATGAGGTTCACCTCAATTTGGCTTACCGGTGGTTCTGCCGGCTCAGTCTCAACGGGGCGGTGCCGGATCACTCAACGTTCTCCAAGAACAGGCACGGCTTCCGACAGAGCGATCTCTTCCGACGCCTGTTCGAGAGCGTGTTGCGCCGCTGCATCGAGGAGCGGCTGGTCGGCGGTGAAGGGTTTGCAGTCGATGCGAGCCTGATCAAGGCCGACGCGAACAAGCAGCGCTCGATCGCAGGTCAGGACTGGCGCAGGGATCGCGATCCAGCCAGGTCTAGCCGCACGGTTGCTGGCATGTTGCATCGGTGACAAGCTTGAATTCGTCGTACGGCATGAAAGCCTCTCTGCAAGGCCCCACTCTGAGCGTAACTGCGCTCCCGTCAGGTAAATTATCGTATGTGGATGCGAAGGCGGGTTGTGGAAGGATGCGGACCGCCGGTCGACCATAGCCACATCGGGTGACCCTGTGACGAGGTGATGCTGTTCGCTGAAGTCCACAAAACTGCGCCTAGCTAGCGGGCCATCTGCGTACCACCATACCGAAGCCTTGGTTGCGACGCGCGAAGGCAGTCGCTTTAGTGCGGTCGAGGAACTTCAGAGCTTCAACAACATTCAGTCATGAAGCAACAAGGAGGGATGCGCATGCCGATTCAGGTTGTGATGAACCGTACTGGCGACAGCCGTCACTTTTTCTTCGCGAACGATGCACGAGAAGTAGCCAAGGCCGAGCAGCGGTTCCGCGAGCTGACGAACGTCGGCTTCACCGCCGCGGTCCGGACCGGTTCAGGTCAGGTGTCGCAGATCAGATCGTTCGACCCCACTGCGGAAGAAACTCTCTTCTTCCCCAGGCTGGTCGGCGGCTGAACGCTGAGCCGTGTGGCTGGTCAGGCCGTCGCGGCCGGGTGAACGCTCGCGGATGAGGGCTGCAAAGGCGTTGTTCATTCGACACGGCGCCGAGAGGACTCCGGAAGGACGCGCGCTGCTACTGCTACGGCAGTGCCTCTCGCCCGCCCAACGGCGGCAATTCGCGCAAACGGGCTATTTCGATGTGGTTGGCGGCGACACGGGCAGCCGGTACAGAATCTATGCGGGAGCGGCAGCGAATGTCTGCGAGATCGGCGAAACCGGCTGTCCAAGGATCGGCTTGTGTTTCCTGCCCGTTGGCGACCTTCCAATTGGAGACGTCATGCTGGCCCAGAAGATCGCGCTCGAAACGAGCGAGGGCAGCGCGCTCGCAGTAGCCCGAAAGTTCACTCCCAGCCGTTTCTTGTTCAGCCGGTCCCGCCCACTTCGCTAGCCGCGGAGTTGCGTCAGTCAAGTTTGGGCGTGACGTCGCCTATTGGGCCTTCGCTTCCGTGACGGGCTGCCGCTACATGTCCGTTCACTGGGGTAGACCGGAAGTCCGCTAAGTGTCGGCCAAACCGATGCGAATGACCCATAGCGGAAATGCTCGCCTCCAGCATGAGCGTATGCTTGGATTAGGCGGGCTTCCTAAATTGGGTAACGTTCCGATAGGAGAAGGTGGTGTCTGAAAAACTCCAAATCGCCATCGTCGGCGGTGGAATCGGCGGCTTGACGGCCGCGCTTGCCCTGCGGGCGCGCGGATTGAGCGTAACGGTTTTTGAACAGGCTGATGAGCTGCGCGAGATTGGCGCGCGAGTTACCGTCTTTCCCAATGCAACGCTTCTGCTCCATCGAATCGGCCTTGCGGATGAGATCGAGAAAATAGGTTGTCCGATAACCGGCCAACTGATCCGGACATCAACTGGTGAGTTCATCAATGCGTCGACGACCCCCTCGACAGGTATCCAGAGCTATAATGTTCATCGCGCAGAATTTCTGAAGCTGCTCGCCGACGCTCAACCGAAAGGCACGCTCCACTTGGGGCATCGCCTGTCTGGGGCCCGCGAAACTGATGGTCACGTGTGCTTGAGCTTTTCGAACGGTGCGACGGTCAATTCCGACGTCGTGATTGGAGCCGACGGCATCCACTCTGCTTTGCAACGAGAGATCGGATTGAAAACCCATCCATCGAGCGAAGGGATAATGGCTTACAGAGGACTGATCCCGACCGAGAAGCTTTCATGGGCGAAAGACATCGGAGGCCGAATGTCGAGGTGGATCGGGAAAGGTCGTAGTTTCCTGTGTTACCCGGTGTCGAGCGGCCGATTGATGAACATGGTCGCTTTTGTCCCCACCGATTTGGATTCCGAGGAATCATGGACGGCCCCGGGTGACCTGACGGCGCTAAGCGCCGAATATGCGGGTTGGGATGATCCCGTGCTCGAAACAATAGGCGCTCTCGACGCGACGTTTCGCTGGGGAATTTATGATCGAGCGCCTCTGCCATATTGGTCTGCCGGTCGGACTACGCTGCTTGGCGACGCTGCCCACGCGATGGTGCCACATCTTGGCCAGGGCGCCGCGCAAGCAATAGAAGATGGCTTCACGCTTGCCGTATTTCTGGAAGGCGCCAAGCCAGAAGAAGTTTCAAAACGGTTGAAGGCTTACGAAAGGGCGAGGCTCGAGCGGACGAGCCAGATACAAGCTTTAGCGCGAGAGACCGGCAGATTTTTTCGCGCAGAGTATGACGATGTGGCTGAACGTGACCGCTTTATGGCTAAGTGGATGGCGGCGAACGGACAGATCCGCGGGCACGATGCGGAGAAAGTCGCGAAAGAAGCATTTGTGCTGGCTAAGGATGCCAGGTCTATCTAAGCCGCGACGTCCGAATTTGGCCCGAAGGCGAAGATCGGCATCGTGTCCTGCGCGTCGGCAGTCGGGGCCAGAGCGAACATAGAGAAGACGCGGGGAAATCGACGTGAATGACCCGAAGCGGACGTTCTAGCTCTGTTGCTTGTCGGCTAACGATCCGGGGCCGCCGCTGCCGTCCTTCGAGGCGCCAGCGTTTGCGCGGACGATAGGCGAAGGGGCGCTCTCCAGCGCATGAAGATAATCACGGCTGAACTCCGCAGCCTCCTCCAATGCAGCCCGGTCAAGGAGCTGGACGGTGTGGTGCTGCCATTCGATAAGGCCCTGGCGTCTGAGTTCCTGGACAACCCTGTTCACATGAACGACCGATAGCCCGCACGCATCTGCAACATTCTGCTGAACAAAAGGCAGGTGGAAGCTGGCGTTGTCGAGTAGTCCCACGAGCTCTAGCCGCGTGGCGAGTTCGCAAAGTAGATGCGCAATCCTGCCAAAGGCTTGGCGCGCACCAAGATTTTCGACCCATTCGCGATAGATCGAAGCATGGATCAGCGTCTCGCGCCAAAATGCCTGTGTAAGGGCAGGAGCTTCGTTCATGACCTCCTTGAGATAGGCATGAGGAACGGAAGCCACCGTCGAAGTGCCGACGCTGCAGAGTTCATGGTCCATGACTGGCAAATGTAAAGAGTGAAGGTCTGGCATGTCGCCAGCAATATAGAAAGATGAGATCTGGTTGCGGTCGGAGACTACCTTCTGGCGAGACAAGAACCCGCTAATCACAATGATCGAATGCTTGGGTCTGTCGCCTTGGCGGAAGATATATGCGCCATTGTCTAGGGCCTTAAGCTTGTACGGCATGCGTGCGAGCTTGGCTTGATCTTGCTCGGACAGTCCAACGACCCGCTGTAACCGCGCGATCAGCTTCTGGTGTACCATGCCACCCTCCCGTCCATGAAGCCGGGAGCGCAAGTGGTCTCTCAGGCACCGATGCAAAGGAACCATCCGCAGCCGGTGATTGATTATAACGCACGAGCATTGGCAGAGTTCAACCGCCAATTGCCCAATGCGCCGCCTGCTGGTCCGATTGAGGCCCTTAACCGACCTGCGATGCGCATAGCCCGAGGGCTGCTTGTGACCCAAACCGGACAATCCAACAGCATGTGTTAGGGTTATAGATACGCCGTGCGACGATAGTGCCTTGGCGTTCTGAAAGAAGGTTTAGCGATGATCCGGTCGGGCGTATTTGGCATACTCGGGCCAATCGCAGGCTACTTCACGTTCCTCGCCCTTAATGGCGGCTTGAATGGTTCCAGCTCAGCCGGGATCATCTTGGTCATGTTGCTGCCGGTCGCTTGGATTGCGGGAGTAGTGCCCGCTTTGACAACCGGATCGTTCGATCTGTTGTTCGAACGACTTGGAGCTAAGTCGGGTCAGCGATATTTTCTAACGGCGCTTGTCGGATACGGCTCCGCATACATGCTGATGTTGGCGAACCTTCTCGAAGCGGAGCCATTGTTCCCGTTTCAATTTTCGTGGGGCCTAGTCGGAGTTTTCCCTGCCGCTCTTTGCTCATTCGTAACCGAAAGGCTTGAACTACCCATTTGATGAGGATGCCTTAGCGCGCCGACTGATCACGTTTGTCGGAACATGAGCCACACGATATGCCGATGCCGACGAGAGACAATGCTCCTAGTGGTTTGATGCGGCGCGCCATGATGGGTGTAGGCTTAGCGCTCGCCATTCTTGTAGGTCTCTATTTCTACGGATCGCCGCAATACAGGGCGCTCAAGCAAGAGTGCATCGAAACCGGGATGGGCCATTCGGATGCTCCATCGGACGATGATCTGCATCGCTTGTGGATGACTTGCCGTAAGATTGGCTTTGGCGCTCCGTTATGAAACGTGGGCCGGCGGATAAGGTCGGCTTGTGGCCCATCTCGGACCTTCCGACCGGCGGGGGTGATATCCGCTCCCGGTGCTCAATCGGGCGTAAGCAGCCGGGATGCCGAAGGGCCGCTTGTGACCCCCAAGCAGACATCAGGCCGCCTAAGTTGGCAAAGCTCTTTCTGCAACTCGCGAAGCTTCGGCGTGACCGTTGGTAAAGCGAGTATCTACTCTCACCGCAGCCATAGGATTCTCGCTCTGGTTGTGAAATAATAGCCACCACGGCGCCTGCCCCAAAGGGCAATAAGAATCAGCGGCCACCGGCCTATGCTATCGGGTGCGCCGCGAAACGTTCGAGGAGGTTGTAATCGTGAGACAATTGAAATTAGCTATTTCTTGGCTGGCGTTGATTGCACTTTCGGCATTGCCGTGCATCGCCCAGCAGTACAAGTACGAAACCCCGATTGCACCGGGCGTCGCCGTGCCGGACAAGATCGAGTCCTCGATCGGGACGCTGAATCTCAATTACGGCTACCCGTCGGCTGATACCGTTGACAAGATCTACGACAACCTGGACCGTTCGCGCGCGCTACAGGCTTATCTGCTTGCGATACCGATCGTAAATCAGGCCGGCATGCGCGATTCGATACGCAAGTTCGGGCCTGATAACCAGAGCGACGTGATCTGGGAAAATCTGGTCGATCCGAGAAGCGTAGAGCTAACCGCCAACGACAACACGATCTATAACTACATTTGGGTCGACACCAGCAAGGGACCGTTGGTGGCCGAGATTCCGCCCAAAGTACTGGGGATGGTCGACGACTTCTGGTACAAGTGGGTGGCCGACATCGGCATCACCGGAGCCGACAAGGGCGAAGGCGGCAAGTACCTCCTGTTGCCGCCTGGATTCAAGGGCGACATACCACCTGGGTATCACGTCGTGCGGCCGAGTACTTTCGGCAGCTACCTCGTATTTCGCGCCTTCGTTGTGGACGGCTCCACCCGACCCGGGGTTGATTCGGTCAAGAAGAACCTGCGGATTTATCGTCTAGCCGAGACCGCCAACCCGCCGCCGATGAAATTCGTCAATGCCTCCGGAATTCCATCGAACTTCGTCTCACCGGGCGACTACTCGTTCTGGAGCATGTTGAACCAGGTCATCCAGGAAGAGCCGGCGGATGGTTCCGATCCCACCACCTTGGGCCTGTTTGCCTCGATCGGCATCGTCAAGGGCCAGCCCTTCAATCCCGATGAGCGGATGAAGAAGATCCTCACCGACGCCGCCAACATCGGCGCCGTGACGGCGCGGACGATCGCCTTCAAGGTTCGCGCGAAGGATGCGTATTTCTATCCGGACAGTACGTGGCGCCTGCCGTTTTTCGGCGGTTACAAGTTCGAGACGGCGCCCGGTGTCAGCAACTTGGACGGTGCTGTCTTCTACTATTACTTTGCCATCGGCGTCACGCCGGCGATGGAGGAGAAGATGGTGGGCCGGGGCTCGCAATACCCCTGGTCGGTTCAGGATTCGAAGGGCAATCCGTTTGATGGCGGCAAGGTTTACAAGCTCCGGCTGCCACCAAATATCCCGGTCAAGGATTTCTGGTCGGTCATTGTCTACGACAACCAGACCCGCTCGATGGTGCAAACCGACCAACAGGCCCCGAGCGTCAGTAGCCAGAACAAGGGCGTCAAGACCAATGCGGATGGCTCGGTGGACGTCTACTTCGGACCCAAGGCCCCGGCGGGAATGGAGAACAACTGGGTGCAGACGATTCCGGGCAAGGGCTGGTTCATGATCCTTCGCCTCTACGGTCCATTGGAGTCATGGTTCGATAAGACATGGCGGCCCGGGGAAATCGAACTGCAACAGTAGATGGAATGGCTGAGCCCCGGTCTCAACACCGGGGCTTTTTGCTGCAGCGCCTGGGTCCGCATATGGCCCTAAGCCGAAGAGCAGTTCAGCCGCCGTGATGTCCGCTGTCGCTGGTGAACCGGATGCCGAGGTGAACTTGGCTCGCCCGCCGCTTTTGACCCAAAGCGGTCCTGCCCCCATCCGCCGCATGTGCCTGCATTGAATGCGACGACTATCGAGACGTGATACTCTACGCATCATTGTCCTCAAGCTAGATGAGGAACGAATGAAGCGGCGGGAGTTCATAGCGGGCACTGCGGTGCTGCTCGTTCGCGAAGGGGTTCACGGGCACAGTGGGCCGGCCAAGTCTTTGGAGGACCGCCTAGTTAATCCCAGTATGGAATAGGTGGGCGGGCGATCATCAGCCAGAAGATAGCCAGCACGGCGGCGAATGCCGGAAATCCGAAGACGAACCACCATCGGAAGAGTTGGTAGTACCGGGCGGGCAGCTTGGCGTTGGTCTCGACCGCACCGACGGCAAGATCGCGCATTTGCATCTGCATCCACACCACCGGTAGCCAGAAGGCGCCGATCACCACGTAGAGTGCGATGGACGCCGCAATCCACCCATCGCGAAGGGAATATCCGCTCGACCAAGCGAGCCATGTGCCGGTGATCGGCTGCAGGACCACGGCACTCGCGGTAAACAGGAAGTCGGCCAGTACGACCGTCCGTGCAACCCCCGCGATCTCGCGCGGGTCACCGCGCAGATGCGCCACCAGCATGAAGAAGGCGATGCCGGCACCGGTGCCGAGCAGGACGGCAGCACCGATGATGTGCACCATCTTGAGAAGGAAATAGAACATCAGCGATCCTCCCGGATCGCCATGGCAACCAGATTGAGCATCAGAACCGGCCAGATCTTCAGCATTGGCCCAAGCGGATCAGCCCACAGCCGCGGCACCAGTGCTGTGCCGATCACGACATAGGTTAGCGAGATGATCAGTGCTGCCCAGAGCCCGTAGCGGCTCAGAGGCCGCCAGAGAATCGCGAGGCCGATACCGATGTCGGCGAGCGCGCCTGCGATGACAGTCAGGACCGCGAAGCTTTCCGGCAGTCTGCCTTCCCGTAGCAACGACATTCCAATTTCCCAGCCAGGGCCGAGCGAGATGATGCCTGTGGCGATCCAGAACAGGCCGAAGACGCCGAAGATCAGCGGCTTGAGCGCATATAGCCGCGCAAACCAGCGCTCCTGCACCGAGGCGGGCTCGCGTGCGAGCGCGCCTTCAAGAGCGCGCGGCCTCACGCCGGTAAGCTGACGCCAGGGCTCGGGATCGCCGGTCGCGCCGCGCCGCATTTCCGCCTGTGCCGTGGAGCTGACAGGCGTTCTCCAACCCAGCATATGCGCGAGGTCCCCCGCCCGGTAAGCGCCCGAAGCGGCCCAACCAGGCAGGTGCAGTCGGTAAGCGGGCCTCCAGCGCAGCCAGGCGCGAAACAGCGCAACCGCGTCGCTGAAGGCAATCCGCCGTGGACCGGCGAGATCAAGTGCGATGCGTTTGGGAGCACCGGGTTGAAGGAAGAACAGAACCGTTTCGACGACGTCGTCGAGATGGACCGGTTGAATAGCTGCCGTGTCGGGCATGACCGGTAGAACCGGAAGCGCTGCCAGCCCTCGCAATAGTGCGCTGCCTCCATAGGCGGATCGGCCCACCACCACGGAAGGCCGCAGTATCACCCAGTCGAGGTCGCGCGCCATCAAGGCGGCTTCGCCTTCCCGCTTGGTGCGAGAGAACTCGGTGGGCGCATCCCGGTCGATGCCGATCGCCGAGAACAGGATGACACGGCGGACGCTCGCGCTTTCGCACGCCGTATAAAGTGCAGTGCTGCCGGCGACATGAACCCCCTGCATGTCCTGTCCCTGCAGGGCACCCGCCGCATTGATGACGGCATCGACGCCGGCAAGAATGCCCTTCCATTTCGACGCGTCGGTGGTCCTGGCAATATCGAGGGTGACGTGATGCGTATCGGGCGCCGCAGACGGATGGCGCGACACCAATACGCATTCATGCCCCTCGGCGGACAGCCTGGCGTGGATTGCCGATCCAACAAGCCCCGTACCGCCAACGAGAAGGATGCGCATTGACCGGTCCTTCGATCGGCGGCCGGATATCGCCAACCGCTGATCAAACTTCTTGAAGGTGCGAACGACTAAAGCGGGGCCGATGCAATCGTTCCTCACGGCGGAACAGATGAGTTGGCCGCAGGCAGCGCCTTGTCTTTGGCAAGCATCGCATTGGGCGAACGACGATACTTGCCATTGGCGGCCCTGCCATTGACCTTGCCGCGCCGTCCATATCGATGGGCAGTTCCTTCAAAGGCCCTGAACTACCGGCGTTACGGCTTCCGCTCGTGGCCCGAAGGCGAAGATCGCCATCGTGTCCGGCACGTCGGCAGTCGGGCCAGAGCGGACATCGAGAAGACGCGGGCAAAATCGACGCGAATGACCCATATCGGAAGCGCCACAACGCCTCTGATAGTGACCATTCCGAACGTCCATCGCTGCTAGACATCGACATTCATTCGCCGGATAGGACGCCTCGCGGATCGCAACCTGGATGCGAAGCGAGGTAGTCGATTTCGCCTCGCGTAATACCGATATCCATTAGCTCCCTGTCACTTAGGTCGCACAAGTTGGCCAGTAATCTCCGGCGTTTGCGCCACTCCTGAAATGCATTCCAATATGTTTCGAGAGGACTGTAGACCTGCCGCTTTACGGCTAGCGGCCCCAGCTCAGTAATCTCGCGGATCGTGCTCATTAGGAGGTGTCCCGCATGGACTGTTCACTAGGCAGAAGTTGCCGCAAAATGCGCGGGCGCGCTTAACTGGTGGCTTACATTTCTCTAACCGGCGGCTTACACTTCATGCGCTAGTACAGAGGCGACCCCGCGAAGGAATGGCAGCTTGCGCTATCTTTTCGAGGAATACGCATTCGACACCGACCGGCGCGAGTTGCATCGGGGGACCGATGCGGTGTCGATCACACCGCAGGTTTTTGACTTGCTCGAATACCTGATCCGCAACAGGGAGCGGGTTGTCAGCAAGGACGACCTCATCAAAGCCATTTGGAATGGGCGCAGCGTATCTGACGCGGCGCTGACAACCCGCCTGAATGCCGCCCGGGATGCAATCGGCGATTCCGGCGAGGGACAACGTTTCATCAAAACACTACCGCGCAAGGGCTTCCGCTTCGTCGGACAGGTGCGGGAGGCGCGAAAGGTTGCAGGTCTAAACCCTGGCGATGCGCCCGAGAGCGTTCCTGCACTTCCCGACAAGCCCTCCATCGCCGTGCTGCCGTTCGCGAACATGTCTGGCGATCCCGAGCAGGAGTACTTCGCGGACGGGATGGTTGAGGAGATCACGACCGCGCTTTCACGGTTCAAAGGGCTGTTCGTGATCGCTCGCAATTCGAGTTTCACCTTCAAGGGCAAAGCGGTCGACATCAAGGAAGTCGGACGGAGGCTGGGCGTGCGCTATGTCCTCGAGGGGGAGGTGCGCAAGGCGTCGGGGAAAGTTCGCATCACGGGCCGGTTGATTGAAGCAGCTACGGGCACACACATCTGGGCGGACAGGTTCGAGCGCGACATGACGAACATTTTTGCGCTGCAGGACGACGTCATGCTCGCCATTGTCTCGGCTATTCAGCCAAAGTTGTTTCAAACAGAGATTGCACTGGCGACGCGGCGCCGACCGGAGAACCTCACCGCATATGATTTCTATCTCCGAGCCCTGCAACAGTATTACCTGACGACCCGTGAAGGGGTGGCCGAGGCGATCAGGCTGGCTCATCGCGCTTTGGAGCTGGACCCTCGGTTCGGCTTGGTCGCGGCTTTGGCAGGTGTCGGCCACACGCGAAACGTCCTTTTGGGCTATGCTGCCGATCCTCATTTCGACCGAAAGGAAGCAATTCGACTGCTTCGCTTGGCATTGAGCCTCGACGATAGTGATGCAGACACGTTAGCGTGGGCTTCCTTTATCTCGGCATACATGTTCGGCGATTGTGAAAGTAGTGTCGAATTGGCTGATCGGGCGGTCTCGCTCAATCCAAACTCACATCGAGCATGGGGCGGCAGAGGCTGGGTCTATATAGCTGCGGGGCTGCCGGAGGAAGCCGTCAGGAGCTTTGAACGTGCCATTCGCATGAGCCCGGTAAATCCGCAGCTATATTTGCCGTTTGGGGGGATGGGATTGGCCTTTATTGAGCTTGGTCGGTTTGACGAGGCCATCGTCGCAGGGAAGAAAGCCCTGCGACAGAACCCCTCCTTTTCGATAGCTCATCGCTGTCTCGCGTCCGCTTACGCCCATGTCGGACTCGATACTCAGGCCCGTGAGGCGGCGGCGCGTCTGCTTGAGTTCGATCCCGCCTTTACAATATCCGCGTGGATCGCTCGGGGCGGGCAATCAAACGCGAAGCTGATGACGGAGGGCCTTCGGAAAGCCGGGTTGTCCGAATGAGCCCGCGCTGGCCCACACCGACGGGTGATCGGATGATGCGGTTACTTCCGGAATTGGCCCGTCTCTGCCGTCAAAGCGGTGCGGCGGCATGTCCGTTCAGAGAGGTAGATCGGAAGTTTGCAGCCGAACACCAAACCGACGCGATTGACCCGAAGCGGGCGTCGATCTGAAGGGTCTTCGTGTGATACAGCGTGCGTACCCCAATTTCTGCGATATCATCCGTTTGCACGAACGCCCGCACTCGATGCATCTTTACTGTGCGCGTGGCCGCGGGGGAGATGAAGCCATGACCACGAATGCTTTCTCGGACCTTACGCGGC
>NZ_JASXTA010000025.1:0-105630 GCF_032290525.1 Bradyrhizobium cosmicum | reverse complement strand
TGACGCCTTCACGCCTGAAGAATGCGCCAACTACCTCAAAAACTCAGGCTATCGAAGCTAATGCCATCACGCTTTAGCCCCGCCCGACGAACGGCATCTTGGTCGCCATCACCGTCATCGTCAGCACGTTCGCATCGAGCGGCAGGCCGGCCATGTAGGCGACCGCATCGCCGACCGCTTTCGCATCCATGCGCGGCTCGTGCTTCATGGTGCCGTCGGGCTGCATCACGCCGGGACCGGCGACCATGCGGTCGGTCATCGGGGTGGCGGCATTGCCGATGTCGACCTGGCCGACCGCGATGTCGTACATGCGGCCGTCGAGATTGCTGGCCTTGGTGAGACCCGTGATGGCGTGCTTGGTCGAGGTGTAGGCCGCCGAGAACGGACGCGGCGCATGCGCCGAGATCGAGCCGTTGTTGATGATGCGGCCGCCGCGCGGGCTCTGATCCTTCATGATGCGGAAGGCGTGCTGGGTGCACAGGAACGGGCCGGTGAGGTTGGTGTTCACCACCGCCTGCCACTGCTCGAGGCTGAGGTCCTCGAAGTTCACCGGCGGCGCGCCCATGCCGGCGTTGTTGAAGAGCACGTCGAGGCGGCCATAGGTCGCTTTCACCTTGTCGAACAGCGCGGCGATCTGCTCCGGCTTGGTCATGTCGGCAGTGACGCAGAGGCTTTTTCCCGCGGGGCCGAGCTTGGCGGTCTCCTCGAGCATCTCCATTCGGCGCCCGACCAGCACCACGGTGAAGCCGGTGTTCATCAGCGCCAGTGACGCGGCGCGCCCGACACCGGTGCCGGCGCCCGTCACCACTGCGATTTTCTTTGCTTCACTCATCGTTTCCTGCCTTTTCTCATGCTGTCAGGTTTTCGGTTCTTTTTCGTTCTTGTAGGGCGGCCGCGGGATGTTCTGATGGGCTGCGCGCAGGGCCGCAGACCAGCGCGAGCGCAGATCGTGGAAATAGGGCTCACCCGCCTCGATGCGGTGGTTGAGATCGGCCTCGCAAGCGTCGGCGCGCACCACCAGCACGTCGATCGGCAGGCCGACGCCGAGGTTCGAGCGCATGGTCGAGTCCATCGAGATCAGGCCGGTCTTCAGCGCCTCGTAGAGCTCGACATCGTAGTGCATGGCGCGGTCGAGCACCGGCTTGCCGTATTTGTGCTCGCCGATCTGAAGGTAAGGCGTGTCGGTGGTGCACTCGATGAAATTGCCAGCGGTGTAGACCATGAACAGGCGCATCCGCGCGCCCTTGATCTGGCCGCCGAACAGGAAGGAGACGTCGAACGAGACGTCCTCGGACTTCAGCGCCGGGCCTTCGGTCGCATGCACCGCCCGGATCGCCCGTCCGATGCGCTGGGCGGCCTGGAACATGGTGGGCGAGTTCATCAGCGTCTCGATCTCGCCGGTGTCGGGATCTTCGAGGCCTTCGGTCAGCGTCGACAGCACCGACTGGCTGATGGCGAGATTGCCGGCGCTGGCGATCGCCATGATGCGATCGCCGGGTTTCGAGAAGATATGCAGCTTGCGGAAGGTCGACACGTTGTCGAGGCCGGCATTGGTGCGGGTGTCGGCGATCATGACGAGCCCGTCCCGAACCAGAATTCCGCAACAATAGGTCATTTCCAGTCCCCGAACGCGTTTGCGCGGAATTACTAGCCAATTTCGGGGTCCGCTCCAACCCCCGATTGCCGGGGCGGTGTCGTTCGGGGATGCGTGTAGCGCGAACCCGGAATGACCGTCTTAGCTCTGCCGCTGAGACTGCGACTGTCCGCTGCGGCCGGCCTGCTCAACTTTGACCGCCACCGTCAGCGTTTCCGCGCCGCCGCCATAGCGGGTGCCGCGCACCGGTGCGGCGCCGAGATAATCGAGCCCGATCGCGACGCGGACATGGGCATCGGTGGTGCAGATGCAGTTTGCGGGATCGAAGCCGACCCAGCCGAGACCGTCGACGTAAGCTTCCGCCCAGGCGTGGCCGGCGTCCTGATGCACCGTGCCGTCGGAGCGCAGGAACTGGCCGGAAACGAAACGCGCCGGCACGCCGCCGCTGCGGGCGCAGGCGATGAAGATATGCGCGTAGTCCTGGCAGACGCCGCGCTTGAGCGTGAACGCTTCCGCCGCCGAGGTGCCGCTGTTGGTCGGATCCTCGTCGAATGTCATGTGGTCGCTGATTTGCGACATCAGCGTGTGCAGGAAGCCGAGCGTGTCGCTCTCGGCCTCGCTGCGCAACTGCCGCGCGACCGCGGTCATCGCCGCATTGACCGTGGTGAGGTCGGTGGCACGCAAGAACATGCCGGCCGGGAAACGCTCGTCGGCGCCTCGCAGCACGCCGCCGGTGTCGTGGGTCTCGATCAGGCCTTCGGCGGTGATCTTGATGTCACTGACAGGCCCGCACGACAGCACGTGGGTGACGTTGCCGAACGCGTCCTCATGATTGTCGAGCTTGGAGTCGGTCGAGACGTCGATCTGCCACTCCGCCACATATTGCCCGTCATGGCTGCCCGGCGTCATCCGTAGGATCTGGATCACGCTGGTGGCCGGCGGCTCGTAGCGATAGGTCGTGGTGTGCTGGATACGCAGGCGCATGGGTGGACCATTGTTCTGGCGTCATTCCGGGGCGGTGCGCAGCACCGAACCCGGGAATCTCGAGTTTCCGGGTCTGGTCCTTCGGACCATCCCGGAATGACTGCGTGTATCAGATCAAATACTGCTTCGTGATGATTTCGCCCAGCCTGGAATTGTCCGTGATGAATTCTTGAATGAATTCATGCACGCCGTGCTGGAATATGTCGTTCATGTTGCTGTGTTCCAGCCGGTTGCGGATGCCGCGGGCGTGGCGCTGGGCGGGACCCTGGCGGCCATAGGCGACGCCGATCTGGTCGAGGTTGCGGACGAGATTGCCGTAGCAGCTCGCCAGCGAGCGCGGCAGCGTGTCGTTCAGGATGAGCAGGTCGGCGATCAGCCAGGGTTTCAGCGTCTCGCGGTAGACCCAGTGATAGGCCGTCAGCGCCGAAACCGAGCGCAGGATCGAGCTCCACTGGTAGAAGTCGAGCGGTCCGCCGACATGTTCTTCCTCGGGCAGCAGCACGTGGTACTTCACATCGAGAATACGCGCGGTGTTGTCGGCGCGTTCGAGATGCAGGCCCATCCGCGAGAACCAGTACGCGTCGTTGCGCAGCATGGTCCGGTAGGCCGAGCCGTCGAAGCGCAGCGAGGTCTCCTGCACGAAGCGCAGGAATTTGGCGAGATCCTCGCGCGTCGAGGTCCCTCTGCTCCAGACTTCCTGCAAATCGATCCAGGCCGAGTTGATGGTGTCCCACATCTCGCTGGTCAGCGCGGTGCGCACCGAGCGCGAGTTCAGCCGCGCCGCCTCGATGCAATTCCTGATCGAGGACGGATTATCCGCCGAGAACGAGAGATAATCGACGACGTTGCGCTCGTTGGCTTCTTCATACTGCTGATAGAAGCTGGCGGCGACGCCGGCGGTGAGCAGCGCAGAGTCCCACTCGTTGGTCTTGCCGATATAGGCGGCGGGAAGCGCGGTGACGCGTAGCGTCGCATCGATGGTGCGTGCGAGATATTCGGCCCGTTCGACGTAGCGGGCGAGCCAGTAGAGGTTTTCGGCGGTACGCGACAGCATTCTCTCTACTCGTCCAGGATCCAAGTGTCTTTGGTGCCGCCGCCCTGGCTCGAATTGACCACAAGGGAGCCTTCCTTCAGTGCGACGCGCGTCAGTCCGCCCGGCACGATGGTGGTGCTCTTGCTGCCGGTGAGCACGAAAGGCCGCAGGTCCACATGACGCGGCGCGAGGCCGGAGGCGGTGCAGGTCGGGCAGGTCGAGAGCGCCAGCGTCGGCTGGGCGATAAAGCCCTCCGGCTCGCGCTTGAGCTTTTCGCGGAAGGCTTCGATGGTCGCCTTGGTCGCGGCGGGGCCGATCAGCATGCCGTAGCCGCCGGAGCCGTGGACTTCCTTGACGACGAGTTCGCCGAGATTGTCCAGCACATAGGCGAGATCCTTCGGCTCGCGGCAGCGCCAGGTCGGCACGTTCTTCAGGATCGGCTCCTCGCCGAGATAGAATTTCACGATGTCCGGCATGTAGGAGTAGATCGCCTTGTCGTCGGCGATACCGGTGCCGACAGCGTTGGCGAGCGTGACGTTGCCGGCCGCATAGGCCGACATCAGTCCGGGCACGCCCAGCGCAGAGTCGGGGCGGAATGTGAGGGGATCGAGATAGTCGTCGTCGACGCGGCGGTAGATCACGTCAACCCGCTTCACCCCCTCGGTCGTCCGCATGAACACTTCGTTGTTCTTGACGATGAGGTCGCGGCCTTCGACCAGCTCGATGCCGAGCTTGTCGGCGAGGAAGGAGTGCTCGTAATAGGCGGAGTTGTAGACGCCGGGCGTCAGGAGAGCGACCGTCGGCTCGCCTGAGGCACTGTTCGGCGCGACCGAGCGGAGCGCAGACAGCAACTCGTCCGGATAGCGCTCCACCGGCGCCACCCTGTGGCGGGCGAACAGGTCCGGAAACAGCCGCATCATGATCTCGCGGTTTTCCAGCATGTAGGACACGCCCGAGGGCGTGCGCGCATTGTCCTCGAGAACAATGAAGTCCTCGGCGTCGACGCGGACGATGTCGATGCCGGCGATGTGCACGTAGACGTCGTGCGGCACCTGCTGGCCGTTCATTTCGGGCCGGAATACCGGGTTCTGGAAGATCAGATCGTCGGGCACGATTTCTGCACGGAGGATTTCGCGGCCGTGATAGATGTCGCGCAGGAACATGTTGAGCGCGCGCACGCGCTGCTTCAGGCCCTTCTCCAGCAGCGTCCATTCCTTGCCGGACATGATCCGCGGGATCACGTCAAACGGAATCAGGCGCTCGGTGGACTCGGAATCGCCGTAGACGGCGAAGGTGATGCCGATGCGGCGGAACAGGAGCTCGGCCTCTTGGCGACGATACTCGAGCGCCTCGGGAGGCGTCTCCTTGAGCCAGCGCGCCAGCTCCTGATAGGCGGGGCGAAGGTCCCCACCTGGAATGTTCATTTCGTCAAACGCGACTGCCATAGATCCCGACTTGTCTCCGCAAGGCATTGCGCCATTGGACAGGTCGCCAAGGCCCTGGTGAAGACCGCAACGTCCTGGCCATGCAGCAAGAGTGCATGACTTTCATGTGGTAGCAAGGGCCGGGCCAGCGCGATAAGCATGGACTGTCAGCATTTACCGGGGACGGTCGGCGGCTTGCCTGAAAAAATGGCTGAGGACTGCTTATTTCGACAGCAAAAGCGCGTGACTTCAACGCGTTACCTCGGCAAAGTCGGACCGACAGGTGAGGGACTTAAGGCATGAGCGACATCGTCACGGCGGGCATTCTGGTCATCGGGGATGAAATCCTGTCGGGCCGGACCAAGGACAAGAATATCGGCTTCATCGCCGAATACCTGACCAATATCGGCATCGACCTGAAGGAAGTCCGGGTCGTCTCCGACGACGAGGACGACATCATAGCTGCATTGAATGCGCTGCGGCATCGCTACACTTACGTCTTCACCACCGGTGGCATCGGGCCGACCCATGACGACATCACCGCCGACAGCGTCGCCAAGGCATTCGGGGTCGGCATCGACCATCATCCCGAGGTGGTCGCCCGTTTCCGCGAACGCTGGAGCGGGCAGGACCTCAACGAGGCCCGCCTGCGCATGGCCCGCATCCCCGACGGCGCCGAGCTGATCCAGAGCGCGACCATCCTCGCGCCCGGCTTCAAGATCGGCAACGTCATCGTGATGGCCGGCGTGCCGTCGATCATGCAGGCGATGATGGATATCGTCTCGCCCAAGCTGAAATCGGGTGTCCGCATGCTCTCCGAATCGGTCCGCGCCAATGCGCGGGAAGGCGACATCGGGGGCCCGCTGCGGGCGATCGCCGTCGAACATCCCGACACCATCATCGGCAGCTATCCCTTCATGGACGAGGACTCGAAGCCGAATACGAATCTCGTGGTGCGCTCGCGCGATGCGGACAAGCTGGCGGCGGCGATGGCCGCGGTGAAGGAAATGCTGGCGGGACTGAACATCAACCGCTAAAGCGCCCGGCTTGCCGGACGTTTTACGAAGGAGACGACAATGGCTGGTGAAGCACCGGAACTGAGCGCGCAGGAGCGGACCGGCAAGGCCTTTCCGGTCTCGTGGGACCAGTTCCACCGGGATTGCCGGGCACTGACCTGGCGGCTCAACGAGGTCGGTCCGTTTCACGCGGTGATCGCGATCACCCGCGGCGGGCTGGTGCCGGCAGCGATCGTGGCGCGCGAGCTCGGGGTTCGCGTCATCGACACGGTCTGTATCGCCAGCTACGACCACACCAAGCAGGGCGACCTTCAGGTCCTCAAGGGTATCTCGGATCAAGCGATGAAGCTCGGCGGCGGCACCGGCAAGGGACTTCTGATCGTCGACGATCTCGTCGACACCGGCAAGACCGGCAGGCTGGTGCGCCAGATGCTGCCCGATGCGCATTTCGCCACGGTCTACGCCAAGCCACAAGGTCGCCCGCTGGTCGACACTTTTATTACGGAGGTGTCGCAGGACACCTGGATCTTCTTCCCCTGGGACACCGCGCTGTCCTATCACCCGCCGCTGCGCGACGGAGCGGCATGACCATCGCTGTCATTGCGGGCGCAACGAAGCAATCCAGAAATGTGTCCGCAGAAATAGTCTGGGTTGCTTCGTCGCTTCGCTCCTCGCAATGACGGGCGGGAGGCAACCATGCCCCTGCAAAACCGCGTCACGCCCACCGGCGAAATCATTGCCACGCCAGATCGCGGGATGTTCACCGGCAATCGCGGCATTATCCATGATCCCGCGACGAAGACACTATTGAACAAGCGCTGGTCGTCGCCGGCATGGATCGTTTGCCTGTGTAAATTCCGCGGCTGGCGGCGCCCGGTGATGGCACGGCGGAGCTGGACCGAGCTGTTCTTCCTCGACGAGGCCACAGCCTTCGCGGCGGGGCACCGGCCCTGCTTCTTCTGTCGCCGCGACGATGCCAAACGCTTTCGCAGCGCGTGGGAAGCTGGAAACGGTGCAGGCGACGTCAGCGCGAAGGCCCGTGCTGCATCGCGAGCGCCTCGATCGCGGCAAGAAGCGATTGCACGCGCTGCCAATGCCATTGGCGACACTGCCCGACGGAGCGATGGTGCAGCAGGGCGAGGAGAGTTTCCTGGTGATGCAGGGCAGGGCACTGCTGTGGTCACCCGCGGGTTACGCCCCGGATGCGCGCGCGCTCGAACGCCCGATGTTGCTGACGCCGCCCTCAACGCTGCGCGCGATTGTCGCCGGATATCAGCCAGTGTTGCATCCGACGGCGCGCAGCCAGCGCGGCGGTTGACCCTACTGATGCACGCATCCGCAGGACGTCCGCATCATCCCAGCTGCTCACGTGCCAGCGCGGCGCCGGTGCCGAGCGCCATCAGCTTGGCTTCGGCGATCTCCCGCCGCATCGGCGCCATGCCGCAATTGGTGGTGGCGATGATGTTGCTCTTGGGCACGAATTTCGACACAGCGTCGATCACCTGCACGACGTCCTCGGCCGTCTCCACTGTGTCGCTAGCGACGTCGATCACGCCGGCCTGCACGATCTTGCTCTTGAGCAGGGCGAGCAAATCGAGCGGCACCTTCGAATTGCGGCATTCGATCGCGACCTGCTGGATCGGGCTGGCGTCGATCGCCGGAAAGATCTGCTCGTATTGCCGCCACTGCGCGCCGAGCGTCTCCTTCCAGTCGGTGTTGGCCTTGATGCCGTAGCCGTAGCAGATGTGCACGGCGGTGGCGCAGGTGAGGCCCTGGGCGGCGCGCTCCAGCGCCTTGATGCCCCAGTCGTTGACCTCGTCCATGTAGACGTTGAAGGCGGGCTCGTCGAACTGCACGAGATCGACGCCGTCGGCCTGCAGCGCCTTGGCCTCCTCGTTCAAGAGATCGGCGAAGGCGAAGGCCATCTTGACGCGGTCGCCATAGTAGCAGTCCGCAATCGTGTCGATGATGGTCATCGGGCCGGGCAGGGTGAATTTCAGCTTCTTCTTCGTATGCGTGCGCGCAACGCGGGCCTCGTCGGCATGAACACGGCTCTTGAGCTGGAGCGGCGCGACCACCTGCGGCACCATCGCCTTGTAGCGGTCCTTGCGGATGCCCATCTCGACCTTGTGGGCGAAATCGATGCCCTCGATCTTCTCCAGAAAACCGTGCACGAAATGCTGACGGGCCTGCTCGCCCTCGGTGACGATGTCGATCCCGGCGTCTTCCTGGAGTTTTACGGCGAGCATGGTCGCGTCGCGCTTGGCGCGCAGAAGCTCATCGCCTTGCGACTTCCAGGGCGCCCAGAGCATGTTGGGCTCGGCGAGCCATTCCGGCTTCGGCAGGGAGCCGGCGATCGTGGTTGGAAACAGCATGGCGGCCCTCCCGGCAGGTTATGTTGCGCCCCTTCCTGCCATGTCTTAACGTCAAGGTACAGAACAACAAAAGTCGCCTTGAATCCGGCGACGTCGGACCGGAAACGCCATGATCGAATTTTTCTTCGACTGTTCCAGCCCCTGGACCTATCTCGCCTTCCACAACATCCAGCCGTTGGCGAAAGAGCTCGGCGCGGAGATCACATGGCGGCCGATCCTGGTCGGCGGCATCTTCAACACGGTCAACCCGAGCGTCTACGCGCAGCGCGAGACGCCGGTGCCGCTGAAGGCGCGCTACATGAAGAAGGACCTCACCGATTGGGCGCGCTCCGCGGGCCTGGCAATCAAGATGCCGCCGACAGTATTTCCCGTAAACAGCGTCAAGGCGATGCGCGGCTGCAGCTGGCTGGCTGCGGACATGGTGCCGTTCGCGACGGCCGTATTCGAGACCTATTGGGGCGATGACAAGGACATCTCCCAGGATGCGGTACTGGCTGACATCTGCAGGAAGGTCGGCATCGACGAGCAGAAGTTCTTTGCGGGCATTTCGGAGCAGCGCATCAAGGACCAGCTCAAGGCCAATACGGAAGAGGTCGTCGCCCGCGGCGGCTTCGGCTCGCCCACCATCTTCGTCGGCAAGACCGACATGTATTTCGGCAACGATCGCCTGCCGCTGATCCGTGAGGCGCTGCTGCGCAACAGGGCGAGCGCAGCCTGATGGTGCGGGCTGTCGTCTGCCGCGCGCTTGGTGCGCCCGAAGCGCTGCAGCTGGAGGAGTTTCCGTCGCGGCCGCTGCAGCCGGGCGACGTGCGCGTCGCGATCCGCGCGGCGGGGCTGAATTTTCCCGATGTGCTGATGGCGGCCGGTGAGTATCAGCTCAAGCCGGAGCTGCCGTTCACGCCCGGTATGGAAGCTGCGGGCGATGTCACCGAGGTCGGCACGGAGGCGCGGGGCGTTGCCGTCGGCGACAAGGTCATCGTGAAGATGCGCCATGGTGCCTTCACGGATGAGGCGGTGGTGACGCCGTCGCAGCTCACGCCAATGCCGTCGACGTTCGACTACGCGGAAGCTGCGACCTATCTCGCCGGCCACGGCACCGCCTATCATGCACTGATCGATCGCGGCCGGGTCGAGCCGGGAGAGGTGCTGCTGGTGCATGGCGCCGGCGGCGGCGTCGGCCTTGCCGCCGTCGAGATCGGCAAGATGCTGGGCGCGAGCGTGATCGCAACGGCCTCCAGCGACGAGAAGCTCGCGATTGCGAAATCGCGGGGCGCCGACCATCTCATCCGCTACGACCGCGAGCCGTTTCGCGATGCCGTCAAGCGCATCACCGATGGCCGCGGGGCCGACGTGGTATTCGATCCCGTCGGCGGCGAAGTGTTCGAGGATTCGATGCGCTGCATCGCCTGGGGCGCGCGGCTGCTGGTGATTGGTTTTACCGGCGGCATCGGCTCGGCCAAGACCAATCTCCTGCTGATCAAGGGCGCCAGCGTGCTCGGGGTCCGTGCGGGTGAGGCGGTTCGAAAAAATCCTGCACTCGGCGAAGTGCGCCTGAAGGCGCTGCTGCAATGGGCGGAGGAGGGCAAGCTGCGTCCGAACGTGTCGCATCGTTTGCCGCTGGAAGACTATGCTGCGGCGATGCGATTGCTGATCGAGCGCAAGGCGATCGGGCGGGTCGCGTTACTGATGTGAGGCACGTGCGACCGTGTCGTGACCTCCCGCCGAGTAGCCGAGACAGGTCTTCACGATCTGGCCACAGACCGCATCGCGTGCGTTACCGATATCGGTCGCGCCGGCATATTGCACTTCGGTGACTTTGCCGCGGACGAAGCGGAGCTGGACCCGACAATAGCCCGACGGCGCCTGGCCCCCGACATTCAGACCGGGCGGCAGGGTGAGCGTCGGCGGCGGAACGCCGCCCGGCGGGCTTGCGGCGTGCTCATACATCCAGATCTCGCTGGAACCATCCTTCACCGTGCCCGACGGCAGGCCGGCACACATACGGATGGACGATTGATCGAGCCCGACCAGACTTGCTCGGCCGCGCTGCGCCCATTCGGCATCCTGCTGGGCGCAGCCGGTCAGGACGAGTGGCGCGAGAGCCGCCATTCGCAGGTAAAGACGCATCGGTATCGCTTCCCGTGAGGTGCGATACGATACAGCGATGCAGTATTGCGATGCAGCAGGCGGTTCGGCGGCGGTCCATGCGCGGCCGGCATGGATCAAACAATCAAATTGCGCGTTATGGCGCGCCGCGATGCCTCATTTGTATTCCCGCTCGGTCCACCACGGGAAATAATCCGGCATGTCGGACGACACCTTGTTCTTGAACTGCGCGGGGCGCTTCTCCAGGAACGACACCACGCCTTCCTTGACGTCGTCGGAGCGGCCGCGGGCGTAGATGCCGCGGCTGTCGACCTTGTGGGCCTCCATCGGATCGTCGGCGCCCATCATGCGCCACATCATCTGGCGGATCAGCGCCACCGAGACCGGCGCGGTCTTCGCCGCGAATTCCCTGGCGAGAGCGCGGGCCGTCGGCAGGAGATCATCCGGGGCCACGACCTTGCTGACGAGGCGTCCGGCAAGCGCTTCCTGCGCCGGAAAGACTCGGCCCGAATAGCACCATTCCAGCGCCTGCGAGATGCCGACGATACGCGGCAGGAACCAGCTCGAGGCCGCCTCCGGCACGATGCCGCGCTGGGAGAACACGAAGCCGAAGCGGGCGGCCTCGGACGCAATGCGGATGTCCATCGCGAGCTGCATGGTGACGCCGATGCCGACGGCCGGGCCGTTCACCGCTGCAATCACGGGCTTCAGGCATTTGAAGATGCGCAGCGTCACCTGGCCGCCGCCGTCGCGCACCTGCGGGTCGCTGTAGTCGACCTTGCCGTCGGCCGACCGCCTGACCGGGCCGCGCCGCGCGTCGCGGTCGAACGTGTCGGCGCCGGAGGACAGATCGGCGCCCGCGCAAAAGCCGCGGCCGGCGCCGGTGACGATGATGGCGCGGACGTTGTCGTCCTTGTCGGCGGCGTCGAACGCTTCGATCAGTTCGCCTTGCATCTGCGCGTTGAAGGCGTTGAGCTTGTCGGGCCGGTTCAGCGTGATGGTGAGGATCTGGTCGGCGACCTCGTACTTGATCGTCTCATACGCCATGTGGGGTTTCCTTCCCTGTCATTCTTGAATCAATTGTGTCATTGCCGGGCTTGACCCGGCAATCCATCTTTTTTGATGAGGGATGGATGCGCGGGTCGAGCCCGCGCATGACGACTTGTGCGTAGACGCTGAGCGCTACTTCGCCGGCGGGCTCGGCCAGGGCTTCTGCGGACCGCGCAAGCCCTCAAACGCCTTGGCCATGCCGAGCACGCCGAGATCGTCGAAGCGCCTGCCGACGATCTGTACGCCGATGGGAAAACCCTTGGCATCGAAGCCGCCATTGATCGAGATCGCGGGGTTCTCCGACATATTCCACGGCACGGTATAGGCGATGTGCTCGAACGGCCTCATCGGATCGTGGGTTGGTGCAGCCCAGTCGGCCGGATAGTTCACGTTCGGTGCGGTCGGCGAGATCAAATAGTCGAGCTCGCAGAACAGCTTTCCTGCTGCGGCGCGGATCGCCATGGTCTGGTTGAAGCCGCGGATGACGTCGACGCCCGACAGCTTTGCGCCGGACTCGCCCCATGTGAAGATATAGGGCAGTACCTTGGCTTGATCTTCCGGCGTCAGCTTCGACAGATCGTCCCACATCCGCGCGCGCCAGAAATTGTCGAGGCCGTCGAGCATCTCGCGCGTGAGAATGCCGTCGACTTCGGTCACGACCGCGCCGGCGGATTCGAACGCTTTCGCGGCCTTCACCGCGACCTCACGGACCGGCTTCTCCAGCGCCAAGCCGACGCCGGGATCGAGCATCAGGCCGATGCGCAGTTTGCGCGGGGACTTCTCCAGCCCCTTCCAGTTCAGCGGCTCGGCGGGCAGGCTCGTGCCGTCGCGCCGGTCGGGCTTTGCGATCACGCTCATCATCAGCGCGCAATCATCGACCGTGCGGGTCATGGGGCCGGCGACACGGCCGACATAAGCCGGGTCGATCGGCACGCGGCCAAAGCTCGGCTTTAAGCCCACAAGGCCGCACCAGCCCGCGGGCAGGCGGACCGAGCCGCCGATATCGGTGCCGAGATGCAGCGGACCGTAGCCGGCTGCCGCGGCAGCGCCCGCGCCGGCGCTGGAGCCGCCGGGATTTTTCGAGAGATCCCAGGGATTGCGCGCGAGCGCGTGGAAGCTGGAAAGTCCGGAGGACAGCATGCCGTAATCCGGCATGGTGGTTTTTGCGAAGATGATCGCGCCGGCTTCGCGCAGCCGAGCGGCGGGCGGGGCATCCTTCTCGGCCGGCACGAGCTTGACGCTCGCCGCGCCCAGCGGCACCGGCACGCCCTTGGTCGCGATGTTGTCCTTGACCGTGACGGGCACGCCATCGAGCGCGCCGGACGGCTCGCCGCCGGTCCAGCGCGCGGTCGAGGCCTTTGCGGCCTCGCGCGCGCTGTCGGGATCGAACGCATAGAGCGCCTTAAGGTGCGGCTCCCACGCAGCGACGTGCGTGAGCAAATCCTCCAGCACCTCGCTCGGCGAGAACTGTTTTGCCCGGTAACCCGCGATCAGATCGACCGCGGACAGATCGTGCAGCGAGGTGACCGCCTCTTCGACGCTCTTCTTCTGCATTGTTAGACCACCGGCATGCGCGTTTCGATGATCCGGGCGAACATGCTGGCGCCGATCGGCAGGATCTTGTCGTCGAGCACGAAGCCGGGATTGTGCACCGGCACCGAGCCGTCATGGCCGACCCAGAAATAGGCGCCGGGAATGGTCTGCAACATGTCGGCGAAATCCTCGCTGCCCATCTTCGGCTGGGCGCGGGTGATCACGTTGGCGGGATCGACGATGGTGCGCGCGACGTCTTCCACCACCTTGGACTGCTCGACCTGGTTGACCAGCACATCGAAGGTGTCGCGGATGTCGACGTCGATCACGCACTGATAGGCGCTCGCAATGCCGGCGCAGATCGTGCGAATGCGCTCGCTGATCAGGGTGCGGACTTCTTTCGAGAAAGTGCGGATGGTGCCGCAGAGATGCGCGTCGCCGGGGATGACATTGTAGGCGGAACCGGCGTGGATCTGCGTGATCGAGACGACGGCGGCCTGCAGCGGCTCGACGTTGCGGCTGACGATGGTCTGGATCGCCTGCGCCAGCGTGGTCGCGATGATCACCGCGTCCTTGGAGCGTTCGGGCATCGCGCCATGCGCGCCGTAGCCGGTGATGCGGAGGTCGAAGAAGTCGGCGCTGGCCATGGCCGGGCCGGGCAGGATGGCGATCTCGCCGTGATTGAGGTCGGGCGCGTTGTGCAGGCCGTAGAGCTCGTCGCAGGGAAACTTCTCGAACAGCCCGTCCTTGATCATGGCGCGGGCGCCGCCGAGGCCTTCCTCGGCCGGCTGGAAGATCAGGTGCACGGTGCCGTCGAAGTTCTTGGTTTCGGCAAGGTAGCGCGCCGTGCCGAGCAGCATGGTGGTGTGGCCGTCATGGCCGCAGCCGTGGAAGCGGCCGGGGATTTTCGAGCTCCACTTCAGATTGGTGTTCTCTTCCATCGGCAGCGCGTCCATGTCGGCGCGCAGGCCGATGCGCTTGGTGCCCGAGCCTTTGCCCTTGATCACGCCGATCACGCCGGTGCCACCGAGACCGCGATGCACCTCGATGCCCCAGCTCTTTAGCTTGTCGGCGACGATGCCGGAGGTGCGCACTTCCTCGAAGCCGATTTCGGGATGGGCGTGAAGGTCGCGGCGGATGGCGGTGAGTTCGTCGGCATAGCCGTCGATGCGCTCGATCGTGGGCATGTGTTCCTGTCCGGTTAGCGTGAAGGGGGATTGAAGGCGGGGCCGTTCGGCTTGATGCGGATGCCCGGACGCAGCCGCGTCCAGGGAAGCGTGGCCGTGTCGGCCGGCATCGCGCCGGGGGCGGCGCAGATCATCAGCTTTGCCGCGATCGGCTCGAAATCGGCGCGGAAATGCACCGAGCTCTTGTTGACCAGAATCTTCTCTTCGGTGGGCTCGATGCCGACATAGCGGTACATCGCCTGATCGGCGAGCTGCGCCTTGTGGGAGGAGACGACGACGCGGACATCGCCGATGCGAAGGCAGGCGGACGGACCCATCTCCATCTCGCGGCCGCCATAATAGGGGCCGGGCGCGATGAAGCGGCCGTCGGAGAGTTTTTCGACGATGAAGGTGTCGCGATAGGGCTCATCGCCGGGAATGCCGGACTTGCCGCCCAGCGACAGCGTCACGGTGGCGCCGACGCCGGCCGCATGCGCGGCCCTGGCCGATTCCGGATCGTAGATCGCGCCGGTTGCAGCACTGGCCTTGTTGCGCACCAGCGCGCGCAGCATGCCTGTGGTGTCGGAATCGCCGCCGGCGCCGGGATTGTCCTGGGTGTCGGCGATGATGATCGGCTTGCTCGCGCTCTTCGAAAGTTCCATCGCGTGGCGCACGCCGTCGTCGGGCGACCAGATCTTGCCGTCGAAATCGTCCTCGTGGCTCTCGATCAGTTTGACGATCGCATCGGCCGCACGGTCGGCGTCCGCTTGCGTCTTGCCGTAGGCGAACACGCTCGGTCCGCAATCGCGGAAATCGGCGGCGGGGAAGCCGGGCGCGAAAGAGAGTGTCGGGACCGCGTCGCTCTCCAACGCGGCGAGCTTTTCGTAGATGCCCTTGGTAGGGTAGTCGTTGGTGCATTGCCAGCTGATCGCGATCAGGAACGGCAATTGGCGGAACGATTTTGCGAAGCGCTGCTTGGTCTTCAGGAGCAGGGCGAGGTGGCGGGCCGAGGCGCGGCCGGTCTCGGCCATGTCGACATGCGGATAGGTGCGGTAGGCGATCAGCGCGTCCGCATGTTCCATCATCTCGGGCGTGACGTTGGCGTGGAGATCGAGGCTTGCGACCAACGGGACATCCTTGCCGATGACGCGGCGCACGCGCGCCAGAATTTCGCCTTCGCCGTCGTCGAGATGCTCGGTCACCATGGCGCCGTGCAGGTCGAGATAGACCGCGTCGAGCGGTCCGGCGGCTGCGATGCTGTCGACCATCACCTTCACGATGCGCTCGAAGGCGTCCCTGGTGACGTGCGCCGACGGGCTCGCACCACAGGCAATCGTCGGAATAAGGTCCCAGCCATTGGCTTCGGCGCTGTCGACGAACCCGGCGAGGCCGACATTGATGCGCCGCATCACCTTCAGCACCTCGGCCCCTTGCGTCATCGCCGGCCAGCCGCCGCCATGCTGGAAGTCCGCGAACGTCGCCTTGGTTGGCGCGAAGGTGTTGGTCTCGTGCAGGAAGCCGCCGACGGCGATACGTGTCATCAACTCAAGTCCAGGCGATTGAAAGTGCGCGACGTTAGCCTTGGCCTTGAGGAGAGAGCAAGCTGGGAAGCAATCGCGCCGCGCATGGCCTCAAGCTGTTTTGGGAATGCTGCTCCGCCGTCATTCCGGGGCGCGCCACTTCGGCGTGAGCCCGGAATCCATCATGCGACAGAGTCTGCTGCCTGATGGATTCCGGGCTCATCGCTTCGCGATGCCCCGGAATGACGAGGAGAGAATTTTGTTATGCCGTGGCCGCGACGCCTTCCGATACCGGCCGGAAGTTCGCAAAATCCCAGCCGCGGCCGGGCGCTGCCTCCAGCAAGGCTCGGGTGTAGGCCTCTTTCGGATGCGTCAGCACCTCGGCGGCCGGGCCCTGTTCGACGACGCGGCCATGCTGCATCACCACGACCTCGTCGCAGATCTGGGCTGCGACACGCAGATCGTGCGTGATGAACAGGATGGCGATGCCGAGCCGCTTCTGGATTTCGTCGAGCAGTTCCAGCACCTGCGCCTGCACCGAGACGTCGAGAGCCGACACCGCTTCGTCCGCAACCAGCACGTCGGGGTCGAGCGCGAGTGCGCGGGCAATGGCGATGCGCTGGCGCTGGCCGCCGGAGAACTGGTGCGGATAGCGCGACACGGCGTCGGCAGGCAGGCCGACCAGCTCGAGCAGCTCGCGCGCCCGCTTCATCGCATCGGCATGCGAGGTGCCGTAATTGATCGGGCCTTCCGCGATGCTCTCGCCGACGGTGACGCGCGGGTTGAGCGAACGGTAAGGGTCCTGGAACACGATCTGGATCTTCTTCCGATGCGGCTGGAGCAGGCGGCGCGAGATGTCGGCGATCTCGCGGCCGGCAAGGCGCACGCCGCCGGAGGTCGGATCGATCAGACGGACGATGCAGCGCGCGACGGTCGACTTGCCCGAGCCGCTCTCGCCGACGATGCCGAGCGTGCGGCCCTTGCGCAGCGTCAGCGTGACCCTGTCGGCGGCAACGACCTCGCGGCCTTTGCCGAAGAACGCGCGCTCCTTGTAGACCTTGCCGAGCTCGTTGGCCTCCAGAACCACCGGTTCTCTGGTCTCGGGCCGCGCCGCGCGCGGCACCAGGCTCGGCACCGCGGAAAGCAGGTTGCGGGTGTATTCCATGGTCGGATTGCGCAGCACGGTGTCCAGCGTGCCGGTCTCGACCAGCCGGCCCTGCCGCATCACCGCGACGCGATCGGCGATCTCGGCGACCACGCCCATGTCATGGGTGATGAACAGCACGGCCGTACCATGATCGCGCTGGAGGTCGCGGATCAGGGTCAAAATCTGCTTCTGCGTGGTGACGTCGAGCGCGGTGGTCGGCTCGTCCGCGATCAGCAGCTTCGGCTCCAGCACCAGCGCCATCGCGATCATGATGCGCTGGCGCTGGCCGCCGGAGAGGCGATGCGGGTAGGAGGCGAAGATGCGCTCGACCTGGGGCAGGCGGACCTGCTCCATCATGTCGAGGATGCGCTGCTTGCGCGCCTTGGCATCGAGATTGGTGTGCGCGCGCAACACTTCGTCGATCTGGCGGCCGACCGGCACCACCGGATTGAGCGCGGTCATCGGCTCCTGGAAGATCATCGCCATCTGCGTGGCGCGCAGTTGGCGCAGGCGGCGGTCGGTCGCGGTGAGGATCTCCTCGCCGACCAGCTTGACGCTGCCGCCGGTCGGAACCAGCGTGCCCTTCGGCAGCAGGCCCATCGTGGTGAGCGAGGTCACCGACTTGCCCGAGCCGCTTTCGCCGACGAGGCACAGCGTCTCGCGCTCGCGCACCTGGATCGAGATGCCGTCGATGATGTTCGCACCCTTCGGCTTCTTGCCGACGGAAACGACGAGGTTGTTGATGTCGAGGATGGGGCTGGTCATGTGAGATCTCCACGGTCGTTCCGGGGCGCGCGCAAGCGTGAACCCGGAACCTCGAGATTCCGGGTTCGGTGCTTCGCACCGCCCCGGAATGACGGAATCAATGGTTTCACTTGCCTTCCCGCTGCTTCATGCGCGGATCGAGTGCGTCGCGGGCGGCGTCGCCGATCAGATTGATGCTGAGAATGGCGATCGACAGCAGCAGGCCCGGCCAGAAGATCAGCGTCGGCTTGAGCTGAAAATACTGGCGGCCCTCGGCCATGATGTTGCCCCAGGTCGGCGTCTCCGGCGAAATGCCGGCGCCGAGGAAGGAGAGGATGGCCTCGGTGAGGATTGCGGAGGCGCAGACATAAGTGCCCTGGACGATCAGCGGCGCGATCGTGTTCGGCATCAGATGCCGCCACATGATCTTCGGCAGGGACGAGCCGACCGAGATCGCGGCCTCGACGTAGGGCTCCTCGCGCGCCGACAGCACCACCGAGCGCACCAGGCGCGCCACGCGCGGGATTTCGGGAATGGTGATGGCGACCAGCACCGTCCAAAGGCTGGCGCCGGACAGCGAGACCACCGCGATCGCGAGCAGAATGCTCGGCATCGCCATCAGGCCGTCCATGACGCGCATCAGGACGGCATCGACCAGCTTGAAGAAGCCCGAGACGAGGCCGATGACGAGGCCGATGACGATCGAGAGGATCGCGCAGCCAATGCCGATCAGCAGCGAGATGCGGCCGCCATAGATGACGCGCGACAACAGGTCACGTCCGTAGGCGTCGGTGCCGAGCAGGAACTGCGCCGAGGAGGGCTTCAGCCGCTGCGACGGCGCAAGCTGGATCGGATCATGCGGTGCGATCAGGGGCGCCAGGATCGAGATCAGCACGATCAGCGTGAGCAGGACCGTGGCCGTCGCGATGATCGGCGTCGAGGTGAGGAACCCGAAGCGCGGCCGCAGCGGCGATGTGATCGGAATGGATGACCGTGGAAGGGTATCGACTGACATTTTTGTCCTTGTCCTTGCCTCAGTACCGGATCCGGGGATCGAGCAGCGTGTAGGCGACGTCGATCAGCAGGTTGACGACGACGTAGATCAGCGACGTCAGCAAGATCATCGCCTGGATCACCGGATAGTCGCGCGCCAGCACCGCGTCCACCGTGAGGCGGCCGATGCCGGGAATGTTGAACACGCTCTCGGTGACGACGACGCCGGAGATCAGCAGCGCAAAGCCGGTGCCGATCACGGTGATGACGGGGACGGCGGCGTTGCGCAGCGCGTGCCGCATCATCACGGCAACCTCGTTGATGCCTTTCGCGCGCGCCGTTCGGACATAGTCTTCGCCCAGCACATCGAGCATTGCCGCCCGCGTCATGCGCGCGATCAGCGCGATGTAGATGAAGGACAGCGCGCAGGTCGGCAGGATGATGCGCTCGAAGAACGGGCCGAAGCCGTTAAAGATGCTGCGGAAGCCCTGCACCGGCACCCAGCGCAGATCGATGGCGAAGACCTCGATCAAGACATAGCCGACCACGAACACCGGCACGGAGAAGCCGAGCACCGACAACCCCATCACGCAGCGGTCGATCCAGGTGCCGTGCTTCCAGGCCGCGATCACCCCCAACGGAACGGCGACGATGACGGCGAGGATGATGGTGCACAGCGCGATCGAGATCGACGGCTCGACACGCTGGCTGATCATCTTCATGACCGGCAAGTTGGAGATCAGCGATGTGCCGAGATCGCCGTGCAGCAGCTTGTTCACCCAGGTGATGAACTGCACGATCAGCGGTTCGTTCAGGCCGAGCGAGTCGCGGATGCGCTCGAGCCGTTCAGGCGTCGCGTTGTCGCCGGCGAGAATAGCGGCAGGGTCGCCCGGCGTGAGCCGCAGCAACAGGAACACGAACAGCGCGACGACACCCATCACGGGCACCGCGGCCAGGACGCGGCGAATGAGATAACCTAGCATGCACCTATCTCCGGCTGCGGAACTTGTGGGGCTTTGATGCCCTCGTGGAATCGACTGTGTCTATCATGCACGCCTGTCACTTGAGCTGGAAAGCCGGCCGGAGAAGCCGGTTTTTCGGGGCAAATTGTGTGCCAAGGGCAGGGCGGTCGCAAGGGCCGCCTGGCCTGCGACTCAGGATGCATGGCGCAGCTCACGATCAACCCCAAGTTCAGTTCGGGCCGCCGCTGCGGCCGTCGGTACGTTGAGCCCGCGCCAGCCGTCGATGGTCCCGGCAATTATCTGCGCGGTCGCGGCCGACAAGGTCCAGCCGAGATGGCCATGGCCGGTGTTGAAGAACACGCCCGGCATCCGTCCGGCGCGCACCACCGGCATCATGTTCGGCATCATCGGACGCAGCCCGGCCCAGGGGATGACTCGCGACGTCTCGACGGCGGGGAAGTTGCTGCGGACCCAGTCGACCAGCGGCTGCACGCGATCGGCGCGGATGTCGCGGTTGAAGTCGTTGAATTCGGCGGTGCCGGCGACACGAAAACGGTCTGCGCCAAGCCGGCTGGTGACGATCTTGGCGGCCTCATCCAGCAGGCTGACGGTCGGCGTCGCATTGCGGCTCGCGGCAGTGTCGAGCTGCACGGTGATCGAATAGCCCTTCACCGGATAGACGTTGACGCGCTCGCCGAGCAGGGTGGCGAAGTGACGGCTGGCTACGCCGGCGCAGACGACGACGCCGTCCGCCTTCAGCATGCCGCGCGTCGGCGGGACAGCACCGTTTGCGGAGAGGTCAGCCCAGCCGATGACAAAGCCGCCGCCGGCCTGGGCGATGGAATCGATGTTGGCTTCGTGGGTGAAGGTCGCGCCGCGACGCTTGCAGGCCTCCGCAAGCCCGCGCGTGAACTTGTGGATGTCGCCGGTCGCGTCCGACTGCGTGTAGAAGCCGCCATAATAATCCTTGCGCAGCGTCGGCTCGATGGCGCGGATCTCGTCCGGCGTCACCGGGCGGCGATCGAGGCCGCCTTCCTGCAACAGAGCGTTGACGCGCAGGCCGGACTCAAAACCCTTCTTGTCGTGATAGATGTGAAGGATGCCGCGGCGTTCGAGGTCGAAGTCGATGCCTTCGCGCGTTGCGATCTCGAACAGGTGCTTGCGGGCTTCGATGGCGAGCCGCGTCGTCTGAATGGTGTTGGCGCGGTAGTTGCCGATGTTGGCGACGAACTCGCTCATCCACGAATATTTGTGCCAGTTCGGCCGCGGGTTCATCAGCAGCGGCGCATCGCGCCGGAACATCCAGCGCAGGCCCTTCAGAATCGTGGCAGTGCTGTTCCACACTTCAGCATTGCTGGCGGAGAGCTGTCCGCCGTTGGCGAAGGAGGTCTCCATCGCGGCGTAGCGGTGCTTGTCGAGCACCGTCACCTTGTATCCGCGTTCGAGCAGGGCATAGGCGGTCGTCACGCCGGTGATACCGGCGCCGATGATGGCGATATGGGTCATGGCAGTTCGGGGCTCCCGTGAGTTAGAGTCGGCTGACCGCCGGCCAAAGGCCGTTGGCGGCGCCCCATCTGTCACGGTTACCTGAGAGCTTGATCCGTTGCGGACCTCGGCGAGGTCAGCTTTCGGACTATCCCCTTCGGTGGACGTCACGACCACTAGAGTCGCGCCGTCTCTCTCCAGATCGTCCTGACGATACGGTCCTTTTGCCTGAGAGTTTCCGGGGCGGTTGCTCCGTCGGCGCCGCAAAGAAGGCCGAAACCTTCGTTGCGATCTCTCCCGCGTCGTCGCGTGGACCATCGAGCAGTACGATGCGCCTCATTTTTAGACAAGGCTAAATTTCAACCGCGACTGCCAACGCATTGTGCAGTGCGAAGTTGATTCAATTTACTCCAGTGTCGCCAGCAATCCCGCCATCAGCCGGCCGCGTTCGACCAGGCTTTCGACTTCGATGAACTCCTCGAGCGTGTGGCCATTGCCGCCGCGCACCCCGAGGCCGTCGAGAGTCGGAATTCCCATCGCGCCGGTGAAATTACCATCGGACCCGCCCCCCGAACTCGCATGCGGCAGCTCAGCGCCGAGCGATTTGGCGATGCCGCGCGCCTTTTCGTACAGCGCCATCGTGCCGGCATTGGGCTCCCACACCGGTCGCGTCACGCCGCGCGTCACCTTGAAAGTCACGTCGTTCGCGGTCCCCGACAGCGCCAGCATCCGTTCGACGCCGCGGTCGAGATCGGCCTGGCGCTTCGCCATCGACAGCGCCTCGCCGGTGGCGATCGTGGCTACGCAATTGACCCATTGTCCGCCATGCACGACGCCGACCGAGAAGGTGCAGTCCTCCGTCGTCATCGCGTCGATCGCAAGAATCTGCCGCGCCATCTCGCGGATGGCGGAGCGGCCCGCCGACAGTGTCGCGCCGGCGTGGCTCGGCCGTCCCGTCGCTTCCAGATTGAATCGTGCGATGGCGTAACGTCCGGTGGTGACGCCGTTGTCGGCGCGGCCGGGTTCGGGCACCAGCACATATTTGTTGCGCGCGGCCTCAGCCTCGATGATGTCTCGCGTCGAGGGCGTGCCGACCTCCTCGTCCGGCGTGAACAGCACGGTGATCGGCAGCGGGGTGGTGAAGGAGGCGCGCGCCAGCTGCCGGATCGCTTCGAGCGAGAGATAGTTGCCGCCCTTCATGTCGTAGATGCCGGGGCCGTAGCATTTGTTGCCCTCGCGGCGCCATTTCAGCTTCTCGATGGTGCCGACCGGGTGAACGGTATCCATGTGGCCGGCAATCAGGATGCCCGGCTCGCCCTGCTTCGGGTGCGGGAAGCGCGCGCGGATGACGCCGCCAAAGCCTTGGCGGCCGGCAATGCGCTCGATCGTCGCACCCATGATCGCCATATCCCGCGCTGCGATATCGAGCATGCGGTCGACCGCGCCTGCGTCCCAGGTCGGGCTCTCGCATTCCACCCAAGTGCGCAGGCCCTTGAGCATCGCCTCGGAATCGAAAGGAAGATTGGCTGGATTCATCTTAATGTCTCTCAAAGCTTCGAAAGATGGAACGCGCATTGCATCGGTACGGCGGGACTGGCGGAGAGCGTTGTAGAGCTAAACCGATCTTTGTAGAGCCCGTACGTGCGCCGCTTGGGCCTGCAGCGAAACCGGATTGACGCGCTCAACACTGTCTGCAAGTCTCGAAAGATAAAGGCATTGTATGAGGTTAGTTCGCCTAAAGAACGAACCTGATGCTCAACCAATAACCTGCCTTTGAACAGTTTCACGTCAGGAGAGACTTTTATGTTGAGCTTGATGCGCCGGGGGCGTCGCGCGTTCGCCTCCACACTTGCGCTGTCGGTCGTCGCGCTTTCCACGGCGATGGCCTCGCCCGTGTTTGCGGCCGGCAAGACCATCACCGCGGTGATGCATTCGGATCTGCGCATCATCGATCCGATCTTCACCACGGCCTACATCACGCGTGACCATGGCTACATGGTCTACGACACGCTGATCGCGACTGATTCGAACTTCAAGATCCAGCCGCAGATGGCGGACTGGAAGATCTCCGACGACAAGCTCACCTACACGTTCACGCTGCGCGACGGCCTGAAATGGCATGACGGTGCGCCGGTCACGGCGGAAGACTGCGTCGCCTCGCTCAAGCGTTGGGCCGCGGTCGACGGCATGGGCCAGAAGCTCATGGACTTCACCGCGAGCATCGAGGCCACCGATGCCAAGACCATCACGCTGAAGCTGAAGGAGCCTTACGGCCTCGTGCTCGAATCGATCGGCAAGCCATCTTCGCGCGTCGCCTTCATGATGCCGAAGCGCCTCGCCGAGACGCCGCCCGACAAGCAGATCTCCGAGCAGATCGGCTCGGGCCCCTTCAAGTTCGTGCAGTCTGAATTTCAGCCGGGCGTGAAGGCGATCTACGTCAAGAACACCGACTACGTGCCGCGCAAGGAGCCGGCGAGCTGGACCTCCGGCGGCAAGGTGGTGAAGGTTGACCGTGTCGAATGGATCACCATGCCGGACTCGCAGACCGCAGTGAACGCGCTGCAGTCGGGCGACATCGATTTCATGGAAAATCTGCCCTTCGACATGCTGCCGTTGCTGGAGGCGAACAAGGAGATCACGCTCGAGGTCTCGAACAAGTTCGGTTTCCAGACGCTCGGCCGGATGAACTTCCTTCATCCGCCGTTCGATAACGTCAAAGTGCGCCGTGCGGCCTTTCTGGCGATAAACCAGAAGGACGTGCTCGACGCGCTGGTCGGCAACGCCAAATATCAGAAGATCTGCGGCGCATTCTTCGTGTGCGATACGCCATTCGCGACCGAGGTCGGTGCCGAGACCCTGATCAAGGGCAACGGCATGGCCGAAGCCAAGAAGGCGCTCGCGGAGTCCGGCTATGATGGCACCCCGATCGTGATCATGGCCCCCGGCGATGTCACGACGCTGAAGGCGCAGCCGATCGTTGCGGCTCAGTTGCTGCGCGAAGCCGGCTTCAAGGTCGACCTGCAGGCGACCGACTGGCAGACGGTGGTGAGCCGGCGCGCCAGCCAGAAGCCGCCGAAGGAGGGCGGCTGGAACATGTTCTTCACCAACTGGGTCGCGGCCGACGTCTCCAACCCGATCGCCAATCTCTCGATCGGCGGCCAGGGCAAGAAGGGCTGGTTCGGCTGGGCGGAGAACGCCAAGATCGAAAAGCTCAAGGACGACTTCGTTCGCGCCGCCTCACTCGACGAGCAGAAGAAGATCGCCGCCGACATCCAGAAGGAAGCCTACGAGCAGGTGATCTACGTTCCGCTCGGTCAGTATTTGCTGCCGAGCGGCTGGCGCAAATCGCTGAGCGGCGTGCTCGATGGTCCCGCAACGCCGCTGTTCTGGAACGTCGATAAGTCCGAGTAAGGCGAGGGCGCGTTAGCGCGCCTTTCGTCCCGACCATTACGCGGCGCCGCTGTCGTCAGCGGCGCCGCTCGCAAGCCGCTCGCCAGGAGAAGGTCGATGTTCCAACTCATGCGCCCAGGGCGTCGGTCATTCGCCTCCACACTTGCGCTTTCAGTCGTCGCGCTTTCGGCGCTGGCCTCGCCGGTTCTTGCCGCGGGCAAGACAATTGCCGCCGTGATGCATTCGGATCTGCGCATCCTCGATCCGATCTTCACCAGCGCCTATATCTCGCGTGATCATGGCTACATGGTCTTCGACACGCTGATTGCGACGGATTCGAACTTCAAGATCCAGCCGCAGATGGCGGACTGGAAGATCTCCGACGACAAGCTCACCTACACGTTCACGCTGCGCGACGGCCTGAAATGGCATGACGGTGCGCCGGTCACCGCGGAAGATTGCGTTGCCTCGTTGAAGCGCTGGGCCGCTGCCGATGGCATGGGGCAGCAGATGATGCTGTTCACCGCGAGCCTCGAGGCGAGCGACCCCAAGACCATCACGCTGAAGCTGAAGGAGCCCTACGCGCTCGTGCTGGAATCGATCGGCAAGCCGTCCTCCCGGGTTGCTTTCATGATGCCGAAGCGCCTCGCCGAGACGCCGGTGGACAAGCAGATCCCCGAGCAGATCGGCTCGGGCCCCTTCAAGTTCGTGCAGTCTGAATTCCAGCCGGGCGTGAAGGCGATCTACGTCAAGAACGCCGACTATGTGCCGCGCACGGAGCCGGCGAGCTGGACCGCAGGCGGCAAGGTGGTGAAGGTCGATCGCGTCGAATGGATTACGATGCCGGACGCGCAGACCGCGTTGAACGCGCTGCAGTCGGGCGACATCGACTTCATGGAACTTCCTGCCATCGAAATGTTGCCCACCATCGAAGCCGACAAGGGGCTCAAGCTCGAGATCCTGAACAAGTTCGGATTCCAGACGGGCGCACGGATGAACTTCCTCCATCCGCCATTCGATAACGTCAAGGTCCGCCGCGCGGCACTACTGGCGATCAACCAGAAGGACGTGCTCGACGCGCTGATCGGCAATCCCAAATACTACAAGGCCTGCGCGGCGATCTTCATCTGCGACACGCCGTTGGCGACAGAGGTTGGCGGTGAGACCCTCGCGAAGGGCGGTGACATGGCTGCGGCCAGGAAGGCGCTCGCCGAGTCCGGTTACGACGGCACACCCGTCGTGCTCATGGCGCCGGGCGACGTGCTGACGCTGAAGGCGCAACCGATCGTGGTGGCTCAACAACTGCGCGAAGCCGGCTTCAAGGTCGACCTGCAGGCGACCGACTGGCAGACGGTGGTGAGCCGGCGCGCCAGCCAGAAGCCCCCGAAGGAGGGCGGCTGGAACATGTTCATCACAAACTGGGTCAGCGCCGACGTGGTCAACCCGATCTCCAACGTCGCTGTCGGCGGCCAGGGCAGGAAAGGCGGCTGGTTCGGCTGGGCGGAGGACGCCAAGGTCGAGCAGCTCAAGGACGCCTTCGTTCGCGCGGCAACGGCGGAGGATCAGAAGAAGATCGCGATCGAGATCCAGAAGGAAGCCTACGACCAAGTGCTCTACATGCCGCTCGGCCAGTATCAGGCGCCCAGCGCCTGGCGCAAGTCGATCTCCGGCGTGATCGATGGCCCGGCAACACCCGTGTTCTGGAACATCGACAAGACCGAGTAGGGGGAGGGCCTCCGTTCAGCAATGGCTGTCGCGGACCCGCTCGAGACCTTCGCTGACGAAAGGCGCGGTGACCGCGGCTTGATTGGCGCCCGGCACTGAGCGGTCCGTCTCCGCCCGCTCCGGGGTGTTCTGATCTTCGCGGTGTTTCGGTTCCATTGGCGCGGCCTCTCGAATTGCTGCACTACAACATTGAGGAGGCCGCGAAGTTCCTCACGCAATAGGGCGATGATGCGGCTTGAACAGCCGCCCTTTCTCCACCACCAGCACGATCGCAAGGGCGGCGAGCGTCGACAGGAAAAAGCCGACCGAGAACGGCAGCAGCGTGCCGTCAAAGCTCTGCCCGATCACCATGCCGACGGCGATGCCGACCAGCGTCGTGATCGAGCCGTAGAGCGAGGAGGCGGTGCCGGCGATATGGCCCTGCGGCTCCATGGCAAGCGCAGTGAAGTTCGCGACCATCATGCCGAACGAGAACATCATCAGCGCCGAGAGCACCATGAACAAGGCAAGCGGCAGCATGCCGAGGCTTTCCGTCAGCAGCATCACGCCCGCCACCAAAGTGTAGAGCGTCAGCGCGCCGTGCGAGATCACGCGCATGCCGAGGGTTCCGACAAATCTGGCGTTGAGGAAGCCGGCGATGGCGGTGCCGGCCGCAATCGCGGCGAAGGCGAGCGGGAAATAATGGCCGAGATGATAGATGTCGGTGAACACCTGCTGGGCCGAGAACACATAGGCAAACAGCGCGCCCATGACGCTGCCGGCCGCGAGTGCATAGCCGATGGTCTGGCGATTGCTCACGGTCTGCCAATAAGCCGCGAGGACGTCGCTCGGCGCGAGCGATCTGCGCTCCGAGACCGGCAGGGTTTCAGGCAGCCGCAGCACCGACCACGCCAGCGCGAGCAGCCCGTAGAGCATCAGCACGACGAAGATGCCGCGCCATTGCGTCACCAGCAGCACCGCCTGTCCGAACGAAGGCGCGATCACGGGCACCGCGATGAAGATCATCATCGCCAGTGACATCACGCTGGCCATGCGGCGGCCGACATAGCAGTCGCGCACGATCGAGGTCGCAATCACGCGCGTCGCCGAGGTGCCGAATCCCTGCAGCGCGCGTGCCAGCAGCAGCGTCTCGAACGAGGGCGCCGCGACCGCCAGCACGCTCGCGACCGCATAGACCGCCATGCCGCCGAGCAGCACCGGACGGCGGCCGAAGCGGTCCGACAACGGCCCCATGACGAACTGGCCGGCGCCGAAGCCGATCAGGAAGGTCGACAGCACCAGTTGAAGATGGTTGGCGTTGGGAATGTTGAAGGCGGCTCCGATGTTGGGCAGCGCCGGCAGCATCATGTCCATCGCAAGCGGATTGAGCGCCATGATGGACGCGATCACGATGACGAATTCCGGAAATCCCATGGGTCGGTGTCCCGAGGACACCCAATCGTCGGCATTGACGTCGGACAAGAAGCTCACCTCTGAAAATCAGAGGCTTCTTGATCGGTTGTGCTGCGCCGCACAACCCATGTTTCGGGATGGCTGGCAGGCGGGACGGGAGCGGACAAGAATTGGTGAACCGGCGTAGCCCCGTCCCGCGACGGCCCTCGATGCGGTTCTGCAAAACGCCGATGCGGCTGGCGGCCTGAGCGGAACAACAGGCCGTTTTCGGCCGCGGGTCGGAAACCAGTGATTCACCATCCCTCCCTAAAGATCGGCGCCCGGCAAGGCCTCTCCATCCGGCGGGATGAAAACGGAAACGCATCCTGTCCACAGTGGCCGCCGAGATGAGGCGCCGGCAGTACGCGCAGAGAAACCAAGTCAACAGAGGTATCCGTTCGTGTCCGATGTCACCGGTTCCGCACGATGGTTGGTCCCCCCGGCAGACACGGCTTCGCGGCGGCACATCTGGCTCGGCTGCCTGATCGCACTCACGGCGCTGCTGGTGTTCGGCAATCTTGCCAACGACGCCGTGCTCGAAGTGAAGTATGGCTGGGACACCCGCGTCAATTGCGCGGCGGTTGAAGCCTATGCCGGCGGCCTGGATCCCTATTTTGTCAAGAACCTGAAAGGCACCAGGCTCTCTTACCCCTATCTGCCGGTGACACTGGACGTCTTCCGTCCGTTCTGCGCGGATGGCCGTCTGGTCGATTACTACAAGGGCATCTTCCCTGTCCTCGCCGTGCTTTGCGGGCTGCTGCTGCCCGGTCTGGGCCGTACGCGCCCGAGCACGCGCGATGTTGGGCTCAAGGTGCTCTGCGCGCTCGGCGCGTTCGTCGGTTTCGAATGGGTGCAGGCGTCCGGCAACTTCGCCATTCTGAGCGGCGTGCTGACCGCGATCGCGCTGAGGCTCCTGCTTCTTCCCGCCGCGCCGGAAACGTCAGACGACCGGAGCTTCCCCTTGCGTCTCGCGGGAGCCGCGCTGCTTGGCCTCGTGATGTCGTTCAAGCTGGTGTTCTTTCCCGTGCTGGCCGCGCTCTATTTCCTGCCGCTGCGGCGCGGCCGCAAGCTGGCGCTGCTCGCCGCGGCGGTGTTCGGTTTCGTATTTCCGGTCCTGATCTCGCGGCTGTTCTACCCCGACCTGTTCGCGAGCTGGCTGCTTGCGATTGCGGGGCAGATCCCGAACCAGCACGCCGTCGATCTCGTCGAGATCAATCCGTCGCTGCTGCTGCTGGCGCGGAGCGCGATGGATCAGGCCGGCCTCGGTGACAGCAGGCCGGCGATGTTCGCGACCTATGCACTGTTCGCCTCCGCGCTCGTGCTGGTGCCGTTCGTCTTGTCCGTCCTGCGCGCAATCGGCAGCCCCCCGGCGCCGGGTGCGGGATCGCTTCTGGCGCGGCTGGATCGCTGGCTGACGGATCATCCCCGCGCGGCCATGCGCATCACGGTGCTTGCCATGTTTGCGCTCTACCTGAGCTCGCCGCGCCTCAAGGAATACGCCTTCTTCGAGCTCGCGCTCTATGCCGCGGTCCTCGTCGTCGATCTTCCTGCCATGGCGATCGCCGCATTTCTCACCGCCGGCCTTGTTATTCCGGCACTGATCTCGCTGGTCGGAACGACGCTCGAAGGCAGCTTCATCCTCCTCGCCGTCGCGCTGATCTGCTTCTGGATATTGCTGCTCGATTTTCGCGCCGGGCCAGAACGCCCCGAGACGGCTGGTGCGCAGCCATGACGAATATCGCCGCGTCCACAGATGCCGGAATCCAGGGGACCTTTGCCGCCGGCGCGTCGCCGCGGGGCTGGCTGCCCCGTTTCGTACTGGCCTTGGCCCTTCTGGTCGCCACAGCCGTCGCGATCGATATGGGCATGGACGAGACGTTCGGCTGGGACGCGCGGGTGAACTGCGCGGCTGTCGAGGCGCATGTCGCGGGGCTCGATCCCTACTTCGTGAAGAACTTGAAGGCGACCAAGCTTTCCTATCCCTACCTTCCGGTCACCCTCGATGTCTTCCGGCCGCTTTGTGCCGGCGGCTTTCTCGTCGCGCATTACAAGTCGATCTATCTGGTTCTGGCGTTGCTCTGCGTGCTGCTGCTGCCCGGCCTCGGCAAGGCCGGCAGCGGCTTGCGGGATGTCGTGCTGCGCGGGGTGTTTGCGCTGGGCGGTTTCCTCGGCTTTGAATGGATCGTTGCGACCGGCAATTTTGCGATCCTGAGCGGCCTGCTGACGGCCGCATCGCTGGCGCTGTTGCTGCGTCCCGTGCAGTCCGCGAGCATGGTGCCGCGGCTGGCCGGCGCGGCCGTGCTCGGCCTCGTCACCTCGTTCAAGCTGGTGTTTCTCCCGGTGCTCGCCGCGCTTTATTTCCTGCCGCAGCCGAGGCGTCGCAAGCTGCTCCTGATCGCGGTGGCGGCGGGCATGTTCGCGCTGCCGATCCTGGCTTCGCTGCTGCTCTATCCCGACCTGTCGAGGAGCTGGCTCGGCGCGATCTTCGGCCAGATCCCCGGGCAGCATGCGCCGGGGAACGAGGTCAATCCGTCGCTGCTCTTCCTGTCCCTCACACTTGCGGACCGCGTTGGGCTCGCCGGCAGCAAGCCTGTGGTCGCCGTGCTCTATGGTCTGATCGCGGTCGCACTGGTGCTCGCGCCGCTGGCCGTGTCCGTATGGCGCATGGTCGGGACACAGCGCCCGGCCGGCAAGGCCTCGCCCCTTCAGGCGCTCGACGGCTGGCTGGTCGATCACCCAGATGCCGCGATGCGGATCACGGTGCTCGCGATGTACGCGCTCTATCTCTGTGCGCCCAGGCTGAAGGAATATGCCTTCTTCGAGGTGGCGCTCTATGCCGCCGTCCTCGTCGCCGGTCTGCCTGCGGCGACGATGGCGGCGGTGCTGACGGTCGCGGTCGCCATTCCGACGCTGGCGTCGGTCTCGGGCATAACCTTCATGGGCGGGTTCGGCCAGCTCACGATCGCGCTGATCTGCTTCTGGATTCTGCTGCCGCGTGAGGATATAGGCCGCGTGTCGCCGCAGGAGGCGTGATCTACCGGGAAGCGGCCGGTGGCCTGGCGTAGAGGCTCACATGCGCTCCGGTGTAGTCCTCTTTCCAGCCCCGCTCGCCAACGAGGAACTGCCGTAGCTGCTCGTGTCCTCTGACCCAGAGCACCGCGTCGATCCTGTATTTGCTGATCACCTTGTCCCAGCTCGCCGCGTCGATTTCCCACCGGACCAGCTTGAGATAGTCGTGCAGCAAATCGTCCGGATAGGCGGTCGCCGCGCGGCCGTCGACAAACAGGGGCACCGAGCCGTGCGTCCGGAAGATCAGGAGCCCGCCGATGTTCCAGTGGTTCAGCACGTGCGCACGCGAAACATGCGCCTTGAGATAATTGGCGTCCTCTTCCGAGAGCATGTCTGGCAAGGCCAGCGCCAGCCTCACATGCACGAACGTCAACGGCAGCAACAGGACACCAACCACGCCTGCCGCCAGCATCGCGCGCTGGACGTCGAATCCCGCAAGGCCTTTCGGCAATAGCCGGTCGATGTGAAGCGCCATCGGGACGCTCGAGAAGATGAAGAAGAACGCGGCGTACCTGAACTGATAGAGACCAAGGGCCAGGAACAGCCAGGCAAGCAGGCGCGCTTCCAGCGGAACGCGCGCCGTGTTTCGGTACCACAGTTCGAGCGCGACGAACGTCAACGCGTAGACGATGCCGGGAATGCTCCCCGGTATCTGCACGTTCTGGGAATAGGAACGCCATTCGCCGATATCGGCCTGGACGAAATGCCCCAGTGTCGCTGTCACGCCGTCATAGACATGCCAGCCCAGCGGGTTGACGAAGATCGCGGCGAAACAGCCGGCGCCCGCCAGGACGTAATGCCGAAAATTTGCCCAGTCCCGCCGCAGCAGGGCGACGCCGCAGAAAACGCCGATGACGGGGAAGGCCAGCATGAAGCCGCCATGCAGATTGACCCAGAGCACCATCATCAGCGGCAACAGGTACCATGCGCGCCGCCGCAGACATTCGCCGTAGAAGACGACGGCGAACAGCATGGTCGCGATGTTCGGCGACGCCGCCAGATACATGTTGGGTGAGGCTTCGTAGCAGGGGTAGAGCAGGCACGCCGCAAACACCGCAATGCAGACCGCAGGCGCCGATGCGCCGCTGCTCAAGCCGCAGAAGGCGAGGTATCCGGCGATGATCGCGCCGGAGGCGACGACCATGAGGACGATGCCGGCAAAGCCAGCGTGCTGGTACAGCATGCTGGCCATCACGTCCCAGAGCCACGACAGATTGTACCAGCGCTTGTCTGCGAGCGTGAATGCCCAGGGATCCTGAAACGGGACCTCGCCTCGCTCCCTGATCAGGTCTCCGGCGGCGAGATGCCAGCCGAGATCATAATGACCAAGCAGAAGTGGCCCGTTCGACAGATAGAACACGCCGAGGAAAGCGATCAGGAAGAGGTAGACTTCGTAGTCGTGCAGGCGACGTCCGATGCTTGCGGGCGCTCCGCCAATCCCGGACCGGGACCAATTCTCGCGCACGTCCATCGGAGCTCTCACCACCGCAGCAGCCGCTGCGGGCCCTGCATGTTCTGGGTCTGCATCGACAGGCAGACATCGTTCGCTTTAGGGGAGAACGGCCTAAAGCTGAGTAAAGGAGCCCCGTTCCGAGTCACCGGAATGCAAATGGCTCCGGGCGATCAGCTCCGATGGTGCGGGCAGCCGGGGTCGAACCGGCACAGCGCTTGCGCGCCGAGGGATTTTAAGTCCCTTGCGTCTACCAATTCCGCCATGCCCGCTTGATCCAACGAGATCAAATACTTAAGTGCTTGTCCGGCCGTCTGGAATTGGCGCACTTCGCGAACCGGATGGGTGGTTCTTCCTTAAGCGAGCCGGGCGCGCAAGGCAAAGCCTCAATCCCGACATCTGTTGCTGCTTTAGGCATTCTCAATCTAGGGGGACTATTCATCCGGCATGGCTGCTTCGTTGTTTCATCGCCTGCGCGGCTCAGGCGCGCTTCTCGCGCTGCTTGCGGCGGGCGCCGCGCTGTCCGGCTGCGCCGGCATCAGCGAGACGGTCGCTCCGGCCTTCGCCGATCCCGGCAGGTACGAATTGTACGACTGCAAGCAGCTCGAGGCCGAGCGCAAGTCGTTGGCGACCCGCACGGCCGATTTGCAGAAGTTGATGGACAAGGCCGAAACCGGAGCCGGGGGCGCGGTCGTATCCGAGCTCGCCTATCGCAACGACTACGTCGCGGTGCGCGGCTCGGCGCAGCTTGCCGAAGACGCCTGGCGCCGTAACAGGTGCCGGGAGACGCCGCCGAATGCGCCGCCGTCGGTCTCGGCGGCACCGCAACCGCCGGTCATCAAGCCCGCCCCGAAATCCGGCAGCGCCGTTCGCTGAGCCGGCGCACCCGCACCCGCATCAGGGCCGCCACCCGTAGATCCAGTCCTGCCGCGCCAGCATGCGGTCCGGGCCGAGCGCGCGGATCGCGACATCGCGCGCGATCGCGAGCGGCCCACCGAGATGATAGATGCGGCCCTGCCGCCGCGCCGTCCGCTGCACACGCTGCACCCGCGCCTGGCGTGCGCGGCCATATTGCTTCAGCGCTGCAGCGATCTGCGCGGTGCTCTCTGCGGTCTCCAGGCTCAAATGCTGCGCGAGCACGGCGGCATCCTCGATCGCCATGCCGGCGCCTTGCGCGGCGAAGGGCAGCATCGCATGCACGGCGTCGCCGAGCAGCGCGACCGGACCGCTGCTCCAGGGGCAGCCGTCGGGCACACCGAACAGCGCCCATTTGCGCCAATTGTCGACAGCGGCGAGCATCATCCTTGCAGGCGGTGGCCAGCGCGGCGCCGCGAAGGCATCCATCACCTCGAACGGATCGCCCGGCGTGCTCCAGCCGGGCCCGTTCCAGGTGCCCGGCAGCACCGCCACTACGTTGATCTGGCGTCCGCCCGCGATCGGATAGGCGACGAGATGGGCGTTCGGACCCATCCAGAGCTGCACCCGCCGCGCCGTGAAATCCTTTGGCAGTTGCGTGGCATCGAGCGTTCCGCGCCAGGCGATCAGGCCGGAAAAGCGCGGCTGCACCTCGGGAAACAGATGCTGGCGTACCGTCGACCAGATGCCGTCGGCGCCGATCAGCGCGCTGGCGAGATCGCTGCGGCGGATCGTGCCGCTGCGATGGATTACCGTCAGTCCCCTGGCGTGGGGCGCAACATCCTCGAAGGTTGCACCTAATTTCAGATCGATGTCGGGATGGTCGGCAACCGCGCCGGCCAGCGCCGATTGCAGATCGGCACGGTGCACCACCCAATAGGGGGCGCCGGCCCGCACTGAGGCGGCTTCGCCAAGCGGCATGCGCAGCAGCTCACCGCCGGCCCGCGCGCTCATGACGCAGAGCGCCTCAGGCGTGACGGCGCGCAGCTTGAGGCGCTCGGTGAGGCCGAGCTCGACCAGCACGCGGCTGGCATTGGGGGAGAGTTGCAGGCCGGCGCCGACGTCCTCGAGCCGCTCGGCCTTTTCCAGCACGACGATGCGGAAGCCGCGGGCTGCGAGCGCGAGCGCGGCCGTCAGTCCGCCGATGCCGGCACCGGCGATGACAATCGTTCGGGAGAGCGCCACCCCTGACCGATGGGAACGGTCAGGCCACCTTGTCCTTCAGCACGCATTCCGGCGGACGGGCTTCGCCGGCCTTCAGGTCGGTGGCGAAGCGGTACAGCGTCGAGCAGTAGGGGCAGATGATCTCGTTGTCGTTGCCGAGGTCCAGGAAGACGTGCGGATGATCAAATGGAGGGTTGGCGCCGACGCACATGAACTCTTGCGAGCCGATCTCGATGACGGGAACACCGGCATCGTTATGGAAGTGCGGGACGACATGGTCGGACATCGTAGTTCATCCTGGAGTGGCAATGGCGGCAGATACAATCAAAAACTGACGCGGCCTTTTTGAGGCGCCGCGGACCATACTGACGGGTAGTGATGATTGCTAGTCCAGCGGAACCGAAAGGTTCACAGTTGCCCCATGTTCATTTGCTCATGCAAATTCGACACAATCTTGCGGCCTGAGAGAAGCCCTTCTTTCGTCGGGGACGTTGTGCCGCAATTTTGGCATACTATCTCTGCGGACGAGCGGAATTGCGACGAAATGCGAACCATCAGGCGCAAATGATCTCTGGACCGTCCGGGCTCTTATGACCGTTGGCATGAAGTGGCTGCGAATCAGCACAGCGTTGACCGGGATCGCGGCATGCAGCTTCATGCTCGCGCAGGTGGCGCCGCATGCCCGCGAGGCCGGCGCGCTTTTCGCCGCCCAGGACGATCCGGCCGCGCTCTCCGAGCTCAAGCTCGACGCGCTGCTGCGGCAGAACGACCGCCTGGTTCAGGACAATGTCGAGGCTGCGCTCGCCGCCGGCGATGCCGATCTTGCCGATAGCTTTGTCGCGCTGGCGCGCGACCGCAATATCGCGCTGCCCGACGACCTCCTGAGCCGCGTGAGCGATGCGGTCAAGGAGCAAAATTCCACGTCGTATTTCGCCAGGCGGTTTGCCACCGGCCTCGTCACCGGCAATGCCGACGATGTCGCGAGTCTGTCCGGGACGGTGGTCGGCGATCTCTTCGTGATCGGCGACATCAGGGACGTCGTCCGCGAGGGCAAGCACCTCGCCATGGGTGAGGACACCGATCGCCTGGTGCTGGGGCTTGCAACCGCGGGCCTTGCCGTGACGGCCGTGACTTACGTGTCCGTCGGCGGTGCCGCGCCTGTTCGCGCCGGGCTGACGCTGGTGAAGGATGCCCGCAAGGTGGGGCGGCTCAGCGAGGGGCTTGCCGCATGGGCCGGCCGGTCCATGCGTGAGGTGGTCGATACGCCGATGCTCCAGAACGCCGTCGCCAAGGGGTCTGTGTTCCGCCCGGGCGAGACCGTGAGCGCGATCAAGGCGGCGTTCCGTGCCGAGAAGGCGGGTGCATTGGTCCGGCTCGGCAAGGACGTCACGCGCGTCGCCGAAAAGACCGGCACGCGCGGCGCCATGGATACGCTGCGGATCGCACAGGGGCCCAAGGACGTCGCCCGTGCGGCGCGGCTTGCGGAAGCGCAAGGCAGCAAAACCCGCGCGATCATGAAGCTGCTCGGCCGCGGCGCGCTGCTGCTCATCGGCGGCATGTTCGATCTGGCGCTCTGGCTGTTCGGTGCGGCACTGACGCTGTTTGGCCTGCTGTCTTCCATCAAGGCGACCACCGAGCGCCTGACCCAGGCTTGGTGCGATCGCAGACGCGCGCGCCGGCTTCGCCGGGCGCAGATCGCCGCCGAAGCCGCTCTGGCGAGCGCGGCCCTCACGACCTGAAGCGCGGTGCGCTTTGGGTGAGTGTTTGAGCATGATGTTGCCGGAAAACCGCTGCACAGTTTTCCGGATCGTGCTCTAAGACCGACCCTTCCCCTCAAGACCTGCGGAACTGATGATGCCGAGCTTTCACAACGGCGCCGTTGAAATTGCCTATCTCGACGAAGGCGAGGGCGACCCGATCATCCTGGTTCACGGCTTTGCCTCGAGCAAGAACGTGAACTGGGTCTATCCGACCTGGGTCTCGGAACTGCGCAAGAACGGCCGCCGTGTCATCGCGCTCGACAATCGCGGCCATGGCGAAAGCGCGAAGCTCTACGAGCCCGCGCAGTATTCGATTCCCACCATGGCGGGCGACGTGCTGGCGCTGATGGATCACCTCGCGATCCCGCAGGCCGACATCATGGGCTACTCGATGGGCGGACGGATGACGGCCTGGCTCTCCCTCAACGAGCCGCAGCGCCTGCGCTCCGCGATCCTCGGCGGCATCGGCATCGGCGGCCTGATCGAGGGCACCGGTCCCGGCGAGAACGTGGCGAAGGCGCTGGAGGCACCCTCGCTCGACGACGTCACCGATCCCGTCGGCCGCACCTTTCGCGCGTTTGCCGACCAGACCCGTTCCGACCGCCGTGCGCTCGCCGCCTGCCTGCGCGGCACGCGTGACCTCATGACGAAGGATGAAGCCGCGCGCATCGACGTCCCCGTGCTGATCGCGGTCGGCAGCGCCGACGATGTTGCGGGCTCGGCCAGCGCGCTCGGCGCCATCGTCCCCGGCTCGGAAGTGCTGGATATTCCGAACCGGGATCACATGCGCGCGGTCGGCGACAAGGTCTACAAGACCGGCGTGCTGGATTTTCTCTCACGTCGCGGCTGAGGTCCCGTCTGCCGGCGGTCGTCGCCAAACCGACGCGCAATCGCCGTCAGCACCACGAAGGTCGCGAGCCACGCCATCCGGGCGCCGTAGCGGTCGTGCGGGCCCGAGATCACGCCGCAGATGAAGGCGTTGCCGAGCAGCGCCAGCGTGACGGTTGCGGCTAGCAGCGTCAGATCGTCCAGCCGGCGGTTCGCGAGCGCGTGCGCGAGCAGCGCGACCAGCGCCAGCATCGAGGCCAGCGCGACGGGAATATGCAGCCAGTTGACGTAATCGAAATTGACACCCCAGTGCTGCTGCCGCGCCGCGCGCATCGGCGCGGCCTGTGAGGGGATATAGCGTTCGATGATGCCGCGGGTGTGCGGGATCCAGCCATTGGTGCCTTCGCCGGTCGCGACATGCAGCAATTGCTGGCCCATCGCCCGCAGCGCCGCGCCGGCCTGCCAGGCCGGATAGTCTTTGAGCGATTGCACGACGATGTAACCCATCTCCTCGTTCATGTCTTCGAAGCGGCCGAGCGTGTTGAACATGCTCTTGCCCCACAGGAACTCGTCGGCGCTCGCCGGCAGTTCATTGCGATACGGACAAAGCTTGTAGCGCTCGCGCGGGCAATGATCGCCAAGGTAGCGCGCGACGATGCCGTCCTGCATCATGCGCCCGAAGGCCACGCCATAACCGCCGGGCGTCCAGGCCAACTTGCCGGACAGCGCATAATTCGCCGAGATCAGCATCAGGCCGCCGGCGACGATGGTCAGGCTCGCCTGCACCAAACCGGCAACGGGGAGGCGACGCCCGAGGAACGGCCGCGTCATCCAGCCGGCGACGCAGAGTCCGAGCAGCACGCCGAGCGTGGCACTGTGGGTCGCGGCGGCAAAAGCCGTGAAGACGAACAGCGAGATTTTTTCGAGCGCCGAAGTCCGGCTTGCGCCGACGATCAGCAGGAACAACGACAGGATCGAAAGCCCCGCGAAGATGTCGGTGAGCAGCATGCTCGCAAGCCATGGCAGCGCGGTCGACAGGATCAGCAGCAGGCTGATCGCAACGAAGCGGAACGTCTGCATCAGGCCGAGCACGCGCAAGCTGAGCTGCAGCAGCCATAGCGTCGCCAGCGACTGGACCGCCACGTTGGTCCAGAAGCCGAAGCCTTCTCCGTAATGCAGATAGAGGCCGAACACGGTGGAGCGGCTGGGGACGAGATAACTCTCGTACCAGCGCGCCAGATAGCCGCCGGTATCCCATTGCAACAGCGGATAGCCGTTCCAGAACGCCGGCGCGATCATGAGGAGGGGGAGGGTCACTGCCGCCCGCCGGAGCCAGAACGTATCAGCGGCGCGCGCGCGCAATTGATCGGTGGTGATGCTCAAATCCGCTCCGTCGTCTTCCGGACCATGCCCGCAATAGCCCTAGAGGCGGAATTCACCAATAGTTTGAGGCCGCACGGCTTGAATTTGGCAAAACCCTGACCATTTTGAGCCGACCCTGCCGCCCCAAGGCGTCAGGAGAAGTTATTGTGTTTCAACGCGTTGGCATGCTTTCGCCGGACAACGCACTGTTCACTCTCAGGCAAGCCCGTCAGGACTTTGTCGCCTAGACTGTGTTATAGAAGCCAGCAAAACGAGCCCATTCGAAAGAGCAGATTCCATGGCAGTGCATCAGGTCAATCCGGGAGGAAAGCTCGCAACGCTCGATCCGATCTGGGAGCGGATCCGCGGCGAAGCGGAGGACATCGTCCATCGCGAGCCGGAGCTTGCGACCTTCATCTATTCGACGGTGCTGCATCACAGCCGCCTGGAAGATTCGGTGATCCACCGTCTTGCCGACCGGCTCGACCACTCCGCGCTCTCGGGCGACCTCGTGCGCCAGACTTATGACGAGGCGCTGCGCGACGATCCCGATCTCGGCAACGCCTTCCGCGCCGATCTCGTCGCCGTCTACGACCGCGATCCCGCGACCTCGCGCTTCATCGACCCCTTGCTCTACTTCAAGGGCTTTCACGCCATCCAGACCCATCGCCTCGCGCACTGGCTCTGGCTGAAGGGCCGCAAGGACTTTGCGTACTATCTCCAGAGCCGCGCCTCGGCGGTGTTCCAGACCGACGTCAATCCGGCCGCGCGCATCGGCCGCGGCATCTTCCTCGACCACGCCACCGGCTTCGTCTGCGGCGAGACCGCGGTGATCGAGGACGACGTCTCGATCCTGCACGGCGTCACGCTGGGCGGCACCGGCAAGGAGAACGAGGACCGCCATCCGAAGATCCGTCACGGCGTCCTGATCGGCGCCGGCGCAAAAATCCTCGGCAACATCGAGATAGGCCATTGCGCGCGCATCGCGGCGGGCTCGGTCGTGGTCAAGCCCGTGCCGCACAACGTCACGGTTGCAGGCGTGCCCGCCAAGATCGTCGGCGAAGCCGGCTGCGCCGAGCCGTCGCGCACCATGGATCAGATGATCAACGCCATGGGACTTTGAGACGGGGCTTTGAACTCGAGAGAAAGGGCCGGATTCTCCGGCGCTTTTCGTCCCCGAATTCTTTGGCAATTCATGCTGGCGGTTCGTCGCGTCTCGGCTTAAAACCCCGCCAACCCAGATTTCGATTGGAGATTGCCGTGGACGTCAAGGAAGTCAGGAAGCTCGACGCGTATCTGAAGCGCGTATTCGGCAATCCCAAGATCCGCGTCGTGCCGCGGCCGAAGAAGGATGATTCCGCCGAGGTCTATATCGGCGAGGAATTCATCGGCGTGCTGTTCGTCGACGACGAGGACGATGATCGCTCGTTCCAGTTCCAGATGGCAATCCTCGAGGACGATCTCGTCGATCAGGAATAGTTCTGCGGTCGTGTCGCTCAACGGGGCCGCGCAGACGCGGCTCCGTACCTTTACCTCCTTGCAACAATGCGCAGCCGCGCCGTGGCATCCGCAACAGTGATGCCCTCGGCATCGACGAGCTCGGCTTGCACGATCATGTCGCGATCCGTCCGTTCGGTGACTCGCGCCTTTGCTGTGATCGCTCCGACCCTTGCGGGTTTCAGGAAGCGCGTATCGAGGCTCTTGGTGACCGCCGTCAGCTCGGGCGTGAGCGCCGCCAGCGCGCAAATCCCGGTGGCGGAGTCCAGCATGGCCGCGAGAAATCCGCCCTGAATCGTCCCGTGCCTGTTGGTGAATGCGCTCTGAGCCTGGAAGCGGATCAGCGCATGCCCGCTCGCGTCGAAGCCGAGCCATTCGCGTCCCAGCAATTGGGCGCCCGGTGGAAGATGTGTAGCCGCATCGTTCAAGTCGGTCGCCCCATGATGACACCATACCCCTGTTTTGCCCGACGGGTCAATCGGACTTCGAAAAATACGAAGTCGTGACGGGCGCTTGGCTACTGTGCATGGGGTTGTTTTCGCGATTTCTTGCGGAAGGCTCCAGCCAGGCCCCGCAAACCGATGTCGCGACGGGGGTAGGAGGCCCGCGCTCAGCCCTTCGGCCCGCGCAGCTGCGCCGTCAGCCGGTCCAATGCTTCCGCCACCTCGCGCCATTGCGACAGCCAGCTCCGCGGAAAGCGGAAGGTGAGATCGGCGCCGCCGACCCGGCGCTCGGAGAGGCACATGCCCGGCGTCGCCGCATCGCGGGTGCAGCGCGCGGTCAGGGCGGGGCTTGCGGCAGAATAGAGATCCTCGCTGCCATAGGGCGTATCGCTGCGGAACATCCGCATCGTCAGCCCGTCCTGCGGCATGGCCGCGGTCTGGTCGAGATAGCGCGGATAGATGGTGGCTATCCGCTGCTCCGGCGCCGGCGCGTCGTGATGCGCCGAGATCGACAGGAAGACGCGGTCGATCGGCTGCATCGCCTCCTCGACGGTGTCGGCGGTGACGTGCTTCGGCGCGCCCGGCGGCTCCAGCGAGGGATACAGGAAGTCGAGATCGATGCGCTCCTGCGGCCCGGAGTGCCGCTGGATCTTCATCCGGATCGCGGTTGTCGGAACATTGAACAGCGTGCCGCCGACGCTCACCGGCAGTCTGTCCGGAGCGTTCGCGCCGCCACTGCCCCAGGTCGGCCACAGCAGATAGGCAACGAGCGCGATGGCGCCGGCCGCGGCCGTGCCGCTGAGCACGATCGGGACGACATGCGCGCGGGGGCGCTTGCTGGAGGACCTGAGGGGGGCTGCCGAAAAGACCGTCATGAGCTGCGCGTAGAGCCGGAGGTCGGCCGCTGGCCGACGAATCAGCGGCGAATATGCCACGCGGCGGCGAATTCGCGCAGCTTTCCCGGCTACCGAGACCGGGGGAGGGCCCTGCGCAGACCGGCGGGCGTTGTTAACCTTCCCTTAAGGATAATGTAGCGTTAACCGGCACTCTTTGTCACAGGAAGGCTCCGGCGTTGCGTAAGGGCGGACTGTTCCGATGACACCTGAGGCTTTCAATACCTTCTTCTCGATCTGCATCGGTTTCGCGCTCGCGGGCGCGCTCGTGAACGGGTACCAGGCGTTTGCGCAGCGGCCTGCCGGTTTCGGCCTGTTGCAGGATGGCGTGGCGCCGAAGACCTTCGCGGCGGTGCCGTTCCTGGTGTTCGCCGCGCCCTTCATCATCATGCGCAACACGCTCCGCGGCATGCGGGTGGAAGCCCGCCGTGTCGAATTCGTGATGATGGCGACCCTGATCGCCGGCTTCTGGAGCATGATGAGCGGCACCTTCTTCCTGATGACGCTGCGCGCGGCTGGCGTTCTGGTCTGACGCGTCCGAGGCGAGGCCGCCCGCGGCCTTTGCCTCCGCGCCGCCGTTTCGCTATGGCTGGGGTTGACGCGACAGGAGACCTCCATGGCGATCTACGAGCTCGACGGGCAGGCGCCCGATCTTCCCGCCGACGGCAACTACTTCATCGCGGAGACCGCGACCGTGATCGGCCGCGTACGGCTGAAGCCGGGCGCGAGCGTCTGGTTCGGCGCGGTGCTGCGCGGCGACAATGAGTGGATCGAGATCGGCGAGGGCGCCAACGTGCAGGACGGCTCGACCTGCCACACCGATCTCGGCTTTCCGCTTGTCATCGGCAAGAACTGCACCGTCGGCCACAACGTCATCCTGCACGGCTGCACCATCGAGGAGGGGGCGCTTGTCGGCATGGGCTCGATCGTGATGAACGGCGCCAAGATCGGCCGCAACAGCATCGTCGGCGCCGGTTCCGTCATCACCGAGGGCAAGGAATTTCCCGAACGCTCGCTGATCATCGGCTCGCCGGCACGGGTGGTCCGCACGCTCGACGATGCGCAGGTCCAGCGGATGGGGAGCGCGGCGAAGTTCTATGTCGCCAACGGCCCGCGGTTCAAGAAGGGCCTGAAACGGATCGGCTGAGATATGCCCGCGGACCGTGTGCGCACCGCATTCCGGTTCCGTACCGTAAAAATACCGGCCGATACCTTAATTCTCCGCTAGCGCGGCCATGCCCATCATGGAGCGTTTTCAACCAGGAGGAGCGGCGCCATGGGCGTTGCGGCGCTGGGATCCGGACTCGGCGCCGGGACCAAATTCTTGAAAAAGATCGTTCGTTTCATTCGCGGCGCCGACACGCTGAGCGTTGCCGAGAAGGTGTACAGCATCGCCGGCTTTCTGGCGATCGTCACCACCTTCCTGCTCGTGATGTCGATCCAGACAGTGCGGCTGCAGACGACCTACCGTCACATGCACGCCTCATCGGCCGAGGCGGCGATCAATGTCGGGCGCATCAACGCGCTGATCTATGCCATCGTGATGGAATCGCGCGGCATCTACATTTCCGCCGATCGAGGCGCGTTGAAGCCATTCGCGGACGGGCTGCTGCGCCGGAACCGCGAGCTCGCCGAAGCCGTGAAGGCCATGGAGCAAACCGTCGGTGACGACGACGCCGCGCTGTTCGCGAGCTTCCGCCAGCGCATCGTGCAGTTCATCGATTTCCGTCGGGAGCTGGTGCGGCGTGGGGTCGAGATCAGCCCGGCGGCGGCGCGCGAATGGGGCGACAATGACGCCAACCGGACGCTGCGCAACAAGCTCAACAGTGATCTCGAGGCGCTCGAACGCATCTACAGGGAACGCGCCCGTCAGGCGGATGATCTCGCCAACGAGAACCATTACGCTGCCGCCTATCTGTTCGCGCTCGGGCTTGCGGCGCTCCTCCTGGCGGGGTTGAACGTCGTCGTCGTGCGGGCGTCCGTGGTCGGGGCACTCGCCGAGATCACGCAGGCGACCGACCGGATCGCGGACGGCGACGTCAAGAGCCAGGTGCCGCATCTTGGCCGCCACGACGAGATCGGACATCTGGCTCGCGCCGTGCAGCACTTCCGCGACGCGGTCGCCCGCATCTTCGAACTGGAGGAACTCGAGCTCGGCACCGCGCAGGCGCGCGATGCGGCGATGACCGAGCGGGACAAGTTCAACGACAAGTATCAGGCCAAGAAGTGGCAGCTCTCGGCTGCAATCAACAGCATGCCACAGGGCCTGATCATGCTCGATGCCAAGGCGGCCGTGGTCGCAATGAACGGCAACTACCGGCAGATCTACAACCTGGCCGAGACGATCCAGGCCGGATCGACGCTCGAGGAAATCCTCCAGCACCGGGTCACGAGCGGATTGTTCAGCGGCGACATCACGAAATTCCTCGCGGCGGTGCTCGACCGGATTGCCAGGCGCGAGCCGGCGACCTCCGAGATCAACCTGAACGACGGCCGCACCATCAAGATCTACGAGCGTCCGATGGACGGCGGCGGCTGGGTGTCGGTGCAGGAGGACGTCACCGAACAACGTCAGCGCCAGCGCATCCTCGAGCGGATGGAGCGCTTCCTCGCCACCATCATCGAGAATGTGGCGGAAGGCATCATCGCCAAGGATGCACGCAACCTGCGCTACGTCTTCGTCAACAAGGCCGCCGAGAAGATGATCGGCATGTCGCGCAGCGAGATCATCGGCAAGACCGCGCGGGAATTGTTCTCCCCGGAGACGGCCGAATTGATCGAGCGGCGCGACCGGCAGCTTCTCGCGCAGAATCAGCAGCTCGAACCGGTCGTCGATGTCATCGACAATCCCACGCGAGGACGCCGCGTGATCTCCGCCCGCCGGGTCCAGATCGGCGGCGCCGGCGAGGAGTCCCACACGTTCGTCACCATGATCGAGGACCGGACCGAGACGATGGTGGCGGCCGCATAGCAATCGGCTCGCGCCGCGCGTCAGCTTCCCTCGGATTCGCGGGCCTCGATCGCGCCCGCGACCTTCTCGTGGCCCGCCGACCACAGCGCATGCTCATCGCTGCCGTCTTGGTACGGATTGGCTTCGGCGGGGATGTTTTCGCGCGCGGCGCGTTCGCCCTCTGCAAACGGATCGCGATCTTTCATCGTGATTTGCCTTCCTGGCTCTTGGATGCGGGGCCGACTTGTCGAGTGTGTCGTCGTCGCACGCGATCAGATTGAGCGAGCCCATCGCTTTCAAGCTGATGTGACGACATTTGTTCCGGAACCGGTCTTCGCTGCAGCGGTTGACCGGTAAAGGAGAGTTTCCGATGGTTGCATCGTCCGCAAGCGCTTCAATCAAGACAATGATTGTGATCTTCGCCCTCGCGGCGGCGCCGGCCGCATCGTTCGCGCAAACGACCGGCGGCGCAGCCGGCTCCGGTGGACCGACCGGAGGTGTCGCCAACTCTCCGGCTCCGCCGCCCGGTACCAACAGCCTGGGCACGGCCCAATCGTCCGGTCCGAATGCCGCCTCTGGAGTTACCACCGGCACCGGCACCGGCGCAGGCGGGGCGGCGGATGCCACCGTCAACGCCGAGAACCGTATGCTCGACAAGAAGCTCAAGAGCATCTGCCGCGGCTGCTGAAGATCGCGCGGAAGTGAGACAGCGAGGCTGTCAGGAAGGCCCGGGTGACGTTAGCTTGGTCCTGCTGTGAAGCGTGGAGCGTTTCCACGCGGAGGATCGAGTGATGTTGCGGAAGATGATGATGGCGGCCGTGGCCGTCGCGGCGGTCGGGCTGTCGGTGCCGCAGGCGGCGCAGGCGGGAGGCGGTTTCGGGCATGGCGGCGGTTTCCACGGTAGTGGCTGGCACGGCGGCGGCTGGGGACATGGCGGCCACTGGCATGGCGGCGGCTTCTGGCCTGGGATCGCGATCGGGGCAGGTCTGGCCGGCGCCGGCTACTATGGCGGCTATTACGGTTACCCCAATTACGGCGGCCCCTATTACTCTGGTACCGGCTACGACGATGGTGGTTATGGTGGCTGCTACGTCGTGCGGAAGCGCGTCATGACGCCGTCAGGCTGGCGTTTCCGCCGCGTGGATGTCTGCGAATAGCATCGCCACCGGACCCACTAAAAAACAAGGCCGTTGACGCAGTATACCGTCAACGACCTTGCCAGCCCCGGACATTGAAATCGGCTCACGCCATCCGGTGACGGCGAGCATCGCGCGGAATCATACCGGCGAATGTGATCCAGTTCACAAGTCGAAAAATTTAAAATCGCGTCCCGAGCCGCTCAGCCGCGGGAGCGCTTGCGCGCGCTGGCGTGGACGCGGTGTCGCGCCGGTTTCCCGCGGGTAACCGAAGGCGTTTCGGCTTCGGTGGCCCGGGCACTGGCAAAGGACTGCCGTAAGCCGTCGATGGATTCGTTCAGCGCCGTGACCTGGTCGGACAGGCGCTTGGTGTCGGCCTGCTGCGCCGCCATCAGGCGCTTCATGGTCTGGAGCTGGTCCTGCACCACCTGGAGCTGATCGATCGATTCCTGCTGGGTCGCCTCCAGCCCCTTGGTCTTCTCGACCAGCTGCTCGGAAGCCTGGGCCGTGCGGGCCTGGAGCTGCCGCGACGCCACCACGCGGTCGGATTCGGGAGCTGCGCCGGTATAGGCGCGCCAGATCGCAATCGAGGTGACCCCTGCGATCAGGAGCAGAAGCGCTGCGGCCGTCAGCGCGATCGGCTGGGCGCCAAGGCGAAGCAGGGGATTGGACGGTGTGTCCTGTGCGAGATCGATCATCGCTGACAAAACCCAAATTGAAACTTGGTGAGTGGCGAAGAGCGGCAACCCCTTGGGGCAGCCGGGACGTCCCGAAAGTGTTACTGTTCGGCAACAAATGGGACCAAAAAGAGGCTGAAGGCCAAAAAAGCAGGCAGGGCCTGGCTTTAAGCACCCGGCGCCGGGACCGGGCAGCGGGAATCAGGGCTGAAACGACGAAAACGGCCCGGAATAGGTTTTCGATCGGGGCGCCGCATATGGCCCGAGCCGGGAGGTCTTCAGCTCCAGCCGCACCAGCGATTCGGCGAGCGTCACTGCTGCGGCAACGCCGTCGACGACAGGCAGGCCGTGGGTAACGGCGAGTTCGGCGGCAAGGTCGGCCATGCCGGCGCAGCCGAGCACGATGGCTTCCGCCCGGTCGTCGTGGATCGCGGCGGCGATCTCCGTGGAGATTTTTGCGAGCGCCTCAGTGTTGCGCTGTTCGAGCGCGAGCACGGGGACCTCGGCCGCGCGGACGCGGGCGCAGCGCTCAGTGAGGCCGTATTTCCGCAAATTGTGTTCGATCGGCACGATGGAGACACCGAGCGTCGTCACCACGGCGAAGCGCGCGGCGATTAGGCTTGCCACGTGGAAACCGGCTTCGCCGATGCCGATCACCGGCGCCTTGGCTGCGGCGCGCGCGGCGTCGAGGCCGGTGTCGTCGAAGCAGGCGATGATGTGGGCGTCCGCACCGTCACGATCGGCGTCGCGGATGCAGCCGAGCATGCCGGGGACAGCAAAGGCTTCGTCGTAAAATCCCTCGATCGAGACCGGGCCCATCGCCGGCTGGCGCGCATCGATCAACGTGTCGGGCAGCGCGACGCTGCGCGCCGCAGCGGCGATCTTCGCCGTCATCGACGCGGTGGTGTTCGGATTGACGACGTGCAGTCGCATCGCGATCAGACAAGCCCCTTGTCAAACAAGCCCTTTGCCGGCGTCCGAGCCCTTGGCCGCCTGCCGCTTGTTGAGCATGTGGATGGTGCCGAGCGCAAGCGTGATCACCGTGAACGACACCGCCGAGATCACGGTGCCGAGCGCATAGATGTCGGGGTTCGTCACGGTGGTGGTGAGGCCCTGCAGATCGAGTGGCAATGTATTCACCGCGCCGATCGCCTGGCTGGAGCGGGCGAGCTCGTCCCAGGACAGCGTGAAGCCGAACAGGCCGATGCCGATCACGGACGGCAGGATGATCGGCAGCACGACATGACGAAAGGCCTGCCACGGCGTCGCACCGAGATCGCGCGCGGCTTCCTCGAGGCGCGGGTCGAAGCGGTTGAAGATCGCGAACATGATGAGCAGGCCGAACGGCAGCGTCCAGGTCAGGTGTGCGCCGAGGCCTGATGTGAGCAGGCCCATCGAGGTCTCGAAATTCTCGTTCCAATGCGCCTTGATCAAATCGTCGATGATGCGGAATTCCAGCGAGATGCCGAGCGAGGTGATGATCGAGGGAACGATCAGGCTCGCGATCGCCGAGTAGAACAGAATGCTCTGCGCCTTGAACTTGCGGCGGAAGGCCATGCCGGCGGCGACCGACAACACGACGGTGACGATCATCACGATGATGCCAAGCAGCAGCGAGCGGCGGAAAGCCGCGCCGAGATCGACGATGCCGGTGCCCTGGAATAGTTTTTCGATCCAGAAGGTCGACACGCCGTTCATCGGAAAGGTGAGGCCGCCCTGCGGGCCCTGGAACGACAGCACGTAGATCGCGATCATCGGGCCATAAAGGAACAGCGTGTAGGCCGCGAAGAAGATCGCGAGCACGTAGAAAGAGCGCGGGCGTCCCTCCTTCATGCTCTAGAGCTCCTTCTTGATATCGACGATGCGCGACATCATGGTGATGATCAGGAACGTGATGACCAGCAGGATCACGGCGTTGGCGGCGGCGGCCGGGAATTGCAGCGCGTTCACCCGCGTCTCGATGATCTTGCCGGCGGCCGCGATCTGCTGGCCACCCATCACGCCGATGGTGATGAAGTCGCCCATCACGATGGTGATGACGAAGATCGAGCCGATCACGATGCCGGGTTTTGCCAGGGGAATGATGACGTTGACCAGCGTCTGGAAGCCGGTGGCGCCGGCGTCGTAGGCCGCCTCGATCAGCGACTTGTCGATGCGCACCATCGAATTGAAGATCGGCACCACCATGAAGAAGGTGAAGAGGTGGACCAGCGCCAGCACCACGGAGAATTCGGAGAACAGCAGCCATTCCAGTGGATGGTTGATCAGCCCCGTCTTCACCAGGCCTGAGTTCACAAGGCCGTTGCGGCCGAGCAGCGGGATCCACGCGATCATGCGGATGACGTTTGAGGTCCAGAACGGGATCGTGCAGAGCAGCGACAATCCCATCTGCCAGGTCTTGGACTTGACGTGGAAGGCGAGGAAGTAGGCGACCCAAAAGCCGATGAAAAGTGTGATGACCCAGACCAGGAAGCACAGCTTCAGCGTCTTCAGGTAGGTTTTGGCGATGGTGCAGAGATCGGGGAGCTGCGCGATGCAGCCCTCGAACGTGTCGGTGTAGCCGCGGCCGGAGAAGGCCGGCAGCAGCTGGTACTCGTTGTAGTCCCAGAACGAGACGATGACGACGAAGACGAGCGGGATCAGGAAGAAGGCGAGAAACACCAGCATCATCGGCCCGGCCTGGAGCCAGGAGATGAAGGAGGGCGACAGGCGCGTCGGCTTTGCGGCGCGCGCTGTGCCCGACCCCGGGATCAAGCCCGGGGACGCCTGTTGCAGGATGTCCTCTGACGTGTCCATCAAATTACGCCGCGATGAACTCGTTCCATTTGCGGACCATGTAGTCGTTCTCGTCCATCACTGCGTTCCAGCAGGCCACGCCGCCCATGCGATCTTCATAGGAGCCGCCGTCGCGCACGGCGCCGGCCTTTTCCAGCAGCGAGCCGTCGGGCGCCTTGATGTCCTTTTCGGCCGCCTTGCCTTCCATCCAGTAGGCCCACTCGTAGGGCTCCATGTGCGCCTTGGCGGTGGAGAGCACGGCCGAGTAGTAGCCTTGGCGGTTGAGATAGGCGCCGGCATAGCCGGACAGGAACCAGTTCACGAACTCATAGGCCCATTCGAGCTTTGCACCCGAGACGCCCTTGGACACGCAGAATCCCGAGGCCCAGGAGCGATAGCCTTCCTTGAGCGGCTGGAAGGTGCAGGGAATCCCCATCGAGCGCACCTTGGTCACCGCCGGCGACCACATCGACTGAATGACAGTTTCACCTGATGCCATCAGGTTCACGCTCTCGTTAAAATCCTTCCAGAAGGCGCGGAACTGACCGGCCTTCTTGGCCTCGATCATCACCTTCATGGTGAGATCGATCTCTTCCTTGGTCATGTTGCCCTTGTCGGCATATTTGTACTTGCCGGTGGCTTCCACGACCATCGCGGCATCCATGATGCCGATCGAGGGGATGTTGAGGATCGAGGCCTTGCCCTTGAATTCAGGATTGAGCAGCTCGGACCACGAGCTGATCGGGCGCTTGATGATGTCCGGGCGAATGCCGAGCGTGTCGGCGTTGTAGACGGTCGGGATCAGCGTGACGAACTCGGTCGCCGACGTCGCGAATTTCTTGGAGTCCTTGCCTTCGAGATAGAGCACCTTCCAGGGCGCGGTGCCCTGGTTGCCGATCTTCTTGCCGCCGGGCGTCTCACCCTTGGTGAAGACCGGCGTGATGTTGCCGAATTCCTTGATCTTCCTGGCGTCGAGGGCGAGGATGTTGCCGGACGGCACCAGCTTCTTCAGCGAGAAATATTCGGTATCCAGCACGTCGAAGGAGTTCGGCTGCGTCATCACGCGCTTGGTGACGTCGTCGGTGGTCGCGGTGATGTATTCGATCTTGATGCCGGTATCCTTCAGGCACTGCTTGGAGATGTCGTCACCTTCGTTCACGGCGGTGCCGAGATAGCGCAGCACCTTCGTCTCGGCCGACTTCACATAGGGGAAGCCGGTGATGGCGCCGGAGCCGGCGGCAAGGCCGGCGATGCCTGCGGTGCCCTTGAGCAGCGTGCGGCGGCTGACGCCCTTCGTCCTGGTGGTCTCGGTCATATCAGTCACTCCTCTGTTGCGCATTCCACTGATCGATCGGCGCTATTGCAGGCGCTGCGCCTTGGCGGGATCCCAAACGGCCAGCACGCGGTCACCCGGACGGAACGGGTGGACGTCGAAGGCGGCCTCGGGGAGGTGGGAGAACAGGGCGGTGCCGTCGTCGAGCGTGAGCGAGACGGCGATATAGGAGCCCTGATACTCAGTCTGGGTCAGCAGCGCCGGCGCGCCGATCGCGCCGTCAGTGAACGGCGAGATGCCGAGCTGATCGGCGCGCACGGCGATGAGTTTGCCTGCGTCGCTGAGCACGTTGTGGCCGCCGATGAAGCGCGCCACGAATTCGGTGCGGGGATGGTGGAAGATGTCGCGGGCCGTGCCCTGTTGCTCGATCCGGCCGTGGTTCATCACCACGATGTGGTCGGCAAGCGCCATCGCCTCCTCCTGGCCGTGGGTGACCTGGATGAAGCTGATGCCGAGCTCGCGCTGAAGGCGCTTCAACTCGCCGCGCATCCTCACCCGCAGGAACGGATCGAGCGCGGACAGCGGCTCGTCGAGCAGCAGGATCTGCGGCTCTGTGATCAGCGCGCGGGCGAGCGCGACGCGCTGCTGCTGGCCGCCGGAAAGTTGCGCCGGCAGCCGCGCCGCATAGGGGATCATCGCCACCAGCTCGAGCAATTCGCCAGCGCGCTTGTGCCGCGTCGTGCGATCGACGCCGCGCATTTTCAGGGCAAACGCCACGTTGTCGAGCACGGTCAGGTGCGGAAACAGCGCATAGGACTGGAACATCATCGCCGTGCCGCGCTTGGCGGGCTCGAGATCGGTGACGTTCTGCGCGCCGAGGATGATGTCGCCCTCGCTGACCGCCTCGTGGCCCGCGATCATGCGCAGGGTCGAGGTCTTGCCGCACCCGGAGGGGCCGAGCAGGCAGCAATAGGTGCCGGCCGGGATTTTCAGATTGACGGTGTCGACCGCCAGCGTCGTGTCGTAGCGTTTGGTGACGGCGACCAGTTCGAGAGCGGCGGGAGTGGCCATGGCGTGTCCGAGGCGAGGGCGATGCTCCGCCTCTCTCCGCAAGGTCCGTGCCAATCGCCCGCGGTCAGTCAAATTCCGAAACAGTGCAGCGGAGTCAGATTGTTAGATCGAATCCCGTGCGTCGGGGCGGCTCGCCGCTTTCGCAGTTGCGTGCACACAAAACAGGCGCAGATTGTATAATCTTTCGCCTGTGATTGGATACAGCTCGTCGATTAGGATTCGAGGCCATATTCGCCGATCGAGCCCTCACACCCATGGCTGCCAAGACTCGCCCGAAATCCGATGCGCCAGATGCGAGCGATCGCGTCAGCCGTATCCGGGAAGGCGTGACCGCGGCGATCCTCGAGCATCGCCTGCTACCGGGCACGAAGCTCGGCGAGGACGAGATCGGCGAGATCTACGGCGCGAGCCGCACGCTGGTCCGCACCGCGCTCCAGCAGCTTGCGCATGAAGGCATCGTCAACATCGAGAAGAACCGCGGCGCTTTCGTCGCGCGGCCGACGCCCGCCGATGCGCGCGAAGTGTTCGAGGCGCGCCGCCTGATCGAGCCCACCATAGTCGATCGCGCGATCGACGCAGTGTCGCCGGCCTGGCTCGGCCGTCTCGGCCAGCATCTCGCCGAGGAACGCGAGGCGGAATTGCGCGGCGATGCGCGCGCTTCAGTCCGGCTCTCCGGCGAATTTCACAAGCTCGTCGCCGAGATGAGCGGCCACAGCATCTATCTTGGCTTCCTCAAGGAACTGATCGCGCGTTCCTCGCTCATTATCCTGCTCTACCGCCGCCACGACACGCCGGCCTGCGGCACCGACCATCATGCCGGCATCGTCGCCGCGATCCGCAAGCGCGACAGAGAGGCTGCGCGTGCGCAGATGCTGTCGCATCTCACGGAAATCGAGGCCGAGCTGTTCCTGAAAGATCCCGCCGCCGACGAACTGCGGCTAGCGGACGTCCTGGGCGCTTGACACGCGCGGCTCGCGAGCCGTCAAAAAAACTCCGCGACGGAGCTGAGACCTGCGTCAAGGGCCCAGTTCGGATTCGGCAGCGAACTGTCCGTCAGGTGTAATCTCGTATTCGCTGCCTCGCGATCTCAGCCATCCGGACCTGACCATCTCCCGCGCGACTTGCACGGAGCAGATCGGGTGATTGCCCCCAGGGTAATACAGCCTGTCATTCGGACCAACAGGTGGCCGTACAGCTGAGCCTGGCGCAGTGCCCTGCGCATCCCGGGCGATGGGGTTTTCATATCCGTTCAAGCGCGAGCACGATGAAGGTTCCTAAAGCCGCTCGGCCTTTGATGACACCTTCTCAACCGGCGGGGCGAATAGGAACCCCGCATCCTGCCGCATCGTTTGTTCTCTCGAGGAACAATGTCATGAACGTACGAGACGAGCACACCCGATCGCCCTGGATGGATGTTTTGGTCGCCGATGCTCCGTCGCTATCGAGCACGGTGGCCACGGACGTCGCGGTCATCGGTTCCGGTATTGCCGGGCTGTCGGTCGCCTATGAGCTCGCCAGTCGTGGACGTTCGGTCGTGGTGCTGGACCGCGGCCGCATTGGCAGCGGGATGACGGCGCGCACCACCGCGCATCTGGCGACGGCGCTCGACGACGGCTACGACGAACTGGTCAGGGTGCGCGGTTCTGATTGTGCGACTCACTACTATCAGAGCGTTGCAGCCGCGATTGATCGCGCCGAGGCCATTCAGCGCGCCGAGCGCATCGATTGCAATTTTCGGCGAGTCGACGGTTACTGGGTACTTGCGTCGGAGACGCCCGCATCCGTGCTCGACGAGGAATTGAATTGCTGCCGCAAGCTTGGGATTCCCGTCGAAGAGTGCGTCGAGCCGACCCCGTTCCATGCCGAAGGTCTGGTGCGTTCGTTGCGCTTTGCGCGCCAGGCGCGCCTGCACCCGACCAAATATCTCGCGGGTCTCGCCGGCGCGCTTCAAGGCCAGGGAGCACGGCTCTACGCCGACACCTGTGTCGAAAGCATCCGCCAGCAGCATGGCGACATGGTCGTGACGACCACCTCGGGCCACGAGGTCCGGGCGGCAGACGTGGTGGTCGCGACGAACTCGCCTGTCAACGTGCGGTTGGCGATCCATACCAAACAGGCGCCTTACCGCACCTACGCGCTCGCCGCCAAGCTCCCGGTCGGCGCGCTGGAGGACGCGCTCTATTGGGACACACTCGATCCCTATCACTATGTCCGGCTGCAGCCGTTCTCTGCCGGCGAGGATCTCGTGATCATCGGCGGAGAAGATCATAAGTCAGGCGAGGCGGACGACGGCGCGCAGCGCCTTGCCGCGCTCGAACGCTGGGCGCGCGATCGCTTGCCGGACCTGCGCGAGGTCACTCATCGATGGTCAGGTCAGGTGCTGGAGCCAATCGATTTTGTCGGCTTCATTGGCCGCAGCCCCGGCGAGGAGCATCTCTTCGTCGTCAGCGGTGATTCCGGGCAGGGCATCACCAATGGGCTTGTGGCCGGCATGTTGCTTACGGATCTGATCACGACGGGCGCGAGCGCTTGGGAGGACGTCTACGCCCCATCGCGGAAGATTCAGAAGAACATCGGCGAGTTCATCAGCGAGAACATCACTCCGCTGAAGAATCTTGCCGAATATCTGACAGCAAGCGAGATTGCGAGCGTCGAGGGGCTGCGGCCCGGGGAAGGGCGCCTTGTCCGCAGCGGCCTGAAAAAGATCGCCGCTTGCCGCGACCGGGGCGGAAATCTGCATCTGCATTCGGCAAGTTGCACCCATCTCGGTTGCGTTGTGCACTGGAATTCGCTGGAGCAATGCTGGGATTGCCCGTGTCACGGCTCGCAGTTCGCTCCTGATGGCACCGCACTGAATGGGCCTGCGGTGTCACCACTCGGCGGCGCCGAAAAGCCGGCCGATCTTGAAGCCGCAGAGTGACGCGCGCGCGACGCGGCCCCGGAACTATTGCGGCTCCAATCCGAGAGTCTTGATCGACTCGAGCCAGACCGGCCCTTCCTTTTCGTAGAGCGCAACCGAGGATGCGCGATCCATTGCCGGCTGGTCGACACCGAAGGCTTCGAGCAGCTTCTGCACGCGCTCCGTCTTGCCGCCTTCGACCATCAGCTTGGCGAGCGTTTCGATCCGGTCCGCCGGTGTCGCAGCGGGCGCCACCAGCGCCGTGAAGCTGGTGAGCTGGAAGACTTTGCCCGTGACCCCTTGCTCGACAAACGTCTTGGTCTCGGGCAGCTTCTTCATGCGCACCGGTGTCGGCACGGCAATCGGGCGGCCGACGCCGGTATCGAGCACCGGAAGCGCGGCCTGATAGCTGCCGACAGCCGCCTGGATCACCCCGGCGGCAAAATCCTGCCACATCGGCGCTTCGCCGCGGTAATGCACGATGGAAATGTCGAGACCGAATTGCCGGTTGAGCTCGGCGATCGCAATGTGCGCGAACGAGCCGATGCCGTATGAGCCGGCCGTGACCTTGTTGCTACCCGCATAGGCGACGAATTCTTCCAGCGTCTTTGCATTGGTGGCGGAATGGACCACCAACGGCAGATGTCCCGAAGGCGTCATCGCGACGATCGTGAAATCCTTGTCCGGATCATAGGCCAGCGATTTCAGCAGCAGCCTGTTACCGAGCAGGGTGGACGAGATGGTGTACATCAGCGTGTAGCCGTCCGCCGGGGAATCCTTCACCAATTGCGCCGCCAGCGCGCCGCTGGCCCCGGTCTTGTTCTCGACGACGACCGGCTGGCCGAGCTTCTGCGAGATGTAATCGCCGTAGGCCCGGGCGAAGGCATCGGTGATGCCGCCCGGCGGCGTGGAGACGACGATCCTGATTGCCCGGGTGGGCCAGGCTTGGGCCCAAGCCGACCCAGCTGCGGCCAGCGTCAGGCATGCAATCGCGGCAGCCAGAATTCTCGCGGATGTCCGCACTTCGGCCTCCCTTTTCCCTGTCTAGTTGGGCAGCCGGCAGCCACCGCAACGAGGTGTCACATGGGCAAGGTGGAGGGTCAAGAAATCAAAATATCGTTTCACTGTGTGAAATGATCACGTCCGGTCAGCAGAAGGAGCGCCCGCCGCAGCAAGCTTGGCGCCGAGCGCCTCGGCAAGCGCCGAAGCGACCTTCTTCATCGGAGGTACGAAGCGGCGTACGCCGTCCTCCAGGCCGACCGCTTCGCGAAGCATCATCACGTTCATGCTGCCGAACAGCCGATTTCGCAAAACGATGGGTACGCCAATCGCCCACACTGCGCCGCCGAAGACGCGGCGGCTGTAGGTCTCGTCCATGACCGCGAAGCCGGCGTCGCGGATCGTGCGCAGCACCTTGGCGAGCCTGCCGGGATTGCGCGCCAGATCGTTCCAGGGCTCGGGACTGAGGGCAAGGCGGGCGGCGATGCGCTCCTGCTCGGCAGGCTCGCAGAAGGCGAGATAGGCGCGTCCCATGGAGGTGCCCAGAACGGGAAAGCGAAAGCCGGGCGGCCGGCTGAAAAGCAGCGATCCGTCCACGCGCGTCGTGTGGGCGATGACCATGGATTCCTGATCGAGCACGGCGATGTCTGACGGCCAGTGGATCTGCTTGCGGAACTTGTTGAGAATGGGTTCGGCGATGCCGCCGATCCAGGTGGGCTCGTCATAGCCGGCACTGAGCAGCAGCGTCCGTCCTGTTGGCGCGTAGCTGGCCGGCTCGGCACGGCGCATCACATAGCCTTCGTGCTCCAGCGTCTCGAGCATGCGAACGATCGTTGCCTTGTTGAGGCCCGTCGCCTTGTGCAGAGAGCCGACGGTCGACTGCCGCTCCTGATTGATCGCCCGTAAAACCTCGAGGCCCCTGGACAGCGCGGTGACGGGGCGGAACGACGGCATGGCAGCTCCTTGTGATTTTCTGTGCCGCTTCCCAACGATGCAACCGCCGGATCAGTCAACAGCGGTGCTCTCGTGCCGCATGTCTGGAATTGGACCGCCTCTATTTCCAATCGTCCGCAACAGGCTTTCGGCGCCGCAAGCTTGCCGCGATTTGAGAGATTGCAACATGCCTCGCAGGGCTTGTCACAATTTCGGGCCTGTCGTTGGACGCACGGCTTCTCAGGGTTTCCAGAACCAGGAAGAATTTTTCGGCTAGCATGGTCAAGCTCGCTGACGCCTTCATCTCGTCGGTCGGCGACGAGATTCGCAGTGAATTCGACCACTTGCGGCGTCGGGTAGCAATTTAATTCGGATGTGCATGCCGGATTGTGCCTTCGGCGCGTCGTGTGGACGATTGCTCGCTTTGGCCCAACGTTACTGTTCATCGCGGACCGCTCCGGCTATATGGTGTCCCTTGTCATTTAACTGTCATGTCACCGCAAATGTTGAAGTCAGACGCACCGCCTTCCCACAAGACTCCGAGCGCGCGGGGCGGAACTCCGGTCCCGAAGGACAGCAAGCGAACGCAACACGCCGCCGGCTTCCTCAGGCAAGGCGAATCCGGTGAGCCTGGTGCGGGATCGACGCTGATCGCGGACGCTGTGGTTGATCAGGAGGCGTCGCAAAGCGCGACTTCTACGCTGGAGCCGTCTCTGCCAAGCCTCGCCACGCGTCCCGCGGGCGAGATCGAATTCAAGCTGCTCGTCGATGCCGATCGCATGGCGCATTTCAACGCCGCGCCGGTCATCGCGGCCAATGCGCGCAACAAGGGCACGCGCAAGCATCTCAAGTCGGTCTACTACGACACGCCGGAGCGCATGCTTCGGCGCAATGGCCTGAGCCTGCGCGTGCGCCAGAACGGCGCGCGCTTCGTGCAGACCGTGAAGACGGACGCCGCGGACGATCCGCTGCGCCGCGGCGAGTGGGAGGCGAACGTCACCTCGCTTGCGCCCGATCTTGCTCTGGCGATGCCGTTCATTCCCGAGAAGCTTCGCAGCCAGCTCGAAACGCAGCCGCTCGAAGCCGTCTTTACCGCCGACATCCATCGCCGCGCGCGCATGATCGATCTCCCTTCCGGCACCGTCGAGATCGCCTTCGACCAGGGCGAACTGACGGCCGGTGACCGATCGCTGCCGGTAAGCGAGATCGAGCTGGAGCTCAAGAGCGGCAGCGCCAGCACGATTTACGACCTCGCGTTGCGCCTTGCGGAGCACGGGGCGGTGAAGCCGTCGATCCGCACCAAGTCGGCGCGCGGCTTTGACCTCGCAGCCGGCCGGCCGCCCTCGGCCCGACGCCCGCGCAAACTTCGCCTCGATCCGTCGGTCACGCTCGACGAGGCCTTTGCCACGATCCTGCGCTCTTGCTTCCTCCATCTGCTGCAGTCGCTGCCGGCCGCCGAGGACGGGCGCAATCCGGAAGGCGTGCATCAGCTTCGCGTTGCGCTGCGCCGGCTGCGATCGGCGCTCGACCTGATGCGATCGGTTGGCGCGCTCGATAATCTCGACGCGCTGCGCCTGGAAGCAAAATGGCTGGCGCAGGACCTGTCCGCTGCGCGCGATTGGGATGTGTTCCAGCTCGAGACCTTGCCGACGATCGCAAGGGCCTGCCCTTCGATCGCCGGCTTCGATGCGCTGGGCCGGGTTGCGGCCGAGTGCCGGTCGGACGCCTATCGCAAGGCGCATCATGCGCTCGCCGATCGCCGCTGCGCCGTGTTCCTGATCAACCTTGGCGGCTGGATCGAGACGCGGGGCTGGCGCAACCACATCGCCGCCGAAGATCTCGGCCGGCTCATTGAACCCGCCGTGAACTTCGCCCAGCGCACCCTGTCGGAGCAACATGCCAAGGTGCTCAAGCGCGGCCGCCGCTTCAAGTCGCTGTCCGTGGAAGAGTTGCACCGGGTGCGGCTCGCGACCAAGCGGCTGCGCTATCTCGGCGAGTTCCTGCTACCGCTGTTCGCGGATCGCAAGTCCGCCAGAAAATTCTCGCGCCGGCTCGCCGGCTTGCAGGAGGAGCTTGGCGCCTTCAACGACATGGCGGTTACGGCGCCGCTGCTCGACGGGCTCGGCGCCGAGGCGCCCGACAGCGCGATCGCGGCTGCGGCCATCGCCGGCTGGCAGGCGCGCGCATCGGTCGGCGTCCAGCCTTCCTTGCAGAAAACCTGGCGCGGTTTCACCGCCGCGCGCGTACCCTGGTCGCGGCAGGCGCAGCAGGATTGACGGCCTGTGCCCCCCAAAAAGTTGCGGCCAGCCATTGGGGGATGGCTGGCCGCGCGCGAACCGGTCTGGGACGGGGAGGGGTGGGGATGTGACCGGGTCGCGTATCTCTTTGCTTCGAACTACTGATCTCGTGCGCTGGCGGTCGAGACCGCCGGCTTGGTATCGCCGAGCGAGACCCAGACGTTGGGATCGCTCTGCGACTGGCGCTTGACGAAGCGGTAGCCGGTCTCCGTCCAGGCGACGACGTTCTCGTTCTGATTGTCGAGAACGAACTCGCCCTTGTCGGTCTTCACCGTCAGTACCGCGTGTCCTTCACCCTTCTTGTCACGCACCACGGTGATGAGCAGGGCCTCGCGCGGCCAGCCGGCATCGATCAGCATCTTGCGCTTCAGCAACACGTAGTCTTCACAATCGCCGTAGCCGTCGGTCGGCAGCGACCACTTCTCGATCACGCCCCAGTGCTCCTGGTCGGTCAAAGGCTTGACGGTCTCGTTGACCCAGCGATTGACCTTGACGAGGTCGCGCCATGCAGGCTGCGACATCACGATGTCGCGCGGCTGCGTCGGTGCGCCCTGGCACTGCGCGGCATGGTCCGCACAGAATTCGACCCAGCCGATCGGCGCACGCGTGGTGTCGCCGAGGCTCGCGTAGAGCAGACGGCCTTCGCCGGCCTGCGCTGCCGCGCTGATCCCGAAGAACATGGCGGCCAGCGCCAGTCTCTTCCCCTGTCCCCTGAAGTCCAACATTGCGGCCCCCGTTTCTTGTTGGGACCACATTGCGCAGGGAGCTTTTGAGTTGCCGCTAAGTCAGTCAAGTCAAGTCGAGACGAATACAAGTAAAAGGCGCCGCGAATTCGATCTATACTTGAATCGAATTCGACTAAAATTTGAGAATACTGCAATTGATTCGAATTTTAGCGGTTAACGCGGAAAGGCTGGCGGAACCGCCGTTTGCGCGCATAAAGGGCGGTGCGTTAACTCGCGCGAGGCGGTCGCGGATACGAAAAAAGGCGGCGTCCGCATCGCGGAGGCCGCCTTTGGGGCAGGAAATTCATTGGATTCGGCGCCGTCGCGCTTTACCGCGCGGTAACGCTCTCTTCGAGAGTCTCAATCGGCTGCGCGTGGACGAACTCGAGGGCGAAGCCGTCTTCGAGGTTTCGGACCACGCGGCCCTGGACCCGGCCGAGCAGAACCATCGATTTCAGCGGCGGACGGTTCTCCGCCGCGATGGCGGCGCCCGACAGCGACAGGTCGATGATGCGGCAGGTCATCTTGGTGCCGTCCTCGAGTGTCAGCACCGCGATCGGGTTGCGCGGCACGATGCGGTCGTGGCGGCGGTCTTCCGGCAGGTTGAGGATGTCGCGGTTGGCGAGCCAGGTGAGCTGGGCGGCGAGCTTGTCGCGCTTGCGCGGCGTCGCACCGACCGTCATGGCGAAGCCGTTGTCGATGATGCGGGTGATCTTGCCCTCGACGCGGCCGATATGGTCGAGATAGGCCACCACGCGGTCGCCGACATTGCCGATGCCGGGCGCCAGAAGCGCCAGGCCCCCCGGCGACATATTGATCACCTGGCAGGGGAATTCGCGGCGGTCCGGCAGCATGTAGCGGCCGAGCAGGTGAACCTTCACCCGCTGGAAACGCCGACGTTCCTCGGCGGCCGGAAGAAATTTTTTGTTCGCCAACGCCATTTTCACAACCCGACCCCCCGCCTGGCGGAGTCCGGGACGACCCTAAGGTGCACAGGGTTAATGCCGCGTTATGATTTCGCGCGCTGGTTACGGACAGACACAATGCGCTCGAAAAGCCACATCAGCGGCGGGCAGGCGAGCACCGTCAGCGCACCGAGGTCGAGCGCGACCGCCGCGGTCCCGGCCGATTTGGCGAGCCGGCCGGCCACCGCCGGCCCCAGCATCATGGCGGCATAGAACAGGGTGTAGAACACGCCCATCCCGATCGCCCTTGTCTCCGGCACGAGCACGCGGGCGGCGAGGCTCATGATCGGCCCGGCCGGATGGCCGCCGACCAGGCCGATCAGGACGAGGATGGTGACCACGGCATCGGATCGGGTCAGCCAGGCCAGCAGTCCGGCCACCGCGATGCTGGCCGCGATCGCCAATATAAAGGGCTGCTTGAAGCGATCGGCCAGATAGCCGCCCGCCGGCACCGAGATCACCGACAGCCACATCACGACGCTGATCGCCGATCCCGCCGCTGCAATGCTCCAGCCGCGTTCGGCGAGCAGGGAAGGGCCGAACGAGAAGATCATGGCAAAGCCGACATTATAGAGGCCCCAGATCAGGCCCGCGACGATCACCGCCAGCAGGGCGAGAGGATCGAGACGGGCCGAACCGGTCGCGCTTGTCGTCGCGCCCGGTGGCGGCTGATAGAACAGGATCAATCCGATGCCGATTGCGGTCAGCGCGCCGGCCGCCAGGAACACGGCGCCGGCACCATAGGCCGTGCCGATCGCCGGCAGCACCAGCAGCGAGATCGCAACGCCGGCCGGCCAGGAGTTGACGAAGATCGCCATGGCGGTGGCGATCTCTTTTCCGGCGAACCAGTCGGTGCCCATCTTGGTGAGCTGCACCGTCAGCAGCACGCCGCCGGCGCCGGAGGTGAGCCGGCCCGCCATCTGCCAGCCCCAGCTATCGGTGGTGGCCATGACGAGGCTGCCGGCGGTCATCAGCAGCAGCGCCGCGATCGTCGTCGGTTTGTCGCCGAGGGCACGGCCGATCGCGCCGCCTGGCAGCGCCAGCACAACGCCGGGCGTGAAATAAAGACCGATCAGGATGCCGATATCGGCGAGCCCGACGCCAAAGGTCTGTTGCAGCAGCGGCGCGACCGCAGCCACGCTCTGGAACTGGAACGCGATGGTAAGGCGTACGATGAACAGGATCGCAAGAATGCCCCAGCGATTGCGCAACGCCCGATCTCCCCAAGCCCTGTGTCGAGGGTGCGGTGAGGAGGGGCCGGAGTCAACCGGCTGCCGTCCTCATCGCGCGCCGGCAGAGCAGATACAGCAGCGCCAGCAGCACTGCGGCCGAGAGCCCGAGCGACCAGTGAATGCCGATCGCCGCGCCGACCAGTCCGACGGTGATGCCGCTGAACGCCCGCATGCCGAGCCCGGCCATATTGTAGAGGCCGACGACGCGGCCGCGGATATCGTGCGGTGCGTTCAGCTGCACCAGCGCCTGCGCCATGGTGTTGAACGACAGCTCGAAGAAGCCGGCAAAGAACAGCAGCACGATCGCGACCGGATAGATCCGCACCACGGCAAAGCCGAGCAACGCCACGCTCCACAGCATCGCCAGCGTGATCGCGGTGCGCGGCGTGCCCTTCAGGCGTCCCCAGGATTCCAGCGCGATGCCGGCGAGCAGCGCGCCGCCGGCATCAGCCGCGAGCAGCACGCTGTAGGAGACGCCGGGATCGCCATGACCGAGATCGCCGGCAAAGCCCGGCATCTGGGCGTGGTAGGCATTGCCGATCATGAAGGAGGTGAGGCCCGCGAGCCACGTCATCGCGGTCAGCACCGGCTGGGTACCGATGGCGCGGATGGTCAGCTTGATGTCGGCAAGGCCGCGCACGGCAAAGCGCCGCACCGCCACGCTCTTGTCACGCGCCGGCGCCCAGAACAGCCAAAGCAGCATCGGCAGATAGAACAGCGTGTTGAAGATGATGCCATGCGAGGTGCCGAGCGTCAGCATGATGATTCCGCCGACCGCAGGCCCGACCAGAATGCCTAGATAGCGCGCCATCGCGTTCAGCCGCACCGCGCTTGGAAGATCGGCGGGGCCGACGAGGTCGTAGAGCAGCAGCTGGTTCGGCGTCTGCCACAGCACGCCGGCGCAGCCGTGGATCACCAGCAACAGCATCGCGTGCCACATCTGGATCGTATCGGTGATGAAAAAGAAGCCCCATCCCGCCGAGGCCACGATGAACAGCAGCATGCCGCACTGAATGATGCGGCGCGGATCGATGCGGTCCGCGAGCCCGCCGACCGCGACCGAGAACAACAGGAACGGCAGCCAGTGCGACAGCACCGCAAAGCCCGCCAGCGCCGGCGAATGGAATTTCTGGAACACCACCCAATAGCTGATCACATGCTCGATATTGTCGGCCATCATCGCCAGCACGTAGGCGATGAACTGCAAGCGATAGGGCACCGACTTCATCGCCGCGAACGAGCCGGACGCGGCGACGGGATTTTGGGGCAGGGGGTTCAAGTGATCACCTGGGTGGGACTCTCGCGCCGTGCCTACACGTTCGCCGGTGAGCGCTCAAGACACTTGGGTGTGTTGGCTCCGTAGCCCGGATGGAGCGCAGCGCAATCCGGGAACGCCGGTCCCGCATTCGCTGTGCTCCATGCGGGCTGCGAAGCAGCGCATGCGGCTCCTAGACGAATGCCAGTCCGGCTGCGATCAGCACCATCGACCCGAGCGTGATGTTGAGCACGCGCTCGCCCTTCGGCGACAGGACCAGTCCTCGCAGAAAGACCCCGACATAGAGCCAGACGATGTCCACTGCGATCATCACCGCGACCAGCAGGACCCATTTGGCGGCAGCGTCGTGCTGCGCGCTATCCTTGATCAAGGTGTATGACGCCAGCAGGGACGCGAAGGCCAGATAGGCCTTCGGATTGGTCATGCCCAGGAGAAATCCCGCCGCAGGCGAGGCATGCGCTGCGCTGCTTGCCTTGGCCGAATCTCCGACGGGAGACGATGCGATCTTGTAGGCGAGATAGACGAGGTAAACCGTGGCGGCGATCGTCATCACGCGTAGCGCGGACGGGAATGCCGCCAGCAGCGAAAACAGTCCCGTGGCCGTCAGGCCGGCGGCGATTGCCAGACCCAGCTGAAGTCCGAAGAAGTACGGCAGCCCGCCAACGAAGCCGCGGGCGCGGCCGATCGCGATGAGGGCCGCGATCGCGGGACCTGGCGATCCCAGCAACCCCACGGCCGCGGTCAGGAAGATGCCGAGCGCGACCATGTCCATTGCGAAGCCCCCTCCGACGCGGTGGTCGGTCTGTTTTTTCGACAGGTCATCCCCTACAATCGCGGAATGGAAAAGAACAGTCTCTACGATCGCCCGGACCTGTACGACTTGATGGCGCCGCGAGATCCGGTCCTCGAACGCTTCTACATAGAGACGGCGCGCGAGCGGGGCGGTCGCGTTCTCGATCTTGCGTGCGGCAGCGGTCGGCTGACCATTCCGCTGGCACAGGCGGGATTTCAGGTCGTTGGGGGTGACTTGTCGCCGGAGATGCTGGAGCGCGCGCGGAGCCATGCCAGAGCGCAGGCGATCGAGCTCGATCTGGTCCAATTGGACATGCGGGACTTCGATTTCAAAGGACGCACTTTCGATACCATCATCGTCGCCATGAATTCGATTCTGCACCTGCACAGTCTCGACGACTTCCGAGGCTTCTTCGGGTCGGTCGGCAGGCACCTGTCGCAGAAGGGCAGGCTGGCATTTGACGCGTTCCTGCCGAATATCGCCATGCTCAATTCCGATCCAGACAGGCGCGAACTGATTGGCACGGTGGTCGACGATGCGCTTGGGCCAATTACCGTCGAGGAAACCGCGAGCTACGAGCCGCTCACGCAAATCAGGCATGCGAATTGGTATTGGTCGAGCGAAGCAGCGAAGGACTTCTGGAAAGTCCGTTTGCAAATGCGCAGCATCTTCCCGCAGGAGATGCCGTTGCTCGTGGCCTCAGGCGGCCTGCGCCTCATCGAGCGCTTCGGTGATTTCGATCGCAGTCCGCTGGTGACGGGAAGCATGCGGCAGGTGTGCGTCTGCGCTCCTGCGCCAGCGTCTTGACATAAACCGCGTACGGCACGCCCAAGATATCCGGCGCCTAGTCCTGCTCGAATTGCGCGAAGCCGCCAGAGCGACGCGCACGATCGCTTTCGCATCCACCGGCTGATGGTCACGCAGCATCGGCGAGGTCCTTTATGTCCTTGTAGCCCGGATGGAGCGCAGCGCAATCTGGGACCGCTATCCCGCATTCTGCTCGCTCCATGCGGGCTACGAGACTGTCCGCTTGGCACGACCGCACATCTCACATACGCTTCGTCCAAGCCCGCACCAATCAATCATAACAGGCGGGCACCGAGGAAACAGCGATGGAATCCATCCGCGTCTGCACCCACGCAGGACCGGGCTCAGAGCCCGTCATCCGCACCGTGCCGTGGCCGAAGATCGGCCGCAAGGCCGCGCTGATCAAGGTCGGCGCCTGCGGTGTCTGCGGCACCGATTTGCACATCCTGAAAGGTCATTGGCCGAAGCCGCTGCCCTGGCCGTTCACGCTCGGCCACGAGCTCGGCGGAATCATCGTCGAATGCGGTGACGAGTTCGCCGAGGATTTCATGAGCAAGCCGCTGACGGTCGGCTCAAAGGTGATGATCCCGCCGCTGATGCCCTGCGGCCGTTGCTATTACTGCATCCACTACCCGCAAGTAGCCAACAAGTGCCTGACGCCGGTCTATTACGGCCGCTATCTCGGCTTCGACAAGGCGCCGCACATGTGGGGCGGCTGGGCCGAATATGTCTATGTCGATCTCGAGATGCTGCCGGGCACCAAGATCTACAAGCTGCCCGACGACATGTCGCTGCGCCTCGGCGCGCTGTCGGAGCCGCTGACGTCCTGCATCCGCGCCTTCAACCGCGCCAGCCGCGCCGGCGGTTTTTCCTGGGGCGATACGGTGGTGATCCAGGGCTCGGGTCCGATCGGCATTCTCGCGGTCGCGGCCGCGCAGGAGATGGGGGCGGGGCGCGTGATCTGCGTCGGCGCGCCGGAAGAACCGCGGCTCAAGCTCGCCCGCGAGTTCGGCGCGGAGGCGACGGTCAACATCGAGGAGATCAAATCGCCCGAGGCGCGCATCAAGGCGGTGCGCGACATCGTCGGCGGCTTCGGCGCGGATCTGGTGATGGACTGCTCGGGCCACCCCACCGCCGGCCCCGAAGGCATCGAGATGCTGCGCGACGGCGGCACCTATGTCGAGATGGGGCAGTTCACCGACGCCGGCTCGATCGAGACCTCCTGGCACCGCATCTGCACCAAGGACCTCAATGTGCTGGGATCCTGGGGCTTCACTGCAAACGATCTTCCGCTCGGCGTCGACATGCTCCACCGCACCCGTGACAAATATCCGTGGCTGAAGATGCAGACGATCTATCCCTTCACGGAAGAAGGCGTCGCGCAGGCGGTGAGGGACGCGATGGCGATGAAGACAGTGAAGTCGACCATCGTGCCGTGGCCGGAACTGGTGGAGTGAGGACCTAGCCCGGATGCGGGGTGGTGCAATCCCGATTCTCGTCCTTGGCTCCCCGTATTCCGCTACGCTTTATCGGGCTACGTGCGGGCGGTTGGAATAAAGGACACGACGATGGACGAGCAGACATCCCACCCAAACCGACCCTCCCCCTTCCACGCCATCCGCGCGATCGACTACACCGTCATCTTCGTGCGCGATATGGCCGCGATGCGCCGCTTCTACGAAGACGTGCTCGCCTTATCCCTGCTGCGCGAACTGTCGCCGAACTGGATCGAGTACGGCTTGGGCAGCAACACGCTGGCGTTGGCGAAGCCGAGCCGGACGGCGGCCGATGCGCCGGTCCCGGCCGGCAGCGCCTCGCTGCAACTCGCCTTCAAGGTGTCCGCAGCCGAGGTCGATGCATGCGCCGACGAGCTGGTGCGACATGGTGTGGCGCTGCTGTCGCCGCCGACGGATCAGGCCTTCGGGCATCGGACGCTGTTCTTCCGTGATCCCGACGGCAATCTATTGGAGGTCTACGCGGAGATTTGAGAGCTGCGCTCGAAGCTGCCGGTGGCCGCGAAAATCGACCGCTTTGGCGCAGCATCTCGCTATATGCAGCAAATCGGCCCGAAAACGCTGGATGTAGTAGGTCAGGAGGCCGGTAAGCTTATTGTCGATGTCGCCAAAGCCATGCGTCATAGGCATGGTGATTTGCCCGCGCTTGGCGTAAAGAGCGTCCAAATCAAATCACCACGCGTGCGGCCGGACCATTTGCCGCCTACGCAGCTTCAGGTCGCGCGGCTCGACGTTCCGCGCCTGGACCAACCAAGGTTTTATCCCGTGTCTTTCCCGACTATGAGTCCGCCGCTCGCCCGAGCTTTGGCCGAGCGCAACTACGATCGTCCGACCCCCGTTCAGCTCGCCGTGCTTGCGGACGAAGCCGCCGACCGCGACCTCCTGGTTTCGGCCCAGACCGGTTCCGGCAAGACCCTCGCTTATGGCCTCGCCATGGCCAAGGATCTGCTCGGCGACGCCGAGCGATTCGGGCAGGCCGGTGCGCCGCTCGCCCTGATCGTGGCGCCGACCCGTGAACTCGCCTTGCAGGTTCAGCGCGAGCTGGCATGGATTTATCAGCACGCGGCTGGGCGTGTCGTCTCCTGCGTCGGCGGCATGGATCCGCGGCGCGAGCAGCGCGAGCTTGCGGCCGGCGCTCACATCGTCGTCGGCACGCCCGGCCGGTTGTGCGATCATTTGCGCCGGGGCCGTCTCGACATCTCGGAATTGAAGGTGGTCGTCCTCGACGAGGCCGACGAGATGCTCAATCTCGGCTTTCGCGAGGACATGGAATTCATCCTCAAGACCACGCCGGAGACCCGCCGCACTTTGCTGTTCTCGGCGACGTTTCCGCGCGGCATCGTGGCACTGGCCAAGCAATATCAGCAGCAGGCATTCCGGATCGAGGTCGCCGGCGACGAAGGCGGTCACGCCGACATTGAATACCGCGCCATCCGGGTCTCTCCGGGTGACGTCGAACACGCGGTCGTCAACGTGCTGCGCTTCTACGAGGCGCCGAGCGCGCTGGTGTTTTGCAGCACGCGCGACAACGTCAGGCATTTGCAGGCGGCGCTGCTGGAACGCGGCTTCTCCGTCGTCGCTCTCTCAGGCGAATTGACGCAGAACGAGCGGACCATGGCGCTGCAGTCATTGCGGGACGGACGCGCCCGCGTCTGCGTCGCGACCGACGTCGCCGCCCGCGGCATCGACCTGCCGAGCCTCGACCTCGTCATCCATGCCGATCTGCCCAACGACGCCGAAGTCATGCAGCATCGCTCGGGCCGTACGGGGCGCGCGGGCCGCAAGGGGACGAGCGTGCTGCTGGTGGTGCCGGCGCGACGGCGGCGCGCCGAGCTGCTGCTGAATCTCTCGGGCATCGACGCGGTCTGGGGGATTGCACCGCAGGCAGAGGAAATCCGCAAGCTCGATCATGAGCGCATGAAGGACGTGCTGTTCACCGAGGAGACGACCGCCGACGATCTGGTGCTGGCGCAGGCATTGCTGGCCGAGCGGCCGGCCGAGGATATCGCCGCCGCGCTTGCGCGGCTTTATCGCGCGCGGCTGCCGTCGCCCGAGGACATCATCGATCCCGGCGAGCGAACCAGCCGGCCGCGCGACGATCGCGGTCGCGACAATGTTCGCACGCCGCGCGACGATCGGACGCCGCGCGACGATGCCCGCAATTCCCGCGGCGATGATCGCGCCGGAAGGCCTCGACCCAAATCGGGAAAATCGTCCTCGAAACATGGCATGGCCGATGGCAGCGTCTGGTTCCGGGCCAACATCGGACGGAAAAAGAATGCGGAAGCGCGCTGGTTGTTGCCGATGATTTGCCGCCGCGGTGGCATCGACAAGGGCGACATCGGCGCCATCAAGATCATGGACACGACGACCGAGTTCGAGATTTCCGAGCGGGTCGCGGACTCCTTCGCTGCCAAGATCAAGCGTCCGGACAAGGAAGACAATATCCGCCTCGAGCCCATGGCGGATGCGCCGCAGCGGCAGGCGCCTTCGGAAGAGCGGTCACACGCGCCGCGGCGAGGGAGCGGCGATACCGATCATCGTGAACGTCGCGACGATCGCCCAAGCGATGCAGGTGGATTCAAGCCGCACGGCAAATCCCACGGTGAGCGCGCGCCGAAATTCAGCGAAGCACCGGCGTTCGGAAAGAAAAAGAAGCACAAGAACAAGCCGGGCCACGCCGAGCCTTCGATCACGCCGTGGCCAGCGACGGGTGCACCCGGAAAAAAGAAGGCGAAGAAAAAGCATCGGGGTTGAACCGCGCCTGACGGCGCAGACGGCAATGATGCCGCCGGATTGCACCGGCGGCATCATCTGAAAAGTCGGATGAGCTCAGCGGCCACCGCCGCCGCCGCCACCACCTCCGCCGCCGCCACCGCCGGCGTCACGCAGCGCCGAATTGTAGCGCGGATCGGTCTGCTTCATGTAGGTGGGCGAGGTGTCGTGAGTGAGGCTGACGCGGCCCCGGCCGCCCGGCGTCGGCGTCTCGATCAGGATGCCGCAGCCCTCGAAGAAAGCGGCATCGCAGCCATAGGTCCGGAGCTGCGCCGCGTTGGCACTGGTCGCGCTGAATGCGGCCGTTGCAACGACTGCAATCAAGGCAAGTTTCGACAATGTGGGTTTCATGGAAATTCTCCAGTCTCGGTTCGGCGAGACCGGAACGGCCCGCACACACCTTCGACGGGGCCCGGTCGAAGCCGGTTCGAGCAGCCGGCATCACGCCCCCGTGAGCCGCGCCGGCCGGGCAGGGACGTTACGTCGCAGCGAGGTCACGCAGCATGTAGGTCGCAGCTCCGCCATAGGATGCGAGCTTCGCGCGCAATTCCGCATCCGCCGTGACGGGCCGAAAGCCGAGGGCCTCCCACAGCGGCTGCGTGGCGTAGACCGAGACCAGTGCGAGCGTCGCGACGTGTGATGCGCGCGCCAGCTTCTCGATGTTGGCAACATAGTCGCGCGCGACGCCGCCGCGGAACTCTGGCAGCACGGCGACATCGTGCACGTAAAGGCAATCCGCATCCTCGGGCAGTTTCTGCAGAAAGTCGTCCAGCGGTGGAATCCGATGCTGCTTCCACGGATGCGCGAGCCCGTAGCCGGTATCGCATCATCCGCGATGAGCACGCGGCAGCCATCGGGACAGAGCCGCATCTTCTCCGCGAGCGCGTCGGGGCGCTCAGGAAGATCAGGATGGATCCGCTCCGCGATCGCGACGATCGCGGGGAGGTCGGAGGTGCGGGCGGGCCGCCAATGCGGTTTGCTCATGTTGATCCGTCTCACATCTCATTTATTCCGCCGCATTGATGCGCGCGGCGAAAAATATCCTTGTTGCCGTCTCGGGAATACCACGCCTGGCGCGGCGTCCTACCTCGTGCAAGCCAATTACACGACAGGAGATACCATGACGTCCTCGATCCGCCTCGCGCTCACGCTCGCAATGTCGCTCGCGATTGTCCCCGCCGCCTTCGCCGCGCCGCCGACCAAGACCGGCAAGACCGACAAGGGCACCGTCCTCACCGACACCAAGGGCATGACGCTCTACACCTTCGACAAGGATTCGGACGGCAAGTCGGCCTGCAACGGCCCGTGTGCGACGAACTGGCCGGTGCTGAAGGCCGAGGGCAGCGATGCCGCTGGCGACGGCTACACCGTCATCACCCGCGACGACGGCTCCAAGCAGTGGGCTTACAAGGGCAAGCCGCTCTACACTTTCGCGAAGGACCAGAAGCCCGGTGACGTCACCGGCGACGGTTTTCTGAACGGCGCCTGGCATCTGGCGATGCCGTGATGCATTGATGAGCGGCCGGTCATCGCTGCTGAAAGCGATGTCCGGCCCTGCAGCCGGCATCAAGCGCCTGATGGCGGGACGGTAGGTTCGCTACCTCGATCCGCATTACTGAATCGCTCGTCGACCTTAAGTTGGCGCATCCAATGGCGGCAACTTCAAAGACGCGGAATGCTGCCTGCGCCGCTGCGTCGCATCAATCGAACTAATTGAATTCGAGAGTCTGAAAGCGAACCGAAGCTTCGACTTTCGTCCGGCATAGTTGGCTTCGGCAGGGGGCGAGAGCTGCATATCCGCAGCAGCATCCCACCATTGTGAGAGTAGGAGCACTGGTGTCCCGGTGCAGCACGCATCGAGACACGTCGGGGAGTCTTCAATCCATCATCTAGTTTCGCTTGAAAGGATGAATGCCCGTGAGTGATGCCAATGTGAACGCCGAAACGAATGCCGCTCCGCAGAACGGAGTTGCCAGCGGAAGTGAAAAGCCCAAAGTCGACATGCCGTTTTTCGACATCCGCGCGATCTTCGGCGGTTTCGCCGAGCCAGCAGTCACGCGAGCCAAGGCAAATTTCGAGCAGATGAAGGAGGCTTCGGAGGCGGTCACCGCGGGTCTCTTCGACGCCTGGTCGGCCAACGCCAGGCGTGCTGCCGATTACGGCACCAAGGTCATCGAAATATCCAATGCTAATACGAGCTCGGCGCTGCAGTTCTTCGGCCAGCTTGCGGATGCGAGGTCGTTCGCCGATCTCGTGAACCTCTCCAGTACCCACAGCCGGAAGACCTTCGAAGCGGCTTCCGCCCAGAACCGGGAGCTTTGGCACCTGGCTCAGGAGGTCGCGACCGAGACGGCCGAGCCAATCAAGAAGAGCTTCAGCCGGGTTCTGCACAAGGCTGCTTGAATCGAGGCTTCTGGCCGCGTGGATCGGCTGGACGAGCGTCTCCGCAAGAAGATACGCCGTCCGGCCGGTGGTGGCCGGTCCCTCACTGTTGAGGTGATGCCAAGCTGGAGGAAGTCAGGATGGGTATGGTGATGATCAAATGCCCGGAAACGGGTAGCGCAATTCCGACCGGCATCGAGATGGACGGCGAAAGGTTTCGGTGCAGTGCGGTGTTCTTCTCGCGCACCTATTGCCGGATGTGCGCAGCGACGCACGAGTGGTTCGCCCGAGAGGCCTGGGTCTATGAGCCGGCCTTGGTGTACCGGAAGTCCGGTCGCGGCCAGCCGTTCGGCGCCGGCGCAACGTGAAGGAGCCTTGGCGCATCCTGCAAAACGATCCGATCGATCCTGCGGCTCATCACCTTGTAGCACTCGCATGCGACGATCTCGAGCCGCCGCCTGTCGATCTCGAGTTGGCCGCGCCGACTGGATTTTATGGCCCTTGATGTTCGCAGTGCGCTCACGGCGTGAGTAACCGTGGTGCGCCGGACGCCGAGCAATTCCGACAGCGTTTCTTGCGTCAAGGGCAGGATATCACCATCTTCCGTCCGATCGTGAATGTGAAGCAGCCAGCGGGCCAGACGCGCTTCGACGGAGTGCAGCGCGTTGCAGGCCGCGACATGCTGGAATTGCGTCATCAGCGCTCTGGAGAGAAGCTGAACGGCTTTTGCTATGGCGGGATTGCGTTCGAGCGCCGCGTGAAATCGTGCGGGCGAGATCTGCAGTGCGGTCCCGGCCACGCGGACAACCGCGGTCATGGGTGACCGTCCCGGGCCAAACGCCGTCATAAGGCCGACGGCCCCGTCGTTGCCGATCACGGCGGTTGCGGCGGTCTGTCCGTTCGGCAACTCCATGATGAGGGCGACTGCGCCGCTGCACGGGAAGTAAAGGTGTTCGATCCGATCGCCCGAGTGAACGAGCACTGCGTCGCGCTGGATAGGTACTTTCCGCAAATGCGGCGCAAGCAAAGCGAAGTCGGCCGGTGGTAACGCAGCTAACAGACGATTACCAACTCGAGGCGCGTGCTCCATCACGGGAATCGTCCCTCGACGGAGGCCAGGCTAGCAAACGCATTGTCTCCAGCCGAGCCGCGTTGCCGTGCAAACAGCTGTCCGGTAGAAAGGCGAACGCACCGCAGCAGGTAAGGTTCCAATGATCGATCGCATGCCTGCGCCGGCCCGCATCTGACTGCCGTTTATTTAGCAGGCGGAGGGACCCGTTTGCACACCCAGGGCGAACGGCACGAGGGTTGCTCTACCGCAGCCCCTCATACACCATCAGCCCGCGTGCGATCTGCAATTTGCGGATCGCGCGCGGCAGCAGTTTCTCCGGCTGATGCAGATAGCGCCAGGAGGTGAGGGTGAAGGCTGATAGCGCGCCGCACTCGTCGTCGAACGGCGCGAGCACGCCGGTGACGCTGACCGGCGTGTGCGGGCGGGCGTTGAAGGGCAGCAGCAGCAGCTCGAGATGCGCCTTGCTGCCGTCCTCGCGCATGGCGGTGACGCCGGCGATGGCGCCGAGCGTCTCGTCGGCAACGATGGTCGTGATCTCCTCGATCTCGCCGCGGCTGGCCTCGTCGAACAGCGCGGCAAAGCTCGCATCCTTGAGGTCGGTCCCTGCAAGCGCGCAGACACGCGTGCCGGCGACGCGGAACGGGAAGCCGAGGCTCGGCTCGCAGGACAGCACAAAAATGTCGCCGAGCAGCCCGCGCACGGCAGCCGGATCGATATCGGCCCGGTCAGGGGCCCGCGCACTGCCGCGCTTGTTGTCCCAATACGCGAAGAACGCGCGGCTCGACGGATGTTTCATGACTGAACGCTCGCCCCGGGGAGCAACCTTGCGGGACAAACCTGTCCCGCTTCAGTGCACCCGCGATCCCTTTCGTTGTTGTGCAGGAGGGGATTTGCAGCGTCCATGCCGCGGGGGTGTTTTCGCCCCCCTTGGCGCTGCCTTTGCGTCGTTAACGTTAAATTAACTATGCGCTTTCGGTTCGCCGCCCCGCTGCTATGGTGATCGCGGTCGCAAGCCTCGCCGCTTCTCCAGGTTCTCGGCGGGGCCTGTACACGGGCGTCAAACAGTTTGGCCACGGGCCGGGGAGGGGTGGGGATACACCTTATTCCTTGTGGTACCGGAAGGCCGACACGGACAGGCAGGGCTTTCCCAGGGCCCTGCCTTTTCCGTTTGTGCACTTGCGCAAGACCGGCAAAGGCGACTATCTCCAAACCTACCGCTCCGATCGCGCTGAAAGCGAAGCTGCCTTGGATTCCCCGCAAAATTCTCCGCCGCACGATTCTTCGCCGCAGAATCCTCGGCTGGAGCTGCCGGCCGCCGCCGTTGAGGAGGCTCCGCGCGAGCCGATCCTGACGCTGCCGTTGGCGCTGACCGCCTATATCGTCCTGCTGGCGGTGATCCATCTGCGGATGCTGCTGCCGCCGGAGCTCGAGAACTGGACCATCGACGTCTTCGGCTTCATCCCGAAGCGCTACGATTCCTCGCTGCTGAATTTAGAGATCCCGGGCGGCGGCGGCGCCAAGGTCTGGACTTTCGTCACCTATTCGCTGCTGCACGCCAATCTGACCCATCTCGGCTTCAACGTGCTGTGGCTGCTGCCGTTCGGCAGCGCGCTGGCGCGGCGCTTCGGCGCCGTCAGGTTCTTCCTGTTTCTCGCGGTGACGGCGGCGGCCGGCGCGCTCGCCCATCTCGTCACTCATGAGCACGCGGTGGCGCCGATGATCGGCGCCTCGGCCTCGGTGTCGGGCGCGATGGCGGCGGCGATCCGCTTTGCCTTCGTTCGCGGCAGCTTCCTGTCGTTCAGCCGGTCGGACGCCGATACCGCCGCAAGAGTTCCGGCGCTGCCGCTGTCGCGCGCGCTGCGCGACGGACGGGTGGTCGGCTTTCTCGCGGTCTGGTTCGGCGTCAATATCATCTTCGGCGTCGGCGCGATCGGGGTGGATTCCGAGACCACGAGCGTCGCCTGGCAGGCGCATATCGGCGGCTTCTTTGCCGGCCTTTTGCTGTTCGCGCTGTTCGATCCCGTGCCGCGCGTGCGAAACGATGCTGCGGATGCGTCATCACAGGACGTTTCGGACCGTATTTGAAGCGGCGCTTGCGGCGCGGCCCGAATTCATCCATCATTCCCGAGAAGAATGTTCCGAAGCGACAAGCTGCTAGCGGCGATGCTTCGCAAAGCGCACGAGCGTGAAACCGGCGCTGAAACTGTTAGTTGAAGACTCGCGAACAAGTCCGGACCGCCAAAGGTGGACGGCTCGGATTCAGGGAGGCGACAATGACGGTACGTTCCATTCTCAATACCAAGGGCCACCAGATCATGAGCGTCGAGCCGGACGCGAAGCTGGCCGCCGCGATCAAACTGCTCGGTGAGAAGAAGATCGGCGCGGTGCTGGTGATGGACCAGAGCCGGCTGGAAGGCATCCTGTCCGAGCGCGACATCGTGCGCGTGATCGGCGAGCGCGGCGCCGCCGCGCTCGAGGAGCCGGTGTCTCAGGTCATGACCCGCAAGGTCGTCACCTGCAAGGAAACCGACACGGTCGCCGAACTCATGGAGATGATGACCACCGGCAAGTTCCGCCATCTGCCCGTTGTCGATGGCGGCAAGGTGGTCGGCCTGATCTCGATCGGCGACATCGTCAAGCGTCGGGTGCAGGAATACGAGTCCGAGCAGGAAGCCCTGCGCGACTACATCAAGACTGCCTGATCAGCCCTGCTGATCGGCTTTGGGCGCGGTGCCCTCGGGCGGCGGTGCCAGCGTATGGATTGCCTCCTGGATGGAGTCCAGTGCACGCTCGGCGGCGCGGGTGCCCAAGGCGATGAGTTCCTCGGAGCGGTGGAAGTCGAACCAGCCGAACTGGCCGATCCGCGGCGTGATCAGCAGATCCGGCGGATCGCCGGCGAGGCGGGCGCGGGTGATGCGGTCCTGCATGATGTTGAAGGCGTCGACCATCACTGAAGAGAGGCCGGGTCGGGCGCTGCCGCCGCCGAAGAACTCGCGCTTGACCGTCTTCTCGGGCGAGAAGAATCTCGGGAAGCGCCGCTTTGACGTCGTCTCTTCGGTCACAGGGATCACCGGTTCAGGCATCGCGCCGTGCGAATAGACCGTCGTCGAATAGGTGAAGATGTCGCTGGACAGATTTGCGGCGATGACGATTTCGGCGCCGAGCGCGCGGGCGGCCGAGACTGGCACCGGGTTCACCAATGCGCCGTCGACCAGCCAGCGGTCGCCGATCAGGACCGGAGAGAAGATGCCGGGCAGGGCGTAGGAGGCGCGCATCGCGTCGACCGCGCGGCCGCGCGTCAGCCAGATCTCGTGCCCGGTGCGAACCTCGGTCGCGACGGCGGCGAACTTGATCGGCAGGTCCTCGATCGGGGTCTGGCCACAGGCTTCCTCCAGCCGGGTCGCCAGCTTTTCGCCGCCGATCAGGCCCGAGCCGTTGAGGCGGATGTCGAGATAGCCGAGGATGTTGCGCATGCCTTGCAGGCTGCGGCCCCATTCTTCCAGCGTATCGAGCCGGCCGGCGGCATAGAGGCCGCCGACCACCGCGCCGATCGAGGTGCCGACCACGACGTCTGGCACGATTCCGTTGGCGAGCAGGGTCCTGATGATGCCGATATGGGCGAAGCCGCGGGCGGCGCCACCGCCGAGCGCAAGGCCGATGACCGGCCGGCGGATGCTGCCCAGCCCAACTTTCTCACCATTGGAGCCGTTCGTGCCCCGACCCTTCAAGATATCCAGCACCGAATCTCTCCTACCCGGGCCAGCCCTCACACCAGAGGAGGCACCGTACTTCCGCTCCGCCAGAACGAGCCAAGCATGGTTCATACCGTTCTGGAAGCTGGGGGCAGGAGTGTGGCGAGAGCCGGTTGCCTCTCGTCTAATCACGCAGGCGTCAACCGGGTTCCAAAGAACGTTCGGGCCGCATTTCCCCGGGTATCAGAGGCTTGAATTTGCCGCGTTTTCGGTGAAAAGCAGGTGGCATGACACGCGGGGGTGACGGCATCGTCGGATGGCGGCGCAGCGGCAGGCTGCTGCCGGCGCTGATTCTTGCTGCTTGTCTGTGTGCTTTCGGCCAAAATGCTGCGCAGGCGCAGCTTTTCTCCGACCGCCCGCCGCCGGTGCCCCCGGCATCGGTGCCCGATCCCGGTAACGCCATTCAACTGGCGCCCTCCGGCCAAGCCGCTGGCCCTCCGAGCCTGCCGCCGACCCTGCTCCAGCCGAGTACTCCCAGCATGCCGCCCCCCGCGGTCTCGACCGTGCCGGCGGCCCCGCCGCTCAACGCGGCCGTGCCCGGCCAGGGGGTGCTGTCGCTGACCGCGAAATACGGCAAGGATTCTCCCGCGATCACCAGCGGCCTGGTCTGGCGGGTGTTCGCCGACCGTCCCGACGAGAACGGCACCTTCAAGCTGATCCGGGAGGACCGCAACGCCACGCCCAACATCGTGCTGCCGCCGGGCAATTACGTCGTGCACGTTGCCTTTGGCCTTGTCAGCGCGGTGCGTACCGTCAGCCTGAAGGCCGAGACCGACCGCGAATCCTTTGTGCTGCCTGCGGGGGGCCTGCGCATTGAGGGCCGCGTCGGCACCAGTCGCATTCCGCAGAACCAGATCTCGTTCGCGATCTACAAGGGCAGCCAGTTCGAGTCCGGCGAGCGCGCCTCGCTGGTGCCGAACGTCGCCGCCGGCGACGTCGTGCTGATACCCGAGGGGACCTACTACATCATCTCCAACTATGGCGACGCCAATTCGCTGGTGCGCTCGGACATCCGCGTCCAGGCCGGCAAGCTCACCGACGTCACCATCACCCACCGCGCCGCCGTGATCACGCTCAAGCTCGTCAGCGACAGGGGCGGCGAGGCGCTCGCCAACACCGCCTGGTCGGTGCTGACCCCGGGCGGCGACGTTATCAAGGAATCGATCGGCGCCTTCCCGCGCGTCGTGCTCTCCGAAGGCGAATACCGCGCTATCGCCAAGAACGAGGGCAAGGTCTACGAGCGCGGCTTCAACGTCGTGAACGGCGTCGACGGCGAAGTCGAAGTCGTCGCGCGGTGATTTTGCGTCGCGGCTTCGCTCCGTTCGGCCCGCTCGGCCAGGGCTTTCTTACCGGCGCCATCACAGAGAGCACGACGTCCGATGCGAGCGACTTCCGCAACATCGTACCGCGCTTCTCATCCAGCGCACGCAAATGAATGCCCGGTGAGCGTTCGCTTACCGGGCATCTCGTTTTGTGTTTTGACTTGAATACTCCTGTAAGCGCGACCAGGCAGCATTGAAGGCGTCGAGAAACACCGGCAGCATGGACTTATTCCGGAAGCGTCGCGACTCGCCATAGCTGGTGCAACAAGACCGGTGCATGATACGCGTTTCCGATAATCAATTTTATTCTCTTTCCGTCCTGCTGGGTTATATGTCGGACATCCCCTAAACGGGGAGGCCAGGAGCAGGCGCGCGCTTGCGAGACCGGCAGGAGCAGGGACCCAGCCCGTCGGCATGTTCGAAGTGATCCTCACCAGGCGTAAGCGGTTTGGTTGGCGGTGGCAGGTGTGCGACCAGTCCGGCAAGGTATTTGCCGATGGCTTCGAGCGCACGCGGCCGTCCGCCAAGTATCAGGGCGAGCGCGCATTGTTCTTCCTGTTGTCGCAGGCTCACTTGCGCAACCGTTCCGCGGCCTCCAGCGAGGACTAGCGGCGCGTCGCGACCGCCGTTGAGCCCGTGGCCGGATTGCGCTGCGCTCCATTCGGCTACAAGAGCTTGCGTTGCCCGTCGGGCAAAACACCCAAATTCTCGGTCAATCCGTGGCGCCAAAAATATTCGCCTTTACAGAAATTCGGAATAGGCGGATATTGCGCGCAACCCGGCCCAAGGAAGAGGGGCGTATCGCGATCGTCACGAACGCGGGCCGGACGGCGGTGGACGCCAGTTACATCGGCGCGAAGGGTTTCGCAGGGCGGGCAACCGTGAGCGAGGAGGTCGCGCACACGACCGGTGTGGCTTGCGTACGGCAAAATCGTGTGGTCCTGACGCCCGGGGTCTGTGCGTCAAGTCTTGTGGTGATGTGTACTGCCCAACTGGGCGGGCGCATCAGTTATCTGCAAGGCGACGGGGGCAATAGTGCATCGCTCCCCGGGGAGATCACGACATAAGCCGTAAAACCACTGCGCAGGGAAGGCCGGTTGTTATGGCTTCACCTGTATGCCGCTGTGCAAATTTTTTGACTGCAACGTCGCACAGTGGACCGCGGGTGCCAGCCGGCACCCGGTCTTCCCTGCGCCCTCTTTCATCGGAGGGTGAGCAACCAAGCAAAGCTGGGGCGAATGAGCCGCGAGGTTGCGAAGGTGTGTCTGACAGTGATCATGGGGCGAGCGCTTGCCCATCACCGTCACCCCCGCGCAACCGCGAAGCGGTTGTCGCTGGAGGTGCTCGCCTCTTCGGCGAGCCTCGAAGGGCGATGGCCCGGCTGCATCTGGGCCGTTCATCCTTCGAGGCTCGACTTGCGATGCGATCGCATCGCAAGTCTCGCACCTCAGGATGACGGAATGGACATTGTCGCCGCGGAGAGACTCTGGATTGCTTCGCTGCGCTCGCAATGACGGCGTTGATGCAGTTGAGCGCCCAAACTGCGAGCTCGTGCGCTGATGCGCTCGGCGCATTCGCTCAACTGTCATAGTCTCTAACACCCACTAACCAACACCCGACTTAAAACTGTCATAATCGCCGAATGGAACCCGCGCTTGCGTCCTTTTTACACGGCATTAAGCGCATCTGCATTGGATGCGCGGGGAAAGTGCGTTGGGGACTGCCATGAGTGCCGCGAAGAAGATGCCGGGGAAACCGGCCGCCGAAATGTTCGACGACATCCCGGTGCTTCGTCGCAAATGGCGTGCCGCGTTGAAGCCGGGCGACCGGCTGCCGCGCTATGAGGACGTGATGCTCGGCAGCCTCGGACGGCTCGCCGACCACATCGCGCTGCTGAAGAACGACGGCAGGCTCGAATTGTCGCGCAGCGGACGCTACGTGCAGAAATGGCTCGGCGAGGAGCGCTGGGACATTCCGGTCGCGGAGCTGTCGCCCGATTGCGCCACGGCGCTGTCGGAAGCGGTCGCGAACGCGCTGAAGAGCGGACGGCCGCACCAGGCCAGTGCGCATTGCGTGCGCGACGGCATGGTCAGGACCTACGATCTGCTGGCATTGCCGACCTCCTCGCGCTGGGGCGCCACGCTGGTCGGCGCCTATGTCAACGAGCGCGGCGCGCAGTACAATCTGCTCGACGCGATTTTCTCATCGACCGATGACGCCGTGGTCTCGCTGGCGGCGTTGCGCGATGCCGAAGGCAAGCCGTTCGATCTTCAGGTGGTTCACCACAACAAGAGCGCGGAGCTGCTGCTGAAGGCGGCGGGCGCGGAGCTGTTATGGCGTCGGATCGGCGAGGGGGACAATTTGCTCGCGTCGCCCGATATCATGAAGTTCCTGCTCAGGGCCGTCTCGGGCGGGCGCGGCGAGCAGATCGAGATCGAGAACGATGGACGTCACCTCCGGCTCAGCGCCACCGCCTTCGCCGACGTGGTCTCGCTGACGATCTCCGACGTCACCGCACTGAAGCGGCGCGACGCCTCGTTCCGCCTGCTGTTCGACAACAACCCGATGCCGATGTGGGTGTTCGACGCGCAGACCAAGGAGTTTCTCAGCGTCAACGACGCTGCTGTCCAACATTACGGCTACGGCCGCGGCACCTTCCTGCGCATGAAGCTGCACGAGATCTGGCCCGAGGACGAGTGGGACAGCCACGCCGAGGCGCTCGAACGGATCGGTGACACCTATCACTCCTCGCGCAACTGGCGGCATTTGCGTGCCGACGGCAGCGAGATCGAGGTGCTCACTTTCGGCCGTCGCGTCGCCTTTGATGATCGCGACGGCTATCTGGTCGCGGTGGTCGACATCACCGAGCGGCGCAAGGCCGAGGCGCGGATCGCCCACATGGCGCACCATGACGGGCTCACCGACCTGCCGAACCGCGAATATTTCCAGCAGCGCCTGAAGCAGGCGCTCGACCAGGCCGCGGGAAAACGGGTCGGCGTGCTCTATATCGACCTCGACCTGTTCAAGAACATCAACGATTCCTTCGGGCATCCGGCCGGCGATCGCCTGTTGAAGCAAGTCGCCGAACGCCTGACCACCGCGGTGCGCGGCGCCAATCTCGCGGCCCGGCTTGGCGGGGACGAGTTCGCGGTGATCCTCGCCGCCGACGCCTCGCCGAACGAGGCCAGCGCCTGCGCGAGCTTGCTGATCGACATGCTGAAGGCGCCCTATGAACTCGACGGCCAGGAGATGGTGATCGGGGCCAGCATCGGCATCGCGCTGTCACCGGGCGACGGCGTGACGCCGGAAGAGCTGATGCGCAATGCCGACATGGCGCTGTACCGGGCGAAGTCCGATGGCGGCGGCATGCATCATTTCTTCGAGCGCGAGATGGATCTCCAGGCGCAGAGGCGCCGCGGCATGGAGCTCGATCTGCGCCGCGCCTTCGCCAACGGCGAGTTCGAGCTGCACTACCAGCCGTTGATCTCGATCGCGTCCGATCGCATCTCCGGCTTCGAGTCGCTGCTGCGCTGGCGTCATCCCGACAAGGGCATGATCTCGCCCGCGGAATTCATTCCGGTCGCCGAAGACATCGGCCTGATCACCCAGCTCGGCGAGTGGGTGCTGCGCGAGGCCTGCGCCGAAGCGATGAGATGGCCTTCCGACGTCAAGGTCGCGGTCAATCTGTCGCCGGCGCAATTCCGCAGCCGCAATCTGGTTCAGGTCGTGATCTCGGCGCTGGCGCAGTCCGGCCTGTCGCCGAAACGGCTCGAGCTCGAGATCACCGAATCGATCTTCCTCGCCGAAACCGATGCCAATCTCGCCATCCTGCATCAGCTCCGCGAGCTCGGCGTCGGCATCTCCATGGATGATTTCGGCACCGGCTATTCCAGCCTCAGCTATCTCCGCAGCTTCCCCTTCGACAAGATCAAGATCGACCGCTCCTTCGTCAAGGACCTGGCGCAGCGGCCGGATTGCGTTGCGATCGTGCGTGCGATCTCCGGCCTCGGCCGCAGTCTCAACATCACCACGACCGCGGAAGGCGTCGAGACCGAGGATCAGCTCGACTGGCTGCGCGCCGAAGGCTGCAACGAGGTGCAGGGCTTTCTGTTCAGTGCGGCGCGGCCGGCCGCCGAGATCGCAAAACTACTCGCCGATTTCGGCCAGCGCGCGTCACGGGCGGCGTAGCCCCTCGGGGTAGCAGTCGTAGACCAGTGCTTTGAACGCGGGCGTGATGCGGCTGCGCTCGTTCTGGGTCTGCTGCATCATCAGGTAGACCATGTCGAGCTTGGGATCGACGCCGAAATAGGTGCCGCTGCCACTGTCCCATTTCAACTCGCCGAGCGAGCCCGGCGGCGGCGGCTTGGCGTTGCCGGGATCGGTACGCACCGCAAGGCCGTAGCCATAGCCAAAACCGTCGCCCGGAAAATAGAAATAGTCGCGTCCGACGCCGGAGCCAGGGCCGATGTGATCGGTCGTCATCGCCTTGAACGCCGCCGGGCTGAGGTAACGCTTGCCCTCGAACTCGCCGCCGTTGAGCAGCATCTGCGAGAAGCGCTGATAGTCGGTGATGGTCGAGAGCAGGCCGCCGCCGCCGGACTGCCATTCGGGATGGTCGAGGCGGTCGCGCTCGCCTGCGAGCAGGATGAAATCGTTCGGCAGCGGCCGCGCCATCCGCGCAAGCTCGTCCTCCGTTGCCAGCGCGAACTTCGTGTTGCTCATGCCGAGTGGATCGAAGATGCGCTGCTTGAGGAATGCGTACAGCGTCTGTCCCGAGATGATCTCGATGACGCTGCCGAGCACGTCGGTGGAATGGCCGTAGCGCCACAGCGTTCCCGGCTGCCGCGCCAGCGGCAATTTCGCGATGCGCTCGGCGAACTCCCTGTTGTTGAATTGACCCTCGAAGATGTTGGCGGCCTTGTAGGCCTGCTCGACCCATTTGCCGCCGATATAGTCGTAGCTGATGCCCGAGGTGTGCCGCAGCAGATCCTCGATGTTGACCGGACGGACCGGGGCTACGAGATCGACCTTCAGCGTGCCGTCGGGATTGGTGACCTCGAGGCCCACCTTGGTATCGGCAAAGAGGGGGATGTATTTCGACACCGGATCCGCGAGCGCAAGCTTGCCCTCGTCGATCAGCATCATCGCGCCAAGACACGTGATCGGCTTGGTCATGGAGTGGATCGCGAAGATGGTATCGGGCGTCATGGCGAGGCCCGTGCTGGTGTCGCGCACGCCGAAGGTCTTGAGATAGACCGGCCTGCCGTGCTGCTGGACCAGGATCACCGCGCCCGGCAGCCGGCCGCTTCCCACTTCGTTATCAAAATACGCCGTGATGCGGTCGAGCCCGTCGGGCGACGGAGCAGGAATATCGGCCGCGCGGCTGCGCGCCATCGTGCCGGCCAGCAACGCGGCCCCGACCAGAAATTCGCGGCGTTTCATCCGGGCTTCCTCCCTGGCGGGGAACAAAGCCGCAAGACGTCGGGGGCGTCAACAAGCCTTCGATTAAAATCGTGTCACGATTTCAGAAAGGACCGGTCGCGGACGGTCCTCGCTCGGTCTGGTGGGCGTGCCGATATGGACGAAGCCGGCAAGCTTCTCGTCCGGCTTCAGCCCGAGACCCTCCAGCACGCCGCGATCGAACGAGAACCAGCCCGTCAGCCAGCAGGCGCCGTAACCGAGCGCGGTCGCGGCCGTGACGACGTTCATGACGCTGGCGCCCGCCGACAATTCCTGCTCGAAGGCCGGTACCTTCGGATGCGGCTTGGTGAAGCTGACGATGCCGATCACCAGCGGCGCATCCGTGAGACGCTTTCGCTCGATCTCGACGTCCGCCGCGGGCGCGCCGGGATTCTTGCGGGCAAACACCTTGGCGATCACCTCGCCGGCACGCTGCCGCGCATCCCCCTCGAAAATGATGAAGCGCCAGGGCGCGAGCTTGCCGTGGTCGGGCACGCGCGCGCCGATGGTGAGAATGGTCTCGAGCTCGGCCGGGGAGGGGCCGGGGCCCGTCATCTCGCGCGGCTTGACCGAGCGGCGGGTCTTCAGGAGTTCGATGGCGTCGGGCACTGCGATATCCTCTTCGGCTGGTCGTCGGGCGTGCCCTGCCGAGATAGGCATGCACGCCCACAATCGAAAGCGGGTTTAGATCGATTTCAAGGATCAGGCCGCGCCGCGAGCCCGCCGCACATCCGGCGGGGTCGCTTCGTCGACCAGGGCGGCGAGCGCCTCCGCCGTCGTCATCACCTTCTGGCCGTCGCTGCCGAGCCGGCGCACCGAGACCGACTGCGTTTCGGCTTCCTTCTTGCCGCACACCAGCAGCGCCGGGATTTTTGCCAGTGAGTGCTCACGGACCTTGTAGTTGATCTTCTCGTTGCGAAGATCGATCTCGGCCCGAAGCCCCGCGCGCCGGACCTGCTCCAGCACCTGCTTGGCGTACTCGTCCGCTTCCGAGGTGATGGTGGTGACCACCACCTGCACCGGCGAGAGCCAGAGCGGGAAGTTGCCGGCATAGTGCTCGATCAGGATGCCGATGAAGCGCTCCATCGAGCCGCAGATCGCGCGGTGCACCATCACCGGCGCCTTCTTGCCGCTGTCATGGTCGATGTAGAACGCGCCGAACCGCTCCGGCAGGTTGAAGTCGACCTGTGTGGTGCCGCATTGCCAGTCGCGGCCGATGGCGTCGCGCAGCACGTATTCGAACTTCGGTCCGTAGAAGGCGCCTTCGCCCGGATTGATCTCGGTCTTGATGTGGTTGTTCTGCGCCTGGATCTGGCTCAGCACGGTCGCCATCACGCGCTCGGCGTGATCCCACATCGCATCGGTGCCGACGCGCTTCTCCGGCCGGGTCGAGAGCTTGACGGTGAGATCGCCGGTGAAGCCGAAGTCCGCGTAGGTCGACAGGATCAGGTCGTTGATCTTCAGGCACTCGTCGGCAAGTTGGTCCTCCATGCAGAAGACGTGCGCGTCGTCCTGGGTGAAGCCACGCACGCGCATCAGGCCGTGCATGGCGCCGGACGGCTCGTAGCGATGCACCACGCCGAACTCGGCGAGACGCAGCGGCAGGTCGCGGTAGCTCTTCAGGCCGTGCTTGAAGATCTGCACGTGGCCGGGGCAGTTCATCGGCTTGAGCGCAAACCAGCGCTTGTCCTCGGCCTCGTCGCCGGCCGACTGCGCCGCGAACATGTTCTCGCGGTACCAGCCCCAATGGCCGGAGGTCTCCCACAGGGACTTGTCGAGGATCTGCGGCGCGTTGACCTCGCTATAGTCGCCGGCCAGGCGGCGGCGCATATAGGCGATCAGCTGCTGGAAGATGGTCCAGCCCTTGGCGTGCCAGAACACCACGCCAGGGCCTTCCTCCTGGAAGTGGAAAAGGTCGAGCTCGCGGCCGAGCTTGCGATGGTCGCGCTTTTCGGCTTCCTCGATCTGCTTGAGGTAGGCGTCGAGGTCCTCCTGCTTGGCAAAGGCGGTACCGTAGATGCGGGTCAGCATCGGGTTGTTGCTGTCGCCGCGCCAATAGGCGCCGGCCACCTTCATCAGCTTGAAGGCATTGCCGACTTTGCCGGTCGAGGTCATGTGCGGGCCGCGGCAGAGGTCGAACCAGTCGCCCTGGTAGTAGATCTTGATCGGCTCGTCGCCGGGAATGGCGTCGACCAGCTCGACCTTGAAGGCCTCGCCCTTGTCGCGGAACACTTGCTTGGTCTTTTCGCGGTCCCAGACTTCCTTAGTGAAGGGTTTGTCGCGCGCGATGATCTCGCGCATCTTCTTCTCGATCGCGGCAAAGTCTTCCGGGGTGAACGGCTCATTGCGGAAGAAGTCGTAGTAGAAGCCGTTCTCGATCACGGGGCCGATGGTGACCTGCGTGCCCGGCCACAGCGTCTGCACGGCTTCGGCGAGCACGTGGGCGCAGTCGTGGCGGATCAACTCGAGCGCGCGCGGGTCGTCGCGGTTGATCAGCTCGATCCTGGCATCGGCTTCGATGGGATCGTCGAGGTCGGCGACCACGCCATCGAGCGCCATGGCGACCGTGCGCTTGGCCAGCGAGGGCGAGATGCCCTTGGCGATATCGAGGCCGGTGATGTTCTTGTCGTATTCGCGCCGGGCGCCGTTGGGGAAGGTGAGGGTGACCTTGGCGGAGGGGTTCACGGGCTTCAAATTGCTGAGGCTGTATTGGAAGCCGGATTCGGATTTGGGCTGTTCGGTCATTGCTTTTCTCCTGAGGCTCACTCCTGCGAACGAGCGCAGGTAAGCGGGAACGAGCGATATATCAGGCGATTCGGCCTGCGCAATCCGGCATTTCCAAGAAAGTGGCGCGCAAAAGCCGGGGCGGCGCTTCAACTATTTCGAGCCGCGCCCTTTAACCGGCCGCGCGTCTGCTCTAGATGCAATTGCATGGAAAATCCATCCGCCACCGGCCGTTTCGCGCCAACCGCCCTGATGCTCGGCAACCTCGTCACCGGCTGCTCGGTACTGGCGCCGGCGGGCATGCTGCCCGAATTGTCGACAGGGCTGGACGTCAGCATTCATGCGGCAGGACTCCTGATCACCTTCGGCGCGATCACGCTGTGCATCGGCTCGCCGCTGACGGCCTGGCTGACCAGCCGCATCGACCGGCGGACGCTGCTCGCCACGACGCTTGCGGTGCTCGCGCTCGGCAATCTCGCTTCGGCCTTCGCGCCCGACTACACGAGCCTGCTCGTCATTCGCCTCGTGATGCTCGCGGTCGGCGCGCTCTACACGCCGCAGGCTGCCGGCACTGCGGCGCTGATCGTGCCGGTGGAGCGGCGCGGCAGCACGATCGCCTACATCTTTCTCGGCTGGTCGCTGGCTGCCGCCGTCGGCCTGCCGCTGATCACCTTCATCGCCAGCCGCTACGGCTGGCGCGCGGCCTACGGCGAAATCGGCGTACTCGGCTGTATCAGCTTCCTGTTGCTGCTGCTGCGCTTGCCGGCGGGCCTGAAGGGCACGTCCGTCGACCTGAAGACCTGGAGCGCGGTCGGTCGCAGCAGGACCATCCTGCTGCTGCTTGCGATCACGATGTTGCAGATGTCGGGGCAGTTCGTGGTGTTTACCTTCATGGGCCCGCTGCTCAAGAAGCTGACCGATGCAAGCCCGGATGCGATCGGCATGGTGTTCGGCACCTACGGTGTCTGTGGCTTCCTCGGGGTCGTCATCGCGACCCGGATCGTCGACACCTGGGGACCCTACCGAACCTCGCTGCTGTTCACCTGCCTGCTGCTTGCGGGCATCACGGGCTGGGCGCTCGGTGCCGGGAGCCTGGTGTTGATGGCGGGCGCGGTCGCGATCTGGGGCCTCGGCTTTGCCTCGACCAATTCGATGCAGCAGGTGCGGCTGGTCGCGGCCGCGCCGCCGCTTGCATCGGCGACCGTCGCACTCAACACCTCCGTCCTCTATATCGGCCAGGCTGTCGGCTCCGCCATCGGCGGGCTGCTGTTCGCTCGCGAGCTGCTGCATCCGCTCGGCTTCGTCGCGGTCGGATTCGTCGTGCTGGCGCTGCTTCTGGTGATCCTGACCCGGCCCCGGCCGGCTGTTGCCTCGGTCTGAAGCTGGCGTCTTTTCCTGTGCGCAAGGCGCTTGGCAAACGGCGCGCTGGAGGGCTAGAAGGCGAGGCATGGGGACCAAAGAGAGTTGACTGAAATGAGGATGATTCTGGCAGTTGCCGCGGTGCTCTATTCAGCCTCCGCGTTTGCGCAAGCCGACAAGCCGCCAATGGTGGGGGACAAGCCGCTGGTGCAGGTCAAGCCCAAGGGGACCAAGGACGGCACCAAGGCTGCGGCCGCCACCGCGGCGCCGGGGCCGAAGGGCAAGCCGCAGTCGATCGCGGCGCGGCTCCAGTCCTGCCTCGAGCTCGATGACGGCACCAAGGACCGCCTCAACTGCTACGACGCCATAGTCCCGCCGGCGCCGAAACCGAAGCCGGCAAAGGCCAAGGGCTATGCCGATTGCCGTTTCTTCAAGGAGGAGGACGAGCGGCTGGCCTGCTTCAATGGTTTCGCCGAGAGCATTCCGAAGCTGCCGAAAACCTGAGCGACACGACCGGACGCTCCGCGCGTCACGACTGCGTCCAATCAGCGACTCGATGCGGATGGCGTTGTGGCGGCCACGCGCGTCAGCGCCAGCGCCGGCGTCGCCGACATCTTCACCAGCACGTCCTTGAGCGGATACTGCGTCCACGCGCGGTTCACGTAGTCTCGATGGGTGATGCCGTCGCCGGTTTCGACGAACACCACGCTGCCGGGGCGCAAGGGTCCATCCATGTCCTCGGAGACGCTGATGCCCTTCTGCCTGAGCATGCTCATCAACTCACGGTCGCGCCGCGCGGTGTAGCGAGTGTAGGAGCTGACGAAGAAGCCGGAGCGGTGGCTCTCGATCCAGGAAGCGAACTTGTCCATCTCGCCATAGACGGCGTCGAGCAGCACGACGCCGCGGACGCGGTCGCTGATGCCGCCGACCTCGAGGCTCCAGGCCGTCGGCAGGAAGCCGCCGCTATAGCCGACGATGACGATCGGCATGTTGGCGAAGGCGCGGGCGCTGTTGGGATCGCCGGTGACGCGGGCGAGGTGGTTGGCCGATTCCTCCATGAAACGCTTGAAGCCGCCGGCCTGCCAGAACTTGCCGGCGCTGGAATCGGCGGCGTCGACCGCCATCTGCGGGGCGAGCAGCACGGCGTTGGCGCCGGACTCGGTGATCTGCTGCGGCACCAGCTGCCGGTCGCGCACGTCGCGCTCGAGTGTTGCGCCATTGCCATGGAAGAACACCACGATCACGCCCGGCTTGCGCACGTCGAAATGTTCGGGCACGTGCATCAGCACGCGGCTGTCGCTGTAGGTCTCGTCCTGCCAGTAGACGCGACCGGAATAGCTGCGATGACCGCGGCGATCGCCCTTGGAGATGTTGAGGAACGGCGCGTCCGAGGCGGGGTTGTTGCCGAAATAGGGGAAGGCCGACGACTTCATGCCGACGAGCGTCGTCAGGTCTTCGCGCGGCGGACGCTGGTAGGGCACTTGCGGCGCAAGCGAGGCGACCTTGTAGGGCGCCTGCTCGCCCTGCTGCTGCACGGCGCGCTTGGGCGAGAAGTCCGACATCTGCCGCTGCAGAAGACTCTCGCCCGTCGAGGGGAAGCGCTCCTTGAATTGCGGGGCAGGGAAGCGATCCTCGAACGTGTCGCCGCTTGCGACCTGCTGATTGGCGGCTTGCGGATTGGTTTTGGCGACTACCTGGACGTTAGCCTGCGAGTTCGCCGCGAGCGCCGCCGGGTTGGGCGCCTTGCCGCATTGAACCAGCGCCAGCGACAGCGGCACCACGGCTGAGATCAGGCCGATCCGGAGCGCACGACCGCGCGCACCAGACGGCGTCCGGTCGGCACGCGTGTCAGCTCTCAGTTCTGGAACGGCCCCGACCATCCACCCATGACCCCAAGTCACGACCCATCGGCAATCTTTAAGACAATTGAGCCGACCGGCGTTTAGGCGACGTTAAGCGTCCGGAGAAACTTCCCACATCCGGAACGCTCAAAGGGACCACGCAATCGTGTCCTGATTGTGGGTGAGGGAAACGGGATTTTCCGGTGCTTGTTCAAGTCTATTGCCCATGAGCATGCATAACAGGTGTCAAATTACCTATTTCTCCCGCCTCATTTAACCCTTGTTAACCCTGCTTGAATTGACTGGACCAAACTGCCCGATGCTCCCGCGAGGCGTGACTCCTGAGGTTGAGGACCCCGATGATGGCATCAGATGCGGGTACCGCGCCCTGGACTGGCTGGCTAACCGGGAGCGGGGCGGGGGTCTCCGCCCTGGTCGCTGCCGCCATCGTCGTGGCCGACATGATCGGGGTCGGCGTCTTCACCAGCCTCGGCTTTCAGGTCAAGGACATCCCGTCGGGCTTCTCGATCCTGTTGCTGTGGACCGTCGGCGGCATCGTCGCGCTGTGCGGAGTGTTCGCCTACAGCGAGCTCGGGGCGATGTTTCCGCGCTCGAGCGGCGAATACAATTTCCTCAGTCGCGCCTATCATCCTGCCTTCGGCTTTCTCGCCGGCTGGGTCTCGGCGACGGTGGGCTTTGCGGCGCCCGTCGCGCTCGCCGCGATGGCGTTCGGCGAGTACGCCAAATCGGTCGTGCCCGATCTGCCGTCGATCCCGCTCGCCATCGGCGTGGTGTGGCTGGTCTCGCTCGTGCAGTTGACTGGTGTCAGGCATTCCTCGACCTTCCAGCTGATCTCGACCATCCTGAAGGTCGTGCTGATCATCGCCTTCCTGGTTGCGGGCTTCGTCATCGGCGTGCCGCAGCCGATCGCCTTCACGCCGCAGCCGGGCGATCTCGCTCATATCGTCAGCGCGCCCTTCGCGATCGGACTCGTCTTCGTGATGTATTCGTTCTCGGGGTGGAACGCCGCCACCTACATCATCGGCGAGATGAACATGCCGCAGCGCGACCTGCCGCGTGCGCTGCTCGCGGGCACGTTGATCGTGCTCGTCCTCTACGTTGGGCTGAATGCGGTGTTTCTCTATTCGACGCCGGTCGGCGCGCTCGCCGGTCAGCTCGACGTTGCCAGCGTTGCCGGCAGCGCCATCTTCGGCGGTCTCGGCGGCCGGATCGTCGGCGCGATGATCTGCTTCGGCCTGATCTCCTCGATCAGTGCGATGATGTGGATCGGCCCCCGCGTGATGATGACGATGGGCGAGGACATTCCGGCCCTGCGGGTGTTCTCGAAGCGGTCGGTGAGCGGCGCGCCGGCCTATGCCATCCTGTTTCAGCTCGCGGTCGCCAATCTCTTGCTGTTCACGCGCAGCTTCGAGGCGGTGCTCGATTTCATCCAGTTCGCGCTGCTGTTCTGCTCGTTCTTCACGGTCGCCGGCGTCATCAAGCTGCGCATCACCGATCCCGATCTGCCCAGGCCCTATCGGGCCTGGGGATACCCTTTCACACCGCTCCTTTTCCTGCTCGTGACCGCCTTCATGATGTACTACCTTTTGACCGAGCGGCCGGTTCAGTCGCTGTCGGGGATGCTCGTCATGCTCTCGGGCCTGTTGATTTATGCTGTTTTCCGCAGGCGGCCGGTCGCCGCTGGCACGTTACACAATCGCGAATAGACATGTTCCGACCCATGAGAATTGCGGCCGTCGCTCTTGCCCTGCTGGCTGGCGCCGTCTCGTCCGCGCGTGCGGCCGACGTCACCTTCGACGACACCGCGCGCTTCCTCGCGGGCATGCAGCCATCGGCGGACTCGCCCCTGATGCCGCTGACGAAGGATCCCGGCTGGCAGCGCCACGCAAAATTCTTTGACGGCGCCTTCGCCCAGCTCGAGCAGCGACAGATCTCGAAGATCCGTCAATGGGCCGACGTCAATCTGGCCGCGCCCAGGCCCACCATGTTCTACCTGTTCAGCGGCCCGGACTTCCTCTACGCCAACGCTTTCTATTCCAAGGCCAGCACCTACGTGCTCGGTGCGCTGGAGCCGGTCGGCGCCGTGCCCGACCTGACGCGGCTGCCGCGCGGTTCGGTCGGCGCCGCGCTCTACAACGTCGAGCGCTCGCTCGGCTCGATCCTGAGCTTCTCCTTCTTCATCACCAAGCAGATGAAGGTCGACCTGCACGCCAACCAGGTCAACGGCACCTTGCCGATTCTCTATGTCTTCCTCGTCCGCTCCGGCAAGTCCATCCGCAATGTCGAGATGATTGCGCTCGACGACAAGGGCGGGATGCACGTCGGCAACGACAATCCGGGACCCAACGCCACGCGCGGCGTCCGCATCACCTTCGCCGGCCCCGACGGGGAAGCGCGCACGCTGTATTATTTCTCGACCGACCTTTCCAATTCCGGTGCACGCGCAGCCGGCTTCCTGAAGTTCTGCGAGACGCTCGGTCCGGGCAACAGCCTGATCAAGAGCGCGTCCTATCTGTTGCACTCCGGCAACTTCACCGTCGCCCGCGATTGGCTGCTCGCCAACAGCGCGACCATCATCCAGGACGATTCCGGCATTCCACTAGCGAACTACAGCGCGCGGCAATGGCGGTTCTTCCCGTTCGGCCGTTATCTCGGACCGATCAGCGAATTCCCCGGCCGCTACCAGGAGCGCTATGCCGAACTGTTCACGCGCGCCCAGCCGATCGATTTCGGCGTCGGCTATCGCTGGCGCATGAACGAGTCGAACTTGCTGCTGTCGGTGAGGGTGCCGGGAACCGAGACCGCGCCGGCCGCGGAGGCAACCTCATCCGCTGACCCGCCGCCCAAGCCGGCGCGTCCGAAGCGGCCGCGTCCGCCCGAGCCGATCCCGCCGCCGCCGGGACGCTTCTACTGGTTCCGCTAGCCTAGTTGCCGAGGCCCGGCATCAAGAGCTCTGGGCCACGACGACCAGAACTTCGGCCTTCTGCCGGCCGAGGCTCCTGACCTCGTGCGGGGTTTCGCCCGAGAAATACAGGCAGTCGCCCTTGCCGAGCGTCAGCTCTTCGCCGTCGAGCTTGATGGCGATCTTGCCGTTGACGACGAACAGCAGCTCCTCGCCCGCATGCGAGGCGCGCGTCGCCGCCTTGTGCGGCGGGCTGAGAAGGAACGGCTCCATCATCTTGCGGGTGCGGCCGGTTGCCAGCGGCACCACGCCAAACCTGTCCTGGAACAACGGGACGTTGCCGCCTTCGCGGCGGAACAGCGTGTAGCGCGGTGCGGGCTCGGCGTTCGGGTCGAAGAAGTTCGCGACGTTGACCTCGAGCGCGGCGGCCATCCGCAGCAGCGCGGCGAGCGAGGGGATCTTCAGATTGCGCTCGACCAGCGAGATGTAGCCGCGGGTGAGGTCGCTCTGCCGCGCAAGCTGGTCCAGCGTCAGGCCCTTGGCAATCCGCGCCTGGCGGATATTGGCCCCGACCGGTGTCGCTTTGCTGACGTCAAGCACGCATGAATCTCCCGAACTGCTGGCCTCTTTTGCAACAGATGCCGCCGAACCGCCAGCCCGAGCGGCGTGCGCCGCCCGTGCCGCGAGCGCACGCATGTATTCCTAGGGAAAACTTATGCGCGGAAATTTCGAGCAGGGCCGCGGATATTATGAGCAAACGCGCTGGCATATTGCCAAAAAAAGCCGAAAAACAGTGCAAATAGCACGGCGTGCCGCGATCGTCGGCATTTGCCGCGTTCCGCGGCGTTGATTTCCTGCAGTAAACATGATCGATTTTGCTGTCCCTGCTGCCGATGGGCTCCACGGACACAACCAACTGCTTTTCCCCAGGCGCCGGTACCTTTTGGAGCGATCGATGACCGTAGCAGACGACGTAACCCTGAACGTAGCGCCGGACGAGGCGGCGCGCTTGCGACGGATCGTGTGGTCGAGCGTGATCGGCACCGCGGTCGAATGGTACGACTTCCTCATCTACGGCACGGCGACCGCGCTGGTCTTCAACAAGGTCTTCTTCGCCGCCGGCAACCCCACGCTCGCCACCATCGCTGCTTTCGGCACCTACGCCGTCGGCTTCCTGGCGCGGCCGCTGGGCGCTGCGATCTTCGGTCATTACGGCGACAGGGTCGGCCGCAAGGCGATGCTTGCGATCACGATCATGGTGATGGGCATCGGCACCTTCCTGATCGGCCTGCTTCCGACCTACCAGCAGATCGGCATCGCCGCGCCGTTGCTGCTGATCGGCCTGCGCTTCCTCCAGGGCATCGGCCTTGGCGGCGAATGGGGCGGCGCCGTGCTGATGGTGGTCGAGAACTGCCCGACGCATCGCCGCGGCCTGCTCGGCAGCATGGTGCAGGTCGGCAATCCCATCGGCAATCTCGCCGCGATCGGAATGTTCGCACTGGTGGCGAGCCTGCCCGAAAGCGACTTCATGACTTACGGCTGGCGCATTCCCTTCCTGCTCTCGATCCTGCTGGTCGGCGTCGGCCTCTACATCCGTCTCAACATGGAGGAAACCGCGGCCTTCCGTCAGGTCCAGGCCAAAAAGGACGTCGCCAAGATGCCGCTGGTGGAAATCTTCAAGCATCATCGCAGGCCCTTCTTTACCGCCGTCGGGCTGAAGATTTCCGAGATCGCCTATGCCAGCATCGGCGGCGTGTTCGTGATGTCCTACGCCACGGCCAATCTCGGCCTGTCGCGCACGGTGGTGCTGAACGGCGCGTTTGCGGCCTCGCTGGTGGCATTGCTCGCCATTCCCTTGTTCGGCTGGTTGTCCGATATCCTCGGTCGCAAGACGATGTTCTATGCAAGCTGCCTGTTCTCGGCGCTGTTTGCCTTCCCGCTGTTCTGGCTGCTCGACACCCGCGATCCCACCATCGTCATCTGCACCATCGTGGTTGCGATCACCTTCGGCCAGATGGTGATGTTCGGCATCGGCGCGCCCTGGTACTCCGAGCTGTTCTCCGCGCGGCTGCGCTACAGCGGCGCCTCGCTCGGCTTTCAGGTCGGTGCGGCCATCAGCGGCGGGTTGACGCCGCTGGTCGCGGCGTCTCTGATGGCGTGGAGCGGCGGTGCCACCTGGCCGGTCTCGCTGCTGCTGATCGGCTGTGCCGCCGTCACCGCGACCGCGACCACATTCGCGCCGGAGACGGCAAACAAGGAACTGACCTGATTTCACAGTGCGCCGCTGCGGCGGCGCGCCCTGACTTCTCAAGGGAATTGTCATGCTCGATACCATCAGCGCCGGCTCGGCGCAGGGCGCAGCACAGCTCGGCTGGACCGGCGTGGTGCGCTTCCTTCACTTGACCCCGCGCGCGTTCCTGCCGATGCGTTCATCGGACTCGATCACGCTGGTCGCTGGCCGGGGAATCCAGGGCGATCGCTACATGATCGGCAACGAAGAGGGCTTTTACTCGCACAAACCCGAAGAAGGCCGCCAGGTCACCCTGTTCGAGCTCGAGACGCTGGTCGCGCTCAAGCGTGACGCCGGCATCGAGCTCGGCCCGGAAGAACATCGGCGCAACGTGACCGTCGAAGGCGTCCCGCTGAACCATCTGGTCGGCCGCCGCTTCTGGCTGGGCGAGACCTTGCTGGAGGCGACGCGGCTGTCGGTGCCGTGCCGGCATATTGAAGAGATCACCGGCAAGGCGATCTTCGATCCCCTGATCAATCGCTCGGGCCTCAACTGCAAGATCCTGCAAGGCGGCGTCGTGAAGGTCGGCGACACCGTACGGAACGCGGCATGAAGGCGCGCCCGATCACGACGGTCGAGACGGTCGTCACCGGCATCGAGGAGGCTGGCGCAGGGATCAAGCTCTTTACGCTCGTCGACCCCGACCGTTGGGAGCTGCCGCCGTTCAAGCCTGGCGCGCATATCGATCTGCATCTGCCGAACGGGCTGATCCGTACCTATTCGCTGTGCAACGAGCCCGCCGACAACGCGCGCTACGTCATCGCGGTGAAGCGCGAGGCGGCCGGGCGGGGCGGCTCGCGCGCCCTGCACGATGAGATCCGCATTGGCGACGTCATCGGCGTCTCACTGCCGCGAGGCGGGCTCGATCGGGGCGCAGACATCGCGCGCCATGTGTTTGTGGCGGGTGGCATCGGCGTGACGCCATTCTTGTCGATGGCGCGACACCTCGTGCGGCGAGGCGATGCCAGCTTTGTGCTGCATCTGATCGTGCGCGATGAGGTGCCGCTTGCCGTGCATCTGACGCCGCTGATCGAAGCGGGCCGCGTGGTGGTGCATCGCACGGCTCGCAGCGGACGGCCGGATCTGGCGTCATTGGTTGGCGAGGCCGGAGCACAGACGATGGTCGCCTGCTGCGGCCCGGAAAGCATGACCAACGATTTCGAGCGCGTGACCGCGGCGTGGCCCGCGGCAAACGTTCACGTCGAACGCTTCGTCGCGCCGCAACCGATCATCGATCCCGACGCGAAGCCTTTCACGCTGTCGCTGGCGCGCACCGGGACCGAAATCCAGGTTCGCGCCGGGCAGACGATGCTGGCCGCATTGCAGGAAAAGGGCATCGAGATAGCGACATCATGCTGCGGCGGCATCTGCGGCGCCTGCAAGGTAGGGTGGCTCGAGGGCAAGCCGGTGCACCGCGACCGAATCCTGTCGCCGTATGAGCGCGAACGCTATCTCATGGTTTGCGTCGCCGGATCTGACGGCGGCCGGCTGGTGCTCGACCTGTAACGCCTGACTTACCAGTGCACGCTCTGGCTCGGCACGACGAACGCCGTCGTGCTCGGCGGCGTCGCGAGGCTCGTCCCCAGATACCACCCGAAGCCGAGGACCAGCGCCAGCAAAGCGACGATCGCGAACAGATCAATCGTTCTGGGATCGTGGTGCAAGCTGGGGCCAGGACTTGTCGGATCAGGCCTGAAGTGAAGATGAGGGCTGATTTTCCAGCGCATTATTGTTTCCTCCCGTGGGAGCAACAACAAAACAACGCGAGGGGAAAGTTCCGGTTCCGTACAAGGCAGCGATGCGCCAATCACCGCAGCATGCTTAGGCATTCACGCCACGCCAGCGAGCATAACGCCAGGGCAGATACCACCGCGCACCTTGCGGTGCGGTGAGCGGCACGTTGTCGATGCCGGACGTGCCGAACGGGTTGCAGCGGAGCAGGCGCGCCAGCGTCATCCAGCCACCGGCCCACAGCCCGAACCGCTCGATCGCCTCATCGCCATAGACAGAGCAGGTCGGCAGGTGACGGCAGTTGTAGCCGACCAGCGGCGACAGCGTGTGCCGGTAGAGCCAGATCAGCGCGCGGCCGAATCTCCGCGGGAGCCGGATCGCGCCTTCCACGGGTTTGGAACAGTGCGCGCAGGTTGAATGCTTCATGGGCGCCTTGCTGCGATTGTTGGCAAGGTTTGCCTAGTTCCGATGCAGGGAACTGTAAGCTGTTGTTTATACGCCATATTTTGCGTGCTTTTTGGGAGCAGTGCAGCAAGTACCTGTGGACGATCTGTATTCCCCCGGATACCATTTTTGTGACGTCCATGTGTAGAAACATACTCCTGTATGATCGACTCAGAGGGCGCTACCGGGGATTGTTGGAGGCCTTTGGGGCTTGGGGAAGGGACCAGTTTGAAACTTCTGAAGTCGCTCAATCTTCGTGGCTGGTTGCTCGTGGGAACCGCCGCTTGTGGGGTCGTGTTGGCTGGAGCCGTCGCGACGATCGGATCGTCCGCCCGCGCCGGCGGCACCCTCGAAGAGCGCAAGCTGCCGATGAAGTTCAATTGGGTTGCCTGCGAGCCGAACTGCCGCGGCTGGGTCAGCGCAGTCGGTATCATCACCGCTGATACGCCCAAGGATTTCGAAGAGTTTTCCCGCAATCGCCAGCTCGGCGGCGCCACCGTGGTGCTCGACTCCAGCGGCGGTTCCGTCAACGATGCGATCACGCTCGGCCGGCGCTTCCGCAATCTCGGCCTCCTGACCACGGTCGGCATCAGCCTCCAGGGCCGCGGCGGGCAGTCGGCTCGTCCGGCGGTCGCTCCCGAAGCCTATTGCGAATCCATGTGTGTATTCCTGCTGCTCGCCGGCAAGAAGCGCTATGTGCCGGAAGCCGCCCATGTGCGGGTCCACCAGATCTGGATGGGCGACCGCGCTGACGACGCCAAGGCGGCGAGCTACAGTGCACAGGACTTGATGATCGTGGAACGCGACATCGGCCGGCTTGCCAAATACACATTCGAAATGGGCGGCACCGGTGATCTGCTGTCGCTCGCACTCAGCGTGCCGCCATGGGAAGATCTGCACGAGCTCGACGCTGCAGAGCTGAAGCTCACCAATCTCGTGACGACCGATCTCGTGGCCGACGTGCTGCCGCATGTCGACGTCGCGGCGCCCGCAATGGCTGAACTTGCGCCGAAGACGCAGGCAAAGTTCGGGGCGGAAACGGAACAACCGCAGCCTGCCAAGTCGACCAAGACGGCGGAGGCGATGGTACCGACCGGTACAGCGCCGAGCGCGGGTTCGCAGAAATAACCGAAATTCCTTGATGGCCGATCGGGGGCGCGCGTCAGCGCGAACCCTGATTCTCGTTGGGAAAGACTCAGCCCTGCGCGGCGGCCGGCTGCCTCGCCTTGGCCTCGATCTGGCCGATGGCATCGACCACGGCATCGAAGGTGAGGAGAGTCGAGGCGTGGCGCGCCTTGTAGTCGCGGACCGGCTCGAGGAATTTGATCTCTTCCCATTTGCCTTGAGGAGGCACGCCATTCTCCTTGAGCATCCTGCGAACGGTTTCGCGTAACTCACGGAGTTCGCTGGCAGTCGACCCGACGATTTGACTGGCCATGATGGATGAAGAGGCCTGGCCCAGCGCGCAGGCCTTCACGTCGTGGGCGAAGTCGGTGACGGTGTCGCCGCTCATCTTGAGATCGACCTTCACCGTCGAGCCGCACAATTTAGAGTGGGCGGTGGCGGTGGCATCGGGGTCCGATAACCGCCCGAGGCGCGGAATATTCCCGGCCAACTCGATGATCCGCTTGTTGTAGATGTCGTTCAGCATGTGATGGGGTCCAGCACTTCCTCACCGGATCGGCCTTGGCGGGCGCCGTCCACGGACTTATATAGGGCGGGAACTGGCGGAAAAACAGTCCAGCGGTGCGGCAGTGGCGAGCCAGATCTGCGCCGCCAGCGTGATGACCCAAGGGCCTTTTTCGTCAAAACTGTTCTCTTCAGGCGCCCGGCGGCTTGCCGCCCCGTCTGCCGGTGACACTCCGGCCGCAAGGCCGTCGAACGGAGTAGACATGGACGCTACGATCAAATCCATCCGCCCGAACAAGCCTTCCGACCGGCAGCCCGAGGCCCGCCCGGCAGAGCTTGACCCTGCCGAATTCCTCGCTGCGGCCGTCCGTGCCGACCAGCCGCGCCCGGCGCGTGCCGAGGCGGAAGCTGCGGTGAAGACGCTGCTTGCCTATATCGGCGAGAACACCCAGCGCGAGGGCCTGCTCGACACGCCGCGCCGCGTGGTCGAGGCCTTCGACGAGCTCTATCAGGGCTATCACCAGTGCCCGGCCGAAGTGCTCGACCGCACCTTCGGCGAGACCGCCGGCTATGACGACTTCGTCCTGGTGCGCGACATCGAGTTCACCTCGCAGTGCGAGCACCACATGATGCCGTTCTACGGCAAGGCGCATATCGCCTACACTCCGGTGGAGCGCGTCGTCGGCCTGTCCAAGCTTGCGCGTCTGACCGACATCTTCGCCCGCCGGCTCCAGACCCAGGAGCACCTGACGGCGCAGATCGCCGCGGCCATCGACGAGATCCTGAAGCCGCGCGGCGTTGCCGTGCTGATCGAGGCCGAGCATACCTGCATGTCGGTGCGCGGCGTCGCCAAGCATGGCGCCTCCACCTTCACCAGCCGTTTCACCGGTATGTTCCGCGACAATCCGGCGGAGCAGGCCCGTTTCCTGTCCCTGGTGCGAGGCTTGCAGCGCTGACCTCGCGAAGAACCGGCGAGGTTTGTCGTGTCCACCCACTCCCATGAGATCGAGGAAGGGCTGTCCTTCCAGCCCCGTTTCGACGCAGTCGGCCTCGTGACGGTGGTCGTGACGGACGTCGCCAGCGGTGACCTGCTGATGGTCGCCCACATGAACGACGAGGCGCTACGCAAGACGATCGCGACCGGCGAGGCCTGGTACTTCAGCCGCTCGCGCAATGCCTTGTGGCGAAAAGGTGAGACCTCAGGTCAGACCCAGCGCGTGGTCGAGATCCGCACCGATTGCGACCAGGACGCGGTCTGGCTGCGCGTCGAGCAGATCGGCGCGGCCTGTCACACCGGGCGGCGGTCCTGCTTCTATCGCAAGGTGGAAGCAGGGGACGACGGTGCGAAGCTCGTTTTCGTCGATGCGGAGCGGCTGTTCGATCCCAGCGACGTCTATAAGAAGTAGTCGTCCGTCATTCCGGCGCGCACCGCGCTGCGCGCGCCCGGAATGACAGTGAGGCCCAAATTTAACCCCGCATTAACCATACCTGTCCCACGGTGAGACGATAGGGCGCCGAATTGCCGGCGTCTCTCAACGCCGCGCGGGGCGGGCACTCCATCATGTCGGTCGACAATTCCAGTGCCTCTCAGACGGCGGTTCTCGATCCGTCGCGGGCACGCGTTGCCGGCGCGATCAAGCAGGTCTCGAACCGGACCGGCGTCAGCTTCCAGTACATGCTGACTACCGCCAAGATGGAATCCGACTTCGATCCGACGGCCGGCGCCACGACGTCGTCCGCGCACGGGCTCTACCAGTTCATCGACCAGACCTGGCTCGGCACCGTGAAGGAAGCGGGTACCCAGCTCGGCTACGGCAACTATGCCGACGCGATCACCAAGACCTCCTCCGGCAGTTACACCGTTGACGACCCTTTCATGAAACGGTCGATCATGAAGCTGCGCGACGATCCGGAAGCCGCATCCAGCATGGCGGCGGCGCTGACGCAGTCGAACAGTTTCAAGCTCAGCGGGCTGCTCGGCCGCAGGCCGAGCGACAGCGAACTCTACATGGCCCATTTCATGGGTGTTGGCGGCGCCGCGAAACTGATCGCCAATGCCGAGGACAATCCGCAAGCGGTCGGCGCGCGATTGTTTCCCAACGCGGCATCGGCCAATCGCTCGATCTTCTACGCCAGGGACGGCCGCGCCCGCAGTGTTTCCGAGGTCTATTCGGTGCTCGATGCGCGTTACGCCAGTGCGGCAAGCTCGAAGACGACGCGCAGCGCGATGGCGATGTATGGCGGCTCGCCGTCGACCACGCAGGTTGCGAGCGCCAACGGCGTGCAGCCCGCTGTGCCGGTGACCGACAATGCGGCCTATCTACAGACTTTTCCGGATGCGCGTGGCGTGACGCCGGTGAGCGCAACGTCGCCGACGACGGTTGCAGACAGCGGGCCGACCACGCCGGCCTTCCGTTCGATCTATCAGCCCGGCGATGCCACGCAGCCGGTCTCGATCACGGTGCAGAAATTGTGGGGCAACAACGCCTCGCTTACGTCGGTTGCATCATCGACGCCGGATGTGCGGCCGCCGCAGCCGCTCGATCTCTTCAGCGATCGCAGCGGCACGTTCAGCAGCTGACGCAGCTGCCCAAGCGCTTTTGCTCCATTAAAAACCAGCCAGTTATGGTGAACGCTTTGTTAAGCGTCGTGGTTTATTTTGTGTTGCAGGTGACGAGCCGTCACCGTTTTCGTTTGTTGTGTAAGCCGGAAGCAGCATGATCGTTCGGCAGTTTATCAATTGGATCAGGACGGCGCCCGCCGGCGAGCGGGCCGAGGCCACACGGGCGTTGGCCCGGGCCTGGCTGATCTCGGATCTTTCCCATGACGACCGCATCGCTGCCGAGGGCGCGCTGCTGATGCTGCTTGACGATCCCTCGCCGCTGGTGCGGCAGGCGATGGCCGAGGCGTTTGCGCGCAGCACCGACGCGCCGGCGTCGATCGTGCGGGCGCTGTCGGCGGACCAGCCGACCGTCGCGTTGCCCGTGCTCGAACATTCCCCGCTCCTGATCGATGCCGATCTGGTCGACATCGTCGCAACCGGCGATGACGAGGTGCAGTGCGCGGTCGCGCGCCGCATCGCACTGCCGGTATCGGTCTGCGCTGCTATCGCCGAAGTCGGCTGCGCGGCGGCAGCGCTGGAGCTGATCGAAAATCCCCATGCCGAGCTCGCGCCGTTCTCCTGGGACCGTATTGTCGAGCGTCACGGCCATCTCGCCGCGATCCGCGAGGCGATGCTGGTGCTGGAGGATCTGCCGGCCGCAACGCGCGCTGCGCTGGTGGCAAAACTCTCCGAGACGCTGGCGCAATTCGTCGTGGCGCGGAACTGGCTGAGCGCCGACCGTGCCGAGCGCATCGCGAGCGAGGCACGTGACCGCTCCACCATGAACATCGCGGCGCGCTCGCGCGGCGACGACATGCAGGGTCTGGTGCGGCACCTGCGCATCACCGGCCAGCTCACCGCGGGTCTCATTCTGCGCGCGCTGCTGTCGGGCAACCTCGATCTGTTCGACGCGGCGCTCGCAGAGCTTGCCGATTTGCCGCTGGCGCGGGTCTCCGCGCTGCTGCACGATCGTGGCGGCAACAGCTTGCACGCGCTGCTCCGCCGCGCCGGCCTGCCGGAGGCGACCTTCGCGGCATTCCAGGTCGCTCTCGATGCCTGCCACGAGCAGGGTTTTGTCGACAGTGACGACGGCGCGGCGCGGCTGCGCCGGCGCATGGTCGAGCGCGTGCTGACCCATTGCGAGACCGATCGCCGCGCCGCCGAGCCGCTGATGGTGCTGCTCCGTCGCTTCGTCACCGAGTCGGCTCGTGAAGAGGCAAGGCTGTTCTGCGACGAGCTTGTCGCGGAGGAGGCGATCGATCCGGTTTATGACGATCTGATCGCGGCGTAACGAAGGTCTGTAGGGTGGGCAAAGGCGCGTAGCGCCGTGCCCACCATCTCTCCGCACAAGTCATGTTGATCGGTGGGCACGCTTCGCTTTGCCCACCCTACAACACCTCGCGAGCGGCGAAACTCACTCCGCCGGCACGATGTTCGGCGCCAGGATGGCCTCGAGATGCTCGGGGCGGTCGCGGTTGACCTGGGCAAGGTAATCGTCGGCCACCTTGCGCAGGCGGCGGCTGAGCTCGGCGGAGACGCTGATGCTGTCGAGCTTGGTGTTTTCGTGCACGATGGCGAGGATGGCGTTGATGTGGTGCGTGAACAGCTCGCCGGGCACCTTGCCGAGATCGGGCGCGTGTTCGATCACGCGGCACAGGCTTTCCGCGATTCCCGCCGCCGCCGGATAGCCGAATGTCGCAGCATCGCCCTTGATGTCGTGCGCGGCGCGGAACAGCTCGTCGCGCCGCTCCTTGGTGAAGCCGTCATTGCGGATGGCGATGTAGGCGGCGGACAGCCGGTTGACCTCCGTGACCATCCACTCCTTGAACTCGCCGGAGAGGCCCGCGAGCGCCTGCTCGGCGCGGCCGATCGGATCGTCGATGTCCTTGGCTTCGACACGGCGCAGAACCTTGCGCAGCGGATTGGGCTGCGTGATGACCTGGTGCGTGGCGAAGGCCGCGATCTCGATGTCTCTTGCGCCGTTCTTGGCCATGATATCTGCCTCGCTGGAGACGTTGCGCTAGATGGAGGACCGCGCCTTGTCGAGCAGCGAGGGTTGTTGCATCACCTCGTGCTTTTCGCCGACGCGGCGTTCGGGTCCCATATAGGCGGAGTTGGTGTTGCGGCGCCGGTCCGGACCGAAATAGGTCTTGGTCTTGATGAAGGGCCGGGGACTGGCGACCACGTTGAGGATGCGCTGATAGAGGCCCTTGGCCGAGATCGGCTTGGCCAGGAATTCGGTGACGCCGGCATCGCGCGCGATGGTGACGCGGCGCTTCTCGGAATGGCCCGTCAGCATGATGATCGGCGCGTAAGGATTGCCCTTGGATTCCGGCTGCCGGATCATCTGCGCGAGCTCGAGCCCGTCGAAGATCGGCATCGCCCAGTCGGTGATGACGATATCGGGAACGTAATGGCTGTACATTTCCAGCGCAGTGGCGCCGTCCTCGGCCTCGTAGACTTCGCGCGCGCCGAAGGAGTGCAGCAGCGTCCGCAGAATGCGGCGCATGTGCGGATTGTCGTCGCAGACGAGGAAGCGCAGCTTGTTGAAATCGATGCGGAACATGACGCCTGGGCCAGAGCGGTCAACCTTCGTTAACCATATCGCGCCGGGAGTTAACGAAAGGTTGCGATCCGCGGCCTGGCAGGGCGCTCAATAGCCGAATTGCTCGCGCAGGATGCGCTCTTCCAGGCTGTGGCCGGGGTCGAACAGCATCCGCATCGAGATGCTCTTGTCGGACAAGACCTCGACGCGCCGGACTCTGCGTACTTCCTCATGGTCGGCGACCGCCGCGACAGGGCGCTTGTCGTCCTCCAGCACCTCGATCACGACATAGGCGGTGTTGGGCAGCAGGGCGCCGCGCCAGCGCCGCGGCCGGAAGGCGCTGATCGGCGTCAGTGCCAACAGCGCCGCGTTGATCGGCAGGATCGGGCCCTGCGCCGACAGATTGTAGGCAGTCGAGCCTGCCGGCGTCGCGACAATGATGCCGTCGGCGATCAGCTCGGGCATGCGCTCGCGCTCGTCGATCAGAATGCGGAGCCGCGCGGCCTGGTAGGTCTGCCGGAACAGGTAGACCTCGTTGATCGCGTGGTGCAGGTGAACGCGGTCGTTGATGTCAGTTGCGCGCATCAGCAGCGGATTGATCTCGGATTCATGGGCGGCCTCGAGCCGCGCGCGCAGATCGTGCGTCGAATATTCGTTCATCAGGAAGCCGACCGTGCCGCGGTGCATGCCGTAGATCGGCTTTCCCGAGCGCATGTTCTGGTGCAACGTCTGGAGCATCAGCCCGTCGCCGCCGAGCGCGACCACGACGTCGGCGTCGTTCGGGTCGCAATTGCCATAGTCCTGCGTGAGCTGGCCGAAGGCGGCCTGCGCCTCGCTGCTCGGGCTGGCGACGAAGGCGATCCGGTCGTATCGCGCTGGTTTGGTCATGGCTTCCGCGCAGGGCCGTTGGCTAGAGAAAGTTCCGCCGGGCTCGTCTATACGACCTCGGCCTCCATTGTCGAGGACCAGCGCCCCTCAAGGCGAACGGTCAGCTGCCGAATCTCGGACCAAACCGGGCGTTTTGAGGCCGATCGTCCTCGTTGGGGGCACCTGGCCAATGATTCCCCAAACCGTCGCATTTCCGCGCTAGCTTTTCGGGCTCGCCGGCTCTCACAGCCGGCAGGGAGAACGATCATGGTCATGAATATGCCGGTGCTCCGCCGCGCGACCCTGGTGGTGGCAGTGTCGACTCTCGCGCTCGCGGGATTTGCGCGCGCGGATGATCCGCCGCAGCCGCGTGCGGAGACGACGGCACCAGCCGGACAGAAGGGCGGGCGCGGCGGTGGCGCGCAAGGCGCGACGCAGGCTTCGCCGTCGGCCGCCGAGCCGCATCGTCTGCCGCCGGATTCGACCACGAAACAGACGCTCGATCTGCCCGGCCGCGCCCTCCACTTCGCCGCGACCGCCGGCTCGATCCGCGTGTTCGACGGCAAGGGAGAGCCGCTGGCCGACATCGCCTATACGTCCTACGAGCTCGACGGCGCCGACCGCGCGACGCGCCCGGTGACGTTCCTGTTCAACGGCGGCCCCGGCGCGTCCTCGGCATGGCTCCAGTTCGGCGCTGCCGGGCCGTGGCGGCTGCCGCTCGATGGCGAAGCCCTCTCGCCGTCGGCCTCGCCCGAGGTGAAGCCGAATGCGGAGACCTGGCTCGACTTCACCGATCTCGTCTTCATCGATCCCGTCAGCACCGGCTATAGCCGCTTCGTCGCGAGCGGCGAGGATGCGCGCAAGTCGTTTTACTCCGTCGACGGAGACGTCAATGCGATCGCGCTCGTGATCCGCCGCTGGCTCGAAAAACACGATCGGCTGACCTCGCCGAAATACGTCGCGGGCGAAAGTTATGGCGGCATTCGCGGCCCGAAGGTCGTGCGCCAGTTGCAGCTCCAGCATGGCGTCGGCGTCAGGGGGCTGATCCTGGTGTCGCCGCTTTTGGACTTCCGTGAGTTCACCGGCACGAGCCTCCTGCAATATGTCGCGACGCTGCCGAGCTATGTCGCGGTGGCGCGCGAGGCGAAAGGACCCGTCAAGCGCGCCGATCTCGCCGACGTCGAGGCTTACGCGCGCGGCGAGTTCTTAGCCGATCTCGTCAAGGGCGAGGCGGACAAGGAGGCCACCAACCGGCTCGCCGACAAGGTCGCCGAACTCACCGGCATCGATCAGACCGTGAGCCGACGGCTCGCCGGCCGTTTCGACGTCGGCGAATTCCGCCGCGAGTTCGACCGCAAGAACGGCAAGGTGACGGGACGCTACGACGCCTCCGTGCGCGGCTTCGATCCCTATCCGGATTCGGGCAATTCCCGGTTCGGCGACCCCTCCGGCGATGCGCTTCAGGCGCCTCTGACGAGCGCTGCGGTCGACGTGCTGACGCGCAAGCTCAACTGGCGGCCCGATGGCTCCTACGAGGTCCTGAACGGCGCCGTCGAAGGCCACTGGGATTTCGGCCGCGGCATCAACCCGCCGCAGTCAGTGTCCGAGCTGCGCCAGATCCTCGCCACCGACGCGAAGCTGAACGTGCTCGTCACGCACGGCCTGTTCGACCTCGCCACGCCCTATTTCGGAACGAAGCGGGTGCTCGACCAGTTGCCTGCGTTTGCAACACGGCGGATAAAGTTCGTCGTCTATCCCGGCGGCCACATGTTCTATTCGCGCGATGGCTCGCGCCAAGCGCTGCGGAGCGAGGTGGAGGCTCTCATCCGGGAGTAGGCCGCCGCTTGCGTGGCGGATACCGGCGCGCGATCTCGCGTGCGACGACGCTCGCAGGCTTGATATTGGCGCCGGCGATCCAGATGTCGCTGATCTTGCCGCGCCTGTCGCGGACGCGGCGTACCGGTTCGCCATGGCTTGAGTAGCCGGCGGCCCAGGCGAGCTTGCCGGTGTTGCGGCCGGTGACCTCGATCTCGGCGGCATCCATGAACGGATTGTTGAACTGCGGATTGGCGACCAGCACGCGATTGCCGATGGGCACCAGATCAGTCGCGCCCCAGATCGTCCACCAGCGGCCGGTCCAGTCGCGCACGCGCCGGTCGGGGGCGCCGCGGGTCTTGAAGACGCGCAGGATTTGTAGCGCGCCGTCCATCCAGAACGGCGCGGCGCCGTCGATGGAATTGCTGAGGATGCTGATCGCGAGTTCGCATCCCGGGATGGAGCAGGTCCGCGAGATGTAGCCTTGGAAGCCGCCGCCATGGCCGAACCAGTCCCAGCCGTCGGTCTTGCCGGCGTTGACGCCGAGGCCGTAATAGCCTTCGAAACTTTGCGGGATACGCCAGTGATGCCGCGTCATCTCGCGGCGGCTCGCAACCGAGAGCACACTCTTCCTGGCATTAAAGCGTGATGGCATTAAGTTCGATAGCCTGAATTTTTGAGATAGTTGGCGCATTCCTCGGGTGTGAAAGCGTCGA
>NZ_JASXTA010000024.1:0-107731 GCF_032290525.1 Bradyrhizobium cosmicum | reverse complement strand
CCGCGGAAAGAACCATGAACCCGGCAGCGGATCATTTTTGTCTATCGGGCTTGACACCGTGCCCGCGATTAAAGAACGGACGACTAAAACGGATGCCTCTTGGACATCAGAGCAGGTTGATCGCAGCTTCTCCGTCACCAAGCCGCAATGTAGAGTTGTTATCCAACCGCCCGGCGAAGAGCGCATCGATATTTTCGTGGTGAGCGTTGGACTCGCGGAATATCCAGGGCCCCTATTCGACAGTGACCGATTTAGTAAGATTACGTGGCTGGTCGGCGTCTGTGCCCATCATCAATCCGGTGTGATACGCCAAAAGCTGCATCGGAATGTCATAAACTATCGGAGTAAAGTTTGTCGCCATGTCAGGCAGTACGACGGTCGCGAGCAAGTCCACAGTGGCCGCCTCGGCCCCCTTTGCATCGGTCATTAGGATGATATTGCCGCCTCTTGCTGCAACTTCTTGCATGTTTGAGACCACCTTTTCGAACAATAGGTCGCGAGGGGCGATCACGACTACAGGCATGCCATGGACGACCAGCGCAAGCGGGCCATGCTTGAGCTCACCCGCAGCATAGCCTTCGGCGTGGACATAGGCGATTTCTTTCAGCTTCAGCGCGCCTTCCAGCGCCAGCGGAAAGGAGCTGCCGCGGCCGATACAGAGTGCGCCACGCGACTTGGCGATCTCGCGCGCGAGATTCTCGATTTGCGGCTCGGTCGCAAGCGCTGCTGCAATCAGCCGAGGAACTTCGACCAACTCCTGCACGAGTCTGGCCTCGTCGGCGCGGGACAATTCACCGCGCGATCTCCCGGCGGTGATCGCAAGAGCCGCGAGCACCGTCAGTTGGCACGAGAAGGCCCTGGTCGACGGGACGCCGATTGAAGGCCCGGCGAGGGTCTGGAGCACGGTCTCGCTCTCACGCGCAATCGTCGAGGTCGGCACGTTGACCACGGAGAGCGTGTGCAGTCCCTGCGACTTCGCGCAGCGCAGCGCAGCGAGTGTGTCGGCCGTCTCGCCGGACTGCGAAATGAGGATGGCGAGATCGCGCTCACGCAGAGGGGGGTCGCGGTAGCGGAATTCGGAGGCAACATCGACCTCAACTGGGACCCGGGCCAGCCGCTCGAACCAATATTTGGCGACGTGGCCGGCATAGCTTGCGGTGCCGCAACCAGTGATCAAGATTCGGCCAAGGTCATTGAAGTCAAATGGGAGCTTCTGAGGCAATGCGACGCGCTGGGCCGCCACCTCAACATAGCGCGCCAGCGTATGTCCGACGACTTCCGGCTGTTCGTGGATTTCCCTGACCATGAAATGGCGGTAATTCGCTTTGGGAATGAGCACCGAGGACGCGCTACATTTCGGTACCTCGCGATGGGTTACCATGCCTCGCATGCCATAGATTACGACGGATTTGCGGGTCAGAACGGTCCTGTTGCCGTCCTCTAGGTAATGGTCTCCGCGAAAGGCGCAAGTGCAATCTCATCCGACGCCAGATACATTTCGCCGTTGCCATGGCCGATCGTAAGTGGTGAGCCATTGTGGAAGCCTATCAATATTTGAAAGGAAAGATCAGCGCGAACGCGCCGCGCGCGAAGCCTTCACCGCGTCCTGAGGCGAACAGCCCTTCAAACGAATTAGGCACCCTGCTGTTGCAGCTCGGCGCGTAGCGCAAGAAAAGTTTCAACAATGCCATTATGGACGACCGTCACATTGTCAGTCGCATGCGGATGAGCGTTATTCTCGGTCGGCTTTCTGTGGGTGGCCCAGCGGGTATGCCCCATTTCCGGAATGCCCCCAGAGCGGCACTGCGCGCAATCGGCTCTCTATCCAACTTGCCCGCGGCGCGCCGCCGATGGAGATGAGGACGTTCCAGCGTTGCAACGCCTCCGGAGTCATAGCCACCGAAAGGACCAATTGCTTCGAGACCGGCCGGCGTCCCAAAATGCCGACAATTCCGCACTTGCAGATTAATATGCCCCGCAGCTACCATTGAATCATGATGTCTTTCCAATTGTGGGCGGCAAGCTAAAGGCGTTGCCAGCTCAATGAGGCCTCCCATTTATTTGCGTGACCCAAAGCAGCAATTTGCATGCGAATAGCGAGCGACTTTACAATGCTCCGCTTTCGAAAAGGAGCTCTTGGCTATGCGACGCGTATCCGGTGCCCGACACGCTCTTCGGCGGATCTCGCCACGCTAGTCGATCATTCCGCACCGAGCAGGAAAGAATTGAAACAGCGCTTGGCTCCCCGCCGATCGTCCGGTGCTTGCCGTGCACTGAGGAGGACGGTTTGGATCGCGAACGCGCCGAAATCCGCACTAAGCGCCACGTCACAGTAAAATCCCCAAAAGGCTGTCCCGTCATAAGCCTAAAACCTCTGCTGCCTTCGAGCCTCCAACGCGGTTTGCCCTTCCTCATCCCCGCCGACTGGACCCCAGAGCAGGCTCTTGCCGTCTTCGAGCTGCTCGACGATCTCTTCGCCGTCATTACAGGCGCCTCTCGACGTAGACGATCCTCATCTTCGTACGATGCGTTCAAGCGGTACGCCGGTTCGGTCTGGCCGCGTCTGGAGCGTTTCGCGAAGCGTTTTGCGCTTTCATCTCATACTGCGCTGCAAAATTCGAACTTCGAGGAGCCTATCAAGAACCATATCTTGCCCCCCGGATCTCAAGAGCTGCAGTCGCCGCCACGTGGCCACCGCGTTGTCATATTCAGCCCTGTCTGGATCACGACGTATAAGGTGCGAAATTCGACAAGTCGGCACAAGTAGTCCGCCCATGCGTCGCGAAGTAGTTGTTTTGTCCGCTTCCAAGCAAGCTCGCATAAGGCGTTTGTGGCACGCAGTTTGCTGACTTCCGGTGGAAAACCATTTCGAATATGGCGGTCTCGCAGACAGCCCAGCCCGGAGCTTCACATGGCGCTTGCTCGATTGATTCAAATAAATGATCGACAAGCACGGTTGAGTGAGATTTCGCCAATTGAAATCCGGTCGGGTGCGTCGAAGGGACTTCTATCATTCGTGCTGTGTAGGACTTGGTCCTCATCACCTCTAGGGAGCGGCAGCGACGCTCATGACATGCGCCGTGCTTCAAAGGCTGCAATCGATAATCGTCGAGCGTGTGCCCACTTGTCACTCACGATATCAGGGGCAAACCCATCAAGTTCTTCCCTTCGGAGGCGAGGCGTTCCGCACGTTTTGCGCGCCCGTTTTCGCGGGGTCGATGTCCATCGGCCCAGGTGACCAGCGCTAAAGGAGCGCGCTGGAAGCGCACTGAGGCGATCCGTCGCTTGTGGTCTTGCTTCAGAGCTGGCCGCTTGAATTTGCTTCGCCACGATACGAGAAGGATCCAAAATGGCTGTTGTCCGATTTGTATTTGCCGCATTGAAGCCGGGTGTCAGCGGAGCCGACTATGAGCGTTTTGAGCGCGAGGTCGACTATATCGTCGCGGGCAAATTGAAGACTATTGTCAGCTATTGCACGCACCGCATCACCGAAACCGGCTCTGGTATATCAGGCGGACCGTGGGATTATATCGAGCGTATTGAGGTGACCGATCGCGCTGCCTATCAAGCCGAGCTGGCTGTGGTCGGCAAGGAAATGCTTGAGGAACTCTACGAGAAGTATCTCGACAGATCCAAGACGGTGTCGGTCTGGTCGAAACGGATCGAGCCATGAGGCTCGATGGTCACGGCTCACAGCAAAAGTGGCGTTGGTCGGCGGTTCTTCCCCGAACGCCGGAGCAGAAATTCCACATAAGTTCACGCGAGCTAGAGTGCACGGCGCCCTTCGCTATTGGGGGCAGATTTCGAAGGCTGTGTGGCGATTTGCGGTCTGGCATTCACGTGCAGCAAGACCCTTCCGCTGATTAAGTCCCGAACTGCCCCGTCACCCCAACACGCTGGGTTCGCGGCGACATTGGATATTGCAAATGGAGGAACCGGCGCTCTCATGTCCGACAATGCTGCTCAATTCGATGAATTTGCAAGTCTGCACGAGAACATGGCTCAGTGGCCCCTTCGAAAATACATTGAAGTGCCGAGTGTACTAGAGGCGATCGGCGACGTTGATGGCCTATCAATCCTCGATTTCGGGTGCGGCACGGGGGCAATTTCGCGAATGCTTAAGCAACGCGGAGCGCGCTGCGTTGTAGGATATGATCCGGCGCCAGGCATGCTGAACTACGCGCGGCGTCGGGCAGAGAAAGAGGCGTCCGATCTCTCCTTCATCGCCCATCTCTCTGCCAGCATGACAGCCCAATTCGACGTCGTACTTGCATCCTATGTGCTTCCCTATGCTGCCAACAAGACTGAGCTAGACAGCATGTGCGGCGAAATGGCCGGACTGTTACGTCCCGGCGGGCGCTTGGTATCGCTATCGACTCATCCGTCTTACAACCCACACTCAAATCACTACGAAGCCTGTGGGTTCAGGCTCGTTGTCGACGATCCTGAGAACCCGTATTTAGAAGGTCGACGCATCAGGATCGAGTTCTGCAAAAACGGAGAACAGGGCGGCGTATTCGCATGGCATTGGCCCGCTCCTTCTTTGGAAAGGGCATTAGGACAAGCCGGGTTCCGGTCGTTGAAATGGAGGGAATTGGGTGCTCCAGCATACTCCCATATAGAACAGCTCCCCAAAGAGCTGCGTGCATATCTCCAAAGCCCGCACGCGATCATCATTGAAGGTGTACTCGCCCGTGGACATGCGGAGCAAAACCCATGACGTTTCTCCCATTCAGGACGGAGTTGTCAGGCGTTCCGCACGCTCTATGCGGCCTAAATGAGCATGACTGGGATGCGCTAGTCAGTGATAACAATTTCTACAACAGCTACCGATGGCTACGAGCTCTCGAAAATTCATTCGGTACAACAGACGTACTCGCGGTCCACGGGCCGGCCGGACTCGTGGCCGCGTGTACGCTTTGGGAGGGAAGCCAATCAGCTGGGATGTTCTTCTTACCAGATTGCATGGGGGGTATTCCTGGCCCTTGGCAACAAACCTTTCTCTGGCTTGGGGGACGGCGCAACACCCATAACGAGATTCCCTGCGTCCAGGGCAGGCGAAGGCGTGAGGCTTTGACAGCGTTAGGACGCAGCGCTCTATACTATGCTCAGGAACGGCGATACGCCGGCTTTGTAATGCCGTACATGCCCTATCAGGCAGCAGTGGAATTTGCTGGGGTCATAGGGGGGGCAGTCGTTTTGCATTCTGCCGAAGCGTCACTGGAAGTGCCGGACACAGGGCTCCCCGGGATGATCGCGCACTCGTCCGCGCATAATCGTAATCAAAGTAAGTCTGAAATCTCGGCGTTCCAGCGAACGGGAGGCAAGATCGAATGGCTACCAGCCGAAGAACTTGATGACTCAATAGCCGCAGATTTGATAACCCAGAACAGGTCTAGGTACGGCAATGCCGATGATCGCGACTGGATGCAACGGATCCTCGCCGGGCAGAGGAAGGCGGGTGTCTCGCATTTTGGTGCCGTAGCGATTTCCAAGCGAAACAATGAGATAACCGGTATGGCCGTTTTCTATCGCTTCGGAACGGCACTTCACTTGCGCTACTTCGGGGCAGACTACAATCTCGATCTCAACGATTACAGATACTTCGTATTGTGCTATTATGAGCCTCTCGACTATGCTGCGGCGCGCGGCCTCAAGACGTTGCGGCTTTCTACCTCTGCGCTGCGCGCGAAGGTGAACCGCGGGGCAAAGATCGAGCCGCAAGCGATCGTCGTCAAATGTATTGGTGAACAGCACATCAGCCGCTCTGAGATCGAGCGGCACAATCGGTGTACGCTCAGGCACTATCAGGATCAATTCCCCGGCCATCTGAGCCGCGATTGGGAATTCGTCGAGGCTCATCGAGATCCTCCGGATTAAGTAACTGCGAGATCGGGCCAAAACCCGCGGAGACCTTAGGTGCGATGCCCCTCGACGCGGTGGCGGGACTTGGAGTAGGGGATGCTGCGCTGGTTCTGTTGTCGCCGGCATTTTCTCATTGATCAGAAGCTGATCAGACCGTGCCCCTGGTCCACGGGCGTCTAAGGTCGGTTGGGATGTCCTATTCATTGAGATCGGCCGCAATCTCGCCCTCGCTGCGACCTTCATGGACGAAAGCCTGATGGATATTGCGGGCTAGAACGACTGCTTCTGCGGGGCCGGGGTCGGCGCCGACTTCTTGCTCAATCTGATCGCCTACAACCTGATCCGCATACCCAAACTACTTGCTACATAGCCAGCCCGCGCCGGGGTAGCCCGACGCGAGGCCGAACACGAAATCCAACCTCCAGCGCGCCGCTCCGATAGCGACCGAACAAGAACAAGAAAATTCTCAACTTCATAGTTTTTGAGCAGACTGCTAGTCTTACTGCGTCATAAATTCCGATAGCCACTTTGACTGGAGATTGGCCTGGTGCAACAAGGGCATCGAGATAGTGTGGCGACGAGAGCAGCGCTTAATCTTCTTCGGACGGTCGCGATCGAATTTGGAACGTGCCGTTCAGGCCGCAATGGCGGATCCCCTCGGTCGATAATTTTCGGGAATAGTAGCTTCCTTGAAGATTTTGGTGGCGGCTGTTGCTGAGGGGGAAATCGTTTCTCGCTAGGCCAGCGCAAATGATCAAGTGCAATTGCCGGCTTGGCATGCGGGACGAGCCAAACCGCTTCGCGATTACTGTACAGGGCTGATGATGCCGTGCGACCGCAAGAGTGTCGAGCCGATGGCGGCGATGACGGCTCCTGAGCGGACAGCAGCGCAACATCAGGCATTGTTGCATCTTGTCGGTCAAGGCGACTGGTCGGATCAGCAGGTGTTGGCCAAGGTCCGTGAGTTAGTGCTGCCGGGCATCGAACGCCATGGAGAGATCGAAGCTTGGATCATCGATGATACCGGCTTTCCTAAGAAGGGCCGGCATTCGGTCGGGGTTGCACGGCAATATTGCGGTCAGTTGGGCAAGCAAGACAATTGTCAGGTTGCCGTGACGCTTTCGCTCGCGAGCCATCATGCGAGCTTGCCGGTGGCCTATCGGCTCTATCTACCAAGGGAGTGGGTGACGGACCGTGCACGTCGGCGCAAAGCCGGTGTCCCCAAGGAAATCACCTTCAAGATGTCCGATCACGCTCGCAAGGCCCTCAATGTACGCCGAAAACCGCGACGCTACGTCCCCCGAACTTGTCAGACCCATCTCAGTCTCCCACGCTGAAAAGTGAGTCTTCTCAAATATATGATTCCTGTCGACAAGGGCCGCGACACTCTGACTCAGTAAGACTAGTTCGCAGCAGATGCGACGCTCGCCTGAAGCAAGGAACGACTACTTGCGCTCAAAACGAGATTCGGGCCGCTCTGGCTAATCGAAGGAAATATCGAGCCTTCTCGATAAGTGCTACTCGGAACAGCTCGGCGTTGAATCGAGCGCGGGTCCGCTCCACTTCCTTGTGTCAGATCATTCTGCAGCAGCGCAAGGACGTGGTCACCTATCGAGTGCCCCTATTCTTCTCGTCTATTTTTATGTTGCGATCATGTCGAAGCGAGATGCGCCAGTTCCCGACAAAGCGCTGCCATATCTACTCAGAGTGGGTCGCGCGCTAATTCATAAAATATTGCAGAAGTCGCAGTCATCACAATATGTCATGAAGTTCCGCAAGTGCGGACGCTCGCATTCGAGACCATTGAGGCGTTTCCATCGCAACCGCTGGCGGCTGGCGCTCGTCTTCATCAGCGTGCTTTCTCTAAGTGGCTCTCCCATCATGAACCGCGAGATCGCGCAAGCCGTCAAACTAGGATGCACTGCTGTCCAAGATCGCGGGCCACTGCATGAAATGACTTGCGCGCTGAATTCCTCCCGAGCCTAGGGCCCGCTTCGGCGGCGCCTTGTTTCGTTCTCGCTAGAGAATTGATCTTGGACGCGCCAACTCGACCACGGGTGCCGAATGTGAAATCGGGACCGCAATGGTTAAGGCTCCAGAAGGCCGCTTTTATCTGAACGAAGACCCAAGCGTCCGGCCAGGTGCGCTCGTGAAATCGTAACCCCCACACGATCACAAATGCGTTTACGTGCTTGCAGCACTACCAGAGCAGATTGAACGGATGGTGATTGTCGGTAAGGGCATCCGCAATCATTTAGAGGCTGAATACTGGTTTGCTTCGACAAAGGGACGGACGTCGCATGACGCCCTGTGCCCTCCGGAAACACCAGTCGGTCCCGTCAGGTTTTCGAAAGGTTGTCCGAATAAAAACCTGTTACCACGAGAATCAGTTATGAGCACGTTCCCTCCGACGAGCAGAGTCTGGCCCAGCAGCGCGATGCGCTGGCCGGCGCTGCTGGCGCGGATACGACCGCTTTTCGGGAGCTTTAGCAGCCTACCCACCAGCCTCTGTCGCTGTTGACAGGAGGCGGGGAGGGATAATCAACTTGTACAGCGCAATCAGCAATAGCGGCGGTGGTCAACGTGTCTCTTTGTTTTCTGATGCTGGTCAACGCGATGAGATCGGAATGATGATTGTGTTGCCGAGGCGCGACACTTTGCGAATTATCGACATAAAGAGTTGCGGCCGATCCAGGTACAAAGGGATACGGACGGCTCTGGTCGACATCGCCGATTGGATTAGAGAGTCAGTGGGCCTTTCCAGTCTATCCCTCATTTCTATAGACGACGGGGCCTCCGTCTTTTTCTATAAGAACGGATTCCGATTCGCTGGAGAAGGGCAGGACGAGAAGAACTTTGAAATGGGGAAACATATTTCCGATCTAGGATCTCCGTTTCCTGACGACGTCATGCTTTCGGGCGATATGGAGCGCAGGGCTTAGCGCATTCTTGGCGGCTGTACTGGCCAGCCTCTGAGTGCAACCAATATCAGTTGAGGCTGAGTGCAAGCCGCGACGTGAATCCAGGCCTTTTTATGAAGGGATCGTCGTTGGCGCGCGCGGCCATCTGCTGCCGAGGAGGCCAGCGGGTTCGTCTGCGGCAGCTAAGGCTGGCGCTGGTGTGAGTAATGCGCGAACTCGGAGCGGCGCGCGACGACGGTCCTCTTGTTTTGGTTGCCGGTCTCGGCAATCGGCTTTCTGGAGCTGGAGTCTTTGTGGTCAGTGCACCCGAGTTTGGCTCTGGGCAGCTATGAAGAGTCATCTCATCTAGGGAGAGTGGTATGGAAACGAGCTATAACGATCCGAACTATTGGACGCATTGGTACGCTGACCAGCAAGAGCTGCAGCGTGCGCGGCAAGAGTCGGATAATGAGCCTGCGGGTCAAGTTGGCTTTGAGCAGCAGTTGGGCGAGCTGCAACTCGGCTCCCCTGATGAGAGCTCGGCTGAGCTAAGTTCGCCCGACACCCGACCCGCAAAGGCGCATGACAGTATCCAGCGCACTGACGTTGGCGGTTCGATGCGGATGCCGCCGCAGTCCAATCTTCAGGGTAACTCGTTCAACAGCACGCGCTACAGCGTAGATCTGCCTCGCGCTCACCTTGTTGGCTCAGCTGCTGGGGCATCGCAGTCTGACGTGCGTGACAGGCTATTCAGCAGCACGCGCTATACAGCACCATCGGAACCGGAGCCCGTCGCGCGGACAAGGGATAAGAAGAGCGGAGGACTGTTTTCTCGCGTTCAATCAGGGCTCGGCAAAGTCTTCGGAGGAAGTCGCGGTGAAAAGTCGTTCGGCGGCCCAGCGTCAGTTGTGGTCTATTCAGAGCTTCGTATCGATTGCTACAAGCGCAGCCGCGCATCCGAAGAGGACGCGCCCCTCCTTTCCGAGTTCGCGCGATGGGCTGCAGGCAGTTATGCTCCCAATAGCATTGAGAAGATGATGCAATATCTGGGCCGGTTCTGCGAGTTTTTAAAGTCCAACAACTTGACACTGGCTAGCCTGCTTGAAAACCCTATTCAGTTGAAGGCCCATGCGAATGAATTTGTGAATGCGGGGGGCACAAAGCGAGTGCATCGCGCATTGGAAGCGCTTCGGAAGTCCCGCGCCGGCGGTTCTCCTCCTTCTCCGCCGCCCCTTACCGGAGACGCGCTACTCATTCGCCAGTACGCGGCAGCAGCCCGGGCACATAATGTTCCCGACAGAACCTTCGGAAGGCATACGGATGTTCTTACGCACTTTGCTGAGTGGCTCACAACCAAACAGAAGCCATCCCTGACTTCTCGGTTTCGAACCGACGAATTAGCCGAGGACATCATGGCCTACGGCGAGGAGAATGACCACAGGGGCCGCCTCTTCGTTGCCCTGAATCATCTCCGAAGGCTTCAGCCTGACGGGGGAGGGTTCGAAACACTCGGACCGGGGCCACGCGTCATGGGGCGCCGTATTTTGGGTGCTTATGAGAGCGACGCCAGCATCATCGACGGCGCCACTGACGTAGCCGTGGGCAGGCTTGGACCTGAATCGACTGCCACAGAGAGGGCGCTTATCCTCAACGTCGCCAGCGGTCAGCGCAGGCTTAGTGAGTGGCTGAAAAGAGAGGGCAAGGAGACTATAGCGAGCCGACTCAACGGCAGTGAGGAGCAGGAGAAACAATTGGAGAAAGATATCTCGGAGTTCAAGCGAGACATTGGCTATCCGAAAATCAACTTGGGGATCAACGACCTTCGGAAGTACCTACGCGGCGAGCTCCAGCACGGGCTTCATCCTCTTGATCCTCGCCGGCTTCATCCTTATGCCGTCGACGCCAGCATCATCGATGGCTTGGCCAAGGACCAGCTAAGCAAGCTCGGATCCGACCCGGCTTCCCAATCGAAAAAGATATATGTGCGGAATACTGCTTCGGCGCAACGTAGCTTCAGTGATTGGCTCAAAACCACGGGTAAAGAGAGCATAGTGAGTCGAATCAACGGCAATGATCAGCAGCAACGGTCGTTGAACGTAGATTACCGGGAATTCACTCAAGCCAAACGGAACATCCGCCTGAGTTTGGACAGGCTACTCAGCCAGCTTGGGCCGTACCTACGGCTCGTCGAAGCAAACAGAGCGCTGGGAGTGGCCTTCCCTGAGCGGCCGAGGCAGGAATCGCCGCTTGCGGGGTCGAGCTTATCGTGGCCGCGAGTGCCGTCCGACTTCGACCCGAGCGAGTGGCTGCCGCTCGCGCCAGCTTGGTCGCCGCGAGGGCCGTCCCCGTCCGAATTCAGCCTCGGTGATTTGCCGACGCCGCCTGACTTCGGTCCAAGTGAGTGGCTGCCGCTGTCGTCCGACTATGGGGCGAGCATCCGGCCAATTCCGGATGCCGCGCCAGCTCGGTCGTCGGAGATCTACCGCGGTCTTGATTCTCTGGTTGATCTGCCGTCCACACCGCAGAATCGGACGTCAGAGATCTACCGCGGTCTTGATTCCCTGGTTGATCTGCCGTCTACGCCGCAGGAGATGCGTGACGATGCTCAGTCTGCGCTGGCGCCTAGCTCCGGCGTCAGATCGCCGTTCTTCATCGGGCCATCAGGCGCACCTCAGGAACTAGAGGATATCGGACATCTCGTCGGTAGGGATTGGCAGCATGGTACCCAGCCCGTCCCGGATTTCCTCGTTGATGTGCTGGACAACAGAATGCTGTTGCCGAATTTGCGCATCGTTCCACAGCCGGTCTCTATCAACGGTGAGACCTACTCGATCATGTTGGGACCGCGAGGGCGCCTCGATTCTCAATTTATCCATCATCCTCGTCCATCCTCGGCTCCGGATGCTCAGATCGGCGCGTTGGCTACGGGGGCCTCTTCTTCCCGCGACCGCAGCGGACGGGTGCTCGACGCCGAGCAATGGCTGGGTGACGAGCATATCCAGCGGGATTACGAGCTCCTAGCGCAGGAGCTGGGGCGGAGTGATCCGAATCTCGCCACCCGGACGCGGTTCGTGGATCCCCTGATAGCCTTTCAGCTGAGCCATGGCGCCGATACCGACGCGCTACGCGCGCTCCATCGCCTTGTCGATGATCGGAATGGTAACGATATAGTCGATTTCCTGTTCTTGCCAGTTAGCGATGCCAGCCCTACGGACCGCGCTCGCCGCGGCGAACATTGGTCGCTGCTGCTGGTTGATCGCCGCGATCGGGAGAGGCCGGTTGCCTATCACTACGACTCCGCCCGGGGATTCAATGATCGGCCTGCACAACGGCTCGCAGAACGGCTGGGCGCCAACCTGCAAGCCGCCAGCATGCGCCAGCAGAATAACGGTTATGATTGCGGCGTCTTCCTAGTGGATGGCACCCGGGCGCTGGTTGGGCGATTGGCGGTAAGACGGCAGGTAGACCTGAACCTTGACAATCTCGTCGTCGATCGGCGGGCACTGCAAAACCGACTGAGGGGCTGATGCCGGCTTCGACTGATCGTGCGCGCCCAGCTGGTTGGAGCGGCTTCTCGCCGACCCGACCAGAATGCGAATCAGCGCCTCGCAGAGCATCATGGTGGCTCACAATGTGGAGCGGATGCCGGACTAAGGCTGTTTTCGTAGACCGCGAAGGAGCCCGACGGGCGATTTCGGAGCCAACGTCTTCCGATGTTCTCACAGCCGTCATCAAGCTGTCCGGTATCATCGTTCCCCAAATGGCCGCAGTTAGGCCTGAAGACGCGGCTGCGCGCCAGGCGCGTGGAGATCTCGCGCCTGGGGCCGGCAATTCGGTCAGTGCACTGTCAATCGGCCCTTTAATTGCGGGTTGTTGTCAAGCTACCATTCTTTCTCTCCAGTGACACGCCGCAGCGATTGCTCCGTCGGAGCTGGTCGGTGTCATTCAGGGCCAGGATGGCGTTGGTCGGCTCGCGGCGCAAATTGCCCTCATACTTGGAAGAGGGCCCGACGGCTGTTAGCAGCTTGGGATCGGTTGTCGTCGCCCCGATTGCGCTGCGGATCTAGCGCATCTATTTGCGGACGGCATCGAGGAAGGCCAGACTGGCATTCTCCATCAGATGCCAACGATCTGCGACCTGTACCGCGTGCGGCACGGCCTTCGCCGCGGCTTCGCCATATCCTCCGCCACGATCACGGGCGACGATCGCGATGGTGGGATGAGCAGCGAGCCAGGCTGGGGTGGTCGCGGGCTGACTACCCTGCACTTTTCCAGATTGCGGATGATGCTGGGTGTCGGTGATTGCGACGCCAAGCCCAATCATCAATGCCGATAACCCTGAGAGGTCAGCTGGCCGACGGCTACGGTGTCGGAACACGCGCGGGAGCGTATCCTCACTCACCGGCAGCATCCGCCGTTTTGGGGGGCCTGCCGCCGGTCGTCGGCCGAGCGCCAGACCAAAGTGATGGACGATCGCGTCCAGCCTCGCGGTCCTTCGCGCCGATGGAGCCAGTACCCATTCAGCAAAGCGCTCAGTGAAGACCTGGCGCCCACATAGGACGGCGTTGCAGCGGAAGCGGCAGACGTCGCGAGCGCGACCGCCACGACGACCGGTTCTCCCAGCATTACCGACGGATGCACGCCAGCTCTACTTCTGATTGTCTCCCGCAGACTACGAAAGGACGGGCAGGATTCTAAACTAAGCTCGGCCGCCGCCGGCCCGGTTGTTACCCCAGAAGCGCTATCAAGCTCTAATTTGTTGGAGGCCGTCGCGGACAGGATCAAACGGGACGCCACCAGCACGCGCCATTCATCCGGCCGCTATGCAGATACTTATCTCCGAACATCGGAGCAGATCATCAAAGCGCTTCCTTCCGGCATATACGAAAAGGCGCTTCGGCGGGGAGCGCGCTTTCAGTGCGCTCCCGCTTCTCTATGCCCTTCGCGCCCGGCAAGGCGAGACACGATTTTGCTTTCGTGGCCTTCCGATTGAGCTTCTCAGTCGTCGCGTCCTCCGCGAAAAGTGAGCGCCCGCTCTAAGTACCAAGAAGGGTCATCGCCGGACGAATCTGTCTCGACAAACTGTTCGCTTTCGTCGCTACTTCCTTCAAGGGGATCCTCGCTCTCAGCTTGGAGATACAGTTGAGGCCTGTCGGCCCGCTGCCATTCACCGTTGCCATTCAGGGTCCACTTATCGCGATGACATTTGGGATCAAGCACAAACTCGTTTCCACCCACGTCAACAAAGCCCATCTGCTCCAGACGGGGCTTCAGCTCATCGTTAGCAGGACGCGACATGATCAACGGCTTCTTGCCGTCGAGCCGAAGTTGATGTTCGAGCAGAACATCGCCGGCATTCTCAACGAGGGGATGTGTTACTCGCAGAGCCACAACCGATGAGATGTTTTTTCGCTCGGGAAAGTGTTCTTCCTGCCAGTCTCTCCCTTTGATGCGGAATCCTGGATCCATTCTTAGGAGCCCGACACTCTTGTCGCCCAACCGGTAGCTGAAGTACGGCGAACCCGGCCTGTCTTCTGCGCTCGCGCCGACTCTAGCGAGCATTGCGCTGCGCTCGGCTTTTGAGGACACGAAATCCGAGTACTCTTGGGGATTTTCGGCTATGTGCTTGACATCATCGCCGTAGAAATTTCTCAGTTCTTGCTCGTACGTACCCCTGTCCATCTCAACGATAGGAGGGTTAGAGGTAAGAGAATAGGGCCGTGTCGTCGACGACGAAGCAGGCGCCGCCTCTGCGACAGCTCCCGCGAACGTCGGGTCATCTGCTAGCTGTCCCGATTCATAGGCTTCGCTGGCAGTTGTAGATTCGTTGGATGATCCGGTGATTCTGCTATACATGCGATCCGCTCTCATATCGACATAGCTGCGCCATAACTAATTTGGGTCTCCTCGAGATCCGGTAGCAGCTTAAGCGGGTCAGTTGACAACAAGCTGACGTAGAGAAATGTGCAAGAGCGCAGCCCCGATCTCGATCTGATCCAGGCTGGGCACATGGAGCGGTTATTTGGCCAGCGCAGCCGTCGATCTGGACGATATGCCCGTGATACCAACGTCACGCGAGCGCACCGAGCCCTTGCGCTGCTGCTATGGCTCGAGAAGAGCACGCAGACGAAATCCGGATGCCGATTGCCAAGCGGTACGGGCGCGACGTTCATCTTCGGAACCGGGGCGAGACGTCGCTGACGTCAGTTAATCCGGCCGGCCTGAAAAGTCGGCGGCGCGCAAGTTCAGTTCGAGGTTCGGAAGTTGGAGCACAATCACGGGCTGCCAGCTGCAGCCGATCGCGCCTTCGCACGAGCGCGTGCGGCGGTTTCTCTCCGTGCTAGGGGATAATCATCCAGTGCAAACTTGGAAGACATTTGCTCTCGGACCGAGCGCTGCAACCTTGATCGAGCGGCAATGTCGCCCGGGGCGGGAGGCTGGCCAAAGTGCAATATGTTAGGTCCCGCAATTGCTGATGCAGAATATCATCCCTCGCAATGCAACAACTTCGTCGCACTCGCGACGAAGTCGCAATTTCGACAATGATCCTCGCGCTGGCGTTAGCTGTCCGATCTCTTAAGCGCTTGCCCTATGCGGAGCTGGTACGACATTTCCTGGACGCTTTAGTCCGTCCGCTCCGCGAGAAGTGCATGTACAATTTTCGCTCTATCAAGCAAGGATCCGATCCGACGCAAATCAACATGCAGCGCGTGACAAGCCACTGTGATTGTCGCGTTCGGCCAAGGACCTTGCAGGCGAGACGAGGCCTAAAGTGGCACTGGACTCCCTCCGAGATAGGTTCAGTCAAACCACGCAGCACCGGCCTGCCTAAGTCGGCGGCGTGAGGCGCGAAAATGGACTTCTTCAGCTTCATCGAATGTGCAAAGCAAACGCGATCTCTGAAGGCGTTGTTCGATCCGCCTGTGATCTGTTCAAGCGAAAAGGGCTTCAGTCAAGTCGCTGACGGGGCACTGACGTACGCGGAGCCGCCTCGGCTGCCAGAGTATCTGCCAGCCTCGGTGACCGTGAACTCTCCTTCCGATTGGTGCCAGCGCTATTCTGAATTCAGGTACAATGCCATCGATGCCGTGGTTCGGCGGACGACAATGCTATTGGCACCGTTTCCGTGGGCTCAACTTCGCCTACCAGTATCACTAGATCCGAGTCGAGCGATTCCGTACCCTGAGTCCGAAAAGTCGGCCACTTCAGGACATCTTGTTGGCCAATGAAAAATGCAGCCCGCTGCGCCACTTTCTGCTTGGGCTAGCGAATGGCTCCGCAAGCGCGAGCCCACGGTCGGCCGGCTCGTCGCCGAGCGCCCCGCTTCGTCGGAACGCTGGAGCAAATCGCGGACGAACGCCTGCGCTGGCGAGAGACGGGCATCGGCGGCATCAGTTTGATCAACTGGACGATCCTCGGCTCCTACAAGGAGTTAACGGAGTACCTCCTGCCGTCCTGCGGCAGCGCCCATTCGCGAAGGCTGCCGACCTAAGTCGAATATTTGATCATTCGCGCAAGCGACCAAGCCGCGTCTTGACGTGGCTGCGATGCGCGCTCCTCTATGCTGAGGGCGCCAAGGCGGCGCGCAGCCGATTGCAACCGACATCCCCGAGGAAGTCACACCAAGACCACCGCAGCTGAAATCGCCGACGAGATCGCCAAGGCGTACAATCTGCCAAAGGCGCAAGCAAGGCCATCGTGGGCGGTATCTTCAACGCCGATGCAGCGGGGAGCGATGCTGAAACCAATGTGCCGGGCTTCGGCAAGTTCAAGGTGAAACACACCCCGGAGCGCGAAGGCCGCAACCCGTCGACTGGCGCGACGATCAAGATCGCGGCGGCGAAGAAGCTGACATTCGCCCCGGCCAACGCCCTCAAGGATGCGCTGAACGGCTAAAGGGAGGGGCGCGAGGCCAGGGCTCTTGTTGGTAGGCTTCACCGAACCGTCAGCTCCCAGATGATCCGGATGTGCCCTCCATGAATCGATGGTCGGGAAATATGCATATTTCTAACGCGCAGCTTACTGTCATCAATCAAGTTCACAACGCGCCCAATATCTCCCTGATCAGAAAAGACGACGTACATTCGGCCATTCGCATTGAGCCAGACACGTGCTCCCCCTAGAGCCGAGGCCATGACTCTATGATCTTCGTCAAAGCAAGAGCGCTCCAGGTCGTCCTTTGCTTTTCGATTCCAATACGGGGCAGCAAAAAGAATAAGGTCGAATCTTTCGTTAGGCTGCAGCGCAGAATAGATGTCACTGTGGCGCGCTTCTGCGCGCTCGGAATAACCTAACTGATCGATGTTTAGCTTTGTGGTGAGAACGGCTTGCGGATTAATATCGAGAGCCACTAGGCGTTCTGCTCCAGCCCGGAGTGCTGCCAGCCCCAACACACCTGATCCGCATCCCAGATCTAGCACTGTTGCTCCAGCTTCGATGTGCCACTTCGATATCAAGACATCGGGAGCGTGACTTAGGCGTGGTGACAGCACGCCAGGGAGAATGTGCAAGAGCATACCGCACACTTCCACATCGTGCGGATGTTCGCATGACCGCAGATCAGCGATCATTGCGTCCACATCGGTCGTTTGGCGCCGCGCCGATATGGCTAGGGGGGTGGTCATTCAACTCTCCAATTTTGTAGCGGGCTCGGCAGCTGCCGCACGCTCGGTGCTCTATACAGGGCGTGAAGTCTATGGGAATGGGAGCATGGTATGTCTTTGCGTGTCTGAATGCCATCGTCCTTCATAAGCTATCGTTGCCTCTCAATAGCAATGTCCGTGCCATCAGCATTCAAACGCGCTCGGCTGCTGAGTTTCCTCAAAGAGCGGCTGCCGGCAAGCCCAGAGCTGTTCTGCCGCCCAGCGTGTCGGCACCTCTGTCAGAAACCGAACACGAATAAGCGGATTTGGTACACGGTCGCGACTATCCTCGCGGCAGTCGAGCAGAAAGCAGAAATTGCGAGCTGCACTGAAATTCACGTTGCTATGAAAGCTGGCCAGGAATACGCAAGCGTGCGCTCATTCGCGGTTCTGATGCCGCCGAAATGGCCATCTAATTGATTGAAGTAGCGAGCGATACGTCGCCCCCGTACCGACCTCCGACCAATCGAAAAGTCGCCGACTATACCGATCGTCGCGACCATAGCCAAGTGATCACCGCGACCGAGATCTGAAGGTCTACGATCGCGATCATCAGCGCAACAGCACATCAGGCATTGCAGTCCAACTCTTCAGTTGAAGACACTCTCTTGTTATCCGGCACCTTCTTTGGCGGCACGACTTGAAGGTGGAGCGGCTTGGAGAAGGCACCGGCCGGCCATCATTCATTCTCCGCTTCCGCTCGGTCACGTCAGGTTTTGGAAAGCTAACATTGAGTAACGAAGAGAATGAAGGAGTTATGCCAGCAGACTGGCCATGGACCGATTCAACACGATCAACCCAGCCGATAGGGCGGCCGCTGCGTCCGATCGACGAAGCGGCCGCGGTATCGACCCACGATCTCGCCGACAATTTCTACGCGCTGGGCGTTCTGCCGAACAAGGTCGACGTTCTATCGTTCCTGCTTGGAGCACAATTCGACGCAGCAAAGAAGGCCGTCGCCGCTCGGTGCATAAGCAGCGATGCTCCATTCCACGTATCTGCAACCGCTCTTCTTGGAAGACGACGCCGTCGTTGTCGTCTTGCGACATCGAACGCCGTTGAGGGCAGAAGTCTTCCGGCAGGTCACCGATTGCGCTAGAGCTGTCACCGGCACGGAATACTGCAAGAATGAGGCGATGGCCGTCGTCGCGCGCACGATGCGGCGTACAGGAAGCCGTCAGCAATTTTGTTCGCGGCTCGCCGGCCAGGTCTACGCTTCGCCGGGATTAGCCAGCTTCCGGATCCTGACTACTGCAGCCCCGAGGACCTTCGACCGAGCGGATACCTCGTCGAGATCCCGACGTGGAGTTGCCCGCTTCCAAGCAGGAGGTAGCCTTCTGGGAAGCCAGAGCGAATACCCTGATGCCGATGTCTGAGGCGACGAATGTGGTTCTTAGAGCCGCCCGCCGGCGTCGAACAGCATTCATCGGTTATTTGCTGGCCCATCCCAATGAGGATCGTCACCTCCGTCGGGCCTGCGAAAAAACGCAATATTTGACGGTTTGGCAGCTCGAACTCACCAAAAGTGGTTGGCAATATGATCTGGACCTGAGGCGGGCGGCGATCGAGCGCGTCGCTGAAGCAAACAGCCTGCCACAAGACGCGCGCATGTCTGCGGTCGCGGCGTTCCGCGAGTGGCTCTTACAGAAGCCGCGGCTCGAGGAGGCCAGGAGGCTCGGCGAATATCCCGTCTTCATTGTCGCGGCTCAAGGAGGAGGTATCTATGCTGCGAATAAATGCGGCGCGGTTTCTTGCGAGAATGCAGGATCTCTGTCCGGCATTTCAACAGCATCTGTTTGCGATAAGCGCTGTCTCCGGAGGCAGCGTCGGTTCCGCCATCTTCGCCGCCGCGCTCCACGCCGAGAATGCGTCCGTCAGTGGTCAGGACGGCTGTCGTCCCAGTCGCGGTTGAACCACCCGAGGCAGTATCCCGCGTTGCACGGTGCTGTCCCGGGGCCGGTGGATGATAGACTTGATCCGGCGGCCGACGGCCAACCGCATCCACGAGCCGTCGCCGACGATGCCTGCCGACGTGGCGGCCGGGCGTCTCGACGATGTGGACGTTTGGCAATGATCGCGTCGAGATCGATGTCGGACGGCGAGCCATCGCTCGATCCGAACGGCCGCCACTAGCCACGGCGTGCTGATGGAGGGCAAGAACATGAGTGGCATAGTCGATGTGAAGTGCACTCGGGCCGAGACCGGAGGCGAGACCCTTGCGGATCGAGGTGATCGTGACCAGCCGCGGCGAGGACCGTGCATCCCGAGCGCGTTCGCTACTCGCTGCTGAAATCCCGGCCTCAGTCAGCATGTCGCGCATCGTCAGCATGGTGCGCGGGTCGTTGCCGAACGTCGGGAGCTTCGCGCATCCGTGCCTGATGTTGCCCTTGGCCGTGATCATGGAGTACATGGCCCGCGCATCCTCCAGTACAAGAGGAACTTCGGTCCGGCTTGGTCCGAGACTTCCTCGGACTCACTAGAACCTCCTGGTTGACTTGCCGCGCTTCGTGTCGTGAATTCGCATCAGAGTCTCGTACTGCGGCTCGTTCAGGTAGCCCTTCGCTTCGTAGTACTCGGACAGCGACACGAGAAACATGACAGTGCTCAGGTCGTGTTTGCGCTTGATCAGTTCCTTGAGATAGGTTCCGATGTTGTCGTCGTATATCTTCTTGGGCTCGGTCTTCGGCCTCCGCGGATCGGCCCTGCCGGACTGCCTCGTCCCCCGCTTGCTCGGCGGAGTTCGGTAGTCGGTCGAGGCGGGAGAGCCGTAGGACTTGGGCGCCGGAGTCGCGAAGCCGGACACGACGTCCTCCCACGCCTTGCCTGCAGAGCGTATCAGCTTGTTCGCCATGCGCATGGCGGCGATGGCCTCGCCGTCGTGGTTGGATTCCGTGAGCCTCAGAAACTTGAGCAGGCGCTCGCGGTCTATTATCATCCCCTCGTCTCCTCTTCGATCGCAATCGCGAGCCACTTCTTGATCTGCGCTAGGTTCTTGTGACCGACACCCGGAAGAAGCGCATGTTCCGGTCGGACATCGCCGCTACCGTCTCAGAATTGGTTAGCTCGATCGTGAGATGGCGCATGATGGCGTGACCACCGCGCATCTGCCACAGCCTTATGAGCGCCGGACTGAAGAAGTACAGAAGCACTCCAGTCGGCGCGCCCACAATCGGAATCGACAATTGCAGAGGCCCGGAGCGGTCAGTGACCAGACGACAGGTGGCGCGAAATGCGCGCGGTGATCGGGGAGGCGCTGGCGTCAACGCACAGAAGATAGCGAGTATCTTCATCTGATGCCGGATGTTTGTGAGTTTGCAACTGAGTCTCCATTTCGAATGAGCCAGGCAGTACGCGTCGGCCTGCCGCATCTGGTCGACCTCGTTGCCGGCCGTCCATCGTTGAAGAGGGAAATCGCCGAAGCTCCCCTCCTCGAGCCGGTCCGGCAGGGCTCTGGCTACGGTCTCAAGTTTGAGTTCGCGTCCGCGAGTCATCGCCAGCGCGGCCTTGGATTTCGGCTGAGGCAAATCCAGTCGACGCCGGCCTGCACCGGCAGCCTGCCGTTCGTCTCGATCAAGGTGAGGAACCCGAACTTCTCAAGCGCTTGCACGAGATGGTTGCCGGCCCGCAACAATGGTTCTCCTCCCTTAGCACGCAAAGACCATAGCCTTTGCCGCCCGTCCATTCGGATGCGGTCGCGTCGGCGAGGCTCCCTTGTGCCGGCGTCTTTCGTTCCGTCGACGCCGATCAGCCCCCAGAGAATCGACGCCGATCCTGCTGGCGTCCGGACCAGCGATCGTAGCCGCCGCGCGTACAAATCCGAGAAATCACGAGCAAGAACGAGCCTCTGGGCTCGTTCATTGCGTGTGCCATGCAGACGATGGAGCGTCCACTACAAGATCCGGTAGATGCCAGAACCAACTTAGGCCTTGGGGTCCCGCCCTCCCCCGCCGATCATCACGGAGGAAACAGAAGCGGACGCAAACTGCGAGAAGCCAACAAGGGGCAGAGCGGCACAATATGACCGGCATAACCGAGATGGCCACGTCAGGTACAGCTCAATCGGGTCCTCACTATTCTGCTAAGGCACCTAGACGGTTACGATAACGGAGGCGTATTCCTACGGAAAATCTACCTGGCAAAAAAAAATCAGCTTGTGGAACGTCAACCGAGCAATCACGGCGATCGACCGGCGCAGACGAACTTACCCGCGGCCGTGCAAGATCGGATCCGGAGAGCGTCGCACTGAGTACGCGATTCAGCGAATTTGGAAACGCTCGCGACACGTTCATCCATGAATGACCCGGGTACGGAATTCGCCATCGACAACGAGCGCAATGTGATGCCCAAGAAAAAACAGCACGTCGAGTTATCAGACCCGAATCTTTCGGCGTTATCCTGCGGCTCGCTATTCCATCTGCTGTTGGATGCGCTACAGCAGCTCGTCAGCGCGACCTTTGTTGGCGCAACTTGGCTCGCAGGCGATCGCAGCTGTCAGCATGACCTTGCCGATCGTGGTCCTGTTCGCGGCAGCCGCACAGGGGATCGGGGTTGGATTACCGTCGTTCATATCTCGTCATCTGGGCGCTGTGAGTACTTAGAGGCGAGTCGAGGCGGAAGTACCGCGCTCGCGCTCACTGCCCCGATCGGTATCATAGCTACCGGCGCTCTGCTTCCAAATCTGCCAGGGATATTCGCAGCGCTCGCAGCAACTCCAACAACATACCCGTGGCGCTGACTACGCGGGAACGCTTTTGCTTGGGTACACCTCTCATGACGATGGACCAAAAAGGGGCGGCGCTTCCGCGCAGGCCTGCATCGGCTACGTCTTCGTCTTGGCGCCGAACGGCGGAACGATCGCCCGCGTCAAGTCCTGCGCAGGGGCGACCTTCAACGACGCATTGCTAATCACGGAATGCTCTACCGATCACTGTTGAGGGGTGCTCGATGACAAAAATGCAGTCCTTTCGGGATCCTGAATAAGGCGCCAAGCCGCCTGTTTCGCGCGTTCAAGGCTGAACTCTCGTCCGGGGCCACCTGATTCAGAAAGTAGCTTTTCAACCGCTTCTGCGATTGCGTCCTCATCTCCTGGCGCGCCTCTGCGCGAAGCCGTGCCCGTGGGCGGGCCTTGCGCTTCAGCGCCAACACGAACACCCGTCACGTCAATCCCTTTTTTGAGAAAATCCGTCGTCAAAGGGATACAGAGAACTCAACTGAGCGCAACTATCAAGCTCGGTAGCGAATAGGGCCTCCGCACCGAGGTGAGGCAAGTGCAAGATGCTGCCGTTCTCAGAATGGACCGCGGCTTGACCGGCTGCGAACTCATGATGGACCTTCTTCGATTCGAAAATGAATGAACCAGACGGCACATTCGCGCGTGCGCAAGTCGACCATGCCGATCAAACATTCGTAAGAGTGGTTGCCGATCGTCACTCACGAGCGACTTCATTCAGTAGACCGTGCACCATGATCATCGCCGCGCCATAGGGCGCATCAGCCCCTAGGGAGATTCCCGACGGTCACGTGCGTCACTCGACAAAGTTGCGCGAAGAGGTATCATGCGCGTGCGCCCGACACGTTTGTCAGAGCAACATCGCGAAATATTGTTCACGCTCATGCACTATCTTAAGCTTACCTCGAAGAAACGAAAGATAACGACAAGCGCAGCTTGTTTGGACCTTCGCTCCTCGTTTAAAGGGTCGTCACGGAACGGGAGTGGTTGCGATGGAGTATGGGCAGGCCGAATTGGTCGGAGGTAAACCTGTAACCTTCGGACGGCGTAAGGTGCGGCCGCGAGCGTGCGTGGCCGTCGGCAAGCGGCATCTGCGCGCATTTCTACGGGATGTGCTGGAGGATATGGGGTTTATTATCAGCGAATGCGGGACTGCCGACGAGCTGCCGCACGTACTCTGCACGGAGCTCCCTGATCTGATCCTGCTCGGCATTGGCTCGGATAGCAGCGAGCCTGGACGATTGCTCGAGATACTCGTACGCGAAAAATTTGCAGGCAGAGTGCTGGCATTCGGCGCCCGCGAATCGATTATCATGACGGCAGTGCAGCAGGTCGGGGACGAATATGGACTTGCTATGCTGCCGCCGCTGAGGACGCCGTTTGCAGCCGAGACGCTGCGCGATCGGGTCGCCATGCTCTTGCCCAGAGAGCCGGCGCCCCGTCCCGCGGTCCATGTCGGAGAAGCCTTACACGCTGGATGGCTTGAGCTCTGGTATGAGCCGAAGTTTGACGCGTGTACCCTCAGCCGCCGCGGCGCCGAGGCGCTTGTGCGAATGCGGCACCCGACCTGGGGCGTTGTTCCACCAGCTTATTTCATCCCAGAGCCTCACGATCCGCATTTTAGGGAGTTGTCGGAGTTCGTGATCGACCGCGCAATCAAGGATTGGCGGTATCTTCTGGAGCAGAGAACTTCAATCGATCTCTCCATCAATCTACCGGCAGCATTCCTGATGGACCCGCAGGCGGTACGCGATCTGTGTCAGCGCATGCCGTCGCACCCCGCTTTCGGCGGCTTGACGATTGAAATCGAGAGCGAGGAAGCCATCCGCAATCTAGATCTCCTGATCGAGGTCGCGCGTGAGGTTCGCTTTTACAACATTGGCCTTGCAATCGACAATGTCGGCGCCAATTGGCCGCAGCTGATGGGGGTGGAGAGATTCCCGTTCATGAAATTGAAAGTGGACCGGCAGTACGTCTCGGGTTGCGGAAATGGGCCCCTGAAGCGAACGGTGTGCCGCCAGATCGTCGATCTAGCCAAAGAATACAGTGCGCGCACCGTCGCCGAAGGTGTGGAGAGCCATGCCGACCTGATCGCAGTGACCGAACTCGGCTTCGACCTTGCGCAGGGCCATCTGTTCGGAAAGGCCATGCCGTTGAAGCAATTTGCGCAGTCATCTTTCAGCACTCCTCCACTTCTTCCAAACTAGATGCGTGAGGAGTGGCTGAGCACAGTCAAGCAAAGCGTAGCAGCGCGCGCCCCACACCGCATGCTTACTCGGCGCCAGGCATGAGGCTGAGTGTAATTATCGGTCAGTTTGCAAGGCCAGTGTCGCTCCTCCCGGGCGACTTCATTTCCCACCGAAGCTTATTGTAGCACAAATCCGATTTCGCAAAGCTCCAGCGAGTCAATCCGCGGAGTTAAAGTTGCAGCCATGAGCGAGGCTTGCACAAACCTTCAGTCAGGGCGTGTGACCGGAGGTTTGCCGAGATCCGGCCCAGACGTGCGTCGGCTCGCGGCTTTTAGTCGCGCCGGCCGGTTTCGGAATCATCGAGCGTCGCGTGGCCCGCGCTGCCGTGCCGTACGAACCGACGGAAGCGCGCGACGGTCGAGTCGCGACTTGCTCTCGGAGTACTGCCGAAGGCTCTCATAGCTTGAATTGAAGCGGCTTGTTGCTGTAGCAGATGCAACATGGTCTCAGCCCCCGGACAGCAAAATTGCGCAAATTGCCTGCCATTGAGCCTGTCTGTGTCTGGCACGGCATTTGAAGGGATCGCCAATAGCATCGCTCGCCTAAGGAGTCGCAAGGCATGGCTTACAAGATCGTCGCTTCGCAATGCACCGTTTGTGGTGCATGTGAGTTCGAGTGTCCCAACGCGGCAATCAGCCTCAAGCGCGACATTTACGTTATCGATGCCAAAAAGTGTACGGAGTGCGAGGGCCATTCCGACACGCCGCAATGCGCGGAAGTCTGTCCGGTGCCTGACACCTGTGTCCCGTCTAAGACAGCATAAGCAGCCCGCGTAAGGCTTCATCGATGTCGTGAACGAACTGGTCGAAGTCGAGCTCGAAGGGGCTCTGTCGGAGGACGCCTCAAATTTATCTCGAATAAGGACAAGGCCGCTTCGATGCTCCAGTGGCCGCGTTGGGGCTTGTCGTCCCTGACTGACGAGGCGAGGCGAGGTGGATGGGCGTTAATATCTCAAGATCGCTTGCAGAATGTCTAGAACTGCGTCACTTCGGAGCCGAAGACGCGACGAGATCGTTCCGGAGATCCTGAGAGGCACGAGAAGCTCGACCTACGCTTGCCCGTCGTCACAGTGCACGAGTGCATGGAGTGTAGGGTCATAGCCCGATCCCGCCGCCCGCGCTCTGGTTGCCTACTCCAGTTTCGTAACTCAGAATGCATCCTGAGGTCAGGAGCTGTTCCTGCATATCGCCCGCGTCCAGGCTCCACTTGCCAAGCGGCGGCGGACGCATCGAAGGCGCGCGCCAAAGTCGCTCAGCAAGTGAATACCTGCCGCAACGAGGAGATCATCTTGACCAACGGCACGGAGGCGATCGAGCTCATGGCTCGTCGCGGGGCCAGCCGAATACCAAGCTGTCCGACCTGATCATCCCTGCGATTCTAGAGTAATCCGGCATTGGCAATTCCTAAGGGGCCTCATGGCAGTGTGATCAAACGGACGCCGGCCGAGGATGATCGCAACTTCCTGACGGGCGGGTTCGAGAAGCTGCTGACGGAGAACCAGGCCCGTCGCGGTCACACAGATATCGAAAGCGGGCCGGGCTCGTTCCGGCCGCGGAGCTCATCCGGTTGCCCGAACGGGCTATCGAAGGCGAACGCATTCAGAGGCGGAGCCTCCAAGCAGCTTATGTGTTGGCGCCGCGGCGAGTTTCTGATCGGCAGCTCTGGATCAATCCCGACTGCGGGCTGAAAACTCGAAAGTGGCAGGATGTGTGTCTCGCGTTCGTCGATATAGTGGCCGCACGCGAGTTGCGGGCTGCGCCACGATGGTGCCGACCGTTTTGCCACGCTTTTGTGAATGAGATGTATCCGCTTTGGGGGCTTGCGATGTCCTTGCGAGCTTCCCAAAGGTCCAGAGACGGGAATGCCGGCCGGCGCTAGCCGAGGCGGTCGCATAACAGCCGGCGACAAGCTCGATTCTCGATCCGACGGCCGATGGCCTGCCGGCGATGCCGATCGAAGTCATTAACGGTCGATGCTAACCACAGCTCGTCTTTTCATTTATCCATCGCGTGGATGCGTCCGATCACAACAATCGATTTTACCTCCCTTACGCAATGTCATAGGAGATTGGCGCCTTGGCACGATATTCGGGAAGATAATCGAGCGTTGCTGGTGTTTTGGGGATGCCAAATGCTGCTGCGCGACCGCCAGCGGCCGCTTGAGTGTCAGGGCGGTGCCCAAGCCGCGTGCGCGAAGGATCCCAGTTCGATCAAGCATTGCCTTGCCAACCGGACGCGGGCGAGTGGTGGGCAAGTCCTGAAGTGTCCCACAGGAGCGGAAGACAAGCGGCTCCAGATTTTGTGCGGAGGCGATATCCGCTTCTCGTTGTTTAACGGCGAATGCCCTTGCCGTAAATCGATCGGCGGTAGTCCTCCTACCGACGAAAGCTGGTGCGATGCGTAAAGCAGCGTCGCTCCTGCGTGACCTTCGCCCGGCCTCCCGAGTAGGCCGGGCGCTTTTTTATAGGCGTGGCTATGAGTGACGGCACGGGATCATTCATTTTGACGTCATTGCGTGACCCCGGGTACGTGCGTGGCATCTGCTACACCAAGCATGAGGCCGGTGCTGTTAATCCTATCTGTCTATGGCAGGCTTTGGCCTCGTGTTCGTAGGCATGGGTAGACACTCGATCCAGGTACGCGCCCGGTCAGCGAATGCAGAAACGCAACGATCTCTTCCTTATCGCTAAGCTTGGCGCCGAGCTGGATTTCACTCATCAGGGCAACAGCTTGCTTCACGCTCCAAACTTGGCCCGAATGGAAGTAAGGGGCTCGCAACGCGACGTTCCGCAAGGGCGCCGCGCGGAAAACATATTCGTCACCGACTGCCTTGGCGGTTGGCGAAGTATGCACCGGATCCTCTGAAAGCGAGGCTACATCGAACGTACGATTTCGAGATGCCCGATCCACGGCGATCGGGTTTCCAAGCGGAAAACGCCCTTCGTCAGCTACTCGTCAGCCAGCCTGTCTATCCAGAAGGCCGCGCATTCTCGACTTGATTGGAGATGGAATATGACGGGCATTGGCCGACCTGGCAAATCGCACGTTGGGCCTGCAGACGCCGACAGCACATGGGCGTCGAGCAGGTCGAGGCCGGAGCCCGGTCCCGCCCCCGGACAAGGCAGGCAGTCTTTCGACTCCGTCGTGGAGCGGATGCGCTCCGGGCCTCAAGATAGAACGGCGTCGCTCATGGGCCTGCCACCAGGTTCGGCTGCGGCAGTCCCGATGTCCTCAAGTGGCGACCGAATCAAAGCAGCGAAACAAAAAATGCGCAGCCTGCTTGCGGACTTCGATGCTTCTCAAAATGCGGCCATGCAAGCCCGGAACCCGTCGGAGGCGCAAGACCTGATTGATCAAGTCGTAAAGGCGGGCTCGGAGGTTCTGGACTATTACGTGAGCCTGCCCCCGGACATGGCGCGCAGGGTTCTTTCCGACGATCAGGCTCGCCGAGTCCGCGACGAGACTATCGGTGCGGGGAACGAATGCGACGCCGTGGCCTTCCCGATTGGCAAGGACCTGGAGGAGGGCAGGGAGAGAGCAGCAGCACTGTTCGCGACGTTGCGGCCGGCCCAGCGGAGCCGATCGGTATCCACCGTGGCGGAGCGCTACCAGGCCTGTATGGATTGGTGGGGAAAGAAGGTATTGCGCGCGGAACGGATGCAGTCCGTTTGTGCGGCCACTGCCAACTTGCCAGGCACCACGCCCGAGATGCGGGAGGCCGAAGAGGCGGCACTACGCCTGCACACCGGCCGGGCACTTTATATGAAGTGCATGTATCTGAACTCGCGGATCGCTCTTGCGGAACTCTTGATCAAGTCGCAGGCGAGCACGTTCGAACCGGCCGTGAGTGATGCCCTCATGGGTGAGAACGGGCAGGTGCGTCTGCTCGGGACCTTTATCCGGGATGTTTTTCCGGCATTCATCTCGACGTCCCAGGCCGTTCTATCCAACAACGGAGCGGCGCTCGACGCACCGCACCGCACTGTTCTGGAAGGGGTCATGGAACGGCTTTCGGAATTTGCCTCAGGGATGCACGGCATCGTTGCCAGGCTACGGGATGCCGGAATGGGGCCCGACCTTCCATTCGAACTGTGGGGCCAGATTGTGGAAGGTGCATGGGACACCGCGCACGAAGTCACGCGACTATTGGCATTGCAGCCAAAGATACCAGCCACGATTGAACCGCCGGCCCGGGCTGGGACACCCGAAAATATCGGCGTAGTGGCTGACGGCCGGGCTGCGCGCAGGAAGGGGAAAGGCAAGCGCGCACCAGTCGCAGGCGAGGGGAGTTCAACGGCCCGCCTGCCCGAGTCGCAGCTCCCCAGACCGGACGCTGCCACGGCCCCGACAGGTAAGGTTATCGTACTCTCGGATCTTGGTACCAAGAAACTCGCGAGCGCGGAGGAGGAGGCACGCGCGAGGGCGTCATCATCGGCGACCGAGCACCTCGAGATGTGGCAGGCTCCGCCGTCCAGGAAAGCACTGACGGGATTGCTCAATCGATTGGATGAACTGCTGCGGTTCGATCTGCCGGCTCAGCAAAGCGCCGTCTCGCAAGCGCGCCAGATGAAGCCCGAGGACGCCGACCACATCGTGGATCTCGTCCTTAAGCGCCTGCAGACGCAGGCCGCCGAGATTGAGGCCTGTGTAGCCGCGCTGGAGGAGCCCCGCAGGCGGGGCCTACTCACGCCTGCGCAAGTGACCGAAGTGCACGGAAAAATACACTGGCTTAAGGCGATGTTGTCCCAGGTTCAGGGACAGGCAAACTCATTAAATGCGCGAAAGGCGACGATCACGATCGATTGCATGAAAACTTACGCGTTTCCATCGCAGAAGTACATTGAACAGTTGCGGGCGGCCGAGGAACTGGCGTCTGTGGATCCACCGCGCGCCTTGAAGGGCGAGCCAGGGACGCTGTTCGAGATCAAGCTGCAGCCCAACGCGCTGCGCAGTGGTGCGATGCCAAGCCCGATGTGGGTGCACATCCATACCAAGCGGCCGGTAAATGCCTGGCAGTTGGCAACGCTGGGCGACGCCGACTTCACCGCTTGCCACGTGAAGTCGAATGAACAGCGCGGCTACAATCGGCACTGGCAAAGCGCTCAAGCCGCGACCGGGCACGAGAACGTCGTGATCCACCGCGGCAAGCTCACGCCTGCGTTCTGTAAGTCGTTGTTGACCGTCGCCCCGTGGTACCCCCTTGTCGACGCGGAGCACGCGTCGATACAGTTCGCGCGCCTCGGGATGTAGTTACCTGAGTGTCTCGCGCCAGAGCGTTGCTGTGGTGACACCGTCAAGCAGGCCGCTATCACGGAGAGAAAATCCTCGATGAGCTCGAAGCCGGCGCGGGCTCACTCGAACAGATCGACAACGGGTCCGACTGAAATTCGGTCGGGAGCGTCGTGACCCCGACTTCCTTTGGCTTGAAAAACAGCATTGCGGCGCTTGTCGCCGCGCTAGCGATGGCCGGGTCCGATAGCCTAGGACCCCGCTATGCTTCAGATCGAATGAAGCAGTTTTGCGCATTTGTGTTCGAGATCCCATCGCCGATCGCTTCGGTAAGTGTCTGCGGCGCCTTGCTTAGCGCCCCACAACGATAGAGCTTCCCGGCCTGGAGCGCCAGAATGCGGTGTAAAGGCGAAACGCGTCCGGGCCAGCCGCACCGGCCTCTCGTGCTGGGGTGGACGGCCCTTTCCGCGACTCTGGGTGGCAAGATGGGTGTCGTCGCTGACCTCAAACGAAGGAGCTGGCGTGGAACAACTGTTCGCATCGGTTTGGATACGTCAAAGAGTGTATTCAGTGCATGGCGTTGACAGGACGGAGCAGCCGAGGTTGAGGATGCGGAAGGCACCGTCAAGTTAACGAATTGGAGCGGCCGAGGGGGTAGACGAGCGGCATGCCGACCGCCCGGGACCCTCTTTATCGCCCCTCATCGCTTCCCACCGGAAGTGATCCGCTATGCCGTTTGGTTGCATTTCCGGTTTCCTTAAGCTTGCGCGTGGTCGAAGAAATGCTGGCCGTATCCTTGCGACGCTTGACCACCAGGGGCATGCCAGGACGGCGCTGACCAACCACTTCAACAAGAGGAACGAAGCGTTCTGCGCGGTGAGCGTCACCTTCCGCAACCCGGCCGGTGCGCCGTGGGACATCCAGTTCCACACGGCCGAGACCTTCGAGCTGAAGGAGCGCTATCACGATGTTTACAAGCGCGCTCAAGACATACACCTGCACGGAGCATCGCTTGAGCTGCGACGCGAGGTCACGCGCGAGGCTTGGCTGGCCTTCCTCGCCATCTCGATACCGCCTGGATGTGACGAGATCGATGATTGGCAGGAGCACAGCTACGCACACGGCGCCGGACGATGGTTCCATGTTTCGGTGGCCAGCACAGCCTCCGCCTTGCGGGGATTTCTGCGCTACGCGGCAAGCGGAGAATTTGCACGGACCGCTTAGTCAGCCTCGATTTGCCGACCGCGGCTCTATTGTCAGGAGTCACTACCGTATGCCCCAGATTAGTGCGACGTGCAGCGCATGTTGGTCGACGCCGAGACTGACAACCCCCGGGACATCCGTGATCGTGCGATCCTGCTGTTGCTCGCGGTCTACGGGATGCGCAGCGGCGAAGTGGCGGCATTGCGCCTTGATCAGATTGACTGGGCCGCTAGGATGTTACGGCTTTTCCGCCTGAAGCGCCGCCAGCCGCAGATTTACCCGCTGGTCTCCTCTGCGGCTGAGGCGCTCGCCCGTTACATCGACACCGTGCGGCCGCCGTCATCGTGTCCGGAAGTGTTCCTGCGCATGCAAGCGCCCCGCCAGCCGTTGAAGGCAGGGAGCATTTATGACGTCGCTAACCGCAGATTTGTTGCGCTTGGAATCGAGGGTGCCCATTGCGGTGGCCATGCGTTGCGCCACGCCTGCGCTTCTCGACTTCTTGCCGAAGGTCTTGCGATAAAGGAGATCGGGGACCATTTGGGACATCGCAGCGCGGCGTCAACCAGCATCTACGCCAAGAACATGCAGGCGCTTCGCGAAGTTGGAGCGTTCGACGTGGGAGGCCTCCTGATGCTGACCCATGTTGTCGACGCCTATCTGGCCAAGCAGCGGTCTTGGGGGCGCGTTTCGAGTCCGCGGGAGGTTCTGCTCCGCAGGTTCTGCCGAGCGATGGGCAATCGAGAGATCGGCGAAGTCACCCCAGAGGCGGTAGCCGATCCAAGGCAAAGGATCGCTCAGTGCTACCTGAATGCTGCGATACAGGGTCTCGAGCGGCCTTTACAGATTCGCCGTCAGCCGCGGGTACGCAACGTTCTCTCCATTGCCGACAGCGCTGCCGAAGCTGCCGCCGCAACAAACGCCCTATGTTTATTCCACAGAAGAACTACACGTCCTGCTGGACGCGACCTCGATCCTGAAGGTTGGGCATCGCCCTCACGTGCCAGCCATGTACCGTACGCTCCTCTTGCTGCTGTATGGAAGCGGCATGCGCATTGGCGAGGCGCTTCGTTTGGTCACTGCCGTTTGCCAGCAAGCAGGGAAGCTGCGCCATTGATCGCATGACCGTGGAAGAGCTGACGCCGGAAGTCGTCCGCAAGTTCCTGGACCACCTGGAGCGCGATCGCCGGTGCAGCGAGGTGACCCCCAACCAGCGGCTGGCGACTATCCATTCACTGGCGCGCTTCATCGGCACGCGTTCGCCGCTCCATTTGGCCTGGTGTTCCGAGATACGGGCAGTGCCGTTCAAGAAGACGGCCAAGACCGCGATCGGATACCTCGAAAGGCCGAGATGGACGCGGTGCTAAACCAACCCGACAGACGCACGAGTCTCGGCGCGCGCGACCATGCCCTGCTGCTTTTCCTATACAACAGCGGCGCTCGCGCCGATGAGGCAGCAAAATTACGGTCGGCAATCTCCAACTGGGGGCGTCCCCGTCGGCGCGACTTCACGGCAAGGGAAACAAGGTCAGAATCTGTCCATTGTGGTCAACGACGGCAACCTCGTTGACTCGTCTTGCGGCCGGCCGGAACAAAAGTGAAGCGGTCTTTCTCGGGCGGACGAACCAGCCTTTGACGCGCTTCGGAATACACCGTCTCGTGACGCAATATGCCGCTATGACGGGCGAAACGGTGCCAACGTTGGCGACGAAGCGCGTGCGCCCACATACGGTTCGGCATACAACGGCCGTGCACCTGCTGCGCGCCGGCGTCGACATCAACACGATCCGTGCTTGGCTGGGCCACGTGTCATTAGACACCACGCACATCTATGCTGAAGTCGACCTGGAGATGAAAGCAGAGCCGTTAGCCAGGGTCGATATCAGCAGCCTGAGGCCTCGGCAGCCCTCTCTCCCATCATTGATGGCATTCCTAAAGGCCCTGTAGGCCGAAAGGTCACACTCTTATGTTGCGGAGCGAGCCGGGGAGGTTGGCGAAATCTTTGGCTCACTCCAGCAGCGGCAACATAAATCTGGCCGCAACATAACGGCTGTAGCCGTAACCGTCGGGATGATGGCCGCGGTATTCCTCCCACAGCCGGGCGAACAAACAACGTCGGATGTTTTGGCTTGATGAATACATGCAGTGTTACAGATGCGACAAGCGCCGGTCCCGGCTACGCATCATCGCACAGAGAGTTTTGTGATGAGATCGAATTGCCAGCTTGCGGGCCGAACGCGAGAACGGCGGTAATAAGGTCTACGCAGGTTTGGCGAGACACTGGGCCGAGGCGCCAGGCGCTGCGCATCGCTCGCGATTTCGCCGAGCCCTGCCGACTGAAGCCTCTCCGACTCATATCCGAGCCGCTCCGGGGGCGCCGCCGCCGCGGAATGCCCCTCCTTTGTAACGGACCAGCCCCAAGCCTGAACATGGCTTGCCTTCCACCTGAGGTTCGCTGGCATGACAATTGCCGTTCTCAAATCCGAAAGGCGCGGTTACCCAGAGCTTGACGGTGCGACGGTCCGATTAGTCGGATACTCCCATTCGACACCAGCTTAAGTCGCCGGCCTGACACCGGATCAGGCCGGGTGTTGGTTGGAATAAGATAAACCATTTCGGCCCACTGACGGGCGAGTGGCAGCTTTTAAGATCCTGCGCCCTGATGGCAAAAGCCGCTGAACTTCTGCAGAAGCAACCGTCACTTCGTGCCCTTGCGTTGAACGACTGCGATACAAGAGGACATGCTGGGAGGAGATTGTGACAGATGGCCAGGTCGTGACATGTCATCGGCGTCTTCCGCGGAACGAGGTGATTGACCAGCTGTCCATGGCTGGTTCAGGTTAAATATGGTAAGCGTGATGGCTTCGATTGACGATCGCTTGAATGAGATCAGATACGTGCGGAATGACATTTGGCGCTGTCGCAGAAGGCTTCAATGTGAGCTGAGTGATCTCGAGCGTAAGATCCTCGAAGAGCGTCTGCTTGAGCGGCAGTCTGCCTTCGAACGGCTCCTGGCGACCACGTTTCCTTTTACATTGACACTGTGAAGAAAATTTCGGGACCTGTGCCGCGGGGCATTGGCGCGGAAATGGCATCCGCCCGCAGAACGCCTTCGTCCGCGTCAGGAACGTAGCGCTCCGGCGCCGCGGGCCGTCGCGCCCCTCATGGCCGCCGCCGAGCTGAAAGGGGCGGTCCATAGCCTTGGTTCACCGACGTGCTGGCCCGCTGCGCGCCGTGAACGCGGATAATGGAATCGTTCGGGCACCCATCCAGGGGCCGTCGCCGGGGATTCCGATAGCCTCGTTTCTGCGACACCGCCTTCACCGTGAGTAGCTTTCATCCGACAGAGCGATCGAAGAAGCTTGAATCGGCCGTAGCGTCAGATTGTACAGAGCAGGCGAACGATATTCCAGACCAGGTGCAGCCGAATGATAAGACCCGTTCTCGCTTTTGTATTATGTTCCGCTCTCGAGTTGTTCGGGCCAAGCACGGGCGCGGTTGCGGACACAAGGCGGTACGCGTGCACGATCACTGCCGCCGATCGAAAGCCGGTCGGAGTTCGGAATGAGCGGGTCATTCTCTCAGCGTTCAATATGGCTGCCGGATCGCGGGTGGTCTCTTGAGCGACGCGGGCATCACAGCAGTGTCGATCAGCGAGTGGGCTGCTGACAAAGGGTCATACTTGGCTTCCCTGGAATTTCACCGCGCGCTGGAGGGAGTTGCAATTGGACAACTCTCCGAGGCGACCGGCTTCTCTATCATGGAAGGCGAGCAAGGCATTGCGGTTGCAACTTCCGGCACGACAGTATTCAAGTTCGCATCTGGCTCATTGGCAGCTCTTTCAGGGAAGACCCTTAAATTCACGACCAAACCCACTGGCCCACGTAGCTTCGAATTGGAGTTCACAGATTGGCCAGAATCTCTTCTATAGAAGTGGACTCGTGTCTTACGCTGATTTCCGCAGGCGCTCCGACGCACGAATTACCGTCCATACTCTTAGCCGCATACAATACGTGCTCCCCGGCCTGCGCTGTCCTCCAAGGCGAGCACACCCTCAACAAGTTAAGCTAAAACTCCGAAGGCACTCGAGCGCTGTAGAGCTTTCAAATAAACCCTCACCCGAGCCGATCAGCAGCTCTTTAAGGCGCTGATCAGCATCAGGGACGAACTGGTCTCGCAGAAGGGGAAGCTATCGACAAGGAAACAGACAGAGCCCGATGATGAGCACGAAGAAGAAGAAGCTGCCGGCCCACAGCCGGGGCTCCAGCAACATTTTGCCGATCTCGGCCTGGCGAACGCGCAGGAGCACTAACTCAAGGCAGCACTTGTCGTACAACTGAAGCGGTTGATGGCGGAGCGGGAGATCACTCAGACCGAAGCCGCGAGGCTGGTGGGCGTGAAGCAGCCCAACCTGCCCAGGATGCTTCGGGGGCAGTTCAGGCTGGTTTCTTTGGTAAAGCTGCTGCGTATGCTGACGGCGTTCTAGTCTTATTGAGTCAGAAAAGTGTCTGATTCAAAAGGTCGCGGGCGATGTCCTGTGAGAATCAGTTAGCGGTTGAGATTCAGGCATCGGCAACGGGGGCTGATATGGATCTCCGGACATCAGGCGGCAGTGAATCGCGATTTTCGGCTTTTGTCGAGGGACTTGTGAGCGTGATCGGACATGCGGACCGGGCCCGGCCGTTGTTTGATTATTGCATCGGCTTAATCATGCCGGGGAGCGTAAAAGCGTTGAGCCGATGGCAGCGGTTTGACAGCACCTGATCGGACGGCGGCGCAGCATCAGTCGCTGCTGCACTTCGTCGGCCAATCGCCTTGGTCTGACGAGGGTGTTTTGGCCGAAGTGGGCGAGATGGTACTGCCGGCGATGGAGCGCCATGGACCGATCGAAGCGTGGATCATCGATGACACCGGTTTTCCCAAGAAGGGAGCGCCTTCGGTCGGTGTGGCGCGTCAATATTGCGGGCAGCTCGGCAAGCAAGATAACTGCCAAGTCGCGGTGTCCCTGTCGCTTGCCAATCACCACGCCAGTCTGCCGGCGATGTATCGTCTCTATCTGCCGCAAGTTGGGCAGCAGATAAGAAACGTCGGCGCAAAGCGGGCGTGCCCAAGGAGATCAGCTTTAAGACCAAGAGATCGCACTTGAGCAGATCGAAGCGGCCTGCAGAGCCGGGCTTGTTCGCGGCGCGGTGCTGATGGATACCGGATATGGCTGAAACACGGACCCGCGCACCAGCATCAGCGCGTTGGGGTTGACCTATGTGGCCGGTATCTTGCCAAACAGCACGGTGTGGACATCCGACACGGCGCCGCTGCCGCCAAAAAAATGGTCGGGCAAAGGGCGACCACCAAAGCAAGCTGCTGCGCCGCGACCACAAGCATCAACGAATTTCGGTCAAGTAGCTTGCTCTTCGCCTTCCTAAGGGGGTCTGGCGCACGATCAAGTGGCGAGAGGGTGCGGCCGAGCGGCTATCGCCGCGCTTCGGGCGCGCGCGTTTGCGTCGCGCATCGAGATTACCAGCTCACCGGAAGCCGACCGGAAGAATGGCTTTTGATCGAATGGCCAGAAGGTGAGGACGAGCCGACCAAATACTGGCTTTCAACGTTTGCCGGAAAAGATCACTTTCGGAAAGCTAGTCGATCTAACCAAGCTGCGATGGCGCATCGAGCGCGATTATCAGGATCTCAAACAAGAGGCGGACATTTCGAAGGGCGAGGTTGGCGTGGCTTCCACCACCACGCTACGATGTGCATCGCGGCCTACGGATTCCTGGTCTCCGAGAGGGAGACGATTTCCCCCCTCGGGATCTCGTTCCGCTAGGCCGTTCAAGAAACTTGCGGTTTCCAACGGTTACCGCCCCTGAGGCTCCGCCACTGCGACCCGAACGTCACATCCCGAACTCGATTGCGACGATGCGGCGAAGAATGATCGTTGCCATCGCCCGGAACCTCTCACGCTGTCCCTGTTGCATTCGGCAATCGAAGCGTCTTCTTTTGTGACGCAGTAAGACTAGGTCCAGCGGGCTTTCATAGCGATCCTTCAAGAACCTGGCGGCGTGCTCATGGATTCCTAGTTTTGAGCCAACAGCGCCGCGTGGATTGTAGCTATCGACGCTCAAGCCAAGCTGAATACGCCGCAGAAGACTGGCAGCTCATATCGGGCGACAATATTGTTGAAGCGAACATGGGTATCTATCAGCTCTTCGAGATCGAACGAGAATGGAATGCCCATTTGTTTTACGACGAACGGTGTCAACACCGTCGGAGCAGGTGCTACGGCGATCTTCGCCAATTCTTCCAATCCATTAATCGTGTTCTCTGCAGCCTCAATTCCGACCAGAAGGCAGCTTCCGGCTCCGAACCGACCAAACACGTCGACTGCGTCTGTAAAGATCGCCATGTACTTTCAAAAGTGTATTCGCCCTTCAGGCCACGGATATACTTTCTTCTCATTCCGGCGTCGACGATATCGACCCCCGTGTTGAATCGCGAAACGCCAGCATCTCTTAGAGCTGAAAGGTAATTTCTTCGCTTATCCCTGTCGTTTCGGATGCTCGGTGGAACCACCTGGGATACGTAAATATTCTTTGTATACCCCGCCTCTCTGAGCCGACGAGAGATTGTCGAATGTCGGTCCAATTCGGTCTTCTCATCCCTGATGCTTCCAGTGCATAGCCAAACGATATCGTATTTGTCGTCAAACGTGTGGCCATTCCTGTCCGCATAATTCAAACAATCCTGAAAATTGGCCTTGTAATTAGTATCACCTCCCTGAATGGTCAGCGCCTCCCATTCATTTTCTTTAAAACAGAAATCGCACGAATAGCAGCAGTAAACATGGTAATCGAACACGAAACTCCGGGCGCCATTCGTGCGCATCATACCGAAATTGTACATACCCGTAGGCGAGCGTTCGGGGTCAATATGTCGTCGACAACGGACTTGTTTAATCTCGTCGTTTATTGATGCAAGGAGGACCTCTCCGTCAAACATAAATGGCGAGTTCGAATTGATCCGTACGGTGATCTTTTTGACGAACTGCGGGCCAAATATTTCGATTTCGAGTCTCGGTATGATTTGCCCAAGAATTGGAAATGATATATCGGTGGTGAGAAGTTGAATTCCGTCTCTCAGTGCCGCCATCAAGGCCGAGCAGGTGGATCAGCCGAGGCGCTGCGGCGAGATCAATCCGAGTATCCTGCAGTCCATCCTTGCTGGCCGATGCGCGCGCACGAGTTGTCATCACTTCCCAGTCTCTCAGTTGTGACGTTAAACGTGTGCCACGGTGGTCGCAACCTACTCCATGCGATTTCACGACGGCCGTGATCGCAACAGTTTGTTCGCCACTTATAGGCAATCGTCGTGCCACAAGAGATGCGTGCGAGCCGTTGACGAAAAGATGCGCTTTGCACTGCGCCAACGTAGAACCGAGTCTCGGTGTCGGGTCTCTGCCGTAAACGTATCAAACCGAACAGTGCTGAACGCGACAACACGGAGCGTTCATCGATATCGAAGCCTGGAGCATCGTTTCTTTTTAAGAACTTCAACAACTCGATGGCTCGATGACGCTTGAGGCGTTTGCCGATGACGGAAGCCCGAGGCGACATCGAGCGCTGCAGACAGCAGGCATCCACGGCGCACGTATCTGGGCCGCCCCGGTACCCCTGGCATCACCGCCAAGGCCGGTAGCTCGCGTTCGAGTGCCTGGATCTGGCTTTTCTCATCGATGCCGAAGGACAAGGACCCCGATCGGCGCTGGATAGGTAGCTAGAGTCTGACCGGCGAAGCCGGATGCGCCATGCACAACGGAAATGCATCGTTCTCTCCATTGCAAACAAGATTTGAAACAATCATGCCGCGTGTCATGATGAGGAATGACTGTACGATACGATATTCGATCCGAGATGAATGGCTGGACGGTTAACGACATCCGCACTGGTTTTGCTGCGCTAATCAATGACGTCGCCCAAAATGGCCTTCCCCTGGAAGACGCCGACGACCTGGCCGATCTGTTGAATCACCTACAATCAGAGCAAGCCTACGTCAGCAGTCACTAAGGGTTTTGCGGGCGCCGCGATTTTCGCTCTGGTCGCAGCCCTTTGGTGTGGCGGAGGATAAACGTGTATCGACGGGAGCTTCCACAGGTCTTCGAACTTCGCGACTTGGTCCAGTATTCATCATCGCGAGACGCGTATTTCCAGAACTTGAGAAATCGCTGTCGGAGATCCCTCAAAAACTGAAGCAGTTCCCGCGACATCGAGCAGGACTTCCGATGTCGACGAAGGCCTTGGCATGCCGTGAAGGCCGAGCGCGTTGAGCTGATCAGCGGTCAAGCCGCCAATCGGGGGCGATTGGCGATGGTGGGGGCATATAATCTGCACCCGCCGACGGTGACAACTACTGACTCTAGTAGGTTTGTTGTTTCCACGCATGAGCTAGTGACTAGGTCGTTTTGACAGACACGCCTTGCGCACCAACAGTGCAAGCCCTGCACAGGAGAACCTCTATGTCGTCGACCGCACTGCGCAGCACCTCTCTTGCGTTGATCCTTTTTGCCTGCGGGATCATGGGGAGCGTGCGGGCAGACAATCCGCCGCCGCCGCCCGCCAATGCCACAACGCCAGCCGGCCAGAACCCCGGCCCCGGCGAACGCGCCGGCCAAGCGCCGAGTACGCCGTCGGCGGCCGAGCAGCATCGCCTGCCGCCGGACTCCAGCACCAGGCAAACGCTTGATCTCCCTGGGCGGACGCTCTCTTTCACCGCGACGGCCGGCTCCATCCGCCTGTTCGACAAGAAGGGCGAGCCGGACGCCGACATCGTCTATACCTCCTATCAGCTTGACGGCACCGATCGCGGCACGCGCCCGGTAACGTTCTTCTTCAACGGAGGACCGGGCTCATCATCGGCTTGGCTGCAGTTCGGCAATGCCGGACCGTGGCGGCTGCCGATCAATGCAGACGAGGTCACGCCATCCACTTTTCCGGAGGTGAGGCCAAACGCGGAGACTTGGCTCGATTTCACCGATTTGGTGTTTATCGACCCCGTGGGCGCAGGCTATAGCCGTTTTGTGGGGACCGGCAATGATGTGCGCAAGCGGCTCTTTTCCGTTAACGGCGACGTCAACGCCCTCGCGCTGGTGGTCCGTCGCTGGCTCGAAAAGCATGACCGGCTGTTGTCGCCGAAATACATCGTGGGTGAAAGCTATGGGGGCATTCGTGGGCCAAAGGTTGTGCACCAGTTGCAGATGCAGCAGGGCATAGGCGTCAAGGGCCTGATAATGGTCTCGCCAATCTTCGACTACGCCCGCGCTGGCCTGCTGCAATACATCGCAACACTGCCGAGCTATGTCGCGACCCTGCGTGAAGCCGAGGGCCCGGTAAAGCGAGCCGATCTCGCCGACGTGGAAGCTTATGCACGCGGAGAGTTTCTGACCGACCTCATCAAAGGTCAGGCGGACAAGGAAGCGACCACGCGTCTGGCCGACAAGGTCGCGGCGCTGACCGGCATCGATCAGGCGGTGAGTCGCAGGCTCGCGGGCCGCTTCGACCCCGCCGCGTTTGGCCGTGAGTTCGATCGTAAGAACGGCAAGTTAATCGGCAGTTATGACGCCTCAGTGCGTGGCCTCGATCCGTATCCGGACTCGGATTTCCATCATTCCGACGATCCGTCGAGCGACACGCTGCTCGCACCTCTGACCAGCGCCACTGTCGATCTCCTTACGCGCAAGCTAAACTGGCGGCCGGACGGCTCCTATGAGCTAGTCAACGACGCGGTCGGGCAGGCTTGGGATTACGGCCGCAGGCCTCCGGAGTCGCTGTCGGAGCTGCGCCAGAGTCTCGCAGCGGACCCGAAGATGAAATTGCTAGTCGGGCACGGCCTGTTTGACCTCGTCACCCCTTATTTCGGATCACAGATCGTGCTGGACCAATTGCCGCCATTTGCCTCAGCACCGCGCGTCAAACTCGTAGTCTATCCAGGCGGCCACATGTTCTATTCACGAGATGGCTCGCGCCACGCGTTTCGTGCAGAGGCCGAAGCGATTATGAAGTAACCCGCACCGCGAGCTAGGTCACAAGCATGCTCGTGTCCGCACGAGCATAGTTATAGATGAAGCTGCTCATGGCGCCGGCTTCGACGTGTAAGTTCATGGTTCCCCGGGTTTTGGTTATGGATCAGGGGAGCCTACTCCTTGTCGCGTGTGCCGCATCATTGTTGCCGACTCGGGTGAGGTTTGCCTTTCCCGACTGCGGGCGCTTGAAAACGGCTTCTTGAGTGTTCCTATCTGCCCTTGCATTGCGTCAATCTTGTTGGCGTAAAACCATCAAATTTCTACTGTCGTGGTAAATCTCCTCAGAGAGCAGTTCTGCACAACTGGCATCTTAGGAGCGTCAATGGGAAGCACCTCTGAGTGTCGTTCACAGCTAGTCGTAACTGTACACGGAATACCGAGAGGTTCGCGTTGCGCGAGGCAGCCTTACCCTTACGCGGTATTCCGCCGATAGTTCTGGCTACGCCAGCGCCGATCACGCACCGTACCGCCGAGGAAAATTTGGGGCTCGGTTACCTGGCGAGTATTCTCAGAAGCAAGGGGGCGAATGTCCAAATCATCGACGGTTGGCTGCGCGGTCTGACGAGTGACGAGATCGTAGATTCGATAGCCCGGCTGCCGGTTCCGCTGTGGAGTCGGATTTTCCTGCTACCGATCCAATATGGCTCGGGCAATCGAAGTATATGCAGCTGCTTCGTCAGCGTGGTCTACAAACCCCGACGATCGCCGGCGGCTACGGGCCGACCTTTCACCCGGATGAGTTCCTGAACACTGGGTTCGACGTCGTGGTCCTCGGCGAGGCCGAAGAAACTGTCTGCGAGTTGAGCGAGCACTTCGCATTCGGCAAACTCGACCTCTCCGACATTTCAGGTATCAGCTACAAACACGACGGCAAGATCGTTCGTAGCGGGCGCAGGCCAGCGGTCGCGAACCTTGACGCCATACCTTTTCCCAGCCGCGACACGATCCGCGCCTCACTTGAGCGGCGGAGCGCTGTGCACGTGCTTTCGTCACGCGGCTGCGCGGCCCACTGCACGTTCTGCTCGATCGTTGCCTTTGCGAAGGTATCGGATGGTTCGCATTGGAGGCAGCGTTCGATCGAAAACTTCGTCGACGAGCTAGAGCAGGTTAGCCGCCTCGGGCCGACGTGTTTCAAAGTCATCGACGACAGCCTTATTGAGCCGCCTCGAGACGCGCTGTGGTGCCGTGAACTTGCCGACGATATTCAATCGCGAGGCCTGCGCGTGCGCTTGCGAGGTTCGATCAGAGCGGATCGCGTGACCGACGAGGCAATTAGGCAGCTCAAGCGAGCGGGCTTCTTCGCGTTTTCGTGCGGTATTTGAGAATTATTCGGAATCCGCATTGAAGAGGATGGCGAAGAGTGCAAGCGTTGATCAAAACCTGCAAGCCCTTGATGTCTGCAAGAAACACGGCATCTACGTGCAAGCCGGGCACATTCTCTTTGATCACGGCACGACGATGGAAGAGTTGCGGGAAAATCGCCGTCGCATGTCGGACTACGTTTGGACGATCAGCAAGGGAATTTTCTCCGAGATGTATGCGGCCGAAGGAACGCCGTTCACGAGGCTGCTGCGAAAACGAAATCTGATCGACGCCGACGACGATGGGACTGGCAACCGAAACTATCGATCTGGCCTACGAAGACGTGGTTCAGGCCTATACGGGCCTAAAGCGCTGGCACAAGAGCCATCTTCGTCTTTATGACAAAGCGATCGACGCCATCAGCGCGCCAAAGGCACTCGATGATGAGGAACTGGTCGAATTCCACGCGCTTGCGACCGAACTGCGGCGGCACGACCTCGCCTTCATGGAACTCCTCCTGGACGCCGTTGAGTCGGGTGAGCATGACGTCGATGGCCTTGTTGACGCTCAGGTCGCAGGGAACAAGATCAAATACCAGGCGCTGGCGACACGGGTTGACCACGCCTACGCGTCGGCCGGGCTGGTGTATGACGCCGACGCCAATCCTTTCTTCGGATGAGAAGGCTCAAAATGTCAAAGCCATTCGCGATCAGCTTCGACCGGCTCGAACACTATAAGCTCAACGTGGGCCCGGTGCAGGAGTTCGGCGACCTGCCCGAGTGCGAGGTTGCGATCAAGAATATCGGCTGGACGTTGGGGAACGATTGTCCATATCGCTGTACGCACTGCTACAGCATGAATGCTAGGGAGAAGGGGAGCGACCTTACCGTCGAGATGATCGATCGGATCGTCGATCAATTGAAGAAGCACGGCGTTGAAACGGTCAATCTCGGCGGAAATGAACCGCTCTTCACCAACCGGTTGAACCCCAAGGCGACCTTGCTGCCCTACATCATCAGGAGGCTCGCGGACGAGGACATCCTGATGGGCCTCACGACCAGCGGCATATCGTTGGTGCGGTTGTACAACGATCACTATCGGGAATTTCGCCTGTTGAACGATTGCGACGTCTCGTTCGACTCGCCGTTCGAAGACGAACACAATGAAAATCGGGGAGCTAGCATCTTTCGGCAAGCTGTGCAGGCGCTCGATATCTGCCGCCGCGAGGGGATCTCGCGGACTTGCATCATGGCGGCGATGAACTGGAACTTCTCCATCGGGCACATTGAAGCACTCGCCAAGTTGGCGAAATCGCACAACGCCAACGTCCGGATCAACCCGATCAAGCCGACCGAGCCGCGCATATGAGGATCGCGCTTCCGCCGAGCATGTACTATGCCGGTTTCGCCCGGCTGATGGAGTTGTGCGATCCCGTGGACCTGGGCGAACCTCCCATCGCGGCGGTGACCAACACCTCGGAGGCTCGGCGATGTCCTTGCGGGCGGACGTCATTCAGAATCCACTCGATCTCGCCAGACGGCAAGGTCCATGTGAGTCCTTGCGTCTATCTACATGACTACAAATCGGAATTGATCTGCTGACGAATGAGCTGTCGGAGATCATTTCCAGCCCGCAATTTCGGGTGTTCAGGCAGCGCAACGCAAATCCCGGTATAGTCGAGGGATGCAGCGGCTGCTCGTTGCTCGCCAAATGCGGCGGGGGATGCGTGGCCAGGTCATATCTGTATCGTCGGCACATGACGGGCGGCACGACCATGCTTGCGCGCGATCCCTATTGCCCGGCGGAGCAAAGGCCACAGCAAGCCTTTCCACAATCGCCAGCTCTGAAGAGAGAGGAGCGATTGGTTCACATGGACTATCTTTGTACCTGGATCGGCCAGCCACACTAGCATCTTCTTGACGACATCAAGGGCGGGTTGCTGTCTGAGAAACTTAGCAACCAAAGGAGCTGACTATACAAGGTGAGCGCGGCAAACCGCACCCCGTCTCGACGTGCTGCGGCAATCCTATGCTCGCATCGCCAACGCCGCCGCGATGATGGCCGGCCGCTACGCCCATGCCAAACAGTTCAGGCGGCATCAGCGGCAGTTGCGTATCCTGCGTAGCCGGCTGGGCCGGATCATCCGCGACATCCGCCGCAAAATCGAAGGCCAGCCAGCACTGGAGCAGGCGTTCGCCCTCCCGCTCGGCCGGGCCACGCAGATCCGCTCGCAGCAGCAGCGCCAGCGCGGCTGGAAGCTCTATTCCTTCTATGCCCCGGAGGTGGAGTGCATCGGCAAGGGCAAGGCCAGGGAAGGCCTCCATCGTCACCAACAACCGCCGGGCTCCCGGTGGCCTGTTCGTGCTGCACGCCAGCGCACTGCCCGACAATCCCTACGACGGTCACACCTTGCGGGACGTCATTGACCGCACCGAGACACTCACCGGCTGTCCGATCGAGCGGGCCTATGTCGACAAGGGATACCGCGGCCACGACGCACAAAATCCCCGTCGCGTCATCATCTCCGGCCAGAAGCGCGGCGTTTTCGGTGTCATCAAGCGCGAGCTGCGCCGCCGCCGCCATCGAGCCCATCATCGGACACCTGAAGGCCGAAGGCCACCTCGGGCGCTGCTACCTCAAAGGCCGCGCCGGCGATGCCGCCAACGTCGTCCTCTCAGCCGTCGGACACAACTTCCGCCGCATCCTCGCCTGGCTGAGATATCTCTTGTGCCTGTTCCTGGCCCAGCTATGGCGCACGCTCGCCCGGCCAGCCTCGATCAATCCGGCTTCTTAAGGGACGACTGAATAAAGCAAGAATATTTTTGGAAGCCTTAAGCTCTCGATACGAAGAGCCCAACGCCTGTGCGTCGTGCAACATGCGCGAGGCATGACACTGCTGATCCAGCTGTGACTTCAAATACGCTGATACCTCTGATGCAAGCACCAACCCGCGCTCCAAGCCCGCTGTGTTACCTGCGTCACCCCTGAAGCGAGGCAAGGCGAAACCAGATACCTACTCAAGTCGAAAGTTTTGCAAGAGTCGCTGGCTTTCTGGCGGTCAGTCGAGTCGAAAGCTACCTGCAACCATTTCCTCCACCACACTAACCCGTCCTTCTCTTCCGGCCAATCAGTCTAGCAGGAGGTCGAGATAACGGTAAAGCCACATCGGAAGCGTGGCAGAGCGGCCCGGATCACGTTATTCCGGCCTAGGAGCTGCCGAAAAGGGGCACGACATCCAACGCGACGGCGCCCAAAACCACTCATGAAACCACCCAGTCGTGCCCGAACTGCAATCATTACATTCGGCTGACTGTATCCCTCGCCGCCCCTCTCCTCGCGGAGACCACCTGCGCTTCCAAGAACAACTGGGCGAGCAAGGACGCGGAGCTCGGCCGAGAGACCGAAGCGCTCCAGCAGGAGCGCGAGAAGCTCCAAAGGGGTCGTGAGCAGGTCGTGAACCGACTGGCGGCTGAGTGCAGCCACTCGTCGTTACAGAAGCGAGGAACGCGCGCGAGGCAGCTCGATGGATTCGGCTGTCTCCACCGGACTCCCTCTTTCTCTCGAAGGAGAAGATCTCGGTTTGCAAGACGGGCATCTTCCATCCGGAGCGCAGATCGCAATCGGATATCTTTAGAGCGCTCCCGGCAGGAATCTTCGCCAGGCCGAGTGCCGAATGCTGTTACATGGCGCCCAATGCGGATTTCCCAAGACCAATCAGCGCCCACACGAACAACCCAAGCCAACCGCGCACGGTGAAGCCACAGACGACGTTCAGGATGGCCAACCGAGGGGTAGTCATGCCGATCCTCGAAGGCGGTGATGGTTGACAGAAGGTACGCCGCCGCCAGCAGGATCATTTCAACCAGTCCGACGGACATGCTCATCAAAGTGGAAAGCGCGACGATGGCAGCGATGAGTCGGATTCCGAAATGCCGGTGCTCGGTGATGTTCAGGGTGAGCGATGTCTTCTTGCTGATATCTTTCTTCGGCCCTAACTCGACCTTCAATGCGGCGAATAACCGATCTTTGGCGGCGTCGATTTCCCGGAGAGCGCAACTGATTGTTTTGTTTCAGACAGGCCGTTAGCGGGTACGCCTGTCGGTGCCAGACAGGGTCAGGTTTCTAACAATTCGCACCCTGCCAACTATCTAGCTCTGTAGACGTGGGTTTTTGCATCCAACCGGCGCTGGCACACTCATTGCAAGCCCCTGCGCAAGAGGCGGCTGTTATCCCTTTGCAACAACATGCAGAAGGACACGCTCCTGATGGCAGGCAGTGAGAAAGAAGCCGATATACCACCCGCTGGAGAGTAGGCATGACTTCACTGAGACGCGTCTTGGTCAGCGATCCTGTCGACAAATCAACAGCGTCACACACACCGCGCTCGCAAGCGCTCAGCGGAGATGAACTACAAGATCGTGAACGACCGCTGCTGCATGATCCAGAAGGCCGCGAAGTTGCGATCGGTCGGACCGGTCACGGGGATTGCACGCTTTACACCTGAATGCCGGGTAGAAATCCGTCAGTCTACCGGAAAAGCGTCGCTTCATGATCTGAGGCGACAATCAAAGGAAATTTGTATGAGCCGAGAAACTACCCAGAGTGTCGCTGAGATCAAGGCGCGCAACAAGCAGCTAATCGATGAGGTGTTGAAGGTCTACCCAGAGAAGACCGCCAAAAGGCGCGCCAAGCATCTCAGTGTTCACGAGGCGGGGAGGTCGGATTGCGGCGTCAAGTCGAATATCAAGTCCATTCCGGGCGTGATGACCATCCGTGGCTGCGCCTACGCAGGCTCCAAGGGCGTGGTCTGGGGGCCGATCAAGGACATGATCCACATTAGCCACGGTCCGGTCGGCTGTGGTCAGTACTCATGGGGCTCGCGGCGCAACTACTACGTCGGCACGACCGGCATCGACACCTTCGTGACACTGCAGTTCACCTCCGATTTCCAGGAAAAGGATATCGTGTTCGGCGGCGATAAAAAGGTCACGAAACTCATCGATGAGCTCCAGGAGCTATTTCCTCTCAATAGGGGCATTACCATTCAGTCCGAATGTCCGATCGGCTTGATCGGCGACGATATCGAGGCGGTCTCCAGAGAAAAGTCAAAGGAATATGGCGGCAAGACCATCGTGCCTGTGCGGTGCGAGGGCTTTCGTGGCGTGTCACAATCGCTCGGCCATCACATCGCGAACGACGCAGTTCGAGATTGGATCTTCGACAAGAGCGCCCCAGAGGCCAGCTCCAAATTTGAGCCGACGCCATATGACGTTGCGATTATCGGCGACTACAACATCGGCGGCGATGCCTGGTCGTCACGGATCCTGCTCGAAGAAATGGGCCTGCGCGTCATCGCCCAATGGTCCGGGGATGGATCTCTTGCTGAATTGGAGGCGACGCCGAAGGCGAAGCTCAACATATTGCATTGCTATCGCTCGATGAACTACATCTCACGGCACATGGAGGAAAAATTCGGGATTCCATGGTGCGAGTACAACTTCTTCGGCCCGTCCAAAATCGCGGAGTCGCTGCGCAAGATTGCAAGCTTCTTCGATGATAAGATCAAAGAAGGCGCCGAGCTCGTCATCGCGAAATATCAGCCGCTTGTCGACGCGGTGACCGCGAAATACCTGCCACGGCTCGAAGGCAAAACCGTAATGCTGTTCGTCGGCGGCTTACGTCCTCGCCATGTCATCGGCGCCTACGAGGACCTCGGCATGGATGTTGTCGGCACAGGCTATGAGTTCGGGCATAACGATGACTACCAACGCACCGCCCAGCACTACGTCAAAGATGGCACGCTGATCTACGACGACGTCACCGGCTACGAATTCGAGCGCTTTGTCGAAAAGATCCGGCCAGACCTCGTAGGCTCCGGTATCAAGGAAAAATACGTCTTCCAGAAAATGGGCGTGCCGTTCCGTCAAATGCATTCCTGGGACTACTCGGGTCCTTACCACGGCTACGACGGCTTCGCGATCTTCGCCCGCGACATGGACATGGCGATCAATTCCCCGATCTGGGGGAAGACCACGGCACCTTGGAAGGACGCCCCGCGGCCGAGCCTCATGGCGGCGGAATAGGAACGCCGACGTCCGGCCCCTTCTTCCGCAGAGGAGGGGAGGGGCAGGAGAACGAACACAAGAAACTAAGGGTGCCATGATGACACAGAACGCCGAACACATACTCGACCACTCTGAGCTTTTCCGGGGAGACGAATACCAGCAGATGCTGGCCAATAAGAAAGCGCTATTTGAGAATCCGCATGATCCCGCTGAAGTCGACCGTATCAGAGAATGGTCCAAGACGCCCGAATACCGCGAGAAGAACTTTGCCCGCGAGGCGCTAACGGTTAATCCGGCGAAGGCTTGCCAACCGCTAGGTGCGGTGTTCGCCGCGCTCGGGTTCGAGCGCACACTGCCGTTCGTCCACGGCTCACAGGGCTGCGTCGCGTATTATCGCAGCCATCTGTCACGGCACTTCAAGGAGCCGACCTCGTGCGTCTCCTCGTCCATGACGGAAGACGCGGCCGTGTTCGGGGGGCTCAACAATCTTACCGACGGGCTTGCCAACAGCTACAACATGTACAAGCCGAAGATGATCGCGGTCGCAACGACCTGCATGGCGGAAGTCATCGGCGACGACCTCAACGCCTTCATCAAAACATCCAAGGAAAAAGGTTCAGTCCCCGCGGACTACGATGTACCATTCGCTCACACTCCTGCATTCGTCGGCAGCCACGTTACCGGCTACGACAACACGCTCAAGGGCATCCTCGAGCATTTCTGGGACGGCAAAGCCGGCACGGCACCAAAACTCCAGCGCAAGGCGAACGACACGATCAACTTCATCGGCGGCTTCGACGGCTACACTGTAGGCAACATGCGTGAGATAAAGCGCATATTCGAGCTGATGGGGATCGGCTACACCATCCTCGCGGACAACAGTGACGTGTTCGACACCCCCACCGACGGCGAGTTCCGCATGTATGATGGCGGCACCACGTTGAAGGATGCCGCGAACGCAGTCCACGCGAGGGCAACCATTTCCATGCAGCAATATTGTACGGAGAAGACGTTGGCCTTCATCAAGGGGCACGACCAAGAGGTCGTCGCCTTCAATCACCCCCTGGGCGTCAGCGCCACGGACGATTTTCTGATGACGCTGTCGCGTATCACCAACAAGGCAATTCCAAATGCGCTGGAGCGGGAGCGCGGGCGTCTGGTAGACGCAATGGCTGACTCTAGCGCGCATGTTCACGGCAAGAAGTTCGCGATCTACGGCGATCCTGACCTCTGCTATGGTGTGGCCGCATTCTTGTTAGAGCTCGGCGCTGAGCCCACCCACGTGCTCTCGACGAACGGGGGTAAGGCTTGGCAGCAGAAAATGCAGGCGCTGTTCGCGAGCTCGCCGTTCGGTAAAAACTGCCGCGCCTTCCCGGGCAAGGATCTCTGGCACATGCGTTCGCTCCTGTTCACAGAACCGGTCGATTTCCTGATCGGTAACACCTACGGCAAATATCTCGAGCGTGACACTGGAACACCGCTAATCCGCATCGGGTTTCCCATCTTCGATCGCCATCATCACCATCGTTACCCAGTGTGGGGCTATCAGGGTAGCATGAATGTGCTCGTCAAGATTCTCGACAAGATCTTTGATGAGATCGATAGAAAAACCAGCTCGGTTGGCAAGACAGATTACAGCTTCGACATCATACGCTAAGGCGAGCGCCCCGCCTCATCGTCCGCAGGAACAGCGGCGCTGTGGCGGGGATCACAGGTTATCCGCCGGCCATCCTCTTGGTCTGTGCGGCGTCTTGACATCCCCGAAAGAGACAGCATGACTTCGCTTCCCACGACCATACTGGACGTCTTTAACGAACCGGACTGCGCCAGGAACGCGAGCAAGTCGAACGTCGAGCGCAAGAATGGATGCACTAAGCAGCTGAAGCCGGGCGGCGCCGCCGGCGGGTGTGCCTTCGATGGCGCCAAAATCGCACTGCAGCCCTTCACCGATGTCGCCCATCTTGTGCATGGTCCAATCGCCTGTGAGGGCAATTCCTGGGACAATCGCGGTTCCGCCTCCTCCGGCTCCGATCTGTGGCGCAGAAGCTTCACCACTGACATGAGCGAGACCGACGTCGTGTTCGGCGGCGAGAAACGGCTGTACAGGGCAGTCAAGGAGATCACAGAGAAATACGACCCACAGGCCATCTTCGTCTACCAGACGTGCGTGCCCGCGATGATCGGTGACGACATCGAAATGGTGTGCAAGGCGGCCTCCGCCAAATTCGGCAAACCGGTCATTCCCATCAATGCACCGGGATTTGTGGGGTCGAAGAACCTTGGTAACAAGCTCGCAGGCGAAGCACTGCTGGAGCACGTCATCGGTACCGGAGAGCCCGATTACACCACTCCGTATGACATCAACATCATCGGCGAATATAACCTGTCCGGCGAGCTCTGGCAGGTCAAGCCGCTGCTCGATGAGCTCGGAATTCGGATCCTGTCGTGCATCTCGGGGGACGGCAAGTACCGCGAGGTCGCTTATTCGCACCGAGCCAAAGCCGCGATGGTGGTCTGCTCAAAAGCAATGATCAACGTTGCACGCAAGATGAGGCAGCGCTACGGCATCCCGTTTTTTGAAGGCTCGTTCTACGGTGTTGAGGACTCCAGCGATTCACTGCGCCAGATCGCGCGCATGCTAATCGAACGTGGCGCGCCGGCTGAGCTGATGGAACGAACGCAAACCCTGATCGTACGCGAAGAGACCAAAGCCTGGACTGCGATCGAACGTTTCAAGCCGCGCTTTGCCGGCAAGAGGGTCGTTCTCATCACCGGTGGCGTGAAATCCTGGTCGATGGTGGCCGCTTTGCAGGAGGCCGGGCTCGAAATCGTCGGCACGTCCGTCAAGAAATCGACCGAGAAGGACAGGGAGCGTATCAAGGAATTAATGGGCGAGCACGCCCACATGATCGAGGACATGTCACCGCCCGATATCTACAAAATGCTCAAGGACGCAAAAGCCGACATCATGCTTTCGGGCGGCAAGTCGCAATTCGTCGCACTAAAGGCGGCGACGCCATGGCTCGATATCAACCAGGAGCGCTGCCACGCCTATATGGGCTATATCGGGATTGTCAAGCTCATGGAAGAGATCGAGAAAGCGCTCTACAATCCGATATGGGACCAGCTCCGCCAAGGCGCGCCCTGGGATGAGTTCGATCGGGAGCTTCAAGCAAAGACGGTTGCGCAGATGGATGCGCAAGCCGTTGATCCAGTTCGGAGCGCGAACACGAACGGCGTCAAGACGATAAGAGTCTCCAACGAAGGTGAGATCAGCGATGGTGAGAGCGCGATTGCGGCGCATGGCCCGAATCTCGTCGAGCCCGGCAAGCCGTGCACCAATTCCACCGCAAGGGGCCTTGCTTGTAAGGACACTCTTTCCGATCTCCAGCCCCCGGCGCTGCAGGCGGCGGAGTAGGAGAACGACATGGCGATCGTCATTGCCTCGAAGAAAGCTTGTTCGGTCAATCCGCTCAAGATGAGCCAGCCGATCGGCGGCTCATTTGCCTTCATGGGCCTGCGCGGCGCGATGCCGCTCTTGCACGGTCCGCAAGGTTGCGCCTCTTTCGGGTTGACGCTGTTCGTGCGCCATTTCAACGAAGCCGTGCCGATGCAGACGACCGCCATGAACGAGATTGCCACCGTGCTCGGCGGTCTCGAGAATCTCGAACAGGCGATTCTTAACATCTACAATCGCGTCGGACCCGAGATCATTGGTATCAATTCGACTGGCGTCACCGAGACCAACGGCGATGACGTCGAGGCCTTCATCCGGTTGATCCGGCAGAAGCATCCGCAGCTCGAAAACCTTCCCCTTGTCTACGTCTCGACGCCGGATTTCAAGGATGCCTTTCAGGATGGCTGGGGCAAAACAGTGGCGCGGATGATCGAGGTGCTCGTGGCTCCCGTCGACGCAGCGAGACCGCGCGACGGTTCCCGCGTCAACGTGCTACCTGGCTGCCACCTCACGCCCGGCGATCTCGACGAGCTTCGCACGATCTTCGAGGATTTTGGGCTCAAGCCCTCCTTCCTGCCGGACGTTGCCGGTTCGCTGGACGGCCACATCCCCGACGAATTCGCGCCGACTACGATCGGCGGCATTGGATTGGACGAGATTGCGACCATGGGGCAGGCGGCCTGGACGATCGCGATCGGCGCGCAAATGCACCGTGCGGCCGAGATCATGCAGGCGCGGACAGGCACGCCGTTCCGTCTGTTCGAGCGGCTCTGCGGCCTTATTCCAAGTGACGAATTCATCGCGTTTCTGAGCGAGATCAGCGGCCGGTCGGTGCCCTCGAAATATCGCCGGCAGCGTGGACAGCTGGCAGACGCCATGCTGGATGCCCATTTCCATATCGGCGGCCGCAAGCTCGCGATCGGCGCCGAGCCGGACTTGTTATTCGATCTCTCCAGCTTCCTTCACGAGATGGGGGCGCAGGTAACGGCTGCGGTGACGACGACGAACTCACCGGTGCTCCAGCGTGTCAGGACCGAGGACGTCCTGATCGGCGATCTGGAGGATCTTGAAGAGCTTGCCAGGTCACGTGACTGCGACCTCTTGATGTCGCATTCACACGGCCGCCAGGCCGCTTCGCGACTCAATGTTCCGTTCCTCCGGGTGGGCTTTCCGATGTTCGATCGCCTTGGCGCTGCGCACCTCACGACCGTTGGCTATCGCGGCACGCGTGATCTGATCTTTGATATCGCCAATCTGATCATCACCGACCGGGAAACCAACCATGGGCCGACGCCCGACACCTGGCCATCACCTGCGGTGACCTGCAGGTCCGTCCGCGCCAGTTGCATTGAGCAGGAAGAGAAAGAGCACGGATGAAAGTTGCATTCGCCACTCAGGACTTGAAGCACGTCGATGCGCACTTCGGCTGGGCCAAGAACATCGTGATCTACGAGGTCGACCCGGACGGGCATGGGTTTATTGAGGCGGTTCAGTTCGGCGGTGACCTCACGGAAGACGGCAATGAGGATAAGCTGGCGCCGAAGATCCGGGCGATCAGAGACTGCGCAATCCTCTATGTTGCGGCGATCGGCGGGTCGGCTGCTGCGCGAGTCGTCGCGAGCAACATCCATCCGATGAAGGTGCTGCAACCAGAGCCCATCGACGACCTTTGCGTCAAACTCGAGACCGTGCTGAAGGGGTCGCCGCCGCCCTGGCTGCGGAAGCTGCTCACCAAAAACTCGGAAGGTACGGCGGATTTCGAAGCCTGAAGGAAAGAGGATGCCCGACCGGTCTGAAATCACTCCAGCCGCCCCCGCGGCAGAGCGGCCATTTCTCAAAGAGCTCATCAAGATCTGGCGGGCCCAGGACACCCACGGCTCCTGGGAGGGCAAGAAGGACTTCGACCTGCTAGACCCCTACATTCTGGACAAACGCAAGCGCCGTGCGCTGCCGATCGTTGGCAATCCGGACCCCGACACGATATGGCGACTGCAGTTGTTCTTTGACGCCATTGCGCTCTCGATCGAGAAGGCAACGGGTGTGATGATCTCGCCAATGCTGAAGATGCATCATGAAGGGTTCGGTCGGATCGTGCTGATCGGGGGCCGGCTCGTTGTCGTGAGCAAGCAGCTACGGGACGTGCATCGCTTTGGTTTCAACGATTTGTGTCATCTTGCCGACCAAGGCGACGAAATCGTCAACAGTGGTGTTGAGATGATCCGCGAGTTCCCGGTAGTGGCGAATTACTGAGGCAAGTATGAGCGATGTTGAAAGCCTGAAAGCGGAAATAAAGAAGCTGTCGGCCAAAGCGACCCAAGCGAAGATGGACCTCCACGACCTCTCCGAGGAACTGCCCGTCAACTGGACCACGATCCTAAGCGTGGCGCAGAAGGCCCACGACGCCTTCAGCGAGCTCGAAAGAAAGCGCCAAAATCTCCAGGCGCTCCACAAAGCATAACGGACCTCAAGCCATGTCATTCAGGACCCGCGACGGCCGCGATTGGAGGCCGGACTACCTGGTTTGGATCGATCCAAACAAGTGCATCGGCTGCGGCCGCTGCTACAAGGTCTGCGGCCGCGAGGTCATGACGCTGAAGGGCCTGAGCGAGGACGGCGAGATGATCGATCTCGATGAGGACGACGATGAAGTCGAAAAGAAAGTCATGGTGATGAAGGAAGAGGGCGCCTGCATCGGCTGCAGCGCCTGCGCACGGGTTTGCCCGACAAACTGTCAGACCCACGCGCCAGCTGCTTGAACCTCCTCTTCTCTCGCTATGAACAGGGGTGGTTTGTCAGAGACAAAGGCAGCTCGGGAGATCCCGCATCGCGCCGACGACATGTATGGCGCGAAGCCTTGTCGAAAGTGTGCCTCAATGCGAAGCTTGGAGTGAATCATGGTCAAAAAAGGTGTGCCGTTGAGGTCGCCGATTGAAAGGCCAACGGCCTCGAAGCCAGATGATGATCCTTATCTATGGTTGGAAAAGATCGAAGGCGGACGGGCGCTGAACTTCGTCGAGCGGCAAAATAGCAGAACGCTGCGGGTGTTCAACGAACCGGCCGCGGGACGAGATCGCGATGCGCTGACCGCGATTTACGATCGGCCTGACAGGATCCCCTATGTCAGGCGCCGCGGCAGCCATCTTCACAATCTCTGGAAGGATGCCACCAACCGGCGCGGGCTGTGGCGGCGGACAACAATGGCGGAGTTTCGAAGACCCAATCCGGCGTGGGAGATCGTGCTGGATATCGACCAGCTTGCGGCAAGCGAGCGCGAAGACTGGCTACTGAGCTCGACAAGCTCACTGCCGGGAAGCCCGCGATACATCTTAAGCCTGTCGCGCGGCGGCAGCGATGCGGTCACCTTGAGGGAATTCGACGCCGACACGAGGAGCTTCGTCGCGGACGGCTTTGCGATGCCGGAAGCCAAGGGCAGCGTCGACTGGCTCGACACGGACACGCTGCTGCTGTCCAGCGCCCATGGCGAGGGCATGGTCACGAGCTCCGGATATTCGAGGACCGTTCGCCTGTGGTGTCGTGGCGAACCTGTGGATCGAGCAGACGTGATCTTCGAGACCGCGGCTAATCACATGCGTGTCTATGGCCTCGCGGACCATACCGGCGCGGTCCCGCGTACCTGGATCATCGACCGGATCGACTTCTTCAACCAGCGCATCTGGCTGCGTGATCACGCCGGCACCACGAAGCTCGAGCTCCCGTCCGGCATCTGGATGCAGGCGTATGGCGACTGGTTTGCGATGAAGCTGCGCCAGCCCTGGTCGACCGGAGGTCGAACCTATGCCACCGATGTCGTCCTCGGCATCTCGCTTTCGGCTTTCCTTGCAGGCAGCCGCGACTTTTCGGTCCTGTTCGAGCCCGGACCGCGGCGCGCATTGCAGGACTTGTTCTGGACTGCCGGCAGCTTGGTGCTCTCGATCCTCGACGAACTTAAGCCGCAATTCCAGATCTGCACGCCATTCACCACGGGCTGGAGCCGCGCGATACTTGGCGGGCTTCCCGAAATCAGCGTGGTCGACGTCTGGCCGCTCGATTGTCATCCGTCTGAGAGCAACGGCGACCTGCTCGCCGAAGTGCAGGACCCGCTCACGCCGCCCTCGCTGCTGTTGATCGAGCGTGGCGTCGAAAGTCCTGTCGTGTTGAAGCAGGCATCGAAGACCTTCACCGCCGACGGCCTGGTGGTGACGCAGCATGAGGCGATCTCGATCGATGGCGAGCATATCCCGTATGTGCAGACCGGCCCCGCAGGCGAAACCGGCGATGCGCCGGTCTATATGACCGCCTATGGCGGCTTCGGTCGCTCGGTGAAACCATATTACAGTTCGACGCTCGGCAAGCTGTGGCTGGAGCGCGGCGGCACCGTTGTGCAGGCGAATTTGCGCGGCGGCGGCGAGTTCGGCACGCGATGGCACGAGGCTGGCCGGCTCGCCGGCAAGAAGCTGTCGCATGACGATTTCGCGGCCGTTGCCGCCGATCTCATCCGCCGCGGTGTCACGAAACCGAAACGGATCGCAGCCAAGGGCGGATCGAACGGCGGCATTCTCATAACCAACATGCTGACGCGATACCCGGAGCGTTTCGGCGCGCTCTTCTGCACCGTCCCGCTGACCGACATGCGCCGCTACACCAAGCTGCTTGCCGGCGCGAGCTGGATCGCGGAGTATGGCGACCCCGACAAGCGTGAGGACTGGGAATGGTTGAAGACCTATTCCGCCTATCACAACGCAAAAGCCGGCCAGCCCTATCCGCCAATCTTGATCGCCACGAGGCGGCGGGACGACCGTGTCCATCCCGGACATGCGCGCAAAATGGCCGCAAAGCTCCAGGCGATGGGCTATGAGGCTTATTTCTACGAGGCGGCAGGCGGGCACGGCCACGGCAAGGACAACAAGGAGCGCGCCGGCCTCGAAGCGCTGGGCTTTGAATTTCTGAAGAGCAAGATTGGCTGGCAGGAGGGAGAGGCGTCAGCGCCAGCTAACGCAATTGCCAGATGACATTCGTACGATATCGACCAGAGCGAGGGCGATCTGACCGACGTCCAGAACTCCCGCACGAACGCATCGAGACCCTGCGTGCTTGAACCAACGCATGGTGGAGTTAATGTCTCGCCGGGACTTTGATAATGACCGGTTCTCTTCACCAACTCTATGCCATCACTTGCGTGCTGTATCTCAGCCCGGTGCTGCGCGTGATCGTCCAGGACCGTGACTGGACTGCGTTTTGTCTGCCCTTTAAAATGTATCCTCACAAAAGCTCGCAATTTAAAGTTCGAAATGCCTTTTGTACCTTCCGCAGGCGCTCAATTCGGCGACAGGATTATCTTCCAGCAGCGGCGGCCGCGCCAGGAGCGATCGTCATGATGGGCGAGGCACAAACCCCGCGGCCGAAGCGCACGACTCGCGTCCGATGTCTGACATCGAACGAGACCGTTAGCTACAAACGCACGTCGTGTTGAGCCGCCGAGGCAATCTTAGGCCGAATCAGGTGCGTGATGTTCGTTGCTGGCGTTGGCACGGCCATTGCTGCTGAGATAGAGCACGGTGTCAGGCGGAGTGCATGCAGACGCGCTCTGCCGTTCATTGAACTCGGGCCGCGTTTCTTAGAGACAGACGAGCTTGCGCAAACATTCGCGTGAAGGTTTGGCAATAGCTTTGGAGAACAACATGATTCTTCGTATGGAGTCGCCAGCTCCTCCGATCAGGGTGGAAAGCTGGGTACGTGGCGAGCCCCTCACCAACTTTAAGCTGGGTACGCTGTATATTGTCGAGTTTTGGGCGACTTGGTGCGGCGGATGTGTGGCGGAGATTTCCCGTCTCGCGCAGATGCAAGAGAAATTCGCCGATAGCGCAGTTGAGGTCATTGCAGTTGCAGCTTCCGAGCGAGGCTCAACGGCCGAGGAGGCGCGAACAAACTTGGACGCATGGTTGACCAAGAAAGGCTCGGAGCTGAACTTTCGGATCGCGTTCGATTACGCGGGAAAAATGAAGAAGTGTTGGATGGCGCCCAGTGTTTCTAGCACTATCCCCACCTCGTTCGTCATCGACCGTGACGGTCACGTCGCCTTTATCGGTCGCCCGATGCAACTGTATGACGTGTTTCCAAAAATCGCAAATGGCACCTGGCGCACCAGCGATGAAGCCAAAGCAGCGGATGCTGAGCGACTCGCTGAAGCAGAATCTGAAATGCGCGAGAAAGCCCTGATGCAAGCATTCTGGGGCAATTTTGGACCGGCGCTGAAGGCGCAGGATTCGTCGACGGCGTTTTCGGCCGCTAAAGAGGGCGTCGCAGTGATGCCGGACGACATCAACGTTCACCTAGTTCATGAGGATCTAGCCCAGCACACAATCCCTGACAAGCAGACGGGATTACCCGTTATGCGTGAATTGGCTCGCGATGCGATCGAAGAGCAATCCGAGTTGTGGAAGGTGCGAGCGATCCGCCAACTCTCTAATCCAGCGCAGAAGAACTCTGATGTCCCGCATGCTGATCGTTTTGCGATTGGCAAGAACTTGGCCGAACACATCCTCGCGCTGAACTCTCCAGAAGACCTGCCGGGCCGCAAGTTTCTTTCCTATGTGGCGGTCGCTCAGTATTGTTTCGAAAGCGGCGACAACGATCGTGCGGTCGATTTAGTTGAGTCGGCGGTGAAGTCGCTGGACGGCCCGAGGCCAATGGCGGCTGAACAGAAGGCGCACTACCTGCGGCTGTTGCTTAAGGCCTTGGCCAAGTACGAGGATGAGGAGGCAAAGCCGTTCTCGTGGACGAAAAGCGCCTTGGTCTGAATTCTTGGCCTGAATTTAAGAAAATGCGGCTCGCGAGCGGACGAGCGGTGACCCAGAAGCGGGTGCCGCGGGACGCCCAAGGTGCGCCGAAGATGGCGGTGAGGCAGCTTGCCGCATGAAGAGGACGAGAACATGAACGGGTCGCAAGTCGAGCGCGGAAACATCGTGGCAGAGCAACTGTCGGCGACGGTCGCCTCGAAAACGACCGATCCGATTCAGGAACACAATTCACGGCCGCCGGCCGTAGGCCTGTACGATCCGAGCCTGGAAAAAGATTCCTGCGGCGTCGGCTTCATCGCCAACATCAAGGGCCAGAAGTCGCACGAGATCGTCGCGGACGCGCTCAGCATCCTCTGCAACCTCGAGCACCGCGGCGCTGTCGGCGCCGACCCGCGCGCCGGTGACGGAGCCGGCATTCTGGTGCAGATCCCGCATGCTTTCTTCAGCCGCAAGGCCAAAGAGCTCGGTTTCGCACTGCCCAATCCGGGCGAATACGCCATCGGCGCGTTGTTCATGCCGCGCGACGCCGCCTGGCGCAACGTCATCAAGAGCATCATCGCCGACCAGATCAAGGAAGAGGGCCTGACACTGCTCGGCTGGCGCGACGTGCCGACCGACAATTCCTCGCTCGGCGTCACCGTGAAGCCGACCGAGCCCGCCTGCATGCAGGTTTTCATCGGCCGCAACGGCACCGCCAAGACCGAGGACGATTTCGAGCGCCGGCTCTACATCCTGCGCAAGTCGATCTCGCAAGCGATCTATCAGCGTCGCGACCGCAGACGTGCCGGCTATTATCCGTGCTCTATGTCCTGCCGCACCGTGATCTACAAGGGCATGTTCCTGGCCGACCAGCTCGGCAAGTATTATCCCGATCTGCACGAGGCGGACTTCGAGAGCGCGCTGGCGCTCGTGCACCAGCGTTTCTCGACCAACACCTTCCCGGCGTGGTCGCTGGCGCATCCCTACCGCATGATCGCGCATAACGGCGAGATCAATACGCTGCGCGGCAACGTCAACTGGATGGCGGTACGCCAAGCCTCGGTGAGCTCCGAGCTGTACGGCAAGGACATCAACCGGCTCTGGCCGATCTCCTACGAAGGCCAGTCGGACACCGCCTGCTTCGACAATGCACTCGAATTCCTGGTGCAGGGCGGCTACTCGCTGCCGCACGCCGTCATGATGATGATTCCGGAGGCGTGGGCCGGCAATCCCTTGATGGATGAGAAGCGCCGCGCCTTCTACGAGTATCACGCAGCCCTGATGGAGCCGTGGGACGGCCCCGCCGCGATCGCCTTCACCGACGGCCGCCAGATCGGTGCCACGCTGGACCGCAATGGCCTTCGTCCCGCGCGCTATCTCGTCACCAAGGACGATCGCATCGTGATGGCGTCCGAGATGGGCGTGCTGACGATTCCCGAGGACCAGATCATCACCAAGTGGCGCTTGCAGCCCGGCAAGATGCTGCTGGTCGACCTCGAGCAGGGCCGCCTCATCCCCGACGACGAGATCAAGGCCGAGCTCGCCAGGAGCCATCCCTACACGGAGTGGCTGGAGCGGACCCAGATCGTGCTGGAAGAGCTGCCGAAGGTGCCGACCACCGGCGTGCGCTCCAACCTGTCGCTGCTCGATCGCCAGCAGGCGTTCGGCTACAGCCAGGAAGACATCACCATCCTGATGACGCCGATGGCCTCCACCGGCGAGGAAGCCGCAGGCTCGATGGGCAACGATACGCCGATCTCGGCGCTCTCGGCCAAGGCCAAGCCGCTGTTCACCTACTTCAAGCAGAACTTTGCGCAGGTCACCAATCCGCCGATCGATCCGATCCGCGAGGAGCTGGTGATGAGCCTCGTCTCCATCATCGGACCGCGGCCGAACCTGTTCGACCTGCAAGGCCTAGCCACTACCAAGCGCCTCGAAGCGCGCCAGCCGATCCTGACCGACGCGGACCTCGAAAAGATCCGCTCAATCTCCGAGGTCGCCGAGTCGCACTTCAAGTCGCGCACGCTGGACACCACCTTCCACGCCGGCCTCGGCGCGGCCGGCATGGACCAGGTGCTGGACGAGCTCTGCGCGCGCGCCGAGAGCGCGGTGCGCGAGGGCGTCAACATCATCATCCTGTCCGACCGCATGGTCGGCACCGACCGGGTTCCGATCCCGTCGCTGCTGGCCTGCGCCGCCGTGCATCATCATCTGATCCGCACCGGATTGCGCACTTCGGTCGGCCTCGTCGTCGAATCCGGCGAGCCGCGCGAAGTGCATCACTTCGCCTGTCTCGCCGGCTACGGCGCGGAAGCGATCAATCCGTATCTGGCGTTCGAGACCATCATCGCGATGAAGGACCGCCTGCCCGGCTCGCTCGACGACTACGAGATCGTCAAGCGCTACATCAAGTCGATCGGCAAGGGCCTGCTCAAGGTGATGTCCAAGATGGGCATCTCGACCTACCAGTCCTATTGCGGCGCGCAGATCTTCGACGCCATCGGCCTCAAGGCGGAATTCGTCGGAAAATTCTTCGCCGGCACGCACACCCGCGTTGAGGGCGTCGGTCTTGGCGAGATCGCCGAAGAGGCGGTGCGCCGTCATGCCGACGCGTTCGGCGACGCGCTCGTGTACAAGACCTCGCTCGATGTCGGCGGCGAATATGCCTATCGCAGCCGCGGCGAGGACCATGCATGGACCGCCGAGTCGGTGGGGCTGCTCCAGCACGCCGCGCGCGGCAATTCGCTGGAACGCTACCGCGCCTTCGCCAAGATCCTCAACGAGCAGTCGGAGCGTCTCCTGACGCTGCGCGGCCTGTTCCGGATCAAGAATGCGGACGAAGAGAAGCGCAAGCCGGTACCGCTCGACCAGGTCGAGCCGGCCAAGGACATCGTCAAGCGTTTCGCCACCGGCGCGATGAGCTTCGGCTCGATCTCGCGCGAGGCGCACACCACGCTCGCGATCGCCATGAACCGGATCGGCGGCAAGTCGAACACCGGCGAAGGCGGCGAGGAAGCCGACCGCTTCAAGCCGATGCCGAACGGTGACAGCATGCGCTCGGCAATCAAGCAGGTCGCCTCGGGCCGCTTCGGCGTCACCACGGAGTATCTCGTCAACTCCGACATGATGCAGATCAAGATGGCGCAGGGTGCAAAACCCGGCGAAGGCGGCCAGTTGCCCGGCCACAAGGTCGATGCCACCATCGCAAAGGTCCGGCATTCGACGCCGGGCGTCGGCCTGATCTCGCCGCCACCGCACCACGACATCTACTCGATCGAGGATCTGGCGCAGCTCATCTACGACCTCAAGAACGTCAACCCGGACGGCGCGGTCTCGGTCAAGCTCGTCTCGGAGATCGGCGTCGGCACCGTAGCCGCGGGCGTCGCCAAGGCGCGCGCCGACCATGTCACCATCGCGGGCTTCGAGGGCGGCACCGGCGCTTCGCCGCTGACCTCGATCAAGCACGCCGGCTCGCCGTGGGAGATCGGCCTCGCCGAAACCCACCGGACGCTGGTGCGCGAGCGGCTGCGCAGCCGCATCGTGGTCCAGGTCGACGGCGGCTTCCGCACCGGCCGTGACGTCGTGATCGGCGCGCTACTGGGCGCTGACGAGTTCGGCTTCGCCACCGCGCCCTTGATCGCGGCCGGCTGCATCATGATGCGCAAGTGCCATCTCAACACCTGCCCGGTCGGCGTCGCGACCCAGGACCCCGTCCTGCGCAAGCGCTTCACCGGCCAGCCCGAGCATGTGATCAACTACTTCTTCTTCGTCGCCGAGGAGGTCCGCGAGATCATGGCCTCGCTCGGCTTCCGCAGCTTCAACGAGATGATCGGCCAGGTGCAGCTGCTCGACCAGACCAAGCTGGTCGCGCACTGGAAGGCCAAGGGCCTCGACTTCTCGAAGCTCTTCGTCAAGCAGAAGGAAGAGAAGGGCCAGAAGATCTATCACTCCGAGCGCCAGAACCATCATCTGGAAGCGGTGCTCGACCGCACGCTGATCGAGCAGGCGACGCCTGCGCTCGACCGCGGCGCGCCGGTGAAGATCGAGGCCAAGATCAACAGCACCAACCGCTCCGCGGGCGCGATGCTGTCGGGTGCGGTCGCCAAGATCTACGGCCATGCCGGCCTGCCGCATGAGACCATCCATGTCAGCCTCAAGGGCACTGCCGGCCAGGCTTTCGGCGCGTGGCTGGCGCAAGGCGTCACCTTCGAGCTCGAAGGCGAAGCCAACGACTATGTCGGCAAGGGCCTCTCGGGCGGCAAGATCATCGTCAAGCCGCCGGCCAACAGCGGCATCGTGCCGGAAGAGAGCATCATCGTCGGCAACACCGTGATGTACGGCGCCATTCAAGGCGAGTGCTACTTCCGCGGCATCGCCGGCGAGCGTTTTGCCGTGCGCAATTCCGGCGCGGTGGCGGTGGTCGAGGGCGCGGGCGACCATTGCTGCGAATACATGACCGGCGGCATCGTGGTCGTGCTCGGCAAGACCGGACGAAACTTCGCGGCCGGCATGTCCGGCGGTATCGCGTATGTGCTGGACGAGACCGGCGACTTCGACAGGCTGTGCAACATGGCGATGGTTGAGCTCGAGCCGGTGCTGTCGGAGGAGCTGATCAACGCCGGCACCTATCACCACTCCGGTGACCTCGAGGCGCACGGCCGGGTCGACGTGTTCAAGGACCTGCTCACCTCAGACGTCGAGCGCCTCCACGTCCTGATCACGCGCCATGCCAAAGCGACCGGCTCCAGGCGCGCCGCCGACATCCTGGCCAACTGGAAGGACTGGCTGCCCAAATTCCGCAAGGTGATGCCGGTCGAATACCGGCGCGCGCTGCGCGAGATGGCCGCCAACGCGGACGCCTAGCCGAATCGCGATTGAGCTCCGGAAGCTGAGACAGTACCACCGACATGCCGAACACCGCACGCGCCCGACGATGATAATGCGCTAACACCGTTCCCACACGCGTCCGGCCAGCGCAACCCGAAGCAGATCCTCTCGAGAGGGCCGGCTGAGACGTTCCTGCCTCGTGATCACGCGAGATCGTTTTGACGTCCCCACGCGTCGTTCTGAGGAACGTACTGGATCGGGCCCCTGGAGCGCAATGACAGTGAGGGTTGCACGACAGCAGGTGTGGGCTACTATAAGCTCGCCGTCGCCTGGTCCGTTGAAGTCCATCGAAGATCACCAAAAGCCGCATGATTTCATCGTCAGCGCTGCTGATTGCATCAATCAAGATCAATTATCCCTTACTGTAGGCGATCCCGACGAAGGCGCTTGGAATGCCGCGCGCCGCTTAGCCAGCAAGGCGCACACCAGAGTCACACTCTGCGCCGGTGCTCCGTACATGCCACGAGCATCGCAATTGGCGACCCCGCAGTTGAAGTGAGAGCGCCGTGTGGCGGAAATGGGAGATGCATGGCTGAGATTCCAGGTAACGCCGACATGATGGCGAGAATGCGTAATGACTATCATGCTTCCAACCGCGGGTCGGCGCGGTCCTGCGTCCACCTGTGCTCCTCGCACTCGCGGATGGCGCCGGCGTTCCGCAGCACGGAGATCGCCCAGCCGGCGAGCGTGCCGATCGCCGGCGGTCTTTCCTTGAACATCAGCACAGCGATCGCTTCTCGCGCGGCATCCCTGTTCCGCTCAGGCCAGCAAAGGCCTGGAGCACAACGCCAAAGCTGATCCATACACCGCCGATCAGCCCTATGGAATATGACTGCGAATAGGAGCCGATCATCATTGGAATGTTCGGATCCTGAATGGACGCAGTCAGCCGGACCCTCGCGGCCAGCCTTCCCTCGCGTAATTGACGACAATACTCATGGCCAACACACGACTAGCAGAGCGGCGGTGTGATCTCCCAAACGTAGGTCGACAAGTCCATCACGAGGGTCTCAGAGCCAGTCCTAGGCGCGGCGGTACAGAGCTCACTCTGGGTGCAGTGACTCTCTCTGCGGCAGACTCGTCGAGCTGGCGAGGGGGTCTGAGGCGATGCCTCAGACCGGGCGGTTTTCGCCTCTGTTCTTCACCGGCTCCATTTTGGCCAAGCCGTCCTCGTATGAGATCTCGCTGTATAATCCACCGATGTCCTTGGCCGCGTCGAGCAAGTAGTCGAGTCTACCGGCCGTACCGAATTTCTTGATGTCATTCTTGTCGACGCCGGCGAGGTCCATCATCTCCTTCCACACAGTCGATTCGTCGCAAGGCAGAATGCGGAAGGTGATGTCGCCTATCTTGACACGGTACTTCGCGAGCAGATCGATGTTGTTGCAGAAGATGAAATAGCTGCCTTTGGGGTTCAGCCTGCCATCCAGCACCTCTGCGACCTCGGGTAGATACGCGAAGGAATGCAGATATCCGGCAAGGACTGGGATGGTCGGCTCGCCTTCCTGCGCGATCGCAAGAACTTGTTCGATGGAATAGTCCGGCGGTCGTTTTTCGTCGGCCAGCTGAGCTTGGAACTTCAGCGCGATGTCGCCTCGGAATCCAAATCGCCCCGCCTTGGTTGTTTCACTCTTAAGCACCGCGTTCAATAGCCGCCCCTCCTTGTCTAACGGGCCAAGAGCAGTGTTGTCAATCGACGTCATGGAAAGGCTCCTCATCAATGCGTGGTCTGCACGCGTCGCGCAAAGCGACGTGTCCGCTACGCTTATGCAAGTTGTTTGCCGTCACGCTATCTCCGCGGCGTAAGCGGCAGCTTGGCGCTATATGCATGGATACGTGCTGGCACCGTGGCGAGGTCTTGGCCGGATGACGCGGCGGCCGGCAAGCCTGGTGTCGAAAACCCGACACACAGGTCGCGAATCGAATAGTGGCCGCCTGCAAACCCTTCATTTCAGCTGCATCTCGACTGGCATGGAATTTGCGAATCGTGCCTTGCAACAAGACCCGAGAGCTAGTCAGAAATGATCAACCTAACGGAAAACGCCATCAAAGCATTGAGGGCCGCAATCTCCAAGACAGTGCAGCCGGCGAGCGGTTTGCGGATCATGATCGATGGCGGCGGCTGCGAAGGGTTCACATACAAGATGGATCTCGCCTATGGGCCGAGCTCCGATGATGCCGTGATCGAGCAGGGCGGCATCAAAGTCTTCGTCGATAGCGCGAGCCAGGTGCATCTTAACGGCACCACGATCGACTTCGTGGTGTCGCCCGAAGGATCAGGGTTCCGATTCGACAATCCAAATGCCAAGTCGAGCTGCTCCTGCGACAAATCGTGCAGGTGAGCCTGTCTTCGGACCATCAGCAATAGAAGGTCTTTGCAACATGGGCATCAAGACTGAACCAACGAAGCAGCCTCCGATTTCTGAGCCTTCCGATCGTGAGCGGATTGTCCGTGCCGTGCCCGATGAGAATCGGGCGAGTCTCAGGCGTGATCGTGGAGATTGTGAGCTCGTCAAAATCGACGGCAAAACGATCATGGTCAGGCTCACCGGCGCTTCCATGTTATGCAAGCTTGCGGGCACGACGCTCGCGGCCATTGCGGCGCGTCTGATCGAGCGGCTCGGCGAGTTCGTCCGCCTGATTCCGCTCCCCGGAGCTGCCAGAGTGGGACACTAAGTGCAGAGCGGACAGTCCGTGCAGCCGATCTACCTGGATAACAACGCGACGACCCGTGCACATTCTTTGGTCGTTGCTGCGATGCTGCCGTTCTTCTCTACACGATTCGGCAATGCGTCGTCCGCGCATGCATTCGGCAGCGAGGTTGCGCCCGCATTGAAACAGGCGCGCCGGAACCTGCAGTCCCTCATTGGCGCGGCATTCGATGATGAGATCGTCTTCACCTCGGGCGGGACTGAATCCGACAACACAGCGATCCTGTCTGCGCTCGCCGTGCAGGAGGGGCGCGACGAGATCGTCACAACCGCCGTTGAGCATCCGGCCGTGCTGTCCCTTGCCGAGGAGTTGGGCCGACGAGGAATCAAGACCCATGTCATTCCGGTCGATGCAAGCGGCCGACTGGACATCGAGACTTATCGCAACGCGTTGTCGAAGCGCACGTCAGTCGCCTCGGTCATGTGGGCCGATAATGAGACCGGTACGATCTTTCCGGTGAGGTCCCTCGCCAAGATGGCGCGCTCAGTCGGCGCGCTCTTTCACACCGACGCAGTCCAGGCGGTCGGGCGAATTCCGATTGACCTGAAGGCTACGGACATTGACATGCTGTCGCTCTCCGGCCACAAGCTTCATGGTCCAAAGGGGATCGGCGCGCTGTATGTGCGCAAGGACGTCAAGTTCCGGCCGCTGATATTCGGCGGCGTACAAGAGCGGCGTCGCCGCGCTGGCACCCAAAACGTTCCGGGTATTGTTGGGCTCGGCAAGGCGGCGGAACTCGCTGCGGCACACCTCATACAAGACCAGATGCAGATTGGCGCCCTTCGCGACCGGCTCGAGCAAGGCATTCTCGCTCACGGCTGTTGCATCGTGCTTGGTCATGTCGAGAACCGCTTGCCAAATACGTCTAACATTGCCTTCGAGCATCTCGAGGCAGAGGCCATCGTCCACCACCTGAACCGCAACGGAATTGCCGTCTCACTCGGTTCAGCCTGCGCGTCCGGCTCGATGGAGCCATCCCATGTGCTGCGCGCGATGGGAGTACCACCGGCCTTTTTGCGTGGTGCGGTTCGCTTCTCGCTGTCGCGCGAGACGACGCCCGATGAGATCGACCGTGTCCTGCAAGTCATGCCGGACATCACTGCCAAACAGAGAGCCTTGTGGCGTGCGTGTCAGGAGCGCGCGGGCGAGAGCTCACAACGTGCGGAGCTCCCATGAAGGTTATGATTCGCCGTTCGCCCGAGACGGGCCTTTCGATTTATGTGCCCAAGAAGGATCTCGAGGAGCCGATCGTCGAATGGGAGCACGAGACGCTGTGGGGCGGTTGGATCAGAATCGCGAACGGCTGGGTGCTCGACCTACCCGCGATGGCGAGTGACACCACCCTACCGATCACTATCAACGCCAAGAAGCGCGGCGGCGAAACAACCGAATGATGAATGCTGCGGTTCCACAGAACCTCTCCAACCGGCGGATGCGGAAGCTATTCTTGGCGGGGCGGTCCGGCACCTGGGAGGAACGCGACACCGTTCCCCTGGTTTGGGCCTGGCCTGACCGAGCGTGCCGATCACTCCGGAAGCGCTCGTAGCTTTCTTCGCAAGCAAGATCGCGGCGCGGTGCCAAAGGCAATCTGGGCGTGGGCGCAGCACTTAGGCGTCGGGCCAGCGATGGCGGTGATGGGGGAGGCTTCGACGCCCCTGCGCCCACATCGCCAGCCCGCTCGTTGTATTCCGCGCGTCTTCACGGCCGTCAGGCCAACCGGCTGTAAGTCCGCAACATCTAGTTTCGAGAGGGTTGAATCTCGCGCCGGGTCAGGTCGCAAGCTTAAAAATCGTGATGCGACGTCCGACATGGAAATCCTTGAACCATCTCGAAGCTGCGCGTCAATACCAACGTTGTAATGAAGCATGGTCAAACAAAGAGCCTCGACGAACTCGCGCGAACTGGAAGGCCAACGCCGCGCCTGATGATGATCCCTATCCATGGTTGGAACAGAGCGAAGGCGCGCCGGCGCTGAACATTGCGAACCGGCAGAATAGCAGAACGCTGGAAGTGTTTGGCGGATCGGCAGACGAACGAGACAGAGATGCGCTGACCGCGATTTACGACCGGCTCTACGCGGCCTCTGGCGGCGCACCACATTGGAAGAGTATGCATGCCGAGCCCATCATGGGAGATCCTGCTCGACCTCGATCAACTCGCCGTCAGCGAAGGCGAGGACAGGCTTCTGAATGCCACGGGCGCACCGCCAGGAACTCATTCGCGGTGGGTCTTGAGTCTATCGCGCGGCGGAAGCGAAGCTGTTACTTTGCGGAATTCGACACTGACACGAAGCTCTTCACGATGGCTTTATCTTGCGCGAAGCCAAGGGTAGCTGCGTAGGCAGTGATCTTTGAGACCAAGGTCGCTCATGTTTCAGTGGGTTGCAGTATTAACGACACGGTCGTGCCGCCGGACCTGGTTCATCGAGGCGACAGACGTCTCCAATTGCGTGCTCTGGGTCGGCGATGAAACGGGCGCCAAGACGAGGCGCGATCTGCCAAGTAGCATCTGGATGCAGTCGTATCGCAACTGGCTTGCCTGAAGCCGCGCGAACCCTCGTCTGTGGTAGGGCGGACCTATGCCGCGGATATCATAATCGTCATCTCGCTGCCGGCGTTTCTGGCGGGCAGTTGCCGGTTCGAAGTTCTCTTCGAACCGGGCGCGCGCCGGCCGCTGCAGAGCTTCTTTTGGAGTGCGGGCAAGCTCGTGCTTTGTATTATCGACGAACTCCGGCCAGATCTTCGAGATCTGCACGCCATCCGATAATGGCACCGCGAGCGATTAGGCGGGCTTCCTGATCTTGGAATCGTCGACATGTGGTCTCTCGATCGCGATCCGTCCAAGAGCAATGGCGACTTGCTGGCCCACGTCGAGGATCCGCTCACCCCGCCGTCCTTCATCCTGATGGAGCGAGGCGTTGCCAGTCCCGCCGTGCTGAAGCGGGCGCCGAAGACATTTGCCGCCCGCGGAGCATTGCGCGGTCGCCCGGCATGAGGCCATCGTCGATCGACGGTGAGCGAGTTCCTATTCACAGACCGGCCCGGTCAGACAGACCGGCAACGCGCCGGTCCATATGAGCGGATATGGCGGGTTTGGGATCTCCGCGAAACCGTACTACAATTCCGCGCTTCTCGACTGCGACGGCGCCACGGTTCAGGCAGTTTTGCGCGGCGGCGGCGAGTTCGGCACGCGCTGCACGACGCCGGCCGGCTCGCCGGCAAGAGATTGTCGCATGATGATTCGCGGCCGTCCCCGGCGATCTTGTAAAGCGCGGCGTGACACAGGCCAAGCGGATCGCGGCCGAGAGTGGATCGAACGGCGGCATCCTCAACACCAACATATGAACGCAATATCCCGAGCGCTTCGGCGCATTGTTCTGTACCATCCCGCTGATCGACATGCGCCGCTGCATCAAACTGCTCGTGGGGGCGAGCTGGCTCGCCGAATATGGCGATCCCGACAACGCTGAGGATTCGAAGTGGCTGAAGACCTATTCTGCCTATCATGGCGCAAGACCCGGGCAGTCCTATCCACCGATCCTGATGGCCACCAGGCGGCGTGACGATCGCGTCCATCCCGGACATGCGCGCAAAATGGCAGCGAAGCTGCACGCGTGGGCTATGAGGCTTGTCTCTATGAGGATGCGCTGGCGGCCACGGCTGTTGCAAGGACAACAGCGAGCACGCCGGCTTACTTGGTGCTTAGCGTGCGTTTGCTGAAGAGCAGGATCGGCCGGCTGGCTGCCGAGACGTCGACGATGTAGTGTAGTTCTTGGGCGGCAGTTCGTGCGATGTCGACCGAGGCGGCTGCCGCTTGTAGATTTGAAGGCATCCACACCCGCACGACCTATTTGAGGTGCCAACCCACGTTTGGACGAACGTCAAATTCGCGGCCGTCGGAACCCTGGCCACGAGGCGGTTCTCTTCACCTGCCTGACAACGCCGTCCCGAATATCACGTAGGAGCCGGCGTGATCTTCCCCGGCATAGGTCGGTAACTGGACTGCTTCTCCTCTGCATCTACGAAGGCTCGCCGCATCAAGTTGTCCGTCAAAGCGTCCGGAAAGTCTTATGCGGATTGTGCTTTGCGCAGGCGTCACGTTTTCAACGACAAGATCAACTTTCAGCGACGCCACCCGCCCTGCTTTTTGCCAGGGCATAGGTGAAGCAGTGAAGCAGTGAAGCAGTGAAGCAGTGAAGCAGCCTCCCCGTCGTCAACACAACGCTGCCAGCGCTCTTGTGATCGCAATGTCTGTCAGCTTTCGAACATGAGTTGTAAAACTCACATTCGAGCGGGCGTTACCTAACTACTTGACGCAAACCGCAAAAGTCATTTGTGGCACGCATGGCACGCCAGTTGCTCTTAACGTTTCTGAAACCACTCTGAGGATGCTTGCTGGAATGGTTCGGCTTGCGAATAGAATTGGAAAAATGAGTACTTCAGCGCAACACCAGGTATCCTGCGGCGGCGAGGTCAGCGAGACCATGCAAGCGGTCACTGAGCACAAGGGCTGCGGTACCATCGGCGGCAGCGGGAAGGCGAGCTGCGGATCTCAGACCGGCATCGGCAATCTGCCAAATGAGATCTGGGAAAAGGTGAAGAACCATCCCTGCTACAGCGAGGAGGCGCACCACCATTATGCCCGTATGCATGTCGCGGTCGCACCCGCCTGCAATATCCAGTGCAATTACTGCAATCGAAAATACGATTGCGCCAACGAATCGCGCCCCGGCATTGTCAGCGAGAAGTTGACGCCGGAGCAGGCCGCCAAGAAGGTGCTGGCGGTCGCTTCCGCGATCCCTCAAATGAGCGTGGTCGGCGTTGCCGGCCCTGGTGACCCACTAGCGAATCCGGACAAGACATTCAAGACGTTCGAACTTGTGAACAAGCTCGCGCCAGGTATCAAGCTGTGCCTCTCGACGAACGGTCTTGCGCTAGCCGATCATGTCGATACGATCGCAAAACTCAAGGTCGATCACGTGACGATCACGATCAACATGATCGATCCCGAAATTGGTGCGAAGATCTATCCTTGGATCTTTTACCGCCATAAGCGCTACACCGGCGTTGAAGCTGCAAACATCCTTAGCAATCGGCAGCTCCAGGGCGTGGAGATGCTCACGGCGCGGGGCATCCTTTGTAAAGTCAACTCGGTGATGATTCCCGGGATTAACGATCAGCATCTGGTTGAGGTGAACAAGGCTGTGAAGTCGCGCGGGGCCTTCCTGCATAACGTGATGCCGCTGATATCGTCGCCCGAGCACGGAACCGTGTTCGGTCTCAGGGGGCAACGCGGCCCGACCGCACAGGAAGTGGCAGCGTTGCAAAATAGCTGCGAAAGCAAGATGAACATGATGCGTCATTGTCGCCAGTGCCGCGCCGACGCCGTTGGACTGCTCGGAGAGGACCGAGGCTCGGAGTTCACCATGGAAAAGATCATGGCGATGGACATCAAATACGACGAGCAGCCCCGAAAGGCGTATCAGGCCGAAGTCGAGAAAGCGCGCATCACAAAGCTTGCGGCTAAGCAGGAGGAGCTCGCGGAGCTCGCCAGCGTTTCCAGCGAAATCAAAGTGCTGGTGGCGGTTGCAACCAAGGGCTCGGGATTGATCAACCAGCACTTCGGTCACGCCAAGGAGTTCCAGATCTACGAGCTCTCAACTTCAGGCGCGAAATTCGTTGGTCATCGTCCTATCCATCCCTATTGCCAGGGCGGCCATGGCGAGGACAGCAAGCTCGAAATCGCCATCGGCGCCATCAAGGATTGCCACGCCGTATTCGTGTCAAAGATCGGCGGTTGCCCGAAGGCCGAATTGATCAAGGCCGGCATCGAGCCCGTCGATCAGTACGCCTGCGAGTTCATCGATGCCTCGGCGATCGCCTGGTTCAAACTCTATCTAGATAAAGTCAATGAGGGAAGATCAAGCAGGTTGAGCGGGTCGATCCGGCCCACCACAATGCGCTGATTTCCGCTGCCTGAAGGATGGGTTCAGACAATGCCGTTCAAGATCATCGCCTCGCAATGCACAGGCTGTTCAGCGTGCGAAACGCAATGCCCAAATCTTGCTATTTCCGAAGTAGCCGGCGCTTTCCAGATCGATTCGGAGCAATGCACCGAGTGCGACGGCTACTTTGACGAACCGCAATGCGTGGCGGTTTGTCCGGTTGACAACACATGCGTGCTCGACCCAGCACTGCCACGCCATCGGGCGCCCTCTTGAGGACCACAACATGGATGTCACCACGTCACGAACGGTTCAGAAACTCGGGCGGATGATGCGTCGCATTGACGAGGCGTTGACCGCCGCTGTCGCCGTCCCATACCGGGTGGACGGCTTGCCCTGGTCGCAGACTTTTTCGCCAGTTGGCGAGCCATATTCTGGCGACGCGAACGTCGAGGGCAACGCGTTAAGCTATTCCCGCCGGCCCGAAGGCTGCGGTCTTGAGCGTCGAGGATCGATTTCGCCGATGGGGCCACCAAGAGCGGACCGGTCTTCCGCGATATCAATCCAGTCACCTGCGGCCATCCTTGAACAGGCGACATTCATGCGAGAGGCCTTCTTCAGTCGGTCATCCGAGCGAAACGAGCGCGCCCTCACCGAGCTCTGTGTTGGTCGCACGCTGTCGGGCCGGCCGAGCATCATTGCAGGGCGGCAGGGTTATCCTATCACCTCGATGATGACGCAGAAAATCAAACTGCGCCCAGTCAAGGCGTTCGTGATGGAATATGAGTTTGCTGCCGACCGGCGCGGTCGTGCCACCAGCCCGAATTCGGCTGCTATGAGCGCACCTCGCGTGGGTCTTGCTATTCTCGCTCAAGGCTTGTTGGCCACTTGGAGATGCGTCTTCGGCAGTCCAGGCAGGACGGCGGTTGTCGAGAGACTGCTGGGGCGCAGTCCCGTGCTCAAGATTGGCGCCAAGGTTTGTGAGGCACGCTCGATCGGATGGGCGGGACCATGATTGATGTCATCCACGATGCCCTCAGTTGCCGGGGCAATCAGGTCGATTGTGCCGGCTGCGCGTGTCGCGCTGAACCGCACTTCTTGCTGCCGGCTCAAGCTCGTTGTGTGTCAACCACGGGCTCGCGTGCAGCATCGGCGGCTTCCTCAACATCCATCGTGGGCTCTCGGATCGCTATCTCAAGCATCCGTTTTGGGGTGCCGGGCGTTGATGTTGACGCATCGTCATCTCCGTCAGCTCATCCAATACGTGGTCGCAAGCCGCGCCTCGGTGCGGGAATCGACGGGTTGATCGAGGATCATGATAGGGCGGTCCGTAACGCCGGGCGCTCGCGAAGCGCGGCACAGTTGAAGCATGGAACGGGAACGGCAGCATGAGTAACATCGCCCGTGATAGTGACATCGTCGAGTTGACGGACGTGCCCTTCTTTGATTATGGCGACAAGGTGCGGGCCAACCGCACCATCCGCAACGACGGCACCTATGTGGGCAAGGAGATCGGTGAGGTTCTGGTCAAGAAAGGCGAGCTTGGCTATGTCGTCTCGATCGGTACGTTCCTTCAACAATTTTATATTTATGGGGTCGAATTCCTCGAATCCGGCTATCGCGTCGGCATGAAACGCAAAGAGCTTGATCTCGTCACGCGAAGCCACAGAGGCGAGGAGCCTTGCGTGTCAGGATGGGCACCCTGATGATCGAACCAAGGTTGCCAAAATACCGCTCAGGCCAACGTGTCGAGGCGGCAATCGATCTGCTCAACGACGGTTCCTTTCCCGACGCCTCGGCGGAAGAGTGTCTGGTCAGCGTCGGACACATTGGTGAGATCGTCCAGGTCGGTCACCACACGGAAGCGAACCTACCCATCTATATGGTCGAGTTCGGCGAGCAGTTGGTGGTTGGCTGCCTGGAGGCAGAGATCTCCGCAGTCCAAGACATCGCGCAATGAACGCCGCCATCATCAGACAACATCATTCCGGATTGCCTGCGCATCCCAACGAGCTCGACCGGTGGCGGATCGTGCGCGCGCTGACGAGGCGCGAGCGCTACCGATATGTCTCGCCAAAGGTGACACCGGTTGCTGGCGGCTATCTTGTCGAGAGCCGGTGCTGCTCAGGCAATATCGATGCGAAGGGAGGCATCGTCGATGTCGCGCTGTTGCACCACGATAAGACTGGGGCGGCATGGCAGCTGTTCCGCAAAGATCACGGCAAGGGCGTCTGGGAGTGGCATTCGACCCATCAACGGCTTGGCTTGGCGACAGCGGTTCTGAACGCCGATCCTGAACGTTTGTTCTGGCAATAAGGATTTTGGAGATGGTGCTCGCCGCAGGCGAATTGACGAACATCGAGCAGACGCTCGCCGCTATTGATACAGCGTCTGAGCCCTGCCTCACGCTCCGGCAGAAATTTCCACATCTCGCCTGGATTTGGTGCGAGGCCTCTGACATGACGCAGAGTCCGTTCCGCCGCGTTGGACAGTTCGACCTGCATCTGCTCGACAGTGGCGGCCAGTGTGCACAGATTACGAATGATCCGCAGCGTGCCACCGGCATTGTGCTGGCCAAGCGGTCTGGCAACTCATGATCAAGTAAGCGCCTGCCGGTGCCAAGCTCACCCAGGACGGCTAGGCCCGCGGGTCGTTTACCATGCGGTGTGACCAGCCCGGGGCGTATCACGACGCTCGTTCGTCGGCTCCATGAGACGGGGGCAGGCGATCGTTCCTCGCAGCGGATTTGCCTGGGTATCTCAACGTTGCTAATTAGGTCACGAATACTGCGGCAGAACAATTAGGACGGGCGAGCCGTGCGCTCGATGCACCGACGAGGATCTGGTATCGCAAGATTGGCTTTGTGAGAACTTTCACATAAAGCCGCTTTCCTTCGGAAATAGGACAAGACGTTTGTTCTTTGCGCGGTAACGCCGTGCACTCGCCGTGAAGGCCGGTTGATGATGCGCGCGCAAGTGAGGCAGTGCGAGTGTCCCGGCCGATCCAGTGCTACTCCATCAATACGGGCGCCTGGTATCATTCTACGAAATGTCCTAGTGAGCTGAGGTCGGAGCATTCAAGCAAGAAGCGCTTTTGAGTTGTCTTTCGAAGACGCATCGAGCGTCCCGTCTCCGTGGCTTGCTTCCAGGTTGAAGCTGGATGACGTGCATGTCGAAAATCGGGTTTGTCGCGCAGATAAAAATGGAGGGAGGACAAATTCGCGTGTAGTTCCAGTTCTTATCTCGAAGAGAACCCGCTTAATAGTTGTCGATCACCATTGGTATGGTAATGAGATGCAGTTGCGTCTACGCCAAAAACAAGGCGCTACAGGCAAATGTGCAAAGCGAAATCGGAGAACATCACGTGGCAAAAACCACCAAGCGCAAAGAGTATAGTAAGGATGACGTCAAGCTGCTCAAAGGGCACTCAAAGGCCCGCACCCCTGTAGCTAGTGACCTGCCCCTGCAAATTTCCTCCACGGGGAGTTAGAGTCCGGCCTTCTCAAGGACGGACAGATGAAGCGAGCCAGTTTACTGAGGAACAGATTATCGGCGTGCTGCGGGAACATGAGGCTGGTGCGAAGACCGCCGATCTCGCGCGCAAGCACGGCGTCTCGGAAGCCACGCTGTATAATTGGAAGGCCAAATATGGCGGCATGGACGTTTCCGAGGCCAAGCGGCTGAAGCAGCTTGAGGAGGAGAATGCCAAGCTGAAGAAGCTCCTGGCCGAACAGATGCTGGATGCTGCAGCACTTCGCGAGTTGCTTTCAAAAAAATGGTAGGGCCCGCCGCCCAGCGCGAGGCTGTCGCGCATCTGCAGGCCGAACTCGGCGTGTCGGAACGGCGGGCCTGCTCGATCATCAGCGCCGACCGCAAGATGATCCGATACCGCTCGTGTCGGCGGCCGGATACCGAACTGCGCATCGAGTTGCGTGAGCTCGCGCATGCGCGCAGGCGGTTCGGCTACCGGCGGCTGTTCGTGCTGCTGCGGCAGCGCGGCGAGCCGTCCGGGATCAACCGGATCTACCGGCTGTATCGCGAGGAGGGCCTGACCGTACGCAAGCGGCGCGCCCGCCGCCGCGCTGTGGGCGTACGGGCTCCAATCCTGGTCGAGGCCAGGCCGAATGCCCGCTGGTCGCTGGACTTTGTCCATGACCAGTTCGCGTGCGGTCGGCGTTTCCGGATCCTGAACGTCGTCGACGACGTCACCCGGGAATGCCTGGCGGCGATCCCCGATAGCTCGATCTCGGGACGCCGAGTGGCGCGCGAACTGACCGCGCTGATCGAACAGCGCGGCAAGCCCGGCATGATTGGTTCCGACAATGGCACCGAGTTTACCTCGAACGCCATGTTGGCGTGGGCCGAGCAGCACATCATCGATTGGCACTTCATTGCGCCGGGCAAGCCGATGCAGAACGGGTTCTGCGAAAGCTTTAATGGCCGAATGCGCGACGAGCTTCTCAATGAAACCCTGTTTCTCAGCCTTGATCACGCCCGCAGCCGCATTGCCGAATGGGCCGACGATTATAACCGCCAGCGCCCACATTCGGCGCTGGGCTATCTCACCCCGGCGGCCTACGCCGCCTCCCTCACCGCAACATGCGATCGGCTGCGCAACCCCGACCAGCTCCGCCGATCGCATGTTGCTCCACCCGCGCCTCGTGGCGTAAACTGACCTGCCCCCGCCAAATTAGGCCAGTTTGAACTGGAATTTTCCACTTATGATCCCCTGAGGGGGAGAGGAGAATTCCATGAAGGCATCGAAGTTTTCAGAGGCGCAGATTGCATTCGTGCTGAAGCAGGCTGAAGACGGCTCGGCGGTGGCCGAGGTCTGCCGCAAGGCCGGGATCAGCGAGGCAACCTTCTACAACTGGCGGAAGAAGTATGCAGGCTTGATGCCCTCGGAGATGAAGCGGCTGCGTCAGCTTGAGGAAGAGAACGGGAAGCTGAAGCGGATTGTCGCCGACCTGTCGTTGGACAAGGCCATGCTTCAGGATGTGCTCTCAAAAAAGCTCTGAGGCCTGGCCGCAAGCGCGAGCTTGTCGACAAGGTGCGAAGTGACTGGAAGGTGTCAGTCAGGCGGGCCTGCTCCACGCTTCGAGTTGATCGCGCTCTTTACGTCTACAAGTCGAAGCGCGGCGACCAGGCCGCTCTCAAACACCGGATCAAGGACATCTGCGCGACGCGGGTGAGATACGGCTATCGGCGCATTCATGTGCTGCTGCAACGGGAGGGCTGGGCCGTTAACGTCAAACGGGTCTATCGCCTGTACCGGGAATTGAGCCTGCAATTACGCAACAAAACGCCCAAGCGCCGCGTCAAGGCCAAGCTGCGAGAAGATCGAACCGATGCCAAACAGATCAACGAGACCTGGGCCATGGACTTCGTTCACGACCAACTGGCCACCGGCCGCAAACTCCGCGTGCTGACGATTGTCGACATCTTCAGCCGCTTCTCGCCGGCGGTCGATCCGCGGTTCAGCTATCCAGGCGAGGACGTTGTGCTGACTCTGGAGCGCATCTGCAAAACCGTCGGTTACCCGAAGAGCATTCGCGTGGATCAGGGATCGGAGTTCATCTCCCGCGATCTCGACATCTGGGCTTATCAAAGAGGCGTTGTGCTCGACTTCTCACGTCCCGGCAAGCCGACGGACAATAGCTTCATCGAATCCTTCAACGGCAAGTTCAGAACCGAATGCCTGAACATGCACTGGTTCCTGAGCCTTGACGACGCCCGGCAGAAAATGGAGGATTGGCGTAGAGACTACAACGAAGTCCGGCCCCATAGCGCGATCGGCAACAAGGCGCCGATATCGCTGTTGAATGGCTCATCGGCGCCCCCGCCGGCATGAGCTAAACCCCGGAAAATTCCAGCATCAGCTGGCCTAGTTTTGGGGAGCACTTCAAAACAAGCCGAGACTCTAATTGCCGCTGGATGAAAGTTCGGGGGCAGGTCACTAGGGTTTCAAAGCTGATGAAGCGATCCGAGGGGTCTCTACGACAGAAAGCGCGTACCTTGGGGATTGGCTTGGGTCACCAGCGCTGAGATATGATTCAATTTTCGGAAATTGACCGGCGTGATCGTGCCGGCCAGGCGGCTTACGACCGCCGGGCCAGCTGATCGTTCCAGGTCCTTCCGTCCGAGGGTTAGCTCGCGCGATGAACGAGCTGACTGGTCTGCCGATAGACCGGCCCACTTGGCCTAGACCTCATCGGTTGTCATGGTTTCAATCAGCGACTGATAAAGGCGCGTCTGTGGATATAGATCTACCACCCGGAAATGCGGTCCGCGAGCGTGCCTGCGGATCATCAGCTCGGCCGGCAGACGTCATTCGGCGCTAAGCTGTCTCTCGCCGCTAGGGTCTGAACCTAAATAGCGCCACGTGATTCTCTTGCCTCCGTGTTCGGGGGCGAGAGAATGCGCGCGGGGGCGTTTTGGTTGAATGACAGGCAATGGGCTCGTATCGAACCTCATCTGCCGACGGGACTGACGGGGCCGGATCGGGACGACGATCGGCGCATCATCAGCGGTATTGTTTACATGCTGCAATCGGGTGCGCGATGGCGTGATTGTCCGCGCGAATACGGTCCTTACAGGATGATCTACGATCGCTTCAATCGCTGGGCCAAGCGCGAACGATGGTGCGCAATCTTTCAAGCACTGCTCAAACCAGGAAGATGCCGTCGTGCTGTCGCTCGACTCGACTTCGATCAAAGCTCATCGGTGTGGCTCCGGCGGAAAAGGGGGGAGCACAATCAGGCAATCGGCCGCTCGCGGGGAGGCCGTACGACAAAAATCCATGCGCTGAGCGATCCGCTCTGCCGACCGGTCGTCCTGCATCTGACCCCAGGTCAGGATGCCGACATCGCTGCCGCGCCCGATGTTCTGGCGCTCGCACCGCCCATGAGCGCGCTTCTCGCTGATAAAGGGTACGACGGGGAAAACCTTCGGCCAAAATCGCTGGTCGCGGCGCCAAGCCCGTCATTCCCAATAAATCCAACCGTGTCGTCATTCATCGTTTCAACAGACGCGCCTACGGAGGCCGAAATGTCATCGAACGCTACTTTTGGCGGCTCAAGGACTTCCGCCGCATCGCCACATGATACGACAAGCTCGCCCGGAATTTCTTGGCCGCTGTTCAGCTCGCCGCTCTTTGAGTCTGTACCCTAGTTTGCTGTAAGCGCGGCGTGGACCGTGAAATCCTCTTGCAGCTGTTGGCGGTAGCCCACCGCAAGTCTCCGGGGCGCCGCGCGCATTGCCAAAAAGGAATTGCCTTCAACCCGGATCAAGTCCGTGGGGCAAGGTCCGGATGCGTCAGCCCCTCGATCCTTGTCCGCTTTCTGACAGCGGTGCACAAAGCTGTGAGATTCGAAACACCGTTCGCCGTTTGCGTATCGCGAACTGTTTCAAAGCACAATCAGGCGCTTAGTGCGCGCGAGGAGCGCTGGCACGGCCCTTGCTGTATCTCGCGTAGGGCAATAGGCGCCAATCGGTGCGATGCTCAAATCCAAATGGAGAAAAGTGAATGCGTAAACTAACAATCGGCGTCCTCGCGCTGTTCATTTCAAACACTACCGCGTTCGCCGGCTCCGGGGCCATCGCGTACTCCAAACCAGATGACGTGGTCGGTGTCTCGCACGGGTGTAGATCACAAAGGGGCGCTAAACGATGGGCCCTGCTCGACTGTCGCCGCAACGGCGGCTCGGATTGCCAAATCGAAGCTTACGAAAACAACGCTTGCGCCGCCGTTGCCATAGGCAATGGACGCGCGCTGGGACGTGCGTGGTGGTCCCACCCATTTGGTGAATTTGAAGAGGAGCTATCGCAGCAAGGCGCGGTGGCCAGATGCAATGAGACCGGCGACGAGGACTGCAAAGTGCGGGCCTGGGTTTGCCACTAAGGCCCCTCAGTAAGCCAAGGCCCTAAGGAAGGAGGTCAGGCGAACCCAAATTCGCAGCAGACATATCCAGCCGAACCCCGCGACTGAAGAGAGTTCTGTGCGTCAAGTTCAGCAAAATCGATCATGGGATTCGGCCGAGCCATCCCCTCGGAGCCGCCGTCGCTCGCCTCACCCAGAAGCGCAGCGGGCGAGCGACGGCGGCGGAGAGGGGTGGCGTCCATCCCTTTGGTGGGCCCGAGCATCGTCAGGCCGCCTGGCGTATCGCCTCCTTCTTGTGGTCCTTCAACAGATCCATGTTCAGATGGCGACGGTCCTCGAGCCAAGGCTCATGGCCTTCGACGGTCAACGCACGGACGAGCCGTAGACAGCTCTCGCCATTGGGGAAGATACGCACAAATAGGTGCGTCGCCTGATCTCCTCGTTGAGCCGCTCCAGCATATCTGTCGACTTCATGTGCTTGCGGTGTGCCAGCGGCAGGCGGAAGTGGGTGTCCGCCATCCATCGCCGTCCCGCGCCACAGCCCAGATCCGACGCTCCTGCTGTCTCCACGCCCGACGATCTCTCGGCCTAGCTGCACCGCTGCCGCGCGCTTGGCCCCAGGATGCCGAAGATCCGCATTGCCAGGCGGTCTGGGAGGAGAACCGCGCGCGCTTCTTCGGCAGGCCGGCCCGGCCCGTGCCGCAACAGGCCGCGCCGGCCACACCGTCGACGACGAACGCTGTGGAGGGAGATAACGACGAACAACGTCGGCGTCATCGACACCTTCCTCAACACCTTCACCACCTATATCGATTCAGGCTTCGGTCTGATCCAAGGCGAGATCACTTCTCTCGCCTCGACGCTGATCGTCATCGACATCACCTTGGTCGGCCTGTTCTGGCCGTAGGGCGCCGACGAAGGCATCCTCCAGCAGCTGGTGAAGAAGACGCTCTACATCGGATTATTCGCCTTCAACACTTTCTCGGGCGTCATCTTCAATAGCTTCGCCGGGCTTGGCCTGAAGGCCGGCGGCTCCTCCATCTCGACAGCCGATTTCCTGCGGCCCGGCCGGCTCGCGCAGGTCGGCCTCGACGCGGGGCACCCACTGCTGGACGCCGCAAGCCAGATGATGGGCTTCACCAGCTTCTTTGCGAACTTCGTCCAGGTTGCGGTGGCGATGGTCTCCTGGCTCCTGGTCCTGATCGCCTTCTGCATTCTGGCGGTGCAGCTATTCGTCACGCTGATCGAGTTCAAGCTGACAACGCTCGCCGGCTTCATCCTCATTCCGTTTGCCGTCTCCAACAAGACTGCCTTTCTCGCCGAGAAGGTGCTGGGCAATGTCGTCGCCTCCGGCGTGAGGGTGATGGTGCTCGCTGTCATCGTCGGCATCGGCACCGGACTGTCTCGCAGTTCACCACCACCCATGGCGGCGGCCAGCCGACGATCGAGCAGGCGCTTTCTGTCGTGCTCGCCGCACTCGCCATGCTGGCCCCTGCGCCCGGGATGGCTAACGGTCTGTTCTCCGGCGCGCCGCAGCTTGACGCGGGCGCTGCTGTCGGAACCAGCCGTCGCCGTCGCCGTCGCCGTCGCCGGCACGGCGATGGCGGGCGGCGCTTCGCTCGCTCTCGAAGGGCGAGCGATGGCGGCGGCCTCGGGTGCGGCGGCCGCCGCGCGTGGTGGTGCTTCGATGGCGGGAGGCGTGTCCTCCCCCTACAGCCTCGCCTCGGCCGGTCGGTCCAGCGCGGGCCGCGTTGCGTCCGGCTTTAGCGGCCCGGGCCGTGCGGCGGCCAGCGCTGTCGCCGCACCCGTCAGGCGGCCGCCGAGCAAGCAACCGGGGCAATGCAGGAGAGCTTCGCCTCAGGCGCCCGCGCCAGTTTCGCCAACACGGGTGGCTCCTCGACTATGGGAGTCGTTGAGGGTGGCGAGGCCGCAAGAGGGAGCCGCTTCCCAAGGAGCGAGCGAGGTTTGCCCGCCTGGGTCCAGCGCATGAAACGCAATGAGGCGGTTGTTCACGGCGCGCAGTCCGCCGCGCAAGCCCTCAAATCCGGCGATAGCCAGCGGCGGCCACTCCGTCGACCTCTCGGGAGGAGAATAACGAATGTCAGTCTTTCGGCGATCGTCGGTCCGCTACGGCCGCACGCCCGAACCCGCAACTCCGTACCAGCGCGCGGCGCAGGTTTGGAATGAGCGCATCGGCTCGGCCCGCGTGCAAGCCAAGAACTGGCGGCTGATGGCCTTCGGTTCGCTGATCGTGGCTTGCGGCCTCGTCGGCGGGCTCGTCTGGCAGTCCACGCACGGCACTGTCGTTCCCTAGGTGTAGAGGTTGACAAGCTCGGCGAGGCGCAAGCCATGGCGCCGGCTGCGGCCGACTGGTGATGAACCGGCGGACGGACTGAAAGCACGGATCGAATTCCAAACGCGTGCGGGCGTAGTCGATGAGGGTATCCTTGCCCGCCCCACTGGGACCAGCGACGAGAACCATGTGCCCGCGAGCGGAGGTCATGATCTCATACCGCCTCCTTGAGGAGGCTGCGGCTCCTCAAGGTAAATTGCGACCGGACGACAAAGTCGGCGCCGGAATGTATCTGAACAAAGAGGGAAAGAGCATCGATGCTGTATTCTTTGGAGAGCAAGGTCCCGAAGACCGTATCCAACTCCCGCCGCACTTCAGGCTGGCTCTCGGCGGGAACGAAATCGGTCAGGGTCATGTGGAAGCGGAAGTGATCGAAAACGTACGGGTAGCCCCATCGCACAAGATGGGTCGTCTCGATCTCGTTGAGCGGACTGCATAAACGCCGTTGAAACTCGCCCTGGCTCAGCGGCGCTCGAAAACGGTCGAACTCTTCGACGATACACACGAGGCAAGGCCCTGCAAAGTGAGAGTCGGATTCACAGGAACCAGCGCAAAAGAAGCCCCCCAGTAGATCGATTTTCAGGGGACCGATCGGGCATGAAGGCCAAGCTGTCACGAACGCGCGGAGCGCTCGCTCCAATTCCTCGACGGAATACCCCCCTTCAGCCGGAACGGCGCCTTGAGCGTCGCGTGGAAGCCGGAGCGGCGGGGCGCAGTGGTAAGAGCACCGCGAATTTGGTTCGTAGTAGCGGCGTCGAGTCCAGCCGACGCCACGGGCGAGCATCCCGCAAAGGCGTCGCGCCCTAGCCACGTTCTCGCGGCTACCGTCAGCGGGTGTTCCGGAGCCGGCGTGTAGTAGATCGCGTAGCGGGGCGCGGACGGTTCGGGCATTATGCGACAGGTTCCGCTGCCGTCATATTGCGCTGAGACTTACGAACGGACGACTGGCCCACTTTGAACAGGCGGTCGGCCACAGCCTCGCGCACTTCCTCATCATGGAAAATGCCGACAATGGCCGCCCCACGGGCCTTAGCCTCGTTGATCAGGTCGACCACGCTCTGGCGGTTGACGGCATCGAGCGAGGCTGTCGGCTCATCGAGAAGCAGGACCGGGTAGTTGACCATGAAGCCTCGTGCGATGTTGACGCGCTGCTGTTCGCCCCCCGAGAAGGTGGCGGGCGCCAGCGACCAGAGTCGCTTGGTGATGTTGAGGCGGGCAAGTAGCGCCTTCGCCTTGGCCTGTGATTCATCTGCCGGAATACCAATGGCGATCGCTGGCTCGGTGACGATGTCGATGGTGGCGACGCGAGGGATGACGCGCAGGAATTGGCTGACATAGCCGATCGTGCGACGCCGCACCTCGACCACTTCCCATGGCTCGGCGCTGACGAGGTCGATAGATTCGTCTCCGTGTTGCACGACGACATGCCCGGCGTCCGGCTTGTAATTGGCATACAGCGAGCGCAGCAACGTCGACTTGCCCGCCCCGGAGGGGCCGTGTAGGCAAACGCACTCTCCAGCGCGTACCTCGAGTGAGATGTCGTCGAAGACGGCGATCTCTGCGCCGCCCTGAGTATGAAGCGTGAAGGTCTTGGAGAGGCCGCTGACGCTGATGAGGATGGTCATGAGTGGCCTTTCCTTAGACCTGCAGGATGGAGGAGACGAGCAGTTGCGTATATGGGTGGTGAGGATCATCGAGGACTTGGTCGGTGAGTCCCTGCTCGATCACACGACCGCACTGCATCACCATCAATCGATCGGCGAGAAGACGCGCAACGCCGATATCGTGGGTGACGACAACGACGGCAATGCCAAGTTCGCGGACAAGGCTGCGCAGCAGGTCAAGCAGCTTTGCCTGAACGGAAACGTCGAGGCCACCGGTCGGCTCGTCCATCAGCACGAGGCGAGGGTGGGTAGCGAGCCCCCGGGCGATCTGCAGCCGCTGCTGCATGCCGCCGGAGAAGATTTCGGGCAGGTCGTCGATGCGCCGACCCTCGATATCGACCTTCTCCAGCCATTCCAGTGCCGTCGCGCGCAAGGAGCCGTAGTGGCGGCCGCCTGCGGCCATTAGAGGCTCGGCGATATTCCCTCCGGCGCTGATATCGAGGCGCAATCCGTCGCGCGGGTTCTGGTGAATGAGTGAAATCGTCGTCGGCAGGAATTGCTCGCGCGAGGCTTCGTCCATCGCCCAGAGATCGACGACGTGGTCGTCAGAGGCGATCAGCACTTTGCCATCATCCGGCTCGATGCGGCCCGCAAGGCAGCGCAGCAGCGTCGACTTGCCCGAGCCGCTCTCTCCGACAATGCCGAGAACCTCGCCCTGACGCAGCGAGAACGATACCGCGCTGCAAGCCGGAACCCGCCCAAAAGTTTTGGACAGATCCTTCACCCCAAGAATTTCCCCCATCCTCGGTTTCATGATGCGGTCCTTTCGTCGCGCCGCTCGGCGCAATAGGCGGTGTCCGAGCAAACAAAGGCCCGGGTGCCGCGATCATCGAGGAGGATCTCGTCGAGATAGCTGTCCTGCGCGCCGCAAATTGAGCAGCATGCCTCGAAGTGCTGCACCGTGAAAGGATGGTCAACGAAATCGAGACTTTTGACCTCGGTGAAAGGTGGGATGGCATGGATACGCCGCTCCCGGCCCGCGCCGAAGAGGGCGAGCGCGCGGCTGCGGTGAAGCTTCGGATTGTCGAATTTCGGGATCGGCGACGGTGAGGCGAGATAGCGTCCATTCACGATAACCGGATAATCAGCCGACATCGCAACGTGGCCAAGCCGAGAAATATCTTCATACAGCCGAACATACATAATGCCGTAGCGGCCGAAAGCGTGGATTTTCCGCGCAACCGCCTCATTCGGAATGAATCGCCGCAACGCTTCGGGCTGCGGTACCTGGAAGATGATGATCTGGTCCTCAGTCAGCGCCCGCTCAGGAACGCGATGACGCGTCTGAATCACCGTTGCTTCCCCCGTACGCTCGGTCGTTGCAACATCGGCGACATGGGCGAAGAAGCGGCGAATCGAGACGGCGTTGGTGGTGTCGTCCGCGCCTTGATCGATTACCTTTAGCACATCGTCCCGGCCAAGGATGCTCGCGGTAACCTGGAGTCCGCCAGTGCCCCACCCCGGGGGAAGCGGCATTTCACGGCTGCCGAACGGCACTTGGTAGCCCGGCACGGCCACCGCCTTCAGGATCGCACGCCGAATCATTCGCTTCGTCATCTCGTCGAGATAGGCAAAACTGTAGACACCGCTGTCGTCGAATGTGAAGTCAGTCTCCACTGAGAGCCTCCGTCATCGTATCTGGCCCGGGAGTGCGTTTTAGGCTGGGGTTTGCATGTCGTTCTGCATAGTCCGCGCACATCTGGCCGAGCAGCTGCATCTCGGCTTGGAAATCGACGTAGTGGGGCAGCTTTAGGTGCTGCACCAACCCGGATGCCGCCACGCTATCGCAGTGCGACAGGACAAATTCGTCGTCTTGTCCCGGGTAAGTAGCCGTCTCGCCCAGTTCGGCGGACCGCAGCGACCTGTCGAGGATGGCCATCGAGAGCGCCTTGCGTTCACTATGGCCAAAGACGAGGCCGTAACCGCGCGTGTAACGAGGCGGCAGCGCACCGTCGCTGGTCGTCAGATGCACGGTTTGACATTCGGTAAGGCAGATCGACCCGATGCCAACAGCTATGTTGAGCTCAGGGATGGTCAGGACAACCGCAACGTCACCGCAGCGTAGTTCCGCAACAAACGGATGGTTACGCCCGTAGCCGCGCATCGTCGAATAGCAGAGGCCCATCAGGAAGCCCTCATCACCGCGGGCCAAGCTCTGCAGCCGCTGGTCTCGTGTGGAGGGAAACTCCACTGGATCGCGGGTGATGTCGGCAACCTCCGACTGCCCGTCAGGCCGGGCGTCCTCGACGATATCGGCCAGCGCGAGGACGCCGCAATCTTTTGTCAAAGCATGAGCCGCTGAATCGGACCCCGGCTCTGCAGCGTCGTCTTCGGCTCCCTTTTCATAACTACTTTCGCCGTCTCCGGCGAGATCCGTAAGATCGTCGCTGCTTGCTCGCAAAAGAGCGATATCAAGGATCCGGTGGGTATAGTCATAAGTCGGCCCGAGCAGTTGGCCGCCCGGCACGTCCTTGTGAGTTGTCGCGATGCGTCGGCGTACCACCATCGCCGCGGGGTCGACCGGTTCGGCGTAGCCGAACCGGGTGAGCGTGGTCCGGAAAGCGCGCAACAGGTAGATCGCCTCGGTGAGGTCGCCCTCGGACTGCTTGATCGCCAGCGCCGCCAAGTCCGGGTCGTAGAGCGAGCCCTCGCTCATCACTCGGTCGACGGCGAGTGACAATTGCTCGCGGATCTGGTCGACGCCGAGGTCGGCAATCGCCGGATTGCCACGGCGGCGCTTGGCGAGGAGACGGTGCGAAGCAGCGATGGCGGCTTCGCCACCCTTGATCGAGGTGATCATGGTTCCTCGGCTTTGGTGGAGCGCGGGAGGCCGACAACGGCGAGGTCGTCGGTGAGAAAGATGTCGACGCCGAGCGGATAGCGAGCGGCATTCTCGCGCCAGGACGGCCAAAACCAGTCCGGCAGGCCACGAGGCGCGAAGCTGGTCGTCGTCTCGATTCCGGGCCCGGAAAGACGCACGACAGGCCCGCCGGCGAGCGAAGGCACTTGGAGCAGAAGCGTCGTCGACCGGTCAGGATAGGTGGCCACACCCGGATGGAAGCTGCCGAATCCCGGCATCCGGCCAACATCACCGACCAGCGCGCAGGTCGCGGTTCTCGGATCACTGACTTGCGGCGCGTTTGTATGGAAATGGAGATAGCGCCGGACCGAATCCCTCGAGAGCGCCGGGTCGAGCCAGATCGAACAATCGGGGTCGATGAGCGTCAACGCGATAGCGGCGAGCGGCCCGCTCATCGGCTGAGGCGGCTCGGCGGGGCCGGGAAACGAAACCGGTGTGCCGGGCCGCGACAGCGCTTTCAGCAGTCGGCGGAAAGCTGAGTGCGCATCGTGAACGGGATCGCGGAATGCAGGCGGGATCAGATCAGCCGTCATTTGCCATTTCTCCTTGGCCCAGCATGAAGAAATCGACCTTGCTCCGTTGGGCCTCGCGTCGGATCGCCCGCTCTGCTTGGCGCACGCAGCGATCAATCGCGGCGATGATCGGGCCGATCGCACCCGCCCCGGTCGCCTGGTCGCGCTGCATCAATCCGTCGAACACGGCGGCGAGTGCCGCGTGGCGCTTGTTGCGGCCGAGCACGTAGGCAATGCCAAGCTCGCCAGTCTCGATCTGGAGCGTACAGCGCGTCACAGTCGCCTCGCCGAGATTGAACACAGTGCCGGTGCGCCCGACGGCCCCCCGCAGCATCGCTGCGCCATATTCGGGACGCCGTATCCACTGGAATTTTGGCCGAGCGATCGCTGCCCAGTGCCGGTCCAGTTCTGCAACCGGTGCTTTGGCAAGCAAGGTCATCCAGTTTTGCCGGCTATATTGGTTTTGCGTCACTGAGATTTTCATGTGTCTCTGACCAGCTCACAGTACCTGACGTCCGGCCGTCCAAACCTCTCGGACGACAGGACCGGCACGGTCGGCTACGCGGATGAGGTCGGCGCGCTTGCCCACAGCGATCTCGCCGCGATCGGGTAGGCCGAAGGTTTCCGCTGGCCGCTGGCTTCCGAGTGCAACGGCCTCAGGAAGCGTTAGCCCCCCGGATTGGCTCGCTAAGTACCAAATGCCGCACAGTATGCTGGCAGGGATGTAATCTGAGCAGATGATGTCAATGAGGCCGTTCTGCGCGAGCTCCCGCACCGAGACGTTCCCAATATGTGAGCGCCCGGCGACGAGATTCGGTCCCCCAACGATGATCGTCATGCCCGCGGTGCGGGCGGCTTTCGCCGCCTCCAGAGTGATTGGAAATTCGGAGATGGCGAGACCGTATCCGACCGCTTGCGTGATATGGGCAACAGTGGTGTCATCGTGGCTAGCGAAAGGTACACCGCGCGCGCGACAGTGTGCGACGAGGCGGCGCCGATTTTCTTCCGTGCAGTCCTCTGTGGTCCCGACGGCGGCAATCGCGGCCTCGATCTCCGCCGCAGGCGTATTTTTGCGACGTTCTAGATGGCGGAAGCGCTTCGGGTCCCGCCGCGGCCCGTCATCCATGATGGTCACGAATCGAAGTTCGGGCTGGTCGGCATATTCAAGGAAAAGTTCAATGAGATCGTGCTCGCGGGCGTCGCAGCGCAGGTGAAGCAGGTGATCAGCCCTAAGCAGGCCGTGACGGCGCGCCTCCCCAAGCCCCTTGAGCATCAGAGGCAGCAGGCGCCGTCGCTCCGGGTTGCCCACCGCCCCAACGATCAGGGAATCGAACACCGTCGTGGTCCCAGCCGCGCAGATCTGAACGTCATGAGCAATCGCAGCACCCAAGGGATCCCAAGTCATGCCGGCGCGCGGGAGGATCTGCTTTTCGAGGTGGTCGGTATGGACGTCAATCAAACCGGGCAGCAGATGATCGCCTTCAAAGTCGAGAGCGCCCCTCGCCTTGCTATTGTCTGTCGAGATATCAGCTATCGCGCCGTCAACGATCTGGACCGTTCCTTTGAAACAGGTCGACCGAGTCACGATCTTGGCGTTGGTCAGGACAAGTTCGCGGGATTGAAGAATGGCTTGTGGAACTTGACTTCGCGTACCGGTCGATTGATCCATCAGAGGAACGCCTCTTTCTTGCTTTTAAACCCGCTTGAGTTCTATCAGCAGTCAAAGGGGCAGTGAGAGACAGCGCGATGACAAATCGTGTGACTTTGATGGACTTGTACAATGTCCTCAATCGAGAGGCGCTGTCCCAATCAACGTTCGACCAGGCCGCTTCAGTTTCGTCGCCAACGTAAATGAGCAGTAAGGCCACGGATGGTTCTTTCCGAAGGTACAAGTGGCGATGTGATTCCAATTCTGTCAATTCAGCTTCATCTGGCCCGCTTAGTCGTAGCATGTCGAGCACAATGCCGGTCCGGGCACCTAATTCGGCGCCGGCCGATCCGCCATCGCTTCAAGGCAAGGTTGTCATGATGAAAATGATGTCTTGGGTAATATCGGCCATCGCTGGCGCGCTCATCGGGGTGACCGCAGCCCATGCCGATCCGGTCACACTGCGGGTCGGCTACGCCTTTCCGGCGCGCGACGGCCTCTTCCGCCAGCCGATTGTCGAGCGGTTCATGCAACAGAACCCCGGGATACGAATCGTCACGGAAGCCAACGCCGCCGACTGTCCGGCCCTGTTGCAGCAACTCCTGAGGGCGGCGGTCACCGGCGATCTGCCAGACGTCGTTGCCTCGCTTTGCTATCCGGATATGCCGGTCCTCGCCGAGCGAGGGCTGCTCGTACCACTCGACAGCTTTCTTGCCGCTGACCCGCTATGGGCCGTGGTCGGTGTGAGGCCAGAGGCGCTCGCCGCGACGCAATGGAAAGGCAAGACGATCGCCCTTCCGGAATCCGTATCGACGAGCATCATTTACTACAACATGGACGTCATTCGTAAGGTGCGTCCGAATCTCTCAAACTTGGATCTTTCTTGGGACGATATCCTGTCGCTCGCCGACAACATCCACACATCAATCCCTGCACTTGTTCCGATTTTCTTTGAATATTATCCCGACAGTTACAATTGGTCGTTCCACGCGCTGTTATATAGCCATGGGGGCGACGTGTTCACACCCGATGGAAAGATCGCCTTCGACGGCGCTGCCGGGCAGGCCGCCTTGCAGTTGATGCGCCGCTTCGGCGAGACTGGCATGGTCGACATGACCACCGAACAGGCACGCCAAGCCTTTGCCTCGGGCAAAATCGGCATTTATGTCGCCTCCAGTTCGCGCCTGGAACAATTGACCGCCAATGCTGGATCTACGCGCGACATCCGCACCGGTCCCTTCCCGCAATCGGCTGCCAACGGCAGGATGCCCTCGGGCGGCAGCGGACTGGCGATCATGACTCGTGATCCAGCGAAACAGCGAGCGGCGTGGGAATACCTGAAATTCGCTCTCGGCGCAGATCCGCAGACGCTGATGGTATCGAAGACCGGATTGACGCCGGTCAACACGATTGCGGTCAATGACCCGAAATACCTTGGCGACTATTACAAATCGAAGCCGAACGCCCTCGCTGGCCTTGCTGGGCTCGCCCGGATAAAGAGCGTGAACGTCTATCCCGGCGACAACGGGCCCCGCATCACCGCCGTGATTCGAGATCACCTGCAAAGTGTCGTTACGCTGAAACAGACGCCGGATGGAGCGCTCGTCGACATGGTCCGCGATGTCCAAAAGCTCTTGCCGAAGCGTTGAATTATCTGTTTGCTTCGGCGCCATTACGGGTGCGAAGGGCGATCAATCATTCTCGGAAGCTCGTCGCTGTTCCCAAAATCTTCCTCAGAGCAAATTCTCCTGCGTTCGACGCTGACGAGAGGAATTCATTCTCGCGAGCTGCCGACCAGCAATCTGACTGTCATTTAGGGTTGACCAAGATTTCCAGTCGGCTGTCTCGATTGCAAGGTGCTATCACGGAGGTGGGTGCGGAATCGTGCACCTTTGTCATCTTGGTATCGCATTGCCCCAAGTGGGGTTGAATACGGCGTGGCGGCCCGTTGAATAAGCCCGGATGTGCTAAGCGACCCCAAGGATAGGTATGAATGGCGCGGTCGTACCTATTCTGTCAGTGCAGTTTCATCAAGACCGGGTAGCGATCGCCAGAATGCCTCAGCAAGGTGCCCGGCACGATGAGGGCCGGTCTGGACAGAAAGTGGCCCATGAGTGACATCCACCTTCATCACATTACCAAATCCTTTGGCCCAACGCCGGTCCTTCGGGGTATTTCGCTTGCGATCGACCATGGAGAGTTCCTGACGCTGTTGGGGCCCTCGGGGTGCGGTAAGTCGACGCTCCTCAGGATTTTGGCGGGGCTGGAAGTGCAGGACAGCGGCTCCGTGAGGATCGGAGAGGGTCTAGTTGATGGCTTGCGGCCGAAGCTCCGTGACGTCGCCATGGTGTTCCAGTCCTACGCGCTTTATCCCCATATGACCGTGGCTGCCAACATGGCCCTGCCGCTCCGGATGCGGCGATTGAAGTTCTGGCAAAGGCTGCCGATCCTGGGACGGCTCGTGCCGGGCGCCCGGCAAGTCTCGGCCGAAATCGACGCAGAAGTCGCCCGCACCGCAAAGGCGCTGGGCATCGGCCATCTGCTTTCGCGAAAGCCCGCCCAGCTCTCCGGCGGACAACGCCAGCGAGTGGCCGTGGGCCGCGCGATGGTCCGCCATCCTGCCGTCTTTTTGATGGACGAGCCGCTCAGCAACCTGGATGCCAAGCTCCGGGTCCAGATGCGCGCCGAGATCAAGGACCTCCATCGTCGTCTGGGCGTCACCTTCGTCTACGTCACCCACGACCAGGCCGAGGCGATGACGCTATCTGATCGAGTCGCAGTGATGCTCGATGGCGAGTTGATCCAGGTCGCTCCACCCCAAGATATTTATGCCGACCCCGACGACCGCCGCGTGGCCGAATTCGTCGGAAGCCCCAAGATCAACCTTCTCGACGCGATTGTGCGCGAGCGGGGCTTGGTCGATGCCTTGGGCACCAGCTTCAATGTCCTCTCCGATGCGCCGCCTGGTACGGCACTCGCCCTTGGCATCCGTTCGGAAGCCTTCCACCTTTCCGAGCGCGCCGGCGTCAATACCCTGACCGGGGCGGTCCGGCTCATCGAGCACATGGGTTCCGACCTATTCGTCCATCTCGACCTCGCCGGCCTCGATCATCCGCTTATCGCCCGGCTCGCCGCCGAGCGGGCGCCCCAGATTGCGCTCGGCCAAACGCTGCATTTGTCGGTAAATCCCGACCGCATCCTGGTCTTTGGCCAGGACGGCAAGAGGCTTCGGTCCAGCGCGTCGGCGGAGACACCGAAGCTCATCCCGATCCGGCAGTTCGCCCTGTGAATGCGCTCGGTCCCACTCAATCGGTGGACGCGCCAGCGCGCGCCGCTCAGGTGCCTTTGCATCGGCAGCGCCTTGCCGAGGGGGTGGCTGCCTACACCCTCGCGGGGCCGGCGGTCCTGCTGCTTTTCGTGCTGTTCTTCGCACCTGTGATCGCGGTCTTCGTTATCGCACTAACCGACTGGCAGTTCGGCGCGCACACCTTCGCCTTCGTTGGAATCGCGAACTTTCGCGAGGTGTTCGCCGATGACGGATTTCGAGCCTCGCTCCTCAACACCGTCATCTATGTCCTCATTGTGGTCCCCGGCACCGTGATCCTCGGCCTTGCCATCGCAATGCTGATCGAGAGCGGACGGTCGCTGCGCGCTCTTTACCGCGCCATTCACTTCCTGCCATTCATGGCGACGCTGGCTGCCATGGCGATTGCATGGGAGGCGCTGCTCCATCCTACCATCGGCCTCGTCAACCAGACCTTCTCTGCGCTGGGGCTGCCCACAGCCAACTGGTTGCGCGACGAGGTGACCGCCTTGCCGGTGCTTGCAATCATCGGCATCTGGCAGAACCTCGGCTTTGCTATGGTTCTCTTTCTCGCCGGCCTCAAATCGATCCCCCGCGACCTCTACGATGCCGCCGAGATCGACGGTGCTGACCTCTGGCTGGATCGCGTCCGGACCGTCACCTTGCCAATGCTTGGTCCAGTATCGATGTTCGTCGTTATCGTTGTGGCGCTCCGCGCTTTCGAGGCCTTCGACACCGTCAAGGTGTTGACCAAGGGAGGGCCAGGCCACGCCTCTGATCTACTGCTCTACACGCTCTACCGCGAGAGCTTCGAATATTTGCGCACCGGCTACGGCGCAGCCGTCGCCGTCGTATTCCTCCTCATCGTTGTGGCACTAACGCTCATTCAAGCCCGCGTCATGGACAAGAGGGTGCACTACCAATGAACGCCCGCCTCTCTCCTCAGGCCGCCATATTGCGCCACGCCGTGTTGCTGATCACGGCAGCCCTCATCCTCATCCCCTTCGTCTGGATGATTAGCCTGTCCATGAAACCGCCGGGTGAGATATTTCGTGAACACTTCGCGCTTCTCCCCGAGCAATGGTACCTGGTGCAGAACTACAGAAAAGCGTTAACCTCCGCGCCGCTGCCGCGCTACATGGGCAATGGCGTACTGGTCTGCACCACAATCCTGACGCTCCAAATCCTAATCTGCGCCCCCTGCGCCTATGCTCTCGCCAAACTGCGGTTTCCCGGCCGTGATCTGATCCTTGGTCTTGTATTGATCGGGCTCCTTCTGCCGCACCAAGTGCTCTCGCTGCCACTTTTCGTGCTTTGCTATGAACTCGGTATCCTCAACACCTATGCAGCGCTTATCTTTCCCTTCGTGGTCTCGCCGTTTGGCATCTTCCTCTTCCGCCAGGTGTTCAAGACCATTCCCGACGACGTGGTCCACGCCGCGCGCCTCGATGGGCTCTCGGAACTGGGCATCGTTTGGAAGGTGATGGTGCCGATGGCGCTCCCGGCGGTGATTGCTTTCTCGATCTTCTCAGTCGTTGGCCGTTGGAACGATCTCTTCTGGCCGCTGATCGCGGTACGTTCGGAGAGCCTGATGCCGCCCCCACTCGGGATTATTGCGTTCGCGAACGAGGAGGCAGGGAACGACTACGGGCCCCTCATGGCCGCCGCCACCATCGTCATTCTTCCCCTGGTCATCGCCTTCCTCGCCGCTCAGAAGTGGTTTGTGGAAGGAATGACAGGGGGAGCAGTCAAATGATGAACCCTTCTTGAGAGGTGGGGTGATGAAATGGTCTGTATCGAATCGGCCCGCCCCCTCTGCCGGCCTGGGTTTGGCAACGCCCCCGAATGGGCACGTTTCAGACGGTTGGATACACGGAGCGCAAGAAGGCGACTGCCGAATAATATCACGCCTCACCTCGCCGGCGCGTTAGCCTCGGCTCCAGTGGAGCGAAGCGCCTATGCCGCACCAGGGTAATCCCGCCGATTTCCTGCGGCGCAGGGGAATTTCCGGCGGATTTCGACTGCCATCTGCCCCTTACGTTCATTGCCGCGCCGGTTTGATGTGGTAAGCGCAGGACGTTGGCGGGGGGCGCAGAACTTTCCGCCAAGCGCAGGCCCAGATCGATGACCGGACAGAATCAACCATCTTCCCTCTACGCCAGGCGTGGCGCGAGCTCGCTATGGCGGATCGTGGTCGAGGCCATCCGCAAGGATATCATCGGCGGCACGTATAAGCCGGGCGAACGCCTACCTACAGAAACTGAACTAGCGGCGATCTTCGGCGTTCACCGCAACACTGTGCGCCGGGCATTCGCGGTGCTCAAGGAGCGCGACTATGTGCGCATCGAGCAGGGACGGGGTACCTTCGTCAAGGAGCGCGTCGTCCACTCCCGATTGGGTGCGCGAACCCGTCTGAGCACGACCGTGCGCGACATGCATAGGATCAGCGAGCGCCGGTTCGTCGGCTCGGCGCGGGTTCGCATCGACAGGGACCTTGCGCGCGACCTCCGTCTGCCACAGACCCAGTTTGCACGCAGAGTCGATACGCTGACGCTGATCGATGGTATTGCCGCCTCGATCTCGTCGAGCTATTTCCCACTGCCTCGATTCGAGGGAATCGAGGCGTTGATCGAACAGACGGGCAGTCTCACGGAATCCTGGAAGCACTTTGACATCCTCGACTATCACCGATTCGAGACGCGGATTTCCGCGAGTTTATTGTCGCAGGCCGATTCCCTTCTGCTTGCGCTGCCGCGACGGCAACCGGTAATCCTAATGACCAACATCAATGTGGACCTTGGCGGCGTTCCGATCGCGGTCACAAGAGGGCGAATGGCACCGCAACACATGGAAGTTGTCATTCGATTCAGCGAGTGACCAAGTGACCCGTGTTTCGGCTGAGGAGATAGTTGCCACTTTCATCCGAAAACAGCCAGTGCCGCCATAAAGGCATTCCTCTCCGGAAAGCGGGACGAGCGAGATTTTCCTGCCTCATAAAACACAAGCGCCACGTAGCTAATGTAGCTGATCTGGAGTCCTCCAGCGGGCAGTCACAGGCAAGAAGCCGATTAGCGTTACTGTTGCATCTATCGCAGGCTCGAAGCCATGAGTAACAATGTGACAGCATCTATCATTGGTAGTGCGTGGCTTGCTGATGCTCTGGGTCACGTTACTGCGAAACACCGAGCAAACGCAGCCGCTCCTATCTGGCAATTAAGATCTTACCTGCCGCACCAGTATGTTGGCGCGCGACGATTTACGAGGCTTCGTTCTGTTGCAAGAAGCTCGTTCCCTCGATGATTAGAACTGCTCGATCACTGCCAAGCGTTTCGGTATTTCGGCGTCCCGTGGGTTGTCTCGGATAGGCATCGGGATCAGCGTGCGATAGACAATTTGGAGTCCTGGACACTATCGCCGGCTCGAGATGTATATTTCTGTCGACTAACTGTCGCACCGATTCTCTCCTGCTCGCATTGCCACGCCGATGACTGGATGATCCGGATGACCAACATCAATGCCGTCGTGGGTGGCGTGTCGATTAGTACGGGCCACCGTAATAGGCATGCGGGCCAGGCGCGTAATGGGCCGCCAGAATAGCCGTAAGCGGGGCCATAGCCTCGGAGGGGGCATTCGCTTCAGCGAGTGATTAGCAGAGCCCGGATCCTGTGTTTCGGCTCAAGGTATGTTTGGCGAATTCATCCAGAAACTGTCAGCGCTGTTTCAGCGAACCGACATCGGCACATTAGATGTTGGGCTCATCCTCCCAGGCAGAACGCTAGTCCAATCCGTCGAAATTTGACGTGAGACCACGCCTACCAGGGATCGGTCTTGCGGGCGCCATCTGCGCTCACCGAGCGCTTTGGCGTCCTAGTCTCGCTAGGAAACCGAAAACGTACAGTCAACGATTGCATCTTTTTGAATGGAGACTTTTGTGCTGAAGAAGGTAATCAAGTTAAACTCGAACGAGAGGGCCTGCCATCTAGCATCGCCCTCACGACGCTCATTGAATAGCGGCTGTATGGGGCACTCGGGCCCGGCTTCTAGATCCACCCAGATCGAGCTGTGCTCTGCCCTGAATGGACCGATCCACGGCGAGCGTGCGCTGTACATAAGGGCGATCAAGCAGGTTGTCTTGACTTCAGCGGCAGCTGTCATCGCGTTGAGTGGCGCACAAGCAGCTGACCTTCCCGTCAAAGCAAAAGCGATCGAGTACGTGAAGGCCTGCTCGCTGTATGGCGCCGGATTCTACTACATTCCGGGGACCGACACCTGCATCAGACTGGGCGGATACCTGCGTTTTGACACAACTCTCTTGCCGAACGGCGTAACTGGCGCGGCCGGAGCTAACAACCGCCTTAGTAACTACTACAGCATGCGGTCTCGTGAGGCCCTTGACATCGATACGCGTACCCCGACCGAGTACGGCGTCGTCCGGACCTTCTTCGAAGGCCTGCTCCAGTGGACCAGCGGTGGCTACGCCGGTGCTGGCGCGGGTCTCTCTGGCGGTGCGACCACGTACTCCGGTGACACGGCCGCAGGCGGTTACCTCCAGGTGTACCTCGCCTTCATCCAGTTCGCCGGCTTCACCTTCGGTCAAACGCAGTCGCAATTCAACACACCCTGGACCGAGTATCCTGCGAACATCTTCGAGCTGCCGGGCAGCGGCGGCGGAGACGCCGTCAATCAATTCACGTATACTGCCGATTTTGGTCAGGGCATCACCGCTTCCTTTTCGGCTCAGGATCAGGTCGCCAGATACACAACCAACATCTGGAACGTGAGCGCCGCGATGCCCGCAGGTCTCGCAACGGGTGCCTACGGTGCCAGCGACATCGGCGGATCGCGAGCTCCAGATCTCGTTGCTATGCTTCGCGTTGACCAGGCTTGGGGCCTCTTTCAGGCGTCGGTCGCAGCGCATGACAACCATGCCGCATATTATGGCGCCACCGAGACGACTGGTCATCCGGGTGACAAGTGGGGCTGGGCCGGGCAATTGGCCTTGTCGATCAAGAACCTCCCGACTGGGCCGGGTGACACCATCAATGTGAGCGGCATGTATGCCAATGGCGCAAGCCGCTATGGGTTCAACAGTTATATGTCGACGACTTACGCAAGATACGGCAGTACCGGAGCAGCCGGTGCCTACCAAACTCTCGGGATTGGCGGTGTGTCTGATTCCGTCTTTGTCGCCGGTGCCGGCCAGGAGCTGACCACGGTCTATGGTTTCAACGGTGGGTATACCCACAATTGGGATCCACATTGGGCCACCAGCCTCTATGGAGCGTGGGCTGCTGTCCGGTATGACAGCAGAGCGAAAGGTTACATCTGCGGCGCATTCGTCGCAGGTCTCGCGCTATCGAGCGGCGTTGCCGGTTGCAACCCCGACTTCAACTACGCGGTTGTTGGTGCACGCGCAATCTGGACCCCGGTCAAGAACCTGACCTTCACAGCCGAGCTTGCTTACAACATGCTCGATCAAAAGTACGCAGGCGGAAGCACTGTGACGCTGCCGGCCCAGTCAGGTATTGCCAAACCGGGTGCTGCGTATGAGCTGAAGGACCAGGGCGCCGCGAACATTCTTCTGCGCGCACAGCGGAATTGGTGAAATCCGTTCAACAAAATGCCTACCCCGACCCGAAGTCCAGGAGGATCACATCCGTCGTGACGACCTGCAAAATATGGTGCCCCTCAAGCAAGACCGCCAAAGCGCCGATGCCGGCAACGGTTCGCGACGTGACGAGACTACCAAAATCCTGATATCGACGATTGGCCGTCCTCGCGTCGGTGCGAGGACGGCCAAAAAAACCTCGGACAGAAAGACATATCCAATGGCTCATGAAAGCTATTCGCCGGCCGAAATCCTGCGGTTAGTCGACAATTCAGACGAGCGCCATTTCGTTGCCGAACTCGAGACAGGCATTGTTACGCTCAGCCGCAATCGCCAGTATTTCAAAGGCTACTGCTTCTTTTCCGCGAAGCGGAAGGCGCGCGAACTGCATGATCTTCCGATCGAGATTCGCGCGAAGCACCTTCTGGAAATGGCAATGGTCGCTGAGGCAGTTCAGTTGGCCTTCGGCGCAAAGAAAATGAATGTCGCATTCTTCGGAAATTCGTTTGCTCACGTGCATTGGAACATCGTTCCCCGTTACGGCACGGATCCTCTACCTGAAGATTCGATCTGGACGTTAGACCGCAAGTTGATCGAATCGCACTTCCTACCGGAACAAAAGTTTTCGGAGGTGAAAGCCACTTTGCGCGAGGTGCTTTCCAAGCTCTCCGAGCGCGACCGGATTCCGATCTGCGTCTCCTGATCAGGCGCACTATCGTCGTGCTCCCGTCATTGCCTTCCTTTAGAGTCTCCGATTGAGGGCGTTGCTGACTGCCGTCCAGGAACCTTACGATCTACGTAACTTCCTTGCTCCTGCGGATTGAGATTCGCCACTGAAGCTTCGCGACACACGTCCTTGAGCACGCGATATTGCGTCACGGAGTATCGCTTGTGGGAGAGAGCAGTCTCTGCTCCGCTTCACAGAGTCGAATTGTTTGTCAAACCGGGAGTTGTTTGAGCTCATGAACCAGTCGTTTAGATTGAGCATTGATCTAGATAAGGATGGCCGTCAGGACGGCTATCTCAACGTGAAGACGACAAGCGAGCTCTCGCCATTCGGATGTTCCATGGTTCCTGTCACATCCATACGCAACGGCGACGGCCCCTGCGTTGTGGTCATCGGTGGCTGCCACGGGGACGAGTATGAGGGGCAGCTAATCGCAAGGTCGCTGCTCGGCACCGTAGAAGTCGAGGACGTTCGCGGCCAGTTGATCGTACTTCCCGCCGCGAATGCCGAGGCCGTTCGAACCGGACGGCGCTTTTCCCCCTCCGACGACGGGAATCTGAACGCCGTTTTCCCCGGCAGGGAAAATGGCACGGCGACCGAGCTCATCGCGCACTTCCTCGAGACAGTCCTGATGCCGCGCGCAGAACTTGTCGTGGACATCCATACAGGCGGGAGACCCATCGATTATTTTCCGTCGGCAATGCTTTCTGGAGCCGTCGATGGCGACAGGCGACGCCGCGTCTTGGATCTCACCAAAGCACTCGGGCTTCCGGTCGCGTTTTTCGTCGATGAGGAAGATTACAGCCCTTCGAGCATTCTCGGAGCATGCGACCGCGCCGGGGTCCTCAACATTTCCGCCGAAATCGGCGGAGGAGGATCAGTCAACCCATCGACACTCGAGCCGGCGCGCACCGGCGTCATGCGTCTGCTGCATCGGGCCGGGGTCCTTTGTAATGGCCCCTCGAACCAAGCTCCCGAGGTCGCGTTCATGCGTCGACTCCCGATCAGCTCAGCCGTTCTCTCGCCAGCAAGCGGGCTGCTAGAGCCGCTCGTGCAACTAGGCGACTGGGTCACCAAAGACCAGTTGGCCGGCCTCCTGCATTCTATCGAAACACCGTGGTCCAGGCCGATCCCGGTTTACTTCGCCGAAACCGGGTTCGTACTCTGCCGTCGCCTGCAGGTTGCGACACAGATCGGCGATGGCCTCTTCAAGCTCGCGGTACCGACGGACGCGTAAGAAGCTCCCGCAGTTTTCTCTCATGACAGCAATCACTGCAAATAACGGCATCGGAGTTTAGAGCGACTGCTCACGCCGAAACGGATTGCCCCTTAACGGAACACCATATGATGATCACCCGCAGAACCCTCCTGGTGACCGGAGCCGTGTCGACCGCCGTATACGCCATGCCGGCCGTCGGCAGAGCCGCCCAGAAAACGACCGTCACGATTTCGCAGGCCAATCCGACCTACCGGGCCCTTCTGTCCGAGCTGACGACGCAATTCGAAACCGATAACCCCTCGAAGTCGATCAAATTCGTAGCTGACGGGGACAACTGGGACCCGTTATTGAACAGTACGATCCGTGGGTCTCTTGTGAATTCCTTGCCGGACGGCTCCTGGCAAGCCCTGACTTATGCGCGGATTCTCGCCAACAGAAAGATCGCGCAGCCTTTGAACAAGCTCTTCGGCGGCGACACTGGGTGTTTCGAAGTGCTTGGACTTTCGAAGACGATGATCGATGCGGCAAGCGTGAATGGCGAAGTCTTCAGCGTCCCGTTTGGGACGACCATTCCCGTCATCTACTGCAACATGGACCTTCTTCGTAAGGCGGGTTACTCGAATCCGAAACCTCCAACGTCCTGGGACGAAATTCATGAAGTCGGTCTCAAGGTCAAGGGTCTGAACGAGACGGTCAGCGGCGGTTTCATCGAATACGAGGCCAGCAACGCCTGGATGTTCCAGACCCTATTATCGTCCTACGGCGGCGAGATGATGAACCCGGTCCGGAACGCAATTGCCTTCGACGGCCCGGCAGGTCTCCAGGCGCTTACCACTCTTGCCCGCTTTGGTGAAATCGTCAGGACAGATATGTCCGCGGAGCAGGCTCGCCAGGCGTTCAAGTCGGGTAGCACTGCGATCCATATTCAGTCCGCAAGCGGCATGACTTCGACGGCGAACGCGGCGGCCGGGCATTTCGAATTGACTATCGCCCAGATTCCCGTCGAGCCTCAGGGTCGACTGGCGGGAGCCGGTCATGGTTTCTTCATGTTTACCAAAGATCAGGCTAAGCAAGAGGTCATGTTGGATTTCATGAAGTTCGCCGCGAGCAAAAAGGGCCAGATGATACTGGCGAAGAATAGCGGGTACATGCCCATCAATCTTGTGGCTCTCAAGGACTCCGTGTTCCTCGACGAGTATCTGAAGATTAACCCGCTGCATCGGGATATCGTAAAACGGCTTGCGGTGACGGGGGACCAATTCTCGTTTCCGAGCGACAACACGGCCAAGATCGTGAAGATGATGTCCGATCAGATGCGCGGTGTCCTCTTCCGGGGCAGCAAACCTGAAGAAGCGCTGCAGAACATGGCAGGCCAAACCAAGAAGCTCCTTGGATAATTGCAAAGCTGCAAGCCTACTCGGTCGGCCACTACGTTGATCGTGCCCCTCAAGATGGTGTAGGTGACAGCGGCGGTCACAGTGCCTCTTCGGCATTGGCCGGGAGCGAGTCAGCTTGCCGCAGCGAGCAAGTTGATGATGAGATCATCGCTATTTGAGTCTTGGTCTCGAGGTTACATATCGCGACCGCTCAATGGCCGCTCGTGGTTTGCCTCAAGCAGCAGTGCCGTCGGAGGCCGTTCGCGTAGGGTTTTCAAGATGGATGACTATTCGTAAAATCTCCTCCGCAGAGCGTCTATATTGACGGTTGGACCTCCGCCGAGTTCTACGGCCAGAACTGAAGTTCCAACACGTTCACAGACTTCCCGCATTGTGATCCTCCTTGTCCAAAGCGAATGTCATTGGCGTTCCAAAGATCTGAGCCCCGCTGTGTCGTCTCGGCCACGGGCGGAATCATCGCGCAACACGTATATTCAGCGCTACGTCCTCCCGAGTGCGTGCCACGGCGAGTGGCGCCCGGACGAGGCCGTTTCGATAAAATGGGCGTCGACTTGAGTAGGCATTCCAGTTGACAACACAGGGAAGGCGGCATCTAGAGTTCCCCAGCAAATGGCGAGACGCGCGATCCGGGGTAGACCGCAGGGGTCCGGGGCCATTCAAACTAGAGGCAATGATGACTTGACCGCTTATCGTCCGCCTCTTTAGCTCTTGGGCTAGCACGCGAAGCGCGATCTGACCTGCTATTCGTCACCGTGGCAGCCGCCAGGCAATTATGTGCAGGGGCCGGTTCCATTCCAGACGAGATAATCTCGATTATCGCTTTGTCGCTAATGTCACTTCGGTCACGTGAGGTTGACGCAGTAAACCGTCTTGAGAGTATCGCTCGAATAATTCGGCTAGCTTTTCGGCAACGGCTTGCTTGCCAATCGCCGAGGCAGATCGCTGCATGAGGCTGGACGAGAAACTCAGTGCAAGGAAGTGTGAAAGGTCCACATCGAAATCCCAATTCCAATGCCGAACGTTCACGTCTGCGAATCGGAGGTCAGCATCGAGCTCGCTGCAAAAGTCGATCGTCGAGTACGTTCCAGCCGAGGTTGTGAAAGTGCCCCTGCGATATTCTGGAATGCACTGTTCGACGAATTCGTGGTATTCGGCAAGCGCCGGGCTGTCCCAGTATCGGTGTCGATTGTGAACAAGCGCCAACATCCCATCTGGGAGCAATGTCCGCGCGACCTCAGTGTAGAACATCTGTCTATCAAACCGGTGGGCCGCTGTAGCTGCCGCGATGGCAGACACGGACTTGTCTGGAAATGGCAGCCGCTCAGCTGGTGCAATGCGGAACGTGATTTGCAGATCGTGGGGCGCTGACTTGCCAGCAATCTGAATCATGTCTGCGTTCGGCTCAACTCCCATCACGGAGAGCCTTCCCTGCGCTTCCGCGGCGAGCACCCTTGTGAAAATTCCTGTGCCGCTTCCCACGTCCACGATAGGGGCATCGAAGCGTTTGTTGGTGACGTGATCAATGATCACCCTCGCGACTTCAGCGGGATAGCTGGGTCTATAAAGGTCATAGCTTTCGCCCTCGCCAGTGAACTCGGACCAGGGGGTCTCAAAATTGGGAAAGTTGGTAGTCATCGTAACCTTTCAAAGATCTCCGAAAGCTATGCTCTGATAAGTTTGCCGATCATTGACAGGCCGTTGCGAAGTTGATCGTGATCGGTAGCGACCCCAAGTCCGATTCGGACTCTCGTGTTGCCTAGAGACGAACCAACGGCGAAGGAATCTCCAGCCCCGACGACAACACCTCGTTGCTTCGAAGCTTCGACAAAATCATTGAGGCTTAGGTGGTCGGGCAGTGTGATCCAGAGGTGGTAACTTGCCGGATCGATATCGAATGGCATGCCGAATACCTCTTCCGCGATATTCCGTCGGCTTTTCGTTTCGAGGCGCACCGAATTTATAATTTGAGATGCCAAGCCAGTCGTTAGCCAATGGGTCGCGATCTCCGCGATGAGAGGCGCAACCATCCAATTTGTCGTTCTAACCCCAGGCCAAAATACCCTCTGCGTCGTCGATAAACTTGGACCGGCAACGTAGGCGATCCGAAGCTGACAAGCCAAGGATTTGCTGAGACCCGAGATGTACCAGCTGCGCTCGGGCGCATACGCAGAAAGGGGGGGAGGAGCGCTCTGCGGAAGGACGCCATAGATGTCGTCCTCAAAGATCGAAAGATTATGACGGCGCGCGATCTTCGCGATTTCTTGTCGCCTCGTCTCGGTCATAATCGCTGATGTGGGATTGTGAAGAGTAGGCATGCAGTACAAGGCGCGCGCCTTCCCCTTGAATTTGTTGCACGCACGATCAAGGCTTTCAGGCTCAATCCCCTCCCCATCAATGGAGATGCCATACAACTTTACTCGAAATAGATGCGACAATGGTTTGATCGCGGGATAGGTAAGTGCCTCTGTAAGGAGAACGCCACCTGGTTTAACATAATACGCAAGCAACATAGCGAGGATGCTCTGCGTACCGTTAGCGAGCACTATTCGGTCTGGATCCAGCGTTTGTTCAAGTCGCCGTGCGAGCCAATTGGCACCGGCTTCACGATCCTGCGCTGTGCCGGTGAATCGAGGAAATCGAATAGTCTCTGCGACATTCGTCTTCGCAAGATAGGAAAATGATTCCTGGAGTGCAGTCCGGACTAGCGGACTCGGAGGTGGAAAATTGCGTCCGAAGTCGATGAGCCGTGCGGACGGCTGTGCAACTTCGCTAAGATTTGAAAGGTTGTCCATTTTCCACTCCCTGGCTTGAAACCAGAACGATTTTCAGTCGGATCAACGGGCAATACCCGCGACAGTTGCCAGCGCGATCGAGCCGGCGATTGCAAAGCCCGTCGCGATCGGCACAGCAATTCCACGAATGGCTGGGACGCGGATTGCAGTGGTCACGTGTAACAGCGCGAGTATGATGAATGTTGCCGCAACAGTCGTGGGAAAAACATCGTCCGATAACCACGGGCGAGCGAGCAGCAGGATAGTAAGGACTGGCGTACCGTATGAAACCGGAATGCCAACAAATCGCGCATCAGATGTGAGTCCGACATTTTCGAAATAGCTGAGCCTGATCGCGCCCGCCAACATCAGCGCCAAGCTCGCGACGAGCGACAGCATCGTGCCTTGGCCAACCAGGATAATGATCGTGGCCGGGAACACAACGCCATGAATGAGATCGGCAAATCCATCGAAGCTTTTCCCGAACTCCGCCACACCTGGACGGCGAAGATGCCGCATCTTCCGGGCAATATGCCCGTCCCAATGATCCAGAAACCAGGTCCAAAGCATTGCCGCTACGCCGAGCTCGATCTCGCCGTTAAGGGCCAGGAACAGCCCGATGACGGCAAATAGATAGGCGAGGGCGGTGATGGCATTTGCACCGTCGCGCAGATACCCGATCATCGCCTTGCTCCCGTCGGCGGGATGGAACTTGCGGCGGAAACTGCGCGGCTCATCGGCGGCGCGAACATCTTCTCCGCCAGGCGCAGATCATCTTCGCTGTCGATCTCGACCCAACGGGTATCGCTGCAATCCACGGCTGAAAGCTGCAGCTCTCGCTGCTCGACAAGCCGAGCGAGGATCTGCTCGACATAGGCCGTACGATGCCCGCTTTCCACAGCGCGGTGCAGTGCTGGCACCAGCTGTTCGCGCGAGGCGTTTGCGGAAAAGTGCGTCACGTTGATGGTCTTGAACAGACCCCTGGCCCGGGCCGAGACGGGCGTCTGGTTCATGACGAACGTGACGACAGAACCATCGTCAGCCAGCTTGACGGCGGAGCCACTCATTGCTGTGTTGAACGCCGCAACAGCCGCCACGCTCTGCTTGGTAGAAGAGACCGTTCGAAGTGTTCTTTCGAGGACTTCGCGCTCGAAGAACACGTCGCCTTCGAGAAAGACAGTGTCGCCGGCAAGCATTGCATTTCGCGCTAGCCACAGGGAATAGGCGCTGCCAGTCCGATCGAAGATGGGATTGTGGACATAATCGATGTCGACCTCCTCAAATCGATGGCCGCACGACTGTTCGATGGCTTCCTCGCGATAACCCACGACGATGGTTGCCTTGCGCGTCCCGAGCTCAGACAACTGGTGCAGCGCGTTGTGCAGCATCGGGGTTCGGTTCACCTCCACCAAGGGTTTCGGAACGAATTCCGTGTAGGGGCGCAGTCTGGAGCCCATTCCTGCGGCAAGGATCACCGCCCGTGTATCATTGAGCATTTCGAAATGTCCTCCTCGAAAGCTTCAGGCCGCTGCTTGCCTGGTCGCAGGTTGTTCAGGGTCTCGACGGCGCGTCTAAGTCCGGACTCCAGCAGGTCCGGTGGAGCGCCGAACGAGAGACGCAGCCCGTTCACGTCGCCAAAGGCACTACCGGCGACGGAGCCCACATCGGCTTCCTCCAGGAGCAATCGTGCAATGTCGTCGGTGGATCGAAGGTGGCCGCCGGCCGGCAAAGCTGAGACAAGCCTACTGAGATCGAGATAGAAGAAGAATGAGCCGTCGGCGCGCGGCGAGGTTACGTCCTGCAGACCAGAGAGGATACGAAGGCCTTTGTTGCGAGCGTCGGACAGACGCTCATGCAGCTTCCGTTCAAAACTGCCGTCGCCGACTTCAAGGTGATGCAGGATCGCGTGCTGTGCGATTACATTGGCATTCGAGGTTGTATGGCTCTGCAGCTTCTTGGCCGCCGAAACGATCTCCGGAGGAGCTGCGAAGTAACCCAGGCGCCAACCGGCGATTGCCAGCTCTTTTGAGAAGGCGTTGACCAGGATTGTCCTTGAACGGACGCCGGGATGCGCCATGACGATCGACTCATGGCGCGAACCGGTGAATACGAAGCTGGAGTAGCTTTCGTCGGAAACAATCCAGAGCTGATAGTTGATCGCGAGATCGCCGATAGCTTGTAGAGTCGTTCGATCATAGACGGCGCCGGTCGGATTATTCGGCGAGTTAATGATAATGGCTTTCGTGCGCGGGGTGACAGCGGCGCGAAGTGCGACGATATCAGGTGTATATGTCGGGGCGCGAACATCAACGAACACGGGCTTTGCGCCAGCGAGAAGGACCTGGGACGGGAATGTCGGCCAGCAGGGGCGAATGATGATGACCTCATCTCCGGGATTGAATACGGCCAAGGCAACGTCGAGCAGGCCCTGCTTTGCACCCGCAGTGATAGCGATGTTATCCGTATTCCAGCCGATGCCTGTTTCCGCAGACAGCTTTGCGGCGACAGCGCCGCGAAGCGGCGTCAGGCCGATGGAATCGGTATACCGGTTCGCCCCGGCATTGATGGCCGCAATCGCTCCGTCGCGCACGGATGATGGTGGATCGATGATGACTTCGCCGGCGGCCAGATCGATGATCTGACGGCCGGTCGCGGCAGCTCTCTTAGCCGCCTCACGGGCGGCGGCAGTGCCCGAACCTGAGAGCAAAGACATCCGTTGCGCCAACATGCGCGCTCCTCCTGCTTCGATTGCCGAGTTTGTTAAGGTGATCGCAACCGCTTCGTCGTTGGTACGCGATCTGCCCCTGCGGATATCACTCTTCCGTTCGACAGCCGCTTCGTAGCCAAATGGCGCTTAAGAGTTCATTGAGACCGGAGCCCCTTCATCGCGCCAAGGAGCCCTTATGCACTTACACGAGAAAGGAGGGCCGCGGTTGGAGCAGACTTGAGCACACAGTATTTTGGAACCGAGGAGCCAAGCATCGATCGCGGCCGTCGGCCAGAACAGAGTTTGAGTGAGTTTGCATGCTGAACTCCTTGCAGTTGATGCTTGCGTAGCCCGATGTTCATCCTTCTAATAGTTTGCTCCCATCAGTAGATCAAATTACTAGCGTTGGTAGTTGACCCGAGCGCAACGTAAGTCGTTAGAATTAGGACGAGAGTTGCGGCTCTACGGTTCTCAGAGTCGAGCACGTCTAGGCGTGCTCTTAGCGATGGCGTCTATCATTTGCAGGCATGTCGATGCACGAGGCGGTTTCAAACCTGCCGTAGTCCGATTCCGACAGTGCCGCCCGCGCCATCGACGAGGCCGATTGGCGCGCCGTGCGCGGGCTCTATGCCGTGCGCCGGATGCAGTCAACTTGGAGAACGGCCATTGGGACATCCTGAACGAGCCGGTGCAGCGTGAGTTCATCCGCCAACCGGACATCGTCAACTATCAGAATTACTATGTGCGGCAGCGCTCCGGGCCGGACTTCGAGACCATGCGCGCCGAGGTGGCGGAAGCCGTGGGCGTGGCACCCGAGAATCGCGCTCACGCCTGGCGCGACAGAGGCGCTGCAGCTCCTGATCGGCGGCTACAACAAGCTGAAGCCCGGCGATGCTGTGCTCGACGCCGTCTCGACTACGATTCGATGCAATATGCCATGAACGCGCTCAAGGCACGGCGCTGGGTCGAGGTCACCTAGTTCTAGGTCAGCGTTTTCTTGGTTCGAATCATATCAGGCGGCGTCGGCGAGTTTGTAGGACCAGGTATGGACGACGGGA
>NZ_JASXTA010000023.1:0-113493 GCF_032290525.1 Bradyrhizobium cosmicum | reverse complement strand
CCAGCCAGCATGGTGAATCAGAAACACACTGATTTGGGAATCCCAAATCGATTCAGCCTAACCCCATCCCGCTTTAGTCGCCCCCCCCATTTCACGGTATTTTGGGCGCGATCGTCGATCTACGCACGCTGCCGCTCGAAGAGCGCAAGAAGAAGCTCACCGCGCTGCTGGAGCGGCTTCCGAAGAGCATCTTCATTGCTCTGTTTAAATGTCAGAATCGCGCCAGAATCGCAGAAAGGATGTGTAGGGGAATCAAAGGGTAAATGGTCGGAGCGAGAGGATTTGAACCTCCGACCCCTAGTCTCCCAGACGAAGGCGATACCGTAACGAAGCGTCACGAGACTGAACGTCTCATCCGCAAAAAGCATTTGAGTTTTATTGATTTTTTGTGATTTTGCTGGCATGTTATCAACGCAGGGTAACAGCCGCTAACGGCATCGAGACGTTACCCCACAGCACCTTGGGGTAACGGCATGGCTAAGACTAGGGCGCTATCCAGCCTAGCGATCGAACAATTAAAGCCGCGCGCGGTGCGCTATGAGAAATCCGACGGCGGCGCCGCCGGCCTGTTCTTGGTCGTCCACCCCTCCGGCATCAAATCGTGGGTCTTCCGCTTCCGCTCGCCAGTGGAGCGCGACGATGTCGGCCAGCGCGCGCCCAAGAAGCTCACGCTCGGGCCGCTGGCGCTCACACCCTCCCCGGCTCCGCCGCAGATCGGGCATCCCCTGACCCCCAGCCAAGCTCGCATGCTCGCCACGGCCGCCTCAGAGGATGTCCGGCGAGGAACCGATCCTACGCACGTGCGCCGCCAGGAGAAGGCGGAGGCCAAGCGGGAGGCGATCCGCGACGACACGATCGACGCGGCCATGCTTGAGTTCCTGAAGCGCTACAAGGGCCGGAAGCGTCAGGGCCTGCGCGAATCGACTCGCCTGCTCATCGCTCACTATTTCGGGCTGAAGCCGGATCCGGAGAACCCGGGCGAATGGATGAAAACCGGCAATGGCGTGCTTGGCAAATGGTCAGGTCGCACGCTTGCCTCCATCACGAAGCACGACGCGATCGTGCTGCTAGACGCTCTGGTCGATTCGGGCCGCGGCGTGACAGCTAACCGCACGCTTACCACCCTCAAGACGTTCTTCGACTGGTGCGTCGACCGCGACATGCGGGAATCCTCGCCAGTCGCCTCCCTCGACGCCTTCGCCCACGAAACCGAGCGCGAGCGCAAGCTATCCGCCGCCGAACTAGTGGCCGCTTGGAAAGTTGCCGATCGTGAGGGCTATCCGTTCGGCCGCCTCGTGCAGTCCTTGGTCCTGCTTGGACAACGGCGCGACGAGTTGCGAGAGCTGCCGCGGGCTGAGTTGGACCTTCGCGGTACATCGATAGTGCTCGATGATGGCGGCCGGTGGTGCGAGCCGTTGTGGACAATCCCCAAAGAGCGCACGAAAAACGGGCGCGAGCACCTTGTGCCATTGAGCCCGCAAGCCGTCGACCTGCTGAAATCCCTTCCCACCATCAAAGGAAAGGGCCTTCTATTCACGACGACCGGTGAAACACCGATTAGCGGCTTGTCGAAAGCAAAAAAACGCTTTGATCAAGCCATGCTGATCGAGCTGCGAAAAACCGATCCGAACGTACAACTAGAGCCGTGGACACTGCACGACCTGCGCCGGACCTTCTATTCCGGCCTGCAAGCGCTCGGGTTCTCAATCGAGATCGCGGAAGCGTGCGTTAACCACTCATCCGGCGCCATCCGCGGTGTCGCCCGCGTCTACGCTCGGCACAAATATTTGCGGGAAAAGACGCAAGCGTTCACGGCGTGGGCGCGATACGTGGACGATCTGGTGAATGGGCGGTTGGCGAGCAATGTGGTTCCGTTTCAGAGGGAGCCGGCATGAGCACTGCCCCGATCATCGAATTACTTATCGAAGTCGAGTTTATTGTTCCGACACTCGGTGACGACGATTTAGCAGATTGGGCGGACAAGCGCTGTGACGAAATCCGCGACGCGCTAGTGGCCGGGGATGCTTCCGCTGCAGCATGGGCCGCGTGCCAGCTCGGTGAACGTCTCGCAGAGATCCGGCGCCTCGGAGAAATTGCGCGTCGACTTGAGAGAGAGGGAGACGAACGCGGCCGTTGGCAGCGTCGCAAGAGCGAAAGGACCAATGAACGGCGCGCGGTCTTTGAGGCCGAACGCAAGCGATGTTTTTCAGACGCCGAAGCCTACAAGCGAGCCGCAGTGAAGCTCGGAGTCACCGCGAAGACCATTCGGCGCGATGTGTCCAACTCTTAATTAACAACTAACGCGGCCAAGAGCTTGTCAACACGAAAGTGCATTTTTGTCCCGCTTGATAGCGGGATGTGACGAGTCGTGCGACCTTGTGACCAACAAATGAGGTCACGATGTCCGCTGACGATCCCAACGCCTTGATCCCCACGTCGCAGCTCCGCGCCCGTTACGGCGGCGTGAGCCATATGTGGGTCGAGCGTCGTCTGAAAGACGACTCCGATTTCCCTCGTCCGCTCTACATCGCGAAGCGTCGTTTCTGGCGCATCGGTGAACTCGCCGCTTGGGAGCGCAGCATCGCTGCGCGCCGCCAGCCGATCGCGGCTTGATGTTGACAATTAACATTCACGCAAACCCGCAACACAGGTCATCACCAAAATGAACGATCGCTATTACTCCCTCCTCAAAGAACAAGCCGCAGGCATCCCGAACGCAACGGTGCGCACCACGTTCGACCGCCTCATCGAACTGCATCGAGAAATCGACTCGATGACCGCCAAAGTCCGAGGCGACACTGATCTGAGCGCGCAGGGCCGGACCAAGAAGGCTCGCGACGAGGTAAAAAAGAACGCCTGGAAAATGATCCGCGCTAAAGCGTTCGCGTCGCGACTCAATGAGCGGATCGACGAGAAGCGCGCCAAGATCGAATTGCCGCCCATCGACAAGACCGACGCCGCCGGCGCCGTGCTCCGTAGCCAGGTCCGTGACCGCCTGCCGAAGTCGCCGAAGGAAATCAAGGCGCTGCTTCCGACCATGTCGCTGCTCTACTTGCAGACCATTCTCGAAGCGCCCGAACTCGTCGGCGCGGATCGCGAGACCGCCGAAGCTGCGCGCACCTTGGCAATCAACATTGTCCATCCAGGCAAGCTCGACGAGTTGGAGCGCGAACGCGCCGCCGTGCAGCTCCTGACCAACGCAACGGCCGCCGCTGCCGACGCTATGCGCGATCTCATCGAACTGCCGAACGCGCACGCGCTGACCGATTTCCTGAACCAAGCCGTGCCCGATCAGCGGCACATCGAAGCTGACGTCGAGCGGGAAACCGAACTCGCCGCGGCAGCGTAACCAAGGAGACCACCAACATGATCATGCGCATTACGCCCGAGCAGGTCGCAACGCAGATCCCCCAGGCGCCAGCGGCCGGTGTCAATGCTGCGGCCGGCGTGACGCAGCCGGCTTTGCCAGAGAAGAAGCCGCTTCCGGCCGATCTCGCCCGGGCTTTGGGACAGACCGAGCGAGGAGTTTGAATCGTGAAGTATCACAATCAGGGAAATCAGTGGAGCGCGGTCAAGATCAACGCCGGCGACTCGGCCTATTTCGAGCTGAACAATAACGGCTTGGCGAAGCTGGCGGTTCAGGCCGGCGTGGGCTGCGGCGCGATCATCTCGTCGGATGACAACGTGTTCAATTATCCGCCGGTCACCGTATCCGCCAACTCGACGGTGACCTTCCCGTCGTTCCTGATGTCCTGGCCAGCGTTCCCGCCGCTCCAACGGCACGGTGTGAAGATCACGTGCACATCCGGTTTCGTGACGGTCAATCCCTAGGAGCCCTGCACAATGTATTTTGAAAGCAACTTAACTGGCAAACGGCAGGACGTTCCGAAGATCGTCAAAGTCGGCGAGCCTATCCAAATCGAATTAACTTCAGGCGAGCGTGTCACCGTTTCGTCGACAGCAAGCGACTGCACCGGCGAAATTGCCGTCGAATCGATGGGGCAAGCCTTAGCTGTGCAGCGCGTCATCGTCCCTGGCAACGGCGTAAAGACCCTAGCTGTCCCTGGTTATAACTCCAGCACCGACCCACGGGTCGTGGTGAAGGTCAGCGCGACGGCCGGTTACGTGCAGGTCTCGGTGTCATGACCAAAATCGGTGAAGTAAAGAACTGGAACGACGAACGCGGGTTCGGATTCCTGCGCGTCGATGGGCACGACGTCTTCTGCCATGCCTCAGCGCTTCCGCGCGGCACGCGAGCCCTTGTAGTCGGAGCGCATGTCGGATTCGAAATCGGCCTCAACGAACGCACCGGCAAGCCGATTGCCACGAACGTGAGGCTGGTCTAGTGACCAACGAACTCCAAACGATCGTTCTCGAATTCGAAACGGCGTTGTTGAACGGCGTCCGCACCGGAGCCGATGAAGCCTGCTTGGCCAAGATCCGCGATCGGGCATTCGATCGGCTGCGCGAAGTGAAGCAAGGTCCAGCGGCGCCGCCCCTCGAAGCGATCTTTGACGTTGCTGGCGAGATCGGGCGGAGACTTGACATGGCGCTGGAAACGATCAGGTCATGACTGCCAACAATTTCGTCGCCACCAAAAAGCACAATTGCATCTGGATCGCGACCGATGCGGCTTCGTACTTCGACAACGGTGTCGTCAGCGAATTTCGTTCGAAGGTACGTGCCATTCCCGAATGGCCGGCTGTCATCACGGGACGGGGCAACGCGTTCGGCTTGGACACCGCCGCTCGTGAACTGTCCCGTCGCGCTTCGAACTTCGACGAACTAATCAGCATCGTCTCGCGCGACCTACCTCTGATCGTCGATCAGTTCAAGTTGCCGTCTTTCGAGTTGACTTTGGCCGGCTATTTCAGCGGGCGGCCGATGATCTTTTTCATCCGGACGCCAGGCGAGCACAACAGCATGGGCGATTGGCCTGCCTATTTTGTATGCCCGGTTGGGCCGACGTTTTTTGGCCCATGGCCATCGGACGATTTGATCGCCGCCGCCGGCTTCGTCGAGCCGGATCCCGATGACGAGCCGGAGCAGATCGCGAACAGCCTGCGCAAGCTGCTCGAACTGCAACGCCGCACGCCCGCGGAGGACGGCTTTTCGCGCGTGGGCGGCTTTGCCGAGCTGACGGTCATCCGACCGGACGGGATCGATCGGCATATTTTGTGTCGCTGGCCAGAGGATCGTGTCGGCGCGCGTATGCCGATCAATGGGGAGCACTGAGATGGCCGCGATTGGGATTTTTCGGACGAAAGACGCCGCGAAGGCAATGGGCGACAATTTGCAGAGCCTGGTTGACCGTGGCTTGCTCGATCCGAAGAATGCCGACGAATTCAGCGCAGCGTTGAATAACAGCGCTCGACAAATGGAGGACCTTGCCGACCAAGCGAAGGTCGCTGGCGCCGCGCTGCCGCAGTTCCAACAGGCCATGAATGACGCCACCAACGGTCGGAAACAACTCGATTCGCTCGCGGTCGAGGGAATGAACGTCAATCGCGGCTTCTTCACCACGTTTGGCCAACAGCTCCGCCAGGGCGCGAGCGCGTGGGACGCGTTCAAATCCTCCGGTCTCGATGCTCTGGGTAAAATTGCTGACAAGCTCGCCTCGATGGCGGCCGACAAACTGTTCGCATCGGCGTTCGGCGGCTCGACGAGCGGTATCGGTTCGCTGTTTGGACTCGGTGGCGCGCCGACCATGAGCGGCGTTGGCGATCTCGGTGCCGGCACGGGAGGGCTATCGTTCCCCATGTTTGCCAATGGCGGCACGCTGCGCGGCGGCTGGGGCGTCGTCGGCGAGCGCGGCCCCGAGTTGATCAACGTCCACAAGGGTGGCGCGACCATCATTCCAAACCACGTTTCCAAGTCATTCCTACCTGGCTTCGCCGCCGGCGGCACGCTGGACAGCAACGGCGGCGTGCGGCGGATGGGGTTCGGCGGCAACTCTGGCCCCGCCGTGGTCATGCAGGACAACCGGCAAATCAACATCGGCGAAGGCGCCTCGCAGGAAACGGTGATGCAGTTGCGCGAGGAATTGGCTCGCGATCGCGCCGCCCGCCACGCTGACACCATTCGCATCGTGCAGAGCGCCAAGAAAAGGCGGGAGCTATGAGCACCAGCGATCAGAAGATTGAACTGCACAATCTGCCACCCGAACTCACCGAGCCGCCGCCCGACGCCCGCGGCCTGGTCGCATTCCAGCCCTCGACCGGCCGAACCTGGCAGAAGGTCGACGGAAAGTGGCTTCCGAGTGCGGAAGCGAATGCACTCATTGAAGCAAGGAAACAATCCAAATGACCGCTCTTGCAAGCTATTCGACCGGCACCGTGTCAGTTTCGGCCGGAGGAACAACCGTTACCGGCGTCGGCACGATCTGGTCGGGTACGAATGTGCGTCCCGGCGATATCCTGCAAGTTGGCAATTTCCAGACGGTCATTTCTGATGTCACCGACACAACGCATCTGGTCATTCCGCCTTGGGGCGGCGGCGCGCAAGCCGGCGCTACTTACAAGATTTGGCAGGTCTCGCCGCAGCGCTTTGCCGGCGCGCAGGGGATGCAAGCCGTCAACGATCTCGTCAGCGCGCTCAACACGTCGGGCTATTTCGTGTTCGTCGATATTGACGAGACCGTGCCGGATCCGTCGCTCGGCGACGATGGGCAGTATGCGTTCCAGCCTACGACCGGTAAGATGTGGGCGAAGGTGTCGGGTGTCTGGTCGTATCTCGGCATCTACAAAGGGCTTCAATTCAAGGGCGCGTGGAGCGGCGCGACCGCTTATACCGTTAACGACGTCGTGACGCTGAGCGGGTCGAGCTACGCTTGCGTTCTCGACCACACCAATCATACGCCGCCGGATACGACCTACTGGCAATTGCTGGCATCAAAAGGCGACCAGGGCATCCCGGGGCCGACCGGTCCGGCCGGCGCGGGCGACCTTCTGAGCACCAACAATCTGTCGGACTTGGCAAGCGCTGCGACGGCCGCGAACAATCTCGGTGTTGTTCGATATGGCGGCTCGCAATCGTTGACTGCGGCTCAGAAAGTGCAAGCGCAAAAGAACACGGGTGTTCGCGAGCTTCTTACAGCCGCTCGCACCTATTACGTTCGCAGCGACGGCAGCAACAGCAACAACGGCTTGGCGAACACTAGCGGCGGCGCTTTTCTCACCATTCAAAAAGCCTATGACGTGATTTCGCAAACGCTGGATTTGGGCGGGTTCAACGTCACCATCCAATGCAACAACGTCGCGGCTTTCGACGGTCTAGCATTGAACACCGCATGGACCGGCGGCGGAAACGCCACGCTTGATCTCGGTAGCGGGACGATCAACGGAACAACCAACGTTATCAATTGCACTATTCCCCTGCCCGGCATTTTCACGGTGCAGAACGGCACTCTGACATCGACCACGCTGCCTCTCATCAATCATACAGGCACTGGCAGTCTAAACGTGGGCAATATCACGCTGTCGGGCGCGAATACCGGCGGTTTCGACATGATTTCGGCAACCGCGAACGCCTACATCCATTTCACCGGCAACATCGCTTTCGGCGTGTGCTCGGGCTGGCGCGAGATTTTCTACGCGCGCACTGGTGGCATCATTGATTTGTATGGCGGATTCGGACAGACGATGATCATGACGGGCAACATGTCGTGGTCCGATAGTTTTGCCTATTCCGAGGTGGGAGGCGGGGTTAAGGCCGTTTCTGGCGCCCGCACCATTAGCACGGGGGGGTTCACCATGACGGGCAAGCGTTACAGCGTCGAAACCGCTGCCTTCGTCTACACGCAGGGCGGGGGCGCCAATTACTTCCCGGGCTCTATTGCCGGCACCATCGTTGGCACAGGCTCATACGCTTAGCGATCGGATCCGGTCGGAGCGGCATCTCAAATAACGGGACAATTCTGATCGCCGCCGGCCCATCCGAGTATCAGCGTTTTGTATCTCTCGCTCGCCAGGGTGTTGCCGGATCGCACGGTCAGTTTCGATCCCGCCGGCTGCTTATCGACGCGCACTGACAGATAGTAGTTGCGCGTTCCCATGTTGATTAAGGACAGCGTCATTTCGCCGTAGCCTAGTTCCGAATACAATTCGGAATCCACTGCAAACGATGCATAGGCGCCGACATTGCTAGCGAAGCAGCGCTTCGCGGTGGTCGAGACCCTCCGATAAATCTCCTGGTAATTCTCGGAATAGGTCTGGACTATCGGCGTCGCTTTAGCTTCGAGGTCGGCCGGAGTAGAAGAACAGGCCCCAAGCAAAAAAGCGCAGACGCCCAATGCAGCGGAAAACGCCGCGCGCACAAAAATGCTCATTTGGATCCCCCAATCGGGACATTCAAACGCAACCCTCGGTTCGACGCAACTACAAATTTCCTGTGCAAACAGCTAGTTATGTAGATTGTCAACATAACCGACGGCGGCAGTCTGCTACCGATCGGGGCATGACCCTCTGGCCAGATCAGATTGCCTACCCGCCGCGCGGCATGTCACGTGATGAAGCCGCGCGGTACGTTGGCGTGAGCACCACCACGTTTGATCGAATGGTGCAGGCCGGCTGGATGCCCCGGCCCAAGCGGGTATTCTCTCGGCTAATCTGGGACAGAATGCAGCTCGACGCGGCGTTCACCGATCTTTCCGAGCAGCAGGCGAACCCACTCGATCGAATATTCGCCAACCGGCCTGGTCCTAAGCCCGCGGCCGATGATCTTTCCCCCGCCGAATTGTCCCGTGCGGCTCTTGAGCAGGCACGTGAGGCACTGCGGCGTCGCGATGAAAAGCGCATCGAAGATGAGTGGGAGGCAAAATACGAAGCACGGAAAGCGGCACGAGCAAAAGCCCGGCCGCCTCGCACGCCCAAAACCCAGTGACTCACTCGGGCTTTGGCAGCTTCACGCCGTGCTCTTTGGCGAGCACTTTGAACAGCTTAAAGGAGCGATCGACCGCGCTCTTGGCGTTGACCATCTCCTGCGCCATTGCCATGACCGTGCGCGTGGTGAATTCTTTCTCAGTTTTCGAAGCCATCATCTTCCCCCTTCGCAGAAGCGGAGCCAATGTCCGCGTTGTTGATTTTTTAACGATAGCAGGTATAGAAGATAATTCAATAGTAAAAACTACCGATAAAGTACGGAGCCGCGTAAATGGCTACATCGGGCGATCTCGCCAAGGCACTTTCTGAATTGCTGAAAGAACCATTTTCGACCGTAGACCTATATGGGCGTCATCTGCGCGCCGCCGGCCTTCTCAGTGTCAAGGGTCAGGGTCGCGGCGCAGCCGAGATGACCGCGAGGGATGCGGCGGTTTGGCTGGTCTCACTGGCAATTGACCACGAACGCGGCGGAGAGTTTGCCCGAGAGGTGAAGCGCGTGCTTGATCTGCCGATGCACGAATACCTGCTCAACCCCCGGGACTACGCGGATGATCTGGCGCACCGAGCGGCTAAAACAGCGGGGCACGCGCTCGCCTTGCTCATCTCCGACACTCTCGTGCCACGCATCCGCGAGCGCCTCGAACGCGGGGACGATCTCGTCACGGCAAACTTTGATGCCGATGGCGTGTTCGTGGCCCTATCCGTGTTTGACCATTCGCCGGGCGCGGTCGCTCAGTTTGCCGATACGACCTACCAGCGCGGCGAGCGCAAACGACGCGATGTCGAACGCCTGACCGTGATCCACGGGCGGGTGCTTCTGGAAATAGCAAAGTTGCTTGAATTGAAACCACCAGCCTAAAAGAAACGGCCCCGGATCAAGAGATCGCAGGGCCGCGGACGTGTTCGTGAATTGCTTGGCAGCTTTTACGTATCACGTTTTGCGATTTTTGCAATCAGATTTTGGTTCGGGGCTCCCTCAGTAAAGGAGCAGTCCGATGAGTTTGCTTGAACTTGACGAAGTCGAACGCCTCGCGACACCGGTCGCAATCGAGGCGCTGCGCGATTTGACTGAATGGTGGGCCGACGGCACCGAGCCCGAGATGTCTCCGCCGTTGTGTCTCGGTTGGGACATTCGCCGACTCTGGTCGAACGAGGGATTCGCGCTCTGGCGTGATCTCATGCTGGAGTACGAGCCTCCTTGCTGGATACCTGGCATCCATCAGCCTGTGACGATGGAGCAGTACGAGGCTGCCCTCGTTGACCAGTGGGAGATGTACGAGCGCGAAAAGCACTGGACCGACTCACTCATCATCGACGTCCTTGCCGATGAGAAAGAGCGCGGCTACGAGCCGTGTGGCGTCGCCTGCGAGCGAACCGAGGCGATCTTAGACGATCTCGCCGCGAAGGTCGGCGCGAAGCGTGCAGCCTTCGAGAAGGAGAAGAAAGCCCGTGCGGAGCGCTACAAAAAGCGCCTCGATACGTTCTTCGACCTCGATGACGCCGGGTACGCCAAGTGGATCGCCTCAGGCCGCCCTGATGGCGCCGGTCTCAAATTTGAGCGGTGGTCGGAACGTCGTTTTCGCGAACTCTTGGATGAGACAAAAGCAATGCCCGTCGTTCCTTTCCCGAAGCAACCCGCACCTACGAACCTAATTCAGACCTCGGGCCAGTTCGTCCGTGACTTTGTGCCGCCTGATTACGTCGTCGACCGGATATTCCAGCGGCGGTTTTGCTATTCGATGACGGCCAAGACCGGCGGCGGCAAGACCGCGGCCGCCATGCGTTTGGCCGCGCATGTTGCTATCGGCCGCGCGATCGGGAGCATTGAAGTCGAGAAAGGAACTGTGATCTACGCCGCCGGCGAAAACCCGACGGACGTTCAGGCGCGTTGGCTCGGCGTAACCCAAGAGATGGGAATCGATCCCGAGACCGTGGACGTCCACTTCATCAACGGCGTGGTGAAGATTTCCGAGAACGTCGCGAACATCGAAGCTGAGGTGGCAGCGAAAGGCCTAACGCCTACCCTGATCGTGGTCGACACGGTTGCAGCATATTTCGAAGGCGATGACGACAACGACAACGTTCAGATGGGCAACTATGCCCGATTGTTGCGGTCCATGACGAAGCTCCCGGGCGGCCCCTGCGTGCTCGCCCTGGCGCACCCGACCAAGCGGGCGGCAGACGATGACCTGATCCCGAAGGGCGGCGGAGCGTTCTTGAACGAGGTGGACGGCAACGTGGCTCTGCGCCGGAACGGCCAAGTGATCGCCTTCGAGGCTTTGGGCAAGTTTCGCGGCCCGTCGTTCGAGCCGGTCCATTTCGAACTGGTGACGGTTCAGCACCCGAAACTGCGAGACACAAAGGGGCGGCCCATTCCGACGGTCGTTGCGCGGCCGGTGTCGGATGTCGGGATCGTGCAGCGGGAGCTGGCTAACGAACGGGATGAGGACACCTTGTTGCGCGCCATCGATCAGCACCCGCGGAAAAGCCGCCGTGACGTGGCTAAGCTCATCGGGATGACCGACAGCCGCGTGTACCGGCTCGCGCAGAAGCTGGAAGGCCAGAAACTGATCCGCAATGAGCGCAATGGCTGGACGTTGACTGCTGTCGGTCAGCGCGAGCTGAACGCCATGGATTCGCGTGGTTCAGGGGCGAACCAACCACCGCTGCCGCCAGCACGTTTTCCAGGTGCAAACTGAGCGAACCAACGGGCGAACCAAAACCGAACCAAGAGAGGCAAAAACCCCTTTTGATTCAAGCTGGTTCACCTGAACCACTCCGCGAACCACGGACGATACGATGGGGGGCATTTCTGCCCCATCATCGTCTGGTTCGGTTCGGTCATATCCCTATAGGTGAACCAGTGAACCAACGAACCATAGTCAATGTGGAAGTGAACTGGAAAATGACGCCCGTTGCGGGGATCTTGGAGACTCCACTGGAGCCGGTGCAAGCTCACCGATTACATGGCCAAGACTGCTTCATTGCTTCAAGGGCCAGAATTCTAAAATCCTCGTGAAGCCTTGCTGGCCGGCTGTCGATGTATTGAACTACGACGCGCAGAACTTGATTAGGGGTAGCACCGTCGGGCACACAGGCGTCGTCGTACATATACCTTAGTCCCACAACTAAGCCGGCGCAGTACCCCTGCAAAAAAGCTCGCGCCGATTCTTCGCTCATTATGACTGACCTACAACCTGGCATTATGTAGTTCGCCGATTTTGTGTTTGCCTGCGATGGGACTGGCGTCGTGCTCATCGTTAGCACCGCCCCGATGAGACCGATGGTTTGGAATAGTCCGTTAAAGGGTTTGAGCATTTCGTGCTTTCGCAAAGCGGCGATGCCAAACATCGTTCAATTCTCAGCAGCGCGCTACATCAATCGACGCCGCTCTTAAATTCGCGCGCTCTTTCTCACCGCTTCGCGCCGCTTCATTCGATCAAACCGGCGCGCTCTAGTTCTACTGACTAGTGCTCCGTTACGTTACGTTACGCTAATTGCAGCACTTTAGGTGATTCACGATTTCTTTGGTATGCTGGGGTAAACATCGGGGTATCGAAACGCGAATCCGCGTGGCCAAATCGCAGGTGAGTTGAGTAATGGGCAAGACCGGCCCGAAGTGTAGCGTCTGCAATTCCAAGCACCGCCACCAAATCGAAATTGGGCTTGCGCACGGCATCGCGCACAACGCCCTCGCCCGCCGCTTCAATCTCAGCGCCGATGCGGTCGGCCGACACGCTGCCAATCACGTCAGCCCCGCGATGCGCGCGGCAATCCTAACCGCACAGAAGCCCAGCGAGATCGACCTAGACGCGCTACAGGCGAGCGAGCAGGAAGGCTTGCTGTCCCAGCTCGTGCACCAGCGCGCCCGGCTGCAACAGCACGTGGCGACGGCGATCGACTTCGGCGACATCAAAGCCGCGATCGGTGCCGAAGGCGCCATCACCGCCAACCTGGCCCTCGTCGGCAAGCTCTTGGGCATGATCGTGCAGCGCCATGACGTGCGATCGACCTCGCTCCTGATCAGCGCGGACTACCTAGCCCTACGCCAGGCCATCACGACCGCTTTGCGGCCCTTCCCCCAAGCTGCGCAGGCGGTCGGTGCGGCCCTGCACCGGTTGGAGACAGACGCGGCCGCCGCAATCACACAGCGCGCGGGCAAGCCGCCACTGCTCATCGAGGCCAAGCCAATTGTACCGCCCTGCCCGGTGCCGCCCCCATGCTGATGGCCGCCGACATGGCCCGCGCGCTGGATCCGGCACTCCTCGCCCGGGACGCGGATATCGAGCTTGACGACTGGCAGGCCGACTTCGTGCGCTCCACCGCCTCGCAGATCGCCATGCTTATCCCCCGGCAGCACGGCAAGACCGAGTCCGCGGTCATGAAGGCCCTTTCGGTCGCCACCACCGAGCCCGAAAGCCTGATCCTGATCGTCTCGCCGGCGCAGCGCCTGTCCGACGAGTTCGTGCGCCGCGCACGCATGGCATATGGCCGCATCCCGAACGCGCCGGCCCTGGTCGGTGACGCCGCCCGCCGCATCGAGCTGGAGAACAAAGCCCGCATCCTGGCGCTGCCCGGCGACAATGACGGCGACACGCTGCGCGGCCTGGCCAACGTCCGCATGGCGATCATCGATGAGACGTCCCGGTGCTCCGACGCGCTGATCACGGCCGTCCGCCCGATGCTGGCCACCAACGCCAACGGCCAACTGATCTATCTGTCGACGCCCGCCGGCAAGCGGGGTGTTTTCTATGAGACGTGGCGGTCCGACGATCCCGACTGGCACCGCATCCACGTTGAGTTGGGATCGTGCCCCCGCATCACGCCGGAATTCCTGGCCCGAGAGCGCAAGAACCTCGGCGAGACGAAATATCGCGAAGAGTACCTTTGCGAATTCCTCGACACCGAAGATGCGGCGTTCTCGACGTCGATCATTGACGCGATGTTCACCAATGAGGTTCGCCCGCTATGGATGTGATCACCACGGCCGATGGATGGCGCAGCGTCTACGCCCGCCCGGTTGACCGCTGGTTCGTCGGCGTTGACCTTGGTCAGAGCACCGACCCCACCGCAATCAGCGTCATGAACCATCGAGTGTTACCGCTCGACGGCTGGGACATGATTGAAAAGACGCGGACGCGCCGTCAGAAAAGAATGACGCATTTCGACGTGCGCCATCTGGAGCGCTTGCCGCTCGGCATGTCCTACCCGCAACAGATCCAGCGAGTGGTCAACTTGCTTGCGCGGCCGCCATTGAACGCGCTGAGGCCAAAGCTGGTCATCGATGAAACGGGTGTCGGCCGGCCGGTTGGCGACATGTTCGATGCTGCCGGCCTATGGCCAAGCCGGATCACGATCACCGCGGGATTGGAGGCGACGCAGCACGGCGGCAACACCTGGCACGTGCCCAAGGGCTTCCTGATCTCGAACCTCGAAGCGCACTCGCATAGCGGAGAACTCCGCATCGCAGCGGCTGCGAATGACGCGTTGGCGCTGAAGGAAGAACTGAAGGATTTCAAACGGAAGATTTCGGAGGCCGGCCGCACGACCTACGCGGCGCGCGTCGGCGCTCACGACGACTTGGTGCTTTCGGTCGCCATCACGCTTTGGATGGCGACGCAAGGGCCGGTGACCAGCCGTCAGGAGTTGCGGGTTTAGGGCGCTAGGTGATCCGCTAAGAAGCGCTCGACGTAGACGATCATTTCGATAACATCGTCTTCGCGGAATTTCTCGGCATGCCCGTGCGCGGCGTTGTTTCGTATATCGGCGAGAGCTGTAATGCGTTTTTGGACTTGAAGATTGTACGCGCCCGACTTGGCAAGATCCGCATTCATTTTGTCGAGTTTTCCGGGCAAGAGCCCTTTGTCTGAGCACATCTGCCGGAGCGTGGTCTCCAAAACCACTCCTGTGATTACGGCTGCGGCAACTTTGTACTTCGCTGACAACAACTCCTTGGCTTGCTCCAATTCACTATCAAAAACCTCGGATTGGATCAGGTGGCGGACAGAATTAAGGTAGCCGCCATTAAAATCCTCGCGCGCTGCGTCAAACACTGCCCCAAGCTGGAGTAGCTTCTCCTGACTTGATCGGTAGGCCTCCGGCTCCTGAACTTTTTTGAAGCTTTTTACGTGAATGGAATTAGCCGAGCAGGCCATCTCCAGCAGATTAATCGCTTTTATCTCCCACCCGAGGAGCGCGTTTTCATCCACGCTGTAGCCCGGAAAACTCCCTTGCAAAGGCTTTTTTGCTTTCTCGATAACTTCTAACTGCAAGCGCAGCTCCTCAAAACGCCTTGCCAGCTTTGAGCTACTCACGAAATTCTCCTGTTTCACTACTGCGGCGGCGGGGGATATGGATTGGGCGCTTCTTGCTGAATTTGCGTTTGCTGCAGCGTCGCCGGAGCAATGAAGAGTGGCTTTTGTCCTTGCAAGACCGCCAACACCGCCGCTCGGAATGCTCGCAATTCATCTTGATCTGTCTGCCAGCCAATAGGCACGTACGCCAAGCGATCCAGTTCGTGGCGATCAAGTGCCACACCAGACGCAACCGCTATTGCGTGCAGGAGGTCGAAAAATCGATCATTTCGTCTAGTTAGAAAATTGTGCAGATCATTGCCAGGTGGAGGCACTGTTTGCGACAGATTGGCAATGTAACCGCGGTAAGCGTCGATCACCGTTGGATGATTGAAGAATTCGAGTTGGACCTGATTCAATGCGCTGACGTGATCAGGATGTACCGTCATTTTTCGAGTACGCATCAGCGTTGCAAGAATCTGGCGTTTTCTACTTTCGGCATCACGCTCAAGGTCTTTCCGCCTGGTGATTTCGACCGCCTTGATTGGCCCGTAAACGATCGCGGCGATCGTGACGAGCAAAATGGCGAAGTTGATGCAATCCGCGAGCTTCAGCGTCCAAAAGGGTTCAGTCATAATTTCACCAGTCGCGTAGCTTTTGAAATCTTGCATTGACTGGCCCCAACGGGGTCGTGATTCCGACCACCTGCCCGTTCCAGAAATCTTTCGGCAGTATGAATTCGAGCGGTATCCTTTGGTCTGTCGCAGGCGGCGAGGCCCCCGTGATTAGATTGGGAGTTCCGGCAGGTATCATGTAGACGATCGTGCATTTTAGACCGACGTCGACGACCTCAATCTGGCCGTCGTACTTCACGCCCCCGCCGTCCACGCCAATGAAAGTTGGCCCTCGGATAGCGAACAGCAGGAGACCGCTGCCGGCGCGGCCCGTTAGGTACGCAGCGTAGAAGCCGTCCATGGCACAGGGGTCTCCGATTCGATTGGTTTGCGCATTAGACACGCATGGCGTGTAGAGGCTGCGGAATCTTGCGAGATCGCAATGATATCCACAGGCCCACGTCAAAAGCGGCGCATCACCGCCGGGGCGCGTTACCCTATCCGTTACCCTCGGGAAAAACCGGATGCCCTGAAATCCGGCTAAGTATTGGTCGGAGCGAGAGGATTTGAACCTCCGACCCCTAGTCTCCCAGACTAGTGCGCTAACCGGGCTGCGCCACGCTCCGAACGTCGTTCCATTAGCTAGGATCGCAGCGATGCGCAAGGCGAGGTCACAGCATTTTGGTGTCCCCGCCCCAAGGCCCCGGAACCGCCCGCAAAGCTCGGCAAGAGCGGCCTAGGCGTCGTTCAGCGCCTGATCCAGCATTTCCCGGCAGGCGACGAGGTCGGCGAGTGCCCGCCCGAGCCGCTCCCGGTCGAGCGCGCTGGGGCCGGCGGGCGCGGCTTGGGTGCCGCCCTTGCGGAAGGTGGTGAGGATGTCCTCGTCGTCGACCTCCGTGAAGCGGAAGTCGATGCCCTCCTCCTCGTCGCCCTGGTAGTCGTCCTCGTCAGCATCCGTGGTACCCTTGATGGGCGCCTCGTCCTCGGGCTCCATCAGGCTGGCGCCGATGGCGTCCTCAATGGCGCCGAACGAGACCGCGGCCGCGCCGTCGGCGAGGCCCTGCACCGATTTGACGCCGTGCTCCTTCAGGATCCGCTGCACCCCACGGATGGTGTAGCCCTCCCCGTAGAGCAGGCGGCGGATGCCCTTGAGCAGGTCGACGTCGTCGGGTCGGTAATAGCGGCGGCCGCCGCTGCGCTTCATCGGCTTGATCTGGGAGAACCGGGTCTCCCAGAACCGCAGCACGTGCTGCGGAATGTCGAGTTCCTGCGCTACTTCGCTGATGGTTCGGAACGCATCCGGCGCCTTGTCCAAATGCCAATCCTCCGCGCGAGGCGACTACGCCTCGGGTTGCGTCTTGCTGGCGTCGCCATTGGTGCGATGCTGGGTGTTGATCCGCTGCTTCAGGATCGCCGACGGCTTGAACACCATCACCCGGCGCGGCGAGATCGGCACCTCGGTGCCGGTCTTCGGGTTGCGGCCGATGCGCTGGCCCTTCTTGCGGACCATGAAGGAGCCGAACGAGGACAATTTCACCGTTTCGCCCTTCTCCAGGCAGTCGGTGATCTCCTTCAGGACGAGTTCCACGAACGCAGACGATTCCGTCCGCGACAGGCCCACCTTCTGGTAGACGGCTTCGCAGAGATCGACACGCGTTACGGTTTTGCTTTGATCGGTCATCGCCCTGCCCCACATCACGGCGAACAATTGTTGTCTGAAATTATGAGGTTACGATACGCCGGTCAACAGCGCTCATCAATGCCGACGCATCGATATCGCGGCTAATTCCAGCAAAATTTTATCGACTGTGGCTTACCAGCGCACCAGCGCGGAGCCCCAGGTGAAGCCGCCGCCCATCGCTTCCAGCAGAACCAGGTCGCCGCGCTTGATGCGGCCGTCCTTGCGGGCCACCGACAGCGCCAGCGGGATCGAGGCCGCCGAGGTGTTGCCGTGACGGTCCACCGTCAGCACCACCTTCTCCGGCGCGATGTGCAGCTTGTGCGCGGAGGCGTCGATGATTCGCTTGTTGGCCTGGTGCGGCACGAACCAGTCGATGCTGTCGGCATTGTGCCCGGTCGCCTCGAAGGCATCGACGATCACGTCGGTGATCATGCCGACCGCATGCTTGAAGACCTCACGGCCCTCCATGCGCAGATGACCGACGGTCTGGGTCGAGGACGGTCCGCCGTCGACAAACAGCTTCGCCTTGTGGCGGCCGTCGGAGCGCAAATGAGTGGTCACGATGCCGCGGTCGGTCGCCGCCTTGCCCGGCTGCTCCTGCGCCTCCAGCACCACGGCGCCGGCGCCGTCGCCGAACAGCACGCAGGTGCCGCGGTCGTTCCAGTCGAGGATGCGCGAGAAGGTCTCGGCGCCGATCACCAGCGCGCGCTTGAAGGCGCCGGTGCGCAGGAAATTGTCGGCGGTGGCGAGCGCGAACACGAAGCCCGAGCACACCGCCTGCAGGTCGAAGGCCGCGCCGTGGTTGATGCCGAGCCCGTGCTGCACGGCGACCGCGCTGGCCGGGAAGGTGTTGTCGGGCGTCGAGGTCGCCAGCACGATCAGGTCGATCGACTGCGCGTCGAGGCCGGCATCCGTGAGCGCGGCCTGCGCCGCCTTGATCGCCAGATGCGAGGTGAACTCGCCCTCGGCCGCGATATGCCGCGCGCGAATGCCGGTGCGCTGCACGATCCACTCGTCGGACGTGTCGATGCGGGCCGCCAATTGGGCGTTGGTCACCACCTGCTCCGGCAGATAAGAGCCGCAGCCGAGCACGACCGAACGAATTTGAGTCACGAAACATCCTCCGGCGCGGGCTGCACGAAATTAAGTGCACCACCCTCGCGGTTGAGCATCTGGTTGATCTTGTTCAGGAGATCGTAGTGAGCCATCTCATAGCCAACATCGATCGCATAGGCAAAGCCTTCGGCGCTGGTCCCGCCGTGGCTCTTGACCACCAGTCCGTTCAATCCCAGGAACACGCCGCCATTGGACTTGTTCGGGTCCATCTTGTTGCGCAGGGCCTGGAAGGCGCTGCGCGCGAAGAGATAACCGAGCTTGGACAGCCAGCTCCGCTGCATCTCGCTACGGAGTAATTCCGCCATCTGCCGGGCGGTTCCCTCGGCGGCCTTGAGCGCGATATTGCCGCTGAAACCTTCGGTGACGATAACGTCGGCCAGCCCCTTGCCGATGCCGTCGCCCTCGACGAAGCCGATATAGTCGAGCTCCGGCAGGTTGCGCGCGCGCAGGATTTCTCCGGCCTCGCGGATCTCCTCATGCCCCTTGATCTCCTCGGTTCCGATATTGAGGAGCCCCACCGTGGGCCGCTTCTTGTCGAACAGCACGCTCGCCGTGGCCGCCCCCATGAGCGCGAGCGACACCAGGTGGTGGGCGTCGCCGCCGATGGTGGCGCCGAGGTCGAGCACGACGGTTTCGCCGCGCCTGGTCGGCCATATCCCTGTAATCGCCGGGCGGTCGATCCCCTTCAGCGTGCGCAGGTGGAAGCGTGACATTGCCATCAGCGCGCCGGTATTGCCGGCGGAGACAACGACATCCGCCTCGCCCTTCTTCACCGCGTCGATCGCCATCCACATCGACGACGTCTTGCGGCCGCGCCGCAGCGCCTGGCTCGGCTTGTCCGAACCGCTGACGGCCACGTCGGTGTGGATGATCTTCGAAGCAGCCTTGAGGGCGGGATGCTTCTCGAGTTCGGGCTCGATCTTTGCGCGGTCCCCGACCAGCAGGAACTCGATCTCGCGATGCCTGTGAAGCGAGATGGCGGCGCCCGGAATGACCACGGCGGCGCCGGCGTCGCCCCCCATGGCGTCAAGCGCGATGCGAACCTTGCTTAGCATAAACGTCCTGGAAACCTGGTGTGCTGCGGTCTTGAACGAGCGGGGCCGCAAATGGGTTCGCCATGGACATGGCGACCGGCCTAGCGCCACGCCGCGCCCGGACCGGGGCGCGACAATAGCGTTTTGTTATCCCGAAACAACCTCTTGCCCCCAGCCTTTTGCATCCCCGGAGATCCGCCGGCGGAGCGGCGAATTGGCAAGAAATATATGGAAATCAGTTAGATGGAGCCAACCTTCAACCCGGCGAGACAAACGCCTCACGCCCCATCGCAAGGCAATCCCGACCCGGATTGCCCGGCTATTGGCCTTTCTTGTCCTGGAGCGCCTTCAGCGCCGCGAACGGATGGTCCTCGGGATCGAGAGCGGTGACCTCCGCCTCGAACACGACCCCTGGCTTACGCGGATAGGGATCAACCGCCAGGAACAGCGCGTCGGTCGCGATCCGGCCCAGGTCGATCATGCCATTGACGATCGGTTCCGGCGGATCGACCACCTCCGGCGGCTCGGCGTCATCTTTCCCTTCCTCGATCAGGTCGGCCATCCTCCGGACCTCGGCCTCGGGGGCGAACACCAGGTCCACCTCCTCCTCGATCTCGCTCTCGATCGGATCCAGCGTGACGACGCAGGTCTGGCCGATCCGGGCGCGAACGCGGCCCGTGACCTGGATCCGGCCGCCGCTTTTCGGCACGACGTCGAAATCCGCCTGGGCAGAGACGACCTCCCGCAAGCTAGCAGCCTCCGCCATGGCCTGGCGCTCGGCGGCGGAGGCCTCGAGCTTGCGATGCAGGCCGGTGTCGGGAATCTGCGCCACGATCACGGGCATCCGCCAGGGGTCGGGCTTGGCTTCGGCATTCGATCGGCTCATGGCGTGATGTCCTCTGTGAGCGCTGGGGGAAACCGGAACGACCCCAACAGCAGCGCAGCCTCGCCGGCCCGGACGAGATCGGCCTCCGTAGTCCCGGCGTAAGCCGCAAGCCGCCGCGCCTGGTCGATGCCGGTCCCATTCAGGATATTCCTGCAGATGGCCGCCGCCAGCGCCTCGCTGCCGCCCTCCATAGCCTCATCATAGGCCTGGACGCGGCCGTAAAACGCCTCGCCGAAGGCCCGCATCCGCTTCGGCACGGTCTGGTCGCCTATCCCCATCTCGCGCAGATTGTCGTCCATGTCCTCGCAGAACCGGTCGAACAGCGCCTGGGACAGCTCCGTGGCGCCCTCGACCGTGCGCAGGCGGCGCAGCAGCAGCCAGAGATGGAGAAGCAACAGGTCGAAACGCCCGTTAACCGTATCGGGGACGCCCAAGTCGCGGTAAAATATGGGTTCTCGCGCCTGCGTCACGATCATGCCATAGATGGCTTCAATGGTGCCGCGTGGGGCTTGCCGGGGTTTCCTGAAGTGATTGAACGGCCAAACCATTGTGGGTTCCGCAAGCGGGCGCGCGCGTGTTGCAATTGCAGCCTCCGCCCGGTACTTCAGCGCCTCGCGCGACGCAAGGGGACGGAATCAGTTCCGCTATGACGAAAACGAACCAGACCAGCCTGCGCGCCGACAAGCAGCGCAGCCTTTATGCACGCTGGCGCGGCCTGCGCATGTTCGCGGCCGTGGCTCTGGTCGGCGCCGCGCTTGCGGGGTGTACCGGCGAGCAATTCCAGAAGGGTTATATCCTGCCGCCCGGCGCGCTGGAGCAGATTCCGATCGGCGCGAGCCAGGACCAGGTACTGATCGTGATGGGCACGCCCTCCACGGTCGCAACCCTCGACGGCGAGGTGTTCTACTACATCTCGCAGCGTTCGGAGCGCGTGGTCGCCTTCATGAACCAGAAGGTGGTCGATCAGCGCGTGATCGCGGTCTATTTCGACAAGAACCGGCGCGTGCGCCGGCTGGCCAATTACGGCCTCCAGGATGGCAAGATCTTCGACTTCATCAGCCGGACCACGGCGACGTCGGGCCAGGAGATGAGCTACCTCACGCCGATCTTCAAGCTGCTCAGCTTTAACTGAGCCTTCAGCCTGCGGCGTCGTGCCACTCCGCGCGACTTGCCGTCGCACGCGGCCTTCCCTACGCTCGCTTTAAAGCAAGAAGCTGGGGAGTGGATTCGTGCCTAAAACTTTGTTGTCCCGCCGTCGCATACTCGCTGGTGCCGCCGGGCTCTCGGCCGCAGCGATCCTGCCGCGATCGAGCTTGGCGGACTGGAAACCCACCGAGAATGTCCGCCTCGTCGTGCCGGCCGCGGCCGGCGGCTCGACCGATGTCATGGGCCGGCTCTTGGCCGCCCATCTGCAAACTGCCTGGGGCCAGTCGGCCGTCGTGGAAAACCGCTCCGGCGGCGGCGGCACCATCGGTACCGCCGAGGTGGTGCGCGCCAAGCCTGATGGCCACACCATCCTGATCGGCAATCCCGGTCCGAACGCGATCGCCTACAGCATCTTCAAGAACCTCACCTACAAGCCGGACCAGCTTCAGCCGGTCTCCAACATGATCCGGATTCCGAACATCGTCTCGGCGCATCCGAAGACCGGCATCAAATCGATCGCCGAGCTGATCGCGTTTCTGAAGGCCAATCCGGACAAACTCAGCTACGCCTCTTCCGGCGTCGGCCAGAGCCCTCACCTCACCGGCGCCTGGTTCCTCCAGCTCACCGGGCTGAAGATGACGCACATCCCGTTCCGCGGCGCCGGCCCCGCGCTCCAGGCCGCGCTTGCCGGCGACATCCAGATCCTGTTCGACAATCTCTATCCGAGCCTGCCGCAGGTGCAGAACGGGACGCTCAATGGCCTCTGCGTCACCACGACCGAGCGTAGCGACCTCGCGAAGGACCTGCCGACCATGCGCGAGAGCGCGCCGGAGCTGGCGAGTTTCGACGTGTCTTCCTGGTTCTCGGTGTTCCTGCCGAAAGGCGTCTCACCCGAGGTGCTCAACGCGCTCAACCTTCAGGTCAAGGCGATGCTGGAGCGCGACGACATCAAGAAGCAGATCGCCACCATGGGCGCCCGCGCCGACTACGGCACGCCAGAGCAGTTCTCCGCCTTCATAGACGCCGAGACGAAGAAGTTCGCCGGCATCATCCAGAAGGAAGGGCTGCAGATGGACGTGCAGTAGGTCTCGTGTCCCGGACGCGGTGCAGCGTGCAACGCTGCGCCGGGACCCAGCCTCTCGAATGTGGACCCCGGATCTGCAGCGCACCACTCCGTGCTGCGCAGCGGCCGGGGAGCGCAGATGGAGTGATCTTCGATCAAACAAAAAGCCCCGCGGCTCGCGCCGCGGGGTTTTATCTCGTCGTTTACGCCGCTCAGTGCGCCAGGACCGCCAACAGCAGCAGGGCCACGATGTTGGTGATCTTGATCATCGGGTTCACCGCGGGGCCGGCCGTGTCCTTGTAGGGATCGCCGACGGTGTCGCCGGTCACTGCCGATTTGTGGGCATCACTGCCCTTGCCGCCGAAATGGCCGTCCTCGATGTACTTCTTGGCATTGTCCCAGGCGCCGCCGCCCGAGGTCATCGAGATCGCGACGAACAGGCCCGTCACGATCACGCCGAGCAGCATCGCGCCCACGGCCGAGAACGCCGCCGACTTGCCGGCCGCCCCGCCCCCCGCGATCGCGTAGATCACGAAGTAGACGAAGATCGGCGACAGCACCGGGAGCAGCGAGGGGATGATCATCTCCTTGATCGCGGCCTTGGTCAAAAGGTCGACCGCCTTGCCGTAATCCGGCTTGTCGGTGCCTTGCATGATGCCCGGCTTCTCGCGGAACTGACGACGGACCTCCTCGACGATCGCGCTCGCCGCGCGGCCCACCGCGGTCATGCCCATCGCGCCGAACAGATAGGGCAGCAGACCGCCGAACAACAGGCCCACCACGACGTAGGGGTTGTTGAGCGAGAAGTCTGGTTTGACGCCGGCGAAGTAGGCGTGGTGCGCGGAGTCCGCAATGAAGAACTTGAGGTCCTCGTTGTAGGCCGCGAACAGCACGAGAGCGCCGAGACCGGCGGAACCGATCGCGTAGCCCTTGGTCACCGCCTTGGTGGTGTTGCCGACCGCGTCGAGCGCGTCGGTCGACTTGCGCACCTCCTTCGGCAGCCCCGCCATCTCGGCGATGCCGCCGGCGTTGTCGGTGACGGGACCGAAGGCGTCGAGCGCGACGATCATGCCGGCCAGCGCCAGCATGGTGGCGGTCGCGATCGCGATGCCGAACAGGCCGGCGAGGCTGTAGGTGACCAGAATGCCGGCGATGATGACGATCGCGGGCAGCGCGGTCGCCTCCATCGAGATCGCAAGGCCCTGGATCACGTTGGTGCCGTGGCCGGTTACCGAGGCCTGGGCGATCGACTTCACCGGACGATAGTCGGTGCCGGTGTAATACTCGGTGATCCAGATGATCAGCGCGGTGACGACGAGACCGACGATGCCGCATTCGAACAGCGCCATGCCGGTGTAGTCGACGCCGTCGAGCTTGCCGAAACCGATCAGGTAGTAGATCACGCCGGCGATTCCGATCAGCGACAGGACGCCAGTTGCGATCAGGCCCTTGTAGAGCGCGCCCATGATCGACTGGCTCGGCCCGAGCTTGACGAAGAAGGTGCCGATGATCGAGGTGATGATGCAGATGCCGCCGATCGCGAGCGGCAAGGTCATCATGTTCATGAGGATCGGCGTCTTGGCGAAGAAGATCGCCGCCAGCACCATGGTGGCGACCGCCGTCACCGCGTAGGTCTCGAACAGGTCGGCGGCCATGCCGGCGCAGTCCCCGACATTGTCACCGACGTTGTCGGCGATGGTCGCCGGATTGCGCGGATCGTCCTCGGGAATGCCGGCCTCGACCTTGCCGACGAGGTCGCCGCCGACGTCCGCACCCTTGGTGAAGATGCCGCCGCCGAGACGGGCGAAGATCGAGATCAGCGAGGCGCCGAAGCCGAGCGCCACCATGGCGTCGACGACGACCCGGCTGTCAGGCGCGAGCTTCAGCGAATAGACCAGGAAGCCGAAGTAGATGGTTACGCCGAGCAGCGCGAGACCCGCCACCAGCATGCCGGTGATGGCGCCTGCCTTGAAGGCGAGCTCGAGGCCACCGGCGAGCGACGTCGTCGCCGCCTGCGCGGTGCGCACATTGGCGCGGACCGAAACGTTCATGCCGATGAAACCGGCCGCTCCCGACAGGATGGCGCCGATGGCAAAACCGATCGCGACATAAAGCCCGAGGAAATAGGCAAGCAGCACGAAGATGACGATGCCGACGAGACCGATCGTGGTGTACTGGCGCCGGAGATAGGCCTGCGCGCCTTCACGCACCGCTCCCGCGATCTCCTGCATGCGCGGTGACCCCGCATCCGCACTCAACACCGAAGAGGTCGCCCAAATCGCGTAGACGACGGAAAGCACTCCGCAGAGCACAATCAACCATAATGCTGTCATGTGATTTTTGCCTCAGATCCTTGATGTACGTACCCCCGGCGCCTTTTGTTTTTCCGTCATGCGGTGCGGCGCCCTTATGTTGAACAGGGCCGCCCCTTTCGCGAAGGTGTGGCCCTGGTCGGTCACAAGCTTGCCAAAATCAAATTGAGGGTGCAACGCCGGATAAGGCCGAAACGCCGATCTCGGCAAGTATTTAGGCCGGTCCGGAGCGCTCGGCCGCCGGTTTGGAGCAGAACGGGCAAGCGGCCTCCAGGCGAGGCTGAGTTTGGCCGACCCAGCCTAGGCCGCCGACCTCACGGGGTGACGGGATGTGGACGCGATCTCGAAGGTCTGGCCATCATCCGTCCTCCGCGTGGTCGAGACCTTGATCTCATAGACGCCACCGTTCGGACCGGGCTCCAAACGAACTGCGATCGTCTGGTCGGGTGTCAGGGGACCGAGCGCCACATCCTGGTCAGGTAAAACGAGTGTCGCCAGCTCGTTGACGAAAACGACGACATGCATGCCTTTCGGCATGTTCTTCGTCGCCCACTGCCGCAAGTGATCGTGATAGGGCTGGCGGCTCCATGCCGATGGCAAGCCCGGATCGACCTGGATCTGGATGTTCCGGCTGATCGGATGGATGGTGACCACCATCTTCGCCTGATCGGGTTTCCATTGCGCCGGCATCGCCGCGTCCGTTCGCCAGAGGCAATTGAATTCCGCGCACTGGTCCGGCAGGTTGTCGTGGATCTTGCAGCCGCGCCCGGGCTTGCATTGCCCGCACCACTTGCCGGCAGGCTTCTGGATCTCGGGAATGTTGTAGACCTTGCAGCAGAGCGTGCAGCTTCCGCATTCCCTACCGGGAACAGGCTGCAGCTCGCTCGCGGTTGAAGCCGCCGTCATTCGAATCAAATCCGCCGGTTGCGATTGCCGATAGTACCCGGTTATCGCCGGAAAGCAGAGAGACTAGACGCGCGTGATCGCACCGGGGCCTCTAGAAATGGCTGTAGGACAGACGATGCAGTGTGATGTCGCGGCCTTGTGCGTCCGTCCATTGCGGCGCCTGTTGGCCGGCGATGATGGTGCCGACCGCCGTGACGGGGACCCCCGCCTGCTCGGCCTCCCGTGTGAAATCGGCGCAGCGCGATTCGGGAACGGCGCACAGCACTTCGTAATCGTCCCCGCCGGACACGAGCTTTTCAAGGCCGACAGCGGAGATCGCAGCGGCTGGTGACAGCGGAACATGGTGCGCCTCGACCAAGGCGCTGACGCCAGAGGCGGCACAGAGCTTGGCAAGATCACCTGCCAGACCATCGGACACGTCCATCGCTGCGCTGGCATGGGCAAGCACCGCCCCGGCCAATGCAGAGCGCGGCCGAGGGAGGCGATAGCGATCGATCAGATAGTCCTGCGCGGCCTGATTTCCCGTCAGCATTGCCGCCATCGCCCCGCCGGTGAGCACGTCGAGGCCGAGCGCGGCATCGCCGATCGTGCCTGTGACCAGGATGACGTCACCCGGCCGTGCGCCGGTGCGGCTGACCATCCTCCCGCGTGGCACACGGCCGAACGCGGTGATCGAGATCATCTGCGGCCCCGGCGTCGAGACCGTGTCGCCGCCGAGCAGCGGGCATGCGAAGGTTTTGGCGTCCTCGCCGAGCGCATCGGCGAACGGCCTCAGCCAGGAATCGTCGTTGCTGCGCAGCGCCAGCGTCAGCACGAAGCCGGCGGGCACCGCGCCCTTGGCGGCGAGATCGGACAGGTTCACCCGCAGCGCCTTGCGCGCGATGGTCTCGGGCGGATCGGTTGCAAGATAATGCACGCCCTCGACCACGGCGTCGGTGGTGACGACGATGTCCTCGCCGGAGGAGGATAGCACCGCGGCATCATCGACCAGCCCGAACGCACCGGGATCGGTCGCCAGCGGCTTGAAATAGCGCGCGATGAGGGAGTCTTCGGCGGATACCGGTTCGTTGTCCTGCGTCACGATAGCAAACCCGTCATCCTGAGGTGCGAGCCCTTGCGAGCCTCGAAGGATGCACGGCCGAGATGCAACTCAGCGGCACGCCGTCGTCCTTCGAGGCCTCCGCTTCGCTCCGGCACCTCCAGCGACAATGGCTTCGCCATTGCGCGGGGTTGACGGCTACGGCGGAAGTCATCGTCTCAATCTACCCCCGCCCGAACTCGTCACCGCGAAACTGGCGGCCGATCTGGTCGAGTACGGCGTTGACCATGCCGGTCTCCTCGCGGTCGACGAAGGCGTTGGCGACGTCGACATATTCGGAGACCACGACACGACCGGGCACGTCCTTGCGATGCTGGAGCTCATAGGCCCCTGCCCGCAGCACCGCGCGCAGGATCGCCTCGATCCGCTTCAACGGCCAGCCCTTCGACAATGCCTCGTCGATCAGAGGATCGAGCTTCTTCTGGTCGCGCACGACGCCCGAAACCACGTCGCGGAAGAACGCCGCTTCCGCCGGCAGGTAGGTGTCGCCCTCGACCTCGTTACCAAGCCAGTGGCTCTCGAACTCGGCAAAAATATCGTTGATGCCGGCGCCGGCGATGTCCATTTGGTACAGCGCCTGCACGGCCGCGAGCCGCGCCGCACCACGCCGGTTCGCTTTCTTGTCCGGAGCGCCCGCCGCCGGCCTTTTGCTGTTGTCGACCATGATCAAGCCCGCGCCAGGCGGCGTTTGATGCGCAGCATCGCAAGCGCCGCGCGCGCGGCATCGCCGCCCTTGTCGAGCTCGCTGGCGCGCGCCCGCGCCCAGGCCTGCGCCTCGGTGTTGACGGTGAGGATGCCGTTGCCGAGCGGCAGCTTGCGCGCCACTGCAAGGTCCATCAGCGCACGCGAGGATTCCTGCGAGACGATCTCGAAATGGATGGTGTCGCCGCGGATGACGCAGCCCAGCGCGATCGCGGCATCGTAGGGCTTGCCGTTGGCTGCCGCTGCATCGATGGCGATGGCGATGGCCGCCGGAATCTCCAGCGCGCCGGGAACTGTGATCACGTCATGCATCAGCCCGGCTGCCTTCAGCTCGGCCACCGCGCCTTCGAGCATCGCGTCCTGGAGATCGTCATAGAACCGCGCCTCGACAATCAGCGCGCGGGCGCCGGAAATGTCGGTCTGGTCCTTAAGGGGTGCGCGCCGCGCATCTGCCATCGTAAAATCCGTTCTACTGGGGTCGGCGCGTTATGTAGTCGCCGCAGGCGGGTAAGCCAAGTTTTAAAGCATAATTCCGACTGCACCGGTCACTTCATTTCGGTCAGCCGCGCCGCGTAGCGGGCCATCAGATCGACCTCAATATTGACCTCGGCCCCCGCCTTCCAGCCGCCGATCGTCGTAACCGTCAGCGTGTGCGGGATGATCAGCACCGAAAAGGTCACGTCCGTCACCGTATTGACCGTCAGCGAGACACCGTCGAGCGTGATCGAGCCCTTGGTGGCGATGAAACGCGCCAGCTCCCGTGTGGTCGCAAGCTCGAACCGCGCCATGTCAGGCAGGTCCTCGCGGCTGACGAGGGTGGCAATGCCGTCGGCATGGCCGGCAACGATATGGCCGCCGAGTTCGTCGCCGATCTTCAGCGCACGTTCGAGATTGAGCCTGGTGCCGACCTTCCAGTGCTTGGCCGTCGTCAGCGCCAGCGTCTCGGCCGCGGCATCGACGTCGAACCAGGTTTTGTCGCCTTCCACCCCGGACGCCACCACCGTCAGGCAGACACCGTTGCAGGCGATCGAGGCGCCGTCGGCGATGGTGGTCTGATCGTAGCGGCAGGCGATGCGCAGCCGGTGCAACTGGCCCTGCGCCCTTGGCGCGAAGCCGACGATCTCGCCGATATCGGTGACAATGCCAGTGAACATGTTAGGCGCGCTCGTAGATGGTGAGAGTATCGTGATCGAACGTCTCGCTAGCATGAACCTTATAGGCCGGCGACTGCGTGATTTTCGACAGGGGCAATGCATCGAGCGCATCGACGCCATCAGCGCCCACCTCTTTCGCGCCGCGGAACAGCCAGATCTCGTCGACGAGGTCGGCCGCCGCGAACGAGGCCGCAACGCGGCTGCCGCCTTCGACCATCAGGCGCGTGATGCCTTTCTCGGCCAGCGCGTGCAGCACGGCCGGAAGATCGAGTCCGGATGCAGTGCCCGGCGGCACGCGCATGATCTGTGCTCCGGCAGCGCCAAGACGGGTCGCGGCCGCGGCTTCGGCGAGTTCAGAACTGATCACCCAAAGCGGCGTCTCACGCGCGGAGCGCACCAGCCGGCTCGACGCCGGAATGCGCAGGCTCTGGTCCAGCACCACGCGCACCGGCGAGCGTGCTTCCATGCCCGGCAGACGGCAATTGAGCTGCGGATCGTCCGCCAACACCGTACCGATGCCGATCAGGATGGCATCGCTCTGCGCACGGAGCAGATGCACGCGATTGCGTACGGCCTCGCCGGTGATCGCGAGCGGCTTGCCGCCGGCCGCGCCGATCTTGCCGTCGGGCGAGACCGCAAGCTTCAGGATCACATGCGGACGCTTGTCGCGGATGCGGCGGAAATGCCCGGCGTGATCGAATGCGGCTTCTGCTGCGCACAGACCCACCTCCACCGCGATGCCGGCGGCGCGCAACCGCGCATGGCCCCGGCCTGCGACTTCCGGATTGGGATCCTCGATCGCTGCGACCACGCGTTTGATGCCGGCGGCGATCACCGCATCGGCGCAAGGCGGCGACTTGCCGAAATGCGAGCATGGCTCGAGCGTGACATAGAGCGTGGCGCCGCGCGCAGTCTCGCCTGCGCGCCGCAGCGCTTCAGGCTCACCGTGCGGACGCCCGCCCGGCTGCGTCCAGCCGCGACCGACGATCAATCCGTCCTTGACGATGACGGCACCCACGGCCGGATTGGGCCAGGTCCGCCCCTGCCCGCGCTTACCCAGCGCCAGCGCAAGCTGCATGAAGCGGCGATCGGCATCCTTGGTGTCGCGGGCCTTCTGCGCGAACTGATCTTCCAGGATGCGGAAGATCATTTGCGGATCGCGGCGAGCCGCGCTTCCTCCTCACCGGAGAGCTCGCCGAGCACGTCGGCAAAGTCCTTGGCCTCGCGGAAATTGCGATAGACCGAGGCGAAGCGCACATAGGCGACGTCGTCGAGCGTGCGCAGATGCTCCATCACGGTCTCGCCGATCACCTCCGAGGAGATCTCGGCCTCGCCGCCGGTCTCGAGCTCGCGCACGATGGTGGAGACCATCTTCTCCACCCGCTCCGGCTCGACCTGCCGCTTGCGCAAGCTGATCGACACCGAGCGCATCAGCTTGTCGCGGTCGAACGGCACGCGGCGGCCGTTGCGCTTGATCACCGTGAGCTCGCGCAGCTGCACGCGCTCGAAGGTGGTGAAGCGGAAATTGCAGGCGACGCACACGCGCCGCCTGCGGATGACGGAAGAATCCTCGGTCGGACGCGAGTCCTTTACCTGCGTATCGAGACTGTTGCAGTTCGGGCAGCGCATCCGTTTACCTTGACCGGTTTTGTTGGACCTTACTGATAGATCGGGAACCGGTCGGTGAGCGCCTTGACCCGTTCCTTGATCGCGGCTTCGACCAGCGGCGCCTTGCCGTCGTCGGATTGCGCGATCGCGTTGAGGACCTCGGCGATCATGCCGGCGACCTGCTGGAATTCGGCGACGCCGAAGCCGCGGGTCGTCGCCGCGGGCGTGCCGAGACGCAGACCCGAGGTGACGAAGGGCTTCTCGGGGTCGAACGGAATGCCGTTCTTGTTGCAGGTGATGGCGGCGCGAACCAGCGCCTTCTCCGAGACGTTGCCCTTCAGGCCCTTCGGCCGGAGGTCGACGAGCATCAGATGGTTGTCGGTGCCGCCCGAGACAATATCGAACCCGTGGCCCTTCATCGCCTCCGCCAGCGCCTTGGCGTTCTCGACGACGTTCTTCGCATAGACCTTAAAGTCCGGACGCAACGCCTCGCCGAAGGCCACCGCCTTCGCCGCGATCACGTGCATCAAGGGGCCACCCTGGAGACCCGGGAAGATCGCCGAGTTGAGCTTCTTGGCGAGCGCCTCGTCATTCGAGAGGATCAGGCCGCCGCGCGGACCGCGCAGCGACTTGTGCGTGGTGGTGGTGGTGACGTGGGCGTACGGCACCGGCGAGGCATGCACGCCGCCGGCGACGAGGCCCGCGAAATGCGCCATGTCCACCAGCAGATACGCGCCGACGCTGTCCGCGATCTCGCGGAAACGCTTGAAGTCCCACGCGCGCGAATAGGCCGAGCCGCCGGCGATGATCAGCTTCGGTTTGACCTCTTCGGCCTGCCTGGCGACCGCGTCCATGTCGATGATCTGGTCCTCACGGCGCACGGTGTAGTGCGCGGCCTTGAACCACTTGCCGCTCATGTTGACGGGCGAGCCGTGGGTGAGATGGCCACCGGCCGCAAGGTCGAGCCCCATGAAAGTGTCGCCGGGCTGGAGCAGCGCCAGGAACACCGCCTGGTTCATCTGGCTGCCCGAGTTCGGCTGCACGTTGGCGAAGTTCGCGCCGAACAGCTTCTTGGCGCGATCGATCGCGACGTTCTCGGCGACGTCGACCCACTCACAACCACCATAGTAGCGCGCGCCCGGATAACCCTCTGCGTATTTGTTGGTCATGACCGAACCCTGCGCTTCCAGCACGGCACGACTAACGATGTTCTCGGAGGCGATCAGCTCGACCTCGTGGCGCTGCCGGCCGAGTTCGCCCTTGATGGCGGCGGCGATTTCCGGATCGGCCTGGTCGAGCGGGGCGGTGAAAAACGAATCGGGCGCGGAGGCGGTTTTTGCGAGGGTCATCTTGCGAATATCTCCACCGCCGCAGCCTTTTGGCGGGCTACGGGCGGGTCTGGTGTGGCGATCGGAAGCGGCGTGCGCGATCTACCACATCGCCCGCAATAGGCCAAGTAGTTGCGGGTCGGGCGTTCGATTTATGCAAGATATGGTGGGGATTGCAGGAATTGGGCCCAAGGACGGTTCTCAGGAACCGTCCCGCCCCAGCTACCCCTGAAGCGCCCGATCCGGACTCAAAAGCTCCATGCCGGCGGCGCCGACGACGTCCGGAATTCGACTAAAGCCCGGTATACCCCGCCTTCACCGGGTCCACGCTGCCGTCGAGCTGGCGCAGATAGGTCAGGCCGCAAACTGTCAACCTGTGGGTGTCCTTCTCGCCGGCTTCCATCAAGGTATTGAGGTAGTTCGTCACCTTGGCCCGCGCCTCTGCGCTCGCCGCGGAGGTGCGGTTGGCGAGCAAATCATAGGTCTGCATGATGCGGTCGATGGCAGCTTCCATGGCACCCTCTGGTCCTCTAAAATGTTGGGAATGGTGATCAGGCAACCGCTTTGGCCCCGGACTGCGCGTCGAACCGGGCAATGGCTTTGTTGGCCAGCCTGATCTTGTAAATTCGCCGTGCTGGAGCAGTTTGACGACGAGCTCGAGCAGGCGTTCGTCGGTGACGAGCGTGTCGGGGATCGCACCGGAGCGGCGAAGGTAGTTCGCGGCGATGGCATAGGCCTCGCTCACGAGTTCCACGTTCATTCCCCCCAAGCCACGCCCGACCAGCATCGTCAGCCTCCGATCCGAAGGAGATAAGTACGGGGCCGGGAACCTGTTCCCTCCCGTGGACGATTTTTCGCAGCTGCAAAACGACAAAACGCACCGGTCCGGTCAGAAGCCGGGCCGGCGCGCTTGGGGAAGTGTCAGGCACGTCAGGCAGGCTTGCCGGTCTTGTTGCGGGCCGGCTTGGCCTTGTCCTGTCGAAAAGAACTCAGAGACGATACAGGATCTGGTCGGTCCAGAACCGCTCGAGGCGGTGCAGCGACTTGTTCAGGGTCGAGAATTCCTCGCCCGAAATGCCGCCCACCTGCTCCACCGTCTTGACGTGCTTCTGGTAGAGCGAGTCGACGATGCGGCGGACTTCCTGGCCCTGCGGCGTCAGGCGGATGCGCACCGAGCGGCGATCAACGCGCGAGCGCTGATGATCGAGAAAGCCGAGTTCGACGAGCTTCTTCAGATTGTAGGAGACGTTGGAGCCGAGATAATAACCGCGCGTGCGCAGCTCGCCCGCGGTCAGCTCCTTGTCGCCGATATTGTAGAGCAGGAGCGCCTGCACCGAATTGATGTCCGCGCGGCCGCGGCGATCGAACTCGTCCTTGATGACGTCGAGGAGCCGGCGATGCAGCCGCTCCACCAGAGTCAAAGCTTCCAGATAGAGCGACTGCACCGAACCCTGCTGGCCGGAGACGCGCTCTGCGGTATCTGCCGCAGTTGCGACGGCTTTCATCATGACACTTCCCCTGTTGTCGTTTTTATCGACACTTATTCGACGAAACTTGTGTCCCGTCTGATAGGTGCAACTTAAGGGGCACCGTTTGAAGATCGGCTTAAATAAGAGAATAAAGAGATCATGAATTTAAGACAGTGAATTGCGGATTAAGCCTGTGCCACAAGGGGTTTTCGCAACACTCTGTTGACCCTCGCAAGGTCCTGTTCACCCTCCGTCCGTGCCCGTTGTCGCATTCCAGAACAGCGCCGCCCCGTTTCGAAACGGCTGCGTAAGAGCTGTGGCGGAAAGCACGGAGTCAACGAAAAGTTACCTCGAATTTTAGGCAACCAACGGTCAACCAAGCGCAACACTCTTGTGTCCCGGACCAGCACAGCGAAGCGGAGCGCAGAGCCGCGACCCAGCGCCACAGACGAGATCGCGCGGCGAGATGGGCCACGGCTCTGCAACGCATCACGCCGCGATTGCGGCGCGCCGCATTGCGTCCGGGGCACGAGAGTTTGCTACGGCGGCCGTTCGCGTGCGGCCATCCAGGCGAGCGCGAGATAGGCGGCGAGCATGAAGGCTTCGACGCCGACCACGACCAGGCTGCCACCGTAGATACCCGGGAACATCAGCTCGATCACCGCCATCGACACCACGGTCGTCAGCCAGACCACCGCGCCCCAGGGTGTTGCCAGCCACAGGCCGACCGCGGCGACGAGCTCGATCACGGCGAAGTAGACGGTGGCGGCCTGCCAGGCCATCGCTTGGTTCTCGAACGCCTCGTCCTCGCCGCCGACGAAGCCGGTGACCTGCGCCCAGTGATAGAGACCCTTGAGGATCGACAGCAGCGCCATCACCCGCAGGAACAGCACGAGCCGGCGCGTCCAGACATTGTCGTCGGACTCCTGGCGCTCCGACGAGATCGCCGCCACCGACATTGCGTTGTCCCTGGCATTGTCTCGGACGGCGTCCCTGGTATTGGCGCCGTCGCGGGCCGCATCGCGGGTGGAGATCTCGGACATGGCTCCCTTCTGACTGCTTCGCCCCGCAAAATCAATCGGCTGCTATCCCTTGCGGCAAGTCAAGCCGCGGTGACGGGAACCATGCGAGCTGGTATAAGAATAATTCCAGCCGGAGGAAGAGTGATGGCGATCAAATACGGGCGTCCGATCGAATTGCGCGAGGTTTCGCGCCGGGATGACGCTACGGCCTCCCCTGTCCTCGGTCTGACCGTCCGCCCGCGCCGCAACCGCAAGGCCGAATGGGCCCGGCGCATGGTGCGGGAGAACGTGCTCACCACCGACGACCTGATCTGGCCGCTGTTCCTGATCGACGGCGACAACAAGCGCGAGCAGATCGCCTCAATGCCCGGCGTCGAGCGCCTGAGCGTCGACCAGGCCGTGCGCGAGGCCGAGCGCGCCATGAAGCTCACCATCCCCTGCATCGCGCTGTTTCCCTACACCGACCCGTCCCTGCGCGATGAGGAAGGCTCGGAAGCGACCAACCCGAACAATCTGGTCTGCCAGGCTGTGCGCGCGATCAAGAAGGAGTTTCCCGAGATCGGCATTCTCTGCGACGTCGCGCTCGATCCCTTCACCAGCCACGGCCATGACGGCCTGATCTCCGACGGAAAGATCCTCAACGACGAGACCGTCGCCGTGCTGGTCCGCCAGGCGCTGGTGCAGGCCGAAGCCGGCTGCGACATCATCGCGCCCTCCGACATGATGGACGGCCGCGTCGCCGCCATCCGCGAGGGGCTGGATCGCACCGGCCTGCTCGACGTGCAGATCATGGCCTATGCCGCCAAATACGCCTCCGCCTTCTACGGCCCGTTCCGCGACGCCATCGGCTCGGCCAAGACGCTAACCGGCGACAAGCGCACCTACCAGATGGACAGCGCCAATACCGACGAGGCGCTGCGCGAGGTCGAGCTCGACATCGCCGAGGGCGCCGACATGGTGATGGTGAAGCCGGGCATGCCCTATCTCGACGTGGTCCGCCGCGTGAAGGACACCTTTGCGATGCCGACCTTCGCCTACCAGGTCTCCGGCGAATACGCGATGATCGCGGCCGCTGCCAACAACGGCTGGCTCGACGGCGAGCGCGCCATGATGGAGAGCCTGCTGGCCTTCAAGCGTGCCGGCGCCGATGGCGTGCTCAGCTATTTTGCACCGAGGGTCGCGGAGAAGCTGCGCGCCCAAGGATAAGCTCACGCGGTCTCCTCTGCCCCCGAATCGCCGGAATATTTCCGCTTCATGACCCGTGCGCACCCTTGGCACGGGAATGACCTGTTCCCATCTCCTGCCACGGGAGTTTCCCGTTGGGAGGACGGACCATGTCGTATGACTCGGGTAGTTCAGGCGCCTGGCGCAATAGCGGTGCGGTGCAGCCGCACGCCTATGACCCCGATCTGCATCCGGAACTGTTCCGCGGCGTTGCGATGCGGCGGGCGTTCGCCTTCCTGATCGACCTGGTCATCATCTCGGTGCCGGTGATCCTCGGCTATATCTTCATTTTCGTGTTCGGCGTCGTCACGCTCGGCGTCGGCTTTTTGCTGTTCGGGATCGCCTGGCCGGCATCCGTGGTCTGGGCCATCGTCTATTACGGTGCCTGCATCGGCGGTTCGTCGTCTGCGACCATCGGCATGCGCCTGATGGACCTGGAGCTGCGCACCTGGTACGGCGCGCCGGGCTATTTCGTGCTCGGCGCCACCCATGCCGTGCTGTTCTGGGTGACGGTCTCGTTCCTGACGCCGTTCGTGGTGCTGGTCGGCCTTTTCAATGGCCGCCGGCGCCTGCTGCACGATTTCGTGCTGGGCACGGTCGTGATCAACAATTCCGTTCGTGCTCCCGTGCCCCAGGCCGCAAGGACCTACTGAGAAGCCGGCGGTCAAGGACCTGTCAACCGGGACCGTCTAGACTGATGACTGACTGATCTGGCCTGCCAAGCAGGCCAATTGACCGGGGGCCTTCGTAGCGCGATGCTGATATTTTCTTCGGAGGCCCACGACGTCCCGTGACCCAGCACTCGCGCGACACCCCCCAGTTTTACCTCACGGCGCCCTCCCCCTGCCCGTATCTGCCGGGCCGGCATGAGCGCAAGGTGTTTACGCACCTGGTGGGCGAGCGCGCGGGCGACCTCAACGACCTCCTGACCCATGGCGGGTTCCGCCGCAGCCAATCGATTGCCTACCGGCCGGCCTGCGACCAGTGCCGTGCCTGCGTCTCGGTCCGGGTCGTCGCCAACGAGTTCCGCCCCTCCCGCAATTTCCGCAAAGTCATGGCCCGCAACGCCGACATCATCGGCGAGCAGCGCAGCGCGGTACCGACGTCCGAGCAATATTCGGTATTTCGCGCCTACCTCGACGCCCGCCACCGCCATGGCGGCATGGCCGACATGACCGTGCTCGACTACGCCATGATGGTCGAGGACAGCCATGTCGAGACCCGCATCATCGAGTACCGCAAGCGCGGCCCCGACAGCGGCATCACCGGCCGCGGAGAAGAGCTGATCGCGGTGGCGCTCACCGACGTGCTCAGCGACGGCCTGTCGATGGTCTATTCGTTCTTCGATCCGAGCCAGGTCAGCCGCTCGATGGGCACCTTCATGATCCTCGACCACATTGCCCGTGCCCGCCGGCAGGGACTGCCCTACGTCTATCTCGGCTACTGGATCGAGGGCTCCAAGAAGATGGACTACAAGGCCCGCTTCCTGCCGCAGCAGCGCCTCGCGCCCTCGGGCTGGCTGCGCATCGACGCGCAAGGCGACGCGGCGTCCGAGCCGCAGGAGTAAGGATGCGAGCGGTGGTTAGCGAGTAGCGAGTGGAACAAACCCCATTCGCTATTCGCCACTCAGCCGAACAGCGTATCCGTCAGCAGCTTCAGATTCAAAACCACGATGATGCCGGCGACGATCCAAGCGATAGCGGCGACGTATGGGGAAATCGCGAACTTGCCCATCTTGCGGCGGTCGGAGACGAACCGCACCAGCGGGATGACGGCGAAGGGCAGCTGCATCGACAGCACGACCTGGCTAAACACCAGCAGATCCGCGGTGCCGCGCTCGCCGTAGATCGCGGTGACCCCGATCACCGGAACGATGGCGATGCCGCGCGTCAGCAAGCGCCGCGCCCAGCTCGGCAGGCGTAGGTGGAGAAAGCCTTCCATCACGATCTGGCCGGCGAGAGTCGCGGTCACGGTCGAGTTCAGGCCCGAAGCGAGCAACGCAATCGCAAACAGCGTCGAAGCGATGCCGAGGCCAAGCAAGGGCGACAGCAACTCGAACGCCTGGCCGATCTCGGCGACATCGGAATGGCCGCTCTTGTGGAAGGTCGCGGCTGCGACGACGAGGATCGCGGCGTTGATGAACAGCGCCAGCATCAGGGCGATGGTCGAGTCCGTCGTCGCCCATTTGATCGCCTCGCGCCGGCCCTCATCGTTGCGCTTGTAGGCGCGCGTCTGCACGATCGAGGAGTGCAGATAGAGATTATGCGGCATCACCGTCGCGCCGATGATGCCGATGGCGATGTAGAGCATTTCCGGGTTGGTGAAGATTTCGGTCTTCGGCATGAAGCCGTGCAGAACTTCCACCACCGGCGGCGCCGCGGCCGCGATCTGGACCACGAAGCAGACCGCGATCACGGCGAGCAGCGCCATGACGAAAGCCTCCAGGAAACGGAAGCCGCGGTTCATCAGAATGAGGAGCAGGAATGCATCCAGCGCGGCGATCAGCGCGCCACCGATCAGGGGAATGCCGAACAGCAGCTTGAGCGCGATCGCGGTGCCGATGACCTCGGCCAGATCGCAGGCGATGATCGCGGCTTCGCAGGCGAGCCAGAGCAGGAAATTCACCGCCGGCGAATAGGTCGCCCGACAGGCCTGCGCGAGGTCGCGGTCGGTGACGATGCCGAGCCGCGCCGCCAGCGACTGCAGCAGGATCGCCATCAAGTTCGAGAGCAGGATGACGGAGAGCAGCGTGTAGCCGAACTTGGACCCGCCGGCGAGGTCGGTCGCCCAATTGCCGGGGTCCATGTAGCCGACCGAGACCAGATAGCCCGGGCCGACGAAGGCGAGCAACCGCCGCCACCACACCCCCGCTGCGGGAACGGCGACGGTGGAATTCACCTCGGCAAGGCTCTTGGTGACGGGCGCATCAGCCCGCCAGGCGGCGGCGTCGGGGGTTAGTTCGGGCGATCGAGCATCCATAGGGCGAGAATACCGAAGTCGCGGCTTATTGCAACTCATTTGCAACTGCATCTAGCGCAGGTGTTCCGGGCGGCTCCTTATTCGCCGTCCTGTCGGGAAGCGGGTGGGTTTGGCGGCCTTGCGGAGCCGATACTGGCGCCAATCCGAGTTTGCAGGAAATGCGCCATGTCAAATGCCCCACGCCTCCCCGACACCTTCAGCCGACTCGCCTGGTCCAACCTCGCGGCGCAATCGGCCGAGCAGATCGCGCTGGCCGCAGCCCCCATCGTCGCGGTGCTCACCCTGGGTGTTGCAGAAGGTCAGACCGGCCTGCTCCAGACCGCCCTGACTTTGCCCTTCGTCCTGTTCGCGATTCCGGCCGGCCTGCTCGCCGACCGCATCTCGCGCCGGTCGCTGATGGCCGGCGCCGAGGCGCTGCGAGCGGTTGCGCTTGCGGCGATCGTGCTGCTGATCGCAATCGGCGCGCTCAGTCTGCCGCTGCTGGCGCTGCTTGGCTTCGCGGCGGTATGCGGCACCGTCGTCTACAGCGTGGCTGCGCCGGCGCTGGTGCCCTCGCTGGTGAGTTCGGACCTGCTGCCGGCGGCCAATGCGCGGATCGAGCTGGCGCGCACCATCGCCTTTGCCAGCGGTCCTGCGCTCGGCGGCGCGCTGGTGGGATGGTGGGGCGCCAGCCCGGCCTTCGGGTTTGCGGCGGCACTCTCGGCCATCGCCGTGGTGCTGCTCTCCGGCATCTACGAGCCCGCGCGCGCTCCCGCCCCGCGGCGCCATCCGTTCCAGGAGATCCGCGAGGGCGCGGCCTTCGTGTTTCACCATCCGCTGCTGCGGCCGGTGTTCATTACCCAGTTCATCTTCAACACCGGCTGGTTCCTCCAGATCGCGGTGTTCGTGCCCTACGCCGTGCGCCATCTCGGCCTGACTGCCGCCGGCGTCGGCACGGTCCTGACGATGTACGGCGTCGGCATGGTGATCGGCGCGCTGGTCGCCACGCGCGTGATGAAGCGTATCGCGTTCGGTACCGTGGTCGGTCTCGGCCCGGTCACCGGCTTCATTGCCGCAGCGGTGATGGCGCTGACGGTGCTGGTCCCCTCGCCCTGGCTCGCGGCCTTGAGCTTCTTCCTGCTCGGCGTCGGGCCGATCCTTTGGGTGATCTCCACCACGACCTTGCGCCAGTCCGTGACGCCGCCGCGCCTGCTCGGCCGCGTCTCCGCCATCAACATCATGAGCTACGGCGCCCGCCCACTCGGCTCGGCGCTGGGGGCGATCGTCGGCGGATTCTGGAGTGCGGAAGCGTGCCTGTATCTCGCCGCGGCGGTGTTTGGCGTGCAGGCGCTGGTGATCCTGCTGTCGCCGGCTGTGGCACTCAACCGGCAGCCGGACATGGTGGGCGATGAGGCGGCGGTGCGGTGTTAGCCACACCATGACGGAGTGTGTTGGAGCAGCTTGCCTAACCCGCCAGATAGCGCTCGTAGCTCCCCGTCACCGGCTCGCTCGCATCGACGTCGGGATCGAGCGTGTAGAGGTCCTGCGCGCGGCCGATGCCGCGCAAGGCGTAGCGGCCGGTGGAGACGAGATAGCGCCGGCCGGCGGCGTCGAGGCCCTTGTAGAATTCCGATGAAGCCAGTAGCTCGCGGTCGACCGAGCGGCTCATCGAAGCGATGCGGCTGACCTCGTTGACGGTCGGGCCGACCACCGTGAAATCGAGCCGGTCCTCGCTGCCGATATTGCCGTAAAAGACTTCGCCGACGTGCAGGCCGATGTAAGCCGACGTGGTGGGACGGCCATCGGCCTCCCGCCGCTTGTTCAGCGCCGCGACCTTCTTGCGGAACAGATGCTCGGCACGCAGCGCGGCCCGCCGCGCATCCGCCATGTCCTCGCCCCAGAACATCGCGAGCACACCGTCGCCGATCAGCTTCAGCACGTCGCCGCCGGCATCGTGAATCGGATCGATCACGGCCTGCGCATAGTCGTTGAGGAACGGGATGATCTCGTCGGGGCCGATGCTCTCGCTGATGGCGGTCGAGCCGCGCAAATCCGAATACCACAGCACGGCGTTGATGCGTTCGGTGACGCCGCGCGAGATGCGCCCGCGCAGCACCTGCGCGGAGGCATCTCGGCCGAGATAGACGCGGCCGAGCGTGCGCGCGATATCGACCTGCTGCGCCGACTTGATCGCAAGCCCCAGCACCGGCACGAGGTCGCGCAAGGCTACGAGCTCGGATTCCGAGAAGCCGCTGTCGCGGCGGGTGGTCCAGCAGGAATAGAGGCAGTCCATCAGGCCGAGGGCGCCGTTCTCCCCGAAGCGGTGCACGAAGGCGAGATAGTGCTTGTGGCCTTTTTCCGCGAGCTCGCCGATCTGCGAGAAATCCATCGACGGCGCGTCGGCGAGATCGATCACCATCTCGTCCTGGCCGTGCTCGAGCATGTGGAAGAACACCGAGCGGCGCCAGCTCTGGGCCGCGTCGCCCTGGGCGGTCGAGCCGTATTCGAAGGCGTCGCTCTCGTTGCTGGGACGATCGCTCCAGCGGAAGCCGCGTCCTTCATAGATCGGATGCAGCGTGTCGATGACGACCAGCCCACGCGAGAGTTCCAGCCCTTCGGCGCAGCAACGCTCGCAGAAGCCGCGGAGCAGTTCGTTTTCGGGCAGGCCCGTGAGCCCTTGGCCGGTCAGCCAGTTCATCAGCGAAAGGCGCGAGGTCAATTGCATGCGCCATTATGCCGTGCATTCGTGACGAGCGAAAGGCGCAGGTCACGCGCGGGCCGTGCGCAAGGCTCCCGTCCCTTGCAGGTCGAATATGCCGCGGCCGCGGTTGACGCGCTCGCCGCGCGGACGGCAAATGCCTCGAGATGATGATTTTCTCGGACAGAATCGGACGCACGCGCGGATGAGCCAGCGCCAGCTTCCGATCATCCTGGCGCTCGGCACCACGCAGACCCTTGCCTGGGCCTCCAGCTATTATTTGCCGGCGCTGCTCGCCGATCCCATGGCGCGCGACCTCGGCGTCTCCTCCAACTGGATCTTCGGCGCGTTCTCGGCCTCTCTGGTGATCTCGGCGATGCTCGGCCCGCGGATCGGGCGGCAGATCGATCTGGTCGGCGGACGCCAGGTGCTGTCGGCTTCAAACCTCACCATTGCCGCCGGCCTCGTGCTGCTCGGCTTTTCCTATTCTGTCCCTGTCATGGCCTTCGCCTGGCTCGTGCTCGGCATCGGCATGGCGATGGGGCTTTACGATGCCGCCTTCGCTGCGCTTGGCCGCATCTACGGCACCGAGGCGCGTCGTTCGATCACCGGCATCACGCTGATGGCGGGCTTCGCCTCGACCATCGGCTGGCCCCTCACCGCCTGGGGCCTGTCGCATATCGGCTGGCGCGAGACCTGCTTTGCCTGGGCCGCCGCCAATATCCTGATCGGCCTGCCCCTCAATTTCTTCGTGCTGCCGACGATCAAGGGCGCCAGGCAGGCCGCGGCGACGGCGGAAAAGCCGCACGTGCCTCTCGACCGCACCATGATCCTGCTTGCCTTCGTCTTCGCCGCGGTCTGGACCGTCACCGGAGCGATGGCGGCGCATTTCCCGCGCATCCTGGAGACGACGGGGGCAACACCGGTCGAAGCCATCGCAGCCGGCGCGCTGATCGGGCCGGCGCAAGTCGGTGCGCGCATGCTCGAAGCCGGCTTCCTCAGCCGCTTCCATCCGCTGTGGTCGACACGGCTCGCCTGCCTCACCCATCCGGTCGGCGCGGTAATCGTGGCGGTCTTCGGCGGCGGCGCCGCAAGCGCGTTCGCGCTGTTCCACGGCTCCGGCAACGGCATCCTGACGATCGCGCGCGGCACGCTGCCGCTGTCGATCTTCGGCCCGAAAGATTTCGGCTACCGCCTCGGCATCATCGGCGCGCCGGCACGGATGGCACAAGCCGTCGCGCCGCTGGCCTTCGGCCTGCTCATCGACGTCATGGGCGCCAAGGTGCTGATGGTCTCCTCCGCGCTCAGCCTCTCGGCGCTGGCGGCGCTGTTCCTGATCCGCACCGAGAAGCGGCCGGATTGACCGAACCATTGCTTTCGCGCACAAGCCAGCCATGACCGAAGACAACCGCCCGCCCCGCACGTTCAAAGGCCTGCTGCGCTGGGCAACCACGCCACCGCAGGCCTGGGGCGTCTATCTCCTCGCCATCATCCTGGTCTGGCTGGTCTCCTTCTACGCTGGTTCACTGAAGCCGAAGAAGACTCCGGAGGCGAGCCCGCCTGCGGTGACCGCGCCAAAGGGCTAGCCGCGTCACTCGCAAAACTCCGGCGACAGCTTCTGGCTGTCGCGCCGGGCCTTGTCGCGGTTGATCCAGAGCTGCGTCTTCTCCTTGCTTGAAGCCTCGCCGGCCGGCGCCACGTCAATGCGGGCAGGTCTCGACCTCGACCGTGACGTGGCTCAGGCCCTTCAGCCCGGCGAGCCGCTTCTTGTAGACGGCCGGCTGCTTCGGCATGTCGGAGACCAACGAAACCAGGACGGCGCAATGGCCGGGACCGACTTGCCACAGATGCAGATCGGTGACGCGGTCATCGCCGGTCTCCATGCGTGCCCGGATCACCCGTTCCAGCTTCTCGTCGGCGCGCACGTCGAGCAGCACCGCGCCCGATGTCCTGATCAGCCCGAACGCCCAGCTCGCGATCACGGCGCTGCCGATCAGTCCGACGGCGGGATCGGCCCAGGCCCACCCCGAATACATCGCGACGGCGAGCGCCGCGATCGCCAGCACCGAGGTCGCGGCGTCGGCCATGACATGCACATAGGCGGCGCGCAGATTGTTGTCGTGGTGATCGTGGTGGTGATCGTGGTCGTGGTCATGATTGGCGTGATCACCATGATGATGATCATGGCTGTCACGCAGCAGCCACGCGCTGGCGAGGTTGACGCACAGGCCGAGCACGGCCACCGTGATCGCCTCGCCATAGACAATCGGCACCGGCGTGATCAGCCGCAGCACGCTCTCATACGCGATCTCGACCGCGATCAAGCCGAGGATGATCGCGCTGGCGAAGGCGGCGAGATCGCCGAACTTGCCGGTGCCGAAGGTGAAATGCGCGTTGCCCAGATGCCGGCGCGCGAATCGGTAGGCGAACACGGCGACGCCGAGTGCCGCCGCATGGGTTCCCATGTGCCAGCCGTCGGCGAGCAGCGCCATCGAGCCGAACAGCGAGCCCGCGACGATCTCGCCGACCATCATGACCAGCGTCAGCATCACGACGAGCCAGGTGCGCCGCTCATTCTCGTCGTGCTTCTCGCCCAGGAAGGCGTGCTCGTGGGTCCATTGTTCGATCGAGTGGGAATGCATTGCAAAGTCTCCGAAAGGTTCGGCCCGTTGACCTGCAATATAGACCTGCGGGAGGCCCGGGCAAAAATCAAGGAAACGAGCCAATTGACAGGTTGGGGGCGTTTCGGTGTAATGAAGCTCATGGGGATTTGAGCGATCTCCCCACGAGGCGACATGCCCAAGTATCGCGTCCCGTTTGTTCTTACGAGGGCGCATCATGTCTTCCTACACGACGATATCATCTGAAAAAATGGCACGGCTGATCGGCACGGCGAATGCCCCTGTCCTGATCGACGTGCGCACGGACGAGGATTTTGCCGCCGACCGGCGGCTGATCCCCGGCTCGATCAAGCTTAGCCACGACAAGGTCTCGGACTGGGGCGGCGACTTCGCCGGCCGTTCCGCGATCGTCTCCTGCCTGCGCGGAGAAAAACTCGCGCAGGGCACCGCCGCCTGGCTCAGGCAGCTCGGGGTGCAAGCCGAGACGCTGGAAGGCGGCTTCGAGGGCTGGAAGGCGGCAAAGCTGCCGCTGGTCGACACTCGCAAGCTGCCGCCGCGCGACGCCAAGGGACGCACCGTCTGGGTGACGCGGGCGCGGCCCAAGGTCGACCGCATCGCCTGCCCCTGGCTGATCCGCCGCTTCGTCGATCCCACCGCCGTGTTCCTGTTCGTGGCGCCGTCCGAAGTGGCGGCCGTCGGCGAACGCTTCAACGCGGCGCCCTTCGACATCGAGAACGTGTTCTGGAGCCACCGCGGCGAGCTCTGCACCTTCGACGTGATGATCGAGGAGTTCGGGATCGGCGCGCCTCCACTGCTCCGGCTGGCAACGCTGGTGCGCGGCGCCGACACCGCCCGGCCTGACCTCGCCCCGGAAGCCCCCGGCCTGCTCGCAGCTTCGCTCGGGCTGTCGCGGATGTATGATGACGACCTCGAACAGCTCGAGGCCGGCATGCTGCTCTACGACGCCTTCTACCGCTGGTGCCGCGACGCCACGTCCGAGACCCACAATTGGCCGACCAACAAGGCGAAGGCGTAATGGACACCCGTACGATCGAAGCAGGAGCTGATGCCGGTCACGGCATCAGTTTCGGCGAAGCGTTTCGCGTCTGGCTCCGCGTCGCCTGCCTGAGCTTCGGCGGGCCCGCGGGCCAGATCGCGGTGATGCACCGCATCCTGGTCGAGGAGAAGAACTGGATCTCGGAAGGCCGCTTCCTCCACGCGCTGAACTACTGCATGCTGCTGCCGGGACCGGAGGCGCAGCAGCTTGCCACCTATATCGGCTGGCTGATGCATCGCACCGCCGGCGGGCTGATGGCGGGCGGGTTGTTCATCCTGCCCGGCATCATCGCCATCATGGGCCTGAGCTACATCTACGCCGCCTTCGGCAATGTCAGCTTCGTCGAGGCGCTGTTCTTCGGGCTGAAGGCCGCGGTGCTTGCCATCGTGGTGGAAGCCGTATTCCGCGTCGGCAAGCGCGCACTGAAGAACCGCATCATGATCGCACTGGCCGCGACTGCCTTCGTGGCGATCTTCTTCTTCGCGGTGCCCTTTCCCATCATCATCCTCACCGCCGGCGTGATCGGCTATGTCGGCGCCAAACAGGGCCGGCCGGAATTCGCGGCGGCTGGTCACGGCCCAAGCGGCAGCGGCGCCTTGATCGACAGCATGCTCGGCGATGCCGTGCCCGATCACGTCCGCCCCGACACCGGCCGCACGGTCCGCGTCGGCGCGCTGTGGCTGGCGCTCTGGCTCATCCCGGTGATCGCGCTGCTTCTGGTGCTCGGACAGGCCAACGTGTTCAGCCAGATCGCGCTGTTCTTCTCGAAGATGTCGCTGGTCACCTTCGGCGGTGCCTATGCGGTGCTGGCCTATGTCGCCCAGCAGGCGGTCGAACATTACCACTGGCTGAAGCCGCACGAGATGCTCGACGGCCTCGGCATGGCCGAGACCACGCCCGGCCCGCTGATCATGGTGCTTCAGTTCGTGGGCTTCATGGCCGCTTATCGCGACGCCAGCGGCCTGTCGCCGATGTTAGCTGCGACGCTCGGCGGATTGCTCGCGACCTGGGTCACCTTCACGCCCTGCTTCCTCTGGATTTTCGTCGGCGCCCCCTACATCGAGCAACTGCGCGGCAACAAGGGCCTTGGCGGCGCGCTCAGCGCCATCACCGCCGCCGTCGTCGGCGTGATCCTCAACCTCTCGATCTGGTTCGCACTGCACACGCTGTTCCGTGAGACCGTGCCTGTGCATGCCTTCCCGCTGAACTTTGACATGCCAGTGCTGACCAGCGTCGATGTCCCCGCGCTCGTACTGTCGATCGCGGCCGCAACCGCGATCTTCCGGTTCAAGCTCGGGATGCTGACCGTGCTGGCCGGAAGCTGCGCGGCCGGCGTGGCGCTGCGGCTCGTGGGGGTGATCTAGAGCCTAGAGCCCGTAGGATGGGAAGAGCGCAAGCGAAACCCATCTGCAGACTTCAGGGCGCGCGGGCGGGTTTCTCCAGTGCTCAACCCATCACGGGCTATCGAGGCTTAAGCGACCGGGCGACAGCTTCCCAAAAGGCCTGCTCATCCGAATTACCGCTGTCTCTGGCTTGCTTTGCAAGGTGCATAGCATATGGCCCAGCATTTGGGCCGTGACGCGCCTCAAGTTCATGTGCGGCCCGCGACACTTCCATGTAATCAATGTTGGCCATCGATGCCCCCAAGCGAACGGACATCAGCACACTTCTCGCAAGCTTTTGCACTTCCGCTCCGGGAGCACAAGCCGCGCCGATGATGGCCACCGGAGCGACGTCTGCCGCGCGTCGCGTCGGGCAAAACACCCGCGCAAATTCTCCATCTCGCACGTCAACCCACGAAATTCTCGCCGCCTGCTCCGTCATTGCGAGCGGAGCTAAGCAATCCACACTGTCTCCGCGGAAAGATTCTGGATTGCTTCGCTCGCAATGACGAGGAGAGTGCCGAGCACTACACCATCACCGTCCCCGTGAGGACAGGGGTGGGTTTTAATGCGGTAGATCTACCGCATCATCATCCGCGCGATCGCTTCGCCAATCACCACCGTCGTGAAGTGGGTGTTGGCCCGGCAATCCGACGGCATGATCGAGGCGTCGGCGACCCGCAGGCCCGCGATGCCCTTCACGGTGCCGTCAGGATTGACCACGCCATCGGCATCATTGACGCCGCTCATGCGGCAACTGCCGGCCGCGTGCTGGATGTCGCCAGTCTCGCGGCGCAGCAGCGCGTCCAGCTCATGATCCGGCAGCGCTGCGGCCTGTTGCAATGTCAGGGCAGTGTCGGCGAGCCGGATCCAGTCGGCGATGCCGGCGAGCGCCGGCTGCGAGGTGATCACGGCCAGCCGCTTCACCGCATCCATCATGCGCAGCATGTCGCGAGGATCGGCCAGCATGTTCTCCTCGACAATGGGATCGATCGCGGGATCGGTCGAGGCCAATTTCAGCGTACCGCGCGAGTAGGCGTTGAACAGCCCGGCGCCGATCGCGCCCGGCACGCCGATGCCGCGATGGTTGAACGCGATCAGGATCATGTCGCGCTTGCCGCCGTCGGCGAGGCCCGACGAATAGGTCACGCAGCAATTGGTGTGGCGGGTGTCGGGATCGGTGGGCCTCAAGTTATCGTGGAGCTGGATCGTGGCACGAAACAGCGGATGGTCGAAGAAGTGCTTGCCGACCGGCAGATCGCGCTCGACCGCGATCCCCATCGCCTTCAGCTCATCGGCCGGTCCAACGCCCGAACGCAGCAGGATCGCCGGACTGTGGATCGCGCCGGCGCACAGCACGATCTGGCGCGCGCCGATCTCGTGGGTGCCCTGCCCCTCGATGTGAATCCGAAGGCCGGTCGCCCGGCCGTCACTGATCAGCACGCGATCGACCAGCGCGTGCCCGCGGATCTCCAGATTGGCGCGGATGCGCGCGGGCTCGAGGTATCCCTCATTGGTGGTGATGCGGCGGCTGTCGCGGCTGTTGATGGGATAGCAGGCGACGCCCTCGCCGTCCGGGCCGTTGACGTCGGCGCACCAGGGATAGCCGCTCGCCAGCGCCGCGTCGCGCAAGCCGCGATCGATCGGGCCCCATCTTTCGGGCGGAGCGCGATAGACCGGCAGCGGTCCGCCGCAGCCATGGCCCGGGGCGTCGCCGAACTCAAGATCGTCCTCGATCACCGAGAACAGCGGCATTACCTCTTTCGCCGACCAGCCGGTGCAGCCATTGGCGGCCCATTCGTCGAACGCATCGGCAACGCCGCGGATCGCGATCTGGCCGTTCATCATCGACGAGCCGCCGAGCCCCTTGCCGCGCCAGTAGAAGCGCGGCTCCTGGCCGGCCACACGGCGCGTCAGAAGATCAGGCCACTGCCATTTCTCCTGATACTCGCGCTTGTGGATGATCGGGATCGGGTTCGGCGTCCTCACCTCCCAGGGCGCCTCATCGGCGCGCCAGTCCAGCCCCGCCTCGAGCAGCAGGACACGCCGTGCGGGATCTTCGGAGAGCCGCGCCGCAACAGCGGCGCCGGCTGAGCCGCCGCCGACAACAATGACATCGTACATCGCGCTACTTCTCAACGTTCCAGAACACCGGGATGGCGGACGGTATCAGACCGCGCAAGGTCGCGCGATAGGCGGCCGGCTGGGCGAATTGGCCCCATGGAATTCCCGGCGCCTGGTCGTACAGGACGGTCTGGATCTCGCCGGCGATCTTCTTGCGGTCCTCCTCCGCCGGCGCCTTGGCGAAGGCCTCCACCAGCGGCGTGATGCGTGCATCGCACTGCCAGCCGGTGAAATCGGCGCAGTTGAAGGCGACCATGACGTTGGTCAGCGGCGAGCCCAGATCGAAGCCGCCGGCGTGAACGCCATAGACGCTCCAGCCTTCCTTCTTGGCGCGACGTGCCAGCACGCTCGCCCAGTCCATCACCTGGAGATCGACGTTGAAACCGGCCTGCTTGAGACGTTCGGCCAGTACCTGCGCCGACACGCGCGGGGCTTCGAGATCGTTGGCCTGCATGACGACGACAGGCTCGCCGGCATATTTCGTCGCCTTCAGCGCGGCCTTCGCCGCTTCGATCGACGGCTTGGCGGCGACTTCGGTGCCGGCCTTGCTGTCATAGGTGGTGCCGCAGGTGAAATAGGTCGCGCACGGCGTTGCGTATTTGGCATCGAGGCCGAGCGCATCCAGCACCTCGCGCTGGTCGACCAGCTTCCACAGCACGCGGCGAATTTCCGGATCGTCGAACGGCTTCGATGCGGCATTGAGGCGATAGGCGCCGGCGAACATGTTGCCGCCGGCGAAATTCACGAGCTTGACGCGTGCGTTCTTTTCGAGCGTCGGCAACAGATCGAACGGCGCGTATTGCATGAAATCGACTTCGCCGGCCTGGAGCGCGGAAGCGGCGGTCGAGCCGTCAGGGATGACCCTGATCTCGAGCGTGTCGATGTTGACGCGCTTGCCGCCGGCGAGGAAGTCGGCGGGCTCGGCGCGCGGCACATAGTCGGCGAACTTCTTCAGAATCATGCGATCGCCAGTGCGGTGATCGGCCTTGCTGTAGACGAACGGACCGGAGCCGACGATCTCGGTGATGCGCTGGTCGCCCGGCATTTTGGCGATGCGCTCGGGCATCATGAAGGCGACCGGGCTGACGGGATTGCCGAGCGCGTCGATGACCAGGCCGGAGGGCTCCTTCAGCGTCAGCACGAAGGTTTTCGCGTCGGTCGGCTCCAGCGAGGCCGTGACCGCAAAAATGCGGCGGCCGAGCGCACTGCGGGTGCCCCAGCGGCGCAGCGACGCCACGCAATCGGCTGCGGAGACCGGCTGGCCATCATGCCATTTCAGGCCGTCGCGCAGCGTGAAGGTATAGGTCAGGCCGTCCGCGGACACCTTCCAGTCCTGCACCATCTGCGGTTTGATGTCGCCCCTGGAATCCTTCGCGAACAACGTATCGAACACCATGTAGCCGAACGTGCGCGAAATATAGGCCGTGGAGAAATGCGGATCGAGCGTGACGATCTCCGCCTCGAGCACCGCGACGAGATTGCCCGCCGCCTGCGCCGGCGCCGCGACGATCGCGAGGCCAAGCAATGCCGGAATGAAAGCCTTCAGTTTGAACATTGGTGTGTTTTTGCCTTTTGACTGAAACGTTTGCAGTCGCCAGGAAAAAGCAATGTTCGTGCCCGAGAGGCAGAGGCACTTATGCGCTCACGGCTATCAGCCACGCGTTTGCGCGCCACACCCTTGCTGTCATCGCCCGGCTTGACCGGGCGATCCAGTACGCCGTGAGGCCTGAGTTCGAACCGGGAAGCCGCGGCGTACCGGATGCCCCGGTCAAGCCGGGGCATGACACCTGTGGTGTGACGACGGCCTGCGCCCCTACCCGATCACCCTGCCGAACTTGTTCGACTTCGGGAATCCCTTCGGCGCAAGGCGGCCGGCGTCGGCGCGGTTGCCTTGCCATTCGGCGAGCTCCTTCATGGTCGCAGAGAACTCGCGGCCCGCGGAGTCCTTCCAGGTCAGCCCCGCCTTGGCGTTGAACACGGCAACGTCGGAGAGACCGCCGTCCTTGTACTTCTGCAGGCGCGCGCCACGGCCACGCGGCATCTCCTGGGTCTGGTCGAGCGGGAAGATCAGCATCTTGCGGTTCTCGCCGATGACCGCGACGGTGTCGCCGAGCACCTCGGTCATGGCGCACGCCTCGTTCGGCATGTCGACGTTGAGGACCTGCTTGCCCTTCTTGGTGGTGCCGACGCAATCGTCCTCGTTGACGACGAAGCCCTGGCCCTCGTGGCTCGCCACCAGGAATTTGCGTCCGCCCTTGTAGACGAACAGCGCGACAGGAGCCGCCTCCTGCTCCATGTCGATGAACAAGCGGATCGGTTCGCCATGACCGCGGCCGCCCGGAAGTTTGGCGACATCGAGCGAGTAGAACTTGCCATTGGTGGCGAACAGCAGCAGCTTCGAGGTCGTTTCCGCGAAGAACGCGAAGCCGAGCTTGTCGTCCTGCTTGAAAGCGAGCCCCGAGAGATCCTCGACATGACCCTTCAGGGTGCGGATCCAGCCCTTGTCGGAGACCACGACCGTCACCGGCTCGCGCTCGACGAGGGCTTCCTCCATCGCGGCGAGATCGTGCTCCGGCGCGTCGGCAAAAGTGGTACGGCGCTTGCCAAGCGGCGTCTTGGGTCCGAACATGTCGCGGACCTTGCCGACCTGCTCGCCGACTTTCTTCCACTGCTCAGGCTCGGATGCGAGCAGCGCGTTGATGCCCTTGAGTTCGGCGCGGAGGTTCTTGTCCTCGGTGCGGATCTCCATCTCTTCGAGCTTGCGCAGGCTACGCAGCCGCATGTTGAGGATGGCTTCCGCCTGCACCTCGGTGAGCTTGAACGCCTTGATCAGCGCCGGCTTCGGCTCGTCCTCGGTTCGGATGATCCTGATCACCTCGTCGATGTTCAGATAGGCGATCAGCAGGCCGCCAAGGACCTCGAGCCGGCGCTCGATCTCGGCCTTGCGGTAATTGCTGCGGCGGATCAGGACATCACGCAGATGGTCGAGCCATTCGCGCAGGCACTCGGCGAGCCCCACCACCTTCGGAACGCGGCCTTTGATCAGTACGTTCAGGTTCAGCGGAATCTTGTTTTCGAGCTCGGTCAGCCGGAACAGCGATTCCATCATCAAGGCCGGATCGACATTCTTCGACTTCGGCTCGATCACGAGCCGGACGTCCTCGGCCGACTCGTCTCTGACATCGCCGACCAGCGGCAGCTTCTTCTGGTCCAGCAGCTCGGCGATCTTCTCGACCAGGCGCGACTTCTGCACCAGGAAGGGGATCTCGGTGACGACGACGACCCAGGTGCCGCGCGTACCCTCTTCCTGCTCCCATCGGGCGCGAACACGGAAGGAGCCGCGGCCGGTGGTGTAGGCTTCAGCGATCGCCTGCTTGGAATCGACGCAGATGCCGCCGGTCGGGAAATCCGGGCCCTTGACCCACTTCAGCAGCGCCTTGGATTTCGCCTCGGGCTTCTCGATCAGATGCAGCGCGGCGTCGCAAAGCTCGGCGGCGTTGTGCGGCGGGATCGAGGTCGCCATGCCGACCGCGATGCCCTGCGCACCGTTGGCGAGCAGGTTCGGGAAGCCACCGGGCAGAACCACCGGCTCTTTCGACTGGCCGTCGTAGTTGGGACGGAATTCCACCCCGTCCTCGTCGATGCCATCGAGCAGAAGCCGCGCGACATCGGTCATGCGCGCTTCGGTGTAGCGGTAGGCGGCCGGGTTATCGCCGTCGATATTGCCGAAATTGCCCTGACCGTCGACCAGCGGGTAGCGCGAGGAGAAATCCTGCGCGAGACGCACCATGGCGTCGTAGATCGCCTGGTCGCCATGCGGATGGAACGAGCCCATCACGTCGCCCACGATCTTGGCGGATTTCTTGAAGGCCGTGCCGGGGTCGAGCCGGAGCAGGCGCATGCCGTAGAGGATGCGCCGATGCACCGGCTTCAGGCCGTCTCGCGCATCCGGCAGCGCGCGGTGCATGATGGTGGAGAGCGCATAGGCGAGATAGCGCTCTTCCAGCGCCTCACGCAGCGGCACCTCGTGAATTTCGGCCGGCTCTTCCGGCGGAATCAATCGTTTTCCCATGCCGCCCGGTTAAACCGTGGAAGCGAATCGGGCAAGGATCGATTGGTTCCTGTGGGCGGCTAGTGCCCGGCCCAGCCGGCGATCACAGGCTGGCTCGCTTGCGAATTTTGGGCCTGTGTGGTGGTGGCCGGGGCATTGGTCACGCAACGCCGGGCCGTCTCGATCTCGGCCTCGGTCGCGCCCTTGGACCGTGCCCATGCCTCTGCGGCTGCAGCCGAATATTTCGCCACGTAGAACCTGACGACGGTGCAGGACGCACGGCGAAACAGTCCCGGCTGCTCGCCCGCGAGGGCGTCCGGCGCCAGCGCCATCAGCGCTGCCGAGATCACAAGTCCCTTGATCAGCATGAAGCTTATCCCCGGGTTGGAACCCCGGGGGGCAAGTCCAGGGAACCCGGTTTCGTTCCAGGGCGGGCTGGCCCATTGCGACAATGCAGGACCGCAATAGGCTCATGGCGCCGGAATCGCAGCCCGCGCCTGCTGCCGCGTCAGCGCATTGATGAAGCCGGCCCGCGCGTCGGAATGGCCCTGCCCGCGCGGCTCCAGCACGTGGCGGAGCAGGAACAGGCCGGTGAGCCGAAAACCATCCTGGAGATCCTGATCGGTAAGCTCGCTCGCGGCTTCGCGATGACGCAGGAACGGCGGCAGCCGCAACAGCCGGTCGCGCCACGGCTCGCCCGCACCGCGCGACACCGCTCCGCCGGATTTCGGCGAGACGTAGATCAGGTCCGTGGTCTCCCCGGTCACGGCGCAGTTCTCGAGCGCCAGCCCGAACCCGAGCTCGGCGAGCATCGCCAGCTCGAAATGGATCACGTGCACGGCGGCGCTGCCGATGTCGTCGAAATCGTCGAGCGAATGTGCGAGCAGCGCAAAGATGCCTTCATGCGGATCACGCTCCGGCAGGAGCCGCGCAATCGAGGCCAGATGAGTGACCCCATAGACCCCGTGGGAAGATCCCAGCAGCGTTGCCGCGCGCAGCTTCAATCCCTCGACGGCATAGGTGCCGAGATGCTCGTCGAGCCGCGCCCGCCACACCACGCTGACGCTGTTGCCGGGTTGCAGCAGTGGCCGCATCCGCGAGCCGGCGCCGCCGCGCACCAGCCCCAGATGCCGGCCGTGCTCGCGCGTCAGCAGCTCGACGATGACGCTGCTCTCGCCATGCCGCCGCACGCCCAGCACGATGCCTTCGTCGGTCCATTCCATGGATGGAGTGTAGCTCAGTTTGAGGACTCGTAGGGTGGGCAAAGCGCAGCGTGCCCACCGATTTCCCTCTACGAAGCAGTGCAAAATGTGGTGGGCACGGCGCAAGGGTGCGCCTTTGCCCACCTTACGGCACCGCGCGAAACCTCACGCGTTGAACCAGCCCTGCGCGTCACCGGTAAAGGAGAAATACAGCCCCACCGTCGTCAGCACGCAGGAGACGATCTCGATGGCACTGTCGAGCTCCAGGCCCTTTTGGCCGATGATCTGGCCGAGCGAGATCACCGACAGCACGAGCGCCGCCGCCAGCACCCAGCGCGGCCAATTCTTGCGCCAGTGCGCGGCCAGCCGGACGAAATACACCAGCAGCAGGATCATGCCGCCGGCGAGCAGCATCGACGTCATGATCATCTGCTCGGTCATCTCGGCATTGGGCGTGCGGTCCTGCACCGCCACCGACAAGGCATCCAGCATCAACGATGCATAGAGCAGCGCTTCGAAGCGCCGGACGTTGCTGGGTACGCTCATCGGTGATTGATCTTTTCTTGGTTATTCTTTGGGGAATTCCAGGCCCATCTCGCGGTAGCGATCGGGATCGTCGCCCCAGTTCTCGCGCACCTTGACGAACAGGAACAGATGCACGGGCACGCCAAGGATCTCGGCGAGCTCCTTGCGCGAGTCCGCACCGATCGACTTGATGGTGGCGCCGCCCGCGCCGAGCACGATCTTGCGCTGGCTCTCGCGCTCGACGAAGATCGTCTGCTCGATGCGCACCGACTTGTCCTTGCGCTCCTCCCACTTGTCGGTCTCGACCGTGGACTGATAGGGCAACTCCTGGTGCAGCTTGCGATAGATCTTTTCGCGCGTGATCTCGGCCGCAAGCTGCCGCATCGGCGCGTCCGACATCTGGTCCTCGGGATAGAGGAACGGCCCCGGTGGCACAATCTCGGCCAGCGTATGCCTGAGGTCATCGACGCCGTCGCCCGAGATCGCCGCGATCATGAAGGTCTTCGCGAACGGCATGCGCTCGTTGGCGGCCTGCGCGAGCGCCAGCAGCTTCTCGCGCTGGACCAGATCGACCTTGTTGATCACCAGGATCTTCTCGTGCTTCACGCTCGCGACCTTGGTGAGGATCGCCTCGGCCTCCTCGTCGATTCCGGCCTTGGCGTCGAGCAGCACGCAGACGAGGTCGGCGTCATGGGCCCCGCTCCAGGCGGTCGAGACCATGGCGCGATCGAGCCGCCGCTTCGGCAGGAAGATGCCGGGCGTGTCGACCAGGATGATCTGCGCGTTGTCCTCGATGACGATGCCGCGGATCAGCGCGCGCGTGGTCTGCACCTTGCGCGAGACGATCGTCACCTTGGCCCCGACCAGCGCATTGACCAACGTGGACTTGCCGACATTCGGCGCGCCGATCAGCGCGACGAAGCCGCAGCGCGTAGCAGTGGGCGCTTCGCCGCTTGTTTCAGCCGTCATTGCTGCCGCCAACGCCTTCACGTTCGATCATGACTGAAGCTGCTACTTTCTCTGCCGCGCGCTTGCTGCCGCCGATGCCTTCGGCCGGGGCGAGTCCCGGCAGGTCCACCGCGACGCGGAACTGCGGATCGTGATGCGGGCCGGTGCGCTCGACCTCGCGGTAGACAGGTGTCGGCAGCCCCTTCCCCTGCGCCCATTCCTGCAGCACGGTCTTGGGATCGCGCAAGGGACGCCGCGGCTTGTGCATGCGTTCAGTCCAGTTGCGCTTGACGAAGTCGGATGCCGCGGCATGGCCGCCGTCGAGGAAAATGGCGCCGATCACGGCCTCGCAGACGTCGCCGAGGATGGACTTGCGCAGGCGGGCATCGGCACTGGACCCGACCGAGCCGAGCTTGATGTCGTCGAGCAGACCGAGCGACTTGGCGACGTCGGCGCAGCTTTCCTTGCGCACGAGCTCGGCAAGGCGCTTGGACAGCTCGCCTTCGTCGGCATTCGGAAAGGCATGGTAGAGCATGTCGGAGACGACAAGCCCGAGCACGTGGTCGCCGAGGAATTCCAGCCGCTGATAGCTGTCGCCGCGCTTGCGTCCGGACTTCAGCGCCGAGACATGCGTGATCGCCTGGATCAACTGGTTCGGATCAGCGAAGCTGTAGCCAATGCGGGCCTCGAGCGCCGCATTCGCGTCAGTCGCCTTGGCCTTGCGTGCCCTCTTCTTCTTCGCAGGCGTCTTGGTTGCAGCTTCACCCTCAGGGGCGGCTTGCGCCTCGATCGTCTGGGTCACGATGTCCTTGGCTTCGTCTTTCATCGGACGATATGGAAGAAGCGATTCCAGCGCACCGCCCATGGCCAGCGCCAGAACATCCAGGCGTGCTCGCCTTCGGCAATGGAGAAGAAGATCATCTGGGCGCGGCCGATCAGATTCTCCTGCGGCACGTAGCCGACCTGGCCGAGGAAGCGGCTGTCGGTGGAGTTGTCGCGGTTGTCGCCCATCATGAAGAAATGGCCGGACGGCACGGTGTAGACGTTGGTGTTGTCCATGTAGCCGTTGTCGGCGCAGTCCAGCGTCTCATACGACACGCCGTTCGGCAGCGTTTCCTTCCAGCGCTTCACCCTGGAGATGCCGCCGCCTTCGGAGCCGCAGGGATCCTCGCCGACGAATTCGCTCATGCGCTGCCGCTCGACCGGGGTGTCGTTGATGTAGAGCAGCCCGTCCCGCATCTGGACGCGGTCGCCGGGAAGGCCGATGACGCGCTTGATGTAGTCGGTGGAGTCGTCCTTGGGCAGGCGGAACACGACGATGTCGCCGCGGTTCGGGTCCGAGCCCCAGATCCGGCCCGAGAACAGGTTCGGCGAGAACGGGATCGAGTAGTGGCTGTATCCGTAGGAATATTTCGAGACGAACAGATAGTCGCCGACCAGCAGCGTCGCCTTCATCGAACCGGACGGGATGTTGAAAGGCTGGAACAGGAACGTGCGGATCACGAGCGCGATCAGGAGAGCGTGGATCACGACCCGGATCGTCTCGCCGACGCCGCTCTCAGTTTTTGTTCCCGAAGTCACGCTCATTGCTCTCTCAATTCCGGCCGGCGGTCACAGAGCGCCCTCCTCTCGCGAACAGCCCATCGCTTCGCGGCCCAAGGAGATTGTCCTGATTCTGATAATGAGGGCCAATTCCGGCGTAAAGCCGAATTCGCCCAGCCTGATTTGCGTCGGCGGACTTTTAGACGGTTGTCGAGGTCCACGCAATCAAGGATCGCGTCAAAACTTCTTAAGATGCTGATTCTAAATACGAATTATAAAACGCTGAGTTGCACGTCAGGGCTTGGCCAGCGGCACGGCGGAAATGATGACGAACGCTTGCGCCAGCGGCCAGTCGTCGGTGATCGACAGGTCGATCCTGGCCTCGAACCCTTCAGGCGTCAGGGCCTGGAGCCGGGCGAGCGCCCCGCCCGTCAGCTGCATGGTCGGCCGCCCTCCGGGCAGGTTGACCACCCCCATGTCGCGCCACCAGACGCCGCGCCTGATGCCGGTGCCGAGCGCCTTGGAGCAGGCCTCCTTGGCGGCGAAGCGCTTGGCGTAGGTCGCAACCACCATCTTCTCGTTCTTGGTGCGCCGCTCCGCCTTGGCGCGCTCGGCGACGGTGAAGATGCGGTCGAGGAAGCGCTCACCGTGGCGCTCGATCACCTTGGCCACGCGGGTGATGTCGATCAGGTCGCAGCCGACGCCGATGATCATGCCCGGCTCCGGCCGCGGTCCATCGCCGCGCGCATGCTCCGCACCGTCTCGGCGAGGCCGACGAACAGCGCTTCGCCGATCATGTAGTAGCCGATGTTGAGCTCCATGATGTCAGGCAGCGCGGCAATCGTCTCCGCCGTCGCATAGTCGAGCCCATGCCCGGCATGAACCTCGAGCCCGGCGGACTTCGCCAGTTTCACGCCGGCAACGATCCGCTGCCATTCGGCCTCCGCCGTCTCGGTATGGCCGTCGACCACGGCGTCACACCAGGCGCCGGTGTGGATCTCGATCACGGGCGCCCGCAGCCGCGCCGCCATCTCGATCTGCGCGGGATCCGCGGCGATGAACAACGAGACCCGGATGCCGGCATCGTTCAGCCGCGCGATGTAGGGCGCCAGCGCATTGTGCTGGCCGACCACATCGAGGCCGCCTTCGGTCGTCACCTCCTGGCGGCGCTCCGGCACCAGGCACACCGCGTGGGGTTTGGTCGCGAGCGAGATCCGCATCATGTCGTCGGTCGCCGCCATCTCGAAATTGAGTGGCTTGGAGATTTCGGCCCTCAGCCGGGCCATGTCCTCGTCGCGGATGTGCCGGCGATCTTCCCTCAGATGCGCGGTGATGCCGTCGGCACCGGCCTCGATCGCAAGCAGCGCGGCGCGCACCGGATCGGGATTGCGGCCGCCGCGCGCGTTGCGCAGGGTCGCGACATGATCGACATTGACGCCGAGGCGGAGCGGAGAAGCGGGCATTTCAGGACTCACGAAATCAGGGGAACAGACGCATGCGAGAGGCGCCTATCCATTAACACGTTCGACGCGGGCGACGACCGCCTTTGCGCGCAACTGGGCCAGGATCGCGCTCAGATGCTTCAGATCGTAGACTTCGAGATCGATCGTCGTCTCGGTGAAATCAGGCGAACGGCGCTGCATGCTGATGTTGTCGATGTTGCCGTCATGCTCGGCGATCACGGTCGCGATCTGCGCCAGCGCGCCGGGCTCGTTGACGTTCTCGACCTTGATGCGGGCCGGAAAACGCTGCGGTGCGGAGTCCTCGATGTCCCAGCGCACGTCGAGCCAGCGCTCCGGCTCCTCCTCGAAATCCTTCAGGGCCGGTGCCTGAATCGGGTAGATCGTGATGCCCTCGCCCGGCGTGACGATGCCGACGATGCGATCGCCCGGCACGGCGCCGCCGTTAGGCGCGAACTTGACCGGCAGGTCCGAATTGATGCCGCGGATCGGGATCGCGACCGGGCTGCGCGGCGGCTCCGACGACTTCTCCCTGAGCTTGGCGGCAAACCCCTTCTTGACGCCGTAGCGCGCAATGCGCTCCTCCTTGTAGTCGGGATACATCGCGCGCGCGACGTGGGAGGCCTTGATCTCACCGCGTCCGACCGCCGCCATGACGTCCTCGATCGAGGTGCGCGCCAGCCGCGGCAGCGCACCCTTGAGCTTGTCGTCGGCGTATTCGATCTTGGCACGCTCGAACAGGCGCTCCACGATGCGCCGGCCAAGGCCGACATATTGGTCGCGCACGGCGGTGCGTGTTGCGCGGCGGATCGCGGCACGCGCCTTGCCGGTGACCGCGAGCGTTTCCCAGGCGGACGGCGGCGCCGCTTGCGCTTCCGAGGTCAGCACCTCGACTTCGTCGCCGTTCTGGAGCTCCGAGGACAGCGGCGCGAACTGGCCATTGATCTTGCAGCCCACCGCGCTGTTGCCGACGTCGGTATGCACGGCGTAGGCGAAGTCGATCACATTGGCATGGCGCGGCAGCGCGATCAGCTTGCCCTTCGGGGTGAAGCAGAACACCTGATCGTGGAACAGCTCGAGCTTGGTGTGCTCGAGGAATTCCTCGGGGTTGGCGCTCTCCGAGAGGATGCCGATGGTGTGGCGCAGCCAGGCGAACGCATTGGATTCGCGCTTGAGGAATTCGGTCGGCGAGCCCACGCCTTCCTTGTAGAACACGTGCGCGGCGATGCCGCGCTCGGCGATCTGGTCCATTGCCTCGGTACGGATCTGGAGCTCGACGCGCTGGTTGCCGGGACCGATCACGGTGGTGTGGATCGAGCGGTAGTCGTTCTGCTTCGGCGTCGAGATATAGTCCTTGAAACGCCCCGGCACGACCGGCCAGTTCGTGTGGACGATGCCGAGCGCGCGATAGCAGGCCTCGATGTCGTTGACGACGACGCGGAAACCGAAAATGTCGGACAATTGCTCGAAGCCGACCGACTTGCGCTCCATCTTGGTCCAGATCGAGAATGGCTTCTTGCGGCGGCCATAGACCCGCGCGCCAAGCCCGCGGTGGCGCAGATTGTTGGAGAGCTGGTCCTCGATCTCCCCGATCAGATTGCGGTTGCGTTCGGCGAGCGCATCGAGCCGCTGCATGACCACCGAATAGGCTTCGGGATCGAGGGTGCGGAAGGACAAATCCTCCAGCTCCTCGCGCATCTCCTGCATGCCCATGCGTCCCGCCAGCGGCGCATAGATGTCGAGCGTCTCCTCGGCGATGCGCCGTCGCGATTCGGTCGGCACGAAGTCCAGCGTGCGCATGTTGTGCAGGCGGTCGGCGAGCTTGACCAGGAGAACGCGGACGTCGTCGGCAATGGCCAGCAACAATTTGCGCAGGTTCTCGGCCTGCTTGGCCTCGCGCGACACCAGCTCCAGCCGCTTCAGCTTGGTCAGGCCCTCGACCAGCGCGCCGATCTCGGGCCCGAAGATCTGGTCGATCTCGGCTCGCGTCGCCTCGGTGTCCTCGATCGTGTCGTGCAGCAGCGCGGCCACGATGGTGGCGTCGTCGAGCTTCAGGTCGGTGAGAATCGCCGCCACTTCGAGCGGGTGCGAGAAATACGGATCGCCCGAGGCGCGGGTCTGCGAACCGTGCGCCTTCATGGCGTAGACATAGGCGCGGTTCAGCAGGTCTTCGTTGGTGTTGGGATTGTAGGATCTGACGCGCTCGACGAGGTCATATTGACGCATCATGCGCGCGCGCGGCTTGGCCGGGCGGGCCACCGGCGCAGTCGGGGCCACGGCAACCGATTCGGTTGCGGCCTGCATCTGCGTTGGGCTCCAGCGCCGATATACCATTCCGTCCTGCCTTCGAACGGGCCATGGGACAGCCCGTTGCATACATCCTAGCTCCGATCTCGTGCGCGTCCGATCAATTCAGTGACAGGGCGCGGCGCGAAGCGGCAACGCTATGGTAACCACGAAAACGCCAACAAAAGCAAAGGCCCGAACGCTGGTTCGGGCCCTTGATAAGATCACAAGAAGTCGACGACTGCGATGGGACGATTTACTCGTCCTCCTCCGGCTGCTCTTCCGGCGGCGCGAGGCCCTCGAGGCCCTTCAGGAGCTCCTCTTCGGTCATGCGCTCAACGGCAACTTCGGTGTCGTCGGCATCGACGCTGGCGCCGGCGGAACCGATCAGCGGCACCGTATCGGGCTCGGGCTCGTCGACCTCGACGAACTTCTGGAGCGAGTGCACCAGCTCTTCGCGGAGATCCTCCGGCGAGATGGTCTGGTCGGCAATTTCACGCAAAGACACAACAGGGTTCTTGTCGTTATCGCGGTCAACCGTTAGTTGTGAGCCGGACGAAATCATGCGGGCACGGTGGGCAGCCAGCAGGACGAGGTCAAACCGGTTGTCGACCTTGTCGATGCAATCTTCTACGGTGACGCGAGCCATGGACTGTCGCTCCGTTGTGGGTGGGACGAAATATGTGGATGATCCGGGCTAGTTATAGGGGCCGGGGCGGTTTCGCAAGGCGAATTTGTGATTTGGCCTCGCCAAACGGCTCTGCTACCCCCACATTGGGGCTGGGATGGATGATTTTCCGGGCTGCCGTCGAGGGCAGCACCGGACGTATGCAGGTCCGCCATAACTATACCTTGATTGCCCCGACTTCTCCGGATTTGCGGTTTCGACGGGTTTCGGCGTCACCTTGGGACTGCGCGGCTCGCGGCTGCCGCGCCAACAATAAACGATCAATCACAAACACTACGCGAGCAAACTGAATGTCACCTTCTCCTACTAACAAGATCGCGCTCTTCATCGATGGGGCCAATCTCTACGCGACGGCGAAAACTCTGGGCTTCGATATCGATTACAAGCGCCTGCTGAAGGAATTTCAGAGCCGCGGGACCCTGCTGCGGGCGTTCTACTACACCGCCATCATCGAGGATCAGGAATACTCCTCGATCCGGCCGCTGATCGACTGGCTGGACTACAACGGCTACACCGTCGTCACCAAGGCGACCAAGGAGTTCATCGACGCCTCCGGCCGACGCAAGGTCAAGGGCAACATGGACATCGAGCTCGCCGTGGACGCCATGGAGCTCGCCGAGCACGTCGACCAGATTGTGCTGTTCTCGGGTGACGGCGACTTCCGTTCCCTGGTCGAGGCGGTCCAGCGCCGCGGCGTGCGGGTCACCGTGATCTCCACCATCGCGAGCCAGCCGCCGATGATCGCCGACGAGCTGCGCCGCCAGGCCGACGTGTTCACCGACCTCGTCGAGCTGCAATCCAAGCTCGGCCGCGACCCGTCCGAACGCCCCGCCCCGCGTGACCGCAGCGAGCGCGAGGGACGCCACCACGCCCCGCAGTTCCTCCAGCGCGCGACCACGATGGCGCCGAGGGGCGATGACGACTTCGAGGAGTGAGGCGGCACGGTCAAGCCGCCAGCCTCTCACCCTCGTCCCCGACCGTGACTGTCCGCTCTGCCCGCGCCTGGTCGCCTTTCGTGAGGCCAACCGTGCGCGCGAGCCGTTGTGGCACAATGCGCCGGTCGCGCCCTTCGGCGACATCAAGGCCCGCCTATTGATCGTCGGGCTCGCGCCGGGGATGCAAGGCGCCAACCGCACCGGCCGTCCGTTCACCGGCGACTATGCCGGCGACCTGCTCTACGCCACGCTGCTTGAATACGGCTTCGCCAGGGGCACCTATCAGGCGCGGCCCGACGACGGCCTCGAGCTGGTCGACTGCCGGATCGCCAACGCCGTGCATTGCGTTCCGCCGCAGAACAAGCCGCTGCCGCTCGAGATCAACACCTGCCGCCGGTTCCTCGTCGCGAATCTCGCGACGATGCCGAACCTACGCGCGATCGTCGCGCTCGGGCGCATTGCGCACGACACCGTGCTCAAGCCGCTCAGCTTGAAGGCCTCACAGGCCCCCTTCGGCCACGGCGCGGTGCATCAGGCCGGCGCGTTCAAGCTCTACGACAGCTATCACTGCTCGCGCTACAATACGAACACCGGCGTGCTGACGCCGGATATGTTCCGCAGCGTGTTTGCCAGGATAAAGGCCGACCTCGACTAGAAACGCATCAAATAGGAAATCAGCCTCCGGCCGGATTGGCCTTCAGCCAGTCCAGCACATCGCCCGCATTCCGGTCCGGCGGAAACACCGGGTAGAACACGTGCGTGATCGTGGCGTCGTCGATGATCAATGCGAGGCGCTTGATCAGCGTCAGGCCTGCGACCTCCATGGTCGGCAAACTCAGGGCGCGCGTGAGCGCCAGCTTCTCGTCGGACAGCACGGGGAACGGCAGGTGCAGGCGCGAGGCCATCTCGGTCTGGTAGGCGTTGCTCTGGGTCGACAGGCCGAACACGTGCGAGGCGCCGGCTGCCCGGAGATCGGCGAAGAGATCGCGGAACGCGCAGGTCTGCGGCGTGCAGCCACGCGCGCCGGGAATCATGTCCCAATCGTCGACCAGCGAGATCCTGCCGGGCTCGCCGGTGCGCGGATAGGCGAACACCACGGTGCGCCCGGAGAGCGCCGACAGCGTCACTGACGTATCGTCGGTCGCGAGCAGGCTGATCGCGGGCAGCGTCGTGCCGGCCAGATGCGCGGCGCCGCCGTCATCAATGGGTGCCGGGATCTTGCTCCAGTCGACCTCGAGCAGGTTTTTCTGATTCATCTCGCTACCCCCTCGCCCGCATCAGCCGGCCCTTCTCCCGGCTCCAGTCGCGCTTCTTCTCGGTCTCGCGCTTGTCATGCAGCTTCTTGCCTTTCGCAACCGCCAGCTGCAGCTTGGCGCGCCCGCGCTCGTTGAAGTACAGCTTGAGCGGGATCAGCGTCATGCCCTCGCGGTCGACCGCGCCCATCAGCTTATTGATCTGCTTGCGGTGCAGCAGCAGTTTTCGCGGGCGCTTGGGCTCGTGGTTGAAGCGGTTGCCCTGGAGGTATTCGGGAATGGTGGCGTTGATCAGCCAGATCTCGCCGTCCTTGGAGTCGGCGTAGGATTCCGCGATCGTGCTCTTGCCGTTGCGGATCGACTTCACCTCGGTGCCGGTCAGCGCGATGCCCGCCTCGATCGTGTCCTCGATGGCGTAGTTGAAGCGGGCCTTGCGATTCTCCGCCATGACCTTGATCGGACGTTCGTTCTTATCGGCCATGTCAGACAAACCTGATCGAGATGCGCGCGTAAACTAACAGTTTCAATGAAGTACGCGCGTCACTTCTTGAGGAGATCGCGGATCTCGGTCAGCAGCTCGACCTCGGCCGACGGCTTCGGTGGCGCGGCGGGTGCCGCCTCTTCCTTGCGCTTCAGCGTGTTGATGGCGCGGATTACCAGGAACAGCACGAACGCAATGATGATGAAGTTGATCGTGAGCGTGAGGAAGCTGCCCCAAGCAAGGACGGCGCCTTGCTTTTTCGCATCGGCTAAGTTGGTGGCGGTGACCGCCTTCGACAAGGGGGTGAAGTAGTTCGAGAAGTCGAGGCCGCCGGTGACGGCGCCGATGATCGGCATGATCACGTCGCCGACCAGCGAATTGACGATGGCCCCGAAGGCCGCGCCGATGATGACGCCGACCGCGAGATCGACGACATTGCCCTTCACCGCGAATTCGCGGAACTCCTTGAGCATCCGCGTGCCTCTTTCCTCGACCCCCATGAAAGCTCCCCGAGAGGCGAGCGCCTCAGTTGATCAGCCCCGCATGCACCATCGCGGTGCGCACCGCGACGCGGGTCGGCTCGGACACCGGTACCATCGGCAGCCGCAGCGTCTCGTCGAGCTTGCCGAGCAGCGACATCGCGTACTTGATCGGCGCCGGATTGCTCTCGATGAAGAGGTTGTTGTGGAGCGGCATCAGCTTGTCGTGCAGCCTCAAGGCGGCGGCGTGGTCACCCTTCGCCCAGGCGGCCTGGAACTCCGAGCACAGGCGCGGGGCGACGTTCGAGGTCACCGAGATGCAGCCGTGGCCGCCATGAGCCATGTAGCCGAGGATGGTCGCGTCCTCGCCGGAGAGCTGGTTGAAGTCCTCGCCCATCGCGGCGCGCTGTTGCGAGACACGGACCATGCTGGCGGTGGCGTCCTTGACGCCGGCGATGTTCTTCAGCTCCCACAGCCGCGCCATGGTGTCCACCGACATGTCGATCACCGAGCGCGGCGGGATGTTGTAGATGATGATCGGAATGCCGATCGCATCGTTGATCGCCTTGAAGTGCTGATACATGCCTTCCTGGGTCGGCTTGTTGTAGTAGGGCGTCACCACCAGCACGGCATCCGCGCCCGCCTTCTCGGCGTGCTGGGCAAGCTCGATCGCCTCCTTGGTCGAGTTGGAGCCGGCGCCGGCAACGACGGGCACGCGGCCCTTGGCTTCAGCGATGCACCATTCGACCACTTTCTTGTGCTCGTCATGACTGAGCGTCGGGCTCTCGCCGGTGGTGCCGACCGGGACCAGGCCGTTGGTGCCCTCAGAGATCTGCCAGTTGACCAGCGAGCGGAACGCCGCCTCGTCGAGCGAGCCGTTCTTGAACGGCGTGACCAAGGCGGTGAACGACCCCCGGAATTTCGTCTTGGCTGCCATGGACTTCCTCCGTACGCGCAGATCTCTTGAGCAAGCCCTCTTCATACCGGGTCTGATACGACGGTAAAAGGGCCGCTTCCGCGTGAAGCACCGTTTAGGCCGCGATTTTGCCGCGGTGGTGGTGCAAACCCGCCGGAGGTAAGCGGTTGTTGGTATTTTGTCCGCATATTCAATCAAATACAGCCAGATCTTGTACAGATAGGCCTTGGGCCAATTGACTGATTCGGGGCGACGAAACGCCGTGACCTCCTTTGCTCGTGCCGCATGGCGATCCACCGGTCTGGCCGTGTGCCTGATAGCAGGGCTGACGGTCGGCTGCGCAGCGTTGGCCAAATCCAACGAGGCAGCGCCGGAAGGCTCTAGGGACACCGCGAAACCAGCTGCCAAGGACGCTTCAAAGGGATCTGCCAAGGGAACCGGCAAGGAAGCCCCCAAGGAGGCTCCCAAGGGCGCGAGCAAGGGGGCCGCGAGCGCCCCCGCCAAGGATGTAGCGAAGAAACCCACTGGCAAAGATACTGGGAAGGACGCCGGCAAGGAGCCTGGGAAGGACAAGCCCAAGGCGGCTGCGGCGGCCCCTGCGCCAAAATCACAGCCGGCCGCCCATGGCTCGTCTCCCAAGACTGCCCCCGCACCTGCCGTGACGGCGACTGTCAGACCGACTGCCCCGGCCCCCGCCAAACCGCTCGCGGCGCCCGTGCTTGCGCCGGCGACCCGCCAGCATGCCACGCCGCGCAAGCCGGTCACGCCGGCCGCGGTCGCTGCCACCTCCTCGACGTCGCAGGCCGACAAAGACACCCTGGAGACCGTCATTGAGCTCGTGCGCAAGCGCAAGTCGGGCGACGCCACCAATTACGCAGCCTCGATCTCGGATCCCGTCGCGCGAAAGCTCGCCGAATGGATCATCCTGCGCAGCGAGGACAACGGCGCCACCGTCGAGCGATACCGCGCCTTCCTGTCCGCCAATCCGAGCTGGCCGTCGCAGACTTTCCTGCGCCGGCGCCTCGAAGCCGCGATGTGGGACGACAGGCGCGACGATTCCGTTGCGTGGTCGTGGTTCGAGAATGAATCCCCCGTGTCCGCCAAGGGCCGCTTCACGCTCGCCAAGGCGATGCTGGCGCGCGGCGACCGCGCCAATGCCGAACGGCTGGTGCGCGAAGCCTGGCGCAGCGATCCGATGTCGGAGGACACCGAGAACAACGCGCTCGACCAGTTCGGCGCGCTGCTGACGCCGGGCGACCAGAAGGCGCGGATGGACACGCTGCTCTACGGCAGCGAGAACGAAGCGGCGCTGCGCGCTGCAAAACGCCTCGGCGCCGGCTATGTCGCGCTCGCCAAGGCCCGCATCGCCGCCGTCAAGAAGGCGCCGAACGCGCGCGCGCTGCTCGACGCCGTGCCGCGCGAGCTGCACAATGATCCCGGCTTCATCTTCAGCAAGATCCAGCTGCTCCGCCGCGAGGAGAAATTTGCCGAAGCGGCCCAGCTGATGCTGTCGGCTCCGAAGGATCCGAACCGGCTCCACAATCTCGACGAATGGTGGATCGAGCGGCGCCTCCTGGCGCGCAAGATGATCGACACCGAGGAATTTCGCAGCGCCTATCTGATCGCGCGCGATGCGGCCCTGCCCTCGCGCGATATCTACAAGACCGAGCAGGAGTTCACCGCAGGCTGGATCGCACTGCGCTTCCTCAACGATCCCGCAGCAGCGACCCAGCATTTTGCCCGCATCGGCGTCGGCAGCGTCAATCCGACCGCGCTGGCGCGCGCCGGCTATTGGCAGGGCCGCGCCGCGGAAGCCGCGGGCCGTCAGCAGGAGGCGCGCAACGCCTACGCGCGCGCAGCCGAGCAATCCACCAGCTATTACGGCCAGCTCGCGCGCGCAAAACTCGGCCTGCCGCAGATCGAGCTCCACAGCCAGCCGCGCGGCCGCGGCGCCGAGCGGCTCGAGATCGTGCGCGCCGCGCAACTGCTCTACGAGCTCGACGAGCGCGAGATGGCGATACCGCTGCTCGCCGACATGGGCGAGAACGGCGATCCGGAAGCGCTTGCCGGCCTTGGCGAGCTGACCCAGCGCTACAGCGATGCGCGCGGCATGCTGCTGCTCGGCAAGGCCGCGCTCAACCGTGGCCTGCCGTTCGACTTCTACGCCTACCCCGTCAACGGCATTCCGCAGTTCACGCCGATCGGTCCCGAGGTCGAGCGCAGCATCGTCTACGCCATCGCGCGGCAGGAGAGCGCGTTCAACCCGTCGGTGGTCTCGCCGGCGCAGGCCTACGGGCTGATGCAGGTGACGCCGGATGCCGCGCGCTACGTCTGCAAGCGGCACGGCGCGACCTACGATCTGGCGCGGCTGAAGAACGATTCGGTCTACAATGCCACGCTCGGCTCGGCCGAGCTCGGCGGCCTGCTCGAGGATTACCGCGGCTCCTACATCATGACCTTCGCGGCCTACAATGCCGGCCGCGGCAGCGTGAAGAAGTGGGTCGACCGCTACGGCGATCCGCGCGATCCCAAGGTCGACGCGGTCGACTGGGTCGAGCTCATTCCATTCTCCGAGACGCGCAATTACGTGCAGCGGATCATGGAGAACCTTCAGGTCTACCGCGCCCGCTTCGGCGGCGGCACGCGCTTGCAGATCGAAGCCGATCTGCGCCGTGGCACCGCCAGCGTGGAGTAGAGCGATCCTTGTCGAAGACGTCTACTGCGACTATTGGCGCCAGTCCCGGATCGTCGACTTGCCCCTCGCCGGCACACTATATTCAAAATGCCCGCCAAAGATCGGGACGGAAAAACTGATCTGCTCCCTCCTGAAGGAAACCAGGACGACATGATCGAGAACAAACTCGACAGAGCAATTACGGACTTCATCTGGAACGTGGTCGAAATCCACACTCAGGTCGAGCACATCCACACCAGCTGGGCCAGACTGCTGGGCATTACCGAGCCGCAGTGGCTGATCCTGATGGCTGTCACCGAACTGGACGAGGGGCGAGGTGTCGCCGGAATCGACATTGCCAATAAGCTGCGGGTTCACCCGGCATTCGTGACCAACCAAACCAAGAGCCTCGAAAAGGCCGGTTTGCTGTCGCGGCGGCCGGGAGCCGACGATGCGCGCTTTGTCCTGATGTCGCTGACGAAGAAGGCGACAATGGACATCGAAAAATTGTCCAAGAGAAAGCTCGCCTTGAATTCGACCATGTTCAACGAACTTGACGAGAAGACGCTGGCAAGCCTGAACGATGCGCTCGCGACGATCGCCAAGAATGCGCGGCTGGCTGCACGATTGCTTGCCATCGACGTTTCATGACTCGCTGATGCCGGGCGAGCCTGAAGCGGCCGCGCCGCGCCCGCTTCGGCGGCGGCGCGCTTGCAGATCGAAGCCGATCTGCGCCGGGGCACCGCCAGCGTGGAATAGCGGCGCGCAGTCATTGCAGAGCTCTAGGCGCTACAGCGTAGCCGCTCACGAACCGCCGTTAAACTTCTCAAGTACTGTTCTTGAGTCTTCCTCGCGAATATCAACTCTCTGTCTTTCCGTGCATTCCTTCAGCATCAACGTTGCGACGGTATCGCTGGGAAACGCATTTAGGACGACGCGGTAGGCGTGCTCCGCCCCCGCGAAATCCCTGGCCTCGAATTTCTGTGAGGCATGCCAGGTCATGGCAATCAGCTGCTCATCGCCATCGCGGCGCCTTAACTCCGGATCGTCGCTGGCGCTCAGAGCAAGCAGCTCATAGATCATAAAGTCGGTTTTGCGGCCTTTCACCTGAACCCGCTTTAGCGGTCGCGCGAGTATGTCGGCTTTTGCCCGGTCGTAAATGCTGTCGCTGATGCAGATGGTAGTGCCAAATAGCTTGTTGATGCCCTCAAGGCGGGCAGCAACGTTCACGCCGTCGCCCAAGGCCGTGTAGCTCAGCCTGTTAGAAGAACCGACATTGCCGACAAGGACGTTGGCGCAATTGAGCCCGATTCTCAGGTGGATTCGTGGTCGTCCTTCCGACTCCCAGACATCGTTGACACGTTCCATGCGGCGCGCCGCTCGCAATGCAGCAGTGCATGCGCGCAGAACGTGGTCAGGGCGTTCGACCGGGGCATTCCAGAACGCCATGACGCCATCGCCGATGAACTTGTCGACGGTGCCGCCTTCCTCCGAGATCGCTGACGAGACTTCCTCCAGGTAGGTCGATATCTGGACCAGAAGGTCAACCGGCGCGAGCGTCTCGGCGTGGGTGGAAAAATTCTCCAGATCGGAAAAGAACACGGTGAGGAATCGTGGCTCGACGCCGAGAGTCAGCGGGATACCCGACTTGATCAGTTGGCGGACCACATCGAGCGGAACGAAGGAGGAAAAAGATTTCAACGATGTTCTTAGCAACGAAGCGGCCGATTCCAGCTTGGCGATCTCCTGTATATTTGATGGTGGACTCGCGGGCGTATCAAAGTTGAGGCTTTCAATGGCCTGCAATTGCTGGGACACGTTTTCGACTGGACGCGACAGCCGGCTGGCGGCGACGTAGATGAAGAACAACTCGATCATGGTGAGCGCAATGATCACCACCATCATCAATCGATTGGTCCTCTTCAGCGTCCCCACGAAATCGTCGATCGGCGTCAACGTGATCATCTGCCAGGGTTGGCCGAAGCCACCAGGGAAGCTGGCGAACGCCGCGATCAAATCCTCTCCGTTGATGGGCGATCGGAACGCAAACCTGTCGGCGCCGGTGCGAGCGTGTTGGCGGTGAGCTTCGCGTACGACGGGGTCGTCGATGTCAGCCATGGTTGCGATCTTGAGCACTCCGTTCTCGATACGAACGCCCTTTTGCCTATCCGGAAAGGCAATGATCTTGCCGTTGTTGCGGTCGGCAATGAATGTGGTGCTTCCAGCGCTGGCGCGGTGCCTGTCGAGAAAGCGTGACAGGACGTCCACGGTGATGTGGGCCGATGCGCAACCAAGGAAATCAACGCCGCGAAAGATCGGAACGCGCAAGGCGATAACAGGAAAGCCTGTATCTGGATTGATTGAAGGCTCAGTTACCACAAGTGTGCGCGTCGTCTTGACCGACTGATACCCAGGTAAGGCGCGGCGCATGTCAGTCTCGGTGGCAACATCATACTTACCAACCTGATTGGGCCATACGTCAAAGAATGTTCGATGACGCACGCGGAGCAGGGAATAAGTGATTGCATCGATGTAGCTGGAATGCCAGTTGGCTGTCGCGGGAATCCGGGGATCGGCGCGCCGGCGGTCCTCGTCGATGCGGGTGACGACCCGATGATAGCCATCCTCGAAACTGACATAGACAGCGTCGATATGCGCGGCCGACGTCAGGGCGCGATACAATAGATCGCGGCTTTGCTCGGTACGGAAATAGCCGGAATCGGCGACGGCCAATTCGACGAGAAAACGTAGCGGGGTTTCGGTGCTCTCGATCAGATCCTGGGTGCGTTCAACGCCGGCCTGGCTGGTCTGCGCGACCGCGTCGTTCAGGATCGATACGATGCCGGCCGAATTCCTATTGTAATTGTAGATCAGGATGAAAATGAGGACGGGAATGCTGAGGCCGATAAAGAGCAGCGACATGATCAGGCTCAGTCTTGGCCGCCCCATCCTGGCAAACGGCGCAAGCGCGGCTGGCCGTTTGATTGTGGCCCGCAACGTGTGGCGGTTTCGGTACCCGAGAAGCGCCGCCACCGCCAATCCTGCCAGGGCGAGCATCAGCGGAATTAGCCATCGCGGCGTGCTGCCCTCATTTCCATGCCAGATCAGTGCTGGCGGGAGCGTATCGCCGGTCAGTAGCCCAAGTTGCCGATAGACCGCGGCAATGTGTCGCCAACGCGCGGGATCCTGCCGGCCGATCCGGTCGACGTCCTGTCCGACTAGCATCGTGGTCTGCTCCGCCTCAAACAGCAGAGCCTCCCGGCTCTTTTTCGCCGAGTACTTCCGCAGAATCAGATCGACGCTCGCCTCTTTGTGCGCGAGGGCAAAGGCCCAGCCTTTCAAGCTCGCCCTCGTGAATGCCGCAGCCCGGTTCGGATGGGCTTTCACTTCCTGTTCGGAGGCGCACAAATTGTCGCCGTAGAAGTCAATGCCGGATGCCGCCGGCGCGAACGTGCGGTACGGTGCGCCCAATTGCTCAAGGACAAATGGCTCATTCGTACTATACGCGATCATCGCGTCGGCTCGGCCGACCAGAAGGTCGCGTGGATTTCCCTCATGTGGAACGCGGATCATCGACTGGTAGTCGACCCCCTCGCGCTTCAGCATCGCGGCGATCTCGTCGCTTCCCGGTGTGTCCATGAGCGTATGGCCGCGCAGATCCGCCACGCTGCTGATGTCTGCCCGACGTGGGACCAGGATGACGGCCGCGGAACGCTGGAATATGGCGGCCAGCACGACCAGCCGGCGGTTCGCTTCCCAGTCACGTAAAACACTGGCGCTGCAGACCCCGAAATCAGCCTTGCTGCTGGCCGCCGTCTCAGAGACATCTATGTCCGGACCGCCCTCGCGGATGATAACGTCGAGGCCAGCGTCGCGATAGAAGCCCTGTTCAAGCGCTTGATAATAGCCCGCAAACTGGAATTGGTGCTTCCATTTCAGCTGAAGGGAAACCTGATCCAGCGCGGCAGCCGGATGCGCCGCCAACAAGATCAAGCAAGCAGCAGCCATCACTCCTGTCACGACCGCTTTCTTCAGCGATGCGACATATCCAGGCGATTGCTGATCGACTGTCATCGGGGCCTTTACTTCGGCAACCGTCCCGCATGTTTCGCAAGCTCAAGGCACCTGAGAAATTCAACGAGGCCAGTCGAAATGCCATTTCCGGCCGCTCCGACGAACCTTCGTTCTCGGCGTCTCTCTTCCTTGAAGACGTCGCCCCGGGAGTTCGGGGCGACGTCTTGAGGCTGCAAGCTGCGCTACTTGGCGATTGCAGCTTGCGCGGCCGCGATCTTCGCCTTCACGGCATCGAGATTGAAGCTCGCGCCCCTTTGCATGGGCGGAAATTCGACCGCCGTCATCGCCAGCTTTTCAACCTGCTGCTGGACAAACACAAAGCGCCAGAATTCGTATTTGAACCAGTCGAAGTATTGCTGGGCGCCCTCCTTGGTCCCGCTATTTGGCCAGCCGGTGCGCTCGAAAGGATCGAGGCGAAGGTTGGTCAAATAGGGCACGTCAACCTTGCTTTTATCACCCAGCCAGCCTCCGGGCTGGTCGATGAAACGATACTTGTAGTCATCGATGCGCACGGCCCCCAGCTCGCTTTCGCCGAAATAAAAGATTTCGTGCCGATTTGACGGTCCTTTGCCGGTGATCATGTCCATCTGATTGTAGCCGTCCAGATGGCACTTGTAAGTGCGGTCACCGATGTGTTTACCCTTTTTGAGCTCATCGACGATGTTGGGGTTGCCTGCGGCGGCCAGTAAGGTCGGGAACCAGTCCAGTCCAGACATGATGCCGTTCTCGACCTTGCCGGCCGGCACCTTGCCCGGCCAGCGGATCATGGCCGGGGCGCGGAAGCCGCCTTCCATGACCGTGCCCTTGCTTTGCGCGAACGGCGTCTGTCCGCCGTCCGGCCAGGTAAATACTTCGGTGCCGTTGTCCGTGGTGAAGACGACGATGGTGTTGTCGTCCACGCCCATATCCTTGAGCTTCTGCATCACGATGCCAACGTCGTCGTCGAGCTGCGCCATGCCGGCTTCATGGATGGACCAACCATTCTTGGAGTTGCGCATCGCCTGGTACTTCGGCGATAGATGCGTGACGATGTGCATGCGGGTCGGATTGAGCCACAGGAAGAATGGCTTGTTGTCGGCCTTGGCCCTGTCGATGAAATTAAGCGCGAGGTCGCGGATTTCATCGTCCACGGTTTCCATCCGCTTGGGATAGAGCGTTCCGGCGTCCTCGATCCTCTGCTTGCCGACCTTGCCCCAGCGCGGATCCACGGTGGCGTCGTCCACGTTGGTCGCCCACGAGTGGACCATGTTGCGCGGACCGACTATGTTCAACAGCTCCTGCGGATAAGCGGGGTGGGCCGGATCTTCCATCGCGTCGAGGTGATACAGGTAGCCGAAGAACTCGTCGAAGCCATGCACCGTCGGCAGAAACTCGTTTTTGTCGCCAAGGTGGTTCTTGCCGAACTGGCCGGTGGCGTAGCCCATACCTTTCAGCGCCGTGGCAATAGTCACGGCCTCCGCCGGCAAGCCTGTGGGCGCGCCGGCCTGGCCAACTGTGGTCATGCCGGTGCGGATCGGCAGCTCGCCGGTGATGAAGTTGGCGCGGCCCGCCGTGCAACTCGCCTCGGCGTAGTAATCGGTGAACAGCATGCCTTCGGCGGCGATCTTGTCGAGGTTTGGCGTCCGTCCGGCCATCATCCCGCGGTGGTAGGCGCCGATATTCCAGATGCCGATGTCGTCACCCATGATGACGACGATGTTCGGCCGTTGCCCGGGCGCAGCGGGCGCCGGCGCCGGAACTGGTTGCTGCGCTTGCGCAGGGCTCGTCAATCCGATGGCCGAGAGCGCCGAAGCGGCGGCGAGAGAACTACCACTCAACAAGAGATCGCGGCGTTTCATTCCGCCGCCGTTTGGTCCCGTGCTCATCTCAGGCTTTCTCGGAATCCTATCGTTACTCATGACGCGATCCTCTTCCTGGTGATGCACCTGAAGCCGACATGGCTTGCTGAGGTGTCGATCGGCTCGGCATGACGCGCGGCCGGACGATAGCGGCGGCAATAGTTAGGCGCGCAAAGATGCGAGCCGCCCTTCAGCACCTTGCGCGGAATTCTGATCTTCGGATTTCGAGGGTCGTAGCTCGCATTTTCAAGTCCACCCCGCGGGTTTTGCGGAATGCAACACGCCTTCGCCGCATCGGCCTCGTGCATCGGTGAATACCAATCGGCAGTCCATTCCCAGACATTGCCGATCATGTCGTGCACCCCGTAGCCGTTCGCCGGGAAAGCTGTGACGGGCGAGGTGCGCTCGAACCCGTCGGTTGCGAGATTCTCGCAGGGGAAATTACCCTGCCAAATGTTCGCCATATGTTGGCCGCCGGGTACGAGTTCGTGCCCCCAGGCGAATTCGGCACCGTCCAGTCCTCCACGCGAAGCGAACTCCCATTCAGCCTCGGTCGGCAATTCCTTGCCTGCCCATTTCGCATAGGCTTCGACATCTCGGTAGGCGACGTGCACGACGGGATGGTTCTCGATCCCGCGCAAGTTACTGTGTGGCCCATAGGGACGGCGCCAGTTGGCGCCGAACTTGAACGTCCACCATTCGCCCCAATTGCGCAGGTCCACAGCTTGCTGCGGCGGTGTAAAGACGAGAGATCCGGCCTTGAGCATGTGCGGTAACGCGCCAGGATAGTCCTTCGCGTCGGGTATCAGTTCCGCGAGTGTGACGTAACCAGTGGCGTTGACGAAATCGCGGAACTGGCGATTGGTGATTGGCGTTCGGTCTATCCAAAATCCGTCCACTGTAACCCGGTGGACCGGCGCCTCCTCTGGATAGTGTTGCTCGGACCCCATCCGAAAAGTCCCGCCGGGGATATAGACCATCTCCTGGTCCGCCGTCCCCTCAGCCGTTTGCCCGGAGAAGGATTTCGCTCCTGTGAAATTCATTGCATCACTCCCCCCGGCTTCACGGATCTCCAATGGATCTCAGTCAAAGGCGAATATTCGCTTCCAGTCATTCTTCATGTCGACCACCGTCCATCGGTTCACCGCTGCGGCGTCGAGGGCCGTGTCCAATTTCCCGAAGTGGGATTGGCGGTCGTAGGCATATTCGCGCTCGGCGTCGGTATGGTGAACGAGCAGACCGAACCGCGCGCCGGGGGCGAGCGTCGTCCATTGGAGCATTTCAAGATCGCCATCCGAGTTGCCAAAAGCGGCGATGGGGCGGCGGCCGATATGTTCGTTGATTCCGATCGGCTTGCCGGCCTTGTCATCAATGAAATTGACCTCGGGCAACCGGAATAGCACCGGGGTGCTGTCGCGCATTTCAAACCGGGTCTTGATCGAGGATCCGACCACCTGCTCTGGAGGCACGCCGTAGATGGCGTCCGTCCATGGCCGCATGAACTCAACGCCGCCACCCGAAACGATGAAAGTCTGGAAACCATTCGCCCGAAGATAGGCGAGCAATTCCAACATCGGCTGATACACTAACTCCGTGTAAGGTCGTTTGAAGCGCCTGTCGCGCGCGGTGGCGAGCCAGTCCGCGACGATCGTCTCAAACTCGGCCGTCGTCATACCCGCGTGGGTGACCGCGACCAGTTCGGCAATACCCTTTTCGCCGGAAGCAGCGAGTGCGTTCAGGTCGCCATCCAGCACCGCCGCGAAGGGCTGTTTGCCCTTCCATTCCGGGTGCATCGCAGCCATGGCTTTCACCCGATCGAGGACGAAGGCAAGCTGCACATACATGGGTTGTTCGACCCATAGCGTGCCGTCGTTGTCGAAGGTTGCGATCCGCTGTTGGGTGGGCACGAAATATGGGCCGCGCTGGTCCGTGACGCGCCTGACGAAGTCGACGATGGACGTCTTCGCCGAACCGTCGTTCCAGGAAGGCAACGGATCGCGCTGAGCTTGTGCCAGCGCCGAACTCGAGTGCAGCGAGGCAGAAAGCAGCGGAAGTACAGCCAGCGAAGAAAGAAGGGCGCGCCGATCCAGCGGAGAAGATTCAATGATCATACGCATCTCCAATTGCTCTGCAAACGCATCGGATTGTTCGACCATTCGCAGCGGAAAGGATCTCGTACTGTTGAAATTCGTTTGAAACTGCGACGAGCTTGATACGAGCATGTTGCGACGCATGCAGGGCCGCGCAGTAGACTTATGCTTCCTCCGGATAGTGGCGATCCAAATCCATGCGAAATGTGCCGCCTGCACATAGAGCCGTCTCTCGCATGCCCTTGCTAAAGTTTTTGCACGCAATCGCTGTTCGACGGCCGATAGGCCGGCGGTTAGTTAATCTCAGTATTTTCTGACGATGGGCTTTGTTGTCGGAGGCGCTCCGGGCGCGGGCGGCGAGATTGCGAAGGTGACCCAAGTATTCCAGCCCGATGGCCGGTTTTCCGCGGCGAACTCTCCGTAGGCTTTCAGATTGAGATAGCCCTGCATGTCGCCGACCGGAAAAAGGAAACCGATCTGGGGCCCGACGCCAACCACCTGGGACTGGAAGCAGCCGACGCGATTCCCTGAACCGCTATCGCAGCCCAGTTCCTTGTAGACATAGCCGACGAGGCCGAGCATGACCTGCTTCGACACGAACTGCGATGCACCCCAGTCGAAGTGCATGTCGACGCCATTCTGATACTGCGTCGCCGTATTCTTGAAATTGTAGGTGAAGCCGAGCACCCCGGAAAATTCGTGACCGGTCTGCGGGTTGAAATAGGTGTAGCCGCCACCGACGTCGATCGCTCCGTGTCCGATGCCGAGGTTCGACAAACGATCAGATTGGTAAGCGCCAACCGGGATGTCACCCGTGATATAGGTCATGTAGTTGTGGACGCCGGCGTTCCAGCGCAATGCGAATTGCGGCGCCAGGTCCCCAAAGCCCCACGTCGTGTCGCTGACAGTGTCGGACCGCGCGAAGGGAATATTACCGAACGGCGTCGTGAGCACGCCCGACAAGGTCCCTGCCAGGCTGGTACCAACGACGCCATAGGCTGCCAGGAGGGATACTGACGCTTGGCCGCCGAGCACCGGCGTTGCAAATACATAGCTCGGAAGCACAAGGCCAAGATCGCCGGTGGCGTTCACATTCAGATTCAGATTTGCGTTCACTGCAAGGTTGGCCGGAACCCTGCCGAGCGTGAATTCACGCGCCCGCGCGACGTCGGCGCCAGCGGATACGGAGGTGTGGTAGTAGATATTCGCCAGGGACCAACCCGGCTGCTGCGGCGTGGCCGCGAGGCTTCCGAAAAGGCCGGGTATCCAGAAACTGATGCCGTTTTCGTCGGCCAAGGCAGGCTGGGCAGAAAGCAATAGAGTGGACGTCAGCAGGGCTGCAGGGATAACTCTGCGTGGATGTGCTGGGATCGAGCGCTCGCTTTTCGCAGCGGTTTTCGCCGTCACATTGTGGCTCCAAAAATGGTCGCCTTGCACGAGAAAGTCTACGCCGTTGTCGGGCTGACGCAAGTGATAAAGCTGGTCCGCGGCAAACCGCCATAGGAGCTGCAGCAGCACGATGGCTGGGCGAGCCCGGATGATCTTCGGGCGAGTTATCTCCCCGTGCGGCGTGGCGCCGATCTCTTACGACGTACGGCAGTGGATAGATGGCATAATTTCGAAACTCCCGATCAGAAAACTTTGAAACTTTATTGAGTTGTCCCTTGAGAAGCCGAATTGAGCGGGGCTGGACAGGCGGCAGCAGCGGCCGAGGTGACCTTCAGCCTTCAGGTGATGGGTTGATGGCAGAGCGGCGGCGGCTCGCGCTTGACGACACTGAAGACGCCGCTCCTGGGACTCCGAATCCCCGCAATCTCAAAACGGCCGCCCATCCAAAAAAGAGACGCCTGCTCAACCGCTCAGGGGCTTGTTCACGGGCGACCACTGACTGACTTGGCGGGAGTTCAAGACAAAAAGCCCCGGCGGTTTCCCGCCGGGGCTTCCGTCAGGTCGTTAGACCGAACTTACCAGTTGCGCTGAGCGCGGAGGAGCAGAACGAGGGAGTCCTGATCCTTCAGCTCGTAAACAGCGGCCGGCTTCGCGATTGCACCAGCACCACCGTAAGCAAAGGTACCCGCCATCTTCGAGTCCAAGTGGGTCCAGTTGAAGTCCGCCGAGAAGGTCAGGTTCTTGACCGGGGTCCAGCGGGTGATGATACCGACCTGGCCGATGGCGAAGTCCGGGTTACACGAGGTAACGCCGGCCACGGCGAACGTGCCGCCAACGCCGCAGAGGGACGACTTGGCGAGCGAGCCGTACTGCGCCTGAGCGTACGCACCGTAGATCGCCGTATTCCAGAAGGGATCCCAGTTGTGGGTGTAAGCACCACGGAAGCCCCAGGTCTTGACGGTTTCCTGCTGCGAACCGCCGCCCGCCGATGTGAACACCGTATCCGGAGCAAAGGCAAAGCCGACGCTCTGGTAGGCGATGCCGGAGCTGCCGAACATCGAGTACGAGCTACCCGCCAGGTTCTGGAAGTTGTAGCGGGTCGCACCGTCGGTGTAGACGCCCGAGATGTTGATCACGTCACCCGCACCGGTCGGGATGTTCTTGATCGACAGAGCGAGCTGAACTGCCCAACCCCACTTGTCGTCGGGGTGGCCCGTCGGCTCGGTCGCACCGTAGTAGGCAACGTGGTTGTCATGCGCAGCGACCGACGCCTGGAAGAGGCCCCAGGCCTGGTCGACACGAACCATACCGACGAGGTTCGGCGAACGCGAACCGCCGATGGCGTTGATACCACTGGTGCCGCCGACGAGGCCAGCCACGCTAGCGCCGGCGAGGTTGACGTTGCCGGCCTGGTAGTATGCCGTCGCGTCTTCCGCCGAGAACGACGCTGTGACGCCCTGACCGAAGTCAGCGGTGTAGGAGAACTGGTTGACACCAGTGACCGTGCCGCTGCCGCCGACGAGGCTGTCGATGTTGTTGCCGGGATAGTTGGTCCAGGGCGCGTCGAACTGCGACACGGCCTTACCCATGGTGAAGCCGGCGAACTGGATGAAGGCGTAGTACACGCCGAGCGAGCCGCCCGAGGTACCGCCGTCAGTCGGGTTGATCGTCGAGCCAACGAGGGCCGGCGTGGCACCCGAGGTGTTGAGGGCCAGAGTGCTGGTGTAGGCGGTATTACCGAAGGCGGAACCGGTGCCCTGGTAGCCGCCCGTGGTCCAGGAGAACGTCGCGTCGAAGAACGTGCGAACGACGCCGTATTCGGTCGCGGTGCGCGTGTCGATGTTGAGATCTTCACGAGCGCGCATCGTGTAGTAGTTGCTCAGGCGATTGTGCGCACCGCCGGGAGAGCCGTTCGCAATGCCAAAGACGCTGTTGGTGCCCAGCGCGACTTCGGCGCGCAGGTAACCACCCAGCTTGATGCAGGTGTCAGTGCCCGGGATGTAGTAGAATCCGGCACCGTACAGAGAGCAGATCTTCACGTATTCGACCGCTTTGGCCTTCACGGGGAGATCGGCTGCCTGCGCTCCGCCAACAGCGATGAGACCCGCCGCTGAACCGAGCAAAAGGCTCTTAACCAACTTCATGCTAAACCTCCAAGTTTGCTCTATAGGGAAGGTTCCGGATCCGCTGGGTGAAGCACCCTAAGGTTGGTTCCCTTGTCCCTTAACTCACCGCTTAGTCGCTTCGCGCCTTCGGACACACCCGCTGAACGCGAGGGACTTAAGCGAACCACCTAAAACGGGACGACCTCGGGATGCCCCCCTCCGTCGCTCAGTCACAATTACCGAACGCCTTTGCACACACAACAACAGAACGCTCCGAAACGGGCCAATGAAGCTTGTTTTCCGACAGGTGTTGCACAAACAACACGCAGATGTGATCATGGCGCCTTCGCAAAGCATTGTTTTCATTGTCGTTTTAACGGTGGTCACGTTTGCCTTCAAAGTTCCACACTTGAGGCACCGCGGACTGGAGCTTGGCGTACATGGGCTTTGACGCGCGCGAATCGTGGAATCAGAAGGAGACTCAAAGAGAAGGCTTAGAGTCCTCTTCGCGCCCCTTTCTGGCGCAAGCACGCCGACGGCGATGGTCAGGGCCCGCGCGGCGGACACCCTTTATAGATGATAGATCGCGGGGATTATTGGGACTGCGGCCCAGCTCAGTTGGCGGAGGCAGAAGGATTCGAACTCGCGATAGGCCCTCCGCCACGAAAATCGCTGGGAATATTCGAGCGCAAACACACGGTTACAAATTGACCGGCCCAAGCAAATAGAGGCATAAGGCTCGCACCGGAGAGGTGGCCGAGTGGCTGAAGGCAACGCTTTGCTAAAGCGTCATACGGTCTCAAGCTGTATCGAGGGTTCGAATCCCTCCCTCTCCGCCACCCAGCGTCAGAAACAAGAATCGTTGCGTTCTTTCACCTGAAGCCGATCGGGGAGCCGGTGCGAAAGCCTGGGGCAAGGATCAGCGCCATGGGTTCGGCGCGATTCGCCCGGTCTTTATATATGTGTGTCCGCCTCGGGCGGCGGGACCGCCAGATCCGCCAACGTGAGGGCGATATCAGCATCGCCTCGCCGGCCCAGACGTTGAACCAGACGCCGGCCCTTCGGCGACATGGAAACGCAGCGACCTCGAAGATCCTGGGCCGAATGCCGGTGGTGCCCGGCCGTCGGAGTTCCAGATCGCAATCATCGAGCGATCTGGATCGGCAGCCTTGATTTGGCCTTGGCCCCAATCCCGAGTCACTCCTGCCGGGATTGCTCGTGCCGTACGGACTAGGTTGCGGCACGACGCAGGAATTTGATTCAGCGCGACCATCTCACCGGTGAAACCACGGGTATGGACGCGCGATCCTCAGTTCAATGAGCGGAAACCCACGCCCTCGCCTCGCGCTGCGCGGCCGCGATCTCGGCGTCCGACATCTGTCCGGCGATTTCCTGGCGCAGCGTCACGGCGTCCTTGCGGCCCTTCAGCGCGGCGAGGTTGAACCATTTATGCGCGGCGATCAGATCGACGAGGCCGGAGCGACCGCTCGCCCAGTAGATCCCGCGCTCGAACAACACGTCCGACAGCGCGCTCGCGTCGATCGGCGTTGCCGTCTCCAGATCGAAAGTACCCTGAAACATAACGCATCCCCTTTTTCTTATGCCGCCTGGTTCGCCCGAGCGCGGCTCCCGTCCAACTCTGATTTGCATGATCCCTTCTGGGATCGTGCGCTATTCAACTCATCCCCAAGTCTTCTTGCATGCCGTTTGCCGGCTTGTTGAAGGCGATGATGGCGGGCAAATTTGAATGGCAGTTTAAGTATCGCGATGAAGCAGACGTAAACGCGAGGGCGCGGCGCCGGCGCACGAAAATCGAAAAGTCCTCGTCTTGCAGGCACTTCTGCGATTCGTCAGACTCGGTTTACCTTGGAATTTTGGGAGAACGATAACCATCGCGCGCGGCGGCGCGCTTAACGGCGCGCTGGGGCACCCGGTCGGAACCCGGCGATGACCTCGCAATTGGGCGCACGGGCCTCGCGTACCGCAAGACCGCAGCCCTCGCCTGCCCCAAGGCAGAACAACGACGGCAGCGGCGATCAAGCCGCGATCAGATCAACAATGTTTGGATAAGGGAATGCCGGCAATACCCCGGCCTCAAGGGAACGAGGGCGTCGGCGAACACGTCAGGACCAGATTCCACTTTGGCCGCGAGGCTACTCGTGAAATTGCAGAACCGGATGACCGGCCCGCACCGAACGAAGAAAACTTGTTTCTTCTGCCGGACCGCGCAGAAAGCGATCCGACCGTTGACCTGATGTCTCGCCGACACCCTCTGTCGTCGACCAGAACCTCTGGGAGGCGCTGATGACGTGCCGGCTGTCTAGCAGCCGGCAACTTCAGAAGTCGAAGTTACTTCTTCTTCTTGGCGACCTTGCGGGTCTTCTTCGCAGTCTTCTTCACTGCGCTCTTCGCCTTCTTCGCCTTCTTCGCTTTCTTGGCCATGTTGCCCTCCGATGTGTGAGATGGCTTTAATCGCTGCATGCAGTCGGGGATCGAATGCACACTCATCCCGAATACACCAACACAACGAAAAAAACAGCGTCTCGCTTAAAGAAGTGTTGACGGCGCAACGCGCGTGCGCTTGGCGAGCGCGGTGCAAGCGCACCGCATGACGTGTGCCTGCGATCGCAGAGAGTGGGCGCATCATCGGTGTTTGCGAGAGTAGTGATTGCAAGAAAACACTATGCAGAAAGTATTTTTTTGCACTCACGCATTGCGGATGATCAGCGCGATCACGCGTCTCGCGACGAGCGAGATCGCCTCGCAAAAGCGTTTCGCGGACTCTGAGTCGCGAGTTTTGGCAACGAAAATATTTTCATGCTTAACGGCGCGAGCGCTCGTCGGGGCGTGGTCAAGCCGCCGTTTTGCGCGAATCGCGTGCCGGCGATTCGGTCGCCGCGGAGCTGTCGATCGAGATGGAGTTTGCCGTTCGAGGATGCGCGCGAGCGTCGCATCGCGAACTGAAAGCGAGGTGACGACGCGTATCGTCACCTCGTTCGAACGCGTGACGTCAGACGCCGAGCTTGGACTTCAAGAGGTCGTTGACGCTCTGCGGGTTGGCCTTGCCGCCGGACGCCTTCATCACCTGGCCGACGAACCAGCCGAGCGACTGCGGCTTGTCCTTCACCTGCGCCGCCTTGTCGGGATTGGCCGCGATGATGTCGTCGACAACCTTTTCGATTGCCGAAAGATCAGTCACCTGCTTCATGCCGCGGCTTTCGACCAGCGCGCGGGGATCGCCGCCCTCCTGCCAGACGATCTCGAACAGATCCTTGGCGATCTTGCCGGAGATCGTGCCCTCGCCGATCAGGTCGATGATCGCAGCCAACTGCTCGGCGCCAACCGGAGAGCCCGTAATATTCCGGCCTTCCTTGTTGAGGCGCCCGAACAGTTCGTTGATCACCCAGTTTGCCGCCATCTTGCCGTCGCGGGCGCGGTTGCCGAGCTTGTCCAGCACCGTCTCGTAGAACACCGCGCTCTCGCGCTCGGCAACCAGCACGCTCGCGTCATAAGCCGACAACCCAAAATCGGCGACGAAGCGCGTCTTCTTCTGGTCCGGCAGCTCCGGCAGCTCGCTCTTCAGTTCGTCGACGAAGCTTTGCGAGAACTCCAGCGGCAGCAGGTCCGGATCGGGGAAGTAGCGATAGTCGTGCGCCTCTTCCTTGGACCGCATCGAGCGCGTCTCGCCCTTGTTGGGATCGTAGAGACGGGTCTCCTGGTCGATCTGGCCGCCGTCCTCCAAAATTTCGATCTGGCGCCGCGCCTCGTACTCGATCGCCTGGCCGATGAACGTGATCGAGTTCATGTTCTTGATCTCGCAGCGGGTGCCGAGCGGTGCACCGGGCCTGCGCACCGAGACGTTGACGTCCGCGCGCAAGCTCCCCTTCTCCATGTCGCCGTCGCAGGTGCCGAGATAGCGCAGGATCGAGCGCAGCTTGGTCACATACGCTTTGGCCTGCTCGGCATCACGGATGTCCGGCTTGGACACGATCTCCATCAGCGCCACACCGCAGCGGTTGAGGTCGACCTGGGACATGTTCGGCGACTGGTCGTGCAGCAACTTGCCGGCATCCTGCTCCAGATGCAGCCGCTCGATCCCGATGGTCGCGGTCCTGCCGCCGTCCAGTTCGACCTCGACCTCGCCTTCGCCGACGATCGGCGATTTGTACTGGCTGATCTGGTAGCCCTGCGGCGAGTCCGGATAGAAATAGTTCTTGCGGTCGAACACCGAACGCAGATTGATCTGCGCGTTCAGCCCCAGCCCGGTCCGGACAGCCTGCCTGACGCATTCCTCGTTGATGACGGGCAGCATGCCCGGCATCGCCGCGTCGACCAGCGACACGTGGCTGTTCGGCTCGCCGCCGAACGCGGTCGAGGCGCCCGAGAACAATTTCGAATTCGAGGTCACCTGGGCATGGATCTCCATGCCGATCACCATCTCCCAGTCACCGGTGGCGCCCTTGAGAAGCTTGTGCGTGGCCGTGCTCATGTCGTGCTCCCGAGCAGCGTGGCAGCGATCCGCTCCCACTCTGCTTCCAATGAATCCTTTGCAGCGGGCTGGCCGGCCTGGCGATACCAGTAGCCGGCATTGCCGAGATCGCCCTCGACCCGGTGCAGATAGGCGTGCACCCAGGCCGCCTCACGGCTGCTCTCGTCCTGGACGATCTTGTGCGCGCGGTCCCAGTCGCCCTTGCCGGCCCACCAGAGGCCGGCGAGCGGCGCGTTCAATTCCTGCGCCGGTGCCGCGCCATCGAGGCTCGCGATGAAAGCGGCGACATTCACCACCACCTCGCGGGCGTGAAGCGGCCGGCGGCCTGCTCGATCACCTCGCCGAGCGAGAACAGCGTCTCCTCGTCGAACGGACGGCCGATCAGTTGCAGGCCGAGCGGCAGGCCCTGCGCGTCCTTGCCGGCGGGCACGGCGATGCCCGGCAGCCCCGCCATGTTCACGGTGACCGTGAAGATGTCGTTGAGATACATCTCGACCGGATCGGCGCCGCCCTTCTCGCCGATGCCGAAGGCCGCCGACGGCGTCGCCGGCGTCAGGATCGCGTCGACGCCCCCGGCGAAGCAATCCTCGAAATCCTTCTTGATCAGCGTGCGCACCTTCTGGGCGCGCAAATAATACGCGTCGTAATAGCCGGCCGAGAGCACGTAGGTGCCGATCATGACGCGCCGCTTCACCTCGGCGCCAAAGCCATCGGCGCGCGTGTTCTCATAGAGTTCGGTGATGTTCCTGCCCTGCTCGCGCAGGCCGTAGCGCACGCCGTCATAGCGGGCGAGGTTGGACGAGGCCTCGGCCGGCGCCACGATGTAATAGGCCGGCAGCGCGTATTTGGTGTGCGGCAGCGAGACCTCGACGAGCTCGGCGCCGGCCGCCTTGAGCCAGGCTGCGCCCTCACTCCACAGCTTCTCGATCTCGGGCGGCATGCCGTCGAGGCGGTACTCCTTGGGAATGCCGATCCTGATGCCCTTCACGGACTTGCCGATCGCTGCCTCGTAGTCCGGCACGGGAAGGTCGACCGAGGTCGTGTCCTTCGGATCGTGCCCGGCCATCGAGCGCAGCAGCATCGCGCTGTCGCGCACGCTGCGCGCGATCGGACCGGCCTGGTCGAGCGAGGAGGCAAAGGCGACGATGCCCCAGCGCGAACAGCGGCCATAGGTCGGCTTGATGCCGACGGTGGCGGTGAAGGCCGCCGGCTGGCGGATCGAGCCGCCGGTGTCGGTCGCGGTCGCGCCCATGCACAGCAGCGCTGCCACGGCCGAAGCCGAGCCGCCGGACGAGCCGCCCGGCACCAGCGTCGTGTTGCTCCCCTCGCGCCGCCACGGATTGCCGACGGGGCCGAAGCACGAGGTCTCGTTCGCCGAGCCCATCGCGAACTCGTCATTGTTGAGCTTGCCGAGCATCACCGCGCCGTCGCGCCACAGCTGCGAGGTGACGGTGGACTCATAGGTCGGCACGAAATTGCCGAGGATCTTCGAGCACGCCGTGGTGCGCACGCCCCTGGTCGCGAACAGGTCCTTGATGCCGAGCGGGATGCCCGCGAGCGGACCGGCGTCGCCCTTGGCAATCTTCTCGTCCACTGCCTTCGCCATGTCGCGCGCGCGATCCGGCGTCTCCATCACGAAGGCATTGAGCACGCGCGCGGCTTCGATCGCGCTCAGATGCGCGTCGGTCAGCTCGAGTGACGTGAAAGTCTTGGCCGCGAGGCCCTTGCGGGCCTCGGCGAGCGTCAGCGATGTCAAATCGGTCATTTATTGATCGGGCTGCAGAAGAATGGAGACAGGGTCTTGTCGTTGGCCGGGTCGTCTTTTTTCTTGGCGGCGGCGTTCGCGGCGGCCTCGATCTCGTCGAGCACGGCATTGACGGCGACGTTGGGGTCGGCAGCCTTGCCCTGCCGCTCCATCTTGTCGAGATAGTTCATGTAGGCCTGATAGGCCTTCTCATCGTGACAGAGCATGCACATCGGACAGCGTCCTGAATTGAACTATTCAACAACCTTGGGCACCAGGAAGAAGTGACCTTCGGTCGCGGGCGCGTTGGCAACGATATCGTCGGCCATCTCGCCGTCACTGACCACGTCCTGCCGCTTCTTCATCTGCATCGGGGTGACCGAGGTCATGGGCTCCACGCCCTCGACATTGACCTCGGAGAGCTGCTCGACGAAGGCGAGCATGGCGTTGAGCTCGCCCTGAAGATGCGGAACCTCGCCCTCGGAAACCGCAATGCGCGCCAGATGCGCGATGCGGCGGACGGTAACGGTGTCGACGGACATTATATAAGGCCTCTCGCGGCAAAACCTATGTGCCGTATAGCAGAGGCCGGTTTTGCGCCGCAACCGGCGCTTTCCCGCTATCCAGCCAGCGTTTTCATGCGCGCCAGCGCCGATCTGGCGAGATCCCGGGTCAAATCGGCTGCGGGGACCTCACGGCCGAGGGCGACGGCCTGGCCGGCCCAGAGATTGGTGAAATCCACCCTGCCCTGTCTTTCGGCCGCCGCCTTCAGCGGCCCCAGCGCGGTCGCGGCATGGGGAAACGGCGGCGCATCCGGCGAGATCGGACCGGCCTCGCGCATCAGGCGGTTTTGCACGCCGCGCGCCGGGCGTCCCGTCATGACATTGGTGATGACAGTGGAATCGTCCCGCGCCTCAGCCAGCGCCTTGCGGCCGCCCGCACTGACCTTGGATTCCGGGCAGCGCAGATAGGCGCTGCCGATCTGCACACCGGAGGCACCCAGCGCGAAGGCCGCGGCAATGCCGCGCCCGTCGGCGATGCCGCCCGCCGCGATGATGGGCACCTTCACGGCATCGGCGACCTGCGGCACCAGCGCAAACGTGCCGGGCTGCTCGGATATCTTGTCGGTCAGGAACATGCCGCGATGGCCACCCGCCTCGGCGCCTTGCGCGATCACAGCATCGACGCCGTGCTGCTCGAGCCAGACCGCTTCCTTCACTGTCGTGGCAGACGAGATGACGAGACAGCCGGCCGCCTTGACGCGCTTGAGCAGGGCCTGCTCCGGCAGGCCGAAATGAAAGCTGACCACTTCGGGCTTCAGTTGCTCGACAACCTCGCAGAAAGAGGCATCGAACGGCGCGCGGTTCGCGGCGTTGATCGGTGCCGCCGGATCGAGACCATGCTCGGTGTAATAACCCGCGAGCCGCTGCTTCCAGCGCGCCTCGGCCTCAGGCGTGAGATCGACCGGCGTGTGGCAGAAGAAGTTCATGTTGACCGGCGCCTTCACGCGCTGGCGAATTGTGTTGACCTGCTCGCGCGCCTTTTCGGGCATCAGCATCGCGCTCGGCAGCGAGCCGAGCCCGCCACCCTCTGCCACGGCGATCACCAGCTCCGCATCCATCACACCGGCCATCGGCGCCAGTACGATGGGGAATTCGGTCTTGAAGAGATCGATCAGTCGACGGTCAGGCCACATGGTGTGTCTCTCGCATTTCAGGCGGCGGAAGCAATGGAATTGCGACGGCCAGCGATGAGCTGCTCGGCCTCGGCCGCAACGCGTTCGACGATCTCCGCCGCCGGTGGAATATCATGGATCAGGCCGACCGCCTCGCCCGCAATCACCGCCGCGACGTCGAAATTGCCGGCGGCCTTTGCCGCGGCATAGTCCGCCGCGACTGCGGCAACATTCTGCATCAGTTCGACCTCGCGCCCGATCCAGCGTCTGGCATGGTCGTTGACCAGGCAGCGTCCCGTGAACGGCGCCGGCCAGACATTGTTGCGGGAGAGATCGAAGAGAATGCCGCGCACGGTCGAGCCGCTATCCGCCGCGCAGATGCGTCGCTTGGCTTCCTCCGCGCCGTCAGCCTCCTGGCTCGCATAGAAGCGCGTCCCGAGCAGCACGCCGCTCGCGCCCAGCATCATCATGGCGGCGAGCCCGCGCCCGTCGGCAATACCGCCGGCCGCGACGACAGGCACATGGCCCGCCGCGAGATCGACAATGGCAGGCACGAGGTCGACGGTGGTACGGGAGGCACCGTGGCCACCCGCCTCCGTCCCCTGCGCGATGAGGACATCGGCCCCGGCATCGAGCGCCTGCCGCGCCATCGCCTCGTCCTGCACCTGGCAGATCAGGCGCGCACCTGCCGACTTGATCTTTGACGCGAACGGAGCGGGATCGCCGAACGACAACATGACCGCAGACGGTTTTGCGACCAGCGCGATGTCGAGAAGCTCGGGCCCCCTGGCGAGGCTCCAGGTGATGAAGCCGATGCCGAATGGCGCGCGTAAATTCGCGAGCTTCCCCGTCTCCTGCTCCAGCCAGGCCTTCTCGCCATAGCCGCCCCCAAGGATGCCAAAGCCGCCGGCCCGGCTGACGGCCGTGACCAGACGACTGCCAGCGACGACATCCATCGGAGCCAGCAGGATGGGATGCGTGATTTCCAGCAGCGTGGTCAGCGGCGTCGCGATCGGCATGGCACCCTCCCGGTCTGGACACCAACCCTAGAGCCGGCTAGCATTCTCGAAAAATGAATTGTTACGAACGCTGCCATCTCAAACGCGGAACGATGCCATGGAACTCAGCGATATCCAGACCTTTGCGGCGGTCGCCCGCACCGGCGGCATCACCCGCGCCGCCGAAGAGCTCAACACGGTGCAATCCAACGTCACCCAGCGCGTCAAGGCGCTGGAGGCGGAGATCGGCACGGCGCTATTCGAGCGCCACAGCCGCGGCATGACGCTGACCGGCGCCGGCAAGCGCCTCCTCCCCTACGCACAGCGAATGGCGGCGTTGTCACGCGAGGCCGTGCTTGCCGCCCGCGACGATGGCGAGCCGAAGGGGCCGCTCGCGATCGGCTCGATGGAAACGACGGCCGCCGTTCGATTGCCGCCCCTGCTCGCCGAATTCCACCGCCGCTTCCCCGCCGTGCGGCTGAGCCTGCGCACGGCGCCCACGGCTGACCTCGTCGCCTGCGTGCTCGAAGGCACGCTCGACGGCGCCTTCGTCGCGGGCCCCATTGCACATGCCGACCTCATTGCGACCAGCGCCTTTCGCGAAGAGCTGGTGCTGGTCACCGCGCGGCGTTGGGCGTCGTTGGCAGAGCTGCGTGCCGGCACGCCGGAGTCGGGCCCGACCGCCCTGGCGTTCCGCACCGGCTGCACTTACCGCCAGCGGCTCGAGCAGGTGTTCGTCGAGTTCGGCTGGCCCTCGGCCGCCCGCTTCGAGCTCGGCACGCTCGACGGCATGATCGGCTGCGTCGCCGCCGATATGGGCGTGACGCTGCTGCCGCGTGCCGTCGTCGAACGCAGCGCGATGAACGGCAGCGTGTCGATCCACACGCTGAGCGCCCCGCACGCGCGTGTCGAGACGCTCTTCATCCAGCGCAGCGCCGGACATCAAACCAGCGCGCTCAGCGGTTTTGCCGCCTGCCTGAAGCAGGACGACGCCGTCATCGCGGCTTGATGCAGGCACTGCGTTCCACGCAGCGAAATTCGTCACAAATCCATCGCGCGTGACTCGATCTGCACTGCCTTCAGCCATCGCAGCGCAGCACATCGAAAAGCTTTGAAGGCCGTGACCATTCCACGTTAGGATGAGCGACTAGCCAGCGCGAAACCAAAACGAAGCAATAAACATCGGGAGGACTATCGATGCGCAATACGCTCGTGTTGTGCTGTGTCGCCGCATTGTCGGCGACGATCGAAACAGCAAGCGCACAGGACTGGACCAAATCGAAATGGGGGCCGACTGACGAGATCGGCGCCGCCAACTACATGACGCCCGAGCTCGTGCTGAAGGCTGCGTCCCTGGTGAAGACCGGCAAGACCTACGCGCTCGGCATTCCCGTCACGCCGCAGACGCCGGCCTATCCGCCGCGCGCGTTCAAGCTCACCATCGTGCAGCCCGGTCAGGCCGGCAGCCCCGGTCTCGGTCCCAACAAGGCGACCTATAACGATGACATCCTGGACACCTGGGTCGGCATCGGCAGCCAGCTCGACGGCCTCGGCCATCTCGGCGTCGAGCACGTCTACTACAACGGCAACAAGCTCGCCGATTTCGCCGATCCGAACGGGCTGAAGAAGCTCGGCATCGAGAAGGTGCCGCCGATGGTCACCCGCGGCGTGCTGCTCGACATGGCGGCCTATTTCAACACCGACGTGGTGAAGGAAGGCACCGCCTTCAACGTCAAGGAGATCGAGGAGGCCGCCAAGAAGCAGGGCGTCGAGATCCGCCAGGGCGATGTCGTCATCTTCCACACCGGCTGGCTCAGCCTGATCGGCAAGGACGACAAGCGCTATTCGGCCGGCGAGCCGGGTCTGGGCGTCGAAGGCGCAAAGTACCTGACCGGCAAGGGCGTCGTCGCGGTCGGCGCCGACACCTGGGGCCTCGAGGTGCTGCCGTTCGAGTCGAACAACGTGTTCGAGGTGCACCAGATCCTGCTCGCGATGAACGGGACCTACATCCTCGAGAACATGGACACGGCCGCGCTCGCTCGGGACAAGGGCTATGAATTCCTGTTCGTGCTGGGACAGCCGCGCTGGACCGGCGGCGTGCAGGCGATGATCAACCCGATCGCGATCCGCTGATCTGATAACCGGGCGAGGATCAGCCTGCCGCACCGCAGGCCCCTCGCCCGAACTATCTCTGCGGCCTGAGATGCCATCGCCGCAGTGCGACGACGGCCCAGATCGCCTCGACGAGGCCGAACGGCCAGGCGCCCTGGAGAAAACCGTAGGCCGAGCCGAACGCGCAGGACACCGCGAACAGCAGCACGAACCAATGGCTGCGGTCCTCCAGGGCATAGCAGACCAGCATGGCGGACACGGCAAACAGGCCGAATAGTGTCAGTGCATCCATTGTTCAGGGTTCACTCCGCAGCGCGACGCGTGATATGCGCTAACGCCATGCCGGCTCTTATCCTGCCCCTCGTCGATGCTGCAACCCACTGGCCCGAACGCGGTGGGCTGATCGGCCTCGACCTCGGCACCAAGACCATCGGCGTTGCCGTGTCCAATCCGGACCGGCGGCTGGCGACCGGCGTCGAGACCATCCAGCGCAAGGCGTTCAAGCAGGACGCCGCCCGGCTGCTCGCGATCGCCACCGAGCGCAAGGCGGTCGGCTTCGTGCTCGGCCTGCCCATCAACATGGACGGCAGCGAGGGCCCGCGCGCGCAATCCACCCGCGCCTTCGCCCGCAATCTTGCCGGGCTCACCTCACTGCCGATCGGCCTCTGGGACGAACGTCTGTCGACCGCGGCGGTCGAGCGCGAGCTGATCGGCATGGACGTCAGCCGCGCCAAACGCGCCGAGGTGATCGACGAACACGCCGCGATCTTCATCCTGCAAGGCGCGCTCGACCGTCTCGCCAATCTGCGTGCCAGCCCGGGGCCGGCTGATCCATGGCCGTGGTGATCGCGGCGCTGCTGCCGGTCTTCATCCTCATCGTGCTCGGCGTGGTGCTGAGGCATAGTCTGATGCGGCTGGATACCCAATGGCACGGGCTGGAGCGGCTGACCTATTTCGTCCTGTTCCCGATGCTGCTGATCCAGACGCTGGTGAAGGCCGACCTTTCAAAAGTGCCGGTCGCAGGCGTCGGCGGCGCGCTGCTGCTAGCGGCGTTAGCGATGTCGCTGCTCTGCCTCGCGCTCCGCCCGGCGCTGGCGCGGCTGGCTATCGACGGTCCCGCCTTCACCTCGATCTTCCAGGGTGCGACGCGCTGGCAGACCTATGTGGCGCTCTCCGTCTCCGCCAACATGTTCGGCGATGTCGGACTGGCGCTGGCGTCCGTCGCCATGGTCGCGATCATTCCGATGGTCAACGTCTTCAGTGTCGCCGTGCTCGCGCACTATGCATCGCCCGAGAAACAGTCCGCGCGCGCCATCGTCATGACGGTGATCCGCAATCCCCTGATCTGGGCCTGCGCGATCGGGCTCGCCGTCAACCTGCTGCACCTGCCACTGCCGAAGATCTGGCATGAGGTGGCGGACGCACTGAGCCGCTCCTCGCTCGCCATCGGCCTGCTCGTCACCGGCGCCGGCCTGCAGCTTAAGGGCCTGCTCCGCCCGAGCATAGGCGCAACGCTCGGCGTGGGGTTCAAGCTGGTCCTGATGCCGTTGCTCGCCCTGCTGCTTGCCGCTTGGTTTGGCCTGTCCGGCGACAGCCTCGCCATCGTCGCGATCTGCGGGGCGGTGCCGACCTCGCCCAGCGCCTATGTGCTGGCCCGCCAGATGGGCGGCGATGCGCCCCTGCTGGCGCAGATCATCACGCTGCAGACGATTTTGGCGGCGATCACGATGCCGATCGCGATCGCGCTGGTGGCCTAGCTCCCCAGCCACATCGTCAGCACCACCGCGGTCAGGTTGTTCAGCGCATGCAGCACGATGGTGAGCCAGAGCGAATTGGCGCGATAGCGCATGTAGCCGAACCAGAGGCCAATAGTGAAGACCTCGGCGAGGAAGTACATGTCGTACTGCAGATGCACGACCGTCCACACCAGCGACGACAGGATAATCGCGCCCGGCACCCGCAGGAAGCTCGCCGACCAGCCGCGGAAGAGAAAGCCGCGGGCGAGGACCTCTTCGGACATGGGCGCTGCCACGCTGAAGGCGAACAGCAGCATCAAGGCCGCGCCTTTGTCGCGGCCGGATTTCAACAGGTCAGTCATGAAGCCCGGCGTCGCCTCGCGGCCCAGGCTCCGCGACAGCGTCTCCCAGGCGACCACAATCAGGATCAACCCGACCGTGCCGAACAGGAGTTGCTTCCAGGACGGCCAATGCAGCGCGAGATAGTCGACGAAGGAGGCCTTCTTGATGCGAATGGCCAGCCACACGGCGGCCAGCGTCGCCGGCAGGCCCATCGTGACCGAAAACGCGAGCGACGCCGGCTCGCGACCGACGCGCTGCATCGATGTCAGGTCAACGGGGTCGCCGGCGACCCAGACCAGATAGACGATGGCACCGATCTGCCCGACGAACATCGCAGCGAAGATGACGATGCCCCAGAGCGAGGTGCCGAAGAACATCCAGACGCGCGGTGTCGCAGGCGCCACCATGAGTGGCGGATGGTCGGGATTGAGGGAGTCCATCAGGAGGCTTTCGTTGGGGAGGCTCACGGCAGCGCCCGTTCCAGCAGCGCGCGCGCGTCACCGCTCTCCAGCTCCACCGCGCCATACATGCCGGCGTGGGTGCTGGCGAGGCGCGTGGCGGCGAACAGTTCGGCATGGCGCGGCGACACGCCGTTGAGTGCGGCGGCCGCGGCAAGCAGCGCCAGCTTCTCGACCGCGAGCCGCGCGACGCGCTCGCCGTCGGCACGGCGGAAGGTCTGGCCGACGAAAGCGGCCGCCTCACCTGCGCCCGGCAGGCCTTTGGTCTCGGCGGCCAGTGATTGCAGCACCGCCATCGCCGCCTCCGGCTCGCGCGCCAGCGCGCGCAGCACGTCGAGACACATGACGTTGCCCGAGCCTTCCCAGATCGCATTCACGGGCGCTTCCCGGTAGTGCCGCGCCAGAATGCCGTCCTCGACATAGCCGTTGCCGCCGAGGCACTCCATCGCCTCGTAGAGGAAGCTAGGTGCGCTCTTGCAGGTCCAGTATTTGATCGCGGGCGTGAGCAGCCGCATGTAGGCGGCCTCCGCCGCATCATGCGGGATGCGGTCGAAGGCGCGGCAGAGCCGCATTACCAGCGCGACGCTGGCCTCGACATGCAGCGCCATGTCGGACAGCACGGCTTGCATCAGGGGCTGATCGGCGAGATGCTTCTGGAATACGCTGCGGTGACGGGCGTGGTGCAAGGCATGCGCGAGCCCCGAGCGCATCAGGCCGGTGGAAGCGATCGCGCAATCCTGCCGCGTCAGCTGCACCATCTGGATGATGGTGCGGATGCCCTTGCCCGCCTCACCGACGGCTTCCGCATAGGCGCCGGCGAACTCGACCTCGGACGATGCATTGGAGCGGTTGCCGAGCTTGTCCTTCAGCCGCTGAAACTGGATCGCATTGACGGATCCGTCGGGCGCAAAGCGCGGCATGAAGAAGCAGGTCAGCCCCTCCTCGGCCTGCGCCAGCACCAGGAACGCGTCGCACATCGGCGCCGACATGAACCATTTGTGTCCGGTGACGCGATAGGCGCTGCCGTCGCGCACCGCGCGCGTCGTGTTGGCGCGCACGTCGGTGCCGCCCTGCTTCTCTGTCATGCCCATGCCGAGCGTCATCCCGCGCTTGTCCGACCAGGGCGCAAAGCTCGGATCGTAGCTCCTGGTCGACAGCACCGGCATCACGCGCGCGAGCAAATCCGGCTGCATCGCCAGTGCCGCGACGGAGGCGCGTGTCATCGTGATCGGACAGAGATGGCCGGTCTCGACCTGCGCGGCGATGTAGAATCGTGCCGCGCGGATCACCTCGGCGGCATCGCCCGCAGGCTTCCCCTCCGCCGTCCACGTCGAATTGTGCACGCCGGCATGGGCGCTGTGCGCCATCAGCTCGTGATAGGCCGGATGAAACTCGACCTGGTCGCGGCGATTTCCTTTTGCATCAAAGCTGCGCAGCTTCGGAGTGTTCTCGTTCGCCGCGCGCCCGCGATCGGCCATCGCGGCCGAGCCCCAGTGCTTGCCGAACTCGGATAGTTCCCGCTCCGCCGCCGCGCCGCCATTGGCCTTGACCGCATCGACCAGCGGCCGGTCCGCGGCGAACAGATCGACGTCCTCGAACGGCGGCGACTGGTTGAAAACCTCGTGGGTTGCGAAGCTGGGCTGGCTCATCGGCACCTCCTCGGATCGGAATCAGTTCCGCCGCGGCTGGATCGCGAAATCATAGGCCGCCCCGCCCGCCCCCGGCAGGGAAAAATGCCACCACTCCTTCGAATAGTTCACAAAGTCTTGCTTCGCCATCGCAGCCACCAGCCGCCTGCGCCAGGCGCGCTGATCCGACGTGAGCGACGGTGCCGCAGTATGGCCTTTCGTATCCGTGCAATCGTAGCCGGTGCCCATATCGACGCTGCCTTCCGGCAGTCGCGCTTCGACCGGCGCCGTGCAATCGGCATAGGTTTTCGACGGATCGAATTTGGCGGAATTGTCGGCCTTGAGATCGACGAGCGTGAGATCGAGGGCGGCTCCCGTCGAATGCTGCGAGCGGCTCGCGATATAGCCGAGGCGGAACAGCTCAGTCTTCGGGATCTTCGGATTGTAGCGCCGCTCGGCAGCCGTCTCGTGGCCGTTCTGCGACCAACTCACCATGTCGAGCGAGGCCCGCGCCGGCCGGTAGCAGTCGAACATTTTCAGCGACAGGTTTTGCGCCGCCAGCTCCTGCTGGACCGCCTTCAGCCGCAGTCCCACCTCCCGCTTCACCACGCATTCGCCCGCACCATAGCCGGCGAGCGGACGGCCGACGAAATTGTTGGAGGTGGCGTAGCGGATATCCTGGATGATGGTTGGATCGATAGCGCGCAGATAGACGAAGCCGCCCGGGAGCGATTGGGCGTGAGCGGTGCTGATCGTCATTAGCGCCAAGAGCGCTGTCAGAATTGATTTCACAGAATGCTCCCACGCCGTCATCGCCGGGCTTGTCCCGGCCATCCACGCCCTTTTTGCGGCGAGCATGCAGGAACGTGGATGCCGGGCCTTCGCCTCGCCGCAGCGGCTTCGGCCGCGCAGGCGGGACAAGCCCGGGCATGACGGAGGAAGGAGCACTATCAGGGGATAACTCCCTGCCCCGGCATTGGCCCTTGCTCCCCCCGCCATCCGCGCCTATAGCTCTCGCTTTAATGACATCGAAATCGACCTTTGTCCTCGGCCACCGGCATTTGCTGGGCATCGAGGGCCTTTCCGCGGCCGACATCAGCGGCCTGCTCGACCTGTCCGAAGAATATGTCGAGCTCAACCGCCAGGTTGACAAGAAGCGCACCGTCCTGCGTGGACGGACGCAGGTGAACCTCTTCTTCGAGGCCTCGACCCGGACCCAGTCCTCGTTCGAGCTCGCCGGCAAGCGCCTCGGCGCCGACGTCATGAACATGTCGGTGTCCTCCTCGTCCATCAAAAAAGGCGAGACGCTGGTGGACACCGCGATGACGCTGAACGCCATGCACCCGGATATCCTGGTGGTCCGGCATCACGCCTCGGGCGCGGTGGAACTGCTGGCCCGCAAGGTCGACGGTTCCGTGATCAATGCCGGCGACGGCGCCCATGAGCATCCGACCCAGGCGCTGCTCGACGCGCTCACCATCCGGCGCAACAAGGGCCGGCTCGAGGGGCTCGTCATCGCGATCTGCGGTGACGTGCTGCATTCGCGCGTCGCCCGCTCCAACATCATCCTGCTCAACACCATGGGCGCCCGCGTCCGCGTCGTCGCCCCCTCCACGCTCTTGCCGCCCGGCATCGAGCGGATGGGCGTCGAGGTCGCGCGCGACATGCGCGAGGGACTCAACGGCGCCGACATCGTCATGATGCTGCGGCTCCAGCGCGAGCGCATGAACGGCTCCTTCGTGCCGTCGACCTCGGAGTATTTCCACTATTTCGGGCTGGACCAGAAGAAGCTCGCTTACGCCAAGCCTGACGCGCTCGTGATGCATCCCGGCCCGATGAACCGCGGCGTCGAGATCGACACCGCGGTCGCCGACGGCGCGCAGTCCCTGATCCGCGAACAGGTGGAGATGGGCGTCGCCGTGCGCATGGCGGTGCTGGAAGCGCTCGCCCGTAACCTGCCGAACGCGTGATGCCCATGCTGATCGATCGCCGTCCCATCCTGCTCGCCAACGCCCGCATCGTCGACCCGTCGCGCGATTTCGACGGCATCGGCGACGTCCTGATTGCCGACGGCACCATCCGCGAGACTCGCCGCGGCATCGGCGCTGCCGGCGTCCCCGAGGGCACCGACATCGTCAACTGCTCCGGCAAGATCGTCGCGCCCGGCCTGATCGACATGCGCGCCTTTGTCGGCGAGCCCGGCTTCAGCCATCGCGAGACCTTTGCCTCCGCGAGCCAGGCGGCGGCGACCGGCGGCATCACCACCATCATTTGCCAGCCCGACACGTCTCCGGTGATCGATAACTCGGCGACGGTCGACTTCGTCATGCGCCGCGCCCGCGACACCGCCATCGTCAACATCCAGCCGATGGCGGCGCTCACCAAGGGCATGCACGGCCAGGAGATGACCGAGTTCGGCCTGCTCAAGGCCGCGGGCGCCATCGCGTTCAGCGACGGCGACCGAAGCGTCACCAATGCGCAGGTGATGCGCCGCGCGCTGACCTACGCCCGCGATTTCGACGCGCTGATCGTGCACCACACCGAGGACCCCGACCTCGTCGGCGAGGGCGTGATGAACGAGGGCGAGTTCGCGAGCCGCCTCGGCCTGATGGGCATCCCGAACGCCGCGGAAGCCGTGATGCTCGAGCGCGACATGCGCCTCGTCGCGCTCACCGGCGGCCGCTATCACGCGGCCTCGCTGTCCTGCATCGACTCGCTCGACGTCCTGAAACGCGCCCGCGATGCCGGGCTCGCGGTCAGCGCCTCGGTTTCGATCAACCATCTTGCGCTGAACGAGAACGACATCGGCCCCTACCGCTCGTTCCTGAAACTGTCGCCGCCGCTCCGCACCGAGGACGACCGCCGCGCACTGGTCGCAGCCGTGGCCTCCGGCCTCATTGACGTCATCATGTCCGATCACAATCCGCAGGACGTCGAGGTCAAGCGCCTGCCGTTCGCGGAAGCCGCCCCCGGCGCCGTCGGGCTCGAGACCATGCTGCCCGCCGGCCTGCGGCTCGTACACAATGGCGAGATGGACCTGAAGACGCTGATCCGGGCGATGTCGACCCGGCCGGCCGAGATCCTGGGGCTACCAGGCGGAACCCTGCGCACGGGTGCTCCGGCCGACATCATCGTGATCGATCCCGACGTGCCCTGGGTGGTCGATCCCGCCGACCTCAAATCGCCCTGCAAGAACACGCCGTTCGACGAGGCCCGCTTTACAGGCCGCGTGGTGCGCACCATTGTCGGCGGACGAACGGTTTACGAGCATGTCTAGCGTCCGGGATCGTTCGACATGGAGATGCGGCCATGCCGTTTGAAGCCTTCCTGCCGGTGGCGCTCGTCATCGGCTACCTGCTCGGCTCCATTCCGTTCGGCTTGATTCTGACCAAGCTCGCCGGCACGCAGGATATCCGCTCGATCGGCTCCGGCAGCATTGGTGCCACCAACGTGCTGCGCACGGGGCGCAAGAGCCTTGCCGCGGGCACCCTACTGCTCGACGCCCTCAAGGGCACCGTGGCTGTGGTGATTGCATTTCGCGTCGGTGGCCTCGATGCGGCGTTGCTAGCCGGGTTCGGTGCGTTCCTCGGCCATCTTTTTCCGATCTGGCTCAAGTTTCGGGGCGGCAAGGGCGTCGCCGTCTATATTGGAATCCTGCTCGGTCTGATTCCAGTGGGCGCACTCGTGTTCTGCCTGCTCTGGCTCGCGACCGCCTTCACCACCCGCTATTCGTCGCTTTCCGCACTGGTCGCAGCCTTCGTCACGCCGCTGTTCCTGTGGTGGTGGATCAGCGAACCCAAATTGACATCGCTGTTCGCAGTACTGACGCTGCTCCTGTTCTACGCGCATCGCGAGAACATCAAGCGGTTGCAAGCGGGCAAGGAAAGCCGGATCGGCGAGAAAGCGTAACGCGGAAAAAGTACGGATACCGCCGCACCTCTACCGCATTATATGCCAAATCCTGTTCGCAACTCCAAAGCTGCTCGCGGCCGGAGTGGCGAACGGGTTCCATGCCTGTCATCCTGATCGAGGAAATGGCGCTACGCGGTTGCTCAGAATGAGCGGAACGATTGTCGGCACGCATCATGAAAGCGGCTTGCAGGGCACTGCGGCAAGCCGGCTGCTCTCGACCACCAACATCTGGTCCGAGGCGCCCTCGCCGCTTCCCGCGCCGGAGCCTGTTCCCGTCGTGCCGACACCCGCTCGCGTCGTTCCGGCTCCGGTCGTAACTGCGGCCAGGCCTGTTGTGCGGGCGCGCCCCGGATACTGGCCGCCGCAAAAACTCTCGCTCGCGCTTCAGGGCGGCGGCACCTTTGCGGCCTTCACCTGGGGCGTGCTGGAGCGGCTGCTGGAAGAGCCCGATCTCGAGATCGACACGATCAGCGGCGCCAGCGCCGGCGCCGTCAACGCGCTGCTGCTCGCTTGCGGCCTTGCCGAAGGCGGCCGCGAAGCCGCCCGCGCGCGGCTGAACCGGTTCTGGGTCCGCCTGATGCACGAGGCCTCGTTCCGCTCGCTGATGCTGGTCGGCGGATTCTCGTCGGCGGGAAGCTCGGTCGCGTTCGGGCCGACGCTGCGCCCGGGCCAGTTCGATCCGTTCGATCTCGATCCGCTGCGGCAGGCGCTGGCCCGCGACATCGATTTTGCCGCCCTGCGTGCGGCGAAGTCGCCAAAGCTCCTGATCGCGGCAACGCGCATCCGCGACGGGCAGCAGCAGATTTTTCGCAATGACGCCATCACCGCGGACGTCGCGCTGGCCTCGACCTGCCCGCCGCTGGTTCACTGCGCCGTCGAGATCGACGGCGAAGCCTATTGGGACGGCGGCTTTGGCGGCAATCCGCCGCTGATCAAGCTGGCACAGGAATCGATGACCGCGGACCTGCTGCTCATTCAGGTCACGCCCGCGCGCGACGGCTACGTGCCGATCACGCTCGCCGCGATCGACCGCCGGCTCGACCAGATCGCAGCCAATGCCGCGCTCAACGCCGAGATTGCGGCGATCGAATGGGCGCAAGCGCACGCCACGCCTTCGCTGCGGCTCTCCAGGATTGCAGCCGAAGATTCCGTTGACGGCCTGGCGCAGCGCTCGTCCACCGATCTCGGCCGCGGCTTCATGCGAACGCTGCATCGGAGCGGCCGCGCGGCCGCCGAGCGCTGGCTCGGGCAAGACACGGCAGGCATCGAGGCCGAACGCGCCCTGCCGGCCATCGAACCCGCGCTAGCCTGATTTCGCCAGCGCATCCTCCAGGAACCACGCCGCCGCGAGTGCGCCGGGATCGTTGCCGAAGCGCGCGATCACCTGCACGCCGATCGGCAGGCCATTGACCTTCAGCACCGGCACGTTGACGCAAGGATTGCCCATCAGCGTCCAGAGACGGTTGTAGCGGGGGTCTCCGGTGGAGGCGAGCTCCTTGGCCGGCGGTGTGCCGGGCGCCGAATAAGTCAGCAGCACGTCGAAGCCCTCGAACAATTCGCTGAGCTCGCGGCGGCCGCGACGGCTGATCCGGCGGGCCTCGTCATAGTCCTTCGGCGTCAGTCCGACGGTCGCATCGAGACTGGCGCGCAGCATCGGCGCGATCTCGTCGTGATGCTCCGAAAACTCCCAGGCGAGCGCGCGATGCGCCTCGAAATCCTGGATGATGGGGTGGATGCGCCACGCCTCCTGCACCGCCTCGGGCAGATCGATGGTCTGCACACTGGCACCGGCGCGCGTCGCCGCCTTGATCGCGGCTTGCAATCCCTCGTCGGCGGCCGGCTCCACGGCGCCGGCGAACTCCTGCCTGACCACGCCGATGCGCGGCGCCTTCGCCGGGACGATGCCGGAGAATTCGCTGCGGCCGGTCATCGCCAAAAGTCCACGCGCGAGATCCTCGGCGCGCGATCCGAACAGGCCGACCGTGTCGAGCGCCCACGAATAGCACTTCACGCCGACCGTCGGCAGCATCCGGAACGAGGGCTTGATCGCCGCCGTCCCGCAATAGGCGGCGGGCCGGATCACCGAGCCGCCGGTCTGGGTGCCCAGCGCCAGCGGAATCATGCCGGCGCCGACGGCCGCCGCCGAGCCCGAGGACGAGCCGCCCGGCGTATGGCCGAGATTGTGTGGATTGAGCGTCGGCGTTGGATCGCGCGAGGCGAACGCCGTGGTGGTCGTCTTGCCGATGATGGTGGCGCCCGCCCGCTTCAGCATCATCACGACCGGCGCATCCGAACGCGGCTGCCAGCCGCGATAGATCTCCGAGCCCATTTCGGTCGGCATGTTGACGGTGTCGATGATGTCCTTGATGCCGACCGCGATGCCGCGCAGCGGGCCGGCGGCTTGCGCCTTGGCGGATTTGTCATGGCGGACGAAGGCGCGGACGTCCTTCTCCTTGGCCTCGATCGCCGCGTACGACTGGGCGATGGCGTCATCGGGCGAGAGTTCGCCCGCTTCAATGCGGCGCTGGAGGTCGGCGAGTGAGATCATGGCAAAACCCTTCTTATTGGCATCGCTTTTAACATCGCTACGAGACCGCACAAGCACACGTCACTGTTGCGCAACGCCCTCAGGTTGTTCCATGCTGTGCCTGCAAGGAGACGCCGTGGACGCCATCAATCCCAGCATGGAGCTGACCGAGGCTGACCGGATCGACCGGCTGCGGCTGATCCGCTCCGACAATGTCGGGCCGCGCACGTTTCGGTCGCTGGTCGATCATTTCGGCAGCCCGCGCGCCGCGCTGGAGCGGCTGCCCGATCTGGCGCGCCGCGGCGGTGCACAGCGATCGGGGCGCATCTGCAGCGCGGATGAAGCGAAGGCGGAGCTCGCCGCGAGCCGCAGGTCCGGCATCGCCTGGCGCGCGCCCGGCGAAGACGGCTATCCGGCACGGCTGGCGATGATCGACGATGCGCCGCCGCTGCTCGCCGTGCGTGGCGACACCAAAACCCTGATGCGGCCGATGATCGCCATCGTCGGCTCGCGCAACGCCTCCGGAGCCGGGCTGAAATTTGCCGGCCAGCTCGCCCGCGAACTCGGCGAAGCCGGCTTCATCGTCATCTCCGGGCTCGCACGCGGCGTCGACCAGGCCGCGCATCGCGCCAGCGTCGCAAGCGGCACGGTTGCCGTGCTCGCCGGCGGGCATGACTGCATCTATCCGCCCGAGCATGGCGATCTGCTCGCCTCGATCCTCGATCAGCAAGGCGCGGCGATCTCCGAGATGCCGCTCGGCCATGAGCCGCGCGCCCGCGATTTTCCCCGCCGCAACCGGCTGATCTCGGGCGCCGCGCTCGGCGTCGTCGTGGTGGAGGCGGCGCACCGCTCCGGCTCGCTGATCACCGCGCGCATGGCCGCCGAACAGGGCCGCGAGGTGTTCGCGGTGCCGGGCTCACCGCTCGACCCGCGCGCCGCAGGCACGAACGATCTCATCAAGCAGGGCGCAACGCTCGTCACGGAAGCATCCGACATCATCAACGCGGTCGCGCCGATCATGGAGCGGCCGCCGATGCACACCGCAGGCGAGCCCGACAGCGAGCCGTTCGAGAGCGATCCGCAAGGGCACGACCGCGACCAGATCACCGGCCTGCTCGGCCCCGTCCCAATCTCGATCGACGACCTCGTGCGGATGCGCCTCGCCCGCGATCGTGCGCACCGTCCTGCTGGAGCTGGAGCTTGCCGGCCGGCTTGAACGCCACGGCGGTGGACTGGTGTCGCTGCTTTAGCCGTCGTTACGCTGATCGAATTGCGTTCGTGCAGCCTCGATCTGAGGCAGATGCGCCATCGCCCATTTGCCGAGTGCCTCGACCGGCTGCGACAGCCCGCGGCCGAGATCGGTCAGCTCATAGTCCACGCGCGGCGGGATGGTCGGGAAGATCGTGCGGGTGACGAGGCCGTCGCGCTCCAGCCCGCGCAACGTCAGGGTCAGCATCCGCTGCGAGATGCCGTTGATCATGCGCTTCAGCTCATTGAAGCGCTTGGGTCCGTCGCCGAGCATCATGATCACGAACACGCTCCATTTGTCGCCGACGCGGGACAGCACGGATGCGACCCCGCGGCAGTCCGCATGATCAGGATCGGGCTTGGCCGCGGCAGGCAAATCGGTGTGCGTCGGTGTCAGGGATGTGTCCATGGCTCAAAAAGGTGCGTTCTTGCGGGGTTTTCGATAGTCACTCATGTAGCTCTGGTTACAAACTTATACCAGGGTGATCCCAAATGAAACTGCTCCATATCGATTCCAGCGTCCTCGGCCCCCACTCCGTCTCCCGGCAGGTCTCCGCCGCCATCGTCGACCGGCTGCGCCAAGCGACACCGTCGCTCGACATCGCCTATCGCGATCTGACCCAGACCCCGCTCGCCCATCTCTCCGGATCCCACCTCGCCGCCGCGCAAGGCGCGCCAGCGCCGGCGGAACTCGGTCCCGATCTGGCCGCGAGCGCGGCCGTGCTCGACGAGTTCCTCGACGCCGATATCGTCGTGATCGGCGCACCCATGTACAATTTCACCATTCCGAGCCAGCTCAAGGCCTGGATCGACCGCGTCCTGGTGGCGGGGAAGACGTTCAAATATGACGCGAACGGACCGCAGGGCCTTGCCGGCGGCAAGCGCGTGATCGTCGCGATCTCGCGCGGCGGGCATTATGGCGCAGGCACGCCGGCCGCTTCGCTGGAGCATCTCGAAACATACTTGCGCGGTGTGCTTGCGTTCATGGGTATCACGAGCCCCGAATTCATCGTCGCCGACGGCATCCAGGTCGGACCGGAGCATCGCGAGAAGGCGCTGGCCGGCGCGCTTCAGGCCGCTACCAGCCTGCGCGCAGCGTAAGGCTCACGGGTACGACAGCCGCTGCCGGAGATCGGCGGCGGCTGACAGATCGAGCGAGCTCGAACCACGCGCCCTGCATATCGAGGATGACGGCAGCGCGTGCGAAGGTTCAACGCATATCCAAGGCCTCAGGAAATACATCTCGCAAAGCGTGGAAACCGGCCGGCGCAACCGCGCCGACCGATTCAATTTTCACTTCACGTGATCAGCCGCGATAGATCGGCGCGCCGCTCGGCGAAGCCACTGCGCCGCCGTCGACGAAGATCTCCTGGCCCTGAATGTGCGCGGCATCGTCGGAGGCGAGGAACAGCACGGTCTTCGCAATGTGATCCGGTTCGCCCATGCGCCCGAGCGGCGTCGTCAGCGCAATGCGCTTCTCGAACGCCTTCTCGGCTTCCGGCGTTGCGGTCGCCGCGCCCCAGATCGGCGTGCGGATCGCGCCCGGCGCAACGACGTTGACGCGGATGCCGCGCGGCGACAGTTCTGAAGCCATGATCCGCGCCATCGCGCGCACGCCGGCTTTCGCGGCACCGTAAGCCGAGTACCCGGGAATGCCGAGCACCGAGATCACCGAGCCGTTGAGGATGATCGAGGCGTTGTCGTTCAGATAGGGCAGCGCCGACTGAACGGTGAAGAACACGCTGGTGAGGTTCGTGCTGATCACCTTCTGGAAGACCTCGAGCGTCGCTGAACCCAGCGGCGTGCCGCCGGCGATCCCGGCATTGGCGAACACGATGTCGAGCTTGCCGAAATTTTCGGCGCCCTTCTTGATCGCAGCTTCGGTGGCGGCGATGTCGGTGGCATCGGCAACCAGCGCGATTGCGTTCGGCCCGAGTTCCTTCGCCACCGCCTCCAGCGTCTCCCTGTTGCGTCCGGTGATGATCACCTTCGCGCCCTCGGCCACGAACAGCTTCGCGGTCGCCAGGCCAATGCCGCTATTGCCGCCCGTAATGAGTGCCGTCTTGTTCTTCAGTCTCACGTTTGCCTCCAGTTGTTGCATCATAAAACCAGGTTGCCATCTAGGGCATATGGTTTTATGATGCAACCACACAAGGGCGTGATCGCCGCCGAGATCGTGCAAACGCGACAGGACCAGGACGATGGTGAAACGAACGAGCTTCGAGGGCGATGCCTGCCCGATTGCGCGATCGCTGGAAGCGATCGGCGACTGGTGGTCGCTGTTGATCATCCGCGAAGCGCTGTTCGGCCTGCGCCGCTTCGGCGAGTTTCAGACCAAGCTCGGCATGGCCAAGAACATTCTGTCGGTGCGCCTGCGCTCACTCGTGGACCACGGCATTCTGGCAACCGCCCCCGCCTCCGATGGCAGCGCCTACCAGGAATATGTGCTGACGCCGAAGGGCCGCGGCACCTTCCCGATTCTGGTCGCGCTCCGGCAATGGAGCGAGGAGTTCGACGATCGCCCGGAGGAGATCGCGACCATCTTGGTCGATCGCGCGAAAGGCCGGCCCGTGCGAAAGCTGGACCTGCGCGCAGAGGATGGACGATTGCTGACGCAAGCCGATACCACGCTGAAGCCGCGGCCGGCACAGCGGCGGCGGTCGGTGTGAGAGCGCTCCTCAAATCTTTGACTGTCATCCTGAGGTGCTCGTCCTGGCCTCGAAGGACGACGGCCCGGCTGCATCCCGGCCGCTCATCCTTCGAGGCTCCCGGCGCGATGCTTTGCATCGCGCCACTCGCGCCTCCAGCGACGAGCGCTACGCGCTCGCGCGGGGATGACGGGTCTGCTACTGGCCGGGTGCGCTCACGATAGCTTGCGCTTGCTCCGCAGCCGCAAATGTTCGTCGGCCTCCAGCTTGGTCATGCCCAGTAGATAATGCAGCACGTCGAGCTTGTGGCGCTCGGCGAGCTTGCGCAATGCCCCGACCTGCTCGGCGATGAAGGCGACGGCCTCATCGACGCCGCCCTCCCCCGGTTCCTCGTTGCGCGAGCCTCCCGGCGCACCTGATGCGGCGCGCGCCCGTTTCTTTCCTGGCTTTGTCACCAGACCCCACCCGAATCCATGCCCGGGGAAACTCTACGCTGACACCAGCCACAACTCCAAGGTGGTATTTCGCAACTTTCTCGATATGAAACTTTTCCCATTCCGGGGGCTTTCAACACCCCTCGATTTGACAGCGGGGGCCTCACCACCCATGTTCGGTTCGAAACGGCCGACCCGAATCTTCTCGAATTCGGCCTAAGATTTTCCCATAAGTTACTGGAACTACATGAATATCGTCATTGTGGAGTCGCCGGCGAAAGCCAAGACGATCAACAAGTATTTGGGCTCGTCCTACGAGGTTCTGGCCTCGTTCGGCCATGTCCGCGACTTGCCGGCGAAGAACGGTTCCGTCGATCCGGACGCCAATTTCAAGATGATCTGGGAGGTCGACCCCAAGGCGGCCGGCCGGCTCAACGACATCGCCAAGTCCCTGAAGAACGCTGACCGCCTGATTCTGGCGACCGACCCTGATCGCGAGGGCGAAGCCATCTCCTGGCACGTGCTGGAGGTGCTGAAAGAGAAGCGCGCGCTCAAGGACCAGAAGATCGAGCGCGTGGTGTTCAATGCCATCACCAAGCAGGCCGTCACGGATGCGATGAAGAATCCGCGCCAGATCGACGGCGCGCTGGTCGACGCCTACATGGCGCGCCGTGCCCTCGACTATCTGGTCGGCTTCACCCTCTCCCCCGTGCTGTGGCGCAAGCTGCCCGGCGCGCGCTCGGCCGGCCGTGTGCAGTCGGTGGCGCTGCGCCTCGTCTGCGACCGCGAGCTCGAGATCGAGAAGTTCGTCGCCCGCGAATACTGGTCGTTGATCGCGACCCTACTGACGCCGCGCGGCGACGCCTTCGAGGCCCGTCTCGTCGGTGCCGACGGCAAGAAGATCCAGCGGCTCGACATCGGCACCGGCGCGGAAGCCGAAGACTTCAAGAAGGCGCTGGAAGCAGCCGCCTACGCAGTGACCGCGGTCGATGCGAAGCCGGCGCGGCGCAATCCGCAGGCGCCCTTCACCACCTCGACGCTGCAGCAGGAAGCCAGCCGCAAATACGGCTTCGCGCCGGCGCACACGATGCGCATCGCCCAACGCCTTTACGAAGGCATCGACATCGGCGGCGAGACCACCGGACTCATTACTTATATGCGGACCGACGGCGTGCAGATCGATCCGTCGGCGATCACCCAGGCGCGCAAGGTGATCGGCGAGGATTACGGCAACGCCTACGTGCCGGATGCGCCCCGCCAGTACCAGGCCAAGGCCAAGAACGCCCAGGAAGCGCACGAAGCGATCCGCCCGACCGACATGTCGCGCCGCCCGGACAGCATGAGCCGCAAGCTCGATGCCGATCAGGCCAGACTCTATGAGCTGATCTGGAAGCGCACCATCGCCAGCCAGATGGAATCGGCCGAGCTGGAACGCACGACGGTCGACATCACGGCAAAGGTCGGCGGGCGCACGCTCGAGCTGCGCGCCACCGGCCAGGTCGTCAAGTTCGACGGTTTTCTCGCGCTCTACCAAGAAGGCCGCGACGACGAGGAGGACGAGGACTCCCGCCGCCTGCCCGCGATGAGCCCGAACGACGCCCTGAAGCGGCAGTCGCTCGCCGTCACCCAGCATTTCACCGAGCCGCCGCCGCGCTTCTCGGAAGCATCGCTCGTCAAGCGCATGGAAGAGCTCGGCATCGGCCGTCCCTCGACCTATGCCTCGATCCTCCAGGTCCTGAAGGACCGCGGCTACGTCAAGCTGGAGAAGAAGCGCCTGCACGGCGAGGACAAGGGCCGCGTCGTGGTCGCGTTCCTCGAAAGCTTCTTTGCCCGCTACGTTGAATACGACTTCACCGCCAATCTGGAAGAGCAGCTCGACCGCATCTCCAACAACGAGATCTCCTGGCAGCAGGTTCTGAAGGACTTTTGGACCGGCTTCATCGGTGCCGTCGACGAGATCAAGGATCTGCGCGTCGCCCAGGTGCTCGACGTGCTCGACGACATGCTGGGTCAGCACATCTATCCGCCGCGCACGGATGGCGGCGACATCAGGCAATGCCCGAGCTGCGGCAACGGCCGGCTCAACCTCAAGGCCGGCAAGTTCGGCGCCTTCGTCGGCTGCTCGAATTATCCGGAATGCCGCTACACCCGCCAGCTCGCCGCCGACGGCGAGGCGACGGCCGATCGTTCGCTCGGCCAGGACCCCGAGACCGGTCGCGATGTCTGGGTCAAGGCCGGCCGGTTCGGCCCCTACATCCAGCTCGGCGAGCAAAAGGATTATGCGGAAGGCGAGAAGCCGAAGCGCGCGGGCATCCCGAAGGGCACCTCGCCCGGCGATATCGAGCTCGATCTTGCGCTGAAACTGCTGTCGCTGCCGCGCGAGATCGGCAAGCATCCCGAGACTGGTCAGCCGATCACGGCGGGTCTCGGCCGCTTCGGGCCGTTCGTGAAGCACGAGAAGACCTATGCCAGCCTGGAGGCCGGCGACGAGGTGTTCGACATCGGCCTCAACCGCGCCGTCACGCTGATCGCGGAGAAGGTCGCGAAGGGCCCGAGCCGCCGCTTCGGTGCGGATCCCGGCAAGGCGATCGGCGACCATCCGACCCTCGGCACCGTCACGGTGAAGGGCGGCCGCTACGGCGCCTATGTCACGGCCGGCGGCGTCAACGCGACGATTCCGAGCGACATCGAGAAGGACGCCATCACGCTGCCTCAGGCGATCGCGCTGATCGACGAGCGCGCGGCCAAGGGCGGCGGCAAGAAGCCGAAGAAGGCGGCGAAGCCCGCCAAGGCCAAGAAAACTGCGGAGAAGGCTGCGGACGGCGATGGCGCCGCGCCAAAGCCGAAGAAGCCGGCCGCGAAGAAAGCCGCGGCCAAATCGAAAACCGAATCAACCAGCAAGGCGCGCGCAGCCGTGTCGTCGACCGCCAAGACTTCGGCAGTCAAGACGTCGCCGACCAAGGCGGCGGCCGCCAAAGCTCCGGCCAAGAAGAGTGCCGGCACGACTTAAGAGGTTAAGTGAAACGCAAGAATGACCGTGGCTTTCCCGACAGGAGCGCCATCGTCGCCTTCATCAAGGCAAATCATGGAAACGTCGGGACCCGCGAAATTGCGCGCGAGTTCGGCCTGAAGAACGCCGATCGCGTCGAGCTCAAGCGCATGCTGCGCGAGCTCGCCGACGATGGCACCATCAAGAAAAAACGCCACAAGATTTCCGAGCCGGACAGCCTGCCGTCGACGCTGGTCGCCGACATCACCGGCCGCGACGCCGACGGCGAGCTGATCGCCTGCCCCACCGAATGGGACGAGGTCGAAAGCGGCGAGCCGCCAAAGATCCTCATTGCAATGCCGCGCCGGCCGAAGCCTGGCACCGCAGCCGGAATCGGCGACCGCGCGCTGCTGCGCGTCGAGCCGACCAACGAGAGCGAAGGCCCGGCCTATCGCGGCCACATCATCAAGGTGTTCGACAAGGCCAAAAGCCGCATCCTCGGCGTGTTTCGTGAGCTACCCGAAGGCGGCGGGCGGCTGGTCCCAGTCGACAAGAAGTCCGCCGACCGCGAGCTGAACATCGCCGCGGCCGACGCACACGGCGCGAAGGACGGCGATCTCGTCAGTGTCGACATCATCCGCTCGCGCGCCTTTGGCCTGTCCTCCGGCCGCGTCAAGGAGAAGCTCGGCTCGGTCAAGTCGGAGAAGGCGATCAGCCTGATCGCGATCTACGCGCACGACATCCCCTTGCAATTCCGTCCCGCGGCCGAGCGTGAGGCCGAAGCGGCGGAGCCGGCGACCCTGAAGGGCCGCGAAGACTGGCGCGACGTCCCGCTTGTCACCATCGATCCGCCCGATGCCAAGGATCACGACGACGCGGTGCATGCGCAGCCGGATCCTGATCCCAACAACAGGGGCGGCTTCATCGTCGATGTCGCTATCGCCGATGTGAGCTTCTATGTGCGGCCGGGTACTGCGCTCGACCGCGACGCGCTCGATCGCGGCAACTCGGTCTATTTCCCCGACCGCGTCGTGCCGATGCTGCCCGAACGCATCTCCAACAATCTCTGCTCGCTGGTGCCAGGCGAGCTGCGCGGCGCGCTCGCGGTGCGGATGGTGATCGGCCCGGACGGGCGGAAACGCTCGCACACGTTCCACCGCGTCCTGATGCGCTCGGCCGCAAAGCTGAACTACGCACAAGCCCAAGCCGCGATCGACGGCCGGCCCGACGACACCACCGGCCCCCTGCTCGATCCGATCCTGAGGCCGCTCTACGCCGCCTATGCCTGCGTCAAGCGTGCCCGTGACGAGCGCGATCCGCTCAATCTCGATCTGCCCGAGCGCAAGATCCTGCTCAAGAGCGACGGCACGGTCGATCGCGTCATCGTGCCTGACAGGCTCGATGCGCATAAGCTGATCGAGGAGTTCATGATCCTCGCCAACGTCGCGGCGGCCGAGATGCTGGAAAAGAAGTCGCTGCCGCTGATCTACCGCGTGCATGACGAGCCGACGCTGGAGAAGGTCCACGCGCTCGCGGAGTTCTTGCAGACGCTCGACGTTCCCTTTGCCAAATCAGGTGCGCTACGCCCTGCGCTGTTCAACCGCGTGCTGGCCCAGCTCGAAGGCCACGATCACTTTCCGCTGGTCAGCGAGGTGGTGCTGCGCGCGCAGGCGCAGGCGGAATATTCATCGGAGAATTACGGTCATTTCGGCCTGAATTTGCGCCGCTACGCGCATTTCACCTCGCCGATCCGCCGCTACGCCGACCTCGTCGTGCACCGCGCCCTGGTCCGCGCGCTCGGCCTCGGCGAAGGCGCCCTGCCCGACAGCGAGACGCCGGAAACCTTAAGCGAAGTCGCAGCCCACATCTCGGTCACCGAGCGGCGCGCGATGAAGGCGGAGCGCGAGACCGTCGACCGCCTGATCGCGCATCATCTCGCCGACCGCATCGGTTCGACCTTCCAGGGCCGCGTCTCCGGCGTCACGCGCGCCGGCCTGTTCGTCAAGCTCACTGATACCGGCGCCGACGGATTGATCCCGATCCGATCCCTCGGCACGGAATATTTCAACTATGACGAGGGCCGCCACGCGCTGGTCGGCACCCGCAGCGGCACCATGCATCAGCTCGGTGACGTCGTCGACGTCCGTCTGATCGAGGCTGCGCCCGTCGCGGGCGCGCTGCGCTTCGAGCTGCTGTCGTCGGACAGTGAAACCGCGCCGCGGGGCCGCAGGCCATCCGGTCCGCAACGCCGCCCCTCGTTCAAGGCGCAGCCCGGCCGCAGCCCGGCGAAAAAACACAAGCCGTCGAAGCCAAAATCCGGCAAGGCAAAGAAGACCAAAGGCAACAACAAGGGAAAAGGTAAGGGGCAGAAGGGCAAGGCATGGTGACGACGAACACGGCCGCAAAAATCTGGACGCGCGAGAGCGGCCTCGTCGAGAAGCGCGACGTCTGGACAGCGATGAAGCGCGGCTTTCGCGGCCGCTGCCCGCGTTGCGGCGAGGGAAAGCTGTTTCGCGCCTTCCTGAAGACCGCGGACAATTGCTCGACATGCGGCCTCGACTTCACGCCGCACCGCGCCGACGATCTGCCGGCCTATCTCGTGATCGTCATCGTCGGCCACATCGTGGTGCCAGCCATTTTGTGGATCGAGACCAACTACACCACGCCGGTCTGGATCAGCTTCGCGGCCTATCTACCCTTCACCTTCGTCGCCTCGCTGGCGCTGCTCCAGCCGGTGAAGGGAGCCGTGGTCGGCTTGCAATGGGCTCTGCGCATGCACGGGTTTGACGAGAACCCGCCGGATGGTATTCCGCCGGTGTAAGGAAAATAAGCAAAAGTGGTTTGGTGAGGACATGACGGATACGGCGCAGGCGGAAAAAGCGAAGATCCACGAGGGCAAGGAAGCCGACCATCATCCCTATTTCCGCCCGAAGGATGCGGCGACGCTGATCCTGGTCGATCGCAGCGGCACAATCCCGAAAGTGCTGGTCGGCAAGCGCCACGACAAGGTGGTGTTCATGCCGGGAAAGTTCGTCTTCCCTGGCGGCCGTGTCGACAAGGATGATTATCGCGTGCCCTGTGCCGCGCCCATCACCGCGGAGCTGGAAGCCAATCTCGCCAAAGGCAGTCCGAAGACGCCGCCCTCGCGTGCAAAGTCGCTGGCGATCGCCGCGATCCGCGAGGCCTGCGAGGAGACCGGCCTCTGCCTCGGGCGCAAGACGGAGGGCAAGGTGCCCAAGCTCGACGGCCCCTGGAAGCCGTTTGCGGATGCCGGCCTGCTGCCCGACCCGTCCAGCCTGTTCCTGATCGCGCGTGCGATCACCCCGCCCGGCCGCGTCAAGCGGTTCGACACGCGCTTCTTCACGGCGGACGCTTCCGCGATCGCCCACAGCGTCGACGGCGTGATCCATGCCGATGCGGAGCTGGTCGAGCTGGTCTGGGTCGAGCTCGGCTCGAAGCCGCTCGCCGATCTGCATCCGATGACGCGCAACGTGCTCAACGAGCTCGACACCCGCCTTGCCACCGGCCCGCTCCGCCACGATGCGCCGGTGCCGTTCTTCCATTTCTACGGCGGCAGGATGCAGAAGGATATTTTGAGCTGATCAGCATCAGTTCTCTCCCGTCATTCCGGGGCGCGCGTAGCGCGAGCCCATTTATCAACCGTCTCTGCAGCCCGATGGATTTCCGCGCTCGCCCCCGGCGCGGCGCCCCGGGATGACGCGAACGTGCTGAGGACGCATCGAAAAACAAAATAATCTTCCCGCCTCCCCCGATGGCGGAGTTCCCGGGCGTGCCTATGTCTTCCCGAACGACACAAAGAACGGATACCGGGCGATGGCACAACGGCAACTCAAGCTTGGCGGTTTCATGCGCCCGATCAGCATCCACACCGCAGCCTGGCGCTATCCCGGGGCCTGGCCGGACGCCAATTTCAACTTCGGCCAGATCAAGAGGCTGATCCGGAAGCTCGAGGCCGGCAAGTTCGACGCCTTCTTCATGGCCGATCATCTCGCCGTGCTGAACATGCCGGTCAACGCGCTCAAGCGCAGCCACACCGTGACCTCGTTCGAGCCGTTCACGTTGCTGTCGGCGCTCTCGGCCGTGACCGAGCGGATCGGCCTGATCGCGACGGGCTCGACCACGTTCGACGAGCCCTATCACGTGGCGCGGCGCTTTGCTTCGCTCGACCATCTCAGCGGCGGCCGCGCCGGCTGGAATATCGTCACCACCTCGAACCCGGACGCGGCGCTCAACTTCGGTCTCGACGACCACATGGAGCACGCCGAGCGCTACAAGCGCGCCCGCGAGTTCTACGATGTCGTCACTGGCCTGTGGGATTCCTTCGCCGACGACGCTTTCGTGCGCGATGTTGAATCAGGCCTGTTCTTCGATCCCGCCAAGATGCATGTGCTCGACCACAAGGGCAAATACCTCAAGGTGCGCGGCCCCCTCAACATCGCGCGGCCCGTGCAGGGCTGGCCGGTGATCGTGCAGGCGGGCGCATCCGAAGATGGCAGGCAGCTCGCGGCCGAGACGGCGGAAGCCGTCTTCACCGGCGGCGGCAGCCTTGCCGACAGCCAAAAACTCTATGCCGACATCAAGGGCCGCATGGAAAAAGTCGGCCGCGACCCCGAACATCTCAAGATCCTCCCCGGCGCCTTCGTCGTGGTCGGCGACAGCGTCGATGAAGCCAAGGAGAAGCGCGCGCTGCTCGACAGCCGCGTGCATTACGACAGCGCCATTGCATCGCTCTCGGTCATCCTGGGCACCGATGCGTCAGGTTTCGATCCGGACGGGCCTCTCCCCGACATCCCCGAGACCAACGCCAGCAAGAGCGGCCGGCAGCGCATGGTCGACCTCGCCGCGCGCGAAAAACTCACCGTGCGCCAACTCGCCCAACGCGTCGGCGGCTATGGCGGGCTGTCCTTCGTCGGCACGGCCAAGAGCATCGCCGACCAGATGGAGGAATGGCTGGTCGGCCGTGGCTCCGATGGCTTCAACATCATGTTCCCGTTCCTGCCCGCCGGCCTCGACGATTTCGTCGACAAGGTCGTGCCGGAGCTGCAGCGGCGCGGGATTTTCCGCAAAGAATATGAAGGGGCCACTTTGAGGGAGAATCTGGGTTTGCCGCGGCCGAAAAACCGGTTCTTCGAGGCGTGATCTTCTAAAGCGGGATGAGTTTAGTCTGAATCGATTTGGGATTCCCAAATCAGTGTATTTCTGATTCACCATGCTGGCTGG
>NZ_JASXTA010000022.1:0-115801 GCF_032290525.1 Bradyrhizobium cosmicum | reverse complement strand
CCGCATGGCAGCCTAACCCCGGCAGAGGCTCCACTTATCGACGCGGAAACTCTGTTCAGACAACCGGGACCAGCTCTGATATCGCTGTTGAATGGCTCATCGGCGCCCCAGCCGGCATGAGCATAACCCCGGCAAATTCCAGCGCCGGCTGGCCTAGTTTTGGGGAGCACTTCAATTTACGTCGAGGGTGACACTCAGGACTGGATAAAACTTGGGGCAAGGTCAAGAGCCTAAACGTGGATCATCTGAGCGGATAGGGCTTTCCGGTTATTTCGACGACTGCTTCCAAAATGCTATCGCACAGCCGTTCTATGTCGCTGGCGTCATGTTCGGATGTAATGGATACCCTAATTCCGCCTGTCCCGTTCTCTAGGTTTGGGAAAAACGTCTGTGACGTATAGAACCCGCTCTCGAGAAGACGTCTGGCGATCCTAATCGCATTTTCCTTTTCTCCTGTAGTGATCGTTCTAATCGGAAGCAATTTGCCTCGCTCGGCCGTGTCGAGGCGCCGGTCAAAGAGGTCGATGCGTTGCGCCAGTCGCTGCTGCCGCTCGCTCAACTCTGCCGAGACATGAATTTTGCACGAGCCAAGTGCTGCGCCGACCGCCGGCAGATTAGGACACTCTGAAAGTCCATCGATAGTTAAGAACCGGCGAAACAAAGCCTCGTGCTCGCTTGTTCCGACCATCAATAGGCCGCCATGTGCACCGAATCCCTCGGAAAGCGACGCCGCTATGCTTGTTCGATGGCCGAGCACTTGCGGAAACTGAGAGCGAGCAAGCCCTTCGCCTTTCCGTCCCGAGATCGATATACCGTGGACATCGTTGATATGGAGAAACAGGCCATAGCGTTCTTGAAGCCGACGCAGTTCAGCTAGCCGCGAATAGCCTCCTTGCGAATAAATATCATCGCATAGATATGCCACTGACGGATTCTCGCGGCACAATCGTTCCAGAGCCTCGAGGTCATTGTGGACAATCGTTTCCACGCGGGCTTCATCAGCGATGATCGGCTTGTAACAGACCAGAGAGCCGTGCTCCAAGCAATCGAACACGACAACCGGCCTTCTTCCGCCTGTCAGTCGGCCCGAACCAAGGATGCGCATCGCTCCTAAATTAGCAAGCAGGAGACTGGAGGAAAGTATGGCGTGCGCACAAAACGTCTGGGATAGCGTGTCCTCGAGTTGTTGAAGAAGGTCCAAACGGACATGCGGTCGGTCGCTGGACCCATCTAATGACTTTTGCGCCTCAATTGCGTCGATCGCCCCTGCGACAACCAACGGATGACGGTCGAGCCCCAGGTAAGAGCGTCGCACGAAATCGATTGCCTGCTGAGGGGCGTCCGCCCCCCTATCGAAATTAAGCGGGCCTGTAGTCGCATAACGTCCATCGACGGCGCTGAGATCTGCTGCATGGGCGGCATCAAAAGAATGCATGCCGTCACCGGCCATACATGCTGTGTTCGGAAAGAGCTCTCTCACGTGGTCTCCTTTAAATGATGCCTTGTTCAGTTTTCATTCTGATCCACCAAAACCGTGCAGCCGTCTGTGCCGCACGAGACTCAGGGACGTCTGGCCGAATGAACTGTGGTGCGACACATGCGGCCAATGAATCAACTAAACCACCGCCGGCCTGCCCTGGACAGCTACTAGATCAGACGGTTCCTACCCGGCAATCATGCCAGGATGTCGAGATGATGAGCATCCGCTGGACACTCAGCGCCTGGGCGCCGTCGCTTGTGAGTACTCACACAGAAGTCGAGGCTTGATATCGGCGCTTGATATCGGCGCCGCTGCGGTAAGTCGTGAGTCGGTGAACACCTAAACACCCACTTCACCGAGGTCTTAGACTCAGACCACCCGTCCTCGATCCCCATCCCGCTGACGATGTCGTGGAGCAAATATCATCCGGCCGAGTCTTTGTCACCTGGGGCATGGTGACGACGCGATGTACCTTGTTGGACGTGCGTGAGGCATGCCGGACGCGTGGACGAGCCCCTCCCTAGAATTGAACGTCGGGATCAGCAATCTCCACGATCGTGCTTCCCATGGAACGTCGCCGAGCGGCCGTCGAGACAACTTTCAGCCGAATGAGCGGGCATAGCGGTATGGTCAGTCATACGTCTACTGATTCAATCCCCACTAGATAGCGCAAAGGCAGCCTTCGCCGGAGTGACACCGCACATCTAGCTTGCGTTCGAAATCCATGACGAAGTCGCGCGCATACTGTAAGGTCACGACGTGGCCGCTGCATCATCGTTTCCCGAAGAGGTGGACGCGTTTAAGCGCTTTTTTCAGTCATCGCTGAGATATTCGAGGCGGAATGGAGCCGGGTACGATTGTAGAAGCCGCCGATTAAAGCGAAGAGATCGCGCGGGTCCGCGGCGCAGGTCTTACAGTGATGATGAACGAACTCTGCGTTCAGTTGTGTGGAAGAAACGCTCATCATCATGGCATCGTCGAAGCAGTTGTCCGTGTCGCCCCAAGACAACGCCGGTAATATGGGCGAACAAAGCACTGAGTTACGTTCATGATTCGTAAGGCACTTCATGACGACGAACTCCTCGCGAAGTGAGCAGTGATTAACTCGGACACTTTGTCCGAGCGGTCTACCCCAGAAGCACACTGCAAGTCGTACAGCCCTCCCGGATTTACAAGATTTATTTCGATTATGTAAGGGTAAGCCATGTCTATCCCTGCGAAATTGATTCCATGTGCCATCAGCTTTCGACCGATCGACTCGGCTAGCTCGATTTCATCTTGATGCAGATCCGCCAGGATAGGCGTTCCTCCTAGTACTATGTTCGACCTGTGATCATCTGGATGACCGACACGACCGTGCCAGGCGGCCGCCTGTCCGCAAGCAACGATGATGCGTTTTTCGCCGTGGACCACTTCGGAAATATACTGCTGAAGAACCGTGTACTCGGCTTTGAAGCCGCCTAGCTCGCCATAGCTATCTTTGTGCGCACTCGTATTTCCGGTAAGGCATTGCAGGATTGCTCGGACATTGGGCCCCTTTGGGGTAAGTAAAAAGACGTTTTGCCCACAGGTGGAATTTGGCGGCTTAGCTACCCACCACTGATCTGAAGTTTCCTGGTAGCGATCCCATAGGAGCGAAAAGTCATTCGATATGTATGAAAGGGCTCTGTTCGCCTTTGGCACGACGTGGCCCAGTGCATGTTTTGGAGTAAGGAACACCAGACCTTCGACGCTGTTAACGAACGACGTGGTCTGAGAAGCCAGCCAAAGCATCTGCCAAATGTCAAGGGATACACGATCCTGAGGATGGCCCATGACCCAGACTAGTTGGCATTCGTCGAGAAAATAGGTAGTTCGAGTTCCTCCTGCCGCGCAGCCGGGATGATAAGGCTCGGCATTTTGAGGGACTAGGGCTCCGTTTGTGGAAAAGCGATAATCGTCTGCCGAAATGGAATTCAACTCGCCGAAAATTACTTCCCATCCCAACCGGCGAAACGCGTTGCTGATAGGGGCGTCGTTCTCGCCTAAACAGTTGAGGGTGTTGGTGAGTATCAGCAGTCTCATTACATTCTCCTAAAGCTGATTCGCATCTGAGTTCCACACCGCGCAGGTACCTCTACTATCAAAATTCAAGCACAGCTCGGTTTGCAGCCCAGCCAGCCTGGACTGGGCTATGGGCGCAGTGCTGCATCAGGCAGACAGCAACTCGCGTGCCAAGCTCATGTTGGTTCAGTAGGCGACTGAGTTCGTCCGAAAAGGTGGCCGTCCATCGAGACGGGCTGGAAGCTTAGATCGGACATGGTTCGTGCCGCTGTCGGGGGTAGGACAGGGATTGTAGAGCGAATGCTCGCGGCCGTGCGCTTGGATGCTTCGCCCGGGTTGGAGCCGCAGGCGCAACAACGTTGTCGGTCGAATCACGACGGCGTGCAAGGAAGCGCATCTCCGCAAAGAAAAGCGCATTTCGCGACAGCAGTGCTGTCCGGTATCCGTGGCCGCCGGCATAGATTTGTGCGGCGCAGGGCGGTTGCAGCCGTTGAGCTGTGGTGGACACAAGGAACGCTGGGCGTTCGATCGGTGCACTTGGAAAGTCTGCTTGGCTGGTTAGCCGGACGGAGGGCCGACATCATCGCAATTGCTTCCACAGCCATACATCATTGTGCCATTCACCTCGAATACGTGAAAGTTCGCGTAACGTTGCGACACGTCGAAATTCGAACAAATTGAAGATTTTGATTGCGCCGACATTTCTTTCCAGGGTGCGGCCCAACAGCGCACGCAGTCCAAACGTTTTGGCGGTCTCAATCAAGTGCGCAAGCATCAGCCTTCCAATCCCCATCTCTCGGTGTTTTTCATCAACGTAACACGAAACTTCGGAGAGTTCCGTATACTCAGGGCGCATTGAGAGCGTGTTTAGGGAACACCACCCGATTACGTTCCTGCCGTCATGTTCATAAACGAAGGCTGTATAGGGGTCTTGATGCTCCTCAAGCCAAGCCAACCGTTCGGTGCGAGTGTCAGGCGACACTCGACTAACGGCAAAGACGCCTGGTGCCATCGCTTGATTGTAGATTGCGGCGATGTCTTCAGCATCCGAACATTTCGCGCGTCGAATCACTAGCTTGTCCCATTTGTTTAATAGCGCGTTGCAGGCTTGAGCGTGCCATGCACGCTACTAGCCTCTCGTCGAACGCGTCCCTTCATTGGTTGGGCAGTTGGACGTCCGATTTCACCCGTGCAAGGAGCGAGTGGAATCGGATTACCTACGTTCAACAATGCGAGTATTAGAACTCTGCACAAGCCATAAGCTCTGGTAGGTTTCGGAAAGTCCGTTATGCGTTAGCCTCGGTATCGAGGGCCTCGGGGCTTTTCTATATTGCTGTCGCTTCCTCAACATTACTGCAGCATGTTGCTTCGGTTTACTGCACAGGAGAGCCGCCGCAAATGCGCAAAAAGCGCAGCAATCCTGGGCTAGCCGATCAGGATTTATGGCGAAAGCGGCGATTGGAAGCCGTAGAGAACTCGGGGGCGTTGCTTGGGTCGCCTGACCGGGTAAAATGCTGTTTTCCAAATAATTCGCCGGTCAAAGTCGGAGTCAGAGTTCGGGGCGCTTCTCTTGAGGAGCATCTGGTGTTTCGCCGAGTCATGCCAGATCCCGATGTTAGACGAATGAGGGCTTCAAATGTGGTACGAACTGCGCCGGCTGCAAACAGGTGATCTACCCGAAGTAACGGACATCTATAATGCCGCGTGTCGGGACAGGGAATCGACGCAAGGAACACGTCCTTGGAGCGTTGCGGAAATGAATCAATTTGTATTCGCGCTTCGTCCCTCATTCGTCTCCTACACGTGTATCAGCAACGGCAACGTGATCGGATGGGCAGCACTTACTCCGCACCATATCAATGAAGGGGTGCGGCAGACGGCGGAAATGTCGCTCTTTGTTCAAGGGGCGTTTCGTCGTAAAGGAGTTGGATCCGCGCTCGCGCATGCTGTTCTGAGTCAACAAAGTACAGCAAATCTACATTGCATCTTGGCAATGACATTTGCTGACGCGCCGAACGTTATTTCTTTTGCAAAGCGAAAATGTAGCCTTTCGGTTGCCGGATGTCTCCCGGGGGCGTTTTCCGACAAGGGGAATAACTACGACATTCTTGTCCTGCAAAGACTTATAGTGCCATGAACTCCACGGAGTATAAATTGGTGTTTCTAGCAGCCGTAGAGTGAACTCCCGCGGACGTGGCTATTCGAAAAGTTGACGTGGGAAGGTGCGAGATGTCGGTCCGTGTGACTGGCTTTCCGCGAGGATTATCCCGAGGTCGCCTGAGTCATCTAATTTGAGAAGATGGTTGGCGTGGGATAATTGGCGTAGCGTCATGCCAACTGGGGCCGGGTGGCGGTACGGGCGACCAAAGGCAGCCGAACGAACTGGAGTTGTGGTTGCCACTATGTAGTCGGGATGCCAGTTTCCGTGCGCGGCACTGGGTAGGCGAGGGCGCGTCCGTCCGACTGCGGCTCTAGGTTTTACCATCATGCGGATGCGGTTGGCACCTACTACTTGCTCGATAGCTTCCGCTTGGATGCGCGTCTTGAGTCGTTTCGCTGCAAGTTCCTCCGAGTCGGGTTCATCCAGCACACAGCATCAGCCGAAAACCTCCTCAGCCGAGTGCCCTTATCTGCATCTTCTTCAGCCGCTTGGCCTTTTTTGGAAGAGGCGGCCCCCGCTCGGACGCTCGCAATGTCGCCAACCGAAACGCCGGCCTCAAGGTCTTTCGAGATCCCGATAGGAGATGCTCTTGGCTAAAGCGACTGCTTCTCAGCTGTGGTTCTCCTCATCGGCCAAAGCGTTCAACATGACCAAACCCTAGGCACAATCTCCCGCGAGTATGCCTTCTCTCTTTGCTTCTCGTCGGGCCGGAAATCTTTATGGGCGCAAACGCGTTGAAGAATTAGAAAATGTCGAGCTCGATCTCTTGCACCAGCTCGACAATACCTTCTGAATCTTGGCCAATGCTGCGCGCGTATTTTAATGCTTGGGCGCGGTTCACGAACAGTCCGCCAAAACGGCCATTCTGGTCGCGAGCAACCCAGGTGCCTCGGCGAGTCCTGCCAACAAGGACCCTGACCCCCGAAGGGATACGCGAAGGAAGTTCATCCAACTTCATTTTCTGTCCGGGAATGTGAAAGTGTTGCTCTGCTCTTCACCCGGGTGCAAATCTCTGCGTGTTGTTTAATCGCGGGTGAGCTTGCTACACATTGGACCAGTATCTCCAGATCGGTGGCGTAATCAGTGCGCTTCGGCAGTGACGAACTGAGGAGCCGGTGGCCCCTGCCGCGGTTATAGCGGCCTGCCTGCAGTGGTTCACTTGCGGCGATGATCATTATACGGCGTGACCTCATTCCAAAGCTTCCTAATCTCTTTCGCGAGGGCGACCAGTTTCGCCCAATCGGTCGAAGCCGCCGCTCTATTGCGATCGAGAAGTGGCCTCCTTACGGGCAGGTTGGCCTGGCAACCGATAGTCGCAACAAGCGCTCGCATATTGCTGTGTCTTATATCAACTGTTTCGGTCGGTAGTTGACTGAGGGCGAATTGCGCGTGGCGCCACGGAGCTGCAACAGCCAGTCAACGGATGACGGTCACATAAGGTTAAGCAAGTACGTGATGCCAACGGGAGAGCGAACACAAGCTTTGGTGGCACGTACGACGGTGAACTGAGGCGTTGAACGGAGTGCGCACTGCGAGCGGTCACGAGGCCTGGCGACCTGTTGCGTCATTACTTTGGTGGGACTCTGTTATTTATAGGGCTGACATTCGATAGAAAATGTGCGGCAGCGTCATTGGGAAGTGGACTGGCCCAATATCTGCTTGGCTTTCGCCGCAACAAACGAAGGAGGAGATCTATGCCACTGCAGCACGCGCGTTCCACAACGCTTGACCAAGCAAGAGCTCTGTTCTTCTTTCGCGTTCACCCGATCGTAAGCAGCGGTATCTTGCCGAAGAGTAGAGTGAGCAATACCGGCGCTTCTTGGAACCGTCGTAATTGCCCCAGTCAGCGAATGTCATAGGGCGAAAGCCCCGAGAGATATGGCTGCCGCTCAAATTTCGTTCCGGATGTCGAACGACTAGGCTCTTGGGCGCCATAGTCCATTCAAGGCCGCGATAGAACGGCCCACGATCGAAGAAAGTTGTTGTATAATGACGACAACCTCACGACGCGCTGTCAGTCGTCGTAAATTATTGTCGATAGGGGGCGGTGCGATACTGGCCCCTTATGGCGCTTCTCTATTCTCCATGTCTCCTTCCAGGGCCGTACACTACGCGACCGTTGTCGAGGGAACGAACATCTCTGCTGCCGTTTCGCCGGACGGGCGTAAGGTCGCATTCGACCTAGCCGGGAGCCTCTGGCTTATTGGCATCGAGGGCGGGGTCGCGCGGCGGTTGACTGACAAATTCGGCGACGTCGCGCAACCGCACTGGAGTCCAGACGGGAAGGAGATCGTTTTTCAATCCTATCGCGACGGAAATTGGCATCTCTGGACAATCTCTGCCGATGGGAGCGGGTTGAGGCAGCTTACGCGTGGTCCGCACGATCATCGCGAACCAAGCTACTCTCCAGATGGTCGACGCATCGCATTCTCGTCGGATCGCGGCATGGGCTACGGCATCTACGCTTTTGATCGGGATACGGGCGCGGTAGAATCGTTGGTCGATTCCGCGACCGAGGAGACCGAGCCGGCCTGGTCCCCAGACGGACGAACGATTGCGTTCGTCACCAACAGGTCATCACTGGACGTGATGGACGAGTTGGGTAACCGGACCACCCTAGCCTCCGTTCACAGCTCAAGAGACATCCTTAATCAAAACGAGGTCCACGCTCCCTCCTGGACTCCCGACGGGGATCTCACCTACCTTATTCTGAACAACGGGGCGGCGCAGTTGCATGGGCCCCGCGGTATTATCGTGCAAGGCGAAGACATTTTTCCTTTTCGGGTGTCATGGTTGCCGACTGGCGAGTTCGTATACACGTCGGGGGGCAAGATCCAGCGGCGCGCCCTGGAGACCACGCAGTCTTCTGTTATTGAGTTCTCCGCGCAGCTTCCAATCGTCAAGCCGAAGTACAAGAAAGTGCGCCGGGACTTCGATTCGGCCGGATCACGTCCGGTTCTCGGTATCGGCAGCCCGGCCTTGTCCCCCGATGGCCGCAATATCGCGTTCCGCGCTCTCAACGATATCTGGACGATGACGATAGGAGACCGGCCGCGCCGCCTTTGCTGCGATGAATTCCACAAATCCGACCCGGCATGGTCGCCTGACGGGCACTGGCTGTCTTATTCAAGTGACCGCGGCGGCAAGCTAGATATCTGGTTGCGCGACCTGCGCACCGGGGAGGATCGCCAACTCACGCACTTGTCCGATGCTGCGTTATCCGGTTCATGGTCGCAGGACGGCAGATCGATCGCTTATTTGGATCAGACCGGCAGTCTTTCTACGATTGAGATCGAGAGCGGCGCTGTTCAGAAAGTCTATGGTCCTTTATGGGAACCGGGCAGGCCGAGTTGGGGACCTGATGGGCGGACAATCGCCCTTGCAGCATTCAAACCTTACTCTGCTAGCTATCGGGAGGGGCTGAGTGAAATCCTGACCGTCGATCGGATAACCGGTGAGGTCGAATACCAGTCCGCTCTTCCACACCGATCGCTCAGTACGCGCGGCGACGACGGGCCTGTGTGGTCACCTGACGGGACGAAGGTCGCTTTCGTGCTGGCCAGTCTGCTGTGGATCGCTCCGGTCGATACCCGATGCCGGCTGACCGGCCCGCCACGTGTGATCAATGCGGAGGTTACGGACGCGCCGACGTGGAGCGGTGACTCCAAAACGTTGCTTTATCTATGTAATGGAGATTTGCGGTTGCTTGCGGCCGACGGGGGAGAGCCGCAAAGCGTACCGCTTTCGTTGCATTGGGCAATGGCCAAACCGGCGGGCCGGACAGTGCTCCGCGTCGCACGCTTGTGGGATGGCCGCAGTCCGGACCTTCGGGAGAATGTCGATATCCTCATCGACTCCAACAAGATCACCGGTATTGTGTCGCAGGACGGCGATGCTTATGGCGACGCCAAAATCGTTGATGCTCCTCGGTCGACAGCCATGCCTGGGTTGATGGACATGCACACCCATCGCCAAATGCAAGGCTATTCATATGGCGACCGGCAAGGCCGGTTGTGGCTTTCGCTGGGGATCACGACAACCCGCTCCGTCGGCTCGCCCGCTTATCACATGGTGGAGGACAGGGAATCCATCGACTCCGGGGCACGGGTGGGTCCACGTCATTTTGCGACGGGGGAGGCGATCGACGGGTCCAGGATATTCTATAATTTCATGCGCCCGGTCACCGAGCAGGGACAGATTGCCCTCGAGTTGCAACGCGCGGAAGCCTTGTCGTACGATCTCGTCAAGACCTATGTCCGATTGGCGCCCGAGACGCAACGCGATGTCATTGCCTGGGCGCATGCCCGCGGTCTGCATGTCACGTCGCACTACCAGTATCCCGCCGCGGCTTTCGGCGCCGACGCGATGGAGCATCTTGGCGCCACCAGCCGGCTCGGTTACTCGCGAAGCATGAGTCGATTGGGAGTCGCCTATCAGGACGTCCTCGAGGTATTCGTGCAGAGCGGCATCTCGTGTACGCCGACCATCTTCACCGCCAACGCATTGCTGGGCGAGGATCGTTCGTGGATCGACGACATCCGGATTAAAACGTTTTATCCCGCGTGGGAGTACGCACGACTCGAAGAACGCGCCAGACTGATGGCAGGTCCAAATGGGCTGACCACGATGGCCGAACTCGAACGCAATGTCGCGCAAGTCAAGGGAGTGTTGCGCGATGGTGGCCGAATCATCACTGGGACCGACGCGCCGATCGATTTCCCGGCCATCAGCTTACATCTCAATCTGCGGGCGATGGTTCGCTATGGTGTGAGTCCATATGAAGCGCTGTTGACGGCAACCCGCTATCCTGGCGAATTTCTTGGCGAACCCTTGGGGACGATTTCCGAGGGGGCGCTTGCCGACATCGTCCTCGTCGAAGGAAACCCGCTGCTGCATATCGAGGATGCCGCAAAGGTCAGCCGTGTGGTCAAGAACGGCCAGGTTTTTAGCGTCAAGGATCTGCTGGTTCCCTTCGCTGCAACGCAAGTTCGTCAGCACGGAAGGAACAAGACGTTGCCGGAAGTTCGGAGAGCCGTGAACGACGCTCGTTTCTGGTGGCACGGAGAGGAATTCGTTGAGAACAGCAGGGCCTGCTGCTGCTGCAGGGCGACACCGCGGCTACGCTGCACGGGTTAGGGTTTGAAATTTTGCGGCGGAGTTCATGATTCGATGCGGCGGTCGGTCTTGGGCCACCTGAAATCATAGTTCTGGAGTAAGCTCACGGCGTTGTGCTCCTTGCAAAGAGTTCCCTCGCTGCAATGATTGCTAGCTGTTTGCCGTATTCGGCAGTGACTGCATCGGAAGAAGTTGGTCTCTTGACGGCGCGACTTGCGATCGTCGTGGACCAGCTTGCGCTTCGGCCAGGGCTGATAACTACTGGGATAGTCCACCCTGTCTCCCCTGAGGCTGGAAAGGAGGACCTGTTCATGGATCGGAATGAAGCACGAGCGGTCTTTGGAAATAAATAGAGAGAGCCTTTTCCACAGCGTCGGCTTTATGGCTCTGCTGACATTGTTCAGCGTGCGAACCTTCGGTGTGATGCCGATGTCGGGCGTTGAAAAAGTGTCCCGAACCCCGGTGGGGATGGAGGCCTAGCAGTGCGACCACGCATTCGGCGGATGATTTCCCTGCGGCAATCCTTGTCGAGCGACACCTCTTCAGCTTCTTCACCTTCTTCACCTTGCTACTCTCGTGGTCGGGCCGCTTCAACCGTAGCATCTGCCTCAGCAGGGCGAGGGCTGTCCGCGGATGCGTGAGTTGTCGACGTTTCATCGCCTACAGCCCCTTCAACGGCGATCATCGCCGGAAAGCTTTCGCTCAGACCGGCTCAAGATTCCGGGAGCAGGCCAGATCACCAACCGCGGCGAAGTTGGCTCACCACCCGCGGTAAGGATGTTCGAAGCCCAAGCTCGCATAGTGACCGCCGAGCTCGCCGACGATCCTGAACGGCTTGCCTGAAACAGCTACGACGCGAAAGTGGCACGTTTGATTTTGTTGAATTTTCCGACGGAGGCGTGTATGAATCGAATGACAGCATGCAACAAGCGCTGCCATCCACAATCCTCGGATAACTGGTATCAACCACTACCCGAAGAACGCCGGCTAACCGACTCCCGGCGGTCTGCCCCGCGAGAGGGGCAAGCAGAACGTCATTCTTCGTTATCTTGCGCCCTTCACCTTCGCGCCGCTTGCACGTCGCTGGCCTTGACTGCATCTGAGTAGCTGTTTCCGAAATGCGTGCGCAGGTAGTTCACGACCGCGGCGATCTGGTCGTCGCTCATCATGTCGCCAAAGGAGGGCATGCCGCGACGGCCGTTGAGGACGACATCGATGACATAAAAGCGCGCTTCGAGATTGCGGTTGGCGACTAGCGGCGGATAGCTGGCTGCGGCGCTCGCGCCCATCGCATCGACCATGTGGCAGCCGCGGCACACATTGACATATAGCTGCTCGCCAGTCGTCTCGACAAAGCGATCGCTGGAGGAAGAATAGTAGCTCTTTAGCGCCTTCGGATCGTTTTGCCCGAGCACGGGATACGACGACCGCAACAACAGCGCCGCTATGGCTGCGAAGGTGACATGCTTAATGCCGCGGACGCATCTTCGCCTCATGGCTTGATCACCCGCTCGTGCAGCCGCGCGATAGCGTCTAGTGAGGAGAGGATCGCGCCTTCCTGCCAGGCCGGCAAGGCCGACACGTGCTCGCCAGCGAGCAAAATGCGCCCGTCGATCCTACATAGATTGCGATAATGCTGCTTGCGCGCCTCCTCTGACCATTGGCCGCTACACCCAAGCGTGAATGGCGCCCGATGCCACGCAACCGCGATGCCGTTCTCGAACTCCGTCCGGTATTGAGGATGGATGACAGCGCCGAACTCGACCGCGCGCGCCACGCGCTCATCCGGCGGCATGGCGGTGAACTCGAAGGCGTTGGCGCTCTCGAAAAGATAAGCACCGAGCAAGATGCCGCGGCCGCACTTGTTGTAGTCGGTGCTGGGATAGCCGATCTCACGGATTGGCAAATCCGTGTAGCTGATGCCGCCATAGATCGCGTCGTCCTCCTCCCAGAATCGGCGTTTAAACTGCAGCCCGACTTTTACCGATGCCCCATAAGGCACGGCATCTATAGCCGCCTTCATCGCGGCGCCGACATTGATAGGCAACTGGCTCAGGATCGACAACGGGATCGTGCACAGGCACCAATCGGCAGTGACCTTTTGCAACTGCGCGGAATTTTTGGCGTCCACGTAGGTCACGGTGACGCCGCAATCGTTCTGCCAAATTTCCGTGACCTTTGCATTATAGCGGATGAGTTCGCCGAGTTCGCGCGCGAAGGCCTTGCCGATCTTATCCATGCCGCCGACGGGCTGGAACATTGTGGTCTGCAATTCGTACCTGGCGAAATTCCAAAAATAGCGCCACAGTTGCGACTTCAAGATATCCGAGAGCGCTATCGGTTCGCTCGGAACGGGAGACGCGGACAGCCCTCCGCCGGGCGGTTTGGCATAGCCGCGATATGCGGAGGCAATTAGGCCCTCTCTATATTTGTAGTTGTGATCAAGCGCGCCCCACGATTTCAGTGCAAGCAGCAGGATTTCCTTGTCCTTCACGGAAACAGCCTGATCCAACTCGCCCTGGTTTGCGACTTTCGCAAGCAGCTCCGATATCTGGCCCTGGAAATCGGCCTTTACTGCGCGGATTCGCTGCGGCGCCCCGCCGAAAGCGCCCGAGGCGTGTAGATACGCGTTGTGATTGACCTGGATGAAGGGCTCGAGCGCAACGCCAAGCCTCTTGCAATAATCCAACAGCGCGCGATGATGATAGGGAATCCGCCATGGCCCCGGATCGAGATGAAGGCCCTTCTCGAAGGCGCAGGTCTGCTTGAAGCCGCCGAGTTCAACAAAAATATCGCCACCGCGCAGGGTCCAGTTTCGCCCGCCGGGGCGGTCGTTGAACTCCAGCATCAGGACCTTGTAGCCGGCCTCGCGTAGCTCCAGCGCCGCCGTCATGCCGGCAAGGCCCGCACCAAGAATGAGCACAGAAGCGCCTTTGGCATCACCGTCCAGCCGGATCGGCCCTGTGTAACGAGATTCAGAGGCAAAGCCGAGCGCCGTCATCGTGTGGTACATCGCGGCACTGCCGGCCACGGTACCAATCAGCGAGAGCAGATCGCGTCGCCGCACTGTGAGAGGCTCGTTCTGCATAGGCATTCGATCGCCCCCGAACGGCTCAGGCCGCATCTGCCAAGGAAACGCGAGGCTGCTCTGCATTAGGTGTGATGTTGACGGGAAGTTCTTGCCGATGGCCGTGCTGATTCGCAGCTTGTAACTTGCGCTGCAAACGGACGCTGGTCTGGCAGGCGGTTATTGCAGGAAGATCAGCGGCGCGGCATAGCTGGCTGCAATGATGGCAGTGCGGTAAAAGCGCATCCGGGTTGTTGGGTGCGACGCCTGGTGGCAAACATCGACTTGATGCTGAAGGGGCCGATCCCAATTGATGAGAGCCGTAGATAGGCGTCCGGCGCCTCACTGAGCGTGGCATAGCGTCCTCCTGGTTTGCATCGAAGACAAAAGCAGGATTTGCGCCACCGACAGGCGCGGCAGGCGGACAGCTCTCTATGAGAGCAATGTCGCCATTCAAACAGAGTGGCGTGTTTCCAGACGCCGGCAGCGTCTGCTCTTCGACGACATACGGTGCGTCCGAAACACGGTCCGCCTCTTACCATCGACTGGGTCGACGCGGCGGGTAAGCAGCCCACTTTGTTTGATGGGTTGTATGAAGCGAAGCGGGCGGCACCCAGAATTCAATTCTCTCTCTCGTCCCATTGCCTTGCAGGCGCTCGCCACAAGTACCTATTCGGCCATGTGAGCGCTGGCTATGCTGCTTCATCAGCATCTCTCGTTCGCACAATAATGTCCGTTCTTCCACCTGAATTACCCTGTTTCATCGCTGTCAGACCGGAGGAGAGCCGTTTGAAGACCTGCCTCCGTCCGTCACACAAGCCGGATGTCGCGTGCCATGGAAAACTGCCCCCTCAGTGTCAAGAGGAATTGCCCCCACCTGGGATAGCTGAGGAGAGAGTGAATGAAGCGGGAACGAATCACTGAAGGCTCGCCGGGAATGATCCACGGGGGCAGGTGATGAAGACACCGGATGACGTGGCGGAGATGATGCCCCTGAGGACGTGCGGGTGGGGTGTGAAGCGGATTGCGCGGCAGCTGGGCTGCAGCCATCACACGGTGAAAGACTACGTGGCGGCGGGCGGGGTTGAGGCCGGTTCAAGTCGCCTGAGCGGCCGAAGCGTCTCGACGGCCTTGAGGGTTGGCTGCGCGAGAGGCTCATTCGGCATCGCGGCAATGCCGATGTGCTGCGCCAGGACCTGTTGGCCGAGAAAGGCGTGGCCGTCAGCCGGCGGACGCTGCAACGCGCCGTGCAGCCCTATCGCCAGGCGCTGAAGGCGGAGGCGCTGGCGACGACGCGGTTTGAGACGCCGCCGGGTCGGCAGCTGCAGATCGACTTCGGAGAGCGCCTGGTTGAGATCGGAGGGGCGAAAGTCAAGGCATTCGTGTTCGTGGCAACGCTTGGACACTCGCGACGGCTCCATGTGCGTGCGTTCCGGGCCGAGAGGCAGGAACATTGGTTCGCCGGGCTCGAGAGCACATTTACGACCTTCAGCGGTGTGCCGGAGGAAGTGCTGATGGACAATCCACGCGCGCTTGTCGTGCGCCACGACGCGGTGAGCCGGTCGGTTCAGTTCAACGACAAGCTTCGCAAAACATTGGGGCTTCCGTCCCCGCGCCTGCGCGCCATATCGGGCGCGCACGAAGGGCAAGACGGAGAACGGCGTCGGCTACGTGAAGAAGAACGCGATCGCCGGTCATTCCCTCCCAAGTTGGGAAGCATTCGAGGCGCATCTCGACAGATGGGAGCGTGAGGTTGCGAACGTTCGTATCCACGGCACGACCGGCGAGGCGCCCACCATCCGTTTCGCGCGTGATGAGAAGATACATCGGTTGAAGCCGCTCGGCGGGCAGCCGTCGTTCGGGTCGTTGCGTGACCTAACCGCGTCGCCGGCAATGATTGCGCCGTCGAGATCGACACGCACAGCTACTGGTGCCGTGGCGCCTTATTGGCGAGCGCGTAGCGGTAACGATCGCGGCCGGCGATGTGCGGATTCGCCATGGATTGCAGCAGGGAGCAGTGCACAAACAATCGGAGGGGCGTTGGCTGCGGATCGTCGACTCCGCGCATCTCGATGTCGCTGGGCGCAATGGCGCGGTCCGCCAGGCGGAGATCGCGGTGGTGCTGTATCCGTCTTCACCGCCGTCGTTGTTACGCCTCTTGGTGAATACGAAGCTGTGGTCGGAGGAAGCGTCTGATGGCGCGGGCAAAGAGATAATGGAAGAAACGATCGATCCGCTCGATGCCATGCTGGCGCGATTGCACCTCTCCGGCATCCGCGATCAGGCTCGACAGCCTGCTCGACGAGGCCGCGCGCGAACCTGTCGGCGCGTGAGACGCTGATCCTGCTGTGCAAGCGCGAGATCGCACGCAAGGATCATCGCCGCATCGAGATGGCGCTGAAGCTCGCACACTTCCGTGCCGTCAAGGAATTGGCGGGTTTCGACTTCGAGGCGCAGCCGTCGGTCGATCCAAAGCAGATCCGTGACCTTGCCGCGTCAGTTTGGAAATCATCTTGGGAAATCGGAGCCATACTGAAAGTTAGCAAGAATACAGTCAACTTTCATCTCAAGACCCCAAATGCGAAAGCTAGGTACGAGCAGCCGCAGCCAGTGCGTCGTCCAGCCGATTCGCCTAGGCATCATCTGAATTGTCGGCGCCGCTGCTGTTATTCACTGCGCCGACGTATTGAGGTGCCGCGCGTTCAAACGGGATTGGCGTACGTGCAGCGGGTATCGCGATGAATAGGTGGCCTGTCCGTCCCGACGGTCCCCTCGGAGCGCAGCATCTAGCCGTACTCTGCCGAGCAAGTTTGTCGTGTAACAAGGAGGAGTTCACACGAATTCCGTCAGTTCGAGGCGCACCGTGGACATGGGGGCGGACCGTTTCGCCGGACTGCTGATTGCGTGCGGTCAAACTGAATCAGTTGGGGCAAAGCGGGTCAGGCCCGCCTTCCGACATGAGACAATGCATGTTTGCTGTACTCTAGGCCGACACGTTCAAAAAAGCCCCGGCCATTGGCCGAGGCTTTCGACCGCCGTTTGAACGACAGATCAATATTTGAGAAGAATCGGACCGCCGAACTTATAGTTGAGCCGCGCCGTTATAACATCGAACTCCTGGCGGATGCGATCGGTCCCCCCAGCGGATGCGGCGAAGTTCATCGTGCCGGGCAGCATGAATAAGTGATCGTACTCGAGGCCAACCGACCAGTTCGGTGCGAAGCCGTACTCGATTCCGGCTCCCAACGCGCCGCCCCAAAGAACGTGCTCGGTGTTTCCAAGCTGCGCGCCCGTGAGGGGCGAGCTGATGTGATAGGTGTTGCTCGTCGCTGCGGCGCCGCCTTTCGCATAAAGCAGGACGTTGTCGAAGGTATAGCCGATCTGCCCCGTTACCAGGCCGAACGCATCAATCTTGGTTTGGTTGACACCCGAAAACGCGACGCTGACATTCGAGCCGGTTAAATCAGCCCAGTTCCCCTGGCCTTCAACGCCAAGCACGATCTGGCCCTTCTGCCATCGATAGCCGATCTGGCCACCAAGGGTCATGCCGGTCGCATCATGACAGCCCTCGGGCGTGCCGCCATTGAAATCCCAGCAATTCGGGCTTGAGCCCAATCCACCGTTCATACCGAGATAGTAGCCGCTCCAGTCGTAGATTGCAGCCGCGACAGGCTGCGGAGCTATGGTGTAGAGAGGCTGGACGGGCTGCGCAGCCAGATCCGCGCCAAAGGCGGGCGCCACCGCGTGAAGCGCCACAATGCTCACAGTCGCGAGCAACAAGTTCTTCATTTCTACTCTCATGTCTTGAGTGCCCCGAGCCTCGTGCGTCTTAACAACGTCTGCGCGAATTGCTGTAACTGCACCGCAACATTCGCGCCGAAAGGAATGTTCGAACCGAACGCTGCGTCAGGTTGCGCCATTCCAGATCATCTCCAACCGCTCCGCAAATGTTCGATCGTGTGCCAATATAGGTGGCTTGATCTGGACGAAAATCGGGCTGCTGATCTCAGCGGATTAAACGCACCGCAAGCCAGATGATACCCAGCCACACCGCAACCGAGAAGAGCAAAGCGCTTTGCAACGTCCTTGCTCTTATGTCGTGGCGCCATCGAAGGAGCTGCGATGAGCAGCCGGTGAAGCGCCGGCCCCGTACAACAGCTATCAGTTCATCGTAATCTGTGAATCGGAAGAGAGAGCGATGCTTGCGAATATACGCCAGCCGCTCAGTGGGTGAGAGGCACCCTGCCCATACCTCCCATGCCTCATCTTCAAAATACCTGCGATCCTCAAGGAGTTCGGCGAGACGCTCGTCAGGCTTCATGATGCATCCGTTGTACTGACTGTCGCGGATCGAGTTCTACGAAGGAAGCCTCACCTTCGAAACCTCTCATCTTAGGTAGGTTTGTTCAGCGAATCGAATTCGGCGAGGAAGCCTTGGTCAGGGTCAATGCGGCGCTGATCCTGCGCGAGATGAAATTCGGAGTCGTGCGAGGGCTCTGATCTCTCTTCTCGCCCGGTGCAACCGCGACGGGCATTGAAGCGCTGTAGATGCGCTAGAAGAGTGAAAGGGGCTCCTTGATGAAGCTGCGGCGATCGTGCTCGCGTCGTATTCCGTTCAAGCGCCAGCTCACGTGCAAGACATATCTTCTCAGCGGTTCGAACCAGCGCTGATTGGAATTGGGTCCTGCAATGGCTCCCGCTGTGAATCTGTGCTTGGCGAATTCCGGCGGTTGGCGCGTGCCGATCGGCAGTTCCTTTACTTGAGCAAGGCCGAACACAGCGGTTGGAAGCAGGGCGCGCGGGAACTCGGAGTGGCGGCGGAGCAGGAGTGGCGGAATGAAAGAAAGCACCATAGAGCCGGTCGCGCTCACGTCGCTTGGGGGTAGACCTCCTGCGTACACCGTAGCCTGAACCAAAGCCGCCGAAGAAGATCATGGTGAGAAAAAGGAGTGCTGTCGTCATCTCGATGTCTAAAGTCGAAGGATTGCTCGTGTTACGTCACTCCCGCCATTGGTGTTTGACTAGTTGATCGGCGCGAGGCGGCGGATGCCTCGTTCCTACAACGTGACCCTACGTGCGATTCAAGTCCCTTCGGCTAATCCCAGCCGAAAAGTATTCTAACGCGAGGTCTCCTGCAGCAGAAGTGTGCGCGACTCAGGCATAGTCTTCAGATGCGTGGAGCGGCCCACGCCGTGATCGTTGCAGGAAACCACATTCGTTATGGGCGATACCTGTGGTTTGGTGAGAGTGGTACGCTTGTCTCGGCGGCTTGCCCACGCCTCGGTGGCCGTAGAAGACGTTCGGCGGCAGCTGATACGTGGACGAGGGCCATTTAGCTGCGCAGTCGGCGTGCGTTAGCACGCCTGGACTATTTCCGTCGGGGCGACGGGAGGCGGTCGCATTGCAGGGCAAGGCGTGCCGCACTCATCCTCTGAGACCGACCGCCTGAATTACAGGGTTCTTGCCTTGAGAATGTCGAAGAATTGGTCCTGCCACCAGTCCCGCGGCCTGCCTGCTGACGAGATGAATCTAGGCTGCCTGCATATACATCGCCCGGCGATCTCGAAAGGACTGCCGGTTCTGAAAACTCGGGTGATGTCTTTTATTACCCGTTCGAGTGATCAACCTCCTTACGCGGAATTCCGCCAGCTGCTAGGCGGAACCCCGATTCGATTAGAAGAGCAACAGTCGGACGTTTGATCAGTCAATCGCCAAGAACGCAGGCGCCATGATTTGGCTCGGGCTTCACTTCACTTCACCTCACGTCTCGTTCCCCAAGCTAGAAAAAGTTTGGCGATTTGCGTACGATTGGCGATAGTACGCCGATCGGCGATAAACTTGCGCCTGCCTCGCAAAAAAAAGTTAGTCAGGATGCGGAGGTCTTCTGGATAAAAGAGGTCACCGTGTTTTCTGCTGGCACTGTTCGCCTGCTGGCGCTCGCCTCGGCTGTTGCGACGACTGCCAGTGTTGCTGCGACCAGTTCGCTTGTGAGTTCGTCGAGCAGCCCGATCGCTCCGCGCGCGAATCTGCCCTGGCAGATCGGTTGAACCAAGACCTTCAATTGGAAAGCAATGCGGTGCTTAAGGGGCTGAATGCGCGTGCAAACAATGCCCTTCAGTGTATCGGTTCGGGGGCGCGTACAAAAAATTGCATGTATTTCATTTTCGTCGAGCAAATGTGGCAGTCTGCGCGAGAGCCAGTCGCTGTTGCTCAAGTAAAGAGCGCGTAGGCTTTCATCGGGAGAAGATGTTGATCGGGGTGTGCAGCGCGAATCTGAGAATTGGAGCTCGCTGGCGCGAAGCGCCGCTACGCTACATCGAATCATGGTCGTCGCGGCGACGGTCAGACCGGTCCACCCGGGCAGGCTGTCCGTGAGCGCGAGCTGAGCGAGCGCGGCAATCGATGAGATGGCGAGCAGCAGTGGCCGAAAGGGTTGTCCGAGCACATCGAGCGTGAGGTACCGATCGACCAGGGCCGCAGGTGCAAATCGAGCAGCGTCGCGATAAGTGCTTCGCACCCAGCGGAGCTGTTGCCGGATATGTGGCAAGAGCTTGTCGTGCGCTGCGCCGCTCCTGCTAAGGTCGGCTAGAGATCCGAAGGCAAGCTGCCCAGGCTGTCTTATGGCTGGCGCTGAAGCCAGATCAATGCCTGCAAGCAGCTCGCGCGTGCCACGATAGCGAGACCACGACTTGCGCCTATCTGGACGCAAGGGGTGATCATGTGATGGCGCTCCCTCGTCATCCGCACATTGCGTTGAAGATCGCGAATACGTCGTCACGCACCTTATCCTGAATCATCCTTGCTATAGCCGGCGGCTAGCTATGTGGATTCGGAGAATACTGTACAATCTATTGTTTTGATGGGAGGTATCCATGCCGCGGGTGGGCGAAGAGGAATCCATCAAAGTCGGGTGGGTGAGCCGATCCTCTATCCAATCGATGGGCGCGTACCGAAGAACGGCTGAACGTGCGACGTTCGGTTCGGTGAGGGGCAGCCAAGCATCACGGGGCGAAAACGCGAACCATGATGCTTGAGCTGAATCAACTCAAGCGGCGCTTCCCACGAACAGAGTCGAGCCCGCGCCCACTGCCCGATGACGACGAGTGGCCGGTCATTTCAATGATTAAACGAAAAAGTTGAGCGGACTCGCTCGTTGGCACGACCCAGAGGACCGCTAAAACTTGGCCAGAGAGAGCCTGGTTCTGGATAATCGAGAAGAACCTGAGTGTGCAGCTTTTCGATAGGTTTCAACCAAGTCTGCCGGCCGCGGGAGACAGTAGCTTCATCAGAGTCATCAACTAGCGAGGTGCTGTCGCTCCAATCCATGAGCTTCAAAGTTCCTCAGGAACTCAGTCGAAGCGCCAAGGCTAACATCAATGGTGCACAGCCAAGTGTTGCGGCGGGTAATGAGTGGAGCGGACATGGATCAATGCATCCTGGGATTGGCGCTGCAGATGCCGACTCGGCTAAGAGTATCCTCAGTACGGCGCGGTTCGCTGGTCATGAACATTTTCGTTGCAAAGTCGAGCGACCTGAATGCTCGGTCGCGGACTGCCTGCGGCAAGTCAGGAGTCGCGTCGATCGCAGCGCGCGCGTCGCTCATAATCTTATCTTTTGCGGAAAGGAGCTTTGCATCTAACATTGCGTGAAGCGTCTCTCGGACGTCAGATGAGATCGAACTGTCTCCATCGATCAATTCTCGAAGTTTCCAAAACATACGTTCGACTGCTACCATAGAACTGAGGACTGAAATGAGTCTTTGTGACATCATTGCCATCTTCTTCTCCAGCCAGATTGTGGCGAGCGTTCCAGCGAAATCAGATCCGTTCCCGTTTGACACCGCGCGAGGCGCCCCTGAAACAGGCGAGTGACTGAGATGCAATTTCTCTGTTAGGCCCCTGGGGCATGAGACGCAGGTCGCTAGGGGAGCTCGCAAAGCGTGCGATTTGCGAGCGAGGCATTTATCTTTCCTGTGCTCCAGGCCCTAACGAGGTCGCGTGCGGTGATTCACGTCCAAGACCGACATGGAAAGGGTTCTGTTTGCCACAATGCCGCCAGCGGCATCGGAGTTGGAGTTCTCCAGCAGGCATCCATCCGTTTCCGCTTGTTCAGGTGGATCGCTCTGCTAACCAGGCGAAACCGACTGAGTGATCCAGCTAGCAATGGTGGTCATCCGATGCCCGCCCACGCATTTTGTGGTTGCATGGGTGCATCGAGATTGAGTCTCCCAACGGCGGTGCGCCACGTTGACCTTGATCGATATCTTGACTCTCCATCGATCGACTGGTCGAGCTCAGAAGAGCTGTTAACTTAAACGCAAATATCATTTTCTTATGCCGGAGTCCGTGTCTCGGATTGGTTTCACTTCGTCTGTCTTACTCTCCTCGTCCCTGCACGGCTATGCTGTGCAAACCGTGCATTTCACCCACCACCGGCCACCGCGTTTCTCTGCGCGCAACTTGCCGCGGCGGATCCGAGAGAGCACGGCTTCGGGGCTTATGTGGTTCATCGCTGCGAACCGCTGAACAGTGAGGTAGTCCTCATCGAGAGGTCGCGGGGTGCTAATGCCGTGCTCGGCCAGCAAAATGCGCAGCGAAGCCAACTCTGCCAGCACGACATCGAGCTTACGCGCGATCTCTTCCGTCTGAGCGAAGCGCTGCTGGGATCGCGTCACGACAGGTCCGCTCGAGCAATAAGCCGCACCTCGGTTTGTGTAGAATGCGATCGACGAACCGGCGCGCCAAAGCGGAACGAGCGTGAGCCGACTTTGCCTGCCCAGGCGATCCACTGCTCGGGTAGTGTCAACGCACGCAATGTGGAGGACAGGCCGTTCATTGCCGTTACGCCTCCCGTTTGGTGATGCAGTCCAAAGGGTCGAATCCGCGTCGAAGCCGTTTGGACCGCAAGAGCGGCGTTATAAATGCATTGGGCTCCGGTACTCATTGGCCTCGGCGTTGCCATTTGTTGCCTAGTCAAGAGCGAAGTTACCGGAATTGCTGTTGGGCTCACCGTCAGTGCTGTGCCGCTATGAGCTCGGAGTGAATCGCCGTTGCCGTGTTGAGGCAGGCATCCAGTGTCAGAGATCCGAAGGCGGGCTGACAAAGAAGATAGTTGGCTCCTGCCTCTTCCACATGATCAAGAAGAGTTTGGCGCACCGAAGCGCCCGTTCCGACAACGCACAGTTCACTGTGGATTGCGGCATCCAAGGTCAGGGGCAGGTTGGATGGAGGCGGGATGTCATTGAGCTCGTACAGGAACTTAAAGCTTTTGAGCCATGTTTCGTAAGCTGGCGCGGCGAGGGAACGGGCCGCCGCTTCAGAGCTTGCGATTACGACCATGCGGAGCAATGCGAGAAACGGTGCTGAACCGCTGGCGTCACGCTCGGCGCTTCTATGAGCGTGATAGCGATCGGTGACCTTGCGAACGGCAGAAGAAGGCCCCATGCACGCCAGATTTGCGCCATTTGCCGCCGCCGAAATAGCGGACTCTGGCCGATTTGTAGCAATCCAAGTTGGGGGACAAGGACGCTGGTGAGGTGAAAGCGTCAAAGGAACGTCGCTTAGCGCAAAATGTTGCCCTTGGTATGAGAGCGGGCCGCCATTCATCGCGCTAACGAAGATTTGGGATGCTTCCTCGTAACGGCTTGAGGCAACGTCGGCTCCAACCCCAAAATAGCTCAGTTCGATCGGCAGGGAGCCGCGGCCAAGGCCGACCTCAACCCTGCCGCTGCTCAGGTGATCCAACATGCAGATCTCCTCGAATGCACGCAGTGGGTGATAGAGGTTGAGCAGCATGACCAGTGGGCCAACGCGAAGTCGCCGTGTGCGTTGTATGACGCTCGATAGAAACAAGTTCGGCGAAGGGCCCCTTCCATGCGGAGAGCAGTGATGCTCCGCCAGATGATAGGCATAGAAACCGAGCCGGTCGTAGGCCTCCGCCAGCGCGAGGCGGTCCGCATATTGCAGGGCGATATCGCGGCCGTCCTCGTCAAGATGATCAAAGATGCCGCAGGTCAGGTTTGTGGGAAGAACGTTTCTCACTCAGTTATCTCCTATATAGAGGGGACCGAAGTCCGCCGGGTTGCGTGGGTGCAAGAGGCGCGCGCTGGCAATGCGCTGCATAGGCTGCGAAGCCGTTCTCAACGGCGCTTCATGCGCTGACTGGATGAAAACTGACTCCGGCTGCGTCGCGAAGCCGCATCAAGTGTTCGTCCGGATGGAGCACGAACGGGGATCGGTGACATCAGTGGGAGGGGCCACTAGCCACGGCATCCTACTTTCTTAAGAATGCTGCCGACAGCTGTAAGAAAAGCATCCATCTGACGCGTTGTACCGATACTAACCCGAATGCACTCCTCCAAGCCGGCATCCGGAAAGAAGGCAACAAGGAGTTTGTGGTCTTCCAACGCCGCCTGCCACCATCTGCCACTCTGGCCTAAGGGCACACGGGCGAGGAGGAAATTCGCGTGGGAAGGCGTTACAGAGAACCCAAATTCTGAAAGGGCGGCCGCTACACGCTGCCGCTCACGCCTGACGTGGCGATGGTTCTCCTTGTAGGCGTCGCGATGCGCAAGGACGCTCATGCCCACCGCATGAGCGACCACATTCATGTTAAAAACATTCTGGATGTTGCGAAGCCGCCCAATTAGCTCGGGATGGCCGAAACCGAAGCCGACGCGAATGCCAGCGGCGGAATAACTCTTGGAAAACGTGCGCAGGACCAGAAGATTCGAATGGCGCTCAACAAGGTGTAGGCCATGCTCAGGTGCGAAATCGACATAGGCTTCGTCCAATACGATCAATCGGTCAGATCGTGTAACGAGGCGTTCAATCTCTGCGACCGGAACAAAGGTTCCGGTCGGATTGTTTGGGTTGGCCAGCAGAATGAATTTGGCATCTTTAGTGGGACCGAAAAGCAGCTCATCCATCGGCAAGGAGCAAGGTTCAGACCAGGGGATTTCAATGAAGCGGGCCCCTTGCAACATGGCAAGCTTGCGATTGAACGAGAAGCCAGGCGACATCATTGCGATGCCATCGCCGGGGGCAAGAAAGGCTCTGTAGATCAGACTGAGGAGTTCAGATGATCCATTGCCAGCTATCACGCGATCGGTTGCGATGCCATAGGCAGCTGCGGCCGCTTCTCTCAAGCTGACATTGTCGTCTTCTGGATAAAGGTATTGCAGCTCAAGAGCCGCAATTGCGCTTCGCATCACGATGCCTGGCAAAGGAAATGGGTTCTCATTTGTGTTCAGTTTCACGCAACCGCCGTCCGGGGTAGGCCGTCCGGACGGCAGAGCACCCAGCTCGCGGGCGACCGGCGTGAGCGAGGAAAGCAGAGTTCGCAATTTCCCATCCAACTTGGTATTCTCCCTTGGTGTGTCGACGAGAGCGGTTGAGGGCGCTCATCGAGCTTAGTCGATATGCGCGGTGTGTGCTTCGCAGGCATTCGCCTTACCAGCCGCACCGCATCCGTAATAGTGCGCCGGTCAGCCATCGCTTGCGCCATACACCGTTTCTGCGACTGGTTGCGAAACTCGATGGTGTCGAAGCCAGCAGTATCAGGCAGATGATCTAGCCGACCATTGCTTGGGCTCGAGCAGACTCGTGGTACTTCATGAGGCCGCGAAATGCTCGTATGGGTTATCGATCATGGTCAGATGCTCCGGACTGCTCAGATCGAATTCAATAATGCGTGGCACGAGCAGTCGAGCGTAGCGCGTGAAGGCGCTGGTTGGAGGAAAGCGGATCACGGTAGCGCATCGCGCAAGAAGATACATGTCGACGAGAGCGGAAGCTCCACCTTCAATTCCCATTTCTGCACTATGCAACGGCCCTGCCCGATCGGCCTGGAAACGTTTTGGTACGGCGAAGACATCGGGAAACATATCCGATACGTGATCGAGCACCTGGGCACTGTCCGTGCACAGGAAGACCTTTACAGGCTTTGGATATGGCAAAGCCTTGGCTTTACGGATTGCCATGCAGACCTGACGAAGGGCGAGCTGCGAATCGGCCCAGTACGGCGCATGCTCCATGATATCTTCGCCATTGCCGTGCCGAACATGGACGCCGATGATGCTATGGCCGCTAAAGTGCTCCTCCCAGAACGCGTCGATCCGCGCTCGAATCTCAAGCCTGAGTTTGATGTTCCGAAAGATCAGTCGTTCAGCTTCCTCGCCACAACGCCACATCAGGCAAGCGTCACAGACAATGGTGTTGGCTTCGTTATCTTCTCTTGACTGGAACAGCTCGGTCAGTTCGTCACGTTCTCGGAAGATCTGCTCATCCGGGCGATTGATGCAGTCGATCGATGGCCTATTCCACCACCGCGGGAAGAAAGGTCCGGGAAACGAGAACTGGTTGACCCGATCATCGCAAATCACCGGCACTCCAGCGATGTCCTCAACCGGCTCGAAGAACACCGGAAAGGCGTTGCTGAACTGTTGGTCGATGTAACAGGAACCGCGCCAGTCGATGACGAGCGTCCGCCCGGTCCGCTGCGCGTACGACCAGGCTGACGCCAGCGACCAGAGGCAATCACCAAAGCCGGTACGCCTCCGAGAAATAACAAAGCGTTCCTTCGTCAAACTATCGAACCCTTCTCGTTGCGCAAGATCAGTTTTGTGTGGCGCACCTACTCTTCTGCGATTTTGATCCCCGCCAATGGACCGCTGATCACCTGGACGCAAGGCGATCAACCCGCAAGCCTATCCTCCACGGCGCCGCGATTGGCACGTCATGCAAGAGGTGTCCACGGAGCGCTCTTCCGCATTGCTCACCTTTTACGACCGCGCAGGATGCAGCCGAATACGGCGCTGATCCCAGAGCCCGCGCAGTTCGTTCACGAGACCCTCGCGTCTAGTCCTGTCAGAGGTGACCCTTGCGAGAAGATCGGCAAGAACAGCTTCCTTCTCTATTTGCATCAGCATGTCGAACAGGTCATGCGAGACGCGCACGCTGTTATGGCTGGAGTGACCCGTACGGATCTCGCAGACTGTCTCCTGACGTTCTCGGTCCGCATGAGCGCGAACCCGGTAAAGAGATACATGGGGTGGCAGTGATACAGCGAGTGCAGTCCAGCTTTCGAGCGTTGTTGCCTGCTTCTTGACGAGGAATGACCCGACCACAAGGCCATCCAGCTCGGTCGACAAAAACGCCGTAATCGCATCGGCAACGGAATCTATGATCGGTTCGGCATTGTTGTTGAATGACGTATTAAGTAGAATCGGGACGCCTGTCCGGCTCTTGAACGCATTGATGAGTTCCCAGTAGGCGGCATTGTTCGTGCGGGAAACCGTTTGCAGCCGGGCGGTACCATCGATATGCGTGATCGCCCCCAGGGAAGCGCGCTTGGATTCCCGCACGCGAACGACGAAATTCATGAAGGGATATTCTGCGCGACCATCCGGCAAATCGAAGAACGCGCCCGCATCCTCCTCCAGAACCGACGGCGCAAATGGTCGATAACTCTCGCGCTTCTTGACCATCGCGTTAATCCGCTCCTTGTTTGCGGCGGGCCTCGGGTCCGCAAGAATACTGCGGTTGCCGAGCGCACGAGGGCCGAACTCGGACCGGCCCTGTACCCACCCGATCACGGCGCCATCAGCGATCCACTCGGCTGCTCTGGTTGCGACGTCAGCGGTCCGTTCCATCTCCAGGTGTCCGGCCCATCGCTTCAGTTCCTGTTCGATGCTGTCGTCGCTGCCGACATCTGGCCCCCAATAAACTGCCTGGAGTCGCTCGCGGGGCGCAGGCTTCCCGGCCTGATTCGACACCATCAGTGCCGCACCCAATGCGCATCCGGCATCATGCGCAGCCGGCTGCACGAAGATGTCTTCGAAGAGGCCTGAATACAGGAGTTTTCCGTTGAGAGTGCAGTTGTGGGCCACCCCGCCAGCCAGGCACAACCGTTTCATTCCGGTCGACTCACGGTAATGCCGAAGAATATGAAACACGATCCGCTCCAGCGCCTCCTGCAACGATGCGCTCACATCTTGATGCTGTTGCGTGAACGGCATTCCCTTTCGCCGGACCTCGATATTGCGCAGCAATGCCGGGCCGATCCGGTCGAGGTGAACGCGGTAGCCACCGTTTGCGGAGAGCTCATAGAATTGGGCAAAGAGCTCGCGGTAGCGCGCGGGATCTCCGTAAGGAGCCAGTCCCATCACCTTATACTCGTCGAACAAGCCGTAACCGAGATATCGGATGGTCTCCAGATAGAACAGTCCGAGAGAGTTATTCTCTGGAAACGTCGTAAGCTCGGTCATTTCGGCACCCGACCCGACTGCCAAGAGACCCGAGAGGAAGTCGCCACAACCGTCGATCGCGAGAACCAGGCTTTCTTCAAACCCCGACATCGCCAGAGCGCTCACGGCATGGGCCTGATGGTGGCCTACGAATGACACCCGCGAGGGATCAATTTCGGTTCCGAACTCCGTTGCCAGAAGGTGCTGTAATAGCAAATTGGCATTTAGCGGAATTGAGATCTCAGGTTGTGAGATGAACAACCGTTCGAGCATCGCGTTGCAGTAGGGTTCGGTGGCGTAGAACGCAATACGATCGACGTCGCGAAGCTCCACACCCGCAGCTGCAAGACAGTATTCAATCGCACCGCTCGGGAGCTTGTTTGAGTGTTTGATCCTGTTGAGGCGCTCCTCTTCAACGGCAGCGATCACGCGCCCGTCCCTGACAAGTACTGCGGCGCCGTCGTGCAGAAACGTGTTCGGTAGTTCAAGCGGATTTTCATAGACCCTATCGAGCCCGCCACTCAGTCCTAGACACAGCATCTTGTTCTCCGTTCATCCTGAGAGGCCTGTTGGCCTATTTCGTGTCGCTTGCTCTGCGAGTAGACCGCACATCGCGGCGGGCAGATCCGGCATTGCTAGGGTAACGAGGGCCCACATAAGCGTCGCACGCGAACCGCGTTACGCCCGATATCTGATCTCGCCCACGCGATGCTTCGCTTGAGGTCTTGTTACTCTCACCGCATCAGCCGTTGCCGAAGCAGCGCGGCCGAGACGAGGAAGGGAAACGCTGCGTAGATACAAAGTGCGCCCACATGCAAGCCGACGCTGTCCACCGGCCGACCGAGCATTGCTGGGCGAATGAGATCGACCGAATGAGTCAGCGGCAAGAAGGCCGCTATGCGTTGAAATGACCCTGGCAACTGGCTCATTGGGAAGATCGTCCCGCTCAAATACATCATGGGCGTGAGAATGAGCGACTGGTAGAAGATAAAATAGTCGTGGCTCGGTGCAAGTGCTGAAACGACCATTGCGAGGCTCGCGAACGTAATGCCAGTGAGGGCGATGGCTGGTAACGCATAGGGGATGGATGACCACTCCGCATAACCCAGCGTGACGGCAACAATCGTAATCGCCGTCCCAGCGAGCAAGGCCTTGCTCGCTGCCCATGCCACTTCACCGAGAACAATGTCGCCGAGCGTAAGGGGCGTACAGAGCACTGCCTCCCACGTGCAATTTGTCTGCATGCGAGCGTAGGCCGCATAGATCGTTTCGAAGGTGGCGGAGACCATCGCGCTGGTGGCGACCATGCCAGCGGCGAGAAACGAGATGTATGAGGTCCCCTCGACGCCACCTATGATCATTCCAAGGCCAAACCCGAGACCAAACAGAGAGCTCATCGGCTCGGCCAGATTCCCAAGAATCGATGCCAGAGCGACTTTCCGCCAGACCAGAAAATTCCGGCGCCATACCGCGATCCAGTTCCATGGATTAGCAGGGAGCGCCGGCGCGAAACCTTGCCACATCGTTCAGTCCTTCATCTCTCGCCCGGTTAGCCGCAAGAAGACATCCTCCAGATTTGGAGGACGCTGCAGAAGGCGGAGATCCGTGCGGTGGGCAAGCCGAACGCGGACCTGCTCTGGATCCGTGACATAGCAGAACAGCGTCTCTCCGCTTACTTCAGCTCGCTGCACTTGGGGTCTGACCAGCGGCAGCAGTTCATGCGGATTACCACCGTAAATCTCGATCACTTGGCAGCCGATCTGCTGCTCGATCAGCGCGTGAGGCCGGCCTTCGGCGATCTTGCGGCCGTGCTCAAGCACGCATAGGCGGTCGCACAATCGCTCCGCCTCTTCCATGAAATGGGTGGTGAGAAGAATTGTTTTGCCGCGCCCTAACAGCGAGCGCAAGCGTTCCCAGATCAGGTGACGGCCGTGCGGATCGAGGCCGGTCGTCGGCTCGTCAAGCACCAAGAGTTGCGGGTCATTAATCAGGGCACGAGCCAGGGTCAGGCGCCGCTTCATGCCACCGGACAGTTGGCCCACCCGGGCATCCGCCTTGTTCTCCAGGCGGGCGAATTCGAGCAGTGACGGCGTGACCGCTTTGACCTCGGTCGCGCTCATGGCGAAGTAGCGACCGAAAACGAACAGATTCTCGCGCACGGTGAGCTGAAGATCAAGGTTGTCGAACTGAGGAACAACCCCGATGCCCCGGCGCGCCAAGCGCGCACGTGCCGGCACCGGCTCGCCAAGCACGCATATCTTACCTGCGTCGGGCGATGCAACACCCAGGATCAAACGCGCGAGCGTGCTTTTACCCGCGCCGTTCGGCCCCAGCAGACCGAAACACTCTCCCGGCGAGACCGTAAACGAAAGAGAGTCCACGACGACCCTGTCGTTGTAGGACTTGCTCACCTCGAAAAGGTCGACTGCCGCGGTTGACATTTGCTTACGCCATCGCCACGGACGTTGTTCGCGCCGCTTCCTGGGTCGCGCGCTTTTTTGTCCAAAGCAGGCCGTCACACCATACGTGATCGACGCGTCCCCACTGGCACGCGGCGGCAGCATCCGGGAAGAAGCCGCGTCCATGCAGATTGGCGCTGGTATTGCAAAGCAGCGGAATGGCTGTGAGCTTCTCGTACTCGATGAGAAGCTCGGCCACTTTATGCGGAGAGGTTCTGGAAACCGTTTGTAGGCGGGCAGATCCATCGAGATGCACGACGGCGGGAATTTTGTCCTGCCATTCCGGTCGCGTCTGGTGATCGAACAGCATGTACGGATCGGGTACCCCAGGGCTAAAAATCTCCGCCGCGCGATCCTCCAGGCATATCGGCGCTACCGGCCTGAAATGCTCGCGAAGTTTGATGTCGTTGAGATGATCCTTCATTCCTTCCCAGGTCGCAGCTGCGAGAATGCTTCTGCCACCCAAAGCCCGTGGTCCGAGCTCGGCGCGTCCAGCAAGGAAGACGACCGGCTTGTCGCCCGCGAGGATTGCCGCAAGTTCGCCCATCGTGCAGGGCGCGCTCTCCCATTCGGGCGGGACTTCGCTGGCACAAACGGCCGGTCCACTGTAGACCGACCATTCCAGAGCTTCAAAGCCTTGCTGTGCCGCCAGTGCAGAGCAGGCAGCACCGATGGCTGAGCCGCTGTCGTTCGGAAAGGGCGGCACCCACACGACATCGAACAGGCCGGTCGCACGAAATGCACTATTCCACTTAATATTCAAGCCACAGCCGCCGGCTATGCAGAGGTTACGTGCCCCCGCGAGATCCGAATGTCGCTCCACAACATCAGAAATTGTGCGAACCAGCAGACGCTCTAGAAAGACGTGAAATGACGCAAGGACGTCTTCGGCTTGCTTGGCCTTTAGTCGCAGTGCGCAAGCATCGAAGAAGTCGTGCAGAGCTTCAAGTGGCGATTGTGAGCTGTTGGTTTCTGCAAGCTGACGGCAAGCTCCGTCAGCCTGCGTGGCAAAGTGCACCTCATAGAGTTCCTGAAACGTTTCGATAATCTCCCCGTCGGGCGATCCCAGCGCGATATAGGCCATCAGCTTGCCGGCTACACCGAGATCCCAGCTGGTCCGGTCCGCCCGCCTGTAAGGTCCAAAGTGATGTCCTGCCGTCGCATAGGCGTGACCTATCATCGGAAACAGGCATTCGATGAAACGGATGCCGTCGGGCTCGACATAGTAAAGGCGTGGAAACATGCAGCCGTCCCACACCAAGCAGAAAGCAGGTTGTGCGGATTTGGCAAACGAGCTGGCGCAGTATGCGGATGCAACGTGCCCGGTGACATGGGGATAGCTTTGATAAGGATATAGCTTCCCGTCAAGCATGAGACCGATGCGATCGCGGGACGTCAGGGGGCTGTCGCCTTGCCGTTCGACATACGGCGCGCCCTTGAGCTTGACCGTCGTCAGCCCACTAAGGACTTCAAACTGCGATTCGAACTCTCCATCCCAGCCATCAATGACGAACTGATCAACATCGCTCGGATGCAGCCCGTGCTCCGCCAAGGCGCCAACAACGGAATCCAGGTTGTCAATGGTTTGATAACGCGGATTGTTGTTCAGCTTCTCCTGTTCGACACAAAACACCAGCCGGCCGTCCTCGATCAGAGCGACTGCCCCGTCATGCGTCAACTTGATACCGCAGATACGCATAGTGGCTCCTTTCAAGCTCGGCCGTTGGGACGGACCGAAGATTGCTCCGGATTGCGAAAGCGGACCAACAAGCAGTCTTCGTCAGCTGACTGCCCCTGGCACTCCGCACGTTCGACCTCAATGAGCGCTTCAGTCAACATCGCGATGACTGTCTCGGCACCAGCGACATGCCCCCATCGCCTGCAGGTGGCATCACGTGCAGATCCGAAGATCAGATGCCCACCTGGAGCAAGCATCTTCACCATCTTGTCGATTGCGATACGCATCCGTGTCACATCTTCGAGATAGTAGAGAACTTCGGCGACCACGATCAGATCGAACAGCTCTTCGGTCGAGAACTGCAGAATATCGGTCGCCGCCCAGTTGATATGTGACCACCTTTTGGTCCGCTGGACTGCTCGACCGATCGCTCGCGGCATAACATCGATGACCGTGAGTCGTTTGCAGTGAGGAGCAAGCTTCTCTGTGAATGCACCGGCCGCGCACCCGATCTCGAGCCCGTTTGAGACCGCGCCGCTCGACATCGATAGCCGTAGCAATTGGGTGTGACGCATACGTTCGAACGGATTGTCGTCAAGCCGCCACGGGTCGTCGTTAGCCAGCTCCCGTTCTAACGATTGATATGTATTGTCTACACTCACGAGTTAACTCCCCTACAAAACTGCTTAGTCAGTCTCGGCCGCAACGTCATCCGACGCGATCAGCCGTGAGGAGGCGCGGAAAAGACCTGCCCTGCGAATTGAGCCGGGCGTTCCCGATCCTGGGTTAAGGCTTGGTCCAGTTGTCGCGTCTTCGAGCGAGGCCTTCGATTCATCAACGTCTGATTTCGCTACTTTGCGCGAGAGCCAGTCGCTGTTGCTCAAGGTACAGAGCGCGTAGGCCTTCATTGGGAGCAGGAGGAAGATGTTGATCGGGGTGTGCAGCGCGAATCCAAGAAATCGAAGCTCGCCGGCGCGAAGGGCTGCCACGCTGCATCGAACCATGGTCATCGCGACGATGGTCAGACCGGTCCACCAGGGCACGCTGTCCGTGAGCGCGAGCTGAGCGATCGCGGCAATCGACGAGATGGCGAGCAGCAGCGGCCCGAGGTTCTGTCCGAGCACATCGAGCGTGAGGTACCGGTCGAGGCCAGGCAGCAGGTGCAAACCGAGCAGCGTGTCGCGGTAAGTGCTCCGCGCCCAGCGGAGCTGTTGCCGCAGATACGGCAAGAGCTTGTCCGGGACCACCGTGGCGGCAATAGCGTCCGGAACGTACTCGGTTCGAAATCCAGCCTTGAGCATGAGGATCGTCAGATGGCGGTCCTCACCGAAGTCGCTCGGCTTTCCCCGGAAAAACTGTGTCTCGTACTGATCGAGCAGCAACATGAGCGCGGAACGGCGGTACATGGCACACGGCCCACAGCAGCACATGACCGCACCAAAGCGCGTCTGCGCCGCACGCTCCTCGTTGCAAGCCAACCAGTACTCCATGTCGATCAATCCAGTCAGCCAGCTGTCGTGGCGGTTGCTGGCCGTCAATTGCCCCATGGCCGCGCCGACGGCTGGATCCCGCATCTTGCGCACGAGCTTGCTGACAACATCGCTGGCGATTTCCGTGTCGGAATCGACGTTGAGCACGAGATCGCCGAATGACCGGCGTATCGCGGCGATCTGCGCCTTGCGCTTTCCAACGTTGCTTGGCAGTAGAATGACGCTGACCCTCGGGTCATGTGCGTAGCTTGCGTGCACGGGTGCCGCTGCACCGAGATTTGCGGAGCCGTCATCGACCACATAGACCTGCAATCGCCCTTGGTAGTCCTGGCTTGTAATAGACTTCAGGCAGGCCGCCAGCGTGCGCGGGTCCTCGTTGAAGCAGGGCACGATGACATCCACGCTGGGCAGAGCATCGGTGTCGACCGGGTCGTACGGCGGCAGTGAGGCGTCGGTTCGCAGCGCATAAAGCGCCTGCGCGCTCTTATGGACGCTGGAGAGCAACGCGTAAGAGGCAACAGCAACGGTGCTGATCGTGGCAAGCGAGGTCATGGGCATTGATCTATTCGGTGAGATTGAGGAAGCGACCGGATTGCAAATCCACGGTCGTGCAGTGCTGGAATGAGCTGAGCGAGCGCCATTACGGTCTGGTCGCGCCGACCAGCATGAGGGCGGCGTCCCAACTCGTCGGGAGGGCATCCGTCGTGCAGGAGCACGACTGCCCCCGGTTGGAGCGAGGCCAGCACTGCGGCAACAATTGCCTCCACGCCGGGACGAGCCCAGTCTTGCGGATCGACTGACCAGTGCAGGGCCGCCAGATCGGCCTTTGCCGAAGCGGCGAGGGCCTCCTTAGTCCATATCCCGTACGGCGCGCGAATGTGCCGCACAGAGGCTCGGGGGCAGGCCATTCCGATGACCCTGTTCGTCGTGACGATTTCGTATTGCACCTCGTCCGGCATGCATTTGGACAATTCCGGGTGCGTCATTGTGTGGTTTGCGATTTCGTGCCCTTCGGCAATGATGCGCTGGATCAGCTCCGGCTGGGCGGCTGCATATGCACCGATCACGCAGAAGGTGGCGGGGGCCCGGTGCTGGGCCAGCACGTCCAGGATAGCCGGCGTGCAATGCGGGTTTGGACCATCATCAAAGGTCAGATAGACGCAGTGCTCTCCGCCGGCCTCGGCGTAGTCGCTCCGCGCTTCAGTCACGTCGTTTGTTGACGTCACAGCTCTGGCCCGTTCCGTTCAATCATCTCACCGGCCGGCCATTCGCTCATTGGCCTGGCAATCGGCATAACGAGGCCGACCACGTCCTCCACGCGCGTCGGAGGCACAGTGAGAGAGATATCCGGACGAGCAGACCGAACGCGGAGCCCTGGTAGAACAGTCGCCAAGCCCTGTCGCCCGAGCAGTCTGGTAATATGTTTCTGCAGGGCAGATCGGACCGTGCCAAAGCCGAATGGCACGCCAAGATCTCGCAGTACGGGATACATCACGCGGATGGAGTGGCTGATTCCGAGCCCCTCCAGATCCGGGCGTACCCCGTACAATCCGAGCTCAGCCACGAGCAGATCGACCTCGCCAACTTTTATGAAGCGGCGCAGCGCGCCGAGGTGAATCGCGACGCCACGATCATCGTAGCCAATTGCCCGAATCTCAGGCCTTGCGCCCGCCCAGCTTCGATGACCTTCAAAGGGCTTTGCATTGAATTCCCCGGTCGGACCATAGGTCTTGCGGAAGAAGTCGGACAATTCAACATGGTCAGCAATTTGAAGCTCATTCTCCCAGCACAGCCTCCAACGAACTGGAGGGCGCGCCGAAACACCTCGTGTGGACGCGGGCGCGATCACGTTCATGGAGAGTAATTCCTATTCGTTATCTGGCTCCTGACGCAGGCCAGCAGTTCGCCACGTTCGAAAGGCTTGCTCAGGAACTGGAGTCCATCTTGCAGGACTGGGCTCACGTGGTCTCCGGAGTGGTCTGTGAGCAGAACGGTGGGGATCGCGCCTCCGGATGCAACCAGATGATGGAAAAGCTCAAGACCGCTCATCACGCTCGACTGCATGTCCGCGATCACGCACGACGTGATCAAACGGCGGCCCGATTTCAAGAACCCGTCTGCGCTCTCAAAGGGTTCGGGCACGTAGCCCGCGGAAAACACCACATCCGTGAGAGCTTCACGCACTGACCGATCTGTATTCACAATGCAGACGACGTCGAGCGTGTGCGCCACTCGCATCAGATTCGCAAAGGACGCCTTCGCTTGCATGTTCCGCACGATTTCACCCCAGCAAGGACGCAATCCAATCGACTGCGGCCACAACACATTCGGCACCCGCAACCGGGAGGGTCCGACTGGACGGAAATCTACGGCCAAGTTGAGCGTTCGCTCAATTCTACCGCGGTAGACGGCGGATATAGAATGGGTTGGCAAAGCCAAACGATGGTTTGCTCGTCGTATACGCCCGCGCAAGTTTGCGGATCCGCACCGTCCGAACTCGGCGAGATATGGCTTGCGCAACATGCGCGAACCTGCGACCGCACGGTCCAGACGTCTTGATCGATCCCTTGCGCTGGGCTGAGACGCGCAACGATTTGTAACCATTCTGATTGATCTGACTTCTCGCTAAACCATCGTTTGCTATCCTCATTCGGTACAAATGGTAAAATCGATTGTATCGATAGAATACATTCACACCGTGGATCACTCAGGATCATGCGTTTCAAGGGCCTCGATCTGAATCTCCTCGTCGCGTTCGACGCCCTGGTGACACAAGGCAATCTCACCACGGCGGCAAGAAGCATCAACCTCAGTCAACCCGCCATGAGTGCCGCCGTCGCGCGGCTACGCACCTACTTTCGAGATGAGCTATTCACGATGAGGGGCCGAAAACTGGTTCCAACGCCGCGGGCTGAAGCGCTCGCAGCCCCGATTCGCGAGGCTCTCGCTCACATCCAGCTCTCCATCATTTCTCCGGACCACTTCAATCCGTCCCAATCAAATCGGCGATTCAGGATCATCCTGTCCGACTTCATGACTGTCGTATTTTTTCGAAGGATCGTGGACCGCGTCGTGCGGGAGGCTCCTAGAATCCGCTTCGAATTGCTGCCACCTTCAGAGGAACCCGATGAGCTTCTCCGGCGCGGTGAAGTTGATTTTCTGATGTATCCGGAGATGTTCATGTCGAGTGCGCATCCAAAGGCGGCACTGTTCGAGGACACTTTCGTTTGCGTGGGCTGCCCCATGAACAAGCAGCTGGCATCGCGACTTACGTTCGAGAACTACATGTCAATCGGGCACGTGGAAGCTCAATTTGGACGTTTCTTGAGGCCCTCCTTCCGCGAATGGCTCTTGCTCGAGCATGGTTTCAAAATACGCACCGAGGTCGCTGTGCAAGGCTTTGGCATGATTCCGCCTATGTTATTGGGCACCAACCGTATCGCGAGCATGCCCTCAAGACTCGTCAGCCATTTCGCAAATACGATGCCCCTGCGGGTTGTCGAACCTCCGTTGCGACTTCTGACATTCACCGAGGCCGTCCAATGGCCCGCCATTCATAATACTGATCCCGCAAGCATTTGGATGCGCAACATATTCTTCCAAGAGGCATCCGCGATGGTCTCTCCGCCCGAGACCAGCCAATTTAACAGCCCGTTGTAGGATTGTTCGGGCCGGTTGCGACCTGCTCTCGGTTAACCAGATCTACGCCAGGCTCGAAGCTTCGGTCCTCTGACTGACGTTGGGCAAGGGCGAAAATTGGCGCGCTTGAGCGCGGTTTGATCGGGTCGTTGGCGCTATTGATCTTGCGCTGCCATGACGATCTTGCGCCTCATACAGGCCGCTCGGCGGCGCTCCCTAATAATTTTGCGTTGATCCGGGCCGGCTCCATCGCGCCGGTCCATGTGAGCCGAGCACAGAGCTCGCGAAATGATCCGGCGAGCAAGGTGAACAATATCTGGCCTCAGCACTAAATTTTTCTTATCACACGCTGCGTCAGGTTGTAGACCAGCACCTGCGATCGAGGCTGCAAGGTGGACGCTGGTAGCGCACCCGCACCGCTCATCGCCTGACGTTTGGCATTGTCCTTGCCGTGAACTGGCCCGGCGATCGAAGTAATGCCGAAGCACACCAGTAGCTCGACGTCTATGTGGCGGGCGACCTACAGGGGCGATGCTCGCTTGTTTGCGTCGGAACAGTTTGTTCTGCCGAACGCCAACGCCCGCCACGGTCGCGCCCGCGAAGCCCAACGCGAGCTGACCCAAACTGGGGAGAGCCGACGGGCAAGTGAGAGGTATCGCGTAAGGCTGGAATTGAGGTTGGGGCACGTCATCTCAACGGCGCATATCTTACCCTTATTGTGCTCGATCCGGGATGATCGGGCGCAACCGCAAACGCGCTGGCCGCGAGCTCAAGCTGGATCCAGGCCATGAGCTCGCGGCGTTGTCGCGTTGCGCGCGTGCTTCGGTGATGAGTGTTTATGATGACAGGACGGCAACTGTGCCAATGTCCGCGCACGGGACAGAAGGGCTCACCGTTCCAATTCGCCAAGCCCTGCTCCACCTCCATCTCTTGATACTTTCGACCGACATGTTCACCCAAGCCAAATCGGATCATGCGCGGGGGCCTCTTTCGAAAATGTCGTGGCGGGACGCGCGCGGTGCCACCGCCATCGGTCTCGAGTTGCTGCCCCTCACCGCTGAGCCCGATGGGCTCCTTCGGCGCGGTAACATGATTTGTCTATCTTCCCCGAAGCATCTATGCTCAGCGCGCGCACCCAAAGCGATGCCGCTCGAGGATGATATTGAGTGAGTGAGCTGCCGGACGAGCAAGCCAATACCGCGACAGGAGAAACTTCGAGCCTATGTTCGATAGGATACTTGCGGTGAATCCCCAGACACTGCCCCTCAGATTCGAGGGGTCTTTGGCTTGAGCATGGTCTCAAGATGCGTATTAAGATCCTCCTCCCAGCTATAGCATCATCCTCCTTTGCTATTGTGGACCCCATGGCGCGGCTGCCAGCAGGGCTCGCCAAGCGTTGTGCAAAGACTATGCCGCTACGGATCCTTGCACTTCTAGTGCATTGCATCTGGCGAGGCCGTCCGATGTACTGCGCTGCGCGACACTGATCCGGCATAGGTCTGGATATGCGAGTTATTGCTGTGCACGTCGGCGTTTGCGCGGGCATCCCGCGTGGTGGCGAGGCCCCCGTCGACCTGTTCTGAGCGCCCTCTACCTTCAGCGGATGCCGGAGCGCTCCTTCGAAAGTCGGTCCTCAATCGGAGCAACGCCTCGCCCGCCGCGCCAAATGCGCTTGCGTTGAGATGCATGCGGGGACTGATTTTGAGGCCCGCCTTCGCTCATTCTGCCGATGCTTTGCCGCCGCGGACTTGCGCCATTAAAGAGCAGCCATCATCTTGTGGCATTCCAAAAACAGATGTAGCCATGCGCGAGCAACGCCTTCGCGCCCCAATGCCATCTCAACTGGACTACCATAGGCGCCGAGCCGGCGGCGCGCACGACGTGGCGGTAGAACTGATTTGCGATGATTTACCAATCAGCGCCAGGCCCAACGAGGGACATCACAGGAAGGATTGCCATCGAAAGAGGCCCATCTGATCAGGACTGTGTCTGGGTCCGCCGTTTCGTGAAGCAGCATCTAAAGATCAAGCGGAGCTGCATGCACATGGCGGTCGCTTCTCGCGCCGATCAGACAGCAGAGGGCCACCGCTGCGGCAGCATCCAGGAGAAATTACATAGTTTCAGCTGGCGAAGCCTTGGACAAACGTAAGCGTATGCCGTGTTGCACAACGGCATCACGCGGCTCCTCCTGACACGTTCTTTCGCGCACGTCGCCGCTCCGTCTCGTTTTTGCCCCACCACGGCCAAACGGCTTCGTCACGTGCGGCGCGAGTGCGACAATGAAAGGAGCCTACTCTTGGGTGAGTCGAGTGGAGTCTACGATCCTGAGGATCTCGCGATGTTGGGACACCTTTTTGATCAAGCAATCACATGTTTACCGACATGCATGCGAACCAGCGAGAACCGCGCGGCGATCGCGAGACTTGTTCTGCAACGCGCAGCGAGAGGTGAATTGGGGTCGCTGGCGAACTTGATGCTTGCACTTGTCTCGGCCGCTTGAGCAACAGCGTGCTCTCAGTCCTTCTGCGGTTCGCAGCAAGAGACGCATCATCTAGATCATTGAATTAACTTGATTCTCACGTGGCGTCAGGTTGTAGGCATGCAAATGGAGGACCATGACAAACGCCAGACCACGACGGCGCCTATGGCGCATTGGAGAACTTGCAGAGGCGACCGGTGTAACGGTACGCACTCTGCATCACTACGAACATATCGGGTTGTTGATGGTCTCGGAACGTACTGTTGGCGGTCACCGCATGTACGACCATGAAAGCCTACAACGCGTCATTCAGATTCTCGCGCTGCGTGATCTCGGCTTCTCACTTCCTGAGATCCGCAAAGCAATCGAGGGGCGAACGTCTCTCACGGACCTGTTGGCCAACCATCTGGAACGGATTGAACGTCAAGTCGCGCAGGCGACATTATTAAGGGACCGAATACGCAGTATGACGACGCAAGGTGAGACACACGTCAGTGTCGACCAACTGCCGGCCACGTTAGACGCAATGTCGCGGATTGAGGAGCCTACCCCCTCGGCGATCTGCGCCGCTAATGCAGCTCGGTGGCGGAAGATACGCGACGAGCTACGAAGCTGCATGGATCAGGGCGAGCCTCCATGCAGTGAACGAGCAAAAGCGGTCGCGCGTCAGGCCCGTTCGCTGCTGACTGAGATCGGAGGAGCTGATTCGACTGTCTCAATGGTGCTCAAGGTGCTGACGCGATTGACCGAACCACACAATCTCGCCGGCTGGGATGCGAGCCTCATGCAATACCTCGATCTCGCCCTCGCCGCGCTAGAGGACCAGCTCGGAAAGAGTTGACGCCCGGTTGCGCACGCTATCGGTTACCGGAATGTCTTTAAACCCACTGGGTTGATAGTGCCCCTTCGAGTTTGAGGACGATCGTTAGCCCCTAGCATCTCGCCCTCGAATCTGCGTTGTCTGGGACTTTTTGGGTTTTTGGCTCTGTGGCTCTTGGCAACCAACCTCGACCAGCACGCGTCGAAGTACTTGATTCGTACGTAACGTCAAATTGTACCATCTAACGCATCGTCGCAGCGGCGGTGCGGACAGAGCGTCGGCTAGACCGAGGGAGACTCCAATGCTCGGCATAGCTTTCGGATTGTTCCGATGAGAGGCCTCGGCGAGAACACGTCAGTGGAAATCCAGATCGTCTATACCGCAGGCTATTGCAGCGAGATCGGCCTAATCATGCATCAAACTCGGGAGGCGGGCGCACGTCTGAGTGTGATCGTCGGCGATCCGCTGATCACAAGCGACTTTTTGGCCATTGCGGGCAACGCCGCAAACCGCACGCTCTTCACCTTTATGCCGGACCCGACGAAGAATGCTGCAGAGCCAGCCGCCGTCGCCAGGCTCATGACTTCGAGCCTATCTGCCGCGGGTTACACGCTCAACGCTTATGCCGCGGTGCAATCATGGGCAGGGTCCGTCAAACAGGCCGGCACCTTCGATCCCACCCCGGCCGCTGCGGCCCTACGCTCTGGCTCAATCAAAACGACCATTAGCATGGTTCGATGGACTCCAAGGGAGACAATGCCGCTCCTGGCTTCATCGTTTACCGCTGGCGCAACAATAGCGTCGAGGCGGTCGAGCAGAACGGATCGCTCGTCCCAGCACCGCACGGAGCGTTCAAATGATGAACCATCGTCGATATAGCAATCACGCGCTGCTCTCGTGCCTCGCAGTTGCTGCAGTCGCAGCATTTCTCGCCCTCGCGGCACTGCTATCACAGGTGTCGTGCGCGCCCGAACTGCAGCCCGAAGAGCACGTTCCCATTCGCCTGGTGCCACTGCAGTGACCACCACTTTCAGACTCGTAAGGCAGACGAACATTGGCACCTTCTTCCAGCTAGTTAAACTGATGCGCGTCTCACTCTCGGGAGTGAGCGGTCCGCGCCTCTTCAGAAGGAACGCACCATGTGGCAAGATGTCAGCCGCGCGCAGTCTGTCAGACGATCGCGCGAGTTCAAGGCAAGCATTAGCAGCGTTGTTCGGCCGAGTGGACGTGGCGTTCCATCCGCTCGGCCAGGTATTCGCTGGGATAACGCCGTGCGGCGCCTGATCCGTGCCGATCGCTACCGGCCTTTGAGCCGGGCTCTGATCCGGTGCGGCGCTTAGATCTAAGCCGACCCATCGCCCCAAACACTCGCATTCAGTCGTTGCTTGCGCATCCGGCCCCGAATAGGCCCCCGGCGGCCTTGCCGCGCAATGCATCGGGCCGTCAGGTGTAAGTCGAGTCGCGCGGAAAGGTTATGGCTCGTCATCATCGGGCCGAAACCGCCATCGCTGGCCAAACGTTGCAAAGCACGGCAACGTCGGTCTCTGGGCCGCCCGGGAAATCTAACGTAGCAGACGGTCACGTCAGAATGTCCCAGCACCAAAGAGGTCCGTCCGGTCGATGGATCGTGCCTGTGGACAATCCTTTAGCGGTCAGCGCGCTTTCTTGGCAACGGCCGTGTTCAACCCTGCGGTTTTAGAGTCGTTTCGGCTATAGCTGATGAACAGCACGCTCGGCACCCCACCCATGGCGGAACTGATTCGGATCTGCGCTCGCGATACAAGGGATGAGCATCTCGGACGAACTGGCCGTCGGTCCCGATCTCCGCCAAAGACAGTTGATCTATCTCCGCCAACCCCAATAAGGCACAGACCATCCGTGAAGTGCGACGCAGTCAGCTCGCTGGGAATCAACAGGCTCTCGGCTCGAAGACGTAGCGCGCACGCATTGGGCTGCTCGCCCGGGAGCTCAACGACAAGGATCGCTACGGGGTCCCTGTCGTCGAAAAGCAAACAGGCCAGTTGTTCGGAAGCTGCCATTTGGGTCGCAAAAGTGCGCCCCTTTTGCCCTGCATCGCGTTGGCCCAGATCCTGCACCAGGTGTACAGCGGAGGGAAGCGGGCGGGAGCGGCGTGTGAATCTAGGTGAAACAAATGACAAAGCGATCGCAGCTCAATCGTCGGAAGCGGACCCTGGCAGACCGATTCACGCCGATCAAACGCGCCGCCTGCTGCGTGAGCGGAAAACGCTGGTATTGACCGGAGCATCGCGCGGTATCGGTCGCGCCACCGGACAATTGTTTTCGGAAGCTGGTTGGCGCGTCATTTCTTGCGCGCGCCGACCATTCGACGCGGCACGCTGCCCATGGGATTCAGAGGGCGACAGCTATGTCGAAGTCGACCTGAGCAATCATCGGACGCTGCCGCGCGTGATTGCCGAGATCAAGGAGCGCCTCGCCGGCGCACCGTTGCATGGACTGGTAAACAATGCCGGAAACTCACCAAAAACGCCGAACGGCGCCCGGCTGACGTCGCTGGCGACCTCGGTCGATACTTGGATGAGCGTGTTCCACCTCAATCTGGTGGCGCCGATCCTGCTCGCTCAAGGTCTGTTCGATGAACTAAAAGCGGCTGCAGGCTCGATCGTCAATGTGACTTCGATCGCCGGCTCACGGGTGCATCCATTTGCAGGCACGGCTTATGCGACTTCGAAAGCTGCGCTCGCTTGTCTCACGCGCGAAATGGCGCATGATTACGCCTCACATGGCATTCGCGTCAATGCGGTCGCGCCCGGAGAAATCAAGACGGACATTTTGTCGCCTGCCACCGAAGCGCATCTTGTGCCAAAGATCCCACTTCGCCGAGTGGGCACACCCGAAGAGGTCGCCAAGGTCATTTTCTTCCTATGTTCCGATGCGGCAAGTTATGTCACTGGCGCGGAAGTCCCGATCAATGGCGGGCAACACTTATAAGTGAATCCGCCCCTGACGAATCTCGGCTAATCTGAACTTCATCATGGGGCGAGTCCGCGTAGCTAGTTGGACAGAACAAAGCGACAAATCTAGTCACTGTAAGTGCTGCCGACGTGCCATGAAGAGGCGTGATCTCTCGCCCCGCCACGAGAACTGGATGTCAGATCGAGGGGGCATGCAACACGAGTCCAACAAGTCCGATCAAGGTGATGGGGAGGATCAAGAAAGGAACGGAGGAGTCGTTGTGCTGGAGAGCGTTTCCCTGCGCGAAGCATCAAACTCACTTTCCGACGCGGACCCTTCCGGCTATATTGTGCCGTCGCAAGAGAAATCGCTAACCACGATCTTCGAAGTAGCGCACATGCTCACGGGCCTATGCCGGCTCGAATCCAAGCTGGCGCGCGTTATCGAGCGTCTGCCATCGCTCGTGCAGATGCGGCACGGCATCGTGTGTTTGTTCGATCAGGACGGTGAGCCGGAGATCGTCGTGGACGAGGCCCGGAGCGAAGGCCACGATGCGCGCCGTGAGGTGCGCTTGCCGCAAAAAGCAATTGATCAAATCGTGGCGTCGGGACAGCCGCTCATGGTCGAGAACGTAGCGCTACATTCGGCCTTCAGTCCTTCGGACGTCGAGATGCTAGATGCCGCCGGTAGTACGCGTGTTGCGTTCATCGGCGTTCCCATAGACATTGACGAGAAAGTTGTGGGCACGCTGAGCATCGACCGCATCGCGGACAACGGGACGCGCGCGCAGCTCGAGAACGACCTCCACCTGCTGACCATGGTCGCTAGTCTTCTGGGCCAGACGGCGAAGCTGCATTGCTTCATTGTGCCCGATCGCGTGCGCGTTATGGACGAGGAGTTCCGGCTGCAGAAGCAGCTCTCCGAAATCAAGCCCCATGGGCGGGAGCGTAAGAAGGTTCAAGTGAACGGAATTCTCGGCGACAGCCCTGCGCTGTGCGCGCTGCTTGAGAAAATCGAGGTGATCGCAAAAACGAACAGCACGGTCCTGTTGCGTGGCGAAACGGGTACCGGCAAAGAGCTGGTCGCGAAGGCTATTCACGAGCATTCAGCGCGCGCCAAACGCCCCTTCATCAAGCTGAATTGCGCAGCCCTGACTGAGACGGTGCTGGAGTCCGAATTGTTCGGTCATGAGAAGGGGGCGTTTACGGGCGCATTCAACATGCGCAAAGGTCGCTTCGAGCTCGCCGACAAGGGAACGTTGTTCCTAGATGAGATCGGCGAGATCTCGGCGTCGTTCCAGGCCAAGCTCCTGCGCGTGCTTCAGGAGCAGGAATTCGAGCGGGTGGGCGGCAATCAAACGATCAAGGTCGACGTCCGCGTGATTGCAGCCACGAACAAGGATCTTGAAGATGCGGTGGCAAGGAAGGAGTTTCGTGCCGATCTCTATTACCGCATCAACGTGGTTCCTCTGCTGCTGCCGCCCCTGCGCGAAAGACGCGCTGATATTCCGCTTCTCGCCGCTCGCTTCTTGAAGAACTTCAACAATGAAAACGGCCGTGCTCTAGTGTTCGATTCAAGTGCGATTGAGTTCCTCATGAATTGCGAATTTCCCGGTAATGTCCGCGAGCTCGAGAACTGCGTGCAGCGGACCGCGACCCTCGCGCAAGGATCGTCGATCGTAAAACATGATTTTGCATGCTGCCACGGGCAGTGCCTGTCGGCCAAGCTACGGAGGTGTGGACCGGATGAAATGGCGCGACAGCCGAGCCCGAATTTCTCACTGCCCGAGAGGCTGAGCATGCCGCCGCCAGAAGCTATAACGGCCGTTCAGCCGGTCAGTAGCGAGCTGGCACCGCTAGGGCCACCCGGGCGACCCGCAGTGGGTGCTGCGAAACTCACCGATCGCGAGCGCGTCATCGCAGCCATGGAAAGATCCGGGTGGGTACAGGCGAAGGCGGCGCGCTTGCTTGGACTAACCCCGCGCCAGATTGGCTATGCCTTGCGAAGACACGGTATCGAGATCAAGCGCTTCTGAGCAAAGCGTCAGGCTCGCTCCTCTCTCGCGCTCGGCCGGCTGGGATAGGAGAGCGTGGCAAGAGGCGATTGCCAACTCTGAAGCATTGCTAGCCTATGCTTTGGTTGGGATACGTTGGCCGGTGAAGTATAGGGCGTCTCCGCGTCGGCTGGTCTTGTCATCGTCTGCTTGCAACATATTCGCCCTGAAAACTGGCTTGGCGTGGAACCGGCGCGTGATTGCTGCGGCTCCGTTGCTGCCCGTAACTCAGATCAGCTTAAGACCACGCCATGCTCAAGCCGTCGCAGTTGCGCCAACCGACTCGCCGTCAGTCTTTGCATGCCTTCCGGATCAGCGAAATGCCTGGGTGGTATGACATTTGCTGCTCGTCGGGAGCCGGCTCAGCATCTTAGGAGAAGTACATGCACAGCATCGTCTGCATCAAACAGGTCCCCGACTCCGCTCAAATCCGCGTGCACCCTGTTACGAATACGATCATGCGCCAGGGCGTGCCGACAATCATCAACCCATATGATCTCTTCGCACTGGAAGCCGCGCTCGAGCTACGAGATAAATTCGGCGGCGAACTCACCGTTCTCACAATGGGGCCGCCCTCGGCCGAAGAATCTCTCCGAAAGGCACTGACATTTGGTGCCGATCGAGCTGTCCTGCTCACCGATCGTAGCTTCGCGGGCTCCGATACGCTGGCGACGAGTTACGCGCTGGCGTGCGCGATCCGCAATATCGGGAGGGAATATGGCCCGCCGGACGTCATATTCACTGGTAAGCAGACGATCGACGGCGATACGGCGCAGGTGGGACCTGGCATTGCAAAGAGGCTCGGGATCCAGCAGCTTACTTATGTTTCCACAATCAAAGCGTTGAACTTCAAAGTACGCACGATCGAGGCGGAACGGCGCTGCGAAGGCGGCGTCCAGGTGCTGCGTTCCAAGCTGCCGTGTCTCGTCAGCATGTTAGAGGCAACCAATCAAATTCGCCGCGGTGCGATGATAAATGCGTTGCGTGCCGCACGTGCCACAATCGTAAAATGGAGCGCCCAGAATGCCGGCGTGGATGACATGGCCAAATGCGGTCTGAGGGGGTCGCCGACCGTCGTCAAACGTGTTTTCGCGCCCTCCCCACGAGCGGAGAAGGCGACGTGGGTGGAGGCGGCCGAGCAGCCGGCGCAAGCATTGATCGACGCCATGTTCAATCGTAACCCTATGCTTGAGGCGGAGCTCGCACAGCTCGCGCGCGGTACCTCATCTGCGCAAGCTAGCGGTGCGTGAAGTCGCGGCTGATCGAGCGGAGCCGGCGATGGCCGGATCGTGGTCAAGCATGGGCCCGTCGCTCGGTTGCACGAGGCCGCATCGATCTTGTCGGTCGCTCCTCTCCAAATACGACAAGCAGGATGAGTATTCAACTTGCGTATCTGGGCGCCGAGAGGCAGGTATCGGATCAACATACCAGACGTCTCGTTACGCTAACGTTTGGCGACCTGCGATACACCAATTCACTGGAGAATTCATGGAGCCCGTAGACGCGCCCGTTCAGTTGTATGGCAGCCGCATAGAGCGCCCGCTGAATTCACCGCGTGGAGCTCGCGCGAGGGATATATCCCCTCGCGCGAGATCCGCCGCATTTCACGTGACTGCAACCTGCGGGCACTATCATCGCGGTTCTACCACAGGACGGAATCGAAGTTAGCTGATAATGCTCAGCCATTCCCGGTCAACATCATCACCGGCACGTCCCGACACTGCCAAGATCGCATAGGAAGAACCGTGACCGGCAGAGTAACCCGCGCACCACCCTAACATCATCAAGGACCGTCACGCACCAAGTTCAATTCAGTCTTGAGCCTTCAATGTCGCGGTGGGCGCGCATGCAAATACGCAAAACATTGCGCGGTTAGGCCCATGTTAGACCGCTCGAGTCGCGACGGCTTCGTAACTCTCTTGGTGTTTCCTGGAGATCGTCAGTGCGGCGAAGATGCCGAGCAAAGCTGCAAACATCAACCAGAAACCGGGGGACGCCTCATCATCGGTCCGTTCGATCAGGCACGTCAATGCGAGCGGCGTAAACGTGCCTAAGAGAGCTGCGGCGAGTGCGAAGGCCAAAGAAAAGGAGGTTGTGCGAACGTTGCGTCGGCACGATTTCGACGAGAGCGCCCAACATGGCGCCGCTATAGGTGCCAAAGTAGAACGAGAACATTATCTCCACTGCCAGCATCTTGCCAGAGCTTGGGTCGGTCACAAGCCAAGGCAATGCGGGATATAGAGGCCGGCAATCGTCAGCAGGACCGGCTTACGGCCGATTTTGTCTGAAATCGCGCCGCCAGTTGAGATCCAGATAAAGTTCGTCACGGCGACTAAAAGCGTCACTAAGAGCCTGTTCTGCGGGGACAGCTGGAATACGTGCTTGCCGAGCGTAGCGGTGTACAGTGTGACGAGATAGAAGGTCGTGCTCGTCAGCATTGCGATCATCATGCCGAGAATGACTATGCGGCAGCTCGCAGCTGTGGAGGCGAAGACCTCGCGGACGGTTGGTGATGCTTCATGACCAGAAACTCCGGAGTTTCATCCGGCTTCCTGTGCAGGAAGATAGTGGAACGATCAAGCAGCTAAAGCAAGAGCGGGATCCGCCAGCCTCAGGCAGAAACCATTTCGGCCGGAAGTGCTTCGCTCGAAAAAATATGCGATAAGAGCCGCGATCAAAGATCGCAACCTGCTGGCTCGAGGACTGAAACGAGTGTAAAAACCGCGGCTTCCCGCTGTGGCAATCTCGGAGAGGTCGGCGGAAACGCCGCCAACCGCAACGCCGGCAGTGCAACAGCCGTCCGAACGCGCGATCACGGGTGCGGCAATGCCGATCGTCGCATAGCCGGAAAAAAAGCAATGATGATGGTGCTGACCGCCATGATCGCAGGCGCAATCATCGGGCCCTGACGACGGCCAATCTGGTCAATATAGGCTCCAAGCACGATCGCGCCAACAGATCGCATCAAGGCACCGAGCCAGAACACACCGAAGTGCCCGAGAAAGTTGCCGCTCGTCTCGCGTAAGATGGCGCCAATGCGCGATTTGGCATTTTGACCCGTGCGCAATGGACGCTGGTGATAGGACGAGGTCCTCTCGGTTTGAAATGGCCGGTTGCCAGAGAATCTCACGCCAGCCGAGTGCAGTTTCATGGTCGCGAATCTGCGATCAGGCACTATCGGTCCACCCGTAAGCGCCGGACGGATGCGATTCGTTGTTTGCAAGAAGACGCGCCAGCCTCTAACCTGATGAGCCGTAGAGTTTGCGCACGAGTCCCAGCTTCCCGACCATGGACCGGCACAACCAAGCGCTATGCGGGGCGTCGGGCCTGGAGCTGGGCGGCACATCGTGATGAGATCTGCCGGGGCTTTGCGCGCCTTCGGTATCGATACCGATTCCAGGTGGCGTCACCTTAGCTTATTCGACAGCGACCGATTTCGCAAGATTTCGCGGTTGGTCGACGTCCGTGCCCATCAAGTTGGCCGTGTGATAGGCCAGGAGCTGCACCGGAATCGCATAGACGATGGGGGTAAATGTCGTCCCCATCTCCGGCAGCACGACCGTCGCGAGTGTATCCATGGACACCTCCGCAGCTCCGCTAGCGTCCGTTATCAAGATAATTTTGCCGCCGCGTGCGGCGACCTCGTGCATGTTCGAGATGGTCTTTTCGAAGAGCCGGTCGCAAGGAGCGATGACGATTACGGGAACGCTCTCGTCGACCAAGGCGATGGGGCCGTGCTTGAGCTCTCCGGCCGCATAGCCCGCGGCGTGGATATAGGAGATTTCCTTCAGCTTCAGGGCCCCTTCCAGCGCCACTGGAAACGACGTGCCGCGACCAAGATATAGCACGTCACGCGATTTGGCGATGTCGCGTGCGAGCTTCTCGATCTGCGGCTCGCTGGCAAGCGCCTCTGTAACCAGCCGGGGAATTTCGATCAGCGCTCGCACGAGATCGACCTCGTCGCCGTCCGAAAATTCACCCCGCGCCTTGCCCGCAGCGACCGCAAGCGCCGCCAGGACGACAAGCTGGCATGTGAACGCCTTGGTCGAGGCAACACCGATTTCAGGTCCGGCGAGTGTCTGTAACACTGTCCCGCTTTCGCGCGCAATGGTCGAACCCAGAACGTTCACGATCGAGAGCGTATGCAGGCCTTGAGACTTGGCGTAGCGGAGGGCGGCCAGCGTATCGGCCGTCTCGCCGGACTGCGAGATGAAGATAGCAAGATCTCCCCTGCGCATCGGTGCCTCACGATAGCGAAACTCGGAGGCAACATCGAGCTCGACCGGAATACGAGCCAGCCGCTCGAACCAGTATTTGGCGATATGGCCGGCATATCCTGCCGTACCGCAAGCCGTGATCGAGATCTGTCCGATCGCATTGAAATCGAACGGAAGCTCCTGCGGCAATGCGACGCTCTCGTTGGCGATATCGACGTAGTGTGCCAGCGTCTGCCCGATCACCTCTGGCTGTTCGTGGATTTCCTTTGCCATGAAGTGACGGTAGTTTGCCTTGTCAACGAGAACCGACGACGTGGCAGATTTCACCACCTCCCGGCGGACGACTGTGCCTTGTGCGTCGTAAACCACGGCGAAGTTGCGGTTGAGCACAGCCCAATCGCCGTCCTCAAGGTAGGTGATCAAGTCGGTAAGGTGCGCTAGCGCGATAGCATCCGATCCGAGATACATTTCGCCCTCGCCATGGCCGATCGCAAGCGGTGAGCCCTTCCGCGCGCCGATCATGAGGTCGTGTTGCCCCTTGAATAGGATTGCAAGCGCAAACGCGCCCACTAGCCGCGGCAGCGACGCTCTTACTGCATCCTGCGGCGAGCAGCCATTTTTCAGATATGAGTCGAGAAGATGCGCCACCACCTCGGTATCTGTTTCAGAGGCGAAATAGGCGCCATGCTGTTTCAGCTCCGCGCGCAGCTCGCGGAAATTCTCGATAATGCCGTTATGGACGACTGCAACGTTGTCCGTTGCATGGGGATGGGCATTACGCTCGGTCGGCTTGCCATGGGTAGCCCAGCGCGTATGCCCAATCCCGGCATGGCCTGAGAGCGGATGGCTGCGAACGCGTGTCTCAAGGTTCCTCAGCTTGCCCTCGGCACGCCGAAGCTCGATATAATCTCCTTTGAGCGCTCCGATGCCTGCTGAGTCGTAGCCGCGATATTCCAGTCGCTTAAGTGAATCGATGAGTCGATCCGCGACCGGACCGCGCCCCAAGATGCCGACAATCCCGCACATGCTAATCAGTTTACCTCAAGTTCAAACAGAGCGTGCCGCAAGGCGCGCCTGACCAATTCGCTCGCTCTAGCTATGGACCAGTCTAGCCCGTGCCTGCCTTCCGTCGGGGGCAGGTCACCCGGCGGTGCGCGAGCTCCAAGCAACACGTGGAGCCCTGTCGAATTCGCCTGAAGATCGTAAAGCAACTCTCTGGAACCGAACCGTGAGCGCATCAGCGGCTAGCAGCTGCATGGGTCTCTCGTTTTGTCCGATGTAGCCGGTGCCGCCAAGAAGGCCTGGTAGGCCTGCCGCATTCCATGTGTGAGCCATGTCCTCGCGCGCCAGCCGAGGTTCGCGAGACGGCTGACGTCGAGCAGCTTGCGCGGCGTGCCGTCGGGCCGGGAGGCATCGAAACTGATCTCGCCGATGTAGCCGACGACTTCGGCGACGATGCGGGCAAACTCGGCAATGGTGATGTCCTCGCCGGTGCCGATGTTGATAAGCTCCGCGCTCGAATAGGTCTTCATCAAGTGCACGCAGGCATCCGCCATGTCGTCGACATAAAGGAACTCGCGCCGTGGCGTGCCGGTGCCCCAGACGACGACGCTTCTTGCGCCCGTAACCTTGGCCTCGTGGAAGCGCCGGATCAGGGCCGCGACGACGTGGCTGTATTCGGCATGATAATTGTCGCCGGGTCCGTAGAGATTGGCCGGCATCACGCTGATGAAGTCGCTGCCATATTGGCTGCGATAGGCCTCCACCATTTTGATCCCGGCGATCTTGGCTATCGCATAGGGTTCGTTGGTCGGCTCCAGCGGGCCGGTCAGCACGGAATCCTCGCGCAAGGGCTGCGCGGCCAATTTTGGGTAGATGCAGGAGGAGCCCAGAAACATCAGCTTCTCGGCGCCGTTCTGATGCGCGGCCTGGATCACGTTGGCCGCGATCGCGATGTTGTCGTAAATAAACTCGGCGCGCAGGGTGTTGTTGGCGGCGATGCCACCCACCTTTGCAGCGGCGAGGAAGATCACCTGCGGCCGCGTCTTCGCGAACCAGTCGAACACCGCGGCCTGGTTGCACAGATCAACCTCGCGCCGGTCCACGGTGACGAGCTTGACGTCCTCCCTTTCGAGCCGGCGCGCAAGCGCGCTGCCGACCATGCCGCGATGGCCGGCGACGTAAACGCTCTTGCCGTTGAGCTCAAACGGTGCATTTGCCATTGGTCGCATCCCGTTTTGCCTCCGCCAGATCGCTCGCCACCATCTCGGCGACGAGTTCCGCAAAACTCCGCTTCGGTGTCCAACCGAGCACCTCGCGTGCCTTGCTGGCATCGCCGACGAGGAGATCGACCTCGGTGGGGCGGAAATAGGTCGGATCGACCTTCACCAGGGTCTCGCCGGTATTGGCATCGATTCCGGTCTCGTCGACGCCCGCGCCGCGCCACTCGACGCGACGGCCGATTTGCGCAAAGGACAGCTCGACCATCTCGCGCACGGAGCGCGTCTCGCCGGTGGCGAGCACGAAATCGTCCGGCTTGTCGGCCTGCAGGATCATGTGCATGCCCTCGATATAATCCCTGGCATGGCCCCAGTCGCGCTTGGCTTCGAGATTGCCGAGATAGAGCGTCTGTTCCAGCCCGACCTCGATACGCGCGACGCCGCGCGTGATCTTGCGGGTCACGAAGGTCTCGCCGCGGATCGGGCTCTCATGGTTGAACAGGATGCCGTTGCTCGCGAACATGCCATAGGCCTCGCGATAGTTCACCGTGATCCAGTAGCCGTAGAGCTTTGCGACGCCGTAAGGCGAGCGTGGGTAAAACGGCGTGGTCTCCTTCTGCGGGATCCCCTGGACGAGGCCATAAAGTTCGGAGGTCGAGGCCTGGTAAAACCGCGCCTCCTTCTCCATGCCGAGGATGCGGATCGCCTCCAGCAGGCGCAGCACGCCGATGCCGTCGGCGTTGGCTGTGTATTCGGCGCTTTCGAAGCTGACGGCCACGTGGCTTTGGGCCGCGAGATTGTAGAGCTCGGTCGGCCGGATTTGCTGCACCAGGCGGATCAGATTGGTCGAATCCGTCATGTCGCCGTAGTGCATCAGGAACGGCACCTTGCCGACATGCGGGTCCTGGTAGAGATGGTCGACCCGCGCGGTGTTGAACGAGGACGAGCGCCGCTTGACGCCGTGCACGACATAGCCGAGCGACAGAAGATGTTCGGCGAGATAGGCGCCGTCCTGTCCAGTCACGCCGGTGATGAGAGCGACCCGCCGTTTGCTCGCTTGGTTTGACAAATCTCTTCTCTGCGCATGTTATGTGGTCCCGCGGTCGACGACCTTTAATCGCGTCGGCCTCCGATGCGGAAGCGTCATGCTCTCGAAGCACCGAGTTCTGGACGTGTATAGACATTGCATCGATCGCTCAACTGTACGGAGGTAAACGTTCCACATCGAAACCGTTTTGAAGGACTATACGAAAGTTTGTAATCCGGCGGATTTCGTTCGTTCGTGGGGAGTCGCTCCACTGCTTGGGTGCGACCAGTGGAATTGCGACGCGGACAGGTGGTAAGGGAGCCGTCGGGGCCGAGAAGCCGTTCCACTGTCTCTGCTTGCTCAACTCGCGCGGCGAGCCAGGCCATCAGATGGCCGCCTCGGACATGCGACCCGTTCGAAGGGACGGTCGTTGGGCCCCGAATGAGGCAGGCATGCAGTCGGGCTCCTTAAGCTTTCGATGCGTATATCGAGGAGGCATTGGTAATCTCTAAGGCCTGAACCCTCCTAAGATTTCTCAGCAAGCTGTGAGCCTACTCATAATCCGACCAGCTCTCGTACGATCATTGCAGCCAGGCATGACGAAGATCGCGCGATAGGAGGATGATGCGTACCAAGCACTGTGCCAACGTGTATGCCTACAGCTGCTCCGTTTCGGCGCGAGCAAGCCATTTGCAGGTTCGCGGTAGGTGGATCATGACCACCTCTATGGCATCCAACTTCCATTCCACTCTGAGCAGCGAAGCGCTGATCTCCGGAAGGCGACCTCCGCCACGAGCAATAGCGGCGATGCTGCTCCGATCTTGGCATCCGGCTCTCCTGCACTCCCCGTTTCATCGCAAGATCTTGCAACGAATCTCCGAGGTTACCTCACCGAGGCGTTTCGAGGCATCACGGGCTTCTGCAATCTGAGCTCTGAATGACACATTCCCAATTGGTCGCCCGGAAGCTGTTGTACGGCGAGGCGCAGTCGCCAGCTGCATTGAAGACCTTACAATCTGACGCTACGTTCGATTCAAGCCCTTATGTCGAGAGTCGCGCAATTGGCGCGGGATCTGACGCGAACCACCAATGAGTCCAATCTCCACTATCATTGGTGTTTCCAAGCGCGCGTTCTCAACCAAGAGGACCGCAGTGGAGCTTACTCGACGCGCTTGCGTTTATTGCGAGTGGCTTGTCGCATCTTAGACATTGACAGAGCGGCCGGCAGATGACGGCAAATGAGGTCCTTCAGCGATAGCGCCAACCTACGGGATACTACGTAGGGCATGTGTCGTATTTTCTTGATCTAAAAACTGCATCGTCTTTTGCATGAAGCAGAAGAAGCCATTCTCCGACGCCAAACATTGGCGAGGCCGTGCGGAAGCGACGCGAGTAAAAGCGGAGTCGCTCAAGGACGACACATCCAGACGCAGGCTCCTCAGGATCGCCAAGGAATATGATAAGCTGGCTCGCCGCGCGGAGGTGCGGCAAAGAAATGAGGTTGACGGGTAGTTCTGATCCCGGGCGGAACGAACGGTTGCATCGAAGGGCAAGGCGTTGTGATCGCAGCGCAAGCCTCGCCGTCGGACGGCTCTAGGGCAAACGCCCTGATCGGCTACGGCAATGAGCGGGGCTGCTCAAACGTGCGGTCAGCGCATCCGAGCCTCTGGCCGTGTCGCTTGTGAGGCAGGGTGGTCGGCCACTTAGATGACGCATTGACGGTGTCTCAGGCGGCAGGCTGGCGAACCGCTGGAGATGGGAAGGAATGAGATGAAAGCCAACCGTCTGATCGTCGCAAGCGCGAAATTACAAGCCTCTCGCTCGACGAACTGACGAAGCATCGGCGTCGCTTTGCATCATCTGCTGAAGCCGGCGACGTGTCTTTGGGGACAAAGTAGCCGGTTCGCCGGATCATGCCACACGAATTGGCTTCCGCCGCCATTTGTGGCTGTGAGGCGCTTCAGTCGAGCTCTAGCATCTTGGACCAAACACGGATAGCTCAACGCCATAAAGTTGCGGATTAAGCGAAGCGGCGAGCAGAAGCTCCTGCTGGCAGGCTTGCGTAGCCGAACCATCGTAGACGTCTGCGCGGATCGTCAGCGTGAGGCAAGTCCGCCACGAAGTCACGCATGACGAGAAAATCCAAGCAAAAATTATAGTCGAAAGACCAACCACTACAGACTCTCCGGTGGATGATTCCGGACAGAACCGATGTTCTTTATCCAGATAAGTCGGTGCAGACGATCAGGAGTATTTGGGACTGCCCATGATGGGCTGGCACCGCTCGATATATCAGTCGGAGGACACGAGCGGTGCCGGCGTCAACTCTATCGGCCGAAGGAAGGAGGAAGGCGTGAGGAAGCAAATTGTAGAAAGACTCGAAGCAGGGTGCATCGGCGATGGCCGATTAGCCACCGCACCGGGTTTTGGTCCTTCCGCTCACTTCTTCGTGCAGGGGTCTTCTCACCTCAAGATTATCGGCTTCGTCCGTCCGGGATGAAAGCAGGTCTCGGTGTCGGCGCGACGGCGATCTCCAAGCTGGGACGAAATGTGCCTCGTCAAAGACCTGTTTGGGATCAGGAAGAATGCGTCATGCTGCTGCAACCTCCTCGCTCGCAGTATGTCGACAATAGTCGCTGTCGGCTGCATCTCTGGAGGCCGATACGTCAGGTCATTTCGATGCCTCCGGCAGCCTCGCGGGCATCGTCGGGCTCGGGCCGTCTCAAGCGGCAACTCTGTTTGGGCAGATGAGTGCGGTCTCCCAACGGATTTCGCCGCGGCGGTGTTTAAGTCGAGCGGCGGCAAAGGACTCTGCTGCTCCTACACACACCGTCGATAGAGCCTAGTGACCTAATGGTGCACAGGCCCGCCAAGGACGTGCGGGTCACCACTCTGCGCCCCAGAGCCCCCGGCTGCGCTCCTGAAGGCAGCGCGAGGCAGCGCACGCACAAGCGGCTCGTTTGAACGCCGTCTATTGAGCGGAATGCGACGTGCATAACCACGCCAGCGAGGAATCTGCCGGAGGACGAATAGTGCAGGTCTGTAGATCCGGTATACATGGCGTGCGGTCAAACACATTAGTATCAGGAAAGGATCCTATGGAGCGCAACCACGGTACGCATCGGCTAGCTGCCTGAGTGAGGAGCGCCGAGGAGTGTTGTTGCGGGTTCCTCGATGCTGCGAGGGAATCCTGCGCCAGAGGCGGCTATGAGCCTGATATGAGCGCCATCCCGCCGCAACTCGGCGATAATTCTCGTTTAATACCGGGCAAGAGTGTTGGGTTGCGGAGCTACGCACGATGGTGTCGTCAATATGGTTGAGCGAAAGTCTTGATGGATCGCGCAAATGTGGTCGCCGCCGCACAGCACGCCAAGGCCGCCGGGGCGACTCGCTTCTGCATGGCCGCGGCCTGGCGCAGTCCAAAGGACCGCGATCTCGAGGTCTGCGACGCGATTGCCACCATTAAACGTGTTGTCATGGAGACGTGCGTAACGCGCGGCATGCCCACTCCAAAGCAAGCCGCGGCTCGCCGACGCCGGTCTCGCCTTTTACAATCACAACGTGGACTTCGCTTAGGTTGTCAAACCAATAGAGGTGCTGCGCGCAAGCGATCAGCGTAGGTGAAAAATGCAGATTGTCTTGATGAAGGGAACGATTCATTGCGCCTCGGTAACTGAAGCCGACCTGCACTATGAAGGCTCGATCTCGATTGATCGCGGGCTCCTGGACGCGGCCGGTATCCTGATCAACGAACGCGTCGAACTCTACAATCTTGAGACGGGGGCACGCTTTGCAACGTTTGTGACAGAAGCGCCGCAAGGATCCGGCACCGTAGACGTGAACGGTGCGGCGGCCCGACTGGCGATGCCCGGAGATAAGATAAACATCGTCGCATACGCGTCATTTGACGAGGAGGATGCAAAGATCTTCCGGCCGCGCATTGTGCTGGTTGATCGAGAAAATCGCATCCTGCCGGTTTGAATTCAAACGGCCAACGCGGGAAGGCCCTGTTCTTCGCCGCTAGTTGGAGTTTTGCGGCCTCCGTCGTTGCTCAGAGAGTGAAGAATGAGTTCCGTCATTGCCGCTGAATCGGCCAGCTATGTAGCAGGCTTGGAAGCGCTTAAAGAAAACGATCGCCTGCGCGATATCATGCCGCGCATCGGAACCAACTTTTCATCAAGCGATGATCTGGCGCTGGCGGGCGCGCTGCGCGTGAAAACGGCCATTCTGACCGCGCTGGAAGCCGGTACTCCGATCGGAGCCGGCGGATCACGGCTTCTGCGCGGCAACTACGAGGGGCACGAATGCCGCGCGGCAGAAGCAGCGCGGTTCTTCGGGGCGCAGACCGCGCGTTTCTTCGGCGGTGGCTATTTCGCAAGTTTTACAGTGCTGACAGGGCTGCCGCAACGGCACGACCTGCTTGTCATTGAGTCTCTGGTCCACGCCAGTACTCATGAAGGGGCGCGGGCTGGCCGAGCCGCTTTCAGAATCTGCGCCCATAAGGACCCGCAGGCTATAGAGAGCGAAATTCGCGACTGGCGTGCCGCGGGCGGAGCCGGGCAGGTCTGGATCGTAGTCGAGAACCTCTACAGCATGGATGGCGATTCCGCACCGCTTGAAGATTTGCTCGCGATCGCGGACCGGCACGATGTGTTCTTGGTCGTGGATGAGAGGGATGCCACCAGTGTTGGCGGCGAGCAAGGACGAGGTCTCACAGCGCCCTATGAAGGACGGGAAAATCTCCTCGTTGTTCATAGCCGCTGCAAAGGGCTAGGAGCTGCCGGGGCGCTTGTCACCGCCTCTGGCGTGCTGCGCGACTTCATAGTCAAGTGCTGTTGCCCGTTTATTTTCGCGACCGCCCCTGGGCGGTTAAATCGCATTGGCCGCATGGGAGACTTTGTTGATCTTGCAGGAAGAGCCGGAGCGGCAACAGCGGCTGGCGAAGCTTGTCGCGTTCACGCATTGGGAGATCGTTGCGCGAAGCGAGAGCAGTCCTTCGAACTCGCTGATCCTGCCCTATATCGTTGGCGAGAATGCCCGCCATGAGGCGAGCCCCCGCGCTACAGGCTCGAGGATTTGACATCCGAGGAATCAGACCGCCAACGGTGCCGGCGCCCGCACGCAACTCGGGACCATCAATCACTCTCTGCTGTCGATAGAGGCCTTACGAAAGCGCCAGATCGAACTTCTTGGGATCGCATTCATCGGGGAAAGAAATTCTGAAACTGAGAGCGCAGTTTGTGTGACATCACGCGGGTGCGTTGGTTAGGACGGCTTCCCTGGATTTCTCCTCTGACGGCAGACAGCCTGCAGGCTGTCTTCAAGAGCTCGTTTATCCCCGGCGATTTCTAGCCTTGATGCCAAACAAGAGGTAGCCAATTTGGCATCCATTCACGCAGCATGCTCTTGACAACGAAATGACCAAAATTGTGCGTGGCGACGGTGCTTATCTCTACACTGCGCCCATCGAATCACAAATGCAATCTCATCCTGGTGGGTCGTCACCCACGGCCATCGCCATCCGCAAATCGTGAGCGCGATTCAGAAGAACAGGCCGGCAAGCTGAACCAAATTATTTTCGCCGGCCACACGCACGATCCGGCTGAAGAGGTCGCTCGGCTCCTTTTGAACCTCGCACCTCCGCGGCGTCGAACATGTTTTCTACTCGCATAGTAGCTCAGCCAGCGTGGAAGTCGCCTTTGAAGATGGCACTCGGCTATTGGCAAAATACAGGCGAACAGCGAACACGCATCGTTGTCATTCAACACTCCTATCGGGGCGACACCTTGCGATCTCAGTTGGGGCCCGCGGTGTCTTCAACGCGGCGTACGGCCCTTTCCCGTTCGACGTGACCTCAATCCCGTTCTCTGCGAGCGGTCGTGAGCGAGCGACGCTTGATGCGCTTGAGTCAGCATGTCGGAATGAAAATCCCGCGGCCTTTATCGTCGAGCCTCTGGTATCAGGGGCAGGCGGAATGTTGATGTACCAGGCTTTGAAGCTAAGAGAGATGAAGCGGATCTGCGAGGCGTCGGACAGCTGTTGATTGCCGATGAGGCCGGGCTTAGGCCGCACCGGAATATTCGTCGCCTGTGAGCACGCCAATGACGTGCCAGATATAGCGTGCTATTCGAAAGGTCTCACGGGAGGCGCGCTGCCGCTCGCCGTGACACTCTGCCGGGCAGAGATTTTCGATGCTCATTATTCAAATGACCGTACACGCACATTCTTTCACTCGAGTTCGTATAGGCAAAGCCGGTCGCCCATGCCCCCGCCAAGGCTAACCTGTCGTTTGTGGAAAGACCAGGAAAGTCACCGCGCATCGCTGCGTTCGCAACCATCAGAGAGCTGGCAATAAGGCATTCCGCGCCGATCCGCGCTTTGCAAATGTTCGCCGTGCGGCACAATCACAGCACTCGATCTGGAGACGAGAGAGAGACCGGCCATCTCGCAGGCCTCGGTCCGAAGCTTCACGCCGTTAATCTCTTGATGCGTCCATTCGGTAATACGATTTACATGATGCCGCCGTATTGCGTAATAGCAGGAGACCTGGCCGAAATATATGAGGCGTCTGCGACGCTGGCGATCCGCTGACCTGAAGACGCGCGCGGGAGGGCAAGATCCAGGAGTCTGAGCTGCCGTGCGCCTCTCGAACGACTGAGAGAGCCTTGCCATAGACCGCCTACGAAATGGACGATTGTTGCCTCGCACCCTGCAATGGGTGCGGCCGGCCGGGAGACCGCGGGCTTCGCCGGCCGGTCCACAGCGTGGCCGTGTGTTCGTTTTCAATCCGATCGCGTCATGGCGATCGGGTACCGGTTGATCAGTATGGACGCCTGCGCGAAGTTGCCAGGAGGTGATGAAGTTATGCGTCCAATGGTGGCGGCCTGTTGCAAAAGGCCGTTCGTCATTTCGATTGGAGGAGATCGGCCTGGACGGCGGTCCTTATCAAGAGGCGACGCACGCGAAGATGGTGGACACGTCATCCGCGTTCTCGAGTGTGCGGCAACCTTGCGAGCGCTATTGCATCTTTTTATTTCGCTCGCCTGGATCACGGTCGCTTAGGAATGTGCCCGCAGTCCGCCGCAGCCGCGGTTTTGGCGCCATAAGCCAATCAGCAGCCATACGAAATGGACATGCCGCCTTAACGTGGGCTTTGACACGTAGATCGGAGCTTTACAAGGACGTTCACTGTTGCCGCGTGCGTGCATCGTCTCCAGGCCGCCGTTTTGAGTCGCAGAATGTTTGGAGGGTGGAGTGCCAGAACCACATCGCAGAGGAACGTCTTGAAAGAGTTTTTGTTTGCTGATCGCGCAATCATTGAAATTTTGTGCTTTCCAACTTCGCGGTGACGTGCCTTTTCGGCCTCCCTATTGACAGAGACCATTTACTCTTCCAGGGGAAAGCCATTTCCACAGACATGCAGGCCGGGTCAGATCGAACATGAGTCACATTTCGCAGCTGTCAGTTGAGCGCGTCACGATTCCAATTCTGCAACGATTCAAAGAGGAAAGGCGCGCCATCGTCATGACCACGGCTTATGATGCGGTAACGGCACGCATCGCCGATCCTGTGGTCGACGCCATTCTTGTTGGCGATAGCGTCGGCAACGTATGCCTTGGGTTTGATGACACTTTACCGGTCAGCATGGCGATGATGAATCACCACCTGGAGGCGGTCGCGCGGACAAGGCCTCGGGCCATGCTTGTAGCGGACATGCCGTTTCTCAGCTTTCATCTCAGTCCCGACGACACGATACGCAACGCTGGAGGCTTCCTGCAGCGTGGCGCCGACGCCGTCAAGCTTGAGGGAGGGGGGAAGCGTGTCGAGATGATCCGAGCCTTGGTGAATTGCGAAATTCCCGTGATGGGCCATCTTGGTCTCACGCCCCAAAGCGTCAACGCAATGGGTGGCTTCAAGGTGCAAGGTCGGAACGCGGACGATGCCCTACGTCTGCTTGACGATGCGCACCAGCTACAGCAGGCCGGATGCTTTGCTCTTGTCCTCGAAGGTATCCCGGCTGAGCTCGCTGCCCGAGCGACTGAATCTCTGACCATACCAACGATTGGGATCGGAGCGGGTCCAAGTTGCTCAGGCCAGGTTCTCGTATTCCACGACGTGTTGGGGCTCGCAGGAAGCCATTATCCAAAATTTGTGCGTGTCTACGTAGAGGGCCATCAGCTGCTGCAGGAGGGCCTCTCGCGCTGGGCAGCTGATGTCCGTAGCGGAGCATTCCCTGCGGCGCAGGAGTCATATCGGGTTCCGGACGGCTTGCGCGGGGCGATCGCGAACTGGACGCCTCCCAAGTCAAGCTAGTGCAAGGTCCGACATGCAAACGAGCAAGGACGGTCGGGGAACTGCGCGGCGCCCTTGCAGAGGAGCGCCAGTCCGATAACGAGGCGGGATCCGCTGCGACGATAGGTTGGCCGCACAATCGTCATCTAGCCCTGGCCGAAAGCTCGACGACTTCCGTTATCACCGTTAGTGAGCACTTTCCTCGCACCCCGCCTCAGTTGAGACCAAACGAGGATCTCGGCAGATGGTCTCGTGACTTCCCAAACGGTGAGAAGCCGTGCCGCGAAGCGGGCGGGTTCGCCTCTGCGCCAGATGACGGGAGACTTGTCCGGCTTTATTTGAGACCTCCTCGAACCGGCGAACCCGCGAAGCCTCTGCATGCTTGCACTTTCGCGGCGGCGCAAAGTAAGTGTGCAAGCTGTTCCATCGTGCAGCCATTGTCGCATGCATCGGACAAAAGGGATCAACAATCGCGGTCGTGCGCCGCCTGGTCGTGAATCTAATCTTCCCCTTGTCGCCGTTCCGAGACGTGAGAAGCCGACAGGCTCGCGATGAGCCATCGGATCGCCATCTCATCGAACAAGAACGGCCTGGTGGTTGCCGAGGGCCTTTTACTTCGGGCAGCTGCGGGTCTAGGCGGAGATTCGAACGACTGGGCGGTCTCGGGTTCAGTACGGCAGTCGAAGAACCATCTTGCTGAGTGTGAATGGATTGGCTCGATCTGGGTCGAAAACTGGCGGCTAGACGACTGGTACAGCGAAGCTAATCTCACGACACTCGACCGTATTTGGATGGACGGCAATGGGCTGAGTTCGCCGGTCCCATACAACCGAGAGCAATACACGCTCGATGGTGTTGCTCTTATGCCGATCATCGCCTCGACGGCGGCACGCCGCCGATCTGGGCTCGAAAGCTATTCACGGTGTCACAAGTCGATGCTATCGGCACCCTGCCGTACCCAAACGATCAAATGGATACAGCTAGTTCATTGCAGGTTTGGCTTGCGGGCGACCTGAGCGTGCTGGCATTCCAAGGACGAGCTGAGACAGATATGGAACGCCTCGAACGATCGAGCGGATCGTTAGGGCGATCGCAATGATCGCGGCCCCGAGCACACCCGCGATGGTCAACCGAGTCGTGAGATCCCAGAGTTCTCCGAATTGTATGAAATCCATGAGACGGAACACGGTACCCTGGACCAGGTAGAGCAGCAGCGTGGTCTGGCCCAATTCCACAGCGATAAAGCGGGCCATTCGATTTGAATAGCCAAAGCGCCAGCATTGCAGCAGGAGTTCGATAGCGATTGCTGACGCAGCTGCAGAGCCAACAAACATCAGAAGCACGTCTTGAGTTGACCGAAAGTCGTGAATTAACGCAAGATTGTTGTAGACATAGGTGCTCTTGCCCCAAGCTAGAAAGCATACGCAGGTCACTATTAAGAGAAATAAAATCAGGACCGGCTTGTGATGTCGCAATGCACTCGTCCATCGTTCTCTCGATTGAGCAAGCAAGAAGCCGACGCAGAAGAACGGGTAAGTGAATCTGATCAGCGGTGATATGGAGAATGTCGCAGGCGCGAGCACAACCAGTATGGCTGAGCCAATTATGACCGACGATCGGCGGGTCAGCATGGTAGAAATCTTGAGGAGAAGGTAGGAAATAAACGTGGCCCAGATGAACCAGTATGTGCCAGCGAGACCGTTTACCAATTCCAAAAGTCCGCTCGTTAGGTTGGTCGCGCGCCACAACGCCGCTAACTTAGCTGTCTCCATTATTGCCCACCAAAACAGCATCGGCAGCAAGAGCTGCTTCGCACGGTCGCTAGCGGCTCGAGTGAACGGCTTTTGCAGCAGCGACCGAGCAGAAACATATCCGCTAATCGCCATAAAGAGTGGCATGTGAAACATATAGATCGATTTGTAGTACGGCGAATACCAAAACCCGTCGTCTCGGTAGATGACATGCTGGATCAGGTGCCCAACAATCACCAAAACAATGAGTGCACCTTTCGCGAAATCTAAACTGAGGTCTCGATCGTATGCCTCTGTCGTGCGCGAACTGGGGACGATCGTTCCAGTGACGGGTAGCAATGTATCAAACATCTAAATATCTGTTGTTGACGAGCCGGCGGCCCGTTGTCCGCTTCTTCTGCCTCATTTTTGTTCCAAACGAAAGGGGAAGGGGAATAGGCCCAGCTTGTTAGGCCTTCCGAGAACTAGCTGTGGGCCGCGCATGTCTGAATGACTCGGGGAACTTTGTCGCAAAGTCAAGATATCTAATTTGAGACACGGCTGTAGCGGCACGGGCGCGGCATGCTACTTGCAGACGCGTTTGTGGGAGGAAGACTGTCACGCTCAGTCTCCCACTCGGCCCGACGCATGTCAGACCCGGCAGATGCGTCGGGCTTCCTCGGTTGGGCTAGCATAGTTGAGATTTGGTCCGTCACTTTCGTTTGACGCCGAGGTGCTCACGCCAATGGGAGCTTCTGATAACTGAACTCGAGCACGCCAACATTGGGGTTACGGCAGCGTGCTGCGGACGCACGCCGATAAGTGCTCTGCAGTTTTTGAGCAAAAGCCGAGGACCGACCTTTCTGATTGGGAGGCTTGTTCGGTATCGTGTAACTGACGCCGTCAACCGCGCGTGCCTTGACGACTTTCGTCGCGCCATCTGTTAGTGCAGCTCGTGGCTTGCTGTGCTGTGCATCCGCGAGGGCCTTAGTTGGATTGTACTCGCAGGATGACTGATAGCGAACCAGCTCGACCAGAGTCGCTCGCGATTGCGAGGTTTCTATGGTCAAAGGTGCTGCTCGCACCCAGTGTTGTGGACCAAGGAGGGCAGCAGGCGTTCTTCGCGCATCAGCCGACTCGGCGGATCACAGACAGCATTGGCGTTCAGGCGCCACCTCCATAATCATGGCTCGAAAATTCTTAACGTTTCGGCGACAAGAAGGGACTCGCGCCAGTGACTTGTGCGGCGATGCTGTCGTGCAACAGTTCCTCTCGTGTGACTACAAATTTAGCTTCCTCGGGCGGAATTCAACGTTTCGGTCAACGACTCCTCGAATATGTCTAGGCCTTGTCCCAACGTGTCTTGGTCGATCGTAAGTGCGGGCAAGAACTTCACAACCTGATCCCTTGGTCCGCATCGCTCGATAATCAAGCCCTTCGCAAAAGCTTTATGTGACGTCGCCTCTGCGATCTCGGTCGTTTTGCAATCGAAGCCGCATGCCATACCCCGTCCACGAACAGCAAACTTGTTTCCGTGCTGATGCGCGATAGCATCGAGTCGACGCCGCATAAATGCGCCCAAGCGTTGGACCTGTTGCGAGAAAGTCTGGTTACTCCAATAAAGGGTCAAGGCCGCCTTGCCAGAAACGAGTGCAAGGTTGTTTCCTCGAAACGTTCCATTGTGCTCGCCTGGTTCCCATGCGTCGATCGCTTCTTTGATCAAGAGCATCGACAACGGCAAGCCGTACCCACTCAGCGATTTCGACATCACAACAATGTCTGGCGACAAGGCAGCGAACTCAAAACTGAAGAACTCGCCTGTGCGACCACAGCCCATTTGGATATCGTCAACTATGAAAATAGCTCCGACCTCTTTTGCCAAAGCCTGAATTGACTGCAACCATTCCTTACCGGCGACGTTAATGCCTCCCTCTCCTTGCACGGTTTCGACGAGAATGGCGGCGGGAAGGTCAATACCACTGCTCTCGTCCATTAATACCTTTCGCACGTAATCCGCGGGACTGTCAGCGGAGTCAAGATACCCATCATACGGCATGAAAGTTGTGCCGGATAAGGGAATGCTGCTGGCTTTGCGGTAAAAGCGGTTACCGCTCGCAGCTAGCGCTCCCAAGCTGTGGCCGTGATATCCATTCGTGAAAGAAATGACGTTGTGACGCCCTGTGATCTTACGCGAGAGCTTTAAGGCTGCTTCAACAGCGTTAGCTCCCGTAGGCCCCGTAAATTGAAAGCGGTAGGAAAGGTTCCGCTCACGAAGGATGACAGAGCTAAAGGTCTCCATGAATTCGACCTTTGCTGGAGTGGCCATGTCCAAGCCGTGGACGACGCCGTCCGACTCCAGATACTTGCTGATTGCTGCTTTGATCTCCTGATTGTTGTGGCCATAGTTTAGCGCTCCAGCGCCGGACAGAAAGTCAATGACCTTTCGGCCACCCTCAGTCAACATAATCGAGCCGCGCGCCCGACTGAAGACAGCAGGAAAGGAACGTGAGTACGAGCGCACATTCGACTCTAGCGTTTCGACTGTTTTCATTCTGTGCGGCCCGTGTACTCCAGCCATGTGGTCGTCTCCTCGACAAGAAAATCTGCCCGACGAACATGCGCGCGGCCAACATCGTACAAGAGAGTCAAACCGTCGTCTCTCGACGTCCTTTGGGTTGCGCGTAGCGCGTCTGAAAATCAGCTCCAACGATTTACCTGAGAATCGTACGGAACAAAGCTACTATGTCTAGTAGTATCTCCGCATCCAGCGAACGCCACTGGCTAAGGTCGTCTTTCGCGGACAGGCTTGCTTAGCCGCGCCGTGCGGTTAGCTTGCGTTTGGACGAATCTGGAAGGAGAAAGAATGGAAGTAACTTTCATGGTGACCCAAAAGGGTCCGACGCGCTCCCCTCGGTAGCGAAGGCGGGCTTGAGATCGCATCGATCAGGAGCATCAGTGTTACGGCTGCAAGGGATGCGTAAGTTTCGGGTGCTTCAGCCCGCCGAAGGATACGGGGGTGGAACGCTCGAATCTCGCGGTGAAAACTGCGGATCGCTCGCACGTTCAACATGGCCTGCCGCCTTTTGTGAATGCAGCAATCGTCTTGAAGGGCTGCGTGATTTCGCTGTAATTGGCGCGTCATCCTCCCACAGTCCGGGGGCCGGACTTCTCTGGAGCACTCGCAAAAGCCTCGGGTAAATCCTTCTCGGCTATGTCCTGCCTGGCAAGCCGCTGCCGTGGTACTTTCGACCTAAGCTCAGCATCGCCGTTGGTGCGCAGCTTTGTTAGGGCGAGGGGGGCTCGCCTTGTCTGATTACGCGATCATGCCAGTGGCGTGTTTGTCAGGAGCCTTTGCAAGTGCTTCGATGAGAGGCCGAAGGTACTACAATAGCGACAGGAATGCGGCAAGGTGGAAAGGCTATGGTCGCCACCGGCACGAGGTCAGCAGTGGCGGCGGCACGTTGATCGATATCGTAAGTGGAGGGCGCGCGGTGGGGTCGAGACTGCTGCTTTCCCGTCTTTTTACGCGTCCGTTCCGCCACGATGCTCGCGCAGCGCTTCATCGAGGCACGTTATCAACTCCAGACCGACAAAGGGTTTCGCGAAAAAGCCAGCTACACCGGCGCTCAACGCGCGGGCTCGCGTACGATCATCCGCGAAGGCAGTAATCAAGATGAATGGCGCGGCGTGACCCTGGGCCCGCATCTGTTCCAAAAGTTCAAAGCCGCTCATCGAGGGCATCTGCACGTCTGCAATGACACAGGACGTGTTCTTCAATTGAGACGACCGCAAGAAGTCCTCAGCCGACGCAAACGTATGAACGACGTGGCCCTGCGATTTCAAAAGGTTGTTCAGTGCGGCACGAATCGAAGGATCGTCGTCGACAACGGAAACAGTTGAATACCTGGACAAGACGACCCATTTTAGTTGGACGAAGGCGGTGGCAGAAGCATGACGGCCAACTGAAGGGTGCGCGTGTTCGATGAAATTGTAAAATCATACTTAGGTTTGTACCCTGCAACGGTCGGTGCCAATTCCCAGCCTCTCACTCATCCTGATCAAATCGGCTAGCGATCGAGCGCCCATCTTCTTCATCACGTGCCCGCGATAGATTTTTACTGTAATCTCGGCTAGCCCGAGTTCCGCGGCTACCTGTTTGTTCAACAGGCCGGCGGCGACCAGTTTCAAGACATCCTGCTCTCGTGGACTTAGGGCCTCAAACAAGGACTGCAGTCTCCCGATCACCTTGTCTAAACCCCGCCTCTTCCGATCCTGTTCGATAGCTGCGACTACACCATCGAGCAGTTCCTGATCGCGAAACGGCTTGCTGAGAAAATCGATTGCTCCACTCTTCATGGCTTTGACGGTCATCGGAATATCGCCATGAGCGGTGATAAAAATGATGGGAATGTGAATCTTCAGTTTGGCTAACTCACTCTGGAGCTCAAGCCCGCTCGATCCCGGCAGCCTGATGTCAAGCACGAGGCAGCTAGGAACATCAGGAAGCTCGCTCTGGAGCAGTTCCTGGGCCGTTCCGTAAGCAACGACATCTAGACCGATCGAACGAAATAGGTTGACCAGGGATTCTCGCATTGAGAGGTCATCGTCGACGACGAGGACGCTTGGCCTCACCTCCGGCCCTACGACATTTGCGGCTTCCTTCCGCGGTTCAGAGCGCTTGGTCACGATAAGAGCCTCGTTTGTACGATTTACAGTAGAATTGTCCCGTAACAACCATCTTTGATTGGGTGCGCAGCCTTTCGCGCAGGCAAATCTTTGAGATTTCGAGGTGCGTGATTGGTTAGCCATTCGCGCCAGCGTGACCCATTACAGGAAAGTCTAGCAAAAACCGCCCGAGTGGTCGAGAACTGCCTTTCGCGTCTATCCCCCGGCGCGTTGGACCGGCCCCGCGGCATCGATCACATCGATGAACAGCCGATCGAGAAGCACCGAATCCAGGACTTGAGGCGCTTGCTTAGCACGGCGGCGCGTGTCGCCTGGCCTTCGCGAGTGGGGCTGCAGCGGACGACTCATTTTGGGGCTGAAGGATCAGAATGCCCGGCGCCTTGGTAGTTGAACGCAGGCGCGCGAATTGGCGCGATTGTGCTTGTGCACGCGCCGATCCCGTCGGCGTTGCAATCGGCAAGCGGCGTAGACTATCGTACACGTACTAAGGAAAATAGAAACCAGAACGAGTAGTAGCGGCATCAGCACATGAACACTTCTTTTCCGTCGTCAGAGCGCCTGTGAGTTGGGTCTTGGCGAGCTCGGGGAAAGTACCTTGCATCGGCTTCGTACAACCTGACGCAAGGTGCGATTCAAGTCCTTTCCGTCATCATGTTTGTAGGAAATTATGCTCGAGCTCAAGCTGCCGGAGAAACGCTCACATTCGTTCGTCTCGTTGCTTCCTTCACCAGCAAAAGGCCGCTGCATTTGCTCTCCTGCATCAGCCAGACAATCGCTGATCCAGCCAAGAAACATTCTCCTACCAGAATTGGCGGACATCAGGGGGCCGTACCGGGTAGCCTGGAGTTGAAGATTAGCTCTTTGACCTACATAGGAACGGCAAAACTCGCCCCGAGCGGTCAACCTGAAGCCGTTGTCGGACCTGCCAGCTCATCGATACGCTAAGGGCATAAAGCCTCCAGGCCGGGTCATTAAAGGCGGCCCGACGCACTCCGTCGAGAACAAGTGCGTCGGGTTCGCCCACATCGCCAGTACATCCGTGGTGATGCAGCCTCCAATGAAGCAACCAGCGTGGCAAAACTGAGGCTCGCTCAGCAAGGCAGAGTAGTAGTGAGTCCCTGCTTCTTCGTACCTAGCGTCACGTTGTACGATCCTGGTGTAGATCTATCGAATTGGCAATCCGGCAAAGTTCTCGTTGGCAGAGGTTGGATAAATGTTGTCACAGTGCGCGTGGCGACAAGAGGCGTTCCGCTGTTCTTCATCTTAATTGCAATAATCTTCCACCGCTTTTGGGATAGTTTACGCTTTGCTTGAAGCGATTTTAGCAGCGAGATATCTCTCGGATCTATCAGCTTCGCATGGGCGGCGGTCGCCCTCCTGCGAACCGCAGCGAGCGACATTCCGATCAATGATGCCTGTACGGGCGCTTTGTTCGCATCAGGAGTGTCTTTGTCGCGGATCGGTTACTCCATCAATGAGAGCAGAATGATGAGAATAGTTATGGGCGCGGTTTCGCTCACAATGGCTCGTAGATCTGCCCTTGATGCTGTGGTTCAGAGTTGATGACTGCGCGGCGCCTTCCAAAAATGGCGCCAGGACTGAACATCGATCTCGAAAACAGCACTGCGCGTGTCAGCGGGATTTCTAGCCTGTCCCCTGCCAAATGTACCGAGGAGCTCTCTGACAAACGTCGCTGAGAGCATCGTGAATCCTGTACGCGGTTCTCGATGCGATTGCGGCTCCCGCGCTTGTCCCGTTGGTATGGGCTTCGCTGCCTTCCACTCCGCCAAAGCCGGAGGCGCTGCAACCCTCAGACTGCGGATTCCGACGAAGCCGGCATGCATTCCAATTCGAAGCCGGCCGGGTATTCCGATCTGAAGCCGGCCACCCGTGGCGTCGTTCGCATGGGTCTATTTCATGTTGTCGTTGAGGGCTGGGAAGGTCAAGAGACCGGTTGATCTTGAGCGGTTTGCTTCTGCTTTCTGAGGCTCTCTCCTTTGAGTTCGATGCGGTAGGCATTGTGGACGAGGCGATCGAGGATCGCGTCGGCGATGGGCTGCGCGCGGGATTGGGCTGGATCGACACGATCAGGCTGTGACGTATTGGGTGTGTAAGTCGCATCTTGGTTGCCGCGGTCCCGTCATTGGCGGCCTTGATCGGTACTAGCGCACTTCGTGAAGTCCCTTCACAAGCTCGCCCCATATGTGTCAGATTTTGGCTCATCCTTATTGACTGGGCTGGCAAATGCCGCGGGACCCCCTCAGCCGAACTCTGTTCGGCTCAAATGTCGACAGTGACATCCAGGACATCCAGCCCCTGTGGGAGGACGGTGATCGCGCGTTCTGCCGTGCGTGGCGCCAGCAAATCCACGGCAGCAGGGCTGTCGTGCTTGTCGTGCGGCCCATAGCGGAACACCCACCGACGCTCGACCGCCTCGCCCATGAATGTGAGCTGAGGGAGGAGCTAGACGAGGCATGGGCGGTGCGGCCGTTGGAACTCATCCGGGAAGCTGGTCGGACGATGCTGGTCCTGCAGGATCCATGCGGCGAGCCACTGCTAAATTTGCTCGGGATCCGCATGGAGCCCGAGCGCTTCCTGCGCCTCGCTGTTGGTATCACAAAGGCCGTGAGCAAGCTTCACCAGCACGGCTTGGTCCACAAGGACCTGAAACCCGCTCACATTCTGGTCGATTGTCCCGACGAACAGGTGCGACTCACTGGGTTTGGTCTGGCTTCCCGTCTTTCCCGCGAGCGCGTGCCGCCTGACCCTGCCGAGTTCATCGCCGGCTCGCTGCCCTACATGGCGCCCGAACAGACCGGACGAATGAATCGCTCAGTCGACTGTCGCAGTGATCTCTATTCACTTGGCGTGACATTCTATCAGATGCTGACCGGCGCGCTGCCGTTCACGGGCTCAGATCCCTTGGAGTGGATCCATTGTCATATTGCAAGAAAAGCAACACCGCCTGTCGAGAAATCGCAAAACCTCCCGGAGCCAATCTCTCAGATTGTGATGAAACTCCTCGCGAAAACCGCCGAGGACCGCTACCAGACTGCCGCTGGCCTCGAGCGCGATCTGCAACACTGTCTGGTCGTATGGGCCAACCACGGTCGCATCGACACATTTGAGCTCGGCGCAGACGACACACCTGATCGGTTGCTCATCCCCGAGAAGCTCTATGGCAGAGCCCGCGACATCGAGACCTTGCTTGGCTCTTTCGATCGCGCGGTGAAGAGCGGCGCGCCGAGGTTGGTGCTGGTTGCCGGCTACTCCGGCATCGGTAAGTCCTCGCTTGTCCAGGAGCTTCATAAGGTACTCGTACCCTCGCGCGGACTGTTGGCATCAGGCAAATTCGACCAACTGAAACGCGATGTTCCCTATGCAACATTAGTGCAAATCTTTCATAGTCTTGTGCGTCCTCTTCTCAGCAAAAGTGAGGGCGAACTCGCGACCTGGCGGCAAGCGCTCCGGGAGGCGCTCGGCGCGAATGGACGGCTGATGGTCGAATTGATCCCCGATCTGAGCCTGATCATTGGTGAGCAGCCCGCGCCTGCTGAGCTTCCAGCCCGGCAAGCGCAAAATCGTTTCCAGCTCCTGCTTCGCCGCTTTATTGGTGCATTCGCCCGGCGACCCCATCCATTGGTGCTCTTCCTCGACGATTTACAGTGGCACGATGCCGCAACGCTCGACCTGATCGAGGATCTTCTGACGCAGTCGGACCTGCACCTGCTGGTCATTGGAGCTTACCGCAGCAACGTAGTTGATGCAGGCCATCCACTCAAACGCAAGCTCGAGTCCATCAGGAGATCGGACGCAAATCTAGAGGAGATCACGCTGTCGCCGCTCACTGCAGACGATGTCGGGCAGTTGGTCGCGGACACCCTTCGTTGCGGACCAAAACGCGCTGCCCCGCTTGCAAATTTGGTGCATCAGAAAACGATGGGCAATCCGTTCTTTGCCATTCAATTCTTGTCTGAACTTGCCGAAGAGCAGCTATTAACGTTCGATCACGAGCCGGCGCGCTGGCGTTGGGATATCGAGCGCATTCACGCAAAAGCGTACACCGAGAACGTCGTCGATCTGATGCTCGGTAAGCTCATCCGGCTGCCCGACGAAACGCAGGACGCGCTGCAACAGCTGGCCTGTTTCGGCAACAGGGCCGAGACGGCAGAGCTTGCGATCGTGCTCGAAACGTCACAGGCACAGGTGCAGGCGAGGCTATGGCCAGCGATCCGGCAGGAACTGGTCTCGCGCCAGGCAACAGTCTACCGCTTTGTCCACGATCGCGTGCAAGAGGCGGCTTACTTGCTGGTGCCGGAATCCTCGCGCGCTCCTGCCCATTTGCGGATCGGTCGGATGCTTGCGGCACATGTCCCTGCGCACAAACGTGAGGAGGCTATCTTCGATATTGTCAGTCAACTCAATCGAGGTGTCGCGCTCATCGCTTCCGGTCAGGAGCGGGAGCAGCTCGCGGAACTAAATTTAATCGCAGGGCAGCGTGCCAGGGCGTCGGCGGCCTATGCCTCGGCACTGACATATTTCACTGTCGGTGCTGCGCTGCTCGCGCAGGATTCGTGGCAAAGGCGCCACGAACTCGCATTCGCACTGGAAACCAGTCGGGCCGAATGTGAATTCTTGGTAGGCCGGCTGGAGATTGCGGAGTGCCTCCTGTCCGAGCTGTCGAAGCGCGCTTTGAACGCGCCCGAACGAGCGGAGGTCGCATGTTTGCGGGTCGATCTTTACTTGACGCTCGGTCAGCACGGCCGAGCGGTGCTCATAGGTCTCGAATATCTTCGCGATGTCGGGATCGAGTGGTCGCGGCATCCGACGGACCAGGAGACATTAGCGGAATATCAGCGGATGTGGTCACAGCTGCCGGGTGCGATCGAGGAGCTCGCTGGCTTGCCTGAAATGACAGATCAGATCACGCTTGCCACGCTTTCCGTCTTGACGCGCATTCTTCCGGCCGCAGGTTTCACGGACGTGAATTTATCCGCTCTGGTCATCTGCAGAGCCGTCAGCATCAGCCTCGAATACGGCAACACTGATGCTTCTTGCACCCACTACGCATGGCTGGGCCGAATCTCGGCCGGCCGCTTCGGTGACTACGAAGCGGCTGATAAATTTGGTCGTCTTGCGTGCGATCTGGTTGATCGCGGTCAGTTCTCTCGTTTTCGGGCTCCGGTCTATTTGGCGATCGGAGGCAACGTGATCCCGTGGACCAAGCCCCTAAGGGACGGACGAGTGTTGATCCGGCGAGCGCTCGAAGCTGCGAACAGCATCGGCGATTTCATCTATGAGGCGTACAGCTTGGTTCATCTAACCTCAAATATGATGATGGCAGGAGATCCCCTGAAAGAGGTGCAGAACGAGATAGAGAAAAGCCTTCCTACGATACGGAACAGAAAGGTCAAGTTTGCTGCTGATGCCATGACTGCACAGCTCGCAATTATTAGAACCATGCGCGGCCTCACGCGCTCATTCGGTTCCTTCGATGATCAGCAATTTGACGAGCTGGACATCGAACGATCATTTGAACGCAGTCCGGAGCTGTCACCGAGCGAAACCGTCTACTGGATCCGCAAGCTTCAGGCGCGGTTTCTGGCCGGCGATTATCCTGCAGCTATTGCTGCTCGCTCGAAGGCAGAGCCCCGATTGTGGACCATCCCGACAGAGTCCTTGATCGCGGAGTTTCACTTCTATGGCGCGCTGTCTCACTCCTGTTACTGCGACAGGCTGTGTGAAAGCGAACAACAGCAACATCGAGAGATGATTGATGCCCATCACAGACAGCTGCAGATATGGGCCACGAATTGCCCCGAAAACTTTGACAATCGGGCTTCCTTGGTCGCGGCTGAAATTGCGAGGCTGGAATGCCGGGATGCAGACGCAATGCGACTGTACGAACACTCAATCCAGACCGCAGGACGTAACGGTTTCGCCCATCACGAGGGGGTCGCTTGTGAACTTGCAGCCCGCTTTTATGCAGCGCGCGGCTTTGACAGGATCTCCCGGGTTTACCTGCAGGACGCCCGGCATGGCTACCTTCGTTGGGGAGCAGATGGTAAGGTGCGTCAACTCGACGAGCTGAATCCCCATCTCAACCATGAGGAGACCACTCTTGCCGTGAATGGCATGAGGATCGGAGCTCCGGTTGAGCATCTTGATCTGGCGACGGTGACAAAAGTGTCGCAGGCGATTTCCGGCGAGATTGTGCTTCAAAAACTAATCGACACGCTTATGCGGACTGCCATTGAGCAGGCTGGCGCCGAGCGAGGTTTGTTGATTCTGCTGGATGGGGGCGAGCCACGGATCGAGGCGGAAGCCACAACGGTAGCGGATGCGCTGCTTGTAAAGGTGGATGAACAGCCCGTGACTCCGATGGCTCTTCCAGAGTCCGTGCTGCATTTTGTCCTACGTGTCCGCGACAACGTCATTCTCGAAGATGCTGCCGCCCAGCCTTCATTTGCGGAAGACCCGTATATCCGCAAGCGCAAATCGCGTTCTATTCTTTGCCTGCCACTGATCACGCAAGGCAAGCTGATCGGCGCACTTTATCTGGAGAATAATCTCGCCCCGCGCATATTCTCGGCTGCGCGCAACTCGGTGCTGAAAATGCTTGCCTCTCAAGCTGCAACAGCGCTGGAAAACAGCCGGTTGTACAGCGAAGTGCAGCAACGGGAGGCGAAAATCCGTCGCCTACTCGACGCCAACGTCATCGGAATCTTTATCATCCGCAAAGGGGGCGAGATCATCGAGGCAAATCAGGCCTTCCTCACCATGGTTGGATACGACCAAGGGGATCTCCTCGCAGGGCGAGTGAACGGTCTCGACCTGACGCCTCCAGAATGGCACGAGCGCACGATGGATGCTCGGACAGAAGCAAAAAGGACCGGAGCTGTTCAGCAGTTTGAGAAAGAGTATATTCGGAAGGATGGCAGCCGCGTGCCGGTGCTAATTGGCATCGCCGTATTCGATGAGCGACAGGACCACGGTGTTGGCTTCGTCCTCGATCTGACAGAACGAAAGAAAGTGGAAGCTGAAGCCCGTGAAAGCGAACGACTTTATCGCGAAACTCTGATGGGCCTTGCACACGCCAATCGGATCACGACAATGGGACAGCTGGCCGCCTCGATCGCCCATGAGGTGAACCAGCCGATTGCGGCGATCAGCAGCAATGCGGGGGCAGGGCTAAATTGGCTCGGTGCTCACCCCCCAAATCTGGAAGAAGTTCGGCAGACCTTCGGTTTGATTGTCCGTGACAGTATGCGCGCGGGGAACGTGATCCGCCGGATCCGCGCTCTTATGAATAAGGCTCCGATACAAACGGAGCTTCTTGCAATTGACGAAGTGATCTTAGAGGTGCTGGCCCTAGTTGGCGCGGAGCTCGCAAGACATGAAGTGTGGGTGCGAACCCGGCGGCCTGAGGCGTTGCCGCTCGTTCGAGCAGATCGCGTTCAGGTGCGGCAGGTGATTCTCAATCTGATCACGAACGCCATCGAGGCAATGAGCGAGATCAACGAAGGCGAGCGCGAATTACTGATCGCTACCCGGACTGATGGCTCGAATAATGTAGTGGTCGCTTTTCGGGATACGGGTCCAGGACTCGATCCAAACAGCGCAGACCGCGTGTTCGAGGCGTTTTACACCACCAAATCCGATGGCATGGGCATGGGGCTTGCCATTTGCCATTCTATTATTGAAGCGCACGGGGGCCGGATGTGGGCGGGCGCCAATGATCCTCGCGGGGCCGTGTTTCAGTTTAGCATGCCCGTTGCGCCGGAGGGCGTGAATCGGGCTGAACAGGTCTCTTGAACGTCTGAGGCTCGATTTCGATGTCGAGCAGGGGCTCCGGGAGCCCCGATCTTCGTGACAGAAGCGAGCGGCGTTGGGCATTTGAGACATTCGCTTCTTGCTGCCCGTCGGGGAGTGTTGGAGCGAGCGCAAATTGTCGCGAATTGTCAGAAAACTCCGACGCTGCGGTCAGATTCAAGACGCTTCGAGGGCTCTTTGCAAATCACTTGAGCCTTGCAGGCCGTCGAGCGGAATCGGACGAAAGCAGAGAAGGAGTGTTCGCGAGAAATGACGGAAATCGCCATCGAGGAAATGGAGGAAATCCAGGTGATACGGCGGCGTTTACAATAGGTCGTGCGGGTTGGTCATCCTTTCGGAATCAAGTGAGCCACCCGACGGGATTCGATCACGGTCGCTCTTCGACAAGCCCTCAATGAGGCCGGCGCGATCGGCCGCGTTGCGATTCTGGCTCATCTTCCGCGTGCCGTCGAGCCGTGTAATTTGCATTCGCAGACCGACAATCCCCTTAAGCTCCGCTTTAATGAAATTGGCAGGGGTGCCCCAGCAGTTTTTGCCCGAGCGCTCATGCGCATCGGTCACTCGCGTGACCACCTCCAGCAGCCGATCGGCATCATCGAAGAATTCGACCGGCCGGTGGGCATGCACAGCGACATAGTTCCAATCGGTATGGCCCCGCCTCTCTCGTGCTTGGTCACGTACCAGGAGAGGCTGATATAGGCCTGCGACACAGCGAAAATGGCCATGCCCTCGCCGGTCGGTGCCAGCTTCCACTGCGGATTCGCACGCGCCACGTGCGCGTAAATCGTACCCATGGAGCCTTCGCTCTCGTCGAGTACTGCGGGCAGCATCGTTCCAGCAAGCCCTTCGGGAGTGGCGGTGATCAGTGTCGCCGAGCGTGACTCGCGCATCGTCCGTTGAAGGTCGGCGATATCGACAACTTGGAAGCAGGGCGGCGTATACATCGGCGAGGCTCCCCGGCAGCCCCACGGAAGACGGGGCGACACATGATTTGAACTGGAGTACGCCTCATGCTGGATCACAGAAACAGCCAGTTTTGGTGGGTAGTGTCATTCCTCCGCGCGAGCCCCCTGGGCACAGTTAACCTATGGTGCGTCAGAGGTGCAGATCGGAGAGCGGGTTTGCAAGCTGGCCAGCCGTTGCCTTCCACGCGGCGCTTGCAGACGAATTCGGGTTTTCGCGGCGATGACTGCGGCACATGAGCAGCTTCGCCTCAGGGCTTTGAGTGGAACGACCAGAATTGCGGCTGAGCCCTGCCGCATCACCTCCAGTTCGTGTGACTGGCTGTGCTACATCCGCCCCCGGACTGGAGGGACATATCAAAAACAAGGAGATCGCAGCCATTCCGTCGGCGTGATGATTGCCGGTCATGAAATCGATAGGAGGCATCTCTCGTGTGTGTCCGGCACGCGATATATGGGGCCAATCTAGACCATCTATATCCCAAACGAACGGGCCTGACATCCGACGTGCAATCCAGGAACTCGAGGATCCTAGCCGCCCCACCTATCTGTTTCCCGCGCGATGCGAGCTATTCATGCACAACGCGTTCTGGTGTTGGTTGAAAATGCGGAAGCGCCGAAGCGCCTCCCGCCGGTTCATCTAAACTTCACGAGTGACGGCCCATTCGCCCAGGCCAACATGTTGCAGCCTTCAGTATTCTGGAATTGCCAAGCTTATCTCGATCAAACGGTCGTTATCGAGGAGGTTAGAGCTTTTCGGCATCTCACTCGGTCTTTCGCCCAGGATATTTCGAATCTTCATGTTAGGCGGGATCTGTGTTGAACTGCGGGAAAATCGTTTCCGAATGGCTGCCGGTTCGCCTAATCAATCCATCTCGCCGGCAGAAGGACAGTGCTCGATCTGAGATATCTCTGGGGCGCGATGCGTGGACTTTGTCGCTCTGTATCAATGTCCGATCGGTCGTCGCATCCTGTTGAGCTGTCGACTGCGCGTTACGGTGAACCGCGGGAGTCCTGCCTTCATTCTGTCGAGGCTCTCGAAGCATTGACCGCTGCTTTCATCGGCTGTGATCGTTCAATGGCTACCCGGATCCATCGCAGCTGATACCAAGCCTGCGGCCGCACACTACGGCTGTTGCTTAGCATGGCTCCGATATTCCGATCCTGCCTTATTGAGGACGATCTGATGGCGTTAACGCCGCATACTGATGGCCTATTCCAGTTCAGCATTTAAGTTCGAGAGTTCAAGTCCTCTTGCGGATGTTCCGGGTAACAGAGAGAGCATATGCCTATGACGAACACGATGAAGCACATCAAGCGTTCGTTGCGCTTGCTCGGCGGACTTGCTGTCGTCCTCGGCGTCACTTCCGTGCTCGGATCGAACAATGTGCGATCGGAAGCCCCCAAGGGCTTTGGCTCTGCAGCGACGGGCGGCCTTGGAGGCGAGATAGTTCAGGTCAGATCAACCGAAGCGCTGAATCATGAGTTATGTCGTTCGTACAGCTTCGGGCAGTGCAATGACAATAGTCCGCGCGAGATCCAGGTAATCGGAACCATAGACTTTACCGGTACGGAAGGGCAAGGCGAGGGGCAGGGATGCCAATACGGCCGCGCTTGTTCGGCACCTTACAAGAGTGAGTCCCTTCTCCTTATGGATGGCAACGACGCGCATTGCAATGGCAAGGAAAAGACGTTAGTCGGCTTCGACAGGGCCGGCAAGCGCCCGCTGGAAATTGGCTCAAACAAAACAGTGATCGGCGTTGGTCCGAGCGCTACAATCAAAGGGAAGGGGCTGCACCTCAATGGGGTGAGCAACGTCGTTATTCGCAACCTGACCATCAGTGATGTCAATCAAGGCGTGATATTTGCCGGCGATGCTATTGCAATTGCACGTGCCGACCTGGTTTGGATCGATCACAACCGATTTCATAATATCGGGCGACAGATGATTGCCGGCGGCTTTGGCCCTACGACGAATATTACGATTTCCTGGAACGACTTCGATGGCAGCGATACCTATTCCTCCTATTGTAACGGGGAGCACTATTGGAATCTCCTGTTTCTTGGTGTCCCGCAGACGATCACTATTGCAAATAATTATTTCCATGAGATCTCGGGTCGGGCGCCGCACATTGACGGTGCGCACGCCGTTATTCATCTCGTTAACAATTACTTCCACAACACGAATGCGCAACAAAGCGGCGGATTTTTCCATGCCGTGGATGCTGGATCATCTGTGCAAGCACTGGTTGAGGGTAATTACTTTGACAACATTGAAACACCTATAAAGACTGGGAGTGGGCATATCTTTGGTTTGTTAGGCAAAGCCAGCGGAACCATGCAGAACATCTGCCTCACCGTGCTCGGACGCCGGTGCATCGAGAACATCGCCATTCCAGTGCCGCGGTTCAATGGCTTTCGCCTGGATGAAACCGTGGTTCAGTCGTTTGGAGCTCTTCCAAGGTCATGTATTCCTCTTCCATTTCGAGCGGATGATGTTCCGGCCGTGATTACGGCCAGGGCAGGTCCCGGACACCTTGAGAGCCGGTGATGGCTCGTTCGCAGACGCGCTCGAGACTGTGCCGTTTGCCGCAAACGTTGAGCGGAAGGCGGATACTGGACGAGAACGGCACTCGCGGCTGGCTGCCCGACGTTGCACGAGGACCGTAGGGCCTTTCTCTTCGGTGCCGAGCGGTACAATCCTGTCGATTATGCGCCCTATGCCTTTCGCCGCCGACCCGGGGGCTCGTCTCAGAGTTTTACTTTTGCGGGTTCGGATTGGAACGACGATGGGAGACGGCATCGACTTCCTGGCAAACTGTTCGAATTATCATCCAATCCGCTACCTGACCGTCGTTCACGGCTCCGTTTCCGGCTCGCATGGTGCTTGCTCGAGAGTGCCCGTAACGCGAGGTCCGCCTTCGAAACCGAGTGACCTTAACTGCCGTGCGCTCTCGTACGCTTGAAGACTCCGCAAAGCTTGGAGCATTCGCAGTGAAAGAAACAGCTTCGACCGACGGTGTCATTCCACCGACCGACGTCGTCAAGCGCGCAGCGCGCATCGGTGTTGAAATCAGAAATATCAAGCTGTCGGGTGATTTACAGAGCCGAACCATCGCTGCGATCAACAGCTTGCTGCTCGAACACAAGGTGATCTTCTTCCGTGATCAGGGGCATCTTGATGACGTGCAGCGGGAACGGTTTGCTGCTTGTTTGGTACGCATTTCGGTGATGGTGAGCGGCGATTTCACTCGATGGTGAACTCTCGTTTCGTTTGATCGTCAGCAGATATTTCACGCGATCCTGAGCGGCCGCTTCGACCGACATGGTGATCGGTTCAGGGGTTTGAGGCGGCGTCAAGAGTTTGATTGCGGACGTTCTTCTTTCGCATGCGTTCTCCGGTAAGCTGAAGGCGGTGAGCGTTGTGAACGAGACGGTCCGGGATGGCGTCGCCGAGGGTTATGTCGTTGCCAGTGTTCGACGGGGATCTGGCTGGTGACGATGGTCGAGGCGCGACCGTGGCGATCATCGAGGATCTCGAGAAGGTCGCGCGGGCCGGGCGGATTGAGAACCGACAGCCCCAATCGTCGAGTATCAGGAGTTGAACGCGGCCGAGGGTTTTGAGCGTGCGGCCAGAGCGACCGTCGCCGCGCGCGAGGGCGAGAGCCTCGAACAGGCGAGGGGCGCGATGGTATTGGACGCATCCTGGTGCTGATCGGCGCGACGCCGGAAGGCCGCAAGGAACTGGTCGGCTTCACCGATGGCGCCCGCGAGAGTGCGCACGACTGGCGCGATCTGCTGCTCGATCTGAAGCGGCGCGGGCTCGATGCTTCCCCGCGGCCCGTCATCGCCGATGGCGCACTCGGCTTCTGGAAAGCCGCCGGCGAGATCTGGCCGAAAACGCGAGAGCAGCGCTGCTGGGTGCACAAAACCGCCAACGTGCTCGCCAAGTTTTCGAAGAGCCAGCAGCCGAAAGCGATTGCCCAGGCTCACGTCAAGACCGACAAGATCGATGTCCGCTGCATGCGTTTTTCGTGCGCATCCGCGCCCGGCAGACGTCGACTGAATGCCATGATTAGGAGAGACTCATCCATCGCCAAATTCGGTCCGAGAAACTGGGCCATCTCGAGCATTGCCACGCGCTGCATGGCGAGAGGCATCGCCAGACGAGCGCCTATGGCGGCGACGCGCGAACATGCGCCTCGGTGAGAGCCAGGCTATTTCGAGTGATCAACGCATGCGCCACGTCGGACGGCGCTTGCAAGCTGGCGTTTCCGCTCTCGACCTTGCGGTCAAGTGCCAGCGAAAGGTTCAGGTTCTTGCGCAACATCTCATTGTCTGGCTCCGTTGCAAGGGCTCGTTGATATAGCGCTTGTGCCTCACGGTGACGTCCCTCGCTGTCGAGGACCGCGCCTTTTGCGTTCAGTGCACGCAGATCGCCAGGCGCTGCAAGCAAGACGCTGTCCAGTAGCTGAAGCGCCTCATCCGGGTGCTTTTGCGTCAGTAAGGCCCGCACCAAAGGAATCGCCGCATCAACGTTGCCGGGCTGTTGCTTCAAAGCAGCGCGCAGGGTGTCCTCATCGGCATCCCGGAGTAGTGTGTGCGCAATGGGCTCGCGCACGGCAGGATCGACATCCTTGCTAGCTGGCAACTCTGGTCGCGGCGCCTCCCCTACTCGAAGACCCGACTTATCCAAGCTAACGCAACCGCCGACCAGCAGAATGGCGAGCACTGCGAGAAGCCTGGAGCATGAGCCTGGACCAAAAGGACACAGCTGCCGCCCGATTTGTTGTTGCATCATAACGTCCATCACACGATCAACTGCTGTGCTTCATAAACCCGCTGCGGCGACTAACCACGCGGCTCCGCTGACAAATCCTTCTCCTTGGCTGCCGTGAGCTTGACGGATCCAACCGGTTGGATCGTGAAATCGGAGGCGAGATCCTGGTAGGACAGAACAGGTAGATCAATACTGTTGCGGGTGAGAAAACCGCGGACGAAACGCCGGATATCCATTGAACCCAGAATGACCGGCCGGCTTTGACCCGATGCGATGCCTGCATGGATCCGACGGAATTGGGAAAGCAGCTTCTCGGTTTGCGAATCCTCTAAGACCAGGTAGGGGCCGACAGCGGTATCACGCAGCCCTCCACGCACGATCTCCTCAGTTTCCCGCTCGATGATAAAGGCGGCCACGACACGGTGGGCATTGGCATAGCGATGGCAGATCTGCCGACTCAGACCGGAGCGAACATATTCGGTGAGCAGCACGACACTTTTCTCGCGTTCGCTCCATTCGGCCAGCGTCTCCAGCACCAGGCGGGTGTTGCGAATCGGGATGCCCTCGTCCAGTAAGCGGCGCAGGACGTCGGCGATCCGGGGAACCGGCGTCGTGCGTAGCACCTCCTTCACCAGATCGGCGTACTCCTGCTCCATCCGGTCGAGCAATTGACGCGTCTCCTGAATGCCCAGCAAGCGCTGTGCGTACCGTGTCAATGTCGAATGGATGCGTAAGCCGACGAGTTCGCTCGGACTATGATATCCTATTCCGGCGGCTTTGAGAGCCGGCGCATGCTCTTGTTCGATCCAGATCCGGCTTGTGTCCGTCTCCTGCCGAAACGGGATACCGCTCAATTCAATGTTCGCCACGTCATCGTTAAGCATGAGCTGCGCCGGATCAACGAAATCCGCTTCAACGGGGACTCCCTCGACATCCACCCTAAATTGCGACTCAGCTAAGCGCTGATCGAGTTGGGCGGGGATGCGTGGAATGGTGATGCCAAGATCGGCTGAGACCAGCGCCGAAACGCGTCCGATGCATTGCTCGAGCTCTCCTTTGCCGATTGCATGTGTCAGATTGGGGGCGAGGAATAGCGCGATCGGAAGTGCCTCCGTAGGGACGGTTTGCTTCTCGGCTTGTGTTGGGCCCGGGCTCGAACCGGTGACACCGGCGTCCGTTTTGGCAGCTATCTTCCCACTTTGCGTACCAACCTTGAAATAGCTCGCGCCGGCAAAGAATGCGGCCAGGATAACAAATGGAGGCAGGGGGAAACCGGGCACGAGTCCCATCACAAGCAACACGCAGGCTGCCAGCCGTAGTGCTTGTGTGCTCGCTGTAAGTTGGTTGACGATATCGGCACCGAGTTTGAGCCTGGTGGGCCCGTTGACGCGGGTGACGATAGTTGCGGCTGTGATCGACAGCAGCAGCGCCGGAATTTGCGAGATTAGCGCATCACCGATGGTCAGCAGCGTATATTGATGCAGCGCCTCATCGAGCGACATTCCCCTGGAAAGCAGGCCGATGCTGATCCCACCTAGCATATTGATGCAGATGACTATCAGCCCGGCGATGGCGTCGCCTTTGACGAATTTCATAGCGCCGTCCATGGCGCCGTGAAGCTGGCTTTCTTGCTCAAGCACGGCGCGCCGGCTGCGGGCTTCGTGCTGATCGATGTGGCCGTTGCGCAGCTCCGCGTCGATCGCCATCTGCTTGCCGGGCAGCGCATCGAGTGTGAAGCGCGCCGACACCTCTGCGACCCGTTCGGCGCCCTTGGCGAGAACCATGAACTGCACCATCGTCACGATTAGGAATATGACAATTCCGACGGCGATGTTGCCCGATATGACGAAGTCGCCGAAAGTGTGAATGATGCTACCGGCATCACCCTCAGCGAGAATCAGCCGCGTCGTTGCGACAGTAAGCGCCAGACGAAAGACGGTAGAGATAAGGATCACGCCCGGCAAGGACGAAAAGTCGACTGGCGTGTTGAGATGCAGGGCGACCATCAGCAGCAATATGGCCAAGCCAAGGTTGAAGCCGATCAGCGTGTCGATCGCTACGATCGGGATCGGTATGATCATCAGGGCGATCGCCAGAAGCAGAACCAACGCGACCATCAAGTCCGGATGGGCCGGCGCGCGCGCAATAAGGTTGCGTAGGACGTTGGCCATGCGCAGCCCCTATTGTTGTTCGAACCGAGTTGCGCTGCCCCGCAACGAAACATAGCGTGCAAAGGTGGCTCGCGCCTCAGCCATGCGGCCACTCTTGCGCAGGGCGTGACTGCGCAAGAGCATCAGAGGCAGGCGCGAAGACGGCTGGCCGTCAAAAGTGTCCAGCCTATCCAATACCGCGAGTGCTTCATGGCCGCTGCCCTCTGAGACCAGAGCGTAGGCCAGAATGCGCAGCAGGTCGACGTTCTGAGAGCGTTCGTGAGCCACGAATCGCAGCAGAGCCAAGCTTTCGGCGCTGTTCCCGCAAGCAAGGTGGACATAGGAAAGCGCGCAGAGCAACTCAAGCTCCTGTTCAGAGATCAGCGGCACCTCACGGTCTTTGGACACGTTTGGCGGTGGAATACGCGTGAGGTGTTGCCCTCGGTCAACCTCGGCCATTGCTAGCCTTTGATTAAGCCGTTCTGATTCTGCCGGAGCAGAACTAGCCGCCGCAGCTCCTGCTGCAGCACACCGATCCCTTCACGTGACACCGAATCCTCTGGCGCCGCCGACAGCGCAACAGCCAGAGTTTCGAGAAGAAGGCCATGTTTGTCTGCACGCAGAACGTCCCAATGACGTAAGTGCGGCGTGACGAACGAGAGCAGGTTGCCTGCGAGATTGGGGCCATTCAACCGAGCCAGTTCTGAACATGGCGCGGTCTCACCTACTTGGCTGCGCGCCTTGTCGAAATTGACGCGCGAGACTGGATCGACAGAGTCGATCTCCACCGCGGCCTCGATTGTGGCCCCAACCGGCAGTTCCTGCGACGGCCTATCCCGAAAAGTTGGCGCGTGCCTCTTGCCATCATCTACTTGCGCCGCCTCGATCTCGATGCCACCGGCTTGAGAGATGGTCGGCTGAACGGTAGGTGTATGATCGCCGAGGTCGATCCTCTGAAAGGAGGTGCGGGGCTCTACAGAATGCCGGGGCAGCCTAGTCATGATAAAATCCTTCTGACCTGGGAGGGTGAAACTCTAGTAGGGGAGGGCAGCAAGCCGGCCATTCCGGCTCAGCAGCACGCGTCCCTCCTCGATCCGATCGACAGTCCATCCATTATTCAACAGCGCGCCCAAGAAGTACTTTTGATCGCCAATGACGAGATAAGGATCCTTTCCGCGCCATACAGCCTGAACGGCAATTGAGGAGGGGATCTTCTCCTCCTTGACCGCAACTGTGTTGAGGAGCGTAAAAGTGCCACTACTATGGTGATCGAACCGTTGCTGGACGTCCTGCCATTTTGCAACAGAGGCGGGCGTAATGGTGCCGTGAACGGTGACAACATTCGGCCCAGAACCGACTTTGATGTTGAGAAGGCCCGCTCTATCAACCTCCTCCTGCAGCCGTTCGGCAGCTGCATCGGTCGTCAGAGCATCAGGAGCGCTGAGGCCCGGCTTGGGCGCAACGTCTACGGCCGGGAGCGAATCGGTGCTCAGAGCGGTGTCGGTGTGGACGAAAAAAGTTGATGTGCCGATCGCGACAGAGCTTATGAGGACGATCGCAAGCGCCGCAATCGATACACGCCAGCCGTGGATAGAGCCGGCTCGTTTGGAACCCTCTATCGACCAGCGAATGGACATTGCGCCCGCATGAATAACGGCTGGGAGAGCGACAACAACGCGCTCATTTGAGGAAATTGTCTCGTGACCTTCGACGCGGATTTGACTGGCTAGGGCCTCGATCTCAATTGAATCGCAATGTGAGGTGATGCGAAGGTGTTGCCGTTCGAGACCTTGTTCGATGAAGACGAAATCGGCATCGAAGCCGCTGCCAATAAGGATCGATCCAGGCCCTGCCTCGCCAGTCAGCCCGGAATAAAGTCCCGATAGCACTTCGAAATGCAGGCAGTCCGGTTCATGCACAATCGGTCTCCTCAACAGCGAGAGCAGCCGTACGGCAATGCCGTACGGCTGATTTCGAGTTCGCTGACAATTCACACCCGAAAAGTGGGACGACGATGTCGTCCCACTTGTCCGTTACTGCACCCGTTCATCAGCCACCTTCTTGATCGTCGAAAGCGACGTTGTAAGCGTGCGAAGCTGAACATCCCTCTCGGCCGCCTGGGTGCTAACGGCAGTCAGAGCGGCGAGTTGCTTGTCGAACGCTGCCTGTGAGGCGACCTGAGTCATCGCGTCAGCTCCTCCAGCGAGAGCCGCACCAGCCGCGCCACCTGCGGTCGATGTAGTAGTCGCACTTGTCTTGCCGGTCATGCTATTTCTCCTATTTGCCGAATATCGCCGCTTTAGCGGCCCCTATGTCCTGACGCCGTAAGTCCAACATCAGGAATCCTGCTCTGTCTCCGCGATGGCTTCGTCGAAACTCGCTGACGCACTATTCACAAGTTGGAGACCGACGGACCCGAGAGCAGCTGTGAACGCTTGCTGCAAACGCACATTCCGCAAGTTATCGTCCGGACTAGACGCGCCATTTGCAGGGCCGGTTGTACCAGACGATCGACCATCATCATGCGCACGTGGCGCACCATCATTCTCATGCGTGCCGGGCGTGTGCGAGTTGTTTTTGTCGCCGCGGGCCGCATGGAGATCGGTATCAACGTGTACAGCGGCGCTTGACGGAATGCGCATCGCGTTCTCCTATCTTAATTTCGATCATGCCGATGAAGGCAATCTCCACTATCGTCATTGTGCCAGCAGTAGCTTTCGATAACCTGACCAGACTTGGAGAATGCAATAAGTCGACGGGAATTCGTCTCCTTGGGTGCTCCGTATCAACAATCGTATCTGAGCAGTGCTCTGGCGGACACTGGGGGCCAGATGACTTGTGAAGGAAAGCCTTGCTTTCCGGGTAGCGATCGATCCCGCGCTCTGTTTCTTCATAAGGTAGAGCTTCAACGAGCGGACCCGCAGCACCGGGACCGAAGAAGCCAACGTGCTGAGACCGAGGCGCTGGAATAGCTCGCCTGCGAGACGTCACTTCTTTGGCGATTGCTTCTCCTCGGGCGGCGGTGATGCCTCGATCCCATCAAGTACGACCCTGAGGTATTCAGTGCTCAGACGAGCCGGCCGCGAACAGCGATCCCTTAGCCCTGCTACGCCTTAGGGCGATGCGGTCAATCCCACTTCGCGGCGCGGGCGGACGCCTACGCCTCGCGCGGCGGCGCTCGGCGCCTCCCAGCTCTGCATTAGCGGCCTAATGTGCCCTCGGTCTCACATTTGTAAGCCTGCCATTCTCGTCGATGTCGATCCGGCTTTCTCGTGGGCGTCGATAACTTCGGCCTGTCCGATTGGAGCCAGATGCCGGCCTATGCAACTTTCGCAGCCGCGAAATGAAACTGAGGCTGATCGTGTATCGGACCTTCTGCCCACATCGTGGGCCGAAGTTCGACACGACAAAGTGTCTGCGTGCGGGCGGCGGGTTCGAACGTGCAGGCAAAGCTTGCGGGACCTACTGATCGGTAGGTGGTGGCCGGCCAATCGGAGGGCCCACAAGTGCGCATATCTTACAGCACGGTCTGAGGCGGCGCGTCGCTCCAACTAGCTGTTGGCGCCCACAGCTTGCATGCGCTCGGACTCAATGCGTTCCTTCAGCTGGTTCAAGTAATTTTCCGCGTGGGACTGTGCGATCGAAACCGGCAGATTGATGCCAGCCGTCGCGGCTTCTCGAATTGCCTGCTTCATTAAGCCTTCGCGCATGGCTAGCTTGACCTCGGGGCCGCCGAGGCAGCCCACCGCCTGCGACGCAAGACTGATGCCCGCTTCTTCCAACGCTAGCTTGATGTTGCCACCGGTAATGGCAGTGTGAAGAAGAGTTGCTGCTTGCGCCTCGCTCTCGAGCACCATTGACGCGAGATCGGCCAATTCGCCGAGGCCCGGAATAAAGCCGAGTAAACCAACTCCGGTTGCAGCCCAGTCGAGCACCTTCGAGCCAACCTTGAGCACGTCGTCAACGACATGCATGAAAGCGCCGCCGTTTTTCTTAGGAGACTTGATGTCGGGCTGATCAGCGACGCCCATCATCATGTCCGCGGCAGCGGACTGCTCGCGGGCCGTTTGGGCGACATGCGTCTTCAATTGATGCGCGGTGCGGTTCGCAGTCGACATGTTGTCGAAGAAGTGGGTGAAGTCGTTATTGCTGATGTTGCCGGAATCGACCGTATGGCCCCCGCCGAAGTCGAAGAACTGATGGTGGGTTTTGTAGCCTGTGATCGAATTATTCATCAACCCGAACAACAGCGGATCCGAGAGCAGCTGGGAGGCAGCCTGTCGCACGTCGGGGGCTGGACTGTCGTCATCGGCCATGCTCGCTAGCTTGTCCTGTGTCAGGTCGCCCTTCCCGAAAAAAACGCCTTGATTCTTGTTGATCGTGTCCAGCGTATCCAGCTCGGTTTGCGTGAGATTCATCGATGATGACGCAACTTGCAGGAAGTCCTCTTTGTGGACCTTATCTATCGAGCCACCGTACAACTGTTTCCATTCATCAGGGTAGCTGAGAAAGTATTGAGCGGCCGCGAGAACTTGCGGCGGGCATTTTCCGGCTTTTGCCTCGCCATCGACAATCTGCTTAAAATCGGCGAGGCTGAGGTTCCTGGGCAGACTGTCGGAATACCGATAGAGCTCGCGCAATGCATCACTCTCGGTCATAATTGACGGCTGGCCGTCTCCGGTACCGTCGGATGGAATGTAGTTTTGCTGGTAGCTGTGCGCCTGCTGGTCTTGGAATGTGGCAAGCTGTGCGTGATGGCAGGAAAAGCCCGAGAGATCACCTGCCTTGATCTTCCCGCCGCAGTGGCCGTCGCCTTGCGAGCCTATTGCATAGAAGAGCTCAGGATCCTGCTGCAACGCCCCGATCGCCGTCTTCAGATCCGGCGGCGTGGAGGGATCGTTGGCCAAATCTGAAAGGGACTCCCAATCGAGCGGGCATTTGTCTTTGTGACGGTTCAGCACCGACACAATCTGCAACTCGGCGTTGGTCAAGGTGCCGCCGTTCCATGTGATCCTTGAGCTGGGTACAGGCGCTGTTGCAACACTGGCGCTCGCAACAGAGGACGACTCCGTGGTCTGCGCAGGTGCGTCCAAAGCATCGGTGAGAGTCGGAGGCAGGATATGCAGCGCCTCCTGCACGAGCTCCTCCATCAGTTGCTTGTCGGAATCTGGCGGCTCCGAATGATCGCCTATCGCGTCCTTCAAGGAGTAGCTGGCTAGCACCGCCTCGAAGCTTGAATGCTCCGGCAGCGACGAGAGCCCCGGAGCAAGCCCGGACAAAGCGGCGGTTGAATTGGCATTCAGCAATAGGTTGTTCACTGACACTATACATCCTTTGGTGTGAGATAGCGCCACAAGTTGATTGTGTGGCGCAGCCGAGTGCGTGACACAACGAGCAAGAAGCAATGCTACGCGGAGCTCAACGGCTCCTGTCAGGTGCTTCCGGTTGCTCAGTGCGTCCCAGCGCTCAGTTCCGCAACAATCCATCCGCATCGCCGGCTAGTGATTTTCACGCTCCTATGCTACAAGGAACTAGCTGTCGAGAAGCTGACGGTCCGCAAGAATTCGGGATGAGTTATGAAAGACGCCCTTCCGAAAGCTGTGGTGCATTCACAAGACGTGTTTGGCGCTAGCTTCTTGCGTTCGACCGCGGTCCAATTAACTACTCGGGTCTGCGATTGTGTAGATCGTCCTGTTCGCTCGTTCGTGCAAGAACCTCGGAAGGAGTCCTCGGTGTCCTGTGACGAACTCAATGGCCCATAGCCGCCGCTGCGCTTCCGGCACAAAACTGTTAGTGTCTGTTCGATCAGCGGATGAAACATGGTGCCATTCGGCTGTGTGGGAGCACTCAAGATTGTGAAGGTGGGCTGTTGGGAGTCCCTCGTTGCGATGATATCGCGGGTGCTTAAGATCTCGATCTGAGAGCCGGTAGCTGTTTCGCCAACGAAGACCCAGTATTGTTGGCCCGAGTCCGTTCGCCATTTCGAAGCCTGACTTGTGGCGGGCAGCCCCGACGCGACGACGCTCGGGGTTGCGCTGTTCCGGCGTGAGACGGCCTCCGCCGGATCGGCGGCCGGCGTTCGATGATGCCTCGCGGTGCGAAGGTCGAGCTTCGAGCACCCGCTAAATTAAATGATGGTTGAAGTCGAGCGGCTTGCAGTGCGATCAGCTCTTCCCTGATCTGCCCGCGATGTGGGTGAGATTCTGAGCTAAATCTGCTCGGCTGATTGGATCAAAGTCCATCCATTCCTTGTTCGAAAGTGGGAGGCGGCTCGAACCCTTGTTCGAGGAAAGTGCTTTGCATCGCGAACTTGGGAGAGCTGTTCGGAGGCCCCCCGCAGCGAGCTAAACTCGAACTTACGGTTAAGAATGATGCTGCCCACGCTTCGGCTTCGTGCGTCCGTGGCCTGACCTGTACGTCGATCGCGACGCTCCGGGGCATCCCGGTCCAGCCAGTCGCATTCAAGCTGATAGCACTGCCTCTCGAAAGCCGATAGAGCACACACAGACTCCGCGTTGCGTTGCTGTAAGCCGCTCGCTGCATCAACTCATCTCCGGGCTGGACCAGCCGCGTGAACCGCGCTGTGTTAGTGCGACGCCTCGGGCAAAAGAGGGCTCTCCGGTCGTCCATCACGAATGACCATGCTCGACGACCCCCGAAACATCATCAAAACCGATTGCTGCGGCGGCCTTTCGACAATCGTAGGGTTTCGCTGCGCCTGTGCCTCCGCCAGCAGGCTTTTGAGCGTTTGGTCCACAAGCGCGATAAACCGAGGCGGACCAGAAACGAAGACTGGGCCATCTCCTGCTGCAGGTCTCACAAAATAGCGCTCATCCGAGATGTTGAGAGCATCGAGTGCGGCCTTGAATGCTTCGAAGGTGATTGGAGTCAGGACGAGCAAGCGGCTTTGCGCCTCGTGCGCATTAGACAAATAAAGCACCAATCCATCGTAATACCATTGAAGATTGTAGAGCTTGCTTAAGCGTTCGAGGAATTCTCGCGGCGCGAGATCCGGCATTCGCCCGCGAATCCGCCCCTTTACCTCGGTGCTAACATTGATTCGGATATTTAAATTGTTGCCAAACTCCTGCAGTGCAGCAGCAAGGTCCTGGTCCAGAACCGTGTAGCTATAAGGTGCCGATGGCAGCGGCAGGGGAGCGCCGAGCGCTCTAACGAGCCCCAGGAGAATAAAAGCTCCGATATATAAGAGGTTCTTCAAGATGTGCAGCCTCCTGGCTCTGATGAGCACTCCTAGTATTCTTCCGCTAGCGAACAAGCACCGAAATTCGTCACAAAGGTGTAGGCCAGGCTTGATCGTTAGATGACGGTGCTCCTGATACTCGTCAGCTTCTGGTCAGCTCGCTTCGCTAGGGGTGCTTGGCCGTTCACGGTGTCGAACGGCTAATCTCATGACGTGAGAGCAACGATGTCGTCCATGATGCTTGGCGTTACGCCGATCTCCGCCGGTCCGCTCGAATGTCTATCCGAGGCTTGTTCATCGACGCGGGCTCAGTTTCACGAGAGTCTTGCCCAGGTGGGTTCAAATCAAGATGCTGCCTCTTCGATGATCGATAGCACGTTGGCTCCGCCAGTGTCGGAGGCTCAGCGTGCAGGCACGCAGGTAAGCCCCCTTGGCGATCGTATCCTTCAAAATCTTGCTGCAATGCATCGAGGCATATCATTTCCTTCGGCGGTCGGCGGCGAGCCGACTCCTGCGAATGGACCGGCAGCGCAACCCATCTTGCGCTCTCACGAATTCGAGGTGCACCCGGTCGGAAACCTGGAAGGTGCAGACCATTTCGAATCGACGTTGGCGAATCTGCGGGATGTTTACAATAGCGTCACTTACGTTTCGCTCATCTCCAAGTGTACTGGCGCTGCCAGCTCGTCTCTGAACAAGCTGCTCTCGGCGGGCTGACAGCCGTTGATGAGCGTTTTACCGCATAGAAAGATCGGTCGTCCCGCGAGCGTGGGAAGGCGGTTTCATATTCTTGTGGCGTTGCCGGTCTTGCTCTCTCTGGCCGGTTGCAAGGCAGATGTCTATACCAAGGTACAAGAGCGTGAAGCCAACGAAATGCTTGCGCTTCTCCTCAGAAAGGGTGTCGATGCCGTCCGCATTGTCGCCAAGGATGGGACCAGCACGATTCAGGTGGAAGAAAGGCAGCTAGCCTTCTCGATCGACCTGCTGAATGGCGAGGGCTTGCCGCGCCAGACTTTCAAGAACCTCGGGGAGGTGTTCAAGGGATCTGGTCTTGTTGCCTCTCCGGTTGAAGAGCGCGCCCGGTACGTTTACGCCCTAAGTGAAGAGTTGTCGCGCACGATCAACGATATCGATGGGGTACTCTCCGCCCGTGTCCATGTTGTTCTGCCGAAGAATGACCTTTTGCGACAGGATGCAACCCCGTCCTCGGCGTCGGTTTTCATCCGACATGGCTCCAATGTGAGGCTCTCAGCCTTGCTACCGCAGATCAAGATGCTCGTCGCCAACAGCATCGAAGGGCTATCATATGACAAGGTAGCGGTCGTGTTGGTGCCGGTTGAGGGGGCTCAGCATGAGCTGTCGTCAGCGTCAGCAGCTGCTTCGGCTCAACCGGCCAAGTTCATGTCGCGCCCCTTGTTTGCGATCGGGGTCGGAGGTGCGGGTGCCGCGCTGGGTGTTCTATCTTACATGTTGCTGAGCACACGGATGCGTCAGTTCGGTCGATCATCGCGGAAACTTGCAAATCTCGGCGGATCTTCGACCATGTACCCGCGGCCCAAGCCGTCGGCAAAGAATTGAGCTCTGATGCAAAATAGACGGAATGCAGTGTGGGTATCGATGCCATCCAACGAGCCAAATCATTCTCCTCATCCGCATTCCGATCGCCTGCGCGAACTTGCTGCGGTGATGCATCCGAGCCGTTTTGCCGCCCGTCTTGATGCGCTGCTGTCAACGCCCACGGTGCTGCGGTTGCAGAGGAGTGTCAGGCTTCAGGAAAGACTGGCCGAATTGGCGGTAGGCAATGAAGGGGCCTGGAACGGAAGTAACTGGGGCAGGGGCGTTCTGCTCGGCCATGATCCGCATCGCGCCGCCCTGCTCGCTGGCAGTGTCTGGCATGCCCGTTCATTGCTGAAGCTCGTGTCAAGGCGTGAAATGGAAACTCTGATCGGAAATGTCGGTGCGGAAGCACATGCTTTCGGTATCCGAAATTTGTCCAGCGCAGTCGCTACTACATCGATTCTCGATCCGGAACGACTTTCGCAAGGAATTGAACACGACGGATATGCCTGTCTTGGTGCTTGGCTCGATGAAGCTTCAGAACTTGACCGTAAGCGCGTTCTTCTCCGCTTACCTGTGGGGACGGCGGCGGAAGCTCCAGCCACCGAACACCACAGGGCGGCAGGCCAATTGCTGTCTTTGGTGATGGCCCATCTGGCCACGGAGGCACCAACGGCATGACCGACAACGATCAAGCATTGCCAGCAGACCCGCAGATTCGTCTGGTCGGCCCACTTATACCAGCCGCGGAACTCGGGATCTGGTTTGATGCACTAAGGACCCGGGCGCTAGCGGAGCGGTATCTGCGCCAGGTTCGCAGCTGGGCAAGAAAAGCCTATGAGCGCGAGCGGGCGCGTGGCCACTCCGAGGGTCTGAAGACAGGTTCGGACGAAATGGCGCAGCTGGTTGCCCGGGCTACTTGCGAGCTCGCACGCCGAAAAGCTGTGCTGGAACATGAGTTGCCGCAGCTCGTCCTCGATATCTTGGACGACGTGCTGGGCTCCTTCGATCCCGGCGAGATCTTGGTGAGGACGGTTCGTCATGCGATCGATCGAACATATGGCAGTGCGGAAGTATGTCTTCATGCGTCGCCTGTGAACGCCGATGCACTGATCCGCGAGTTCGCAGCGTTCGACGGAAGGAATGGTCGGCCGAAATTTACAATTGACCCGGACCCGGCTCTGACGCCGGATCAATGCGTTTTGTGGAGCGAGTTTGGCAATGTCGATCTAGGGCTTGCCGCGCAGCTGCGTATCTTACGTGTTGGCCTTGCCCCGTCTTCTCAGGAACGCCAGCCGTGACCACGCTACGACGATCCTATGATGATGGGCTTGTCGAAGCGGCTGTGCGCGCCGAGTTGTCATCTGTGAAATCTACAGCAAAGCAGATCGATACGCGCGCAGTGCGCGGACGGATCACACGGGCGATCGGCACGTTGCTTCATGCCGTATTGCCAGGGGCACGTGTTGGGGAACTTTGTGTGTTGCAGGATCATGGCACTGGATGGTCACTTGAGGCCGAGGTCATCGGTCTGCTGCCGAACGGGGTGTTGCTGACGCCGATCGGCGACACGACAGGCCTGTCTAACCGCGCGGAAGTGGTTCCGACCGGGCGAATTCGTGAAGTTTCAGTTGGACCCGATTTGCTTGGCCGCGTGATTGACAGTGCCGGCCGTCCGCTCGACGGCAAGGGCCCAATAAAAGCGGCCCACACTCGCCCGCTCCGCGGCAGGGCGCCCAATCCAATGAAGCGGCGTGGCATCGAGCGGCCGTTTCCGCTCGGCGTTCGCGTGCTGGATGGACTTCTGACGTGCGGCGAAGGCCAGCGGATCGGAATCTATGGAGATGCCGGTTGCGGCAAGTCGACCCTGATGTCGCAAATTGTAAGGGGCGCGGCCGCCGACGTGACCGTCGTTGCGCTTGTGGGAGAGCGTGGACGTGAGGTACGTGAATTCATCGAGCGTCATATCGGAGAGGCTCTCGATCGTACGATTGTGGTCGTTGAGACCTCCGACCGCTCGGCAATGGAGCGGGTGCAATGTGCTCATATGGCGACTACACTCGCGGAGTACTTTCGTGATCAAGGGCTGCGCGTCGTACTGATCATGGATTCATTGACGCGCTTTAGCCGCGCAATGCGCGAAATAGGCCTTGCCGCAGGAGAACCTCCGACGCGGCGCGGATTTCCTCCGTCCGTGTTTGCGCTTCTGCCTGGTCTATTGGAGCGTGCCGGTATGGGTGAGCACGGCTCGATCACGGCGTTCTATACCGTGCTTGTTGAAGGTGATGGCACGGGCGATCCAATCGCTGAAGAATCGCGCGGTATCCTCGATGGTCATATCATTCTTTCACGCGCGCTCGCGTCGCGTGAACATTTCCCCGCCATCGACGTGCTGTCGAGCCGAAGTCGCGTTATGGATGCGGTCGTCTCTGCGTCACACCGAAAGGCGGCATCTTTCTTCCGTGAACTGCTTTCGCGCTACAACGAGGCGGAGTTCTTGATCAAGGTCGGTGAATACAAGCCGGGTAGCGATCCCCTAACTGACCGGGCAATCGCCTCAATCGAGCAGTTGCGGAAATTCGTGTGCCAGGGCCAGGACGAGCCTTCCAATTTTGAGGAGACCGTGACATGGATGTCGCGTCTGACGGCCTGAAACCGGTCGAAGCGTCGAAATTGCGGCTCGTAAAGGACATAAGAGAGCGAAGCGAGCTTCGTGAGCTGTCCAATATCGAAGCCAAGCGCCGCATTGCGTTTGAAGCGGTGGAGCGAGCTTCCAGCGATCTTGCAAGCGCCGAGAAACACCGCGCAAGCGTCGAAGATCAACTCTACCAGGAAATGGCATCTCTCAGTGCGATGTCCGGCACGGAACTCGACCGTCGCTGCCATCTGGTCATTGGACGGTTCACAGCCGAGATCGCATCGAGGCGGGAGGCGCTTGGGCAGGCGCGCATCGCTCAAGAGCAGGCGCAGACGGCGGTTGTTGAGGCCCGGGCTCTCTGGGCCAAGCGTGCGGCGGCGAGCCACAAATGGCGACAGATCGAGCGCGATGTTCAGCGCACGACCGATTCTGGTCTGGAGTTCGCAGCCGAAATCGAAACGGACGATGATCAGTTGCTCCGGTATCAGGGTGCTTCGCATAGCCAAGCGGTAGGCGTTTCAATTTGATGGCTGGCTCTCTGGCGGGACAATGTGGTCGTGTAGAAATCACTTCGGTAGATACCCCGGGTGGACTCGCAGAGTTCGAGCCCTCTCTACTCCTGTCCCACGGTGTGGTCTCGTGGCTCAATGAGATCGCCGCGCCGCGCATCGTTCTGCGGAGCCGCCTTGGCGAAAAGCCGCTATTCATCCGTATGAACCGGCTTGTCTGGCAGGCGGAACCATCGGCCATGGCCATGCTTGACTGCGTATTTCGCGTCGGAGGTGAAACGGCTGTATTGTCCTTGCCTCGCCCGCTTGTGGAGACACTGATTGCGACGGTGCAGCCTGGCCTCACTTTACCTTCCGAGCCTACCCGTTCGCTCCTTCTCGAACTTGCGCTCGAATCCTTGCTCTGTCCACTGGAAGCGCTGCTAGCGCGGGATTTGCAACTTGCCCGGATCGATGAAGCAAGCGCGCACGGCCCTTATCTGGAACTCGAGATCGCCCACGGGCCGCTCGCGGGCAAGGCTCGCCTATTCCTATTCCCGTCCCTGGACGGTCCGGTTCCGTCCGCCTTCCGAATCTTAGGCGAGCTGGTCCGCGAATTGCCGCGCGAGACGCGCGTGCTTTCTCCGGAATTGCCTGTCGTTGTTGCAACGGAGATTGGCTCGCTGCGCGTGTCCGTCGCACTGATTCGTCAAGCACAGGTGGGCGACGCACTGTTGCCGGACGTCATTCCCCTTGCCGGCGGCGAGGTCATCCTCACAGCGGACAGGTTATGGGCTCCGGCACAGGTCACCGGTGACACACTGGTGCTGCGGGGACCGTTCCGCCTGCAACCCCACCCTCTAAAGCGTGCACATATGATGACAAAACGCCAAGCGCAGCAACTGATCCCTCCCTCAGAAGCCGACATCGACAGTGTTGAGATCACGCTTGTGTTCGAATGCGGCCGCTGGTCTATCCCGTTGGGCACGTTGAGAAGCATCAACGAAGGGCATGTGTTCGAACTTGGTCGCCGCTTTGACAGCCCGGTCGACATTCTTGCCAATGGCCAATTGATCGGCTGTGGCGACGTCGTTCGGGTCGGTGAAGAACTGGCCATCAGGTTGCGTGGCAGGTTGGCGGTCAATGATTGACTTTCCACCAAGTATCGTTGCGCTTCTTGCGGTCACGGTGGGCCTCGGCCTTCTGGCTTTGGCAGTCGTCACAACAACGGCGTTCATAAAGGTTTCCGTCGTTCTCTTCCTGGTTCGCAACGCGCTCGGCACCCAATCCATACCCCCGAACATCGTTTTGTATGGCGCTGCATTGATCCTCACGGTATTCATTGGCGCGCCAGTGTTTGAGCAGACCTACAACCGCGTCACCGAGCGGCAACTTCGCTACGAAACGCTCGATGACTGGGTGACCGCCGCCAAGGAAGGCAGCGAACCACTACGCGCTCATCTGAAGAAATTCACCAACGAGGAGCAGCGTACATTCTTCCTGTCGTCGACAGAACGGGTCTGGTCTGAGGAGATGCGCGGCAACGTTACGGCTAATGATTTTGCGATTCTTGTACCCTCCTTTCTGATCTCGGAGTTAAAGCGTGCGTTTGAAATCGGCTTCCTTCTATATCTTCCATTCATCACGATCGATCTGATTGTAACGACGATCTTGATGGCCATGGGCATGTCCATGGTCTCACCAACACTAATATCTGTTCCTTTCAAGCTCTTTCTATTCGTCACGATCGATGGCTGGTCGCTGCTCATGCACGGATTAGTCTTAAGTTACGCAACGCCAGGAGCTTAAGGTGGACGAAGCCAACATACTCACTCACCTCAGCCGATCGCTTGTCCTATTCATGATCTGGGTTCTGCCACCGCTCCTCTCAGCCCTCGTGGCCGGACTGGGCGTTGGCATCATCCAGGCGGCAACGCAGGTCCAGGATCAAACCTTACCGCTCACCGTGAAGCTCGCCGTCGTCGTCGCCGTGCTAGTTCTATTTTCTCCAGTGCTGAGCGCCCCGCTTATTGAACAAGCCCAGCATATTTTCGCTGAGTTCCCCACTCTCACAGCGAAGTATTAGCTAGTGGAAGGCAGGGCAAAGTCTCTGCGACAGTACCGCCAGCTGCCGTCGATGGGGGCCAACCCAGTCGATTATTTGCGGCACTCTCGACTTCTAACATCGGGGCAGGCGAGCGGGGCCTGTTCCATTGGCTGAAGCGAGCGACTAGCAGATCTCAAATGCATGGTTTGTTACCCACCGAGACGCAAACTCTGATCCAGACTGCTATGGACTTCGTTGTTGCGGCCGGCCTAGGTGCGGCCCGCACCCTAGGCATTACGTTAGTGCTTCCCGTATTTACGCGACCGCACATGAGCGGGATGATCCGCGGAAGCTTGGCGCTCGTGATCGGACTGCCATGCTTGGCGCATATCAAGGATGGCCTGCAGACGCTAGATCCAGGCACCCGTATGATCGTCGTCGCGTTCATTGGTCTGAAGGAGATATTCATCGGCCTGCTGTTCGGCATGTTGCTCGGTATACCACTATGGAGCATCCAGGCGGTTGGCGAGATCATAGACACCCAGCGAGGTGTTTCGAGCCAGGTGGACGATCCTGCGACCCGCAGCCAAGTCTCGGCGACAGGTCTTTTTCTTGGGACTGCTGCGGTTACGATTTTCGTTGTGTCTGGAGGTCTGCAGACGATGGTCAGATGCCTTTATGACAGTTATCTCATCTGGCCCATATATCAGCTACTTCCTAACCTCACCCTGAAAGGGGCAATGGAATTTGTAGCGCTCCTCGACCATATCATGCATACGACCCTGCTGGTCTCTGGGCCTGTCACGGCTCTGCTGCTCTTGGTCGAGGTATCGCTCATGTTGCTCGGGCGCTTTGCGCAGCAAATCAAGCTGAACGATCACTCCCCGACCATCAAGAACGTCGCTTTTGGCATCATCATGGTCAGTTACACCGTCTATCTCATCGAATACATGGGCGCGGAGATCATCCAGTTCAACGGCGTGCTGGAGTGGCTCGCGAAGTTCTTGAAATGAACGGTGCGAGCGAAGAGAAGAAGCTTCCCCCAACCCCCAAGAAGCTACGGGACGCGCGTAAGAAAGGACAGAGTCCGCGCAGCGCCGACTTTGTCACCGGCGTCAGCGTTTGCGCAGGTTTCGGCTGCCTATACGTTAGAGCGGGCCAGATTGAAAACGGCTGGCAAGAAGCGGTACGGCTAATCCATAAGCTGCAGGCGCAGCCCTTCAACAGTGCGGTCCGGCAGGCGCTGGTCGGATTGATCGAAATTTCTATTGCGGCAGTTGCCCCAATCATCGGAGCGGTGGTGATTGCGGCTATCCTGGGCAGTGTCCTGGCGAGCGCTGGGCCGACATTTTCTATGGAGCCGCTGAAACCAGGCCTTGAGAAGTTGGATCCCGTCAAAGGGCTGAAAAAGATTGTCTCTCAGCGATCACTTGTCGAGCTCGGCAAGTCGCTAATCAAAGTATCGCTTCTCGGTGGAACCCTTCTTGTTGTTGTGGTCGCAAGTTGGAAAGCGCTGGTGTACTTGCCCGTCTGCGGTTTGGCTTGCTTCGGGTTTGTCTTTTACCAGCTCAAAGTTCTGATCGAGATTGCGGCCGGCGCCTTTCTGATCGGCGGTTTGATTGATCTATTACTTCAGCGCTGGCTTTTCTTGCGCGATATGCGCATGACGCAGAGCGAAGCGAAGCGCGAGTCCAAGGAACAGGAAGGCAATCCTCACATAAAGAATGAACACCGTCGGCACCGGCGCGAGTCGGCGAACGAGTCGCCACTCGGTATTCATCGGGCCACATTGATCCTGACCGGCCCCGCAATGTTGATTGGGCTGCGCTATGTTCGTGGTGAGACCGGAGTTCCGGTCTTGGTCAGCCGCGGTGAGGGCGAACTTGCTTCACGTCTGCTTGGTCAGGCGCGGGCGCTGCATCTCAGCATCGTCCAGGACGATATGTTGACGCGTCAGCTGATCCAAAAGGCAGCGTTGGGGAAGGCTGTACCGATCGACTGCTTCGAGAGGGTTGCAAAGGCGCTCTTTGCCGTAGGCCTGGTCTAGCTTCGCGCGCACGGCCCAAATTGCACTACCGGATCTGCAAACGGCGCGATCACGAAGGAAAGCGAACATTGTTTGCAGGGGCGTCTGCTTATCGCTGACCGACTGACCAGAATTATGAGCCAACATAGCGCTATATGCTGCTTAGGATTGACGAGCCGCTCATGAACCTTCCGAAAGAACTCTGTTCTGAGTTCCATGTTCCAAGTTGCTGTGGTCGGTCGGCGTGATGGTCCTGCGGGCGGGAGAGGGAAGCACCGCACGATCGCCACTGGTTGGCACGACAGCTTCATTGCCCAGAAAGTCGCCGGGATCGTTGACCATGACTCCCAGGTTGTTCTGGATGGAGCAGCCAAGCGTTGGATTGAAAGAGTTGTCGTCTACCGAAGGGCCAACGATCGAAAGCGGTGGACAGATGGGAGGATGTGCTTCGTAGATAGTCGCCTCGATCCTTACCCCGAAATGGGCGGGCAGACTGATGGCGGAATCGGACAGGCGGATATTCCAAGGGGAAACACCCATCGCGCGGGCATCATGGGCCACTTGCGCAATCAGCCTGGGTGAGCCCGTGACATCGAGATGGAGTGCATCCCGCCGACCGCGACTGGCGCTCGCAACGAAGTCCCGCAGACGAGATCTCTCGACGCGACGAACGCCCTGTAGCAGCAAGACGCTTGTCTTCTGCTCTATCCGGATCGCTCGGTCAGCTCGCTCCGAGTAGATCGCAGAACCGTTGGTGCATCCACCTACGCTCGCCGAAATAGCGATCAAGCAATACAGGTGTCGCAAGCTCATGCGCTGTCCTCATTCGATGATAAAGTTGGCGCCGCCGTTAGCGCTTGGTTGTGCCTTGGGAGCATCACGGCCTCGCGGCGAACTTGCCAACGTGTTTGTTAAAGTGCGCCCGGCATCCGAGGGTGGTCCGATGCGGTCAGTGGGCGCGCTCATCTTGCCAGGACTCGATCCTGGTCGCACGATGTAGGGCGTGACAATAATTACCAGCTCCGTCTCCTCCTTCTGAAACGAGGAAGAACGAAACAGCGCACCCAGGATCGGCATATCGCTCAACCAAGGAAAACGGCTAATGTCCGTGTTGAAATTGCGCCGGATAAGCCCTCCGATTGCAAAGCTTTGACCGCTGGCAAGCTCGACGACCGTATTGGCACGCCGCGTGGAAAGACCGGGTATAGACATTCCATTGACGCTGACTTCACCTTCTTTTGACAGCTCGCTGACCTCAGGCTTCACGTGAAGATTGATCTGGTTGTTGCTGAGAACCGTCGGGACGAACTCTAGGCTAATCCCAAATTGACGGAATTGGACCGAGACCTGCCGATTGTCCTGCATGACCGGAATCGGAAATTCGCCGCCTGCCAGGAAACTTGCTGATTCGCCGGACATGGCGGTAAGGTTCGGTTCAGCCAGTACATACGCGAGGCTCTCGTTAGCGAGTACGTCTAGAACAGCACTGACGTTCGCACCGCCAATGCCGTACCCGACGCTTGCCGAGCCGGCTCCACGGGTGGCGCTGGCACCACCAGCTTTGCCACTTTTAAAGCCGAAAACGAAAGGGCCGGTTTGACCCGAGGCAGAGAGGTTAATGCCAAGCTCCTTCAAGGCGGTGCGCGAAACCTCGGCGACTCGCACGCTAAGATTGACCTGAAGTGAACCGGCCACCTGGATCTTGTTGACGACCAGCGCATCCGCACCGAGAAACTGCTCCGTGATCTTCTTGGCGCTGTCGACGAGATCGAGATTTGGTGCTGTTCCGCTAAGAATCGCGCCGCGCGGCGTATAGCTAACTTGGATCGGATAATCCCCGAGCTGCGCCTTCAGCGCGGCACGCAGATCCTCTATAGGTTGTGTGACGACAACGCGAAGCTCGGCTAGCGCCTCGCCATTATCGTTCAAAGCGAACAAGCTGGTCCGCCCCGAGTGTTTTCCAAACACGAAGATGGTCGTGTTCGACGGCGCCTGATAGTCCGCGATCGTCGGGTCGGCAACAAAGATGCTCGCAGCTGGCGCTGGGAGATGAATTGTTTTGCCCTGCGAGGAGGAAAGATTCAGAGTTCCCTGAAGGCTATCAGTAGTCGCGCGTGGCGTCCCCACAGTACCAACCCGCTTTACCTGAGCTGTGGCGGCAAAAGGAGATAGTAGAGCGACCATGCATAGCGCACAAAAAATGCAGGGAAGAGCGGCAGATGTGACGGCGCTCGGCACTCCGCGGCGGCCATGATGAGTGTTAGGAGCGAACTTCAAGGGAGCCTTCGCTTTCAGGTTCAATCGATTGCGCAGGGGGCACCTGCGCCAGTTCAAGTGCATAGCCAACGCCGCGCACCGTTGTGATCCGTACCGTCGCGCCATACCGGCTCAAATGTGTGCGTAAGCGGTAGATTCCAACTTCTAGGGCGTTGGTCGAGACCTCGTCGTCGAACGCATAGAGGCCCTCCTCCAGTGACGCTCGTGGTACGGTGCGGCCAGCGCGGCTGAGCAGATGTTCAAGAATGCACAGTTCGCGCCGGGCGATCCTCAATTGACGATCATCAATTGAAGCTTGCCGGCCGATAGAATCGAAATGTAGATTTCCGAACGTAAGGACGGGCGCTGTCATTTGCGGCGATCGTCGCAAAATGGCTCGCATACGAGCGACGAGTTCATCGATAGATACTGGCTTGGGCAGGAAATCGTCCGCGCCGCCGTTGAAGATCGCGATTCGCCTGCCCAGATCGTTCAATTGGCTGACTACTATGGCGGGAATCGAACATCCCTCGCGTCTCAACTGCTTCAGCCAGTCCAAGCCATCTCCATCGGGCAAAACCAGTTCGAGCAAGACAATGTGATAGCTGGCGCAAGCAAGGGCGGTCTCTGCCTCGTCAAGAATGCGGACTACATCCACGGCAAAACCGCGAACCAACAGCGCTTCCTTTGCAGCGCGCGCAAAATCCGCATCACGATCAACCACGAGAATTCGCATTCTATCGCCTTCGCACATCTGTTCCAAAACCCGAGCGCATTGCGGCCGTAAATGAGGTCTGGCCGATCTCAAGAGCCCGGTCTCGTATGACTGTCCGAAGCCAGGACCAATGGCGGAGATCATGGTCGCCACCGACCAGCGTCACCCGAACTGGTTCAGCCTGTTGGCGACTGCGGCGTCTCGCCCGGGATCGCACGCATTGTCGGCGACGCTCAAGATGCCACTTCTGGCTGGAAGAGTGCCTAAATCGCTTCAGGACATCGAGGGCCATAGCAGAACGCTGGCGCATCCGTATACCCGCAGTTACTGCGGTCATTGACCCGCTGAGGACAGTATCGATACTGCCGGTCTCCGAGCCCGAAGCAAAAGCGCACGAGACAATGGCCTGAGCTCTGCCTGAATAGACACTAGGCGACGACATTTGAAGCTCCCAAATTGAATGGTCTGCGTCGGTCTTGCAGCGCTGTCGATCTGATGGACCGCCAAGTTGCGACAATGCAAGTTGCCCGAAGGCAGATTGCGCCTCTGCAGACCAATGAGCCAACAGACTGCTATGGTCAACCAACGACCGATCTGGCTCGGGCTGGAGGAAGGCTCCCTCCCGACGCGGTGAGATAAATTAGCGAGTGCCAGCAGTCGCCATATTCAGTCATGTCTGACGTCCCCGATACTGCAGTCAGGCTGCTGATGTGGCCGCGGAAGCAATAGGAAGTGAATCAGCAATCGATTCGGCCGCATGTCGGCGCCGTCAACTATCTGGTTTGAGCGGCTGCGCCGCATGCAATTCATCTCTCGGCGCAAACGGTAACGGAATGGTATCGAAGTTGGTCTAGGCGCGACAGGGGACGGACGGAGGCAGTCCGCCTTGCTCTCGATCCGCTCGCAGTTTCCGGCTGCAACTGGGCAGCGGCTAATCGTACGCCCTGTTGCATAAGAGATCTTTGCGACAGGCCTTCGGCAGGAGGGATGCTCGAAAAGCCTCATGGAGCCGAGCGGCGCGATGTTATAGCCTTCAGACATTCGCAATTGTTGCCTAACTGTCAGCAAGTGTTGAAGCGACCGATGCCGCGACTTGTCGCAAAGCCTACAATCTGACGCTGGGTGCGATTCAAGTGCCTTTGAGAGTGATTGATCGAATACCATTTCCCTTGCGGGGGCAGCGAACTGCGACAAACCCGGGCGAGTCCATCGACTGGCACACGGTGCTCGACCTAGTCAGCTCGTGTGTCAAAACTCTGTGCGCCCCCACGAACGCTTTGCGCATGATATTCCTGAATGCTCCTTGCAGCAGCGATTGCACTATGGGCCGTCAGGTAAAATCGACAAAATCCATTGTTTTTGTGGACCGCATCCAAGTGCCGCTAGATCATGGAGCGGAGCATCAGCGCATGCTGAGGCTCACGAACGAAGCTATCTATAAACATGAGCCGACTGCTTCATGCGCATTCCAGGGATGGTGATCAGGCGTTCCAAGCGATGGTGATCACGGATTCCGGATGATGGCGATCACTGGAGACGAACACGACTGACGAGTTTATGTGTGCTGGAAACGGCCTCCTCGTCAAGGCTGGCGGGTTGGTTCGAAGATCGTTCCGGCGGTCCATGGGAGGGCCCCGTGCGCGGCGCGGAGTGCCCCCACGAGCGACGCAGCGACGCGCGCGGGAGGGGCCCGTGGGCCGGCGGAACGATCGTGTGCGAGGTGCTCACGGCTTTTTCTTTTCACCGGCTTGGCGCCGCAGACTGTCGCCTTTGAGCTCGATGCGGTGGGCATTGTGAATGATGCGGTCCAATATCGCATCGCCGAGGGTGGGATCACCGAACACGTCAGAGTACCCCTATTCTCGAGCGGGTAGTGTCTCACGTCACGATCACTGACCCACATCATTTTCTGTTCGGGCACCGGCTCGAGGTGCTGAAGGAGCGGTCGGGGCGCGGTCCGGCCTACGTCGTTGTCGCGCTGCCGGACGGCCGGCCGCGGGCGGTTCGGATCGCGTCGACGGATCTTGTCGAGACGATAACTTCTGGCCCGAACGCCGCCGATCTGCCGCGCATCAGCGCACGTACGCTGATCCCATTGATGCAACATTTGAGCGCGAGTCTGAGCCTTCTTGACAAGAAGGTGATTCGCGATGACCCACCGACCGCTTCTAGGTCGCGTTGCGTATCGACCCATGCCGACGTTGGCAAATCTACCCGGCCGTCCGACGGACGACATTCCGCGCCTGTGGCCGAATCTGTCCACCGCGACGCAAACTCAGATCGCTCAAATCCTCGCCACGCTGCTGCGGCGGATGCAAGCGGCTCCCGGCACGCCCGGAAGGGGACTGGGTCGTGCTGATCAGCTTGAACGTCGCTGACGAGCGGCTCACGACTGCGCACCGAGCCAAGTTGGCCTATGTTTACGTGCGGCAGTCATCCGTGAACCAGGTGCGCCAGCATCAGGAGAGCACGGAGCTGCAGTACCGCCTCGTCGATCGCGCCATCGGTCTGGGCTGGCCGCCGGAGCGCGTCCAGGTCATTGACGAGGATCTGGGCAAGTCCGGTGCTGGCGGTGTGGATCGTCATGGCTTCCAGAAGCTCATTGCCGAGATCGGTCTTGGCAACGCCGGTCTTGTGGTGAGCCTGGACGCTTCTCGCTTGGCCCGCAACAACCGGGACTGGCATCAGTTGCTCGAACTGTGCTCGGTGTTCGGTGTGCTCATTGCGGATGGGGAGCGGCTTTACGATCCGCGCGCCTACCACGACCGCCTGCTGTTGGGCTTGTCCGGCATCATGAGCGAGGCGGAGTTGCATCAGCTTCGGATGCGCCTTCACCAAGGGGAACGCCAGAAGGCGGCGCGGGGCGAACTGCGGCTGCCTCTGCCAGCCGGGCTCGCCTATGATCGCGCCGGCACGATTATTCTCAATCCTGATGAGGAGGTACAGGCCCGTCTTCATCTCGTTTTTGCCAAATTCCAGGAACTGCAAAGCGCCCGCCGTGTGATGCGGTACTTGGACCGGAACGGATTGTCCTTGCCGGTTCGGCCGCTGCTTGGACCAGCTCCACACGAGACCGTCTGGCGTGTGCCAGATAGTGCACGCGTCCTTAGTATCCTTCAAAATCCGGCTTATGCTGGGGCGTATGTTTATGGCCGCCGGCAAAAGGATCCGAGCCGATGCCAAGCGGGATCGCTGACGGGAACGGTCAAGGTGGCGATCGCCGACTGGGCGGTTTGCCTCCGCGCTGCTCACCCGGGTTATATCAGCTGGGAGGAGTTCATGACCAACCAGCGGCGACTGGCAGATAACGTCGCCCACTTTGAGGCAGGACACGCTGGCGTGCCGCGCAAGGGGGCAGCCCTGTTACAAGGAATTGCGATCTGCGGCCGTTGCGGACGGCGCATGAGCATGCGCTACACTGGCTCGAATGCCGACTATCCGGTCTATTGCTCCGGTCGGATCGGGATCAGGAAGGCAGTGCACTGTGCCAGGAAGTCCGGGCCTTAGCGGTTGACGCCTTGGTCCAGCGGGTGGTCCTCGACGCTCTGCTGCCGGATCAGATTGAGATCGCACTCGCGGCGGCGAACCAACTGGAGCAGGAGAGCCGCCAGCTCGAGCGCCAATGGGCGCTTCGCGTAGAGCGCGCCCGCTACGAGGCCGAGCGCGCTCGACGTCAGTATGACGCCGTAGAGCCCGAGAACCGTCTCGTGGCGCGCTCACTTGAGCGGGCTTGGGAAGAGAAGCTGCGTGCCGTCGAGGCGGTCGAGCAGGAGCATGCGCGTTGGCGCGGGCAAGAGCCGCTTCTGATCGGCCCGGTGGAACGCGCAGGGCTACAAGCACTCGGCGAGAACCTGCCGCAGATTTGGAACGCGGCCACCACGTCGGCAGCCGATCGCAAGCGCATTTTGCGATTTGTCATCCGCGAAGTCGTTCTTGATCAGAAGCGGATCCGAGGTCAGGTGTGGCTCAAAATCGTCTGGCAGACCGGCGCAACCAGCGAGCATCACGTGCAACGGCGCGTTCACACCTACCGCAATTACATCGACATTGATCGATTGCGGCAGCGGATCGTCGATTTGAATGCTGAACATAAAATGGATGCCGAGATCGCGGCAATACTCAACCAAGAAGGCTTCGTCGCGGCCCGAGGCTGCGCCTTCAAAGGCGAGAACGTCTGGCTGTTGCGCACCCGCTGGGGCATTCCCACCGTCAAGATCAACGGCGTGGACCAGAATCCAATGCGCTGGCCCGACGGCAGCTTCTCCATTCAGGGGGCAGCGGCTGAGCTTGGATTAACCGCGCAAACAGTGTTCGATTATCTTGCGCGCGGATTGCTGACAGGTCGTCAGTTAGCCAAAGGTCAGCCATGGCAGATCGAGCTCTCAGACGAACAAATCAGTCAGCTTCGTCATCGGGTACGACGCACCAAGCGGTCGAAGAAGGAGGCATCATGAAGTCATCGGCTCGGCAATGACGTCATGCCATTGCGACCCGGGGACCTGACTTGTGATTAACAAGGATCCCTTATCGTAGCGATCGTCGACGATCTCAAGCAGATCGCGGCGTTGGTCGGCGGTGAGCGGTTCGGGGCCCCAGTCGTCGAGGATCAGGAGATTGACGCGCTCGAGGGCCGCGATCAGGCGGGCCAGACGGCCTTCGCCGCGCGCCTGCGCGAGATCTGCGAACAGGCGGGGTGCCCGCTTGTAGAGCACGGAGAAGCCGTCGCGGCAGGCTTTGTTGCCGAGTGCACAGGCAAGCCAGGACTTGCCGGTGCCGGTTGGACCGACGATGACCAGGTGGTTGGCCTCACGGATCCATTGGCAGGTGGCGAGGGTTTGGAAAAGCGAACGGTCGAGACCGCGGGCGGTGCGATAGTCGACGTTCTCGACGGCGGCCGCTTGACGGAGCTTGGCGCTGCTCAAGCGGCGCGCAAGGCGGCGATTGTCGCGGGCAGTGACCTCGCGATTGACGAGGAGGCCGAGCCAATCGGCGTGCGGCATCTCGGCCGCCTCGGGATTGTTCTGCAGTTCGACGAAGGTGTCGGCCATGGCGGCAAGGCCGAGGGCGCGCAAGTACCTCAACCGAACCCGCCGGAGTACTTGCGTCTGTTAACACAAAAAGCGAGTTCGCGCGCCTCCCAATCCTGATGGGGGAGCTTCGCTCGTGTTTCCGTTATTCTACATCGACAGGGGCCGCGCCAAATTCCCCCTCACTCCGTCCGTAACAGAATGTCCGATTTATGACGATCGTGAGCTCTCGCGAGCCCGAGCCATGGACATGCGTCACACATTGTCACTGTACGGCCCAAGCTCGTTGTCTTTCGACGGAGCTCGCATGCGAACTCTAAACAGCGCACCCAGCCGAGCAACCAAAATTGCACACCAATGTCCGGGAGACAATCATGACAGCCTTATCGGCAGAGAACGCTTGCGAGAAGGCTGATATCCCTCTGAGCCGCCTTGATGTAAGCGAGCCCAAGCGCTTTCAGGATGATACCGTTTGGCCTTGTTTCGAGCGGCTGCGAAGGGAAGATCCCGTCCACTATTGCGAAGACAGCCCATACGGTCCATATTGGTCGATAACAAAATATCGCGACATCATAGCCGTGGACTCAAATCACACGGTATTCTCGTCAGAGCGAAGCGTCACAATTGTCGACCCGCCGGAGAAGTATTGGACACCCAGTTTTATTAAGATGAGTCCTCCTGTCCATGCTCAGCAGCGTAAGACTGTCAGTCCGATAACGGCATCGGAGAACCTAGCGAAGCTTGAAGGCTTGATCCGCTCGCGGGTTCAGAAGATTTTGGACGGTTTGCCGCGCAATGATACCTTCAACTGGGTCGACAGGGTCTCGATCGAGTTGACGACTCAAATGCTAGCCACGCTGTTCGATTTTCCATTTCAGGATCGACGCCTGCTGACCTATTGGTCGGACGTAGCCGCCTTGACTCCACAAATGGGCCACCAGATCGACAGCTGGGAAAAGCGAAAGGTGGTGCTGTCCGATTGCCTGGACTATTTCACACGGCTTTGGAGTGAACGGGTGAATTCCGAACCGCGCGCTGACCTGATCTCGATGATGGCGCATTCGCCGGCGACCCGAAACATGGAGCCGCGCGAATTCCTGGGCAACCTCATTCTGCTGATTGTTGGAGGTAACGATACTACGCGCAACTCAATTACCGGTGGCGTCTTCTTCATGAGTCAAAATCCGTCCGAACTGCGAAAACTCCGCGATGATGCTTCGCTAGTGCCCGGGGCGGTATCCGAGATTATACGATACCAAACGCCTGTCGCGCACATGCGCCGGACCGCTGTGGACGATTTCACGATAGGCCACAAGCAAATCAGGCGTGGCGATAAAGTTGTGATGTGGTATATCTCTGGCAACCGAGACGACGAGGTCATTGCGAGCCCCAACAGCTTCATCATTGATCGAGAAAATGTACGACAACATCTCTCATTTGGATTTGGGATTCATCGTTGCGTGGGTAGGCGTCTTGCAGAGCTGCAGCTGAAAATTCTGTGGGAGGAGATGCTGAACCGATCTCTGGAGGTAAAGGTGGTCGGCGAACCGGAGCGAGTTGAATCTAATTTTGTGCACGGTTATTCCGCACTGCCGGTGCAAATTCCAGGTTAGTCTCGGTTGCGAGCGACATTCAACACTGGTCGTGCAGAACCGGCCGTTAGAACCACGGCCTTGTGGAGACCAGTTGTCTGGGTAAGTTGACCGGCGTTGCGTTACGGGCTTGTGGTTCTTTCGAAGATTGCGGACAGGCCACAGCGTCGTTATCCCGAAGACCTTGGCCGGGCGTTGCGATACTCGTCACGCCGCCGATTGTCGCATCGTTGTTACTGGAGAGCTTGGCGTGCGCTCGCATACCCTCCAGCTCGACGGTCCAGAGAGTGGCTACTCTGGCGCAGCGGAGGCATCCCGGCGAACCATCCCCCCGTCCACCAGTCGTCCGGTTATAACCCTGCGAGAAGCCGGGCGGGGGCGCTCCAAGGCGTAAGTTTGCAACTGCAGCAGCGCCGTTAAGTCCCGACACACCAGTCCGCTTTACGGCTCTTCTGGTGATTCTAGCCGAGCTTGTAAGGAAGGCGGGGCTAATCAATGGGTGTACTGACGCGAACGCGGCAAGCCTTTTCTCTGGGCGACGCCACTGATCGGCTCGGCCGTTCGCCGCTCGTCGAGCAATTCCGGATGCTACGGAAGCAGATCCCGGTTCTCTACGCTGTCCTGCTCGTGGACAGCATCAGCATCGGGCTGATCCTCCCGAACACCGTCAATTTGCGCGCGCCCGTCGCCTTGTTGGTCTTCACGTGATGCGTGGGCACCGCCTACTGCCTCGGCAGGAGCTATCGCCAAATCTTGGTGGAGGCCGGGCCGGTCAGGCGGCGGCGGTTATGGGCTAACGGTCGGTCGGCTTGGCGATGACCTCGATCCCGTCGTTGAATGTCACACCAAGAACGAGTTTTGGCAACTGGTTGTGGCCATCGAGACGGCGCCAGCTTTTCTGCGTGCCCTCGACGAGTTTGAAGACCATCGCGAGCGCAGTCCTGTTCGACAGACAACCCTTCGATCGGATGGTGCGGTGGCGCACGGTGGCGAAGGTGCTTTCGATGGGGTTGGTCGTCCGCAAGTGTTTCCAGTGCTCGGCCGGGAAGTCGTAGAATGCCAGCAGCGTATGCCGATCCTTGGCCAGGCAGTCGACGGGCGTGTCGTAATTCAACGCGTAGCTTATCTCGCGAGCATTGGTGCTAGACTTCAGCGCCTGTTTGGCGACCGGGATCTTTCAACTTCAGCCTGCTCCTGCGCTGGTTCGAGAATCTTTTGCGCGTCTTGCTCAAATTCCTGCGCGCCCGGCTCGGCCGCATCATCCGGGACATTCGCCGCAAGATCGAGGGCAATCCCACGCTTTGGCGCAGTTCGACGCCCTCGCGTTGGGCCAGCCACGTCGCCGTTGCCACAGGCGCAATGGCGGCGACCATCGCCGAAGTCGGTCGGCAGGTCGAGCAAGCATCCACCATGGCCGTCGCCTCCATCGAAGGCTTCTACAATCGAACCCGTCTCCATTATATGTCGCCCCGATCGAAATGGAGCTAAAAAGCAGCTTAACCGTGTCCACTTTTCGGGGAAGATCACTCAAGAGGTGCCCGGAAACGCCGCGGCGTGATCGAGATCGAGCTCGGTGACGGCAAGCGTGTCAGCGTTGACGAAATGTCGACGCTGACGCGTTGGGGCGGGTCCTCGATGTTCTGAGCCGGCGATGATCCCGATACCGAGCGGCGTCAGGGTCTGGATCGCGACCGGCCACACCGACATGCGCCGCGGCATGCAAGGCCTGGCTTTGACGGTTCAGGAGAGCCTTAAGCGCGATCCTCATGCCGGCGATCTCTATATCTTCCGTGGGCGTCGAGGCGATCTTGCCAAGATTCTTTGGCATGATGGCATCGGCCTGTCGTTATATGCCAAGCGCCTGGACCGCGGAAAGTTCATCTGGCCCTCGGCGTCATCCGGCGCGATATCGATCTCAGCGGCGCAGATGGCTTATATGCTGGAAGGGATCGACTGGAGAAATCCGCAACTGACATGGCGACCGCAGAGCGCCGGCTGAGCGAAATAAAATAAGGGACGACACGCATTTTAGGACGCCACAAATCACTGAATTTGTGATTCTCCCGTTTGCATGGATACTCCTCGCGACGCTCTTCCCGAAGACATAACCGCTCTGAGAGAGGCGTTGGCGAGCGAACGCGCGAAAGCTCTGGATATCGCAGCAGAGCTTGCGGTCGCCCTTGCGAAGGCATCGGAAGACAGTGCGCTGATTGCCCAGCAGAAGCTGCAGATCGCCAAGCTGCAACGCCAGATCTACGGGCAAAGATCGGAACGCTCGTCTCGGCTGATCGACCAGTTGACGCTTACGTTTGAAGAGCTGGAATCCAGCGCCACCGAAGACGAGCTTGCGGCCGAAAAAGCCGTCGCCAAGACGACGACTGTTCGCGGATTACGCGCACGCGGTCCGAACGGAATACCTTCCCCGACCATCTTCCCCGCGAGCGCGTTGTGATCGATCCGCCGACGGCGTGCGAATGCTGCGGCGGCAGTCGCTTGCGCAAGCTCGGCGAAGACGTGACCCGGACGCTGGAATCGGTGCCGCGTCAGTGGACGGTGATCGAGACGGTGCGCGAGAAGTTCTCTTGCCGCGACTGTGAGAAGATCAGCCAGGCACCGGCAGCGTTCCATGCCGTGGCAAGAGGCTGGGCTGGCCCAAGCCTGCTGGCGATGATCATGTTCGAGAAGTTCGGCCAGCACCAACCCCTGAACCGCCAGGCTGAACGCTATGCGTTGGAAGGCGTGCCGATCGCGCTGTCGACGATGGCCGACGCCGTGGGGGCGGTCTGCGCGTCGCTCGATCCGCTCCTTCGCCTTGTCGAATCTCATGTCATGGCAGCCGAACGCCTCCACGGCGACGACACCACGGTGCCCGTGCTGGCCTTGGGCAAGTGCGATGTCGCTCGATGCTGGGTCTATGTGAAGGACGACCGCCCCTACGGCGGCGCAGATCCGCCAGCGGCAATGTTCTATTACTCGCGCGATCGAAGGGTCGAGCACCCGCAGGCACATCTGGCCAACTATAGCGGCATCCTGCAGGCCGACGCCTTCGGCGGATACACCAAACTCTACGAGCCCCAGCGAAGTCCTGGGCCGATCAGGGAAGCGGCCTGTTGGGTCCATGCCCGGCGCCCGTTCTTCGCCATGGCGGATCTTGAGGAAAACGCGCGGCGTAAGGCTGCTGGCAAGAAGGAGATCGCCCTCTCGCCAATTGCGATCGAGATCGTGCGCCGCATCGACGCTCTGTTCGAGATCGAGCGCTCTATCAATGGCCAAAACGCCGACCACCGAAAGACTGTCCGCCAGGCGCAGAGCGCGCCGCTCGTCGCCGATCTGGAAGCCTATATGCGCGAGCAGTGCGCCAAGCTCTCCCGCGGTCACGACCTGGCCAAGGCCATGAACTACATGTTTAAGCGCTGGGGCTCCTTCACACGCTTCCTCGACGATGGCCGCGTCTGCCTCTCGAACAATGCCGCCGAAAGAGCGCTGCGCGGCATCGCATTGGGCAGAAAGTCGTGGTTATTCTGTGGGTCTGACCGCGGAGGGCGCCGAGCCGCCGCCATGTATAGCCTCATCTTCTCTGCCAAGATGAACGACGTCGACCCTCAGGCTTGGCTCGCCGATGTACTTGCTCGCATCGCCACCCACCCCGCCCACAGGCTCGATGAGCTGCTGCCCTGGAACTGGAAGACTGCGCAACAGCAAGGCCTTGCGGCGCAGGCGGCTTGATGGGGCTGTCAACAAAGTCAGCCACGTGTTCACTCTCAGCCATGTCGCTGAGATGCTCGGTGAAGACGAGGACTGGCTGTTCGAGGTCGCCGAAGAAATGGACACCGAGGATGGCCAGCTATGGGTCGTCGGCGTCGGTGCAGACGGGGTGATGGCGTTCACCGATGACGGGATCGAGAACCTCAAAGAGCTGATCGCAACCCACAAGGACACCCCCAGCATCATCGAAAAACGCCGCCAAGCGCTCGCTGCGATCATGAAGCCGAAGACCGAAGAGTCCAACGAAATCTAACCGCTAACCGGATAGATCAGCGCGCTTGCGGCCTACAGCGCATGGTTACGGCGATCTATCACATCCTGAAACGCGGATGCAACCCAACCAGCCTCGCCACGACGGCCGCCAGAAAGGACTTGAAGCCTACGTAGCGTCAGGTTGTACAGTCTAAATCATACAGGCGGTCATCGTCTCAGAAGTTTCGTGATCGCAAGCAGTGGTTGCAATGTCTCGAGTTCTAAGGTGCGCGCGAGTCTGTTGCTGCGCAGGCCGAGGCCCGTCCTCGATGCGACCAGGGCGAATCATCGTTCTCTCCGCCTTTGTTGTTGTCCTCGATGCCATCGTCGACCGCGCCGAAAAGCGGCTCGTGGTCTGGCGGCCCGCGCCTGCCCACGAACCCTGGTAACGCTCTCCCAACAGCCACGGAGGTTCGCATGCACGTTTTGACACGAATGATGCTGGTCATGGCGCTAACCGCTTGCTCGGTCATTTCGGCGCTAGCCGCCGAGCCCGAGACGGCCAGGCCAAATTGAGGATCGCCGTGGGGTCACAGATCCCCAACTATATGCCTCTCGAGCTTGGCGTAAAGCTTGGGCCGTCTCGGGGCGATGGCCTTGACGTTACCGTCGAGAACTTCCAAGCCGTTGGCTCAAAAACTCTGCAGGCGCCGGTCGGCAGCTCGATGGAGGGAACGATCGGCTTCTACGATCACGCCATTCAGATGCAGGCGCGGGGCCGGCGCTCGGAAAACCTCTGGAGCTCGCTACCTCCGACAAAATTTGGACCCAAGTCGTTGCTGCGCGTGCCTGACCTATGTGGGCAGGACAATGGTTGATGACATCGACAAGGCTCTTGACTGGGAGGGCAACCGTCTTGACTGCGCTTCGTGCGAGCATCTCGCACTGAACGGAATCGGCGGATGCCGGCTCAAGCACGCCTGCGTCAAAGACCGTTATCCACGCGGTATCGAGAGGTTCTTCGAGTGCAATCCGGATCTCGCCGACGGCTATCTCAGCCATCCGCATTTTGAGGTAAGGGCAATCGCGGCGAAGTTTGCCAGTGTCTTTCTGCTGCCGTCGCTGCTCGATGATCCTAATGAAAAAGTGCAATTGAATGCGATGCTTCGCTTGCCTAGACGCAACATGTTGCAATTACGGAAGCATCCGAATCCCGAGCTGAGGAAGCGGGTGGCGAGCCTGCTCGACGGTGAAGAATTACTGCCCATGGCCTCAGACGAATATTACTATGTTCGCCTTGTCGTCGCGAGTCGGATCGAGCCTATGCTGCTCGGCCGAATGGTGGACGACGAGGAAGCCCAGGTCCGCCGTGTTGTGGCACAGCGCATTCCAAACGAATGGTTGCTTCGCATGATTGACGATCGTGAGGCGTTGGTGAGACTGGAGATAGCCCGAAGACTATCTGTGCAGCTTGTGTCGCTGCTGCTGCATGATCCTGACTGGCGCATTCGCCTCGAGGTCGCAAGCCGTGCGCCAGCGGCTCGGATCTATAGCCTCGTCAATGACCCGTATAGTCTCGTGCGCGAAGTCGCGAGCTCGCGGATTGCAGGAGACTGCCGCTGAGCTCGATACCGCGCCGGCTGACGCCGACAAGCCGATCAACCTGTCGCGTATGCCTATTGCACCATGCCGAGGATTTGACCAGATCGCCGCGGCGTCCTCGGAAGATGTAGAGATCGCCAGCGTGCGGATCACGCGTCAGGATCTCCTGAACCGTAAGAGCCAGGCTTCGTATGGCGGGACGCACGTCGGTGTGGCCAGCGGCGATCCAAACCCTGACGCCGCTCGGAATCTGGATCATCGTCACCGCAGCAGCTCAAGAACTCACTGCAGCACCTCAACGGCCCTGTCACGGTCGACTCAAACGCGACAGCCGCCGCCAAGCTCGATCTCCATGACTCCAGCCCTTGCACGCTGCGCAGGTGGGGAAGAGGACGATTGTCGCGCGTTGCTTGAGATCGGACGTGATCTCGACGGGAACGAGAGCTGGCACGGAATCGCCGCCCAGCCGACCCTGGCGCGCTTGTCGACTTCAAGTGAACAGCAGGCTGTGAGCCAGCCTGTGCCGGCGCGCGCGACGCCGCAGACCTTGCGACTTCGACAAGGTGAACTTTCTCATCGTAACTCCCTCGCCATCGTCGTCGACGCTCAGCGCCCAACCCATCGACCTGTTAAATATCGCGCTCCATGCGCAACCGCTCGTGCAAACGAGCAATCTCCGCCGCGCTGTCTGTCCAGGGCAGCGTCGCCTGCGTCGTGGGGCGCCGCGCCGCCGCGGTCAGCTCCAGCCGGCCCACGTCGTTCTCACCCAGCGTGTAACACGGAGTCGCGCAGGCCAAGTTCCCTCCACCGATGCGATCGAGTGGCCGCCCGATGCGACCAGATGGATGGCTTGCCGGTTGTAGTCGTCCGGAAACGAGCGGAGTTGAGGTGCTTCCATCTGACACCTCGTGGCTCCGAGCCCACTACAGGTGCCAACAATTCGAGGAGGTTCACTAAGTCAAGGCTCTTAGAGCGTGGCTGTATCAAGGAGAGGCGCAGCGCAGGTACCGTTTCCTAGCCTGGCAGCCGGTTGCCCGAGCTCAGGGTCTCCGCAACTAGCTAGCACTACTTTGGCAGAATGTGTTTGCGCCACTGTTTTTCAAGGATTTGCTTTCGGCAATATGGGCACTGCTGAG
>NZ_JASXTA010000021.1:0-135564 GCF_032290525.1 Bradyrhizobium cosmicum | reverse complement strand
CTCTCGGTCTGACCGGTGCCACCGGTTCCGGCAATGCAACGGTCACCGCGAGCCGCACGACGGCCACGGGCAGCCTTTCTTCGCTGATCACCGACGGCTCGACGCTGAATGTCAACGGCAAGACCATCACGTTCAAGAACGGCGGTACGCCCGCTGCTGCGAACGTGGCGACCGGGTCGGGCGTCACCGGCAACGTCGTTACCGACGGCAGCGGCAACTCGACGGTTTACCTCAACAAGGGCACCATCGCCGACATCTTGACTGCGGTCGATCTCGCCACCGGCGTGCAGACTGCGGCCAACGCCAGCGGTGCGGCGACGCTGAGCACAGCCACCGGCCAGACCGCGTCTTCGATCGTCGCCGGCGCGCTGCACATCTCGACCGGCGCCAATGCGGATCTGTCGATCACCGGTTCGGGCAATGCGCTGTCCTCCCTCGGCCTGACCGGCTCGACCGGCACCGGCACCGCCTTCACCGCGAGCCGCTCACCTGCGTCCGGCAGCATCTCGGGCAAGACCCTGACCTTCGCTTCCTTCAACGGCGGCACGGCGGTCAACGTCACCTTCGGCGACGGCACCAATGGCACGGTCAAGACCCTGGATCAGCTGAATACGCACCTTCAGGCCAACAACCTTGCCGCCACGATCGATGCCAATGGCCTGCTCACCATCTCGACGACCAACGAGTACGCTTCCTCGACGATCGGCTCGGCAGTCGCAGGCGGCGTGATCGGCGGCACGATCACCTCGGCCCTGAGCTGGACGAATGCGACGACGCCGACTGTCGATCCGGTGGCGCAGGCTACCCGCTCCAACCTGGTGGCCCAGTACAACAACATCCTGGCGCAGATCGACACCACGTCGGTCGACGCGTCCTTCAATGGTGTCAACCTGCTCAACGGCGACCAGCTCAAGCTGGTGTTCGACGAGACGGCCAAGTCGACCTTGAATATCACCGGTGTCACCTTCAACTCGAAGGGACTCGGTTTGGCCGGCCTGTTGCAGGGCACCGACTTCATCGACAACGCCGCGACCAACAAGGTGCTCGTCAGCCTGAATTCGGCCTCGAGCACGCTGCGGTCGGAAGCCTCCACCCTCGGTTCGAACCTTTCGGTCGTGCAGATCCGTCAGGACTTCAACAAAAACCTGATCAACGTGCTGCAGACCGGCTCGTCCAACCTGACGCTGGCCGACACCAACGAGGAAGCGGCCAACAGCCAGGCGCTGTCGACCCGCCAGTCGATCGCGGTCTCCGCGCTGTCGCTGGCCAACCAGTCGCAGCAGAGCGTGCTCCAGCTGCTCCGCTAATAAGCAGCTGAAATCACAAGGAAAATACGGCGGCGGGGCCTCGGCTCCGCCGCTTTTTTGCGTGCGCGGAGACCGTGCAGATCGTGCAGCCGAGGCCGGGAAGGGACGCTAACCCGGCATTAACCGTATCCCTTAAACCGTCGTTAACCATACTTTAAAGGACAGCCCCTAAAAGTGGACAAAAGCCCGCTTTCCAGATCGGCGAGCCCCGATTCGTACCCGGTTCAAGAGGAAGACCCGCCATGTCCAACATCGTTCTCTCGGCGTCGGTTCGCCAGAACCTGTTGTCACTGCAGTCGACGGCCGACCTGCTGGCCACGACACAGCAGCGCCTCTCGACCGGCAAGAAGGTCAACACGGCGCTCGACAACCCCACCAACTTCTTCACCGCGCAGGGGCTGGACAACCGGGCAAGCGACATCAGCAACCTGCTCGACGGCATCAATAACGGTGTGCAGGTGCTGCAGGCCGCCAATACCGGCATCACCTCGCTGCAAAAGCTGATCGACAGCGCCAAATCGATCGCCAACCAGGCGCTCCAGACTACGGTCGGCTATTCGACCAAATCGAACATCACGACTACGATCCCGGGGGCTACGCCAGCCGATCTTCGCGGCACGACGAGCTACACCTACGCAACCGCAACCGGCAATGTCGTCACCAACGGTACTGCTGGTGGCACGACTCCGATCACCGGCACGACCACGCTCGGCGGCATTTCGCAGCCCTTGGCCGGTCTTGCTGCCCCTGACGGTGCAGGTACGGCAAACAGCCTCGCGCCGGGCCTCACCTTGCTCGGCACGCCCAGTGCGACCACCATCGCGGCAAACGGCGCGCCGTCAGACGGCGATGTGATGATCGTCGACGGCAAGACCATCACGTTCAGGGCCGGCGCTGCGCCCGCGGTGGCCAGCGTTCCCGCCGGTTCTGGTCGAAACAACAACGTCGTCACCGACGGCAATGGCAATTCGACCGTTTATCTCGGGACGAATGCTACCCCGGCTGCAAACGTCCAGGACGTGATGGACGCGATCGATCTTGCGACCGGCGTACAAAAGGCGGCCATCGCCGGCGGCACGGCGACATTGTCGAGTTCGTCGGGCACCAATGCAGCCATCGCAGGTGGCATTCTGACCCTGACCACCGGAACGGGCTCCGATCTCAGCGTCACCGGCAAGGCCGACTTGCTGAAGGCGCTCGGTCTGACGACCGCGACAGGCTCCGGCAACGTCACTGTTACCAAGGCGCGGCTGACGACCTCGGCGACGCTGGGCACGCTCGTTGACGACGGCTCCACGCTGAATGTGGACGGCAAGACGGTGTCGTTCAAGAACGCGGCGGTTCCTGCGGCCGCGCCGACGGGATCCACCAAGATCGGCAACATCATCACGGACAACAACGGCAACTCCGTCGTCTATCTCCAGGGCGCAAGCGTTCAGGACTCACTGAATGCGATCGACCTGGCCTCGGGTGCCGGCATCGTCAGCGGCACCGCCGTGGTGGCGGCGAGCGGTTCGTCGCTTTCTTCGGTCGTCAACGGAGCTCTCAAGCTCAGCACCGGCACCACCGCGGATTTGTCGATCACCGGCACGGGCAACGCACTGTCCGCGTTCGGCCTGACCGGTCCGACCGGTACGGGCACGGCCTTCACGGCTGGTCGCGCGCCCGGAGCGGGCAGCATCTCGGGCAAGACCCTGACCTTTACCTCGTTCAACGGCGGCACGCCGGTCAACGTGACCTTTGGTGACGGTACCAACGGGACCGTCAAGACGCTTGATCAGCTGAACTCCCAGCTGCAGGCGAATCACCTGACGGCGACGATCGACGCCAACGGCGTGCTCACCATCACCACCGTCAACGAGTATGCCTCTTCGACGCTGGGCTCGATAACCGCCGGCGGCGCGGTCGGCGGCACGATCACCGGCGTGATCGCTTTCACCACCGCCCAGCCGCCGATCCAGGATCCGGTCGCGCAGACGGCGCGCTCAAACCTGGTCAACCAGTTCAACAACATCCTGGCGCAGATCGATACGACCTCGCAGGATGCCTCGTTCAACGGCGTGAACCTGCTCAACGGCGACACGCTGAAGCTGATCTTCAACGAGACCGGCAGCTCCACACTCGGCATCAACGGCGTGGTCTTCAACGCGGCGGGTCTCGGCCTCAGCAACCTCGTCAACGGTATCGACTTCATCGACAACGGCGCCACCAACAGGGTGCTGGCGAGCCTGAACGCCGCCTCGAGCACGCTGCGCTCGGAAGGCTCCGCGCTGGGTTCGAATCTCTCGATCGTGCAGGTGCGTCAGGACTTCTCGAAGAATCTGATCAACGTGCTGCAGACCGGCTCGTCCAACCTGACGCTGGCCGACACCAACGAGGAAGCGGCCAACAGCCAGGCGCTATCGACCCGCCAGTCGATCGCGGTGTCCGCGCTGTCGCTGGCCAACCAGTCGCAGCAGAGCGTGCTGCAGCTGCTCCGCTAATCTCGCAGCGCAAGATACTGAATCGGAATATCGCGGCGGGGCTCATGCTCCGCCGTTTTTATGGAGATCGCCAAGGCAGGATTGGCCGAGATTGATGCGCATCATGCGCGCGTGTTTACAGCGTGAATGTGCGGATCTAGTTTTGCGGCGAACGACTCCGTGACCCGTAATAATCCGGAGTGCTTCCAAGCACACACGTAAGCAAATCTTAAGCGGTGCTGCCTAGGGTCGGGAAAGAAATCCTTAAGCGCGTTCAACGGGCTAGGTAACCTCCAAGGTGTGATTGATGTCGAATTCCGCTGCCTCGGCCTACGCGCGTGTTGCAACGACCACCGCATCTCCTCGCGACATCGAGGCGCAGACTCTGCTCAAGGCCGCCAACAAGCTCCAGGACGCGGTGAACAATGCCGATCCGTTCAGCGAGCAGACCACACACGCCCTGATGTTCAACCGCAAGCTCTGGACGATCTTCCTGAGCGAAGCCATGCGCGATACCAATCCGCAGCCGCTCGACGTGCGCCAGCAGATCGCCAACATCAGTGTGTTCGTGCTGAGCCAGACCGCTGCCCTGCAGATGAGCCCGCAGTTCGATCAGTTCCGCCCGCTGATCGAGATCAACCGGAACATCGCTGCCGGTCTGTCCGGCCGCCCCTGATGGACGGACTGCCCGCGTATCCTGCCGACCGCGTGCAAAGTTCACGCTGACAAATATCGCCAGCGCTCAGCTCAAAAAAATCGTCACGGATCCGCGCGGGCTCGACGCACGCACGGCATCCAGACGTCAGGCGCTGAGGTCCGTGTTGAGCGGACGCGAGGGCTGGGACTTCAGATCTTCCGCATGGAAATAGGCTCGCCGGCGCAGCATCGCTTCGTCGGGAAACTGGTTGACCACCGCGTCGGTTTTGTCGTTGACCACCTGAAACACAAAGGACGCGGCTGCCGGGTCGAACACGACCTGGCGCGAGATGTTCTCGTTGTTGCGCAGATCCGTGCGTACGGGCGCGCTGGTGTCGCCCGCCGCGACCGTCTGGCTCACCGGCAATTCGGTTTGCACGGCCTCGTTCGCCGCCGAATTCGACGTCGTCACGATCTGCGCAGGCGCCGGGATCCCCACCGGCCTGATGCTGAAATCTGTACTCATGGGCAGCCTCCTGGTTGCCTAGTCGTGAGTCAAATCCCAACCCCTCTCAATACGCAAGCATGGACCACCGGGACTGAACATCTGGTAAGCAAACGTGACTAACCGCGCGCCGACATCGCCGCGCGATTTTTCGTCAAATTGGAAGCAGTTCCCGCGCGCTCAGAGCGAGCGGCTGACCGCGAGCGGCGTGATGTGGCGCGGGCCTGGAGCCGCGCGGCGACCCGCGGCCGTATAGGTGTTCGGCACGTTGCGCTTCTGGATCTCGGCGTTGACACCGCGCACGACGCTCTCGGAGACCGCGTGTGCGGTCGCGAGCACGGTGAGGTTGACCTGGAGCATCGCGCGGAAGGCGTCGTGGTGCCGATGCAGCGTCGAGAGCAGCTCGGGCGCGGATTTCGCAAGCTGGGCCTGGTTCGCCTTCAACTCGCTGACGGCGCCGACATAGTTTCGCGACAGTTCCTGCTTCTTGCTCTCGAGACTCATGGCTTCGCGGACCTGGCCGGCACGAACGAGCTCGGTCTCGCGCTCGATCAGTCCGAGTAGGGCGCTCATCGCATCCATGAGCTGCTCGGCGACCTTGCGCGCCTCGGCGTTGCCGGGCGCACTGTTCGGGCGCTGCGCTTGCACCGGCTGTCGTGAGGCGTTGAACTGGTTCATCTCGTTTTGACCTTATGCCGTGCGGATCGTTTTCGCCTGCTGCATGATGAGGGTGCGGTAGACTTCGGTGGCGACGCCGACACCGCCGGCCTTGGCGAAGTTCTTGGAATATTGCTCGGTCAGCATCGAGCGCCACACGCCGGTGCCCGGCGTGTCGCCGAACGGGCCTTCGCCCTTCAGACCCGAGGTCATCTGCGAGAACATGCTGTTGAGGAACATCGCCTCGAAATCAGTGGCGGTCTTTTGTGCCCTGGTCTGCTGCTGCGGCGAGACCTTCTGCAACGCGGCGGCGAGCTCGAAGTCGGGGCGGCCGTTGCGGCTCTCCACGGAGAAGGCCGAGGAGGCGGCGGCGCGCGGGGTGTTGACCATGCTGGTTTGCATCACATCACCTCGATATCGGCTTCGATCGCGCCGGCGGCCTTGATCGCCTGGAGGATGCTGATCATGTCGCGCGGGCCGATGCCGAGGCCATTGAGGCCGTCGACGAGCTGCTGCAGCGAGACGCCGTCCTTGACGAGGGCCAGCTTCTTGCCGTCCTCGGTGACGGTGACGCTGCTGCGGGGCGCGACCACGGTGCGCCCCCGCGACAGCGGGTTGGGCTGGCTCACCTGCGGGCTCTCGGAGATGGTGACGGTGAGGTTGCCTTGCGCCACCGCGACGGTGGCGACGCGAACGTCACGGCCCATCACGATGATGCCGCTGCGTTCGTCGATGATGATCTTGGCGGCCAGGTCAGGATCGACCTGGAGCTGCTCGATCTCGGTGAGGAAGGCGACGACGTTGCCCTTGAACTCCGGCGGGACCGAAAGCTGCACCGTCGAGGGATCGATCGGTTCGGCGGTCTTGACGCCGAGATAGTCGTTGATCGCGGCCGCAATCCGTTTGGCCGTGGTGAAGTCGGCGTTGCGCAGCGCGAGCCGTACGTTCGGCAGCCTGTTGAGTGCAAACTCGATCTCGCGCTCGATGATGGCGCCGTTGACGATACGGCCGACGGTCGGAACGCCGCGCACGATCTTCGCCGCTTCGCCCTCGGCCTGGAAACCGGAGATCGCGAGCGAACCCTGCGCCACCGCATAGACGTTGCCGTCGGCGCCGAGCAGGGGGGTCACGAGCAGGGTACCGCCTTGGAGGTTCTTGGCGTCGCCGAGCGCGGAGACGGTGACGTCCATCCGCGTGCCCTGGGTGGCGAAGGCCGGCAGGTTGCCCGTGACCATCACGGCCGCGACGTTGCCGGTGCGGATGGTGGCGCCGCGGATGTTGACGCCCATGCGCTCGAGCATCGCCTGCAGCGACTGCTTGGTGAAGGGGATGTTGTTGAGCGTGTCGCCGGTGCCGTTGAGGCCGACGACGAGGCCGTAGCCGATCAGCTGGTTCTGCCGCACGCCTTCGATATTGGCGAGGTCCTTGATGCGCGACGTCGCGCTTGCGGACGTGACCGAGAGCGCCAGCGCTGACAGCGCGGCGCAGGCCACTCCAACAATCCTCACCCAACGAACGCCTGACATCCTCTGCTCCCCGAGGCTCCCCAAATCTCGGACCGAATCCAGACACTCCCATGTCGAGCTGGTCCGACGCTTTCCTTGCGAGCGCTGTGCCAACGCGGGGCAGAGCAGTTACGCGATTGAATAGGTTGAATAAACCTGTTTCGACCGGTGTCAGCGCGCGTTCTCCGTGAGGAGCGAAACTGCCGCCTGTCGGCAGATTTTGCCGGGTCGTTTACGGCCCGTTAACCATAAAACGGCGAATGTGGCGCATCGATCACCCGGATTGCTGCAATGCGCATCTACGGACCGAACGGCACCACGCTTGGAACGTCGGCCAGCCAGGCCAGGCGGACAAGCTCCGGCACCTTCGTGCTGCCCGACACCTCGTCGTCACAGGAGACGCGGGGCGCTGCCGCGCCGAAGGCCGCCGCGAACATCGACGGGCTGCTCGCACTGCAAGGCATCGAGGAGGATCCGGTGGAGCGCCGAAAGCGCTCCGTCGCCCGCGGCAAGACCGCGCTCGACGTGCTCGACGATCTCAAGATGGGCCTTCTGTCCGGCAATCTCGACGGCTCGACCGTGATGCGGCTGCGCGATGCCGCGGCGAACCTGAAATCGTCCTCGGGCGATGCCGGCCTCGATTCCGTGCTCTCGGAGATCGAGCTGCGCGTCGAAGTCGAACTGGCCAAGGCCGGGCAGGCTTGAGTAATCCGTCACCCTGAGGTGGCCGCTTCTTCAGCGGCCCTCGAAGGGCGACGGCCCCTGCTGACGCATCTCGGCCGTGCATCCTTCGAGGCTCTCAGCACGGCGCTTCGCACCGCGCTACTCGCACCTCAGGATGACGTGTCTTCCGTCGACTTCACGCAGCCTACGCCGCTTCCTGCTTCTGCTGCGCATCGTAGCGGCGCTGGGCGGCGAGCACGTCTTTCAGATTCTGCTCGGCCCAGTCGCGCAGGGGATCGACGGCGGCGGCAAGCGTCAGCCCGAGCTGGGTGATCGAATATTCGACCGTGACAGGCACGGTCGCGATGGCGTGGCGCTTGATCAATCCGTCGCGTTCGAGCGACTTGAGAACCTGGCTCAGCATCTTCTGCGAAATGCCTTCGATCGTGCGGCGCAACTGATTGAAGCGCATCGGCTCCTCGCGCAGCAGCAGCAGGATCAGCACCGCCCATTTGTCGCCGACGCGGTCGAGGATCTGGCGCGTCGGGCAATTCGCGGCATAGACGTCGGGCTTCATCGCTCGTTCCTCGCAATCTGTTCCTGGTTACCCCTGCGTAATCAGGTAAGCACAAGGTGCTCTCTTAACACCAGCATTCTTTGCGATATCTAGTTACTGTTAGTTACCACAGAAGCAAAGGAGCCTTCCATGAAAATCGCAGTCGCCGGCGCCTCGGGCCGGGCCGGGTCGGAGATCACCAAGGAACTATCCCGCCGCGGCCACACGGTCACGGCCATCGCTCGCAACCCTGAGAAGATCGCGGCCCTGGCGAACGTCACGCCCACCAAGGGGGACGTGCTCGACCAGGCCGGCCTCGCCAAGCTGTGGGCGGGCCATGACGTCGCAGTGAGTTCCGTGCACTTCCTGGCCAGCGATCCGCTCAAGCTGATCGGCGCGGCGAAGGAGTCCAAGGTTGGCCGCTATCTCGTCGTCGGCGGGGCTGGCAGCCTGGAAGTCGCTCCCGGCGTCAAACTGGTCACGACCCCCGGGTTTCCGGCCCAATACAAGGCCGAGGCGGAGGCGGGCGGGGCCTTTCTCGACCTGTTGCGGCAGGAGAAGGAGCTGAACTGGACCTTCATCTCGCCCTCGGCCCTGTTCATCGAGGGGGAGCGCACGACCAAGTTCCGGCTCGGGACCGACCAGCTTCTCGCAGATGCGAACGGCAAGAGCTGGATCAGTTTCGCCGACTACGCTATTGCGCTCGCCGACGAGATCGAGCGGCCGGCCCATTTGAGGCAGCGTTTCACGGTCGGCTATTAGGCATTCGGCCGTCCCCCGGGCCCTCCAGGATAAACCTTCCTGTGCAAGGGCTTGGGGGCGCCCGCCAGACGATCAGGGAAATATTGTCTGTCACAGGACGCCGCTATATAAGCCCGCCTTAACGGACCCCGTTTCCGTTGCGAGTCGTTGCTTAGACAGATAGGCCGCCCTTGGAAAAGTTGAAAAACTACCGACCGACCGAAAAAGAGCCTTTCATGAACGACCGGCAGAAGGAGTACTTCCGCTTGAAGCTCCTCGCCTGGAAGGATGAGATCCTCAAAGAGTCCAAGCTCACCCTGCAAGCCTTGCAGGAGGAGAACGTGAACCACCCCGATCTCGCCGATCGGGCATCGTCCGAAACCGACCGCGCCATCGAACTCCGCGCCCGCGACCGCCAGCGCAAGTTGATCGCCAAGATCGACGCCGCGCTCCAGCGTATCGAGGACAACACCTACGGCTATTGCGAGGACACCGGCGAGCCGATCTCTTTGAAGCGGCTCGAAGCCCGGCCCATCGCGACGCTCTCGGTGGAAGCGCAGGAGCGCCACGAGAAACGCGAGAAGGTCTACCGCGACGAATAGAGTGCGAGCCGCAGCGATGCGGCTCTTTGTTTTTGGATGCATGGCGCCGTTTTGCGCCGTGATCGGCATTTTGCCTGTCGCTTGCCGCCGAGCGCGTCAACGTGCGATCGCGAAAAGTGAATCGCGATCAATGGGCTAGAGTCCATTCCTCCGAGCTCACGTGAGTTCGGATGAGAAACAGCCTTCACTTGGGGGGGGCGAGTTTTGCGAGTCGCATCAACAGCATCGATTCGTTTGTTGAAGATCTGATCGAGCTGCATCAAGCATCGCTGCAATCAGGCCTGATGCGCGGCTTGCGAGACCGCAAGGGCGCGTGCGTCCATTGAGCCTGGACCAGCTCAATTTTTCCTTAAACGCGGGCAGGAGGCCGTACTCCACCCGCCACCCGCGCTTGTCAGGCCGGGGCGGGGATGCTCCACTGCCGGGCATGATCGCGTAGCGTGGGAGGCGGCGCCGATGGACAACATTCTCCGAGCAGCAAAGGCGATCGCACTGGCGCGCCGCAACCATGCGCCGCTCGCCACGCTGGAGCGTCCGCCCGCGGACGAGGCCGAGGGCTATCAGGTCCAGCGCGCGCTGCACGATCTGCTGCTGCCGCATGTCGGCCCGCTGGTCGGTTACAAGATCGGCTGCACCAGCCAGGTGATGCAGGACTATATCGGCATCCCGCACCCCTGCGGCGGCGGCGTGTTCCAAAAGGGTGTGCACGACAGCGGGGCCAGGCTCGCGGCCGCCGACTATGTCCGTGTCGGCGTCGAGTGCGAGATTGCGGTGCGGCTGAAGCGCGACCTCGCCGCCGGCGAGGCGCCGTTCACGGCCGAATGGGTCGGCGAGGCCGTCGAGTCCTATCATCCCGCGATCGAGATCGTCGACGACCGCTACGTGAAGTGGGAGACGATGGGCGCACCGACCCTGATCGCCGACGACTTCTTCGCCGCCGGCTGTGTCCTGGGTGAGGTGGTGCCGCGCTCGTCGGTGCCGGACCTGAAATCGGTGAAGGGCCGCGCCATCGTCAACGGCGAGGAGGTCAGCCAAGGCACCGGCGCCGACGTGCTCGGCCATCCCCACAACGCACTCGCCTGGCTCGCCAATCATCTCGCCGCCGAGGGCAAGGGTCTTCACGCGGGACAGCTCGTGCTCACCGGGAGCCTGGTGAAGACGCTGTGGCTGAACGCCGGAGACAAGGTGCGGATGGAGCTGGACGGGCTCGGCGTGGTGGAGGCGGAGTTCACGTGAAGGGCGCAGCGTCGTCGTTGGAGCGAGATCCCTTCCTAAAGCGACCGTCTCGCGCCCCGGACGCAGCGCAGCGCCTCTCCGGCGGTGCGCTGCAGAGCCGGGGCCCATGCACCAGCGTGTTGCCCGGCTTCCTGGGTCCCGGCTCGGCGCCGCAACGCTGACGCGTTGCGACGCGTCCGGGACACGAGAGATGAGCGCTTGGTGACGACCTCGTCTTCCAACGAAGACCATAATTCAAGACACACCCTCGCATCTTCGCGGCATCTTCCGGCCGAGTTTTGCATCGTCCCGCCCTTTGCAAAGCAAGAAGGCGCAGGGAAGGCCGGGCGCCGGCTGGCACCAGCAATCCCGGGAAGGAGATCGGCGTGCATCTGGAGATACGCGCCGTTGCTGATGCGGCGTGACGATTGCGCGGTCTCTCCGGCGTCATTGCGAGGAGCCAAAATACATGCGGCCCTCGCCAGGGGAGCTGGCGAGGGCCGCGTCGTACATCGTCGTCCGCGCCTAGGTTCGCGAACACGATGTGGGAGCTCTTGAAGAAGGCTAGAAGGGCAGCAGCACGTCCATGACTTGCTGGCCGTAGCGCGGCTGTTGCACGTCCGTGATCTGGCCGCGGCCGCCATAGGCGATGCGGGCCTGCGCGATCTTGCTGGAATCGATGGTGTTGTCGCTCTGGATGTCTTCGGGGCGGACGATGCCGGCGACGATGAGCTCGCGGATCTCGTAGTTGACGCGGATTTCCTGCTTGCCCTCGACCACAAGATTGCCGTTCGGCAGCACTTGCGTGACGACCGCAGCGACGTTTGTCTGCAGGGCTTCCGTGCGGTTGACCGAGCCCTTGCCGTCGGCGGAGGATGTCGAGTCGGTGGTGAGAAGGCGACCGGGCAGGACCTTGAGCGGCTGCGTGACCGTCTGGCTGCCGATAAAATCGGTAATTCCCGAATCTTCCTTGGCGGTTCGGCTGCGCTGGGTCTCGTTGGCGATGTTGGCCTTGTCGGTGATGTTCACGGTCACGGTCAGGAGGTCACCGACATGGGTGGCGCGCTGATCCTTGAAGAAGGCGCGGCTGCCGTTGCGCCACAGCGAGTTCGGATTGTAGGAGGCGACTTCCGGCTTCGGCATCGGCATCTGCACCGGCTTGTAGCCGGGCTGCGTCGTCGGATTGTCGATCGCGGACAATTTCGGCTGCTCGCCGATCTGCGACAGGCGGTCGATCGAGGAGCAGCCGCCCAGCGCGCAACTGGCCAGCAGCAGTGCAGAGATCGCGATGCGACGAAGACGGGAAGCCGAACTGAACGAGGACATGACTTACTCTGACTTGGCTGGAGCTTGCGAGACGCGAACTTGCGGGATCTGGGCTTGTGCGACTTGCGCCGGCGACGCGGGGGCCTGGACCAGGTTCCGGACGAGGGCTGCAGTATCGACGGGTGCGGGCGCCTCGTCGCGCTTGAGCGAGGAGGTCTGCTCGACCGCGGCCGCCATCGGCGCCGACTGGCTGGCGCCCTGCACCGTCACCTGGCCGCGGCCGGTGACGACGCCGCTCAACGTGCGCTTGGTCTGGAGGTTGAGGACGCTCACGGTGTCGCCCTCGGTGCCGCTTTCGAGTGCCTTGCCGCGGGTGGTGAGGTGGATCCCGGGGACCTGGTAGATGACGGTGACGCTCTGGTCGCGCTGCACGAAGTCGGGCTTGACGATGTCGGCGACGCGGATCGGCGTACCCGCGCGCATCGGCCGGCGGAGCTGCATGCCGAGCGTGCGATCGCGCGGGGCGGGCTCGCCCGTGACCTCGGCCTTCGGCCGGCGTTCGAGTGCGATGTCGGAAGCCTTCAACAGATCGACGCGGTCGATGTCGCGCGTCAGCACGGCCACTTCCACCGTCTCGATCGCGGTGCCGGTGAAGCGCAGCTTGGTCGGCGCCGCATGGTTGTCGTTGTTGATCTCGAAGGTCAGGTCGAAGCGGCCGCTGCGCGCCTCGTAGCGGGTCGCGACCGGCTGGAGCGCACCGGTGTTGGAGGCATCCAGCCGCATCTCGGCGACGCCGCGGTCGAAGCTGACGGTGATGTTGGCGGCATCGCCAAGGCCGAAGCGGCGCTCGAGCGCCGAAGCGACCGCGTTTTCGAGGTCCTTGTTGGCGAGCGTGCGGGCGAGACGGGTGACCTGGACCTCCCTGATGTCGCCGGTCATCACGCCGATCACCTGCTTGGCGCGGAGCACGCCCAGCACCTGGGCGACGGGCAGCGCACCGGTGGTGCCGAGATCGGGCGAGCGGTAGACCGGGATCAGGGCGGCGGATCCGGCATTGTCGATGAGATCGCCGACCCGAACCACGTCCGAGGTCACGGTGATGTTCGCGCGGAGCATCGGCGCCGCGATGACATCGTCGGCGGCTTGCGCCGGCAGCGAAAGCGCGAGCAGGGCGGAAATCGTGGCGATTGTGGTGCGGATCATCGTCATCACCTCAGCGGAACAGCGCCGTGGTCGATTGCATCATCTGGTCGGCGGCGCTGATCACCTTGGCGTTCATCTCGTAGGCGCGCTGCGCCGCGATCAGGTCGCTCATCTCCGAGACGACGTCGACATTGGCCTGCTCGAGGCTGCCCTGTGTGATCTTGCCGTAGCCTTCGGCGTTCGCGGTGCCGTCCTGCGGCGGGCCGGAGGAGGGCGTCTCGGTGAACTGGTTGCTGCCGACCGGCTGAAGGCCCGCCTTGTTGATAAAGCGGGTGACGCCGATCTGGCCGACGATCGAGGAGGTCGACGAGCCCGGCAGCGTCACCGACACCTGGCCCTGCTCGCTCACGGAGATGCCGGCCGCATTGTTCGGGATGGTGATGGTCGGCTGCACCGGGTTGCCCTGTGCGGTGACGACGCGGCCCTGATTGTCCATCTGGAAGGTGCCGTCGCGGGTGTACTGGTAGCTGCCGTCGGGCATCAGGATCTTGAAGAAGCCTTCGCCCGAGAGCGCGAGGTCGAGATCGTTGCCGGTCTGCGACAGCGTGCCCTGCGTCATGCTGCGCGGGGTGCCGACGGTCTTGACGCCGCCGCCGATGTCGACGCCGACCGGCAGGATGGTGCCCTGGTCCGAGGCCTGGGCGCCGACGCGGCGGACGTGCTCGTAGATCAGGTCCTGGAACGACGCGGTCTGCTTCTTGAAGCCGGTGGTGCGTAGGTTGGCGATGTTGTTGGAGATCACCTGAACGTTGAGTTCCTGTGCCGCCATTCCGGTCGCTGCGGTGTGAAGCGCCTGCATGTCAGTTCTTCCTCAATCAGGCCGGGACGTCGGCGAGCTTCTCGATCGCCGATTTGTGGAGGTCGCTCTGCTGTTGCAGCAGGTTGGCGATCGCGGTGTAGCTGCGCATGACTTCGACCATGCGGCTCATCTCGCCGACCGAGTTCACGTTCGACTTCTCGATGTAGCCCTGCTGCACGGTCGACTTGGTGGCGGCCTGCGCGGTGGCAGAGCCGGCGGCATAGAGATTGGCTCCGAGCTTGGTCAGCCTGGCGGGATCGTCGAACGAGGTCATGCGGATCTTGCCGCGGATCGAGTCGGTCCTGGCCGTGCCCTCGAGCACCGTGACGGTGCCGTCGGGGGCGACGTTGATGTCGTGATCGGTCGGCTGGAACGTGATCGGGCCGCCGGTGCCGAGCACGAGGTTGCCGTCGGAGGTGACGAGCTGGCCGGTGCTGTTGAGCGAGAATTTGCCGTCGCGGGTGTAGCGCTCGCCGCCATTGGCCTGCACGGTGAAATACGCGTCGCCGGTGATCGCCATGTCGAGCGGGTTCTTGGTCATCTCCAGCGGCCCCTGGCCGACGTCGCGGAAGGTGCCGCGGTCCTGCACATAGGAGACCCGGCGGTCGGACGCGATGAAATTGTCCTCACGCGCGTTCGAGTTGAGGTACTCCTCGAACAGCGAATGGTCGGCCTTGAAGCCGTTGGTGTTGGCATTGGCGACGTTGTTGGCGATGACATCCATCTGCCGTTCCAACGTCATCTGCCGTGACAAGCCGATCAGAAGCGCGTTCTGCATCGGAAATCTCCCCTGAGTGGGACCTGCCACCTCGCTCTCCCAAGCGCCTTGGCGGACCCCGTGAACGAGACCTCAGGTTCTCCCAAACCGCCGGTCTCGACCCTTTCTCAGCGAAACTCGTGCCAGTCCGCAAAATTGTGCGATTTCAAGACCTTGTCGATTTTTCGAGGGCGCGGACGGGCGGCAGAAAGGTTCTGTTAGCCATGTTTGCCCGGCAGATTTTTCCTAGTGGAGGCGCAATCGAAAGAAACCGTTAACCATTATTACCGTAGCGTTTGCGTGCAAGAGGAGCGCATTGCGCTGGGGCATTCGTATCGCGTCACTGTCTGCCAGGAGGCTTCGCTCTTTCGACCCTTTTGAGATGAGCGAGCCGGTTAACCCATGGCAGAGAATGAAGCGGAAGGCGGCGCAGCCGCCGAAGGCGCGGAAGCCGCTCCGAAGAACAAGCTCAAGCTCATCATCATGGCCGTCGGCCTGCTCGCCGTGCTCGGCGGCGGTGCTGCGACCTGGTTCTTCTTCTTCCGCCATGGCGAGGAGCATCACGCCGAGGCGGCGCCCCCGCCGAAGCCGCCGGCGTTCGTCGACGTGCCCGACATCATGGTCAACCTCGCCGGTGCGCCGGGCGAGCGCGTGCAATATCTGAAGCTCAAGATCGTGCTGGAGCTGAAGGAAGAGAAGCAGATCGAGGCGATCAAGCCGACGATGCCGCGCATCACCGACATCTTCCAGACCTATGTGCGCGAGCTGCGCTCCTCCGACCTCAACGGCTCGGCCGGCGTCTTCCGCCTCAAGGAAGAGCTGACCAAGCGCGTCAACGCGGCGGTCTCGCCGATCCAGGTCAGCGCGGTGCTGTTCAAGGAAGTCGTGATCCAGTGATGGCGCGGGGAAGGTAACGGGCGAGCGTCATGGCCGGCAACGAGCAAATGGACCAGGATGCGATTGCCGCCCAATGGGAGGCGTCGCTCGATTCCGAGGATCCCGCGGAGGCGGCGAAGGCTGCTGCCGAAAACGAATTATCGGAAACCATGGCCCTGCAATGGGCGGCCATGGTCGAGGACGGCAGCCGTGATCTCGGCGCCGGCAAGAACTCCGGCGAGCGGGTGCTGTCGCAGGAAGAGATCGACAATCTCCTCGGCTTCGCGGTCGGCGACGTCACGCTCGACGACCACAGTGGCATTCGCGCCATCATCGATTCGGCGATGGTCTCCTACGAGCGTCTGCCGATGCTCGAAATCGTCTTCGACCGCCTGGTGCGGTTGCTGACGACCTCGTTGCGCAATTTCACCTCCGACAACGTCGAAGTCTCGCTCGACCGCATCACCTCGGTGCGCTTCGGCGACTACATGAACTCGATCCCGCTGCCGGCCGTGCTCACGGTGTTCAAGGCCGAGGAGTGGGAAAACTTCGGCATGGCGGTGGTCGATTCCAGCCTGATCTACTCGATGATCGACGTGCTGCTCGGCGGCCGCCGCGGCTCGAGCCAGCTCCGCATCGAGGGCCGGCCCTACACCACGATCGAGACCGAGCTGGTCAAGCGACTGGTCGAGGTGGTGCTGGCCGACGCCGAGCAGGCGTTCCGGCCGCTGTCGCCGGTGACCTTCACGATCGACCGGCTCGAGACCAACCCGCGTTTCGCCGCGATCAGCCGTCCCGCCAATGCCGCGATCCTGGTGCGCCTGCGCATCGACATGGAAGATCGCGGCGGCAACATCGAGCTGCTGCTGCCCTATGCGACCATCGAGCCGATCCGGGGCGTCCTGCTCCAGATGTTCATGGGCGAAAAATTCGGCCGCGACACGGTCTGGGAGGGCCATTTCGCCACCGAGATCAACCAGGCCGAGATCGCGGTCGATGCCGTCCTCTACGAGGCCGACATCCCGCTCAAGCAGCTGATGCGGCTCAAGGTCGGCGACACCCTGCCGTTGGACATGCGCGCGGATGCCAACGTGACCGTGCGTTGCGGCGACGTCACCCTGACCGAGGGGCGGATGGGCCGGGTCGGCGACCGCGTCGCGATCCGCGTGACGAAACCCCTGCGCAAGCCAAGTACGACACTTGCGATGTTCGAGAAGGTCGATGAGCAGAACAAGATGATGGAGGCCCCATGAACCACTCCCTGGGAATGGCGATCGAGACGCTGGTGGCTATCCTGCTGATGCTGACGATCGTCTACTGCGTCATGCTCAACAAGCGGCTGACGCGGCTGAAGGCGGACGAGCATTCGCTGAAGGCGGTGATCGGCGAGCTGATCACCGCGACCGAGATCGCCGAGCGCGCGATCGGCGGGCTGAAGCTTGCCGTGCGCGACGTCAACGAGAACCTCGGCAGCCAGCTTGCGGCGGCGAGCCAGATGTCGGACCAGCTCTACAAGCAGCTCGGCGAAGCCGACAACGTGGTGCGGCGCCTGTCCAAGATCGCGATCGCCGCGCGCCCCGTGACGAGTCCGGAAACAGCTGCGACGCCGGCGGCCAGGCCTTCGTCGGCAAAGGCGGTGGCGGCTGCGGCCGAAGCCTTCTCCGAGCGCAGACGATCCAACGGTCTTGCCGCATAAAGTCAGGGTATGAAATCCTTTCGTAACATCCGCGTCATTCCGGTCGTCCTGGTCGCCGTCGCAGGCCTCGCCACGCTCAAGGTCGTGGGGCTCGCGATCAATGGCGGCTATGTCTTCGACTACCAGCCGAACCAGGTCAAAAAATCCTGGGCGCAGGAGAATCTGAACTTCCCGACCGGCCGCGAGGACCCCGACATCACCGGCTCGACCCATGGCGCGCCGAAGGAGGCGCCGAAGCCCGCCGCGCCCGAGACCAAGCCCGAGGGCACCGTGGTCAAGATCGACGACGCCCAGCCGCAGGTCTCCGCCTCCGAGCGCGCGATCCTGGAACGCCTGCAGACGCGCCGCCAGGAGATCGAGGCCCGCCAGCGCGAGATCGACATCCGCGAGAGCCTGTTGAAGTCGGCCGAGAAGCGCATCGAGAACAAGGTCGAGGAGATGAAGGCGGTGGAGACCCGCATCTCCGCGACACAGGCCGAACAGAAAGCCGCCGAAGCCCAGCGCATGAAAGGCCTCGTGACCATGTATGAAGGGATGAAGCCCAAGGACGCCGCGCGGGTGTTCGACCGGCTCGAGATGGGCGTGCTGATCGAGATCGCCTCGGCTATCGCGCCGCGAAAGATGTCGGACATCATGGGGGTGATGTCGCCGGAGGCCGCAGAGCGGCTCACGGTCGAGATGGCCCGCCGGGCCAATGGCGGCGGCGATCAATCGGCCGCGGCCGGGGAACTGCCCAAGATCGACGGCAAGCCGACGCAAAAGCCGAATTGAGGGCTCATACTTAAGAAGCCCTTAATTGGCGAAACCTACAATCGACGGCACGGGCCGGCACCAGTGCTGGCATGGACCGTCGAACCGGAAGAAATGCTGCCAATGGCGCAGAAGGCTGCCGATGGATTGAGGTCGCGAGCCCGCGCTTTGGCGCACGGGCTGTCGCGTCATGTCCGAAAGGCGCGCGCGCTGGCGGCCTGCCTCCTCATCGGCTTCACTGCGCCTGCCCGTTCCGCCGATGCTATCAGGGGCGAGGCGACTTTCTCGGCCGGTGGCGGCTTTGCCCGTCTGGTGATCAAGCTCGGCGAGGACGTTCCCTCCGAGGTGACCACCGCCGGCTCCATTCTCATCATCCGCTTCGACCGGGCGGTCGACGTTCCCGTCGACCGCGTTCCGGAAGGTGCGCCCGACTACGTCAACTCTGCCCGCCGCGATCCCGACGGCGGGGCTATCCGCTTGTCGCTGGCGCGGCGCGTCACCGTCAACACCATGAACGCCGGCGAGCGCACCTTCGTCGACCTGTTGCCCGAGGGCTGGAAGGGACCGCCGCCAAGCCTGCCGATGGACGTGGTCAAGGAGCTCGCCGAGCGCGCGCGCGTGGCCGAACGGGCCTTGCGCGCGCAACGGGCCGCGGCCGAGACCAAGAAGCGCCCGCAGATCCGCGTGCGCGCCTCGGTGCAGCCGACCTTCGTGCGCTTCGTGTTCGAGATGCCCGACGGCGTCGGCGTCTCCTCCGTGCTCAACGAGCAGAAGCTCACGCTCGCCTTCAATGCCGGCCTCAATTTCGATCTGGCGGACGCCGTCGTCGCCGCGCCGCCGAACGTCGCCTCGATCAAGCAGAGGGCCGACATCGACCAGACCAGTGTCGAGATCGCGCTGATCGGCGATTCCGACGTGCACTCCTTCCGCGACGAGAAGAACTACGTCGTCGACATCTCCTTCCAGCCAGACAAGGGCAAGACCGCCGCAACGGCCGAATCCCTGATCGCGCAGGCCAAGCCTGCCGCCGGTCATGGCCCGGCACCGGAAAAGCCGGCGGCCGAGAAGCCGAAAGAGGTCCGTCGCGAGATCGCGCCGCCGACCTCCGAGACGATCGCGCGCGAAGCCAAAATCGAGGCGAAGCCCGAGGTCAAGACGGAAGCTCCCGCCGCGATGCCGCCCGTTGAAGCACCGAAGCCGGTGCCGGCTCCCGCGGCCGAAGCACCCAGACCTGCGGAGGCCGCCGTGCCGGCCGCTCCCGTCAAGCCGATGACGCCTGCGTTCGTCGAAGCACCCAAAGAGATCGCGACGGAAGCTGCGCAGGAGCCCGTCAAGGCCGCACCGAAAGAAGCGGTCAAGGCCGCGTCTGCCGAGGCGCAGCCCGCACTGCAGCCTGCTGTCGCCAGCGTCGATGTGCGCCGCGACAGCGACGGCTTGCGCGTGATGTTCCCGCTTCAGGCCTCAACGCCCGCGGCAGCCTTCCGCCGCGGCGACACGTTGTGGCTGGTGTTCGACACGCCGAAGCCGGTCGACGTCGAGGCGATCCGCGCCCGGGGCGGCGCGATGATCGGCGAGGTCAGCCGCACGCCGCTCGACAAGGGGCAGGCGGTGCGCATCCGTCTCACCCGGCCGCTGGTCTACTCCCTGACCACGGAGGAGATCGGCAAGGAGACCAACTGGCTGCTGACGCTCGCCGACAAGATCCAGGCGACGCCGCTGCCGCTGATGATGTCGCGCAACATCACCGATCCCGCGCTCGCCAACATCGCGATTCCCTTTGCCAATCCCGGGATTCTGCACAAGCTGACCGATCCCGACGCCGGCGACACGCTCTATGTCGTCACCGGGCAGCGGCCGGTCCGCGGTTTCATCAAGCGTCAGGACCTCGTCGATCTCTCACTGCTGGAATCCGCGCACGGCATCGCGATCCGGCCCAACTCCGACGAGATCGGCGTCGAGGTCGGATCCGACAAGATCATTCTCGGCAAGAAGGGCGGCCTGACGCTGTCGCCGGTCGATATCTCGGCCGAGCGCGCGCCGACCGCGGTGCGGCCGGTCTTCAGCCCGGAAGGCTGGCGCAAGGGCCAGTCGGAGGATTTCTGGACGCGCCAGGCTAATCTGATCACGGCGATCGCGGCCGTCGATCCGGCGCAGCGCTCGCTGCCGCGGCTCGACCTCGCGCAGTTCTACATGTCGCGCGCCATGTATCACGAAGCCAAGTCCGTGACCGATCTGATGCTGAGCGATCCCCTCAACAAGGAGGAGAGCGGCGCGCTGATCATGCATGCGATCGCGAGCATCCTGATCGGCCGGCCGGCGCAGGGTCTGAAGGACCTCGCCAATCCCGTGATCGGCAACAGCCACGATTCCCAGCTCTGGAAGGCGCTTGCCTATGCACGCCAGGGCAAATGGGCGGATGCGCGCGAGAAGTTCAAGAACGTCGAATTCGCCATCGCCTCGTTGCCGATCGACATCCAGCGCATCGTCACGATGGAGGCGATGCGCTCTTCGCTCGAAGTGAAGGACTATGCCGGCGCCTCCAAGCGGCGCGGCGAGATCGAGGTGGTCGGCATCTCGCCCGAGGCGGCGCCCGGCTTCGCCGTGCTGCGCGGCCGGCTCGCCGAAGCGCTCGGCCACGACAAGGACGCGCTCGACGACTACAAGCTCGCGGTCGCCTCGAACGATCGTCAGGCGGCGGCCGAGGCCAAGCAGCTCGAAGTGGCGCTACGGCAGAAGCGCGACGAGATCTCCAAGGAGGACGCGCTGCGCGAGCTTGAGACGCTGTCGATGACCTGGCGGGGCGACTCGATCGAGGTCAAGACGCTCCAGATGCTGTCGCAGATCTACGCCGAGAACGGGCGGTACCGGGACGCGCTCGGGGCGGCGCGGACGGCGACAAGGCTCCAGCCGAACGCGGAGGCCTCGCGCCTGGCGCAGGACCTTGCCTCCGACCTGTTCACGCGGATCTTCCTCGGGCCCAAGGGCGACGAGCTGCCGCCGGTCGAGGCGCTCGGGATGTTCTACGAGTTCCGCGAGCTGACGCCGATCGGCCGCCGCGGCGACGAGCTGATCCGCCGTCTCGCCGACCGCCTGGCCTCGATCGATCTGCTCGACCAGGCCGCCGAGCTCCTGCAATACCAGGTCGACCACCGCCTCGAAGGCGCAGCCCGCGCCCAGGTCGCCGCGCGCCTCTCCATGGTCTATCTCGCCAATCGCAAGCCCGACATGGCGATCTCGGCGCTGCGCGCGAGCCGCATCAGCGATCTCTCCGGCGAATTGCGGCAGCAGCGCCTGCTGCTCGAGGCGCGCGCGCAGAGCGACGTCGGACGCCACGATCTCGCGCTCGACATCGTCTCCAACGTCGCCGGGCGAGGAGTGCTGCGCCTGCGCTCCGACATCTTCTGGGCTGCGCGGCGCTGGCGCGAATCCGCCGAGCAGATCGAGCTCTATTACGGCGACCGCTTCCGCGACTTCAAGCCGCTCAATGCGGTCGAGAAGAGCGACATCATCCGCGCCGCCGTCGGCTATGCGCTCGCCGACGACTCGATCGGCCTGTCGCGCTTCCGCGAGAAATACGCGCCGCTGATGAGCGAGAGCGCGGACCGTCTCGCCTTCGACATCGCCAGCAAGCCCGCCGCGTCCTCCAGCGCCGAATTCGCCGAAATCGCCAAGCTTGCCGCCAGTGTCGACACGCTCGACGGCTTCCTGCGCGAGATGAAGCAACGCTTCCCCGACGCCAGCGCCCGCGCGCCGGCCTCGCCGCAGGCCAAGGACGAGGCCGACCATACCGGCTCGCTGCCCACGATCCCGGTCGTGCGGCAGATCAAGATGACGCGGTAGGATCGCTGCTACCCGCCGTAGCTCTGCACCAGGCTCCCCGCCACCAGCGACCAGCCGTCGACCAGCACGAAGAAGATCAGCTTGAACGGCAGCGAGATCGTCGCCGGCGGCAGCATCATCATGCCCATCGACATCAGCACGGAGGCGACGACGAGGTCGATGATCAGGAAGGGCAGGAACAACAGGAAGCCGATCTCGAAGGCGCGCTTCAGCTCGGAGATCATGAAGGCGGGGACGAGGATGCGTAAGGCGAGATCGTCGGGGGTGGCCGGCGGCGGCTCGCCGGAGAGATCCAGGAACAGCTTGAGGTCCTTCTCGCGCACGTTCTTCTGCATGAAGCCGCGCAGCGGCACGGATGCGCGCTGGAGCGCATCCTCGACGCTGAGCTGGTTGGCGACGAGCGGGCGGATGCCTTCGTCGTAGGATTTTTGCAGGACCGGCCCCATCACGAAAAAGGTGAGGAACATCGCGAGCGCGATGATCACGGAGTTCGGCGGGGCGGTTGCCGTGCCCATTGCGGTGCGCAGCAAGGACAATACGACCACGATGCGCGTGAACGACGTCATCATGATCAGGATCGACGGCGCGATCGACAGCACCGTGAGCAGCGCGATGAGCTGGATCGCGCGCTCGGTGACGCCGCCGCCGCCAGCGCCGCCTCCGAGATTGATGCTGATGTCCTGCGCATGCGCAAGACTTGCGAGCGAAGCCGCGGCGATCAGGACAGAAAGAAAAACAACTCTACGCGGGAGGGCCGGCAGCCTCACGAAGACGGCTTCGGACGGCCGAGCAATGAGGCCATCTCGTCTTCGAGATTTTCAAAGCTGGTCTTCTCCGCGGCCGGCTTTGCGGGCGGGGCCGGTGGCGCCGGCGGTTCGCTGCGCGCTGCGCGCGGCGGCGGCGGGGCGGGCGGCTCCGGAGCAACCGGAGGCGCGATCGTCTCGCCGGAGGGGCGGCGCAGTGCCGCTTCGAGACGCTGCGCCATCTCGGCGAGATTCTGCTCGGCGCTCGAAGGCGCAGCGGCGGCGGGGCCCGGCGGCGGAACGGGCGGGGCCTGCGGCACCGGCGGCGGCGCTACGCGCTCGGCGCGCACCGGCGGCACCTTCACCGGCTCGCTCTGGCGCGGCGGACGCGGCATCAGCGGGGGCTCGTTGCGGGCGATCCGCGGCGGAATGGGCTCGGGACGCGGCTCGCGCTCGGGTCGCGGCGCGAGCGGCTCGGGCGGAAAGCCGGCCAATGGCGGCTCGCCGCGGCGCTCGGCCGGGGCCGGCCGGCGGGCTTCATCGGCGAAGGAGGGACGCGCGGGCCGCGGCGGCGGCTCAGGCATCAGCGGCTCGGGATGATCGAGCAGTTCGGGCCGCGGAGCCTCGTCGGCCCAGCCGCTGGTATCGGGCATCGGAGCAAGACGCGGCGGCTCGGCATTGGCACGCTGCGGAAGCTGGTCGCGGCCGGGCGCGGCGCGCACGATATTCGGCTCGACGACGATGTCGGTGGGGCCGCCGATCATCAGGAGATGCTCGACATTGTCACGCCGGACCAGCACCAGGCGGCGCCGGCCATCGACCGCGGCGGCATCGATCACGGCGAGCCGGGGCATCCGGCCGCGCTGGGTGTTGGCACCGAGCCGGCTGGTGGCGAATCGGCGAACCAGCCATGCGGCGACGCCGATCAACGCCAGAACGACGATGAACGCCACGATGAAGGTGATAGGACTGCCTTGCATACTTGTCCCCGACAAATGGCGCTGTTCTCGTGCCCATGGTCAAATGCGCCGACCACCGGCGTTGGATGCCCCAAACTGCGATTTCTTAACGTCCCACGGCAAGTTTTGCCGTCCCCAACTCTTAATAACCCATGAATCGCTCGATCCAAAACGACTTCTTGGCCTGTGCATGGCCCGCCAAACGGTTGGGTTAATGCCGCTTTTTGATTCGTAGAACCACGGGTTTGCAAATGCGTGTCCCGGCAGGACACGTGCGGCCGTCGTATCCTTAACCACCTGTTAACCATACACGCGGCAAATTCTGCCTAGCTTCGGGCCTGAAGGTCCGAGGACAAGCGGAAGGAACCGCAACGATGTCGATCAACGATCTTCCGGTGCTGTCGGCGCTTCGCACCAAGATGCAATGGCACCAGGAACGCCAGCGCGTCCTGTCCGAGAACGTCTCCAATTCCGACACGCCCAAATTCCGGCCGCGCGACCTGGTCGAGCCGAAGCTCGACAAATCAGGCGCGGTGACGGGCTCGATGGGACCTCTGGCGCTGGCCCGCACCAGCGGTTCCCACATGACGCCGTCCGGGGCGGCCTCGAGCTTCGACCAGAACAAGAATGCAGGTTTCGAGACCCGTCCCGCGGGCAACGCCGTCAATCTCGAGGAAGAGATGATGAAGGCCGCGAACAACCAGATGGATTATGCGGCGGCGACCTCGCTGTACTCGAAGAGCCTGCGTCTGCTCAAGACCGCGATCGGCAAGGGCTAGAGGACGTAAACCATGGCCAATGACAGCAGCGACTTTGCCCGCTCGATGGCGATCGCGACCTCCGGCCTGCGCGCGCAGGCCGGGCGCATGCGGGTGATCTCGGAGAACATCGCGAACGCGGATTCGACCTCGCAGACCGCAGGCGGCGATCCTTACCGGCGCAAGGTGCCCACCTTCTCCTCCGCGCTCGACCGCACGCTCGACGCGCAGGTCGTCACCCTCGGCCGCATCAAGCCCGACCAGTCCAGCTTCCGCACCAAATACGAGCCGAACAATCCGGCGGCGGACGCGACGGGCAACGTGAAATATCCCAACGTGAACTCGGTGGTCGAGATGACCGACATGCGCGACGCGCAGCGGTCCTACGAGGCCAATCTCAACATCATCAGTGCGACGCGCCGGATGATCCAGCGCACGCTCGACATCCTCAAGAGCTGAACAGGACAATTGAGCCATGGCATCACCCACAATCGCCGCCAACGCTTATGCCAACCTCGCCCGCGTGCTGGAGAACAGCGGCGCCGGCAAGGGCAGCGAGCCGAACGGGCAGTCCTTTGCTTCGCTGCTGAAAGACGCCGTCGGCAGCGTCATGGAGACCGGCCGCAAGTCCGACGCCCAGACGGTGGCGATGGCCGCTGGCAAGGCCAACGTGATGGACGTGGTGACGGCGGTCGCCGACACCGACGTCGCGGTGTCGACGCTGGTCTCGGTCCGCGATCGCGTGATCGCGGCGTATGAAGACATCATGAAGATGCCGATTTGATCGCCGCTGTCATTCCGGGGCGCGACGAAGTCGCGAGCTACGATGCGCAATTGCGCATCTGAGGATCCATAACCGCGATCGGGAGTATGGATTCCGGGCTCTCGCTTCGCGAGCCCCGGAATGACGAACAACAATTCACAGTGAGAAATCGAAAATGACCGGACCAGAGACCCTCGACGTCGCGCGTGATGCGATCTGGACCATCGTGATCGTGTCGTCGCCGCTGATGGTGGTCGGGCTCGTGGTCGGCGTCGTCGTGTCGCTGTTCCAGGCGCTGACGCAGATCCAGGAGCAGACGCTGATCTACGTGCCGAAGATCCTGGCGATCTTTGCCACGATGCTGCTGGCGCTGCCGTTCATGGCCGACGCGCTCCATTCCCATATGCTGCGGATATCGTCGCGAATCATCGGCGGCTGAGGCACAATGCGTCCGTCATGCGCATCGACGTATCGCTGCTGCCGGCGCTCGCCGCGTCCTTCATGCTCGCCTTCGCCCGGGTCGGTGCGATGGTAATGCTGCTGCCGGGCCTGGGCGAGACCAACATCCCGACGCGGATCAAGCTGTCGATCGCGCTGCTGCTCACGCTCATCATCCTGCCGCTGCATCGGGGCGCCTATCACGTCGACATGGAGTCGATCGCACCGCTGCTGGTCCTGATGCTGCATGAGATCGTGATCGGCATCGTGCTGGGGGCGACCGCGCGCGTGACGCTGTCGGCGCTCCAGGTCGCAGGTGCCGTGATCGCGCAGCAGATGGGGCTCGGCTTCGTCACCTCGGTCGATCCGACGCAGGGTCAGCAGGGCGTGCTGGTCGGCAATTTCCTGACCATGCTCGGGGTGACGCTGCTGTTCGCCACCGACAGCCATCATCTGGTGATCGCGGCGCTGAACGACAGCTACAGGATCTTCTCGCCGGGCGAGACCGTGTCGAGCGGCGATATCGCTGCGCTTGCGACGCGGGCCTTTTCCGCTGCGTTCCTGCTTGGCCTGCAGCTATCGGGGCCATTCCTGGTGTTCGGCCTCGTCTTCAACATCGGGCTTGGCGTGCTGGGACGTCTGATGCCGCAGATGCAGGTCTATTTCGTCGGCGTGCCGTTGTCGATCTTCGCGGGCTTCCTGGTGCTTGCCGTGGTGCTCACCGCGATGATGGGCACGTATCTCGACTACTTCATCGGTGTCATGCACCAGATGATGCTGTTGAAGTGAGAGATCGATGGCCGAAGACAAAGATCCCGACAGTCAAACAGAAGACCCGACGCAAAAACGTCTCGAAGAGGCGCTCGAACGCGGCGACGTCGCCAAGAGCCAGGAGATCAACACCTGGTTCATGATCGCGGGCGCAACGCTCGTGGTCTCGACCTTCTCGGGATCGGTCGGCAGCGGGCTGCTGACGCCGATGCGCAACCTGCTCGCCAATGCCTGGATGATCAAGACCGACGGCAAGGCTCTGCTCGCGTTGATGCAGCAGATCGAGGTCGCCGTGCTCGCGGCGGTCGGCGTGCCCTTGCTGATGCTGGTGCTGGCGGCGATTGCCGGCAACATGCTTCAGCATCGCCTGGTCTGGTCGGCCGAATCTCTCAAGCCCAAATTCAGCAAGCTGTCGCCTGCCGAAGGCTTCAAGCGCATCTTCGGCAAGCAGGCGGCGGCGAACTTCCTCAAGGGCATCGGCAAGCTGATCGTGCTCGGCGTGGTCATGACCATGATCCTGTGGCCGGAGCGGCATCGCATGGAGGCGATGGTCAGGCTCGATCCGGCCGCCATGCTGGGGGCCACCACCAGCATGACCATCCATTTGCTCGGCGCGGTGGTCGCGGCGCTCGCCATCATCGCCATCGGCGACTATTTCTTCCAGTACCGCAGCTGGTTCCAGCGGCAGAAGATGTCGCTCCAGGAGATCAAGGAAGAGTTCAAGCAGTCCGAAGGCGACCCGCACATCAAGGGCAAGCTGCGGCAATTGCGCCAGCAGCGCTCCAGGAAACGCATGATGGCGGCGGTTCCCAAGGCCTCCGTGATCATCACCAACCCGACCCACTATTCGATTGCTCTGTCCTACGAGCGCGGCATGTCGGCGCCGATCTGCGTCGCCAAGGGCGTCGACAATCTCGCCTTCAAGATCCGGGAGATCGCGCGCGAGCACGACATCCCCATCGTCGAAAACGTGCCGCTGGCGCGCGCGCTCTACGCCAGCGTCGAAATCGACCAGGAAATCCCGACCGAGCACTACCATGCAGTCGCCGAAGTCATCGGCTACGTCATGCGGCTGAAGCGCGGATTCGGCGCCGGGTGAGGCTAAAATACCCGAAAAGTACCGGAAATGGCCGTAAACTGGGAATCAGCGTACCATTCGTCCTTGCTGCCCTTGCGCCTGCGGGTCCTGATGAGGCAGGGAAGGCCCCGCGCGCGCCGCAGCGCGTTGATTCTCTGCCAACAGGCTGCGTCAGCTTGAGATGACTGCTGAGACCGACCACGACCTCACACGCGAGCCCGTTGCGGCGCACGAGCCATCGCCGCGCTCGGGCAGCATTGCGCTGGTGCTGCTGGTGGCCGCCGGTCTCGTCGCCGTCGCCGTCGGGCTGATGACGCTCGGGCGCGCGCAGGCGCAGCCCTATATCCTCGGCATTCTCGCCGTGCTGGCGATGGTCGGCCTGTTCAACCTGTTCGCCTTCGCCGCCGGCATCATCCGTTTCGTCGACCGCAATCTCGACGACCCCGTGATGGGGCGCATCGCCGACCATGCCTTCGACGGCCTGGCGGTGACCGACCCGCGCGGTCATGTGGTCTATTCCAATGCGGCCTATCTGACGCTGACCGGGGCCACCGGCCCGCAGGAGGTGCGTCCCGTCGAGCGCATCTTCATCGGCAATCCCGATGTCTCCGAGGCCGTGTTCCGTCTGCTGAAAGCAGCGCGCGAAGGCAAGCGCCAGCAGGAAGAGGTGCGCATCTCCGGCCATGACGGCAGCCAGGGCCGCTGGCTGCGCATGCGGGTGCGCCCGCTCGGCACCGGCAAGCGCGAGTCGAAATATGCGGTGTGGTCGATCGCCGACATCACCCGCGACCGCGAGCGCCAGGAGGACGTGTTCCAGGAGCTCCAGCACGCGATCGAATATCTCGATCACGCGCCTTGCGGCTTCTTCTCGGTCAATCCGGCCGGCGAGCTCGCCTATGTCAACGCGACGCTGGCGAACTGGCTCGACTACGACCTCGCCGAGATCGGCTCGGGCGGGCTCAAGCTCACCGACATCGTCTCCGGCGACGGCGCTTCGCTGCTCACCTCGATCGTGGCGGTGCCGGGCGAGGTGAAGACCGAAGTCTTCGACATCGACCTGCGCATGCGCACGGGCAAGACCATGCCGGTGCGGCTCTATCACAAGCTCGCCTTCGGCGCCGACGGCGCGCCGGGACCGTCGCGCACGCTGGTCATCAGCCGCGCCCGCGACGAGCGCAGCGATCCGGACCGCGCCGCCGAAGTGCGCTTCATGCGCTTCTTCGACCATACGCCGATGGCGATCGCGACCGTCGACCGCGGCGGCAACGTCGTGCGCGCCAATGCGCGCTACGCCAAGCTTGGACAGGCGCTCGGGCTCGACAGCGCCTCCAAGTCGATCTTCCGCGCGGTCAATTCGCGCGACCGCCACCTCTTGATCGCGGCCATCAACCAGGCCGCCGAGAACCAGGCCGACATCGCTCCCGTCGAGGTGGCGCTGGAGGGGACCAAGGAGCGGTGGGGCCAGTTCTTCGTCACGCCGGTCGACGGGGGCGAGAACGACGCCGAAGCCGCCATCGTGCACATGCTCGAGACCACCGAGCGGCGCGCGCTGGAGAACCAGATCAACCAGTCGCAGAAGATGGAGACGGTCGGCCAGCTTGCCGGCGGCATCGCCCACGACTTCAACAACGTGCTCTCCGCCATCATGATGGCGAACGACTTCCTGCTGAACGCGCACAAGCCGACCGATCCGTCGTTCCAGGACATCATGCAGATCAAGCAGAACGCGACGCGGGCCGCGACGCTGGTGCGGCAGCTGCTGGCGTTCTCGCGGCGCCAGACGCTGCGGCCGCAGGTGCTTGACCTCGGAGATGCGCTGTCCGACCTCGCCATGCTGCTGCGCCGGCTGATCGGCGAGAAGGTCAAGCACGAGACCATCCACGGCCGCGATCTCTGGCCGGTGAAGGTCGACGTCTCCCAGTTCGAGCAGGTGATCGTCAACCTCGCGGTGAACGCGCGCGACGCCATGCCTGACGGCGGCAAGCTGATCATCCGCACCGCCAACGTCACTGTCGAAGAGGCGGCCAAGCTCGCCTACAAGGGCATGCCGGCCGCCGACTATGTGCGGATCGAGGTCGCCGACACCGGCACCGGCATTCCCGCCGACATCCGTGACAAGATATTCGAGCCGTTCTTCTCGACCAAGGAAGTCGGCAAGGGCACCGGTCTCGGGCTCTCCACCGTCTACGGCATCGTCAAGCAGACCGGCGGCTTCATCTACGTGGATTCCGAGCCGGGGCAGGGCACCTCGTTCCACATCTTCCTGCCGCGCCATCACGCCGAGCTGGAAGCGCAGGTCGAGCAACCTGCCGCAGCGGTCAGCGCGGCCAATGGCGCCGCGAAGGAAGCTGCGGCTGGCGCAGCGGAGGCCAAGCCGCGCACCGATCTCACCGGACAGGGCACCATCCTGCTGGTCGAGGACGAAGAGGGCCTGCGCGCTCTCAATGCACGCGGCCTGCGCTCGCGCGGCTATACTGTGGTCGAGGCCGAGAACGGCGTCGAGGCCATGGAGGTCCTGGAGGAACAGAGCGGCGGGATCGATCTCGTCGTCTCCGACGTCGTGATGCCGGAGATGGATGGCCCGACGCTGCTGAAGGCGATGCGCGAGAAGAACCCTGAGATCAAGTTCATCTTCGTCTCCGGCTACGCCGAGGATGCCTTCGAGAAGAGCCTGCCCGAGGGACAGCAGTTCGACTTCCTGCCGAAGCCGTTCACGCTCAGCCAGCTCGTGGCGGCCGTGAAGGAGACGATGGCGAAAGTGGGGTAACCGCCTGCGTCAACGCGCCGGTAGCGGGCGACCGCGGTTCCGGGGCTTTCCGGACAAACCCTCGTCAAATATGGGCTTTTGCCGCATCCCCGCGACTGAGGGCCGCAGCCACAAGTTCCGAAACCGGCTTCCCTTTTCGAGAAGGCTGACCATCTTAGAGGCACATCCCCATGCCGGGGATTTGGGAAAAGAACATGAATTTCTCGCAACGTAGCCGCAGTCTCTTCAAGACGATTGCCGTCGTACTGGCGCTCGGGCTGCCGACTGCGCTGGTGATCTCGTCGGCCGACGCCCGCGTCGGAGGCGGCATGTCGTCGGGTTCGCGCGGCTCGCGGACCTACTCAGCCCCCCCGTCGACCACGACCGCGCCGGGCTCGACGTCGCAGTTCAACCGGACCTACACCCAGCCGGGCGCAGGCATGAATTCGGCTGCTGCCGCACCCGCGCGCGGTGGCATGTTCGGCCGCGCCGGCGGCTTCATGGGCGGCCTTGCGGCCGGCTTCCTCGGCGCAGGCCTGCTCGGCATGCTGTTCGGCGGCGGCCTGTTCGGTGGCCTCGGCGGCCTGTCGTCGATCCTGGGCCTGATCATCCAGATCGTGCTGGTGGTGGTCGTGGTGCGGCTGGCGATGTCGTGGTGGCAGCGCCGCCACTCGCAGCAGGCGGCCTACGCCAACGCTGACGCCAGTGCCGGTCAGGGGCCGCAGCCGAACTATCGCAGTGGCCCCGGTGGCGGCGGTCTCGGTGGTGGACTTGCCGGCGGTCTTGGCGGCTTCGGCTTCGGCGCCAACGCCAACAACGCGCCGGTCGAGATCAAGCCTGATGACTATGAGGCGTTCGAGCGCCTGCTCGCCGATGTCCAGACCGCCTGGTCGAACGAGGACGTGGCCAAGCTGCACACGCTCGCGACGCCGGAAATGGTCTCCTATTTCGAGAAGGACCTCGCAGAGAACCGTGCGCGCAACGTCGTGAACAAGGTGACCAACGTCAAGCTGTTGCAAGGCGACCTTGCGGAAGCCTGGCGGGAAGGCGAGACCGAGTTTGCCACGGTGGCGCTGCGCTTCGCGCTCACCGACAAGACGACCGATCGCAACACCGGCGCGGTTGTCGCCGGCAGCGAGCAGCCGGGCGAGGCGACTGAAGTCTGGACCTTTGCCCGCCGTCCGGGCACTGGCTGGGAATTGTCGGCGATCCAGCAGACCAACTGATCGCAGACGACATGAGGAACCAGGGCGTCGTGCTTTTTGCACGGCGCCTTTTTCTTTTTGGGCGTCTCGCACCGCGGTATCGGAATAAGCCGGCGCGCGTCGGGTTGACATCTGGCGGCCAACGAAAAACACAACTGGAGGACAGCATGATCCGTATCGAGAGATCCCTGACGATTTCGGGCCTCGCACTTGCCGCGGCCTTGATTGCGGCGCCATCGGCGCAGGCGCAGTCGGCCGACATGACGTTCTTCGTGACCTCCAGCGGTCCTGGCAAGGGCGCCGATCTCGGCGGCCTGGAGGGGGCCGATGCGCAATGCCAGAAGCTGGCACAGGCCGGCGGCGCCGGCACGAAGACCTGGCGCGCCTATCTGTCGACGCAGGCCGCCGACGGCAAGCCGGCCGTCAACGCCAAAGATCGCATCGGCAGGGGACCCTGGCAGAACGCCAAGGACGCGGTGATCGCCAAGGACGTCGCCGACCTGCACGGACCGGCCAACAACCTCACCAAGCAGACCGCACTCAGCGAGAAAGGCGAGGTCATCAACGGCGCCGGCGACACGCCGAACCGGCACGACATCCTCACGGGATCGCAACCCGACGGCACCGCTTTTGCCGCGGGTGACGACAAGACCTGCAAGAACTGGACGTCGAGCACGCAAGGCGCAGCGGTCGTCGGCCACGCCGATCGTCGAGGCCTGTCCGATGACGAGCCGTCGAAATCCTGGAACAGCTCTCACCCCTCGCGCGGTCCCGATGGCGGCTGCTCGCAATCCGATCTGAAGAGCACCGGCGGCGACGGGTTGCTGTATTGCTTCGCGTCGAATTGAGGCGCTGAACCCTCCCAACCGTCTTGCGACGGCTCTCGCGACGAAGCAAATCCAGACTGTCTCCGCAGAAGCCATTTCTGGAATTGCTTCGCTGCGCTCGCAATGACGAGCGCGTGACGGCTGAGTTCCGCTCGTCTCTGCGGGAACCGGGAGCCACATGCTACATTGGTCCCGTCGCCCCAATGTGCACGGACCTCTCCCATGAAATACGAGCTCTATTACTGGCCCGAGATCCAGGGCCGCGGCGAATATGTGCGGCTGGCGCTGGAGGAGGGGGGCGCGGCCTACGCGGACGTCGCGCGCGGCCCGCGCGGCACGGCTGCGATGATGAAGATGATGGACGCGCGTGAGGGCACGCCGCCCTTTGCGCCGCCGTTCCTGAAAGCCGGCAAGCTCGTCATCGGTCAGACCGCCAACATCCTGCTCTATCTCGGCAGCCGTCACGGGCTGGCGCCGAAGACGGAAGCCGGAAAACTCTGGGTGCATCAGCTCCAGCTCACCATCACCGACCTCGTGGTCGAGATCCACGACACCCACCATCCGCTCGGGCCCTCGCTCTATTACGAGGACCAGAAGGCGCCGGCCAAGAAGCGCACGGCCGACTTCTGGAGCGAGCGCGTGCCGAAGTTCCTCGGCTATTTCGAACAGCTTCTCGCCGGCAATGGCGGTGCCTATGTCACCGGCCGCAGGCTGAGCTATGTCGATCTCTCGCTGTTCCAGATCGTCGATGGACTGCGCTACGCCTTCCCCAAGCGGATGAAGGCATTCGAGAAAGATATCCCGGGCCTTGTCGGCCTGCACGATCGCATCGCCGCGCGGCCGAACATCAAGGCCTATCTCGCAAGCGAGCGCCGCATTCCCTTCAACGAGCAGGGCATCTTCCGCCGTTATCGCGAGCTCGACGGCTAAAGCGCATTCGAGCGAAGTAGATGCGCCGTGCCGCGCAGAGGCTGATGCGTGCTCACCACACGCCGGGCAGCAGCCGATAGCGCACGCGCGCGACGTAGTCGGAATAGCCGGGCAGGCCCTCGCGCAGCGTGCGCTCCTCGATCCCGATGCGGACCGCAAACAATGCGAGGATGAGTGGCACCATCGCAAGTCCCCACCACGAGCCCAGCAGCAGCGGCACGCCGGCGAAGAACAGGATCATGCCGCTATACATGGGATGGCGCACATGCGCGTAAGGCCCGGTCGAGATCACGCGCTGCGCGCGCTCGGCCTGCAGCTTCACGACGGGGGCGGCAAACGAGTTTTCGCGGAACACCCAGAGGACGAACAGCGTCGAGAGCAGAAACAGCACGAGGCCGAGCACCTGGAACCCGACCGGCATGTCCGAGGACAGCATGCGCCGGTCGAGCCCCATCGCGACCAGCCAAGCCAGCATCGCGGCGACGAACACAGTCATGAAGACCTTGTCTGCCGCGGGCTGGTCCCTTTGCAGCACCGGCCGCAGACGTTCGGCGAGCAGTGCGGGATCGACCCGATAAAGCCACCAGCCGCAGAGCGGGCCGAGCAGGGCACAGGTGGCGAGGAACACCCAGGCCGAAGGCCAGTGCAGGGTCCCGGCGCACGCGAACAGCAGCGCGCCCATCGCGACAGTGGTGATCGTGTTCTGCAACAGCAGTCTTGCGATCATGCGCAGGTCTCAGGTCAGCCGCGCGCGATATTGGTCCCGCTATCCGGCAAAGATGCGGCCGGACACGCGAAAAGCCCGATCGACCGGATCGGGCGTTTCATCCCCGGCAAGGGCTGATCAGGCGAGCTGATCGATCCGCGTGCCCTGACCCGGCGGTAGCGGCGCGGGCGGCTGCGGCTTGTAGGTCGGGTCGGTGTCCTTGACCTTGGTCTGATCGTCCTGCTGCTTGGTCGTGTCGTAGTTCGGCACCACGATCGCGATCGGCGGCGGCGCAACGGTCGAAACGTTCATCCGCAAATCCTCACACATGGAAACAATTGACCCTGCGCCGTGAGGAGCAAAACTTCCGTCAAGCCAATCGTTAAAATGCGAGGGACTTGGTGTGGTGGGCGGTGTGCTGACACACGCACACCGCGCCTGGCGAAAGTGAGCGAAGCTCGCCTATTCGTCCTTGCCGCGCGTGATCGCGATGGACGCGTCGGTCTTGGTGCGGGTGCATTCCATGTTGAGCCGACGGTAGCGCATGACGACCTTGTCGCCGCGCAGCAGTCCCATCCGCTTCAGGCAGCGTGTCGCGCCCGTCGTGGTGTCGTCCTTGGTCACGGTGAACACGATCGCCGCCGTCGACCCCACCAGCGCAAGGAACTCCGGCGTCGGCTTGCGATCGCCCTTGGCAAAAAGCTCGATCGAATATTTGTCGCCCCGGCAACCCACGGACAGCTCCTTGGCCGCCGGATGCGAGAGGTAGACGACGTTGGCGGCCCGGAAATTCACCTTGAGGCGCTCGACCTGGCTCGACAGTTCCTTGGCGCTGTCGTCGCAGCGGTCCGCGCGGGCGGGCGAGGCGAGGGTCACAAGGCCGGTGATGGCGGCGGCGACCAGGATCGCGCCGCGGACGTGCAGTTTGAAAATCATGATGAAAAGCCCCTTGGAGGGCGCATTCAAGCGTCGGTCAGCGCGAAGCGCAAGGGTGGGTGGTGGCCTTTCCACGAGCCGTGCCGATGCCCAGCCGAACCCGCGCCGAACTATCCCATGCGCGCCACTCCCTTTCTTTTCCGTCCGAAATGCGCTTAGAACGCTTCTATGCTTAGAGGCCCGCGAGGGCTCCAAAACCCCGAGATTCGCCCCATGAACGCTCCCACCGCCTTCCCTGACCCCGCAAAGCCCGTTCCGCCTTACAAGCACACCCCGCTGTTTCCGCTGGGCAAGGACGAGACGCCCTACAAGAAGATCACGGCCGAGGGTATCAGGGTCGAGAAGGTGCTGGGCAAGGACATGCTGGTGGTGTCGCGCGAGGCGTTGCGGGCGCTGTCGGAAGCGGCTTTCGGCGACATCAACCACTATCTGCGGCCCGGCCATCTGAAGCAGCTCCGCGCCATCCTGGAGGACGGCGAGGCCAGCCCGAACGACAAGTTCGTCGCGCTGGATTTTCTGAAGAACGCCAACATCGCGGCCGGTGGCGTGCTGCCGATGTGCCAGGACACCGGTACCGCGATCATCATGGGCAAGAAGGGCTGCAACGTCATCACCGACGGTGACGACGAGGCGGCGCTGTCGGAGGGCGCGCGCGATGCGTATCTGCGCCGCAATCTGCGCTACTCGCAGGTCGCACCGCTCTCGATGTACGAGGAGAAGAACACCGCCAACAACATGCCAGCGCAGTGCGAGATCTACGCCGAGGGTGATGATGCCTACAAGTTCATGTTCATGGCGAAGGGCGGCGGCTCCGCCAACAAGAGCTTTCTGTTTCAGGCGACGCCCTCGGTGCTGACCAAGGACCGGCTGCTCGCCTTCCTGAAGGAAAAGATCCTCACGCTCGGCACCGCGGCGTGCCCGCCCTATCACCTCGCCATCGTGATCGGCGGCACCTCGGCCGAGCTCTGCATGAAGACGGTGAAGCTGGCGTCGGCGCGCTATCTCGATGCGCTGCCGACCCACGGCTCGCCCGACGGCAACGCCTTCCGCGATGTCGAGATGGAGCAGGAAATTCACAAGATGACGCAGTCGCTTGGAGTCGGCGCGCAGTTCGGCGGAAAATATTTCTGTCACGACGTGCGCGTGATCCGCATGCCGCGTCACGGCGCCTCGCTGCCGATCGGGTTAGGGGTGTCCTGCTCGGCCGATCGTCAGGTGCTCGGCAAGATCACCAAGGACGGCGTCTATCTCGAGGAGCTCGAGCACAATCCGGCGCAGTATCTGCCTGAGGTCGAGCAGTCGCTCGGTGGCGAGGTCGTCAAGATCGACCTCAACCAGCCGATGAAGGACATTCTGGCGACATTCTCGAAATTCCCGATCAAGACGCGGGTATCGATGACCGGCACCATGATCGTGGCGCGCGATAGCGCGCATGCCAAGCTGCGCGAGCGACTGGAGAAGGGCGAGCCGCTGCCGGATTACTTCAAGAACCACCCGGTCTACTATGCCGGCCCGGCCAAGACGCCCGAGGGCTATGCCTCCGGCGCATTCGGCCCGACCACCGCTGGCCGCATGGATTCCTTCGTCGACCAGTTCCAGGCCGCTGGCGGCTCGATGGTGATGGTCGCAAAGGGCAACCGCGCGCCGGCCGTGCGCGAGGCCTGCAAGAAGTATGGCGGCTTCTATCTCGGCTCGATCGGCGGTGCGGCGGCGAACCTCGCCGAGCATTGCATCAAGAAGGTCGAGGTGCTCGAATATCCCGAGCTCGGCATGGAAGCGATCTGGCGCATCGAAGTGGTCGACTTCCCGGCGTTCATCATTGTCGACGACAAGGGCAACGACTTCTTCAAGGCGTTGAATCTGGGCTGAGCTTTCACACCACGCTTACTCGTGGGCGATTGTGGATAAGCCCCCACAGGAAACCGTCATGCCCGGGCTTGTCCCGGGCATCCACGTTAGTGCCGCCGGTAAGACCGTAGATGGCCGGGACAAGCCCGGCCATGACGACGCGGAAGCTTCGACGTCTAACTGCAATTCGTGACCTGGTTGGAGCACAGCGAACGCCACCAGCCGCGGACGCCGTCCTGGCTTTCGACGAGGCCCCAGAGGCCGCTGCAAGCCAAGATGCGCTTCGGGCCGCCGTCAGTGTCGATGGGGCCGCCGAGTTCGCGCTGGGCCGGCATCCACTTCGCATCGACGAAGGGCGCCTGGAAAAGTCCGCCCATGCGCGTCGCGCCGTTGGCGTAGGAAGCGCCGATCTTGTTCGAGGCGACCCAGCCGCGTCCGGCATAGGGTTTTGGCGCATTGCGTGGATATCTCTTCTCGTCCTCGTAATTCTTGCCCGGCGGCTTGGCGCCTTCGATCAGAAACCAGCCGTCCTTGAATCCGACGACGCGGAATTCGGTGAGCCAGCCGCCGTCGGGCGTGTTTTCGGCGCCGCCGAGCTTGAGCCGGTAGGGCGGCGGCAGGGTGCCGAGCAGACGCGCTTTCACCGAGGGCCCGGCGCGCACGTTGAGGCCATCAGGATCCTTGTCGATGGACCAGGCGCCGAGATCGCAGGGTTCCGTGCCTTCAGGTAGCGCCATGCGCTTCGCGGCGAGATCGGCATGCGGTTTTGCGAAATCGGTGTCGTCGTTATCGGAATCGGGCCCGGTGCGTGGCTTCAGTTCGGCTGAGATCGCGCGCGCCGCATCCGCCTTCAGCGTGACGACGAGGGCCTGTCGCGCAGCGAACACGCTTGCCGGCGTTTTCGGATCGTTCGATGTTGCGGGATAAACGGCGAGGTAGCCGGTCGAACCATCGGTCCGGTAGGCTGTGCCCGCGACGTAGCCCGCGGGCACCATGGCGAGCGCGCTTGCGCGCCACGCCGGTTCGGTGTCGTCCGCGCGCGCCGCTTGTGTCGCGGCGCACAGGATGGTTGCCGCGATGAGACGGAGCACGCGCATAACGTTGCGCGGCTTAGGCGCGAGCGCCTGTGAACGGAAAGCTGCCCATCGGGCCGATGCCCATCTCGCCGCTCATGCTGTCGCCGGAAACCGTTCCGATGAATTCGAGCGTGAGCGGCATCGGATTGGTGATCGAGACCTTCCAGTTGACGGCATGGCCGCTGACGGTGCCGTCGAAAATCTCCGCGGTATCGCCTTCCGCGCCCTGCACGCCCGTGAGCGTGCCGCCGGCGGCCTTCAGGTTCAGCGTCGCCTTGCGTTCGCCCATGGGCGTCGTCATGGTCAGAATCCAATTGCCGTCCACGGCCATTCGTGTCTCCCAGTTTTTTCCCGGCGCCTCGCGACAATCCGCAAGTCTGGCCAAGGACGCCTATAGCCCAACTCGGGTAGGGTGCCTAACGCTCTCTTTGACGCGGCCTCAAGCTCGGACGGCAGCGCGGATGCGGCTGCCGACCAGCAGGCGGAAGACAACATACTGGATGGCAAACGCGGCGATTTTCGCGCCGATCAGGACCACCGAAATATAGAAAGCCCACAGCTTCATGTCCCCTGTCATGGCGACCGCGACGGTCCCCGCGGCAAGCACGAACATCAGCGCGGCCCAGGCGTAGCCCGCCACCGTGACGTATTCCGGAATGGTCTCGGTCACGATCGCGGGCAGATAGCGCAGCATCCAGCCGCGCTTGAGCATGATGAAGCCGATCGCGACATGTCCGATCGCAGGCTTGGCCAGCACGAAGCGCGGGTCGCTGGTGAGCAGCGTTGCGCTACCGAGCACGATGACGAGGCCAAGGCTTGCCCACGTCATGTAGCCGAGCGTCTGGCCCTTGATCCGCGACCAGGCCACCTGGCCGATCGCGCCGAGGATCGCGATGGCGGTCGCGAGGATGACGTTGTCGGTCGCCAGATAAATCACCAGGAAGACGATGGTGGAGAGGAAGTCGGAGACGAGCCGGCGGAATACGTCTTTCATCGTCTGTCCTGTTTTCAATGGGTGTGGGGCAGGGCCGTGGCGGGCGCAGCATATTTGATCTGGCGATATTCGGGATACCACTTTGTGAAGTAGATCGCGCTGTTGCGGGCGGCGAAGGCGACCGCAAGACTCGACCAGAGCGGCAGGCCGGGGAAGTAGAGCAGGGCGATGTTGGCGGCCGCCATCAGCAGCGCGGCTGCGGTCCATGCACCGGTGATGATGTAGTTGGCGGTGAGGAAGCCGGGTAGTGCGGCGGTTTCGGCGGGAACGGTTTCAATCGCATATTGCAGCGTGAACGGACGGCGCACCAGCAACGAGCCGAGCGAGATCACGAAGATGCCGATATCGACCGCCAGCTTGACGCCGAGCGTGCCCAGCGCCGGATCGACCAGGCCGAGGTAGAGGCCGATTGCGGCGAACACGATCGCCGAGCCCGCGGCCAGGATCTTCACCGAACGGCCGCGCGCGACATCGACTGCGACGGTCGCGAGACAGATCGCGCACGCGGCGAATACGCTTGAAGTGGCCGACGTCACGAGCATTAGCAAAGTGTAAGCGCCGTAGGGCGCAAGGATCAGGAAAATCGCCATGGGACGCCTCGGTCGGGCTAATCTTTACGATGTAAAGATCATTAGCGCGGCGAGGATCTCCGGTCAAGCGGAATCTTTACAGTGTCAAAATGGCGTAAGTGACTTCCAAAAAATGAAGTGCTGCAATGGCTTGGTCGGATGCTTCCTCGGCCAATTCCGCCCAGGGCAAGTGCGACACGATCGGCAGCGCGGCGCCGATCAGGAGGCCGATGGCGACCAAAATGCCGCCGTTGAAGATGGTCGTGCCGCGGCGCATCTGGAATGCGAGCGCGGCGCCGGCGAGGGCGAGGAGGGCGAGGCAGTCGACGGCGATCGAGGGGATGTGCATGTGAGGCTCTCTGCATCTGCGATGTCATCGCAGGGCTCGCACCAAGTGCCGCGCCCCTGAATGACGGCCGCTATTCCGCCCTCACCCAATTGCCGTGAAGGCCATCCGGCACGCGATGCCCGAGTTGCACCAGCGCGACGGGGCCGGCCTCGACGTCGGTGGCGTTGAACACGGCGAGGTCGCTGCGGTTCTCTCGCGCGCGCCAGATCAGTGTGAGCAGCCAGCCGTCGCCTTCGGCGGCGTCCCGTGATCGCTCGACGAACACGGGCTCGGAGATGGTGTCGCCAGCGGGCAGCAGATAATGGCCGAGCCGCCTGCCGTTGCCGTCGACATGGACGAGGCCCGACAGCGCGCCGAACATCGGCAGCCGCGGATTGGCGCAGGCGTACCAGCCGTGACGGCTCTTCAGTCCGGCGCGGCGATCGTCGATGCGCGGGAATTCGCCGGTGAGATCGTCGAGATAAGTCTGCTGGAAACGCTCGGTGTTGCCCGAGAGATCGAACGTCCAGCGGCAATGGCGGGCGCGCGACTTGTCCGGATCCGTCGGCCGGCCGTCTGGATGCGAAAACAGCGGCGCTTCCTCGAATTGCATGACGTCGGCGAAGATGCGATTGCCGTCCTCCCATGCATTCATGACGTGAAAGACGTAGCAGGCCTCAGCTCGGAACCAGACGATGTCCTTTGCCGTGCCGTCGCGCTTCATCACGCCGACATAGGCGCCCTTGTCCGGCTCCCAGGCATAAGGCGGCCGTCCGCTCATCGCGCGCTCCATGCTGCCGGTGATGGGCAGGATCGGAAACAGCACGTGGTGCTTGGTGACGATGAAGTCATGCACCATGCTGGCATAGGGCGCCTCGAACCGCTCGAAGCGCGTCGCCTTGCCGGAGGCGTCGATTGATCCATAGGAGAGGGCGGAGGTCAGCGGTCCCGCGGCATTGTAGCCGAAGAACACCAGCTCGCCGGTGACCGGATCGATCTTCGGATGTGCGGTGAAGCTGCCGGCGACGCGGCCGTGATAGTTGTGGTAGCCGCGCGTCGCTAGCGTGCCCGGCTCGATCTCGGTCGGCAGATGCGCTTCTTCGAGCGCGAGCAGCTTGCCGGCGTGGAAGATGATGTTGGTGTTGGCGACGCCGCCATCGGTGAGGTTTTGTGGCGCATCCGGCAGCTTGCGCCCGAAGCCGCCGAACAAGGCGCGGCCGGCATCGTGCTCGGCCAGCCATTTCGGCGTGCGGACCCAGCGGTTGCGATAGCTGGCGCGGCCGTTCTCGAGATGGAAGGCATGCAGCATGCCGTCGCCGACGAACCAGTGCGCGCCGGGAGAATCGAACTGCGGATTGGGGCCGTTGCGATAGAGCGTGCCGTTCAGATCGCGCGGCAATTCGCCGACGATCTTCAGGAAGGGCGCGTCGGCCTCGAATGGAATCGGCCCGAGGTTATCGCGGCGTCCGATGACGGCGTCCTGCTGCACGGCGTATCCTCCCAATCTTTACATCGTAAAGATCTGATAGTCTTGCGCGCAGCTCCGGTCAAGTGAAATCTTTACACTGTCAATATCGCGTCATATAGCTTGTCCCATGGCCAAGAACGAGACCAAGAGCGAAACCAAGAGCGAAACCAAGAGCGAAACCGCGCGCCGTCCGCGCACTCCGGGAAAGACATCGCCGGCAGTGGGCATGCCGGCGCGTTCCGCGCGACGGCCGGCGGCTGCGAAGGCCGAGACGCCCTATCATCATGGTGCCCTCCGCGAGGCGTTGCTTCAGGCCGCCGAGCGGGTGCTGGAACGCGACGGGCTCTCCGGCCTGACATTGCGCGCGGTGGCGCGCGAGGCCGGCGTCTCGCATGCGGCACCCACGCATCATTTCGGCGATCTCACGGGTCTTCTCAGCGAGCTCGCAGCGGTCGGCTTCCGCCAGTTCAACGCGGCGATGGCCTCGTCCTGCGATGCCGCGACCACGCCGCTGGAGGCCGCGCTGGCGCGGCCGAAGGCCTATGTCGCCTATGCGCAGGCGCATCCCGGCATGTATGGCATCATGTTCCGCACCGAACGGCTCGATTACTCCCGGCCCTCGCTGCATGAGGCGGCCGAAGCCTCCTTCGCCGGACTTGCCAACGCCATCGGCATGATGCGGCAAGAGCAGATCAGCGGCGATGCACTGACGCTGAATCAGGGCGCCGCCATCGCACGCGCCTGGTCGCTGGTGCATGGCTTCACCATGCTGCTGCTCGATGGTCGGCTCGAAGATATTTTGGGACGTCTGCCAGAGGGCACGACGGCCGAACGGCTACTGGAGGCGATGCTGACGGCGCCTGTGACCACGAAACTTCCTGTCTAGCGGACGTCTGACCGGCGAATCCCTAGCGCACCGTCGCCAGTTCGACCGCGCGGCCGCGCGTGCCGATGATCTTCACCTCGTCCTTGCCGCAGGTGAAGCTGCGGGCGACATCGTGGGCGGCCTTGCGGGCGAGCTCATTGGCGTTCGGATTGGCGATGGCATCGACATAGGCGACGTGGCAGACCGGTCCCGGCGGCAACCGGGTCACCACCAGCATGGCCTTGGTGTTCGGACGACCCTGCTTGTCGCGGTCGGTGCCATCCGCGATGTGCCAGCGCTGGATGATCGCGAACGGCTTTGCGTCGGCGGTGCGCCATTCGACGGTGGTCTCCGATGAATTGAACGGCGCGAACCAGACCTCGGCCGCCGGTTCCTCGGCGGCCAGCTTGCGATTGCGGCCGACCGAGACGATTTCGCGCAGGTCGTCCTCGGCAATCAGGACGACGAGACCGTTCTTGCCGGGGCATACCGGGGTGGTGCTGCCGTCGAGCTCGCTGGACTTGCCGATCTGACGGCAGTCTTTCGGCGCGGTCGAGGTGTAGCTGCTGCCTAGCGATTGGGCGGCGACACTGTCCAGGCCGATGCAAGTCAGCAACACGGCCAGGCACAGGGCAGCGATGCGGATCATGATGGTGTCTCGATGCGAGCGGAACCTCGTTGCATCAGACGTCTTGATTGTGGGCAAGGTTCAAATGGAAGCGGGATAGACCTGACAGCGGCGCGGAATCGTTCTAGAAGGGCGGCTTCGCTTGGGGCATCGGGCCTCGTTCGCGTCCTCATTTTTCTCGATCATGCCAGCCATCGCATCCCGCAAATCCTATCGTGTCGGCCGTTCCAAGACCGGACTTGGCCTCTTCGCCACCATGCCGATCAAGAAGGGGACCCGGATCATCCGTTATTTCGGACCGATCCTGGACTCCAAGATTCCTGCGCATGACGAGATCGAGAACAAATACCTGTTCGAGCTCAACAACCGCTGGACCATCGATGGCTCGGTGCGCAAGAACCTCGCGCGCTACATCAACCATTCTTGCCGGCCCAACGCCGAGTCCGACGTGCGGCCGCGCGAGCGCAAGGTCTTCATCCGCGCCATCAAGAACATCGAGCCGGGCGACGAGATCAACTACGATTACGGCACCGACTATTTCAAAGCCTATCTGAAGCCGATCGGCTGCAAGTGCCCCTCCTGCGAGAAGAAGCGCAAGAAGCTGCGCGCCGAGGCGCGCGCCGAACGCGCCAAGGTGAAGGCGCGCGCCGAGCGCAAAGCGCAGAAGCCGGGCGCGAAGGGCCCTGCGACCAAAAAGAAAAAGCTGAACGGCAAGCACTTCGGCGGCAAGGTCGGCCGCGCCCGGGCGTAGCTTCCGCTCTCGGATCCCGGCTCTGCGCCGCAGCTGCAAAAGCGCTGCGGCGCGCCCGGGACACGAGAGGCTCACGCCGCCACCACACTCCCGCTCTTCCGCAATCCGACATATTGCAGCTCGGCAAACACGCCGGTCGCAATCGCCTGCGCGACGACCATGAGCTCGCCGGCGAGATTCGGTGACACCGCGCCCGAGAGCAGCAGTGCGATGCTGCCGACCGTCCAGGCCGCGTTGCCGACCACGACCAGCAGCACGAGCGGTTTCGGCACGGAGGCGCGCGAGGCAAGCCAGCCCACCAGTGCGGTGTAGACGATCAGGAACAGCCCGGTCTCGCGCAGCAGCGCTTCGGGCAGGTTGAACAGCGCCGCGAACGCGCCGGCTCCGAAGGTGAAGCCGATCGCTGCGACGCCGCTGAAGATCGCGTCGGCGAGCAGTGCGCGGCGGAGGAAGGTGGATGCGTCGATCATCTTGGGTCTCCATGGTTGGGGTGGGCTCGGGGTGAAACTCAGTGCAAACAGCGCCACCAGGCGCGAAGCAGGCGGGCGAGGCGGAACGGGCAGAGGCTTCTGCCGACGCTGTGCTCGAAGGCTGTGACCTGCGCGACGACATAGTCGCCGGTCGACTGCACCAGCGGCTCCGGCATGTTGAGGCTGCGCGCCAGCATGCGGGTCGCGAGCGTGACGGCCCAGGGAACGATGTGGTCCGCGATGGTCCGGTACAGCAGCAGCGCGATCATGGTCATCTCCTGTTGCGACCGAAGATGCACCGCGCCGGGGACCAATTCGATTACCTCGCGGGTAATGGAAGGGCCGAAATCCGCATGCTAGGTTTTCGACCATGAACGCACATGCTTCCACGGCGCAGGCCGAACGCAGCCAGCCGGTCCATATCGGCGACCATTTGCGCGAATGGCGGCAGCGCCGCCGCATGAGCCAGCTCGATCTCGCCGGCGAGGCCGAGATCTCGGCGCGGCACTTGAGCTTCGTCGAGACCGGACGCGCCGCGCCCTCGCGCGACATGGTGCTCAGGCTCGCCGAGCGTCTCGACGTGCCCTTGCGCGAACGCAACGTGCTGCTGGTCGCCGCCGGCTATGCCCCGGCGTTTCCGCAGCGCCCGCTGGAGGATCCGGCCTTGAAATCAGCCCGCCAGGCGATCGACCTCGTTCTCAAGGCGCATGAGCCCAATCCCGCGCTCGCGGTGGACCGGCACTGGAACCTGGTCTCCGCCAACCGTATGGTGGCGCCGCTGCTCGACGGCATCCCTCAGCGGCTGCTCGGCCAGCCCTTCAACGTGCTCAGGCTCGCCTTTCACCCGGAAGCGCTGGCGCCGCGCACGGTCAATCTTGCGGAATGGTGCGGGCATCTGCTCGAGCGGCTGCATCGGCAATGCGAGGCGACGGCCGACCCCGAGCTGATCAAGCTTTACAACGATCTCAAGAGCTATCCCATTCCGGCGCGCTCGGCGCCGCTGTCGAGCGACAACGTCGCGATCCCTTTCAAGCTGCGCCACGGCGGCGAATTACTCAGTTTCTTCTCCACCACCATGGTGTTCGGCACGCCCGTGGACATCACCCTGTCGGAGCTGGCGCTGGAGACCTTCTTCCCGGCCGACGAGCGTACCGCCGAATGGCTGAAGCAGACGGCGGCCGGATTGCGATAGCGGCGTTTACAGGCAGAAGCGGGCCCCGCATAATCTGTCGATGGACACCCGCTCGTCCCGAACAGTTCGGCCGGCCAACCCCGCCGGCGATCTCCTGCGCGCCTGGCGCGTGCGCCGTGCGTTGAGCCAGGCGGAGCTGGCGTTCGAGGCCGACATTTCGGTCAAGCATCTGAGCCATGTCGAGACCGGCAAGGCGGCGGCAAGCCGGGAGATCCTGCTGCAACTCGCATCCGCCCTCGATCTGTCGCTGCGTGACCGCAATGCGCTGCTCGAGGCCGGCGGCTTCGCACGGCAATATGGCGAGCGCGATCTTGCCGCGCCGGAGCTTGCCGATGCACGGCGGGCCATCGATCTTCTGCTCCGGCGGCACGAGCCGTTTCCCGCGATCGTGACCGACCGGCGCTGGAATGTGATGCAGGCCAACCGCGCGGCCTCGCGCCTGATGACAATGCTGCTCGGCCCTGAGCGCGTGCAGCGGCCGCTCAACCACATGCGCATGTTCCTAGCGCCGAACGAACTCAAGCCGTTCGTCGAGAACTGGCCGGCTTTGGCGTCAGCGCTTCTATCGCGCGCGCGGCATGAGGCGATGGCCGCGCCGCTCGATGAGGCCCTGCAATCGACCTGGCGCGAACTGTTGCGGCTGCCGGAGCTTCCGGCGCCCGAGATCGAGGACAACGCGGTGCCGGGGCCGCTCTGCGAAGTGCGCCTGCGCAAGGGCGATGTCGGCATCGGCCTGATCGGTGCTGTTCTCACCCTCGGCACGCCGCAAGACGTGACGCTCCAAGAGCTTCGCGTCGAGATGTTCATGCCGGCGGATGCCGCGTCCGAGGCCGCCCTGATCGCGCTTGCGGCTCAGGACGCTTGAGCCTGAGCGGCGTCACGCCGCTCGAAGCTCATGGCCTGCATCACCTCTGCAAACGGACCTTTGCGATCGCTCAGTGTCGCCGCGGTCAGGCCCGCGCCATTGGCCCCGACGCGCGTGGCGGCGCGGATCAATATCCATTCGCCCTCCGGTGGACGGAAGAAGTAAAGGCTGATCTCGGGATTGATGAAGGTCCAGTTGCGCATGTCGACGATCTGCGCGACGCCGCTGGAAAAGTCCGCGGCCTGCACCGCCTGGAGCAGCGGCGTGTTCGGCTCGCCCTCGACCAGCGGCGCATCGAGCCGCATCCAGGCCGCAGCCGGGCCGGGCTTCTCCAACGCGCCCTCGATCAGCCGCACCGACACATTCTGGAAATAGCGGCTCCATTTCTGCACGAAGGCCGGCGGTGCGGTGCCGATTTCGGGTCCCTTGTCGGTCGCAGCCGGCTTCGCGAACGGATCGACGGGCGACTCACCACTCTGCGCCGTCAGGAGCGCCGTGCAACGACCGATCTCGGTCTCGCCGTCCATCAGCCGCACCTGCACGGTCTTCGCCTTGCGGCCGTCGCGCAACAATTCGGTGGTGGTCTGGAAGACGCGCAGGCTCGCCGGTCGCCAGAGGTCGAAGGTCAGGCGCCGCACCGCAAAGCCGGATTCGGCGGCAAGACGCTCGACGTCGCGCGTCATCAGCGCGGTGGTGGCGCTTCCCTGCAACATGTCAGGCGACCACGGGCCGCCGGCATGCTCCGTGGCCCGGAACTGCTGGCCTTCCAGCTCGAAAATGGCGGTCATCGCGGTCTCCCGTGGTTCGTTCCTGGCCGCGAGTATCGGGGCGGAAGACACCGGTCACAATAACCGCAGAGGTGAAGTCGTGAGCCATGCAGGACCGGCGGCTTGCGTCGCCTCCGGTTCGGCTTATCTTCGGGCGAACTCGCACCGCCCGAAGGAGGCACCATGAGCACCCTCAAACCGCTCCAGATCGATGTCGTCTCCGACGTGGTGTGCCCCTGGTGCTATATCGGCAAGCACCGGATCGAGAGTGCACTGGCGCTCGTGCCCGACGTTCCCGTGAAGCTGAATTTCCGCCCCTTCTTCCTCAATCCCTGGGTGCCGCGCGAGGGCATCAGCCGCGAGGCCTATCTCACCCAGAAGTTCGGCTCGGTCGAGGCCTATAAGGGCATTGCCGGGCGCGTCGTCGCGGCCGCGGGCGAGGAGGGCCTCGTCTACAAACCCGAGCTGGTCGCGCGCCAGCCCAACACGACCGACTGCCATCGCCTGATCCTCTGGGCCGAGGCGATCGGCAAGGCGCCCGAGATGAAGCAGCGCCTGATGGAGCTGTACTTCCGCGACGGCGGCGATCTCACCGACGCGAACGTGCTGGTGCAGGCGGCCGCCGATGTCGGCCTCGATGCCGACGATGTGCGCAAGCGCCTCGCCACCGACGAGGACGTGGCGCGCGTGTCGGCCGACGCGCAGGAAGCCGCCGAGAAGGGCATCTCCGGCGTGCCGACCTATGTGTTCGCACAGAAATACGCCGTCTCTGGCGCGCAGGACCCGAACCTGCTCGCCCGCGCCATCCGCGAGGTCTCGGCGGAGATCAACGCGCAGGCGGCGGAGTAGGCTATTTGCGGAGCCGGCGGACTACGCGTCGCGCGGCCTCGTGCGCGGCGTTGAGACCGACCAGCGCTCCGTGAATGAGCGCCACCACCGGATCGTTTCGCCGCAGCGGGATCAGCACGTCACCGACCGCGAAGCGTCCCCGCCAGAACGGATTGATCATCGGGTGGTCGGCGCTCGCCGTGGAATCCGCACTGGCAATGGCGGAATCGGCGCAGAGATGGCGGGTGAGGTCGAGCGTGAGCTGCACGCCCGGCGAATATTTCGCAAAGTTTTCGTCGATGCCGAGCTTGAAGAAGAAGGCGCGGTCCTGGTGGCGCAGCACGATGCCGGCGGCGATCGGCGTTTTGCCAGCGCGCAAGGTGATGATCTCGCATTGCGCGGTCTCGGCCAGCGCGAGAACCGCGCGCCGGATGAAGGTGGCATCGCCGGCATGCTGGACCAGCGCGGTGCCGCGCTTGCCCTTCCAGCCACTGGCTTCGAGCTGCAGGAATGTTTCGAGCGCCGGCCGGATCTCATCCGGCTTGCGCGCGACTTCGAACGCGACGGCGCCATGCTCTTCGAGACGATGGCGCAGGCGGCGCAGCTCCTTGAGCTTTTTGGCACCGAGCGCGTCGCGCAGCACCGTCTCGCCATCCTGCGTCGCGTCGAGGCTGGCGCGCATGTAGGAGCCGAGGATGCGCGGCTTCAGGCCGTCGCGCTCGAGAACGTCCTTGAGCGAATTCATCGCCGCGCCGTCGAGCGCGACGTCGGTCAGCACGAGCGCATGCGCGCCGGCCTCGCGCGCCTGCTGTAACAGATGCGCGGCCGCCTCGATCGGGGCCTCGCGGTCGATCAGCGGGCTGCACAGCGTGCCATAGGGATGTGCGCTCACCAGTGCGGGCAGGGGGATCTTCCAGGCGCGCCAGAGCGAGATCACCGGCATCAGGCCGATCAGCCGCGCCGAAGAACCGTCGAATGCGGGAAGCGCCGCGGCATCCGTGCGGCCGCGTGCGGTCGCGCTGACGGCGAGTGCCCAGCCTGGCAGATAATATCCGTTCGGCTCGACCGCCCGCTGGGCGAGCGCGCGCCAATGGCCCGGGTCGATCGCCGTGAGCGGGACGAGCGCGCGGGTTGCCGCGGCATGCTTTGCCGATGCCGGATTGATCGCAGCCTGGTGCGCGATGTCGACCACGTCCCGTCGTTCCCCGTTCAGGAGGCATGCTTAGCGCAAAACATTGGAAAATACCGTTGGGACGCCGCTTCAATTCGAGTGGTAGTATTAACGTCTCATTGAGCATGCGGATGCTCGGCGGCCGGACGCCCCGATGGATACGCCAGACTTGCTCTCGACCCGGAGAATCATGATGGTCGCCACGCCTTTCACGCCGATTGCGTCGCTCCTTGGTGGCGCGTTGATCGGCCTGTCCGCCGTGCTCCTGATGTGGGCGACGGGCCGGATCGCAGGTGTCAGCGGCATCGCGGCGCGGCTGTTTCCGCCTTACGAGGATCGCCAGTTCGCAGGCCGGCTCGCCTTCGTCGCGGGCCTCACTGCCGCGCCCATCCTGGTGCGCATCGTCACCGGAAGCCTGCCGATGCAAACGATCGCAGCGGGAACACCGGTGCTGATTGTCGCGGGCTTGCTCACCGGCTTCGGCGCGGTGTGGGGCAGTGGCTGCACCTCGGGCCATGGCGTCTGCGGTCTGTCGCGGCTCTCGGTGCGCTCGCTGGTCGCGACCCTCACCTTCATGGCGACTGGCATCGTCACGGTCTTCGCGATGCGGCACGGGAGTTGAGCCGATGGCAATTCTTGTTCAGTTTGCGATCGGCCTGATCTTCGGCCTCGGGCTCATTGTCTCGGGCATGTCGAATCCGGCAAAGGTGCTGAATTTTCTCGACGTCGCCGGTAGCCCCGCAGGGACGTGGGACGCGAGCCTCGCCTTCGTGATGGCCGGCGCGGTCGCGGTGACCTTCATCGGCTTCAGCCATGTCTTGAAACGCCCGCGCCCTGTCCTCGCCGAACGCTTCTACGTTCCGACGCGACAGGACATCGATCTCAGGGTTGTCGTCGGTCCCGCGATCTTCGGCATTGGCTGGGGGCTGGCGGGATTCTGTCCCGGACCCGCGCTCACTGCGCTCGGTTTCGGTTCGACCTCGGCCTTCATCTTCGTCGCGGCGATGTGCGGCGGCATGATGCTTGCGCGCTTCATCGCGAACCTTCCCTCGTCGTCGCACGCCACCGCCGACTGATCCGCTCGAAACATGATGGAGGCGGGACCGGCCGAGCTGTCTCGTCCGATCCCGCCCATCATGACTTCATCGATTACCAGCGGTCGCCGACACCCACGCCCACGCTGACACCCGGCGTGCGGATGCCGACGCCGGCGCGCGGGCCGTCGTCCCAGTCGCGATAGGTACGGCGCTCGTAATAACGCTCGCGCGGCATGGTGGCGTAGGAGTCGCGCACGACCACGCGCGCGCCCCGACGGGAGCGATAGCAATTGCCGGCGTCATCGCACACCAGCCGCACCTCCTGAATGAGATCGGGGTTGGCGTATTCGCTGGTCGTGTAGACGTCCGCCGCCTTCGCGCCACTCGCCGCGGCGAGAGCCCCGACGCCGGCCAGCAGTGCAATTGTTAAAGTCCTCATCCTGTCCTCCTCCGAAACTGCCCTCGGCGGTAACAAGAAGGGGAGGCCATGATCGTTCCGGGCGAATCGCAGGTTTTTCCCGGAACCCGATCGCGCGTTGGCGTGATTGTTCCTAGTTAATCGAAGGCGCAATCCGCCTTGTGTTTCAAACGGGACGGCGGATTGCGCTTCCGCCTTCGCTCGTCGGCGGACAAGTCGCTAATCTGTCCCACGGCTCATTGCCTCTGCCCCTGATAAAACCTCACCCGGTAATCCTGCGGCAACACATTCAGCCGCCGCCGGAACGCGCGCCGCAAATGCTCTTCGCTTTGGAATCCAGCGCGCGCAGCGATTTCCTTGATGGGGGCAGCGGATTCTTCCAGCGCCCGGCGGGCAGCCTCGACGCGAAGCTCTTCCACCGCCTTGCCCGGCGTGCGGCCGGTCTTTTGCCGGAACACCCGCGCGAAGGTGCGGGGGCTCATGCCGACTCTTTCGGCCAGGCTCTCGACACGCAAATCGCGGCGGAGATTATCCTGCATCCAGGTCGAGATGTTTTCAAACGCGCTGTCTTCGGACGACTGCAGGGTTAGCGGCACGCTGAATTGGGCCTGCCCGCCGGGGCGCTTCAGAAACACCACCAGCCGGCGTGCGATACGCATGGCTTCGCGGTGGCCGAGATCATCTTCCAGCAAGGTGAGCGCCAGATCGATGCCAGCCGTCACACCCGCAGACGTCCAGATTCCGCGGTCGTGCACAAAGACCGGATCGACCAGAACCGAAACATCAGGGTATTGCGCCTTGAGCAGGTCGCAGGAGCCCCAATGGGTCACCGCACGTCGCCCGTGAAGCAGGCCGGCTGCAGCCAGGACAAAGGTGCCGGTGCAGATCGAGCAGACACGTCTGGCCTTTGGCGCAGCCAGACGAAACCAGTCGACCAGTGCGGCCTCCGCAGCGGCACGATGAACGCCGGGCCCGCCGCCGACGAGGAGCGTGTCGATGTTCGCAGGGCCGCAGTCGGAGAGGGAGGTCGTCATCACCTCCAGGCCGGACGAGGTTTTGACCGGTCCGCCTTTCAACGAGCATATCTGCCAGACATAGGGCGCACGGCCGGGCTCTGATGTTTCGCAGGCCAGCTCAAAGGCCTGCAGCGGCCCGGCGAAGTCGAGCAGCAGGCAATCCTCGAACAGGACGAAGACCAGACGGCGGGCAGGAGCGGCATGGGCCATGAAAGGGGCCTTCTCGGGGAGTCTTGGCAGGAAATGCGTGTTTAATGACGTTTCGGCAAACCCGCCGGCCTGTCAACCTGCACCTGTTCAACAGAGAGGTGCTGCATGTCCGGCAAGCGGATCGAGATCGGAATTCTGTTTTATCCCGGAATGACCCAACTGGATGTCACCGGGCCCTTCGAAGTCTTGGCCCGCCTGCCGAACGTTCGCGTGCATCTGCTCTGGAAGCGTATCGAGCCTGTCGTCAGCGACGTCGGCCTGCCGCTGCTGTCGACCACGACGTTCGCCGACTGCCCTGACCTGGACGTATTCTGCATCGGCGGCGGACCCGGCATGGTCGAGATCATGGACGACGATGAGGTGATCGCGTTCGTGCGCGACAAGGGCGGGTCCGCCCGCTACATCACCTCGGTTTGCGCGGGCTGCCTGGTCCTCGGCGCCGCCGGCCTGCTCGACGGATACCAATCGGCCTGCCATTGGCTGATGAGCGACCAGCTCGCCGCCTTCGGCGCCGTCGCGGTCGACGAACGCGTCGTGATCGACCGCAATCGCATTTCCGGCGGTGGCGTTACCGCCGGCGTCGATTTCGGCTTTCAAGTCGCAGCCGAGCTGTGCGGCGAGGACGTCGCGAAGAACCTCCAACTGATGCTGGAATACCAGCCGCAGCCTCCGTTCGATATCACCGTGCAGAATGCGCCGCCGGAAGTGATTTCCCGGATGCGGACTGACGCCGAACCGTGGCTGCGCAAGCGCGCGGCGGCAGTGCAGAAGGCGGTCGCAAAGCTCAAATCGAATGCGAAGACGGCTGCTTGAGCGATTGGTTAGACGGCCGGAAACATTGCGCCATTTTTGGAAAGATACTTGCATGATTTGGAGCGTCGCATGAACGGGGGAAGTGTGATGCTCAAGGTCGGTGCGCTTTTGATCTCCGGTACGCTCGTCGGATCCTTCCCGGCCGCGCGCGCTGCCGAACTCTCCGGCGGCGTCATCAGGATTGGCATCATTAACGACCAGACCGGGCCATTGTCTGATTTGAGCGGGCCGGGTTCGATCGTTGCCGCCAGAATGGCGGTGGAAGATTTTCAAAAATCCATGCCGTCGATCAAGGTCGAGATCGTCGCCGCGGACCACCAGAACAAGCCTGATATCGGCGTCGGCATTGTCCGGAAATGGTTCGACGTCGATGGCGTCGACATGGTTGCCGACGTGTCCAACTCGGCCGTGGGCCTCGCGATCCAGTCCCAGGCGCGGGACAAGAACAAGATCGTGGTTTATTCGGCCGTCGCGACCACCGAACTGAATGGAAAGCAATGTTCGCGCAACGGCCTGGCCTGGCTGCACGATTCCTACAATCTGGTGTCGGGGCCGGTCCGTACGCTGGTCAGCCAGGGCTACGATACCTGGTTCTTTATCGCGGCCGATTATGCGTTCGGCAAGAACATGGTGCTGGAGTCGCAGCGCGTGCTGGCGGCGACAGGCGGCAAGTCGCTCGGCGCCGTGTATCACCCGATCGGCACTGCGGATTATAGTTCCTTCATCCTGCAGGCCCAGGCGTCCGGCGCCAAGGCCATCGCATTTGCCAATGCCGGCGAGCAGCTGGTGACCTTGATGAAGCAATGGAACGAGTTCGGCATGAACACCGGCAAGCAAAAGCCCGTCGCCGAGCTGATGTTCCTCACCGATGTTCATGCCATGGGCCCAAAAATCGCAAAAGGCCTGACCACGCTCACGGCGTGGTATTGGGCGTTGAACGACGAGACCAGGACGTTTGGCCAGCGCTTCTTCAAGCTGCGCGGCACCATGCCCACGGCCCCGCAGGCGGCCGTTTACTCCGGCGTCAGTCATTATTTGAAAGCCGTCGCAGCGGTCGGCAGCGATGCAACGGATCCGGTGCTGGAGAAAATGCGTGCGATGCCGGTTGACGATTTCTACGCCAGGGGCGCGAAGGTGCGCGAGGACGGCAAGCTGGTGCACGACTTCTACCTGGTTCAGGTGAAGGATCCAGCCGACGTCAAGGCCCCGTGGGAGTACTATGACGTCCTTGAAAAAGTTCCGAGCGCCGAGGTTTACGCCAGTTTGACTGAAAGTGAATGCCCGTTGATCAAGCCGCTCCATTGAGACGGCTGGAGCGTCATCACGCTGCAAGTTGGAGCTTTGAACAAGGGGCGAGGCCGTAGGGAAGTCCAGCCGGAGGCGTGATCCGCCGCTGTAGTTTAAACGAGATGGCGGATTACGCTACGCTAGATCGGCTCGTAGTTTTCCGATCCGCAGATATCGTCCGCCTCCGCGCGGCGGCGATCGACGACATTTCCTCCATTGATGGTCACGATGTAGATCTGGGTGCCGAGCGCGGAGCCGGTCGCAGAGGTGAGCTGTGCGCGGACGCAAGCCGTCCATCCCGGTCCCCGTACCTCGCGATGGGGCGGGGCGACGTGCACCTCGCGCGGATAGGACGTGCTCAGGAACACCACGCCGATCTGCTCGCGCACCACGCGCTTGACGTCGGGAGCTTGCTCGGGCGGCGGCTGCTCGGTCTCCTTCATGCGCATGAACTCGGGCACCGGCGCGCGGCTGTCGGCAAAGCCGCAGCCACCGAGCGCGAGCGCGCCGGCCATCAGCGTCGCATGAGCAACAATCCGCAACATCCGTGAAGGTCCCCTGCGGGCCAACAGATAGGCAGGAATGCGGTCCGGCGAAGTCCCGGCTGATCAAGATTTGCTGAAGTCAGGTCTTACCGAGGGTCAGCCCGCGGCATTTGCTATTGCGGGAATGCAAGCTAGTTTGTACCCCACGCGAGGGGGATTGCACCAATGAGGATTTTGGTCATAGCAGCCGCAATGCTGGCACTGACGGCTGCCTCGGCCGAGGCGCAGGGGCGTGGCAGAGGCCAGCCGAATGAAGGCGCGCCCAAGGCTGACAACAAGCCCAAGGTCGACGAGAAGGCCTACAAGGCCGCGCTCGAGCGCATTCCCGAACCCAAGGAGAAATACGACCCGTGGAGCGGCGCGCGCCCGGCTGAACCTGCCAAGAAGTCGAAATAAGCGGGGCGGGCGTTGGCGACCCGCCCGTATCGTTCGGCCGCTCTCCTCGCTCTCCTGACGTTCCTCTTGCTTTTGGCGCGGCCATGCATCGCCTGGGAGAGTTGGGGCGGCGACGCCGGCGGCTCGCGCTTCTCGCCCTTGCGGCAGATCACGCCCGACAATGTCGGCAATCTGGTTCGGGCTTTCGAATTCCGCACCGGCGATCTTGCCTCGCGTCCACCCGAGGTGATGCGGCGAACCAAGTTCCAGGCCACGCCGTTGTTCGTCGAGGACAGCCTGATCTTCTGCTCGCCCTTCAACGAGGTGGTCGCGCTCGATCCCGGCACGGGCGCGCAGAAGTGGCGATTCGATCCGAAGATCGCGATCAACCAGCGTCCCGCCAATCGCTACGTCTGCCGCGGCGTCACTTGGTGGATCGACGACGAGGCGCCCGCGAATGCCGCCTGCCGATCGCGCATCTTCATGGGCACGAACGATGTCCGCCTGATCGCGCTCGATGCGAAGACGGGAATTCCCTGCGCCGGTTTCGGCAATGGCGGCGAGGTCAGGCCCGAGATCGGCATGCCCCTGGACTGGCCCGGCGAATTCCAGATCACCTCGCCGCCGGCGGTCGGCCGCGGTGTCGTCGTGGTCGGCTCCGCGATCGGCGACAATCGCCGCGTCGACGCGCCCAGCGGCGTCGTGCGCGCGTATGATGCCCGCAGCGGCCAGCCGCGCTGGACTTTCGAGCCGCTCAAGCGCGCCGGCATCGAAGCCGGTCACGCCAATGTCTGGGCGCCGATGTCGGTCGACGCAGCGCGCGGACTCGTATTCCTGCCGACATCCTCGCCGTCACCGGATTTTTGGGGCGGCCGGCGGCCGGGCAATAACGAGCACGCCAATTCGGTGGTCGCGCTTCGCATCGAGACCGGCGAGCTCGTGTGGGCGTTCCAGACCGTGCATCACGATGTCTGGGATTACGATCTGCCGGCGCAGCCGACGCTCACGCGCATCGACACCGGTGACGGCCAGCGCGACGTCGTGATCCAGCCGACCAAGCAAGGCTTTGTCTTCGTGCTCGATCGCGACACGGGCGAGCCGGTGTGGCCGGTGGAAGAGCGCGCGGTGCCGCAGGGCGGCGCGGAAGGCGAGGCCTTGTCGCCGACGCAGCCATTCCCGACGCATGTGCCGGCGTTGATGTCGCAGAAAATCTCGACCGAGGATGCGCTCTCGCTGTTGCCCGGCTTGGGCCGGTCGTCCTGCGAACGCCAGTTCGCAGGTGCGCGCAACGAGGGTCTGTTCACGCCGCCTTCAGTGCAGGGCACGCTGGAGTTTCCCTTCACCGGTGGCGGCGTGAACTGGGGCAGCGCTGCTTTCGACCCGCTCAACCAGATCCTCTATGCCAACACGGGCCGCGCCGTTCATCTCATCAAGCTGATCCCGCGCGCCGAGGCTGCCGGATACAACCCGCCACCTGGCCACGATTTCGGCCAGCAGCGCGGCGCGTCGTTCGCGATGTCGCGTTGGGTGATGGTGTCGCCACTCGGTCTGCTCTGCAACAAGCCGCCCTGGGGCGAGATGGTCGCGGTCGACCTGAAGGCCGGCAAGATCCTCTGGCGTTCGACGGTCGGCACCACCGAAGACCTGGCGCCGCTCGGCGTGCCGCTGCCGTGGGGCGCGCCGCTCGTCAACGGCCTCGCGGTCACCGCAGGCGGGCTCGTCTTCACCGGCGCGATGGACGCTTACTTGCGTGCCTTCGATGCGCGCAGCGGCAGGGAGCTGTGGCAGGGCCGGTTGCCGGTACCCGGCGTCGCCAATCCCATGACCTATCTCTGGAAGGGCGAGCAGTATGTCGCGATCGGTGCCGGCGGCCACTCCGAGGCAGGCACCTCGATCGGCGACAGCGTCGTTGCGTTCCGCCTGGCACGACCGGATGAAGGGCCGTCGCTGTGGTCGCGCACGATCGATCGTCCCGGCGGACGATTTCTTGCGGCCTCGTCGGCGATCGTGATCGCGGTCGTCGCGCTTGCGATCGCGGGCCCGCGCTGGCGACGCCGTCGTCGTATCACGCAGTCATAATCGCATTGTGGACGCGGTGCGAACCGTCGTTCATATCGTGCGCATTACTGCACGAAGGCGAGGCCGATGCGCCTGTCGCTGCGCCAGACGGGGCGGCAATTCCGCACGAAATTGTCGCGCGCGATCGAGAGTGTGAATGATTGCGGCAATGCGACGGGGGAATCGATGTCGATCGCGGCTCCGCCTGCCGACATGTTTCGCACCGTGCACGCGATGCCGCTGCTATCGAAGGTGATCGTTCCGCCCTTGAAAACACGGTAACGCTGCGCTGCACGTTTCTCGATCATCCGCATTATTCCATAGTGACGATTATGAATTAGTGCATAGAAATTACGTTGAACTAAACTCAATACTGGCGCTATTTGCACGGCGCTTCAGACTTCGTTTACGACGTTGCAGCGGACCGAAGTGCGGGTGTGTCGCCCTTCGGTCTGTTGCTTCGACACGATCGTGATGGAGAGCCGCGGTGCGCCTCGCGCTCACGCGGCTCTCGTCTTTGGGATCACCCCGGCAGCATCGCGAACGCGCTCGACACCATCGCCACCGGCTTGCTGTCGGCGGCCGAGAGCAATGTGACGCGGCCAAAGCTCATGGTGCGTCCGAGCCGCACCACGCGGGCGTCAGCCAGCACGTCCGACGAGGAGACCGCACGCATGAAATGCGTGGTCTGGTCGACCGTCGTCATCGGACGGTAACCGCGGTTGGCGGCGAGGTTGGCGATCACCATCGCGGTGTCGGCAAGCGCCATCAGCGCCTGGCCGCAGACCAGGCCCCCGTTGCGGCACAGCCGCTCCGAGAACGGCATGCGCAAGAGCGCGCCCGGTTGCCAGTCCGGCGCGTCCGCTGGCGGCGCATGCTCGATGCGCTCGACGGAGAGGTTGAGGTCGAGGACCCAGGGCGCAAAGACCTCGCCGAGGATGCGTCTTGCATCGGTGATGCCGAACTCGGCTTCTGGCTGCGATGGCATTGCTGTCGGTCCCTCCTGTGTTGCCGGATGTTTCGGCCATCTTGCGCGGATCGGCGCAGCAAAGTCACCCGGTCTTGCGTCGGCCCGCCGGCTTGAAAATGCCCGACTTCGCCCGGTATGATGGCGCGCTTGGGAGCGGGTGGACGATGTTGCGTCGGTGTGTCCTCGTGTTTTCGCTGGTGGCGCTCGGCCTCGTGCTGAGCGGGTGCACCAGGTGCGGCCCGATCTGGGACGACTGGCTGCACGCGCCGAAATCGTGCAGATCGGACCGGCTCTAGCGCGACATTCGGCCCCGGGCGGGCCGTTGGCAGGCGAGCCGTTGACAGAAATGACAGGGCGCGGTTGATCCGCACCTGGATGGATGATCAAGGAGTGAGTAATGAAGCTTTTCCGTATGGCGGCGGTGTTGCTGGCCGTCGCGTCGGGACCGGCCTATGCGCAAATGCCAAATCTCAATTTGCTGCAGGACGGCCCTGGCAAGACCCCCGAGGAGAAGGCCGCGGAAGCCGAGCGTGACAAGGCCTACAAGGAAACGCTGAAGAAGATTCCGGACTCCAAGGCGTCCAACGATCCCTGGGGCGGCATGCGCTCCGATCCGCCGAAGCAGGCGGCCGCGCCGAAGGCCTCGGCCGCAACCAGCACGCCCAAGAAGAAGTCCGGTGCGACCGCCAATTGACTTTCTGCCCAATCGGGGCGGCTGACGCCTCCGGCCGGGACTCCTCTTCGGCCGGCCCGCTTCCTACATCTTCGAGAGCGTATTGCGTTGAGGAGGAACGGCATGGCCGATCGTCCGCGGGATCTCGCCGAGCGGATGGCGCGCCGGCGCAAGATGGGCGACAAGCCGGGCGAAAGCTGTGGCGACGGTTACCTGCGCGAGACTTTCACGCTGCCGCGTGCGGCGGCGCGGGCAAGAGCCGAAGCCTTCTTCGCCCGCTACCCCAAGGCCGGCTACATGAGTGCGGTCGAGACCTGGCGTGAGCTGCCCGGCGGCGACATCGAATTCACCATGCGACGGCTGCCCAGCGCCGACTAGACCGCCGGGCCTATTCCAAGGTTTCCGCGACGATACGGATCCGGAACACGGGCTCTTTGGCCTCGTCCAGCAACTCCATGTGCCATTCGGTATTTTCATGCAGCTTGCGGGCGATGCCGGCGGCCATGTCGGCGCAGACGCTGGTCATCTCCTTCCAGGCCGTATTGCGATCGGCAAATTCCGTCGCCTGGTCGGCACAGCCGGAATAGCGGCCGTTCCGGATTCGAAAGAAGTAGAGCGGCATGACTGGCACCGGTCGCGTGAAGGAGGCCCCGCCTCCCGGGCCATGGGCGCGTGCAATGCAACCCGAAATCAGGGACAGATCAATTCCGGGCCGCTACGGGCGGGTACCTCGCGGGTACGCCGCGGTTCCCTGATGGGCTGCGGCGGCCCCGGGTCGGGTCATGCGGTCTTGTTCAAGGCGTCTTTGTTCAAGGCGTTTTGCGCCCGATCGCCTTCAGCTCCCGATCGATACGCAGTTGCACCCGCCGGATCGCGAGTAGATCGAACTTTGTCTCGGTCTTGCCTCTCTTTGTCTCCTCGCCGATGCGGAACTGCCACTGCCAGATTCCCGGAATCGCCGTCTTGGCAACGCTGAACTCGACGCCCCTGTGATTCATGGTCGCCTCCACGATTCACTTTCCATCACACGTGAACATGTTGGCCGTCACACTATTCCCGCGACAAGTATAATTTGCCGATAAGTCTTGGATAATTCCCCGAAACCCCGAGGCGCGCGCAGTCCGAAGCAAACGAACAGGATTATCGAAAAACCGCGTGCACGGACTCCGGCAAGGAAGAGCAATTCTTCCGGTCTTTCCGGCAAGCCGTTCGCGCTGAGGAACTTTGTTCATGGTCGGAGAACCACGGGCAGGAGGGCTGACTTGAATCTCGCTGGTCCGGGTTCCGACGCCATTTCAACTGGGCTGAACCGCCATGCCCAATGCGGCAGACGCCAGCTTGTCATGATCGTGTTCACTGCGAGCGGTATCCGGGTTCCATCAGTGTCTTGTGGAACCCGGAACGGCCGCGGCCATTCGAAGCGAGCGGATGTGTTCGACGTTTTTCCACTTTTGCGTGTCGTGCATCCATGCTCTGTTGTGAACGACGGTTCGAAGGTGAATGTCACGAAGAGGAAGGCGTGAACTGGCTGAAACATCTTGTTCTGCGCTGGGGTGCACGGAATTTCTCGCTCGTCTGTCCTCGTTGCCGGCACCCCGCGTCCTCGACGACGTTCAGGCGCGGGCGTTTCATGCTCGGTGACGAGAAGCTCTCTTGCGAAGAGTGTGGCGAGGACAGTGTCGTCACGTTCTGGCGCTTCGAGGGGTTCTCGTCCCGCTCCGATTGCGTCGAAGCGATGCGCCGCACGCGGCTGTCCGACCAGCGGCACTGATGCAAGGCCGGCGATGCGATCGGTCGTCGCGGCCCATTTTGGAATTCAGTATCGCGCGGCATATGCCTTGCTTGTCCTCATGACGGCCAACAACATGGGCGCCTCATGCTCGGCATTCCCCGTCGCTACTCTCATTTCGTCTTCGGTGTCATCCAGTCCGGTCTGACTTCGCTGATCGCAGCGGGCATCGCCAGCTTTCCGGCAAGTGGCGCAATGGTCTTCCTCGAGCACTGGATGGTGTCGTGGCTGATCGCATGGGCGGCGATGCTGCCGATCGTGCTGCTGGCTGCGCCTGCGATCCGCGCCTTCTCGCTGCGGCTGACGCGGGAGGAGGGGGCCTTGTGAGCTGGATGGTAGGCATGAAAAAACCCGCTTGGAGAGCCAAGCGGGTGGAAGGTTATTGGAGGCTGAGGTGCTGGGCTGCAACACCGTAAGCCAAGCGACCCTAGCCGGTTGAGCTTACGACAGCCTGACAGCAGATCGGCTTCCGGCCCGGGTCCGGGCCCACAGGCAGAAAACCCCGCTCCGGCTGGAGCGGGGTCCTCGGCTTGGTATGGAGGCCCGGTGTTGGTCCACCGGGCAGGGCCAGACTAGGAGACCAGGCTTACACGCGCCTGACGGCAGCACCGACGCTGGGTCGAGACAGCCGCAGACTGGCCCCGCACCCGTCCCAATTTGGCCACCCGATCGCACCACTGGAGCCACACGCCTCGGCGAGATTCCGCATCGTCCGGCGCTGCCATGGGGGAAACGTGGCACGCCGGCAGCGGGGTGGCATCATGGATAACGTAGAGCGGTCATTCGCCGCCGCGACGGCGGCTGGCTTCGTCGTGCTGGTGATCGGCATCGTGCTGCTGGCGCTGATGTAGCGCGGCGGGAGGGGACCTGGGCCGATTCACCGAGATCGGCACTCATCGCCCTCGGCTCAAAAAATTGAAAACAACCCCATGCACAGTAGGCAGCCGGGCGATTTTGCTGTCGAATCAACGATTTAGCTATGGTGGTCCGATACCTTTAGCGCGTGCAACCCGCCTCCTGGGGCGCATCCCGATGCGCGATGCAGGCTGTCCGAGGTGAACAGGCGACCGCTCCTCGCGGCCAACCTTCTGCGAGGCGGATCCCGGCGGGTCGGTCGGCTATCCCCACCGGCGCGCCTCGGCCGGATCCGAAGCCCGGCGCTCGCGGACCTTAGTGGACCTTGATCTCGTCCAGGGGAAGGCGGAGCTCGGCGGCGCGCTCCTCGCGGTCCTTCTTGCGGAACTCGTTTTCCTTCCGCTCGAACTTCACCATCTCCTCATGCGCCGACGCCAGGAGGCGATTGCGCCTGTTTGCGTCGTGATGCGTATTTTTCGTCATAGGTCCCCACTGTGGCGGTCCCGACCCAGGCAAAACCCCACGACCGCGAAAAGTTCGGTGCGGCAGGATTACGGAATTATGACGGCGGCCGGGCACGCGTCTTCGATGCGCGTCAGATTCGGTCGAAGAATCGACCGCGAGATCGCACATACAGAGCGGCAGGAGGCCGCCGGCCGCGGGTCCTCACCAGGTGAGGTAGCGGAAACAGGCCAGCGCCAAAATCCGGGTACTGTCCTAGTTGGGACACTCGCCATTTAAAATTAGGACAGGCCCCGATTCACTTTTGTTATGGCAAGGATTTGTTAACCGGGAAAAACTGGCAACCTCGGGCTGGCAGAGCCGTTTCATTTCGGAATTATTGAAACCCGGAAGCGTAAGGGGTCGCTGTCTCTAAGACAGCGGCCCTTGCTTTGGAACGTTGCTGCTGTTGCCACGTTTTCCCGGTAGCCCTTCCCCGAGGGCGTGTACCGGCCCCAGCTCGCAATCCCCATTGCCCCCCAGAGCTGGGGCCATTTCGTTTGCACTCGCGGGTGGGGAATTGGGAAAGTCGCTAGCTCGGATTGAACACGTCACCGAGGATGGTTTTCCACCACGCGACCATGGGTGAGCAGGGATGGCTTCAGCGCGATTTCAAGCGACGCCTCACTAGGGGTTAAATACGGACAGTGCCCAAATCCGCAAAAGAACATATTGCGAACCTAGAACAAATAGGGTACACTGCTTTTATCGACGACCCGCCGCGCCAATCGTTTGTCCCCCTAGCGAATCCTCGCCATAAGGAGCACGACCCAATGTCCAATACTGCCCTGCGTATCGTCGAAGGATCTTCCATGGACAAGAGTAAAGCTCTGGCCGCAGCGCTCTCCCAGATCGAGCGCCAGTTCGGCAAGGGCTCGGTGATGAAGCTCGGCAAGAACGACCGTTCGATGGATGTCGAGGCGGTCTCCTCGGGCTCGCTCGGGCTTGATATCGCGCTCGGCATCGGTGGCCTGCCGAAGGGGCGCGTCGTCGAAATCTACGGTCCGGAATCCTCGGGCAAGACCACGCTGGCGCTGCACACGGTGGCGGAAGGGCAGAAGAAGGGCGGCATCTGCGCCTTCATCGACGCCGAGCACGCGCTCGACCCGGTCTATGCCCGCAAGCTGGGCGTCAACATCGACGAGCTCCTGATCTCGCAGCCGGACACCGGCGAGCAGGCGCTGGAAATCTGCGACACGCTGGTGCGCTCAGGCGCGGTCGACGTTCTCGTGGTCGATTCGGTCGCGGCGCTGGTGCCGAAGGCCGAGCTCGAGGGTGAGATGGGCGATGCGCTGCCGGGCCTCCAGGCCCGCCTGATGAGCCAGGCGCTGCGCAAGCTGACGGCCTCGATCAACAAGTCCAACACCATGGTGATCTTCATCAACCAGATCCGCATGAAGATCGGTGTGATGTACGGCTCGCCGGAGACCACCACCGGCGGCAACGCGCTGAAATTCTACGCTTCCGTCCGCCTCGACATCCGCCGCATCGGCGCGATCAAGGAGCGCGACGAAGTGGTCGGCAACACCACGCGCGTCAAGGTCGTCAAGAACAAGCTGGCGCCGCCGTTCAAGCAGGTCGAGTTCGACATCATGTACGGCGAGGGCGTCTCCAAGATGGGCGAGATACTCGATCTCGGCGTCAAGGCCGGCATCGTCGAGAAATCAGGTGCCTGGTTCTCCTATGACAGCCAGCGTCTCGGCCAGGGCCGCGAGAACTCCAAGGCGTTCCTGAAGGCCAACCCCGACATCACCGCCAAGATCGAGACCTCGATCCGCCAGAACTCCGGCCTGATCGCCGAGCAGATTTTGGCCGGCACCCCCGAGCGTGATGCCGATGGCGATGAGCCGGCGGACGAGTAAGCTTTAACGCGAAGAGTTTTTCGCGAGGAGCGGGCGCTGAGGACGTTGAGTTGCCGACGTCGTCAGTGCCCGTTTCGTTTTGGCGTGTGGGGTGGGGGCCATGAAGAATGTGATCCTGCCAGGATGAAGGTCCGTTTTCGCTGGAGATGCACGACGATTCAACCCGCTTCGATCGGTACAAGCGGTCGCAATTGTCGCTGACCGAGTTCGGCAAGGCGGTGCTGGAAGGCGACCAGAATTTTCGTCGGCACAACCGGATTGATCGCTGGTGGGGCGGTACTCACCTGACCAATGAGCGGCTCTGGCGGTGGGACGGCGAGACCCGCGCCCTTGTCGCGCCCGAATGACTATTGCGTATCAATTTGAGAGGCAATCGTGTCCCATTTGATCCTGGCGACGAACGATCGGGCGGAGAGCAGGCTTCGCCAGACGCGCCTCGCGAATGTCGTGCTCGGACTCTATCCACGCTTCGTCTGGAGGAAATTGCCTTCCGAGGAGCGGCTTTTGACAGGGCTGGAGCGCCGATCGGCAAAGCACTGCAATCCCGGCGATCACTGGCTCGATGACGTTTGTCGCGGCTCGCTGGAGGGGTTCGGGACGCGGGATGTCGGTTTGTTCGAACTGTGTGCGAAGTTCGACTCGATCGAAATATGGGTCGACCCGCTGCCCAATGATCAACTCGTGCTGGTCTGGCTGCTCGACCTGCTGCGCCCCTACAAGGAGATCACGACGAAACTGAGCCTGGTGCATACGGACGACAAGGTTGCCAACTATGCCCCGGAGTCTGTCGCAAAATGGAAGCTGCCGGCCTTCAAGGTAACCGACAACCATTTGGTGGCCGCAAGCCGCGCCTGGCGAGCCCACCGGGCTGAAACGCCGGAATCTTGTTTCGATCTGCTGATGACGGATCTGGCGATCCTGCCGAGACTTCGATCGGCGCTGGTTGCGGTGCTCGAAGCTTCCGGACAGCGTGACGGGACTCGGTGCCAGCGAAATGGATCTGCTGGATTTTGTGAACGACAGGCACACCGACCCGAGGCGCGTCTGCGAGGCGAGCTGGCTTCGCGATGTGTTCGACGAAAACGACGCGAGAGATGCCTTGCTCGAACTGGCGGAATATTCGTCGCCGCCGGTGCTGTTGGGCGATCCGTTGTTCGACAATGAGGATCGCTACTTCGGCAGGAGCGAGTGGAAGGTCACGCTGACTGAACTCGGTCGTTCGCTTTTGGCCCGCGAAGACGACATGTGGCGCCACAATCCGATCAAACGTTGGTGGGGCGGTACTGAACTCACCAACGAGCGACTCTGGCGGTGGGATCGCGAGACGCGCTCGTTGGTTGCGCCCTAGATGCGTGTTCCGTGCCGTAGGGTGGGTTAGCGAAGCGTAACCCACCTCTTCCATTTCCTCGGAGACCGAAGTGGTGGGTTGCGCCAGCGACTGCGCTTCGCGCAGCCGGTGGCTAACCCACCCTACAAACGGTTACTCAGCGGCTTCCGCATAATCGCTGACCGGCGGGCACGAGCACACCAGGTTGCGGTCGCCGTAGACGTTGTCGACGCGGCCGACCGGGCTCCAGTATTTGTCGGTGCGCGAGGTGCCTGCGGGGAAGCAGCCTTCGCTGCGCGTATAGGCGCGATTCCACGCATCATCCGCGATGTCGTGCACGGTGTGCGGAGCGTGGCGCAGCGGCGATGCTTCGATCTTGAAGCGGCCGGCCTCGACCTCGGCGATCTCCTTGCGGATCGCGATCATGGCATCGCAGAAGCGATCCAGCTCCGCCTTGGACTCCGATTCGGTCGGCTCGATCATCAGCGTGCCCGGGACCGGGAAGCTCATGGTCGGGGCGTGGAAGCCGTAATCGATCAGGCGCTTGGCGATGTCGTCGACGGTGACGCCGCTGGTCGTCTTCAGCGCGCGGGGATCGACGATGCACTCATGCGCGACGCGACCCTTCTCGTTCTTGTAGAGCACCGGGAAGTGCGGATCGAGCCGTGCTGCGATGTAGTTGGCGTTGAGGATCGCGATCTCGGTGGCGCGCTTGAGGCCGTCGCCGCCCATCATCAGAATGTAGATGTAGGAGATGGTCAGGATCGAGGCCGAGCCGAACGGCGCGGCGGAGACCGGACCGACCGGCGCGTCGCCTTGCGCCGCGGGGTGACCCGGCAGGAATGGCGCCAGATGGGCCTTGACGCCGATCGGGCCCATGCCGGGACCGCCGCCGCCATGCGGAATGCAGAACGTCTTGTGCAGGTTGAGATGGCTGACATCGGCGCCGTAATCGCCGGGCCTGGATAGGCCGACCTGCGCGTTGAGGTTTGCGCCATCCAGATACACCTGGCCGCCATGGCCATGGACGATGTCGCAGATCTCGCGAATGTGCTCCTCGAACACGCCATGGGTCGAGGGATAGGTGATCATGACCGCGGCGAGATTGGCCGAATGCTTTTCCCCCTTGGCGCGGAGATCATTGACGTCGACGTCGCCGTTCTTTTCGCAGGCGACCACCACCACGTCCATGCCGACCATCGCGGCGGAGGCCGGATTGGTGCCGTGGGCGGAGGAGGGGATCAGGCAGATTTTTCGGTGGCTCTCCCCGCGCGCCGCATGATAACCGCGGATCGCCAGCAACCCGGCATATTCGCCTTGCGCGCCGGAGTTGGGCTGCAGCGAAATCGCGTCATAGCCGGTGATGTCGCACAGCCATTTTTCCAGCCGCGCAAACAGCGCGTGATAGCCGCGTGCCTGCTCGCGCGGCGCGAACGGGTGCAGCGAGCCGAATTCCGGCCAGGTCAGCGGCATCATTTCGGTGGTCGCGTTCAGCTTCATCGTGCACGAGCCGAGCGGGATCATGGCGCGGTCGAGCGCGAGGTCGCGGTCGCTGAGCTTGCGCATGTAGCGCAGCATCTCGGTCTCCGAGCGATGCGCGTGGAACACGGGATGGGTCAGGAAAGCGGTCCCGCGCTTCAGCGCCTCCGGCAGCGCCTCGCGCGTGGTGGCGTCGATCTCGGCGTAGGAAAGCTGGCCGCCGAAGGCGCGCCAGACCGCTTCGACGGTTGCAGGCGTCGTGGTCTCGTCGAGCGCGATGCGCAAGCTGGTGTCTCCGATGTCGAGATTGATCTTCTCGGCGGCCGCGCGCGCGACGATCTCGGCGCGCTTGCTACCTGCGTCGACGCTGAGCGTGTCGAAGAAGGTTTCCGATTGCAGCGCAAAGCCGAGCTTGCGCAGGCCGGCCGCGAGCACGGCGGCGCGGCGATGCACATTGCGCGCGATCTGCGAGAGGCCCTCGGGGCCGTGATAGACCGCATACATCGAGGCGATCACGGCGAGCAGCACCTGTGCGGTGCAGATGTTGGAGGTCGCCTTCTCGCGGCGGATGTGCTGCTCGCGGGTCTGCAGCGCGAGGCGATAGGCCGGCATCCCGCGCGAATCCACGGAGAGGCCGACGATGCGGCCGGGCAGCGAGCGCTTCAGCGCGTCGCGCACCGCCATATAGGCCGCGTGCGGTCCGCCATAGCCCATCGGCACGCCAAAACGCTGCGCCGAACCGATCGCGATGTCGGCTCCTAGCTCTCCGGGCGAGGCGAGCAGCGTCAGCGCCAAGAGATCGGCGGCAATGATCGCGAGCGCGCCCTTTGCCTTCAGGCTGGCGATCGCAGGCCTGAGGTCGCGCACCGCGCCCGATGTTCCCGGATATTGCAGCAGCGCGCCGAGCACGTCGGCCTTGTCGAGATCGGTGAGGGGATCGCCGACGATCAGCTTCCAACCCAGCGGCTCTGCGCGGGTGCGCATCACAGCGAGCGTCTGCGGATGCACGTCCTTGTCGACGAAGAAGGCTTTCGCTTCCACCTTCGAGTGCCGCTCGGCGAGCGCCATGGCTTCGGCCGCGGCGGTGGCTTCATCGAGCAGCGAGGCGTTGGCGACGTCGAGCCCGGTGAGATCGCAGATCATGGTCTGGAAGTTGAGCAGCGCCTCCAGCCGGCCCTGGCTGATCTCGGGCTGGTAGGGCGTGTAGGCCGTGTACCAGGCCGGGTTCTCCAGAATGTTGCGCTGGATCACCGCGGGCAGGATCGTGCCGGAATAGCCTTGGCCGATCAGCGAAGTGAAGACCTGATTGTCGCGCGCGAGCTCGGCCATATGTGCGATCGCTTCGCTTTCGCTGAGCGCCTTGCCGAGATCGAGCGGGGCGGCCTGCCGGATCGAAGCCGGCAGCGTCTCCGCCATCAGCGCGTCGACGCTTTTCGCCCCGACGGTCTCCAGCATCGAGGCGACATCGCGCGCCGACGGGCCGATGTGGCGGCAAGCGAAAGTGGCGGCGGTCTCGCCGCTGGATTTACGGTGCGCGGTCATCGCTTGCTCCATCGTCCTTAAGCCGTATGCGCCTTGTAGGCGGCTTCATCCATGAGGCCGCCGAGCTCGCCCTTGTCGGCAATTCTGATCTTGAAGAACCAGGCGGCGCCTTGCGCATCCGTATTGACCAGCGCCGGCTCGGCGGCGAGCGCAGCATTGGTTTCGAGCACTTCGCCCGTGACAGGCGCGTAGACGTCGGAGGCAGCCTTCACGGATTCAACCACCGCTGCAGCTTCCGCCTTCTTCAGCACGCGCCCGAGCTTGGGCAGCTCGACGAACACGACATCGCCGAGCTGCTGCTGCGCGTAATCGGTGATCCCGACGGTGGCGACGTCGCCGTCGATGGCCAGCCATTCATGGTCGGAGGTGTACAGCGTCGTGGTCATTGTCGATCCTCAGCGTTTGTAGGTGTTTTTCACGAAGGGCATGGCGGCGACGGTGAGCGGCAGCCGCTGGCCGCGCACCTCGGCGAAGATTTGTGTGCCGAGCGCGCTCTGGCTGGTGGGCACATAGCCCATCGCCACCGGCGCGTTCAGGCTGGGGCCGAAACCGCCCGAGGTGACCTTTCCGACCGGCTCGCCGCCTGCGCTATCAGCAAACAGCAGCGCGCCCTCGCGCACCGGCGCGCGGCCCTGGGCGAGCAGGCCGACGCGGCGGCGGGATGCGCCGTCATCGAAATGAGCGAGAATCTTTTCCGCCCCGGGAAAGCCGCCGGCGCGGGCGCCGCCGGTGCGGCGGGTCTTCTGCACCGACCATTCCAGCGCGGCCTCGACCGGCGTGGTCGTGGTGTCGATGTCGTGGCCGTAGAGGCAGAGCCCGGCTTCCAGCCGCAGGCTGTCCCGGGCGCCGAGGCCGATCGGCATCACGTCAGGGTTTTCAAGGAGGGTCTTGGCGAGGCGCTCGGCATCCGCAGCGGGTACCGAAATCTCAAAACCGTCCTCGCCGGTGTAGCCTGAGCGCGAGACGAAACAGTCGAGCCCCGCAACCCTGTGCGGGCCGGCGTCCATGAACTTCATGGCGGGCGCCTCTGCACACAATTTCGCCAGCGCGGCTTCCGCCTTCGGGCCCTGCAGCGCGATCAGCGCGCGGTCCGCAAGGTGCTCGATCACGCAGTCGCCCGAGAGATTCGCGCGCAGATGCGCCTCGTCCTGTTCCTTGCAGGCGGCGTTGACGACCAGGAACAGGTGATTGCCGAAATTGGCGACCATCAGATCGTCCAGAAGGCCGCCCTCGGCATTGGTGAACTGGGCATAGCGCTGCCGCCCCGGCGCGATCGCCACGATGTCCTGCGGCACCAGCCGCTCCAGCGCGCGGGCGGCATCCTCGATCCTCCCGGACTTCGGCAGCAAGCGGATCTGGCCCATGTGGGAGACGTCGAACAGGCCGGCGGAGGAGCGGGTATGGAGGTGTTCCTTCAGGACGCCGGCCGGATATTGCACGGGCATGTCATAGCCCGCGAACGGCACCATCTTGCCGCCAAGCGCCACATGCAGGTCGTAAAGGGGGGTGCGTTTCAGGGAGTCTTTGTCGTCACGCGCAAGCATTACGGGGCCCTCGGCGGTTACCCGGGAACGATTTCCCGTGGACACCAGTCGAAGCCCCATCTGTCGCTGTGCCTGAGAGTATTATCCCGTCGGCGGACGTCGTCCGGGGTCTAACCCCGTCGGCGCCTCTTTCCAGATGTCGTCAAAGCCACGCGGTCCTTTTGCCTGAGAGTTTCCGGGGCGGTTGCTCCTTCGGCGCCGGCTACCAAGTTGCCGGTCTCTCCCGACGTGGCCGTACGATACAGATGGGTAGAGACCACAAGGCAGCCAAGCCTGTCAACGCAGCTTCGGCTCCTTTCAACGGGAATGAGCGCCTGCGGCAACCCACTGATCCATCTGCACAGTTTCTGGACAGCGAAGCTGGCCTTGTCTAAAAGCGCTCTGACCCGCAGATATCAGCCCAGACTTGCGTTTGGACGGCCAGGACGCGGGTCCAAGCACACCCGATTGGATGAACATGAGCGGCGTCAACGAGATCAGGTCGACCTTTCTGAACTTCTTTGCCGAGAACGGCCACGAGATCGTGTCGTCCTCGCCATTGGTGCCGCGCAACGACCCGACGTTGATGTTCACCAATGCCGGCATGGTGCAGTTCAAGAACGTCTTCACCGGGGTGGAGAAGCGGCCCTATCAGCGCGCCACCACCTCGCAGAAATGCGTGCGTGCCGGCGGCAAGCACAACGATCTCGACAATGTCGGCTACACCGCGCGCCATCTCACCTTCTTCGAGATGCTGGGCAATTTCTCGTTCGGCGACTATTTCAAGGAGCGCGCGATCGAGCTCGCCTGGACGCTGATCACCCGGGAGTTCGGGTTGAAGAAGGACAAGCTGCTCGTCACCGTCTATCACACCGACGACGAGGCGGCCGGCCTGTGGAAGAAGATCGCCGGCTTCTCCGACGACCGCATCATCCGCATCCCGACCTCGGACAATTTCTGGGCGATGGGCGACACCGGCCCGTGCGGGCCGTGCTCTGAGATCTTCATCGATCGCGGCGACCACATCTGGGGCGGACCTCCGGGCTCGCCGGAAGAGGACGGCGACCGCTTCCTCGAGTTCTGGAACCTGGTGTTCATGCAGTACGAGCAGGTGACGAAGGAGGAGCGCGTGGCGCTGCCGCGTCCCTCGATCGACACCGGAATGGGCCTGGAGCGCATGGCCTGCATCATGCAGGGCGTCGACAGCGTGTTCGAGACCGATCTGTTCCGTCATCTGATCGACGCGACTGCGTCCGCGCTCGGCAGTGGACCGGACGAGAAGACCGTGGCCTCGTTCCGCGTCATTGCCGACCATCTGCGTTCCTCGGCCTTCCTCGTCGCCGACGGCGTGCTGCCCTCGAACGAGGGCCGCGGCTATGTGCTGCGCCGGATCATGCGCCGCGCGATGCGCCATGCGCAGCTGCTCGGGGCGAAAGAGCCGCTGATGCATCGGCTGGTCTGGGCGCTGGTGCGCGAGATGGGCCAGGCCTATCCCGAGCTGATGCGCGCGGAAAACCTGATCGAGGAAACGTTGCGGCTGGAAGAGACCCGGTTCCGCAAGACCCTGGTGCGCGGCCTTGCCATCCTCGACGAGAAGAGCGCGTCCCTGAAGAAGGGCGACATGTTCGACGGCGACGTCGCCTTCACGCTCTACGACACCTATGGCTTCCCGCTCGATCTGACCCAGGACGCGCTGAAGTCGCGCGGCATCGGTGTGGACCAGTCCGCCTTCAGCGACGCGATGGAGCGCCAGAAGGCCAAGGCGCGCGAGTCGTGGAAGGGGTCGGGCGAGGCGGCATCCGAAGCGATCTGGTTCCCGCTGCGCGAGAAGCTCGGCGCCACCGAATTTTTGGGCTACGAGACCGAAAGCGCAGAGGGCGTGGTGACCGCGCTGGTGAAGGACGGCAAGGAAGCCGCCGGCCTCAAGGCCGGCGACACCGGCGCCATCGTGCTGAACCAGACGCCGTTCTATGCGGAGTCCGGCGGTCAGGTCGGCGACACCGGCGTGCTGACGGGCGAGGGCGGCATCAAGTTCCGCGTCACCGACACGCAGAAGAAGCTCGGCGATTTCTTCGTTCACGTCGGCACGTTGGAGAGCGGCGAAGTCAAGCTCGGCACCGCGCTGCAGCTCGAGGTCGATCATTCGCGTCGTTCCTCGATCCGCGCGCATCACTCGGCGACGCATCTCATTCACGAGGCGCTGCGCCAGGTGCTCGGCGATCACATCGCCCAGCGCGGCTCGATGGTTGCGCCGGATCGCTTGCGCTTCGACTTCGTGCATCCGAAGCCGATCACGGCGGAAGAGCTCGCCCGCGTCGAGGACATCGCCAACGACGTGGTGCTGGAGAACGACGAGGTCACCACGCGCGTGATGGGCGTGGATGAGGCCCGCGAGGCCGGCGCGCGCGCGCTGTTCGGCGAGAAATATGGCGACGAGGTCCGCGTGGTCTCGATGGGCCGGACCGCGCGCGAGCGCGGCGCCAACGCGCTCGGCTGGTCGGTCGAACTCTGCGGCGGCACCCACGTCAAGCGCACCGGCGATATCGGCCTGATCACGCTGACCGGCGAGAGCGCGGTTGCCTCCGGCGTGCGCCGCATCGAGGCGCTGACCGGCAATTACGCGCGCCGGCACGCCAACGACACCATGGCGCTGGCCAAGACCGCAGCGAACGAGCTGCGCACCTCGATCGACGACGTCCCGGCGCGCATTGCCGCGCTGATGGAGGAGCGCAAGAAGCTCGAGCGCGAGCTCTCCGACGCCCGCAAGAAGCTCGCAATGGGCGGCGGCGCGTCCGCCGGCAGCAATGGCGCGGCCAGCGGCGTGCGCGAGGTCGGCGACGTCAAGCTGATGGCGCGCGCGGTCGAAGGCATCGAGATGAAGGATCTCAAGAGCCTTGCCGACGACGGCAAGAAGCAGATCGGCTCCGGGGTGGTCGCCATCGTCGGCGTCACCGAGGACGGCAAGGCCGGCGTGGTGGTCGGCGTCACTGCGGATCTCACCGCGCGCTTCAATGCCGTGAATTTGGTGCGGATTGCCTCCGAGGCGCTCGGCGGCAAGGGCGGCGGCGGCCGGCCCGACATGGCGCAGGCCGGCGGTCCCGATGGTGCCAATGCGGCCGCGGCGCTGACCGCGATCGAAAAAGCCATGATCGGCGCGTGAGGCCGTGCGCCTCGTTCCGCGAGGAATCGGGTTTCGCGATCCCGACTTGAGGGATCGCCTCTACGAATTGCTGGAGCACGATCCGCTGGCCTCCTCTGCCGGGTCGCGCTTCATCCAGCTGATCATCGGCGTCATCGTGCTCGACGTCGCCGCGATGATTCTCGCCTCGGTGCCGGAGCTGGACGCGCAGTTCGGCGCGCTGTTCTCAGCGATCACCATCTTGTCGGTGGTTGTGTTCGCGCTGGAATATGCCGCGCGGCTATGGACGGTGGCGGGCCACACACCGCGCAAGGGCTCGGCGCTGGCCGACCGGCTCGGCTATGCGTTCTCGGCACTCGGCATTATCGACCTCATGGCATTCCTGCCCGCGGCAATCGTGCTGGCCACCGGACGGCACGCGACGCTGGCGGCCCTCGGCGTACTGCCGTTCTTCAAGCTAGTGCGGTACTCGCCGGCGATGCGCTCGCTGCTCGCGGCCGTGCATGCCGAGCGGCGGGCGCTGATCGGCTGCATCGTCATCCTGACCGGGGCGGTGCTGACGTTCGCCTCGCTGCTCTACGCCATCGAGCGCGACGTGCAGCCCAGCAAGCTTGGCACCATTCCGGACGCGATGTGGTGGGCGATCGTGACGCTCGGCACCGTCGGCTATGGCGACGTCGTGCCGGTGACGGCGCTCGGAAAATTCGTTTCGGTATTCGCGATCATCTCGGGCTTCGCTATGATCGCGCTGCCGGTCGCGATCATCTCCACCGCTTTTGCCGAAGAGCTGAAGCGGCGCGACTTCGTCGTCACCTGGGACATGCTGGCGCGGGTGCCGCTGTTCTCGCATCTTTCGGCGTCCGAGATCGCCGACATCATGCGGCTGCTCCGCGCCCGCACCATCGAGCAGGGCGAGGTTTTGGTGCGGCGGGGCGATGCCGCCTCGTCGATGTATTTCATCAGCGCCGGCGAGGTCGAGATCGCGCTGCCGAGCCAGCAGGTGCGGCTCGCCGACGGCACCTTCTTCGGCGAGATCGCGCTGCTGCACAAGACCAAACGCAGCGGCACGGTAACGGCCACCCGCAAGACGCGCCTGCTCGTGCTCGACGCCCAGGATTTTCACGCCCTGATCGCGCGCATGCCGACGCTGGCTGCACATGTCCACAAGACCGCGAAAGCGCGGCTGGAGGAGACTGGCGATCTTGCGGCGGGGGAGCTGGCGCAGGGCGAGCGGGAGGGCACCGATCGCTGAGCGATCAGCCCTTCTTCAGGAAAACGTACACTGCCGAGTAGGTCGCGCTTCTAAACTCGCCAGCCTTGTCGCATGTGCCGTCGAGCTTGCCGCCAAGGGTGTTGGTGCGCTGGACCGTGGTGACGGGAGTGAGGACGCCACTGCCGCGGTGAGCTGTCACTTCCAGCTTCAGCCAGGGGATGTCGGCCGCGGTTGCGCCCGGCGCGTTGCCGATTGCCTTGCCGACCACCGCGCTGCCGTCGGCGTGTTCCCAGTTCGGCCCGGCATAGTGCCGTCCGACCGTCTTGCCCTCGGCCAGCAGCGTGGCGATCGGCTCGCGGAACGCCCAGGCGAGCTTGCCGTCCGTGCCCGCCTTGCATTCATAGACCTGTGCGCCCTCGGCGTGGACACTGAGCACGACGGTCTCGCCGGGCGCGGCGATGGCTTCGGGGAGCGGCTCTGCGGCCGCAGCCGGTCCAGCGAGCAACATCAGACAGGGAACGGCAAGCTTGATCGACATGGTCGCATCTCCGCGCGGGTCTAAAAAAACGGGCCGCGCCTGCGACGCGGCCCGTGACGATGTCCGGCCCGGTCGGGCGAAATTGCGGTTGGCTTACGCCGCCAGCTCCTTCGTCAGGTTCTCCGCGACCTTGTCGAGGAAGCCCGTGGTCGAGAGCCAGCGCTGGTCGGCGCCGACCAACAGCGCGAGGTCCTTGGTCATGTAACCGGCCTCGACGGTGTCGACGCAGACCTTCTCCAGCGTGTTCGCGAACTTGGCGAGCTCGGCATTGTTGTCGAGCTTGGCGCGGTGCGACAGGCCGCGGGTCCAGGCGAAGATCGACGCGATCGAGTTGGTCGAGGTCTCCTTGCCCTTTTGGTGCTCGCGGTAATGGCGCGTCACCGTGCCGTGGGCAGCTTCGGCTTCCACCGTCTGGCCATCGGGGGTGAGCAGCACCGAGGTCATCAGGCCGAGCGAGCCGTAGCCTTGCGCGACCGTGTCGGACTGCACGTCGCCGTCGTAGTTCTTGCAGGCCCAGACATAGCCGCCGGACCATTTCAGCGCCGAGGCCACCATGTCGTCGATCAGGCGGTGCTCATAGGTCAGGCCCTTGGCGTCGAAGTCCTTCTTGAACTCGCGCTCGTAGATATCCTGGAAGATGTCCTTGAAGCGGCCATCATAGACCTTCATGATCGTGTTCTTGGTCGAGAGATAGACCGGGTAGTTGCGCAGCAGGCCGTAGTTCAACGAAGCGCGGGCGAAGTCGATGATGGAATCGTCGAGATTGTACATCTGCATCGCGACGCCGGCGCCCGGGGTCTTGAACACTTCCTTCTCGATGACAGTGCCGTCCTCGCCGACGAACTTCATCGTCAGGGTGCCCTTGCCGGGGAACTTGATGTCGGTGGCGCGATACTGGTCGCCATAGGCGTGGCGGCCGATGATGATCGGCTTGGTCCAGCCGGGAACCAGGCGCGGCACGTTCTTGCAGATGATCGGCTCGCGGAAGATCACGCCGCCGAGGATGTTGCGGATGGTGCCGTTCGGCGACTTCCACATCTGCTTGAGATTGAACTCCTTCACCCGGGCTTCATCAGGGGTGATGGTGGCGCATTTGACGCCGACGCCGACCTTCTTGATGGCTTCGGCGGCGTCGATGGTGACCTGATCGTTGGTGTGGTCGCGGTACTCCATGCCCAGGTCGAAATAGAGCAGCTCGACATCGAGGTACGGATTGATCAGCTTGTCCTTGATGTACTGCCAGATGATCCGGGTCATCTCGTCGCCATCGAGTTCGACGACGGGATTGGATACCTTGATTTTTGCCATGATCGGGGAAGCCTCTTGGGAACGGCGCTATTGGCGCGCCACGGGAATATCCGCCGCCTCTTAGCACCGCCGCGCGGCGGGCGAAAGCCAAGGGATTATGCACTTTTAGCCCATCCAGCTTCCACAGATGGGGGGCGGGATACGGTCCTGCCGCCGGGCCGGGCCTGAAGTTTCAGGCAAGATTCAAAAGCCGAATCCAACCCGTTATTTCCCTTGAGAATTTCGTCAGGACAGGCAAACGACAGGCGGGCGGGCAAGGCCGGGACTGTCCGGCCTTGGCCGGCCTTGAATCAATTTCTGAAGAGCGCCTGTCCTGATCGCGTCTTGGCAGGGCCTTGAGAACCGGTGTGAAAGCGAAACGAGATGTCGGGGACTGACAAGAGCAAGGCGGGGCTTTCCCTCGACGGACCCATCGTGATCCTGGTGGAGCCGCAGCTTGGCGAGAACATCGGCATGGCCGCGCGCGCCATGGGCAATTTTGCGCTTGGCGCCTTGCGCATCGTCAACCCCAGGGACGGCTGGCCCAACATCGCCGCCCAGCGCGCCGCCGCCGGCGCCGACCACATTCTGGAAAAGGTCGAATTGTTCGACACGGTCGAGCAGGCCGTCGCCGACCTCGACCTGCTGTTCGCCACCACTGCGCGCCCCCATGACCAGGCCAAGCCCGTGGTCGGGCCTGAGGCGGCTGCGGCAGAAATCTCCGGGCACGTTGCGACCGGCGGCAAGGCCGGTATCCTGTTCGGCCGGGAGCGCTGGGGCTTGACCAACGAGGAGGTCGGGCTCGCCAATCGCATCATCACCTTTCCGGTCAATCCGGGCTTTGCCTCGCTCAACCTCGCCCAGGCCGTGCTGCTGGTCGGCTACGAATGGTTCAAGCAGGCGACATCCGGCGAGCTGCCGCACGCCATGCCGGAGCGCTCCGAGCGCGCCTCGCAGCACCAGATGCAGGCCTTCTTCGACAATCTCATCCGGGAGCTAGACCGGGTCGAATTCCTGCGGCCGGCCGAGAAGCGCGACACCATGCTGGTCAACCTGCGCAACATCTTCACCCGGATGGAGCCGACCAAGCAGGACATGCACACCCTGCACGGCGTGGTGATGGCGATCGCGGAAGGGCGCAAGGGCCCGGCCAAGGGCGGCGTGCTCGACGGCGAGCAGGCGACGCGCTTGCGCGCGCTGCTCGCCGAGCACGGGCAGGGCGGCGGCGTCCCCGACAGCGGCTCGACCGTGCGCGGCCTCGCCCGCCTGCTCCGCCGCAACCCGACCGACGCCGAGCGCCTGCTGTGGCAGGCGCTCACGCGGGATCGGCGTTTTGCAGGGCAGTTCAAGCGCCAGACCCCGGTCGGCCGCCACATCCCGGACTTCGTCTCGTTCCCGCACCGGATCGCGATCGAGCTGGTGAACGCGGGCGAGGGCGAGGCGATCGCCGCCGACCGCGCGTCGCGGCGGACGTGGCTCGAGGCGCGGGACTATCGGGTGATCGAGATGCGGGCGGCCGATGTGGAGCGCGATCTGGAGGCGGAGCTGGTGCGGTTGCAGGGCATGATGGCGGAAGGATCGAGCGCGTCGTAAGCGCAAGTTTAGGGCGCCTGCTTGTCATCCACTCAGCCCGCGAATGTACGTCACGTCCGCTGACCCTTGAGCAACGGTGGCCGCTCGCCCTGCCGGGTTTGCGACGCCCCATTTCAGACGGACCAATCTGACGAAGCGGGCATCGCTTGCATGCCCCCATAGGGGCCGGTGACAGCGCTTCGTGTGCTCCGCCAATCATGATAAGCTGCCTCTCGGCAGAGGAAGTGTTCAGCCGGTCCTGGACAACAAGGGGGCTAGCAGTGAAATCCTATTTTGAGTCGCGAGCAGTCGACGAGGTCGCCACAAGGACAGCTGACGTACTGATCTTGATTGGCCGTGTTCTACTTGCCTGGGTATTCGTCGGAAGCGCATACGGAGCGCTATCCAACTTCAGCGGCTCGGCGGGTTATTTCAGGTCCCTGAACCTTCCAGCGCCTGAGCTGGTCGCTATCGTGAGTATCGCAGTAGAAGCATTGATATCCGTTGGATTGATACTGGGCGTCGGTACGCGCTACTGCGCCATTCTGACGTTCCTGTTCGTATTGGTGGCAACGATTGTTGCGCATCGCTACTGGGAATATCCCGCCGGTGCGCAGCAGATGGGTCAATACAACAATTTCTTGAAGAATATCTCGATCATGGGCGGCGCGATGTTGATCTTCGTCACCGGGGCAGGCCGCTTCAGTGTCGATCGGACATCGTAGCCGGCATCACTTCACCTTGAGCTTGAAAGCGTCCTCGACCGCCCGGCGGATGGTCTTTGAGAGCGGCTTCAAGGCATTGCCCACGAAGGCGAAGAGAAGCATCAGCCACGTCGCGAGCGCGGCACACCACAGCACCAATTCCAATATGTCAGGCATGATGCCCTCTCAAAAATAACTTCTCTGCAATGCCGCCAGTGTGCTCCCAATGGAGCCGGCACCGCAAGCCGTCGTCAAAGTGGTGGCGCGCCGAAACACTCGGAATAGGCCCGAAGATTGCAGTCTGCGTGCAGCCTTGCGTCAACGGAAGCACACCGTGCGGCGACCGCGAAGAGTGATGTCGGTCGCGGCAGCTCTGGGCCAGGAGGCGAGAAGAGGCGTGAGAGGCGTGCGTTATGCTTCGCTAACCAATCCTCCGCTCAGGGCTTACACCGCCTCTAACTGATCGGCCGCGCGCTTCTTCCTTGCCTTGGACTGGCCGAGCAGGGGACCCGCGGTTAGCGCTGCCGTATCCGCCACCCCTGGATCGCGCGAGATCATGGCGGCGACGATGGCGCCGTCGATCAACAGCCCGAGCTGGTGCGCGAGCACGGCCGGCTCGGTCGATCCGAGCTCGCCGGCGAGCTTCTCGATGTGGCCGAGCACGATCTTCTTGTGCTTCAGCGCGATGTTGCGGAACTGTTTTGCGTCCTTGTCGTGCTCGCCGACTGCGTTGATGAAGGGGCAGCCGTAGAAGCGCTCTTCGGCGAACCAGCTTTTCAGCGCCGGGAAGATGCGCGTCAGCTTTGTCTGCGCGTCGCCGCCGCCTTCCTCCATGGCGCCGATGAACCATTCGCGCCACTGCTTGCCTTCGCTCTCCAGCACCGCGTTGACGAGATTGGTCTTGGAGCCGAACAGCTTGTAGAGCGTCGTCTTCGCCGTGCCCGCTTCCGCGATGATCGCGTCGATGCCGGTGGCGTTGATGCCGTTCTTGCAGAACAGATGCGTTGCGGCATTGAGCAGGCGTCCGCGAGCGGACTCCTCGTCGCCTGCGCCGGCGTGGGGCGATTGAGACTTTTTCTTTGACGTCTTTGTCATGAATCCAAACTTACCCGGAGCCGCGTCGCATCAGCAAGCCGCATCTGTTCGGCGCCGAAAAGATTCGCACGGGAGGCGCATCTGCATCGCCTTTGAGCAAGCGGCGGCTGATCAATCCGCAGGCAACGAACGCTAAGCGGCTCCAAAGCTTCGCCTTTTGTTTTTGGCTTCGTCTGGCACGCTCCATGCAGGGAAACAGACCGTTCGGTATCCTGCCGATTTCCACTTCTGCCAGGGAGAAGATGATGACTGCCGTCGTTCAAAAGACAGTGCTGACGGGTTGCCTCGCGCCCATCGACAAGAATGGCCTCGAGCAACTGATCGCGAGCGGCAAGGCCAATCCGAAGGTCATCAAGACCTTGAAGTGCAAGACGGTCGCGGAAGGAAAATTCCGTCACGCCAACTACATCCGCAATTTGCCGCCCTATATCGTCGACGAGCCACCGGGGCTTCTGGGCGACGACACCGCGCCGAATCCGTCGGAGGCCTCGCTCGCCGCGCTCGGCTCCTGCCTTGCGGTCGGCCTGCACGCCAACGCCGTCCATCGCGGCTGGATCGTCAACAAGCTTGAGCTCGAGCTCGAAGGCGACCTCAACATCACCGCGGTCTGGGGCACCGGCGACGTGTCGGACAAGCCGGTCGGCTTCACGGACGTGCGCGTCAAGGTCGACATGGAGTGCGAGGGCATCTCGCAGGACGAGATCAACGCGCTGGTCTCCCATGTCAAGAAATGGTCGCCGGTCGCCAACACCTTCACCCGCCCGGTCAATCTCGAGGTCGGCATCTAGCAGACGACAACAGGACAAGGTGCGGGAGACGATCATGGGGTCACTGGCTTTATCGCGGGCCGAAGTTTTGGATCAGCCCGCACCGTCCATTGCAGGCGAGGTGGCGCGGATTGCACGCGAGCAGCTCGCCCCGCTCGCTGCCGGCATCGACGACGGTTCGGTCTATCCGGCCGACGTACTGCGCAAATTCGGCGAGGTCGGCGCGTGGGGCAGTCACATGCCCCACGAGGGACCTGCCGACTTACGCTGCGCCATCCAGGCGATGGCGGCGATCGGCGAGGTCTGCGGTGCCACGGCCTTCATGGCCTGGTGCCAGAACACGCTGGTCTGGTACGCCGCCAACTCGACCAATATAAAGCTGGCAAAGCGCTTCGGCGATGCCTTCTCGACCGGCCGCGTGCTCGGCGGCACCGGGCTCTCCAATCCGATGAAGAGCTTTTTCGGCATCGAGAAGCTGAAGCTGAAAGGGCGCAAGGTCGACGGCGGCTACATCGTCCGCGGCGCGCTGCCCTGGGTCTCCAATCTCGGGCCCGATCATTACTTTGGCACCATCTTCGAGCGCGAGGACGATCAGGGCATCGCATGCACGGTCATGTTCCTCGCCGACTGCTCGGACCCTGCGATCACGCTGACGCCATGCAAGCCGTTTCTCGCCATGGACGGCACCGGCACCTATGGCGTGCAGTTCCGCGACGTCTTCGTGCCGGACGAGCTGATCCTCGCAGATCCCGCTGCGCCCTTCGTCAAGAAGATCCGCGCCGGCTTCATCCTGCTCCAGGCCGGCATGGCGCTCGGCGTGATCAAAGACTGCATCAACATCATGGACGAGGTCGATGCTCCTCTCGGTCACGTTAACCGCTACCTGCCGCAGCAGCCGGTGCATTTTCGTGATCTCGCCGCCGAGCTCGAAACCGAGACCATGGCGCTGGCGCGCGATCCCTACAACGAGGAGGAGACCTACTGGCGCAAGGTGATCGCGCTGAGGCTGCGCGCCGGCGAAGCCAGCGTCGCGGCGGCGCATGCGGCGATGCTGCATTGTGGCGCGCGCGGCTATCTCAAGAGCCACCGCGCGCAGCGGCGCCTGCGCGAGGCCTATTTCGTCGCGATCGTCACGCCCGCCACCAAGCAGCTGCGCAAGATGCTCGCCGATTCCTGAGTTCTACGAGTCCACCCCAAGACCACCCACCTCAACGGAGAGGCTGCCATGACTGACGTCCTGATCACTGCCGTCGAACTTGCCGATCTCTTGAAAACCGAGCCGTGTGTCATCGTCGACACCCGCAATCCCGACGCCTACGCCGCCGGACATCTTCCCAATGCCGTCAACGTGCATGAGATCTTCACGTTTCTTGCGACCTCGACACCCGAGGGCATGGCCGAGCTGAAGACCAAATTTGCCGACGCCTTCGGCGGCGCCGGCCTCTCCGGCAAGGAAACGGCCGTGATCTACGAGCAGTCGATGAACTCGGGTTTCGGCCAGTCCTGCCGCGGCTACTATCTCCTCACCATGCTCGGCTATCCCAAGGTGAAGGTGCTGCATGGCGGCTTCGACGCCTGGTCGGCCGCGGGCTTCCCGGTAACGAAGGATGTACCCACACCGGCCAAGGCCTCGTTCTCGATCGTGCCCGAAGCTGGCGAGATCCTGATCGACGCCAAGACCATGCTCTCCGCCGTCGGCAAGCCCGGCATCGCCATTCTCGACGTGCGCGACGTCGACGAGTGGATCGGCGACAGCTCTTCTCCCTATGGCAAGGATTTCTGCCCGCGCAAGGGCCGCATCCCCGGCGCGGTCTGGCTGGAATGGTACCGCATGATGAAGCCGACGGCCGAAGGCCCGCGCTTCAAGTCCAAGGACGAGATCCTGGCGGAATGCGCCACCGTCGGCATCTCCACGACGACGCCGGTCTATCTCTACTGCTTCAAGGGGGCGCGCGCCTCGAATACGTTCCTGGCGCTGAAGAACGCCGGCGTGAAGGACGTGCGGATGTATTTCGGCTCCTGGAACGAATGGTCGCGCGATCCGTCGCTGCCGATCGAGCAGGGGCTGCCGATCGCATCGGAGGTGACGACCAAGGCAGCGTGATCGCAGCTAACCGAGGGCCCGCGGACGAGGCGCGATTCCCAGCGCCTTGATCCGCGAGGCCAGCGTGGTCGGCTTGATGTCGAGCAGTTCGGCGGCGCCGCCGGGGCCGAACACTTTTCCCGCGCAGGCCTCTAACGCCGCGAGAATGTTGGTGCGCTCGTGCTCGCGCATCTCGGATGACGTCATGACCGCAGGTCGCGCATCGGCCTTTTGCCGTGTGGCGGCGGTCGCGGGCTGGACGCCGGGGGTGTCCGGCAGGTCGATGCGCAGGCGGCCGTTCTGCGACAGGATCGCGGCGCGCTCGATCACGTTCTGCAATTCGCGGACGTTGCCGGGCCAGTCGTAGCGGGCGAGGCGCCGTGCATCGCCTTCCGACAGCCGCAAATTCGATTTGAGCGCCTTGCTCTCGCGCGTCAAAAAGTGCTGGGCGAGCAGGGGAATGTCCTCGCGCCGTTCGCGCAAGGGCACGGTCTCGATCGGGAACACGTTGAGGCGGAAATAGAGATCCTCGCGAAAACGGCCGTGCTGCACCTCCCGTTTGAGGTCGCGATTGGTCGCGGCGATGACGCGGACATCCACGGTGCGGGTGCGTTCCTGTCCGACGCGCTCGAAATTGCCCTCCTGCAACACGCGCAGCAGCTTGCCCTGAAGTTCGAGCGGGATCTCGCCGACCTCGTCGAGAAACAGCGTGCCGCCATCGGCGAGCTCGAACCGGCCGATGCGGTCGCGCATCGCGCCGGTAAAGGCGCCGCGGACATGGCCGAAGAACTCGCTCTCGAACAATTCGCGCGGGATCGCGGCGCAGTTGACGCGGATCAGCGGCCGATCGCTGCGAGTGGAATCCTCGTGGATGGCGCGGGCGATCAGCTCCTTGCCGGTGCCGGACTCGCCGGTGATCATCACCGCGGCGGTGGTCGGCGCCACCAGCTTGACCTGGCGCAGCGTCTTCTGGATCGCCTCGCTTCCACCGATGATGCCGCGCGGATTGGTCTCGATGCGGATTTCTTCCTGGAGATAGGCGTTTTCCAGTTCGAGCCGCTCGCGCAGGCGGTCGACCTCGGTGAGTGCCGCGTGCAGCTTCTCGTCGGCTTCGCGCCGCTGGCTGACGTCGCGAAACACCACGACCGCGCCGACCACGGCGCCGCGGTCGCGGATCGGGGTCGAGGTGTATTCGACCCAGGCCGGCGAGCCGTCCTTGCGCCAAAACACCTCGCCGTCGACCTGGTGCACGGCGCCGTCGCGGAACGCCGCGTAAATCGGGCAGTCGTGGTTGGGATAGTGCCGGCCATCATGATGGGTGTGGTGCACGATCGGGTGGATTTCCTTGCCGACCAGCTCCTCCGCGGTCCAGCCGAGCATCCGCTCGGCCGCGGGGTTCACGAAGGTGGTCTTTCCTTCCGCGTTCACGCCATAGATGCCTTCGCCTGCGGCGCGCAGGATCAGCTGGTTCTCGCGCTCGATGTCCCGGAAGACACGCTCGACCCGTTGCCAGGTCGAGATGCCGCTGCGCATGTGGTCTTCGGCGGCCGCGTCCACGTTGCGCCGCCGGCGCGCTTCGAGATCGGTGAGGGTGAACAGCAGCAGGGTACGGTCATCATGGCCGACGAGGCAGCCGGAATATTCGAGCCGGAGCTCCTGACCCGTGGCGTGACGCGGGGTCAGTGCGGTGGTCCAGTACGCGCCCTTGTGCAGCACCGCCTGGGTGAACACGGTCAGCGCTGGAAGCTGGCTTGCGTGTAGCGCGCTGGCCCTGGTTTGCCGCAGCAGACCGCGGTCGTAGCCGAGCAGGGTGCAGGCGGCCGGATTGGCATCGATGATCTGGTCGCCATAGGGATCGACCAGCAGCATTGCCTCGACGGACGATTCGAAAGCTGCGGCACGCAGATCAAGCTGATGGACCGCTTCGTCGGGGCCATGCGCTGGCGTCGTTGCCATTACGAAATCTCGTTATTTGACTACGAGTTTTCGTATATCACGAGTTTTCGTAGCGACCAAGGGCGAGCGAAATCCCTGCGTCATCAAGGCGGTGGCCCGGGCGATCGCGGTGGCACGCTCCTTGCGTAATTCATCCTGCAATGACGCGCAGGAGGTCCGATGTCCACTTTCGACAATCCGTTTGATCCCGATCGCAACCTCCGAGCCGGCTGTGCCTGTGGCCAGCACCAATCCGCGGCCGAGCATGAGCAGGCCACGGCGTTGCGCTGTGCTCCCGTCGAGAGCGAGGAGACGCGTTACGAAGGCGTCGTCGCCTCCGCCGTCATGCGCGCCATGTTTCCGCAGGATGTGGCGCGGCGCGCCTTCCTGAAATCGGTCGGGGCCTCGACCGCGCTTGCCGCGCTGTCGCAATTCTTTCCGCTGAAGACGGCGACCGAGGTGTTTGCGCAGGCCGGCACGCCCGAGAAGAAGGACCTCAAGGTCGGCTTCATCCCGATCACCTGCGCGACGCCGATCATCATGGCTGCTCCCCTCGGCTTCTATGCCAAGCACGGCCTCAACGTCGACGTGGTCAAGACCGCCGGCTGGGCCGTGATCCGCGACAAGACCATCAACAAGGAATACGACGCCGCGCACATGCTGGCCCCGATGCCGCTCGCGATCTCGCTCGGCCTCGGTGCCAACGCCATTCCCTTCGCCGTGCCTGCAATCGAGAACATCAACGGCCAGGGCATCGTGCTGGCAACCAAGCACAAGGACAAGCGCGATCCAAAAGATTGGAAAGGGATGAAGTTCGCGATCCCCTTCGACTATTCCATGCACAATTACCTGCTGCGGTACTATCTCGCCGAGCATGGGCTCGATCCGGATACCGACGTGCAGCTCCGCTCGGTGCCGCCGCCGGAGATGGTCGCGAATCTGCGTGCCGACAACATCGACGGCTTCCTCGCGCCCGACAACGTCTGCCAGCGCGCGATCTATGACGGCGTCGGCTTCATGCACCTGTTGTCGAAGGAGATCTGGGACGGCCATCCCTGCTGCAGCTTCGCCGCCAGCCGCGAGTTCATCACGACGGCGCCGAACAGCTTTGCGGCGCTGACCCGCGCCATCGTCGATGCCACCGCCTACGCATCGAAGGCGGAGAACCGCAAGCAGATCGCCGAGGCCATCGCGCCCGCCAATTACATCAACGCGCCGGTGACGGTGCTGGAGCAGGTTTTGACCGGCACCTACGCCGACGGTCTCGGCGGGGTGAAGACCGATGCCAAGCGCGTCGATTTCGATCCGTTCCCCTGGCAATCCTTTGCGGTGTGGATGCTGACACAGATGAAGCGCTGGGGCCAGATCAAGGGCGACGTCGACTACAAAGCGGTGGCCGAGCAGGTGTATCTGGCCACCGACACCCGGAAGCTGATGACCGAGATGGGCCTGTCGCCGCCGGCGAGTGCGTACAAATCGTTCGCGGTGATGGGCAAGAATTTCGATCCCGCCACGCCGGAGGATTACGTCGCGAGCTTCAAGATCAGGAAGGCGTCGTGAGGATGGGCGCCGCTTTCGTGTCCCGGACGCGATGCAGCACGAAGTGGTGCATCGCCGAGCCGGGACCCAGTCAGGGCCGCACGGGTCCCGGTTCTGCGTCGCATCACTTCGTGCTGCGCCGCGCCCGGGACAAGAGGGTAGCGCGCTGAGATGACATCCTCCCTTCGCCTTCGCGCCGGTCTGCTCTCGATCGTGTTGCTCGCGGCATTCCTCGGCATCTGGCATCTCGCCACGCGCTCGACCGGCGCCACCGCGGCGATGAGCCCGGAATACGCCAAGCTGATGGGCCTGAGCGCGACGCAGGGCAAATCCGCCATGCCCGGGCCGTTCGACGTCGGCGCTAAGCTCTGGGAGCATGTGAAGCGGCCGTTCTACGACAATGGGCCGAACGACAAGGGGCTCGGCATCCAGCTCGGCTATTCGATCGCGCGCGTCGGCACCGGCTATCTGCTCGCCGTGCTGGTCGCGATCCCGCTCGGCTTCCTGATCGGCATGTCGCCGCTGCTCAGCAAGGCGCTCGATCCCTTCATCCAGGTGCTGAAGCCGATCTCGCCGCTGGCCTGGATGCCGCTCGCGCTCTACACCATCAAGGATTCCTCGATCTCGGCGATCTTCGTCATCTTCATCTGCTCGATCTGGCCGATGCTGCTCAATACGGTGTTCGGGGTCGCCAGCGTCCGCAAGGAATGGATCAATGTCGCACGGACGCTGGAGGTCGGCACCTTCAGGCGCGCCTTCACCGTGATCCTGCCGGCGGCGGCACCGACGATCCTGACCGGCATGCGCATCTCGATCGGCATCGCCTGGCTCGTGATCGTCGCGGCCGAGATGCTCGTCGGCGGCACCGGGATCGGCTACTTCGTCTGGAACGAGTGGAACAACCTCTCGATCACCAACGTCATCATCGCGATCCTGCTGATCGGGGTCGTCGGCATGCTGCTCGACCAGATCCTCGCGCGCTTCACGCGCATGGTCACGTTTCCGGAGTAGTGGCTGTGACCGACAAGTTCATCTCCATCGAAGGCATCGCCAAGCGCTATCCCGGCGCAAACGGCAGCACGACCACCGTGTTCGAGAATTTGTGGCTGTCGATGCCGCGCGGCGAGTTCGCTTGCGTGATCGGCCATTCCGGCTGCGGCAAGACCACCGTGCTCAACATCCTCGCCGGTCTCGATGCGCCGAGCGAGGGCGCCGTCATCGTCGACGGGCAGGCGATCTCCGGCACCAGCCTCGACCGTGCCGTGATCTTCCAGAGCCATGCGCTCCTGCCCTGGCGTACCGTGCTCGGCAATGTCGGCTATGCCGTGAGCTCGAAATGGCGGAGCTGGGATCGCGCCAGGGTCAAGGCGCATGCGCAGACCTTTATTGATCTCGTCGGCCTGACCGGTTCGGAGCACAAGCGGCCGTCGGAGCTGTCGGGCGGCATGAAGCAGCGTGTCGGCATCGCCCGTGCGCTCTCGATCACGCCGAAGATGATGCTGATGGACGAGCCGTTCTCGGCGCTCGACGCGCTGACGCGCGGCACGCTCCAGGACGAGGTGCGGCGGATTTGTCTGGAGACCGGGCAGACCGCGTTCATGATCACCCATGACGTGGACGAGGCGATCTATCTCGCCGACAAGATCTTTCTGATGACCAACGGCCCCGGTGCGGTGCTGGCGGAGGTCGTGGAAAATCCGCTGCCCAGGGATCGCGGGCGCACCGATCTGCACCGCCATCCGCTGTACTACGCGCTCCGCAACCACATCGTCGATTTCCTGGTGACGCGTAGCAAGACCTTCGCCGTCGAAAATCCTGATCACGATCCACGCAATGTGCCCGTGGTGCACATCGCCAAGCCCGGACTGACGATCGCGTCGAACGGCGAAGAGCAACGACAGACCTGGACACCCGGGACCAGTCCCGGACTGACTGCATAGAGAGGAGACCCAAAATGAAGCGCGAAGACCTCACCGAGAAGCTGCTCGACATCAAGCGCGAGAAGGGCTGGAGCTGGAAACACATCTGCGAGAAGATCGGCGGCTATTCGGAGGTGCTGATCGTCGGTGCGATCATGGGACAGATGAAGCTGACAAAACCGCAGGCCACCAATGCCGGCGAGCTGTTCGGCCTGTCGAAAGCCGAGACCGCGATGCTCAACGAGGTGCCGATGCGCGGCACCGGCACGCCGATGCCGCCCACAGATCCTTTGATCTATCGCTTCTACGAGATGGTGATGGTGAACGGTCCGGCCTGGAAGGCGCTGATCGAGGAGGAGTTCGGCGACGGCATCATGTCGGCGATCGACTTCGACATGGGGATCGAGCGCATTGCCAACCCGAAGGGTGACCGCGTCAAGATCACCATGAGCGGCAAGTTTCTGCCGTACAAATATTACGGCGCCAGCGGCAACGTGCCGGAGTATGGCTTCAAGGAGGAATGAGGGGGCGAATGGCGGGTTGCGAATGGATCTTTGCTACTCGCCACTCACTATTCGCTTAGAGGATCGCGCCGGGCGCGTAGCTGGCTGCTTCGGGCCTGGTCTTTGCCAGAGCGTCGACCTGCTCGGCGAAGTAGTCGACCTGAGCGGGCGCGTCGCCGGAATTGGCGCGGCCGTGGTCGAGCACGCGCTGAAGCTCGGCTTCGCTCAAGCCGAGACGCGGGTCGGCGGCGAGACGCTGGAGCAGATCGTTCTGCACGATCTTGCCGGTGCGCAGGTCGCGAATGGCTGCGACGGCGTGTTCCTTGATCGCCTCATGCGCCCCCTCACGGCCGGCGCCCTTCTTGACCGCCTCCATCATGACCGTGGTGGTCAGCAGGAAAGGAAGATAGCGATTGAGCTCGGTCGCGACCACGGCGTCGAACACTTCCATCTGGTCGAGTACGGAGAGCAGGGTTTCGAGCAGGCCGTCCATGGCGAGGAAGGCATCGGGCAGCATCACGCGGCGGACGACCGAGCAGGAGACGTCGCCTTCGTTCCACTGATCTCCGGCGAGTCCTGAGGCCATGGCGAGATAGCCCTTCAGCACCACATGCAGGCCGTTGATGCGCTCGCAGGAGCGGCTGTTCATCTTGTGCGGCATCGCGGACGAGCCGACCTGGCCCTTCGCAAAGCCTTCGCTGGCGAGCTCATGGCCCGCCATCAGGCGCAACGTCTTGGCGAAGCTGCCGGGCCCGCTGGCGAGATCGACGAGCACGCTGACCGCACGGAAGTCGAGGCTGCGCGGATAGACCTGGCCGACCGCATCAAAGCTCTTGGGCAGGCCGAGGTGGACGAGGATGCGTTGTTCGAGGGCGCGCGCCTTGCCGGCATCGCCGTTGAACAGGGTGATCTGGTCGAGACGCGTGCCGACCGCGCCCTTCAAGCCGCGCGCGGGATAGGTTTGCAGCACGTTGACCAGGCTCTGATGCGCCAGCAGCATCTCTTCGCCGAACATCGCGATGCGCTTGCCGAGCGTCGTGACCTGCGCGGCCACGTTGTGGGTGCGCGCCGTGAAGGGGATGTCGCGCAATTGCCTTGCGTGCTTGGCAAAACGGATCAGCGCGGCGATGCTCTTGGTCTCGATCAGCTGCAGTCCGCGATAGACCTGGAGCTGCTCCACGTTCTCGGTGAGGTCGCGGCTGGTCATCCCCTTGTGCAGGTGCTCATGACCGGCCAGATCGCAGAACTCCTCGATGCGCGCCTTGACGTCATGGCGGGTGACGCGCTCGCGACGCATGATGGAGTCCAGGTTGATCTGGTCCTTCACCCGCTCGTAGCTCTCGATCACGCCATCCGGCACCGGAATACCGAGATCGCGCTGGCCCTTCAGGACCGCGATCCAGTAGTCGCGCTCCAGGCGGACCTTGCCTTCGCCACTCCAGATGGCGCGCATGGCGGGCGAGGCATAGCGTTCGGCAAGGACGTTCGAGATGTGATCCTGGGTCATGGTCGCTCATTTGGCATTGCTGGAGGCCGGCTGCAAGCCTCGAGCCGCCTGCAGGCGCCATCATCCCGGATGGGACCACAATCCTCCTCCGGAAATCGAAAGCAGCCGGCCTGTTCGCGCCGGCCGGTTGCCGGCGCGCCACGCCATGACGGCCGGGATCGGTCAGTCAAACGCCGCCCGCACCTCCCTGATCGGTGCCATCTCGCGCACATAGGTGAAGGCGCCCTGATCCTTCATCTCGCGAGCGCATTTGAGGAACGCCGCCAGCGCCACGCGGGCCATGGCGCCGCCCACGCTGATGCGCTTGACGCCGGCGGCGGCGATCTGCGCGACGGTCAGCGTCGGATCGGCAAAGCCCATCACCAGGTTGAAGGGCTTCTTGACTGACGCCACGACGGTGCGGATGGTCTCGATGTCGTGGACGCCAGGCGAATACAGCACGTCGGCGCCGGCGGCCTCGAAGGCCTGCAGCCGCCGGATCGTGTCGTCGAGATCGTTCTGGCCCTTTAGCAGGTTCTCGGCGCGGGCCGTCAGCGTGAACGGGAAGGGCAGTGCGCGTGCCGCCTCGACGGCGGCCTGCACGCGCTCGACCGCGAGCGAGAAATCGTAGATCGGCTTGCGGGGGTCGCCGGTAAAATCCTCGATCGAGCCGCCGACGCAGCCGGCCTCCGCCGCGCGCGTGATCGCCCTTGCCGCCGTGCTCGGATCGTCGGCGCCGCAATTTTCGAGGTCGGCATTGACGGGAAGGTCGGTCGCCTCGGCGATGGTCCGGCAGTTCTCGAGGATGGCGTCGAGGCTGACGGTCGTGCTGCCGAGCGTGTTGGCAAGGCCAAGGCTCGTCGTCGCCAGCGCCTCGAAACCCATCGAAGCGAGCAGCTTTGCGGTGCCGGCATCCCAAGGATTGGGAATGATGAAAGCGCCGGGCCGCTGATGAAGTTCGCGAAATCTTGCTGCCTTGTCGGCCTGGGTGCGCATGGGGGCTCCTGTTTGTCCGTCGTCGTGGCGGCAATAGGGATAGGGCGATTTCCCCCATCAGACAAATTTGTTATTTCTCTCCATATCATCAGTTTTTTGCATGAGGTCCGGCATGGATAGCGACGCGCTCAACACGTTCCTGGTGGTGCACCGGCGCGGCGGCATCTCGAATGCGGCCAAGGCGCTGCATCGCTCTCAGCCGGCGATCTCACGGCGCATCGCGCTTCTGGAGCAGGAGCTCGGCGTGCCCCTGTTCGAGCGGGTCGCGGGCAAGACGCGGCTCAGCGATGCCGGCCGGGTCATGGTGCCCTATGCCGAACGTGCGGTGGCGGCGGCGCAGGACGCCGAGAACGCGGTGCGGGCGCTGCTGCGCGACAGCGCCGGGCCGGTTTCGCTGGCGGTGACCGGCACACTCGCGGGGAGCAAGCTCTCCAAGGTGCTGAAGCGCTTCGCCGGCCGGCACCCGAATGTCGCGCTGACGCTGCGCACGGCGACCAGCGCCGAGGTCAGTGATCTCGTCCGGCGCGGGGAAGCGACCGTCGGCCTGCGCTACGACCGCGGTCGCTCGGCGGATCTGGATTGCGAGCTGCTGTTTGCCGAGCCGCTGCAGGTGGTGTGCGCGCCGGATCATCCGCTGGCGCGCAAGCGGGTGGCGAAGCTCGCGGATCTGCGCCGCGAAAAATGGATCGCGTTTCCGGAAGTGCCGGGCCGCCGCGAGATCACGGCCTCGCACGTCTTCGCGCTGTTCCAGACCGCAGGATTCGGCGAGATCGAGTGGACGGCGGTCGATAGTCTCACCGCGCAGAAGCGCCTGGTCGAAGCCGGCTTCGGTATCGCGCTGCTGTCGCAGAGCAACGCCGCGGAGGAGCTGGAGGCGGCGGCGATCGCGACCATTCGCGTCGGCGATCTCACCGCAACTCACGATATCGTTGCGGTGACCCGGCGGGGCGGCTTCCTGAGTGCCGCCTCGCGGCGTCTGCTGGACATCATCCGGCGGGAGTTTTCGAAAAAGCAGGCGGCGAGGTAGCGAATAGAGTTGCTCTATTCGCCACGCGCGACCGGTCTATTTCCCGGCCTTCACCTCGGCCGCGGCCACCGCGAGCAGCTCGCTCATCTTGGCTCGAATCGCCTGTTCGGTGACGGCGACGTTCTTGGCGGCGAAATCGCCCGCGATCTTGCGCAGGACGTCGGCATCGCCCGCTTCCTCGAAATCGGCCGCGACCACTTCCTTGGCATAAGCGGTCGCGGCATCGCCGGTGATGCCGAGGTTTTCGGCCGCCCACAGCCCGAGCAGCCGGTTGCGGCGGGCTTCCGCCTTGAATTTCTGCTCCTCATCGAGGGCGTACTTCTTTTCGAAGCCTTCCTGACGCTTGTTGATCTCGCTCATGCCTTTTCCAATTCCCTGCTGACCGGACCCGGCGGCCCTCGTTGCGAGAGTGCCGGCGCATGCCTAGATAAGGAGCACGAATCGGCAAAACAACGAGCCGTTAAGCCGCAGGCAAGGCGGTATAAGTTGGCATCGGATGAACCGGATCGATTGTGCTGGGACAGCCAATCGGATAGGTTGCCTGAAGGCTTGGTTCCTGTTCTGTTTCCAAGGGTTATAGACGGGGTTCCAGGTCGTTCACGGCAGCTCCGCTGTGGGTCGTAACCTGGTAACCGGAGCACACCAAATACATGGATTTCAACAAAACACGGTACATCCCCATGAGCCGTCGGCGTCGCATTTACGAAGGCAAGGCAAAGGTTCTTTACGAAGGTCCCGAGCCCGGTACCCTGATCCAGCACTTCAAGGATGACGCCACCGCGTTCAATGCGAAGAAGCATCAGGTGATCGAGGGCAAGGGTGTCCTCAACAACCGGATCTCGGAGTACCTGTTTCAGCACCTCAACGACATCGGGGTGCCGACTCACTTCATCCGCCGCCTCAACATGCGCGAGCAGTTGATTCGCGAGGTCGAGATCGTGCCGCTCGAGGTGGTGGTGCGGAACGTCGCCGCCGGCTCGCTGTCGCAGCGGCTCGGCATCGAGGAGGGCACGCAACTCCCCCGTTCGATCATCGAATTCTATTACAAAAACGACCAGCTCAACGACCCCATGGTGTCGGAAGAGCACATCACCGCGTTCGGCTGGGCGACGCCCCAGGAGATCGACGACATCATGGCGCTCGCCATCCGCGTCAACGACTTCCTGACCGGTCTCTTTCTCGGCATCGGCATCCGTCTCGTCGACTTCAAGATGGAGTGCGGTCGCCTGTTCGAGAACGAGATGATGCGGATCATCGTCGCCGACGAGATCTCGCCGGACAGCTGCCGCCTGTGGGACATCAAGTCGAACGAGAAGCTCGACAAGGACCGTTTCCGCCGCGACCTCGGCGGCCTGCTCGAGGCCTATACCGAAGTCGCAAAGCGCCTCGGCATCCTCATGGAGAACGAGCGTCCGCAGGGCACTGGCCCGGTGCTGGTGAAGAGCTGAAGAGGGTTTTGACGTGAAGGCACGTGTTACCGTTACCTTGAAGAACGGCATCCTCGATCCGCAGGGCAAGGCCATCGAGGGTGCGCTGAAGTCGCTCGGCGTCGACGGCGTTGCCAGCGTCCGCCAGGGCAAGGTGTTCGACATCGAGCTCGCCGGTGCCGACAAGGCCAAGGCCGAGGCCGCGTTGAAGGAGGCCGCCGACAAGCTGCTGGCGAACACCGTGATCGAGAACTATCGGGTGGAGCTGCTCGGGTGAACGGGATGGCTCACAGCCATCCGACCCGACGAAAACGCCAATAGAGCGAGCCGCACGCCGTCAGCATCACGCCGAGCAGCAGGTAATAGCCGTACTCCCACTCCAGCTCCGGCATGTGCTTGAAGTTCATGCCGTAGATGCCCGCCAGCGCGGTCGGGATCGCGATGATCGCGAGCCAGGAGGCGAGCTTCTTGGAGACCGCGGTCTCCTGCGCCTGGCCGACCAGGAGGCTTGCTTCGAACGCGAAGGCCAGCACCTCGCGCATGGAATCGATGCGCTCCTGGATGTTGCGGACGTGGTCGGTGACGTCGCGGAACAACGGCTGCATGGTCTGCCGGACCATCGCAAGCTCGTCATGCTCCAGCCGGCGGCAGACTTCGACCAGCGGGCCGATCGCGGTCCTGAGCCGCAACAGGTCCCGGCGCAGCATGTAGAGCCGCTCGATCTGCGCCTTGCTGATCGGCTGGGAGAGCACGTCGTCCTCGATGCCCTCGACCTCCTCGTGAATGCTCTCGAGCACTGGCGAGTAATTGTCGACAATGAAATCGAGGATGGCGTAGAGGATGTAGTCCTCGCCGCGCGCCAGCGCCCGCGGGCAGCTTTCGCAGCGCTCGCGCACCGGCGTGTACGACGTCGAGGCGCCGTGGCGCACCGAGACCAGATAGCCTTCGCCGACGAAGATGTGCGTCTCGCCGAAGGCGATCCGACCCTCGACCAGTTGCGCGGTGCGCGCCACGATGAACAGGGCCTCGCCATATTGCTCGATCTTCGGTCGCTGATGAGCGTGGTTGGCATCCTCGATCGCGAGCTCGTGCAGGTCGAACTGCTTCTGCACCGCGCTGAGTAGTGCCATGTCGGGCTCGTGCAGGCCGATCCAGACCACGTGGCCCGGTTTCGCCCGCCAGCTCGAGGCCTCGCTGATGGCAATATTGGCAACGCGCCGGCCATCGACATAGGCCCCGGCGGCGATGACGCCCTCGGCGGACACCGGCTCGGAGAGGGATGCGGGCAGCGACGGGACATTCATGGCTTCAATCCCGGGCAAATCGGTCGGTCGAAGACGAGCGGGCCATGGCCTGTGTACAAGGCCGTTCCGCAACGCTAGCACTGGTAAAATCCCCGTCAAATGGTTATGTCTCCTCACGATTTGGCCCGTTGGCCAGCCCGATTCCCGCCACCGTCGGAACCTCTGCCATGAAAGCCGCCATCCTCGTCTTTCCCGGAATCAACCGCGAGCGCGACATGGCGCGCGCGCTGAGGCTGATCTCGGGCAGCGAGCCCGCGATGGTCTGGCATGCCGAGACCTCGCTGCCGGCAGGAACCGATCTGATCGTTGTGCCCGGCGGCTTCTCCTATGGCGACTACCTGCGCTGTGGCGCGATTGCGGCACGGTCGCCGGTGATGGATGCGGTGCGCGACTATGCGGCCAAAGGCGGCCTCGTGCTCGGCGTCTGCAACGGCTTTCAGATCCTCTGCGAATCCGGCCTGCTGCCGGGCGTGCTGATGCGCAATGCGCGGCTGAAGTTCATCTGCCATGACGTGCATCTGCGCGTTGAGCGTTCCGACACGCCGTTCACCCGCGGCTACAATGCCGGCCAGGTGATCCGCGTGCCCGTCGCCCATGGCGAGGGCAATTACGAGGCGGATGAAGAGACCATCAAGCGGCTCGAGGGCGACGGGCGGGTGCTCTATCGGTATTGCTCCGCCGAAGGCGTGGTGGACGAGGCCCACAACATCAATGGCGCTGCGCAGTCCATCGCCGGCATCGTCAATGACGGGGGCAACGTGCTCGGCATGATGCCGCATCCGGAGAACCACGTCGAAGACATCATGGGTTGCACCGACGGCCGCGGCCTGTTCGCCGGCCTCGTCCAGCACCTGGAAAAGGCCGCGTGATCTCGTTCGTGCTCAAGCGTGCTCTTTCCGCGATCGCGGTGCTGTCGCTTGCGACTGCCGCGTTCGCGCAGGATTTCCCCAAACGTCCTGTGACCATGATCGTGCCGTTCGCTGCCGGCGGCACGTCGGACGTGATCGCCCGCACGGTCGCCGAGCAGATGGGCGTTGCGCTCGGCCAGACCATCGTGATCGAGAACGTCGCCGGCGCCGGCGGTTCGACCGCTCTGGCGCGTGCCTCCCGCGCCGAGCCTGACGGCTATACTATCGCGATCGGCAATGCCGGCACAAATGCCGCGACCTACACGATCTATCCGAAGCTGCCGTTCACGCCCGAGTCGTTCGTGCCGATCGGAATGGTCGCGAAGACGTTCGGTATCATCGCCGTGCGCAAGGATTTTCCGGCGAAGGACCTGAAGGAGTTCATCGCTTACGCCAAGGCGAACCCGGGCAAGATCAATCTCGGCCACGCCGGCGTCGGCTCGTCGAACTACCTCATCTGCAAGAGCTTCGTGACGGCCGCGGTATCGACGCGACGCTGGTCGGCTATCGTGGCGCCGCGCCCGCGCTGACGGATGCGATCGGCGGCCAGATCGACGGCGTCTGCGATGCCGCGGCCTCGGTCTCGCAGTCGATCAACGAGAAGCTGGTGAGGGGGCTCGTGGTCGGCTCGACCGTGCGGCTTGCCACGCTGCCTGACCTGCCGACGTCGGCTGAAGCGGGCTTGCCCGAATTCGAGGCGCAGGGCTGGAATGGCCTGTTCGCGCCCAAGGGCACGCCGCCGGCCGTCATCGCCAGGCTGAACGCCGCGGCGCGCACGGCCGTAGAGACGGATGCGGTGAAGAAGCGCTTTGCCGATCTGTCGACCGTCGCGCCCGATCCCGACGAACACACGCCCGAGGTGCTGCAAAAGCTCGTGACGCGCGACGTCGAGAAGTACCGCAAGATGCTGGCCGACGACGCCAAGTAATAGCGCCTTTTGACGGTCGCCACCGAGAACGCTACCCGGCTGCAGGAATGCGGGCGATCACCTTGATCTCGAAGTCGAACCCGGCGAGCCAATTCACTCCGACTGCCGTCCAGTTTGGATAAGGTGCCTCACCGATCTCCGCGGCGCGAATGGCCAATACCTTCTCGATCTGCGTGGCCGGATCGGTATGGAACGTGGTGACGTCCACCACGTCGTCCAGTGTGCATCCGGCAGCCGCGAGCACCGCGCGCAGATTGGCGAACGCGCGCCGGACCTGTTCCTCAAACATCGGCTCGGGCGAGCCGTCCTCGCGACTTCCAACCTGCCCCGAGACGAAGAGCAGGTCGCCGGACCGGATCGCGGCCGAATAGCGGTGCGCTTCATACAGCGCGTGGCGGCCGGCGGGAAAGATTGCGTCGCGCTTGGGCATGTCTGGATCCTTTATCGATGGAATGGCGGTCGCGGCTGTGGTTGGCAGCGCCTGCCACTGGCATTCCGCGATCTGTTCATATACGTAACGTATGTGAAATATGCCTCACATACGGCTCGTATGTCAATAGGGTCGTAAGGTCGGCAAATGGAGTTGGGGAAGCATGGCGAAGGGGAAACGCGCCGAGGCGATGGCGGAAAGTCGGGCCAAGCTCATCGGCGCCGCGCGCAAGGCGTTTGCCACACAGGGCTATGCAGCCGCCTCAATGGACGAACTGACTGCTTCAGTCGGACTGACCCGGGGCGCGCTGTATCACAACTTCGAAGACAAGAAGGGGCTGCTCTGGGCCGTCGTCGAGCAGATCGACGGCGAAATGGCGGAGCGGCTCCGCACGGTCCGTGAGCAAGCGCCGACCTTGTGGCAAGGCCTGCTCGCGGAGGGCAGCGCCTATATCGAGATGGCGCTCGATCCCGAGATCCAGCGTATCATGCTGCTGGATGGGCCTGCCGTGCTCGGCGATCCATCCAAATGGCCCGGCGAGAACGCCTGCCTTGAAATCACCGTGCGAACGATCCGGTCGCTGATCGAACAGGGGATCGTGAAGCCGGTTGATGTCGAAGCGGCAGGACGGCTGCTGAACGGCGCCGCGCTCAGCGCCGCGTTATGGGTCGCTGCAGCCGACGATCCGCCGGACGTATTGACCAAGGCCATTGACGCGTTTCGAGAGCTGGCGAGCGGATTGCTGCGCAAGGCGGTTTGACGAGCGTAATGCAATGGAGTGGATGACCCTTGCTACCGCCACTTCAGCCTTTCCGCCGGCACCGTCATTGCGGCAACGCCGGCCATCACCAGCAGCAGTCCCAGCGCGAGGTTCGCCGGCACGCTCTCGCCGAGCAGCAGCACGGACAATCCCACGCCGATCGGGATGCGCAGATAGCCTTGCGCGTTGGTGGTCAGCGTGCCGAGCCGGCCGAGGCAGACGTAGAACAGCATCAAGCCGAGTGCGCTGGAGACGATCCCCATGACGATGGTGGCGACGATCGCCTCAAACGTCGGATGCAGCGTCCAGGGCTGATCGATGATGAGCGAGGGCGGTAGCAGCACGAGGCCGCCGAACAGCAGCGAGCCGGTCGCCACCACCATAGGGTCGTATTCGGACAGCCTGAGGCCGAAGATCGTCGCGCAGGCAAAGGAGATGGTGGCGAGCAGGGTCGCAATCTCGGCCACGATCTCGCTACTGAGGCCACGCAGCGCGTCGAGGCCAACGATGGCGATGGTGCCCGCGAGGCCGAGAATTGCGCCTGCGAGCTTGAGCAGCGTCGCCGGCTCGTGACGCGTGATCAGCGAGGTGATCAGAAAGGCGAAAATCGGCGTCGTCGAGGCCAGCACCACCGTGTTCGACGCGGGCACATATTGCTGCGACCAGGTGATGACCAGGAACGGAAAGGTCGAGTTGATCAATTGCTGGGTCGCGAACAGCTTCCAGGCTTTCACGTCCGTCGGGAGCTTGATGCCGCGTATCCACAGGATCGCGAACAGGAAGGCGGCGGCGATCAGCGAGCGCGCCGAGATGAAGGTGACGGGCGGGATCGTGTCGAGCGCGAGCTTGGCCAGCGGATAGGTGGAGCTCCAGCAGCAGGCGAGCGCGAACAGCAGCGCGTAGTCGCGCCAGCTGCGCGCTCCGGTGCTGGGCATGGACGGCAATTGCGCTGCTGCGGAGGCCGCGGTGCTGCGGCCCGTCGGCGATGTGCTCTGCGGCACCTTGTTTCTGCTCCCCGGCGCGACAGCGCTAACTCTGGGCGAGGGCGCACCAAAAGGGAAGGCGTCGAGCTATGCGTCCGGCTGAGATTGCGGCTTCCGCTTCACCCGCTTGATCGTCCCGGAGAAGGTGAACAGACGGCGTTCGCCGGCCATCATCTCCCCGCGCAGGAAGATCAGCGAGCCACCGGCGCGGGTGACCTCGCCGGTGCACTCGATCAGCTCGCCGTCATGTCCCGCGTCGAGGAATTCGCAGGCGAAATTGACCGTCACGCCCCGCCCGTTGAGCGCATGGCGGCCGATCGCGAACAGGCAGTAATCGGCGAAGGCCATGAAGCAGCCGCCATGAACGTTCTGGGAGCCGTTTAGGTGCTTTTTCTCGACCCGGAAGGCGCAGCGGACGCGGCCGTCCGCCTCGAACCTGTGCCAGAAGGGGCCGATATGGTTCTCAAAGCTGTCGCGGATCCAGGTCTGCCAGCCCTTGAACTCCCCCTCGGTGGCGACGTGGAGGTCCGGGCGCCCGGGAGGGGCCGTTTTGGTCAATTCGTGCAAGGAAATGGGCCTTCAATTACGGGTCGTTTGTCCTTAAATCCGATCCGTCAGCGCGGTGCAATTCCCCTCCCGCGCCGGCCTGCCGCAAAACGTGGGACAGCGGGAAAATGCGCCATAAAGGGCTTTTCGTGAGCCGCCGATGTTCCTAAGAACGGCCAACCGCCGCCGAAAGCCTGGAATCCATGAAGAACGAACCCAAGATCACCCCGGAACTGGTTGCCGCCCACGGGCTCAAGCCCGACGAGTATGAGCGCATCCTGAAGCTGATCGGGCGGGAGCCGACGTTCACTGAGCTCGGCATCTTCTCGGCGATGTGGAACGAGCACTGCTCGTACAAATCCTCGCGCATCCATCTGCGCGGCCTGCCGACCAAGGCGCCCTGGGTGATCCAAGGCCCGGGTGAGAACGCCGGCGTGATCGACATCGGCGATGGCCAGGCCGTGGTCTTCAAGATGGAGAGCCACAACCACCCGAGCTATATCGAGCCCTATCAGGGCGCGACCACCGGCGTCGGCGGCATTTTACGCGATGTGTTCACGATGGGCGCGCGTCCCATCGCCTGCCTCAATGCGCTGAGCTTCGGTGCGCCCGAGCACGCCAAGACGCGGCATCTCGTCTCCGGCGTCGTCGCCGGCGTCGGCGGCTACGGCAATTCCTTCGGCGTGCCGACGGTCGGCGGCCAGGTGCGCTTCCACACCCGTTATGACGGCAACATTCTCGTCAACGCGATGGCCGTGGGCCTCGCCGATGCCGACAAGATCTTCTATGCAGCCGCCTCCGGCGTGAACATGCCGATCGTCTATCTCGGCTCCAAAACGGGGCGCGACGGCATCCACGGTGCCTCGATGGCCTCCGCCGAGTTCGACGACAAGTCCGAGGAGAAGCGCCCGACCGTGCAGGTCGGCGATCCCTTCGCCGAGAAGCTGCTGTTAGAGGCCTGTCTCGAGATCATGGAGAAGGGCTGCGTCATCGCGATCCAGGACATGGGCGCGGCGGGGCTGACCTGCTCGGCGGTCGAGATGGGCGCCAAGGGCGATCTCGGCGTCGACCTCGATCTCGACGCGGTGCCGACCCGCGAGACCGGCATGAGCGCCTACGAGATGATGCTCTCGGAGAGCCAGGAGCGCATGCTCATGGTGCTCAAGCCCGAGAAGGAGAAGGAAGCCGAGGCCATTTTCAAAAAGTGGGGCCTCGACTTCGCCGTGGTCGGCTACACCACGCCGAGCAAGCGTTTCGTCGTCAAGCATGGCGGCGACGTCATGGCCGATCTGCCGATCAAGGAGCTCGGCGACGAGGCACCGCTCTATGACCGCCCGCATGTCCCCTCCGCCGCGCTGCCGGTCGTGCACGCGCGCGAGGTGCCGGCGCCGATGGGCGTCGGTGCGGCGCTGGAGAAGCTGATCGGCACGCCCGACATGTGCAGCAAGCGCTGGGTCTGGGAGCAGTACGACCACGTCATCCTCGGCAACACCGTGCAGCGTCCCGGCGGGGACGCCGCCGTGGTGCGCGTGCAGGACGGGCCGAAGGGCCTGGCACTGACCGTCGACGTCACGCCGCGTTATTGCGAGGCCGATCCTTATCAAGGCGGCATGCAGGCGGTGGCGGAAGCCTGGCGCAACATCACCGCGGTCGGCGGCAAGCCGCTCGCGATCACCGACAATCTCAATTTCGGCAACCCTGAGCGGCCCGAGATCATGGGCCAGTTCGTCGGCTGCCTGAAGGGGATCTCGGAAGCCTGCCGCACGCTCGATTTCCCGGTCGTCTCCGGCAACGTCTCGCTCTACAACGAGACCAACGGCCGCGCGATCCTGCCCACACCCTCGATCGGCGGTGTCGGCCTGCTCGACGATTTCACCAAGTCGGCCTCGCTCGCCTTCAAGGCCGAAGGCGAGGCGATTCTTTTGATCGGCGAGACCCACGGCTGGCTCGGCCAGTCGGTTTACCTGCGCGACATCTGCGGCCGCGAGGAGGGCGCTCCGCCGCCGGTCGATCTCGCCGCCGAGAAGCGCAACGGCGATTGCGTGCGCGGCATGATCCATGCGGGCACCGCGACCGCCGTGCACGATCTCTCGGACGGTGGCCTGCTGATCGCGCTTGCCGAAATGGCGATGGCAAGTGGCATCGGCGCGAAGCTGCTGGCGGCACCGACCGCGCTGGTGCCGCAGGCCTATTGGTTCGGCGAGGACCAGGCGCGCTATCTCGTCACCGTTCCGGAAACCGAAGCCGGCCGCGTGCTCGCCAAAATGCGCGGCTGCGAGGTGCCCTGTGTGCGGATCGGCACCACCGGCGGCGATGCGATCGCGATCGCCGGCGAAGCGCCTGTAACGATCGACAGCTTGCGGACCTCGTTCGAGCGCTGGCTGCCGGAATATATGGGCGGGAAGGCGGCGTAGGGCGTCGCCACAGCTCAGTCCCGTAGCCCGGATGGAGCGCAGCGTAATCCGGGACAGTGCTCGATGAGGAAACGCCCCGGATTGCGCTGCGCTCCATCCGGGCTACAGACTCTCAAATCTCACAACACGTGCGAGGCGCCCGGAATCTTCCGTAGGCCCGCCGTCAGTCCCCAGCTCAGCAGCACCGTGAGCACGAAGCCGACCGCGGCCTTCACGATGGCCGGCAGGCTGTAATCGTACAACGCATACTGGATCCAAAGCGCGATCGGGTAGTGCACCAGGAACATGCCATAGGCATCCGCCTGCATGCGGTCGAGCAGGCCAGGCCCCGGCGAGGTCTGCTGCAGGAAGAAGGCGAGGATCGCCAGCAGGATCGAGGCCGAGAACAGCACGACGCACGTGCCGTAGATCGCCAGGTACCAGTGCGGCAGCGGGTCGGGGTTGCCGAGAATTTCGCGCTTGATGTAGATCAGGACCCACATCAGGCAGTAGGGGATCAGCGTGATGATCGCCCAGGTCCAGCGGCTTTTCGGCAACTGGCCGTCCGGGCTGAGGATGCCGCGATCGAAATTCGCCGCGCCGACGCTGACGCCGAAGAAGAAATAGGCGAAATAGAGCAGGATGCGGCTGGCCTGTACCGAGAACGGCCCGAACTCGAACCATCTGCTGCCGCCGAAATAGAGCAGCGCCGGCACGTAGACGATGACGCTGACGACGGCGAGCAGCAGCCAGAACACGGCCGGCTGCTCGAATCCGCGCAGCGAGACACGATTGACCGGATCGACCAGATGGGCCGAGACCCGGTAGAGCAGGCTCGCGGTGAGGTCGAACGCCAGCAGCACCCATACGAACCAGATCGGGCCGCTCGGCCACGGGCCCGATGTGACCGTCGTCCACCAGAAGGAAGCGAAGCTCAGCTCCGGATCGTGCCGCAGCGCGATCGCGTAATAGGCGAGCGGAATGACGGTGAGGGCCGCGATCGCGAACGGCAGCCCCAGCCGCAGCAGGCGGTCGCGCAGGAAGACCGATGGCGCCTTGCGCGCGATGCCGGGCCAGGTGAACAGGCCCGACAGGAAGAAGAACATCGCCATGAAGAAGCTGTCGGTGGCGAGCACGATCATGTCGAAACCGGCAAAGGACGCCGGATCAGTGTGACCGAAATAGGTATAGGGGATCACGGCGTGATGCAGCAGCACCACCAGCGTCAGGAAGGTGCGGGCGCGGTCGAGCGAGACGTTGCGCGCCCTGGCCTTCGGCGCGGCATGCGCTTCCGCGCCGATCATCGCTGAATGTGACATCGTGACCATGGTCGCCCGCGCTCCTGCCCTGGCGGGACTGTGCCGCCGGGAACTCGATTCAGCAAGCCTCGTTTGGGATGCGCCGCGTGGTCCACAACCGCTAGGAACCAGTTCCCCGCAGCGAAGTTAGCGTTCGCCAAAGGGCTTGAGGGCTGCGAAAGCGGTACCAATCTGGAGCTGGCGATGACGATCCTCAAATGGGCGCTGATCTTTCTCTTGATCTCGATCGTGGCCGGCGTGCTCGGCTTCACCGGTATCTCGGCCGCCTCCGCCGATATCGCCCGCTTCCTGTTCTACGTCTTCGTCGTGATCTTCCTGGTGCTGCTGATACTCGGGCTCACGATCTTCAGGGCGTCGTAGCTCGGGCTGCTCCTACACGCACAATCGTCATGGCCGGGCTTGCCCCGGGCATCCGCGGTCTTCCATATCGCTACAGCCAAAGACGTGGATGGCCGGGACAAGCCCGGCCATGACGTCGTAGCAACGTGGGGTGGCTTACCCCACTTCCTCGATCTTCACCTTGTCCGGATAGAAGGCAAGATGGCCGGATATCCCGGTCATCGCGGGGAACGGTGTCTCGTAGGTCCAGATCGCGTTATCCAGCGTCTTGCCGTCGGCCTTGACGCTGTAATAGCTCGCATCCCCCTTGTAGGGGCAATGGGTGACGCGGTCGGTACGCTCGAGCAGCGCCATGTTGGTGTCCTCCCGCGGCACGTATTGCACCGCCGGATATTTGGCCTCCTTGAGCGTCAGCGCCTTGCTGGTCTCGGCGATCACGATGTCGCCGGCCGTGACGCGGACGCGGCGCGGGTTCGGGGTGATGGTGATGGGGTGGTCGGGCCCTGGAAGCTTCATGATTTCACGCCTTTTTCCATCAATCTGCCGCGCGCGGCACTTTGTCGTGTCTTTATCCCGGTGCGATCAGGGATATAGTGCCGGAAAGCGTGACGTAGAAGGCCGTTCACGCTAAGTTTGGCCCTGTCGGCAAGGGGACCCCGGCAGCGATTCGACGACGAGGCTGATTGCAGCCGAGACAAGGAGCACGACCCGAATGCCCATGGACGCCCACGATATCGAGGCGATGATCAAGGCAGCGATCCCCGATGCCGAGGTGACGATCCGTGACCTCGCCGGCGACGGCGACCACTATGCCGCGACCGTGATCTCGGAATCGTTCCGCGGCAAGTCCCGCGTTCAGCAGCACCAGATCGTCTATCAGTCCCTGCAAGGCCAGATGGGCGGCGTGCTGCACGCGCTGGCGCTGCAAACCGGGGTACCAGGTACTTGACGGAGTTGCACCTGGCCTGACCAGCGCGACGGGGGACGATGATGGCTGCGGACAATCCGCGCGGCGCGATGTTTCGCGTCATCGTGCCGAACCAGCACAGCCGCGTCACCAATGTCGAGCTGTTCTTCGATCTCGTCTTCGTCTTCGCCGTCACGCAGGTCTCGCACACGCTGCTGCACCATTTCACGCCACTCGGCGCGGTGCACGTTGCGGTGCTGTTTCTGGCGGTGTGGTGGGTGTGGGTCTACACCGCCTGGGTCACCAACTGGCTCAATCCCGAACTGACGCCGGTCCGCATCCTGATCTTCCTGATGATGCTGGGCGGCCTCGTGCTGTCGACGACGATCCCGACAGCGTTCGAGGGGCGTGGCCTGTGGTTCGCGATCGCCTACGCGACCATGCAGGTCGGCCGCACCGCGTTCTGGATGTTGGCAACGCCGCGCCACCGGACTGCGGTGCGGCACAACGCGATCCGTATCCTGGTCTGGCTCTCGGCGTCCGCGATCTTCTGGGTTCTCGGAGGGCTTGCGCATGACGACGCGCGGCTGTGGTTCTGGATCGCGGCGCTGACGATCGAATACGTCTCGCCCGCAGCGCGCTTCTGGGTCCCGAAGTTGGGCTTCTCGTCTGTCGAGGCCTGGGCCGTCGAAGGCGGCCACATGGCCGAGCGATGTTCTCTCTTCGTCATCATCGCGCTCGGCGAGGCCGTCGTCGTCAACGGCGCGACCTTTGCCGAGCTGGACTGGACCGCGGACAACATGCTCGCCTTCGTCTCAGCGCTTACCGGCGCCATCGCGATGTGGTGGATCTATTTCCACAAGGGCGCCGAAGCCGGCGCCGAGCGCATCTCGAAATCCACCGAATCCGGCCGGCTGGCGCGGCTCGCCTACACCTATCTGCACATGCCGATCATCGCCGGCATCATCCTGACCGCGGTGTCGGACGAGCTGGTGCTGAAGCATCCGGGCGGCCATTCCGATATCAGGATCATCGTCAGCACGATCGGCGGTCCGCTGGTGTTCCTGGTCGGCACCATCCTATTCAAGCACGCGATCCGCGGCTTTCTCCAGCTCTCGCACGGCATCGGCATCATCGCGCTCGCGGTGCTGTGGTGGTTCGCCGCCGACCTGTCGCCGCTCTGGCTGTCAGTCGCGACGACGGGGATCCTGATCGTGGTCGCGGTGTGGGAGTCGGTGTCGCTGGGGACCTCTCCGGAACAGGCCGAGGAGGAGCATTGACCCGGCGCCACTGGCCCCGGAGCGCTTACTCCGCGACCTCCAGCGCGTGCACCGAGAACATCCTGGCCGCATCCGTCCAGCTTTCGCGCACGCGCCAGCCCGCGCCCTGCGCCAGCACGGCGAAGCGCTCGAGGCTGTATTTGTAGCTGTTCTCGGTGTGGATGCTCTCGCCGGGGCGGAACGAGAAGCTGGTGCCGAGCAGGCGCACGGTCTGGTTCTTCTTGCTGATCAGGTGCATCTCGATCCGGTGCCGCTCGCGATTGTAGATCGCGCGATGGGTGAAGCCGGACAGGTCGAAATTGCCGCCGAGCTCGCGGTTGATGCGCACCAGCACATTGAGGTTGAAGCGCGCGGTGACGCCGGCGGCATCGTTATAGGCGTCGTGGAGGACGCGTTCGTCCTTTTCGAGGTCGGCGCCGATGATCATCTGCGCGCCCCGGCCGAGAATCTGGCGTGCGCTCTTCAGGAAGGCCTGGGCCTCCTGCGGCTCGAAATTGCCGATGGTCGATCCGGGGAAGAAGCCGACCTTGGGCATCGATGCGACCGCCTTAGGCAGCTCGAACGGCGTGGTGAAGTCGGCCGCCACCGGATAGATGCCGAGCGAGGGAAAATCCCGCTTCAGGCCGTTCGCCTGTGCCTTCAGGAAGTCGCCGGAGATGTCGACGGGCACATAGGCCGCGAACTTGCAGTGGTTGAGCAATAGGCGGACCTTCGTCGTCGCGCCGGCGCCGAACTCGACCAGCGCCGCATGCTCCGGAATGATCTTCGCGATCTCGCTGCCGCGCTCCGTCAGGATCGATAGCTCGGTGCGGGTCGGATAATATTCCGGCAGGCGCGTGATCGCTTCGAACAGCTCCGATCCGGTCGCGTCGTAGAAATATTTCGGCGACAGCTTCTTCGGCTGCTGCGAGAGGTCCTCGATGGCCTCGCGGGCGAAAGCGGTGGTCTGTTCGTCGGGGAGATGGGCTTCGGCCAAAGCGCTGGCGTGCACATTCATGATACTCTCCTGAACGCGCTGTCCGGCGCGCATTTGTCGTCGGATGAGAATTTTACTCGTAATCGGCGAGCCGCAGTCCCGTGAACTGCCAGCGGTGGTGCGGATAGAAGAAGTTGCGATAGGTGATACGGCTGTGGCCTTCGGGGGTTGCAAGCGAGGAGCCGCGCAGCACCAGCTGGTTGATCATGAACTTGCCGTTGTATTCGCCGAGGGCGCCTTCGACCGCGCGGTAGCCGGGATAGGGCGAGTATGAGCTGCGGGTCCACTGCCAGACGATGCCGAAGGCGTCGTTGAGCTGGCCGGCGCGTGCCGCGACCTCCCATTCCATCTCGGTCGGCAGATGCTTTCCGGCCCAGCGGGCGAAGGCGTCGGCCTCGTAATAGCTGACGTGGCAGACCGGCGCGTCGGGATCGACCGGCTTCACGCCGCCGAGCGTCATCACGTGCCACTGGCCATCTATCTCGCGCCAATGGCCCGGGGCCTGCCAGTCTTCCTTGCTGGCGGCGGCAAAGCCGTCCATCAACCACAGCGTTGCGGCCCGGTAGCCGCCGTCACGCATGAAGGCGAGCCATTCTGCATTGGTGACGAGATTGCGGGCGATCTTGACGGGTCCGACCAGGGCGCGATGCGCCGGCTTCTCATTGTCGAAATGAAAACTGTCGTCGACATGGCCGACGGTGTGGATGCCCTCGTTCAGCATCAGCCAATCCTCGCCCGGGCGCGTTGCGGACGGAAAGCGCCAGTCCGGATCGTAGGCCGGGTAGACCGGGTTCTGCGCGAACGCATGCAGAATGTCGGTGAACATCAACTCCTGATGCTGCTGCTCGTGATTGAGCCCGACCTCGACCACCGGTGCGATCTCGCGAAGCTTGTCCTCACCGGCCTCGCGGAAGAATTTTACGACCGCCGTATCGACATAGCTGCGATAGGCGCCGACCTCGCTAGCGCTGGGACGGGTAATGTCGCCGCGATGATTCCGGGCATGACGCGGGCCGGCGCTGACGTAATAGGAATTGAACAGGAACGCGAAATCGGGGTGGAAGGGCCGGTAGCCAGGGACGTGCTCGCCGAGCAGAAACTGCTCCCAGAACCAGGTGGTGTGCGCCCGGTGCCATTTCGCCGGGCTCGCATCCGGCATCGACTGGATCTGCTGGTCCTCCGGCGAGAGCGGCGCGGCATGGCGTTCGGTCTCGTTGCGGACGGCGAGAAAGGCATGCTCGAGCCGCAGAGCGAGGTTGCCCGGGTCGGAGGACTGTGACGAAAGCGGCGGACTGGCCGTAGCGGAGGCTTGTTTCGTCACGTTTTTCTCCAGACAGGACAAGAGAACGTTGTTGGCGTTACCCGGTTCCAAAACCCGGGTTCGTCCTAGATAGGGGCTCCGTTACGGTATGAAAGTCCTCCCCGGTGATGATATTCAGGCCGTCATCTAATGGGCCGAGGCGGTCGGGACCTGCCGCCCGGGGGCTTCTCGCCGCCATTTTACTTTGGATGCACAACGGTTTGGGCTACATATATAGCCATGCATCGGGTTAGATCGGCTGAGCCGGCCCGAAGGAATCGTTGAGGGCTCCGCCCCGGAAGGACATGGATATGAGCATCGAGGAATTCATCGCCAACGAAGTGAAGTCGAACGACGTGGTTCTGTTCATGAAGGGTACGCCGCAATTTCCGCAGTGCGGTTTCTCCGGCCAGGTCGTCCAGATCCTCGACCATATCGGTGTCGGCTATAAGGGCCTCAACGTTCTCGAATCCGCCGAGCTGCGCAACGGCATCAAGGAATACTCGAACTGGCCGACCATCCCGCAGCTCTACGTGAAGGGCGAGTTCGTCGGCGGCTGCGACATCGTCCGCGAGATGTTCCAGGCCGGCGAATTGCAGCAGCTCTTGTCCGAGAAGGGCGTCGCTGTCGCGGCCTGAGGCTTGACCACGCTGACGCGTCGCATTGGCGGCGCCGAGCTCAAGGTCATCGTTGCCGACATCACCACACTCGGCGTTGACGCCATCGTCAACGCCGCCAACACGTCGCTCCTTGGCGGGGGCGGCGTGGATGGCGCAATCCACGACGCTGCGGGTCCCGAGCTTCTCGCCGAGTGCCGGACGCTCGGAGGATGCCCGACCGGCGACGCCAAGATCACCAAGGGCTACCTTCTGCCCGCGCGCCATGTGATCCACGCGGTCGGCCCCGTCTGGCACGGCGGTGGCCGCGGCGAGGCCGAGGCGCTACGCTCCTGTTACCGTCGCGCGCTCGAACTCTGCCAGGTCAATCAGCTGAACTCGCTGGCGTTCTCCGCGATCTCGACCGGGGTGTATCGCTTTCCGGCCGACCAGGCCGCGAAGATCGCAGTGCATGCGACTATCGAGGCACTGCCGACCGCTCCCTCGGTCGCCCGCGTCATATTCTGTTGTTTCTCGGAGAGGAGCGCCGCTCTTCACACGGACGTTTTGGCGCGCTACGGCAGCCCTTGTGCCTGATGGCGCTGCCGGTACACTCCGCCGGACCATGTTCCGGGGAGGGGAGATGATTTCACAGTCTGGACTGCGTGCGCTGGTCTGCGGCGCGCTGGTGTTGCTTGGCGCGATGTCGTTCGCGCGAGCGGAGGGCACTTACGAGATTCCGGCCGGCGCGCATTTCAACCAGGAGAAGCTCGCCAAGGTCGGCGAGTTCTTCAGGAACGAGGTCGCGACCGGCAAGATCGCCGGCGCAACCGTGCTGATCAAGCAGCACGGCAAGCCGGTCTTTCGCGAAGCCTACGGCGTGCAGGACGTGGTGAGCAAGGCGCCGATCACCGACAGGACGATCTTTCGCCTGTTCTCGATGACCAAGGCGATCACCTCGGTGGTCGCGATGCAGCTGGTCGAGGATGGCAAGATCAAGCTCGGCGATCCCGTCTCGAAATACATCCCGTCCTTCGCCAATGTGAAGGTCGGCGTCGAGAAGAAAGCGGACGACGGCACCAAGTCGCTCGAGCTCGTGCCGCCGAACCGGCCAATGACGGTGCACGACCTGATGACGCACACGTCCGGCGTCACCTATGGCTTCTATGGCGACAGCCTGGTCCGCAAGGCCTATCGCGACGCCAAGATCTATGACGGCGATTTCGACCTCGCTGAGTTCGCCGAGCGTATCGCCAAGCTGCCGCTGCACAATCAGCCGGGCGCGCTGTGGCAATACGGCCATTCCACCGACATTTTGGCGAGAGTCATGGAAGTCGCGGCGGGCAAGCCGCTGATCGACATCATGCGGGAGAAGCTGCTCGATCCGCTCGGCATGGTCGACACCGGCTTCTTCGTCACCGACCCCGAGAAGCAGAAGCTGCTGGCGCAGCCGGTGCCGAACGACAGCGATTTCCGGGTCGGCCGGATCAACGATCCGACGGTCGTCAAGAAGATCCAGTTCGCCAGCGGCGGCATGGTCACGACCATGGCCGACTATGAGCGCTTCGCACAGATGCTGCTCAACGGCGGCAGTCTCGACGGCAGGACCATTCTCAAGCCCGAGACGTTCAAGCTGATGGTGACCGACCAGATCGGCCCTAAATCAGGCGTCGACCGCGATTATTTCTATTTCCCCGGCGACGGTTTTGGCTTCGGGCTCGGCCTTGCGGTCCGCACGGATCCCGGCAACTCAAAGCCGCCGCCGCCCGGCGATCTCGGGGAATTGAAGTGGGACGGCGCCTCCGGCTGCTATTTCGTGATCGACCCCAAGCAGGACATGTTCTTTGTTCTCTTGGAGCAGACCCCGACCGAGCGCCAGCGCGTGCAGCGGACGTTGAAGCAGTTGGTTTATGAAGCGATGGAAAAGTGAGATGTTCGGGCGCCGCGGGCTGATCGCGGCGCTCGTTCTTCTGTTCAGTGCAGTCGGTGCGCGGGCGGGCTCCGAGGGACGCGCCCACAATTTCTCGCCAGAAGGTCTGGCAAAGGTCTCCGATTACATCCGGGGCGAGATCGCGGCCGGCACGTTTCCGGGCGCGATTCTGCTGCTCCAGCAGCACGGCAAGCCGGTCTACTACGAGAATTTCGGCGTCCGCGACGTCGCGACCGGGATATCGATGAGCGCGGACACGATCTTCCGGCTCTATTCGATGTCGAAGCCGGTCACCACGGTCATGGCGATGATGCTGGTCGAGGAGGGCAAGCTTTCGCTCGAGGATCCCATCGCAAAATACATTCCGGCGTTTGGCGGGATGAAAGTCGGCGTCGAGAAGAAGGCCGAGGACGGCAAGATTTCGCTGGAGCTGGAGCCGCTCCATCATCCCGTGACGATCAAGGATTTGATGCGTCACACCGCTGGGCTGCCCTACGGCTATTATGGCGGGGGCCTGGTGAACAAGCTCTATGCCGATGCCGGTCTTTTCGACAACAAGGCTTTGACCAATGCCGAACTCGTCGCGAAGATCACCGCGCTGCCGCTCGCCGAACAGCCCGGCACGAGCTGGGATTACGGCCACTCCACCGACGTGCTCGGCCGCATCGTCGAGGTTATTTCGGGGAAATCGCTGTTCCAGTTCGAGAAGGAGCGGTTGCTCGATCCGCTCGGGATGACGGACACTGCATACTATGTCGCCGATCCCGCCAAGTGGCCGCGCATCGCCGAGCCGCTGCCGACGGATCGCGCCATCAGCCCGATGACGCAGCTGCGCGATATCAGGAAACCGCTGAGGTGGGAGTCGGGCGGCGGCGGCCTCGTCGGTACGATCGGCGACTACGCGCGCTTCTCGCAGATGCTTCTCAACGGCGGCACTTTTGAAGGCCGGCGCTATCTCAAGCCCGAGACCATCGCGCTGATGGCGTCGGATCATATCGGGCCGGAGACCAAGATCGCGCGCGACCAGAACTATTATCCGGGCGGCAGCTCCGGCTTCGGTCTCGGCTTCGCCGTTCGCACCTCGGTGCCGGCGGGGACGTCATGGCCGCTCGGCGAATATCGCTGGGACGGCGTCGGCGGTACCTTCTTCTTCATCGATCCCGAAGACGATCTGTTCGGGATCTTAATGATGCAGACCCCGTCACAGCGCGGCCGGATTCAACTCGCGCTGAAGACGCTGATTTATCAGGCGATGGGGCGGTAGATTTTTGTTTCGACGCGTTTTCTTTACGCGAACCGGTATCCACTTCGCTCGAAAACGCTCTGATTACGCCCCACGCACGATCTCGCGCACATAGCCGATCGTCTCCTCGATCTGGCTCGCATTGACGTCGAGATGCGTGCAGGCGCGGATACGGCCGTCCATCATCGCGAGCGTCACGCCGCGCTGGCGGAGTGCCGCAACCATCTTGTCGCCGGCAACGCCAGTGCCATCGGGCTTGAAGAAGACAAGGTTGGTCTCGGGCTCCTGCACCTCGACGCCTGCGATCTGCGACAGCCCGCGGGCGAGCGCGCGCGCATTGGCGTGGTCGTCGGCAAGACGCTCGACGTGATGGTCGAGCGCGTAGATGCAGGCGGCCGCGCAGATTCCGGCCTGCCGCATCGAGCCGCCGAGGCGCTGCTTCCACTGCCAGACCGCGTCGATGAAGGCGCGCGTGCCGGCGAGCACGCCGCCGATCGGCGCGCCCAAACCCTTGGAGAAGTCGATCCAGGCCGTATCCCATCCCGCCGTCATGTCGCGCGGAGAGATGCCGCTTGCGACAGTGGCGTTGAGCAGGCGCGCACCGTCCATGTGGGTGACGAGGCCGTGCTGCTTGGCGATCGCGACGATTTCGTCGAGCGTGGCCTTCTTCCAGATCGTGCCGCCGCCGATATTGGCGGTCTGCTCGACGCTGACGACCGTCTGCGGCGGCTGGTAGCGTGTGCGCGGATGCAGCGCCTTCCGGAACGTCTCCGGCGTGAACTGGCCGTCGGGGCCCTTCAGCTGCGTGACCTGGAAGCCGCCGATCGCGGCATGGGCGCCGCCTTCGCGAGCGATGATGTGGGCAGTCTCGTGCGCGAGGATCTCGTCGCCGGGCCGGCAGTGCACCAGCGTCGCGGTGACGTTGCACATCGTTCCGGAGGGCATGTACACGGCGGCTTCCTTGCCGAGCAAATCCGCGACGCGCTCGCACAGCGCGTTCACGGTCGGATCGTCGCCGACCTGCTCGTCACCGACCTCGGCCCGCGCCATCGCCTCGCGCATCGCAGGCGTCGGCCTGGTCTGCGTGTCCGACAGCAGATTGATGCGCACCGGCGGCGCCTTCGGATCGATCGGGGGAGGGGTGTAGAGCATCAACTTGCTCCCTGAGGGAATGGCAGTCACTCGCTGTCAGCGAGTTCTGGGTGGACGCCGGGCGGCGTGACGAAACCGCATGATAACGATTTCCGTCGCGGTCACACGATAGTCTATCAGATAGGGATAAGGATTGACCGGCAAGCGACGGACGTATGCACGAGTGGTCGGTCGCCCTGCATAAGGATGAGTCTGGAGCAGCGCGATCAGAGCGACAATGCGGTCGCGGACGTGGCCCGCGCCCTGGGGCGATCGCGCTTCGATATAGGTCAGAATTTCGTCGATCTGGGCGAGTGCCCGCTTTGTGTAACGGACGTTCACAGTCCGTGCTTGGCCCACATCGCGCGAACTTCGTCGGAGCTAGCCAGTTCGCCGCGGGCGATTTCAGCTTCGGCCTCGGCGAGGTCTGCTTCTTCCGCTGCCGTCAGCTGGATCGGAGGCTGATCGACCCCGGCGAGTTCAAGCAGGGTGCGCGCCAGCTCGTCTTGCTCTGAATCAGATAGGGCGGAAACCTTGTTGAAGGCTTCTTCAAGAAGACGCGTCATGATCAAGCTCCACTACGCAATCATAGCACGAGTGGATCGAAACACGGAAATGGCCGGTCACAACAAAAAGGCCCCGGAAACCGGGGCCTTTGAGCGATTGATGCCGAAACTATCAGCGCGAATAGAATTCGACGACCAGATGCGGCTCCATCTGCACCGGGAACGGCACGTCGGAGAGGTGGGGGATGCGAATGTATTTCGCGGTCATCTTGCCGTGGTCGACTTCGAGATAGTCGGGCGTGTCACGCTCGGGGAGCTGGCTCGCTTCGAGGACGTGGGCGAGCTGCTTGGAGGCTTCTTTGACCTCGATCACGTCGCCGACCCTGAGCTGGTAGCTCGAGATGTTGACCTTGCGGCCGTTCACCTTGACGTGGCCGTGGTTGATGAACTGGCGCGCGGCGAAGATCGTGGAGACGAACTTGGCGCGGTACACGACCGCGTCGAGACGACGCTCCAGAAGACCGATCAGGTTCTCGCCGGTGTCGCCCTTGAGGCGGCTGGCCTCGACATAGATGCCGTGGAACTGGCGCTCGGAGATATTGGCGTAATAGCCCTTCAGCTTCTGCTTGGCGCGCAACTGCACGCCGAAGTCGGAGAGCTTGCCCTTGCGGCGCTGGCCGTGCTGGCCGGGGCCGTACTCGCGGCGGTTCACGGGGCTCTTCGGGCGGCCCCAGATGTTCTGGCCCATACGGCGATCGAGTTTGTACTTCGCCTCACTGCGCTTAGTCATCGCGTCCTCTTCAGGTACATGGTTTGAGGAAACGCGCCCTCCTGTGTGACGGACCTAGGTCCGGCACTGACAGGCCCGATCCCCAAAGCTTAAGGGACAGGACCACGGGTCGCGAAACGCTTCGCGGGCCGAAATCGGCCCGCGAGCAGGCGGCTTTTAGGTGAATGTGGGTCGTTCTGTCAATCGTTTAGCCGTCATTCCGGGGCGCTCGCAGAGCGAACCCGGAATCTCGAGGTTCCGGGTCCGGCTCTGCGAGCCGCCCCGGAACGACGGTATTCTACGTCCCGACAACCCGGATCGGCTTCGGCCCCGCCGAGCGTAATTCGGCGGCGATTTCAGTGTTCAGGGCCTGTTCCAGCCGGGTCAGGACCCGAGCGATGGGGGCGGCGTCGGTGACCCGGTGGTCCCAGCGGATCACGACATGGATGGTCTGGTCGGGCTCGACCATCCCGTAATTGACGATGAAGGGGCCGGGCGTGATGGGATGCAGCTCGCCGCCGCCATAGGCGGCCACCGAGCTCACCGCGAAGCTGCCGAACCAGTTGCCTCGTTGCCGGCCGAAATTCAGGCCAATCGCCCAGGACAGGCGCCGCAGCGGTAGCGGCAGCCGGGTCGCCCGCATGATCTTGCGGAACATCGGGATGTCCGCGATCGGCGCCGTCTTGGCGCGCCGGATCTCGGTGTCCACCGCGGCCAGCGTCATGGTTTCAGGGGCGGCGATTCGCTGCGGCAGCACGCATTCCTCGCCGTCCTCGACCCGGGCGATGGCTATCGACGCCACGCTCTTCGGCAGTTCGTAAAGCATCGGCCACGGCCATTTGGCGTAGACGGTGCGCAGGACCGGCTCGTCCCTGGCGACCAGGGCAAAGGCCTTGACGAACATCGCCGCCCAACCGGCCGGCGCCATCGCATCTGCGCGGGCCTCCAGCAGGGGACGGATATTGAGCGAACGGGACAGCGAGACGAACGGCACGCCCATCGAGGCGCGCATCAGGTCGCAAATCAGGCGGCGCCGCAGCGAAATGGTCTTGGGCGTCCCGCGCATCAGTCTCCGGTTCCCGAGGATGAAAATATGTGCAGCGAGTGGGTTCCCGCTCGCCGCCTGATTTCTCCTAGCACGAACCAACCCGCTTGGGGCCGGTCGGTTCGCCGCATCAGGGTGCCGGCGAGGCCAGCGGCTTGGTCTTGTCGACGACGTAAACTCCAAGCACTTTCATAGACTTGTCGCCGTGGACCTTGGCGTCATGCACGACGCCTGCCGGGATCTGGTAGGAATCGCCGGCTTTGAGGGTTTTCTCCGGCTGCCCGTCGATCAGAAGATTGAGCTCGCCTTCCAGCACATAGCCGGTTTCGATCCCGGGATGGGTATGACGTCCGGCCGCGCCGCCCGCCGGGATTTCCGCAATAGCGGTGATGGTGTTGTAACTATCCGGAAATTCGACCTTCTGGAGCGGGGTGCGCTTGATGCTGGGTTGCTGAGCGAAGGCCGCAACGGCGAGGCCGGCAAAGGCGAGAGCAAGCACAGTCTTTTTGAGCATGATTTTCCTCCCTGGAACGGCTGAGCCTAGCAGCGCGGCAGTTCCCGGCAAGGCCTTGCTCCGGCGGTTCAGCGCCTGATCCCCTCGAACGCCGCCATGATGCCGCGCTGGAACAGCGACCAGTCGAAGCCGAGCGCGATCGCGCGGTAGCCGCGGTCGACCAACTGGTTGGCCTGATCGGCGGTGCGGGCGACGCCGCCGATCGGCACGCCGCTCCGGAGGATGCCGGCCTCGGCGCGCGCGACCAGCTCCAGGAGCTCCGGATCGTCCATCTGGCCGCGCTTGTTGATGGACGTCGCGAGATCGCCGGGACCGATCACCGCGACGTCGATGCCGGGCGTTGCCATGATCTCGTCGATGCGATTGACCGCATCGACATGCTCGATGGTGATCATGCAGATCATCTCGTCATCGGCGCTGGCCATGTAGTCGGGCATCGACTGGCCCCAGCGGAACGGCGCGTGGAAGGGGCCCCAGAGACGGTCGCCGCGCGGCGGATAGCGCACGCTGCGCACCGCCTTCTCGGCTTCGTCGCGATTGGTGATCATCGGGAAATTGATGCCGAAAGCGCCGATGTCCATCGGCGCTTTCGCAAGCCACGGCTCGTTCGCCGCGATCCGCACCAGCGGCGTGCATGGCGTGCCGGTCGTCGCGGCGATCATCGCATGCGCTTCGGTCAGTCCGATCGGACCATGCTCGAGATCGACGATGATCCAGTCGAGCGAGCGCGCCATGATCTGCACGGTCTGCACGCTCGGGATGGTCGCGATCGCGCCGAAGGCGGGGCGCCCTTCGCTCCACAATTGGCGGAGACGGTTGAGCGGCGTTGCAGGCAGCGACATGAGATGACCTTGCGCAAGATGACGACGGCGAAACCTAGCAGCGCGCCGTTAGCTCGGAAAGTCAGGCCAGCGCGCGGCCGCCAAAGAACGGCGTCAACATGGCGCTGAGGCGATGCGCGCGGTTCGAGGTGAAGATCATCTCGGCGCCGGACTGCGCGATGCCGCCGATCCGCACGCCGAGCAGATCCGAGACGCGGCGGGCGATGGCGGGGGCCGGGTCGATCCATTCGACCGGCCAGGGCGCGAGTTTTTTCATCCGGTCGAGCAGCAGCGGATAATGCGTGCAAGCCAGCACCACCGTATCGGTGCGCGCGCCTGCGTCCGCGGCATCGCCGACGAAGCAGGGGGCGAGCTCGGCGAGGATGTCGCCGTCGCTGATCGGGGTGCCGCTAAGTTCGGCCTCGGCGAGCGAGGCAAGCTCGGGCGAGCCGACCAGCGTCACCTCGCAGCCAAGGGCGAAATCGCGGATCAGCGTCTTGGTGTATTCGCGCTTCACCGTGCCTTTGGTGCCGAGCACCGAGACGCGGCGGCTCTTCGACTGCGCGCAGGCCGGCTTGATCGCCGGCACCGTGCCGACGAAGGGCACGGAATAAGCCGCGCGCAAGTGGGACAGGACCAGCGTGGACGCCGTGTTGCAGGCGATGACGACGAGGTCGGGATCGTGGCGGCCGATCAATTCCCCCATCAGCGGCACGACGCGGGCGATAATCTCGTCCTCGCTGTGGTGCCCGTAAGGGAAGAAGGCGTCGTCGGCGACGTAGACGTAATGTGCGTCCGGGCGTGCGGCCACGACCTCACGCAGCACCGTGAGCCCGCCAAGGCCGGAATCAAACACCAGGATCGTCGGAGAGTCTGTCACGTCGTTACCCTAGCCCGGCATGGTTACCATTCGGTTTTTGGGGCGGTTTTGCGGCGGGCCTGCTTGGCGCGAATTTGGAGCGATTCCATTCCGTGATTGCCGCATGTTCCCGCTGTCGGCAGCCATGCTGCGGTGCGAGCAGGCACAGGCCCGCAAAACTCCGGAGAGCCCGCGTGAATTTCGCTGCGATCGAAATGATGGAGCAGGATGCGGCGTCGCGCCAGGACTGCACAAAGGTCACGCGATCCGGTTCGTGGTCGCCGCCCGCTCCGTCGCCAGCTGCTTCTGCAAGCGGTCGATGTTTTGCAGTAGGCGCTGGCTGGTCAGCACCAGGAAGTAGTAGCCGAACTGCGGGTCCTGGAAGTAGATCTCGAGCAGCCGGTCATAGGTGATCGTCAGCACCTGTCCGTCCTCGATGCATTCGACCGTTCCGGTCCGCCGGTTGTCCGGCGTGAGGAAGCCGAGCTCTCCCATCAGCGCTCCGGGGCCGATCTCGATGTTGATTTCCTTGACCAGGAACTTGCCGGTCACCGTGAGGAACATCTCGTTCGCCGGATCGCGCAGCTTGAACAGCGTGTCGCCGCGGCGATATTTGCGTTCGGTCATGAACGGCTTCAGCCATTCGATCGACATGTCGCCCTCGGCGGCGTGGCGCGCCTTCTTGACCAGCTTGAGCATCTGCCGCAGGCGCAGGGCGTTGATCGGAAGCAGCAGAAGATAGAGCAGGAACGTCGCGACGTTGGCGGTGAGCGCGCCGAAGACGGCGAAGAACGCGCAGCCGATCATGTTGGCGACGCGCAGGGGCACCATCGTCCGCATCAAGAGGGTGGCGACGAAGAAGCCGGCGCCGACTGCGGCGAACAGATTGGCGAACGTGATGTTGTGGACGAAGATCTCCAGCATCCGGTTGAAGATCGCGTCATAGGTGACGTTGTTGGGATCGAGGCCCATCTGGACCAAAATCTTCGCGATCCTGAGGTTATCCGTGGCCGCCTCGAGGATGCGGTCGAGGATCGAGGAAATGTCTGCGCTGCCGGACGGCATGGTACTAACCCCGCGTAAGGCCTTCGGTCCTGGTCGGTATGCTCGACAGGTATAGCCGAAATCGAATGACGACCGCCTGAAATGAGGCCTTTGGCCGTCGTGCCGCAAGAGGCAAATTTTAGCCTGATCGGGCGTTTCGGCAATTGCCCGTTGGTTGCGCGTATGACGTTGGCGCGCCCGCGATTCGGGGCCTCTGGGCGTGAGCTTCGGCGGCGCGGAGGGACCTCGGCACCCGACGAGGCGAGCGCAAGCCGGACTCCGCCTTATGGCTTCGCGGCGGGCTGCACGACCTGCTGCTCGACGAGGCCGAGGTGGCCGGGCAGCGAACCGGCGCGCAGCATCATGGCGACGCTGTTTGCTTCCTCCAGTGTGAAATTGCCGGAGATCTGGCCGGAGCCGCCGGTGATGGGCTCGCGGATCACGGGAGCGGCGATAACCTTGTCGTCGAGCACGATTGCAAACGGCTTTCCGACGTTCTCTGCGGTGAGGTGGGCGAAGCGCCGCGTGCCGCGGCCGTTGAAGCGGAACGAGGCGATCGGCTCCTTCGTGGCGCTGGCAAAGCCCGGCCCGGCATCGCTGATGTCGTCGCCGTCCAGCGCGCTGTCCTTGGCGACCAGATAGGGGAGCTTGTCCTTGAAGCCGAGCAGGACTTCCGAGCCCGCGGGCGCCGTGCCGGATTGCGCCTGCCCGCCCGGCATCGAGAGGTCCACCAGGCGGAAGCTGACCTTGACCTTCCTGGCGAAGATCGCGGTCACGCGCTCGGGATCCATCACGCCCGGGATGAAAATGCTGATGCGATCCGCGCTCTCGGGCTGGACGCTGGCGAGGTTGATGCCGGCGTCCTTGAGGCGCTGCTCGATCATGGCGATGGAATCTTCGACCAGATCGCGCAACCGCGCGGCGGATGCGGCATCGGTCGGCGCGAGCCTGACCAGTCCGTCGCCGCCGTCGGTCGCGGCGAGTGCATGCGACGGCAACCCCTCCGCGGCCGAGGCGAGCTTGCGCTTGAGCTCTTCGCGGCCCCTGGCATCCGCGATCTTCAATTCGACGCCGCCGTCGCGGATCGCAAGCCCGGAGAAGGCGATCTTGCCCTCGCGCAGGGTCTTGTAGACGTCGTCGCGCAAATCGGTGACGACGCTCGCGCGCAAGCCGTCGCTGTCCACCTTGTAGGTGATGCGCGAGCCGCCCAGCTTCTCCACTTTGTCGCCGACGAAGGCCGCGATCTTGGCGCGCATCTTGTCGAACTGGCTGTCTCCAGCGATCGCCGCGCGGGGCAGGGCGATCGCCATAATCGCCGAAGTCATGGCGAGCGCGGCAATCAGCCGTGTGACGCGGTTTTGCGGGGGCATGGTCAAGATCACCTCAAGTCTTGCGGCAGGACGCTGGCAGGCGATTCCAGTGCATGTTCTTGGTCCCCCGATCGGGCGCGGAGGTTCAAAGGCCTCGATCCGAGTGTGACTACCGTAACCGTTAGGCCATGGACGAACGCTCAATCATCCACCATTCTGTCCGTGCTCGACCGGCCTGTCGGTCGGGGCCCCGCCGAACCAAAATGTCAAAAGACAGGGGGCGGGGAAGTGCATCTGAGGGAGGACGGAATTCCATGGCGGGCATCCACGCGCTCGATCGGTTCATCGGCGATGACTATCCCGAGTTTTTGACGGACGAAGACGTCCGGGCCTTCGAACAGGTCCCTTACGCCGATCGCGTCGCGGCCGAGAGCACCTATGATGCCGTCAGGCTCGGTGCTGCGCGCAATCCGGACGGCGCGGCGATCCAGTTTCTGCAAAATGCCGATCCGGCGGATACGCCTGTCGTGGTGACGTATCGCAATCTCATTGCGCGCGTCACGCAGGCCGCCAACATGTTTCACGCGCTCGGCGTCGAGAAGGGCGACGTCGTCAGCTTCATGCTGCCGCTGGTGCCCGATGCCTTCGTGACGTTGCTCGGCGCCGAGGCCGCCGGCATTGCCAATCCCGTCAACCCGCTGCTCGAACCGCATCAGATCGCGGAGATCCTGGAAGCTGCCAACACCAAGATCCTGGTGGCGCTCGGGCCGATGCCGGGCACCGATATCTGGCAGAAGGTCGAGCAGATCCGGCCGCAGCTGAAGCATCTCAAGGCGATCGTGCAGGTGTTCGGCGGCGGCGATCCCGACAAGAGCATCTTTGCCTTCAACGACCTGATCAAGCAGCAGCCCTCCGACCGGCTCGTCAGCGGGCGCAAGATTTCGGGCAGCGACATCGCCGCCTATTTCCACACCGGCGGTACCACCGGCACGCCAAAGTTGGTGCGACACACCCACGCCAACCAGGTCTACCAGGCCTGGGCGCTCAATCTGCTGCTGAAGCCGAAACCGGGCTCCAACCTTTTGTTCGGCATGCCGCTGTTTCACGTCGGGGGATCGTTGACCCAGGTGCTGGCGACCCTATCGAGCGGCGGCTCGCTGGTCGTGCTGTCGCCGAGCGGCTGGCGCAATCCGAATGCGGTGAAGAACATCTGGGGGCTGGTCGCGCGCTTCAAGCCCGAAGCGCTGTCGAGCGTGCCGACGGTGCTCGCGGCGACGCTCGCGGTGCCGCCCGGCAATGCCGACATCTCCAGCCTGAAATATGCGGCCGGCGGCGGCTCGGCGATCCCGGTCGCGGTCGGCTCGGCGATCCAGGAGAAGCTCAAGCTGCCGGTGGTCGAGGTCTACGGCATGACCGAGACGTCGAGCGTGCACACGCTGGCCTATCCGTCGCGGCCGATCCGGCTCGGCTCGGTCGGGCTTCCCATGCCCTACGCGCGCGTGCGCATCGTGCAGCTCGACGCCGACGGCCGCCTGATCCGCGACTGTGCGCCGGACGAAATCGGGGTGGTCGTCATGGCCGGGCCCGGCGTGTTCGGCGGCTATCTCAACGACGAGCACAACAAGGGCGCCTTCGTTGACGAGGTCTGGGTCAATTCGGGCGACCTCGGCCGGCTCGATGCCGAGGGCTATCTCTGGATCACCGGCCGCGCCAAGGATCTCGTGATCCGCGGCGGCCACAACATCGATCCGGCGCCGATCGAGGAGATCATGTTCCGGCATCCTGCGGTCGGCTTCGCCGCGGTGGTCGGCCAGCCCGACGCCTATGCCGGGGAGCTGCCGGTCGGCTACGTGCAGCTGAAACCGGGCGCCAAGGTCGAGCCCGGCGAATTGGAGACGTGGGTGCGCGAGCGCACGCCGGAGCGCGCCGCCGTTCCGGTGCAGGTCATTCCGATCGACCCGATGCCGGTGACAGGCGTCGGCAAGGTGTTCAAACCGCAGCTCCGCTGGGACGCCGCGCAGCGCGTGTTCACCAAGGTGCTCGCGCCGCTCGTCGAGCGCGGCATCGATTGCAAGGTGAAGGTCGGTGCCCATGGCAGCCACGGCTCGATCGCGACTGTGACGCTGGCGGGCCTGCCCTCGGAGCAACGCGAGGCGGTTGCGAGCGAGGTACACGCGCTGCTTGCACCGTTCGTGATGCGCCACGAGGTGGTGCAGGCGTAGCGAGCCCAAACAGATCAGGCTTTGGCTTCGCCCGCTCGACGGGAAGGGCGGCGCTTCCCCGCATTATCCATACTGCTGCTGGCGAGGCCCTATGTGACTGATGTCACAGAGGAAGAATTGGCAATCCGCGACGCTACCGAATAGTCTCATGGAATTGCATCCGGGGGGACGCAAGTGATTCCGCTTCGGCTATTTGCCTTATTGATATTTGCGATTTGCCTTGCCTCTGGACCGGCCCATGCGGACCGGCGGGTCGCGCTCGTCATCGGCAATTCGGCTTACAAAAGCGCGCCCAAGCTCGGCAATCCCGTGAACGATGCCACCTTGGTCGGCGGCATGTTCAAGAAGGCGGGCTTTGATTCCGTCGACGTCAGGCTGGATCTCAGTGCCAGCGAGATGCGGCGCCTGCTGCGTGAGTTCGCCGGCAGGACGCGCGATGCCGACATGGCGGTGATCTACTATGCCGGCCACGGCATCGAGCTGGAAGGCACCAACTATCTCATTCCGACTGACGCGACGCTGGAGACCGATGGCGACGTGCTCGACGAGACCATCCCGGTCGAGCGCGCGCTGTTCGCGGTCGAGCCGGCCAAGCAGCTGCGCCTGATCATCCTGGATGCGTGCCGCGATAATCCCTTTTCGAAGACCATGAAGCGCACGCTGGCCTCGCGCGCGATCGGACGCGGGCTCGCCAAGGTCGAGCCGACCAGCCCCAACACGATGATTGCCTTCGCCGCGAAGGCAGGTTCGACAGCGTCCGACGGCGACTCCCGCAACAGCCCGTTCGCCACCGCGCTGGTCGAGCACCTTCCGAAGCCGGGACTCGATCTGCGCAAGGCCTTCGGCTTCGTGCGCGACGACGTGCTCAAGAGCACGGGCTACAAGCAGGAGCCCTATGTCTACGGCTCGCTCGGCGGCGACGACGTGCCGCTGGTTGCGGTCAAACCGGCCGCGACCGGCCCGCAGGCCAACCCGCAGGATTCAATTCGCAGGGATTACGAGCTCGCGCTGCAGCTTGCCACGCGCGATGGTTGGGAAGCCTTCCTGGCGCAATATCCCGAAGGTTTCTACGCCAATCTGGCCAAGGGCCAGATGAACAAGATCGCCGCTGAAGAGACGCGCGCGTCGGCCGAGCAAAAGGCGAATGCGGCCGAGCAGCAGAAGGCAAAGCTGATCGCCGAACGCGCCCAGAAGGCCGAGCAGGACAAGGCGGCCGCGGCGGCCAAGGCCGCCGAAGAGGCCCGGATCGCGGCGGAGAAGCAAAAGCAGATCGAGCAGGCAAGGGCTGATGCGGCGGAGCACCAGCGCAAGCTGGCCGAAGCTGCCGCGGCAAAAGCACAGGCCGAGAAGCAGGCCGCGGAGAAGGCCAAGGCCGAGCTTGCTGCCAAACAGGCCGCAGAAAAGGCGGAGCAGGCCGCAAAGCCGCCAGCCGATCGGCAGATGCCCGAGGTCGAGCAAAAAGTTGCGGCGCTTTCGCCGGCGCCGGCATCCACCTTGTCGGCCGCTGACCTGACAAAATCCCTGCAGAGCGAATTGCGCCGTGTCGGCTGTCTGTCCACAACTGCGGACGGCGACTGGAGCGCCGCATCGCAGCGTTCGCTGGCACTGTTCAACAAATATGCCGGCACCCAGTTTGACGCAAAGCTCGCAAGCCTCGGCGCACTCGACGCGCTGAAGGCGAAGCCGGGACGGGTCTGCCCGCTGGTGTGCAATTTCGGCTTCAAGGCCGATGGCGATCAATGCGCGAAGATCGCCTGCCGCGCCGGCTATCGCGTCGGCGACGACAACGAGTGCGAGAAGGTACAGGAGAAGAAGCCGGTCGCGACGCGGGAAAACTCGTCAAAACGCGACGCGGAGCGGAGGACGACGGAGTCCGCTCCTCCCAAGCCCGAGGCGAGTGGGCAGATCATTTGCAGCTCGACAGGCTGCCGCCCGGTCCAGAAGGGATGTCGGCTCGTCAGCGGAGTCATCCCTGGCCGGGTCAGCTCAAATACCGCTACGGGAGGCTCCTACGAGGTGTGCAATTAGCCTTTCCCGACCGACAGGTTCTCAAGGTCCGCGGATGATTTACGTGAATATTGTTCGATTCTTCTGCGCTTTGATTTTTGCATTTCTCGTCGCCTGCGCACCCGCGCAGGCCGAGAGGCGCGTTGCGCTCGTGATCGGCAATTCCGCCTACAAGAACGCGCCGCGGCTCGCGAACCCCGTGAACGACGCCGGGCTGGTCGGCGGCATGTTCAGGAACGCGGGCTTCGATACGGTCGAGATCAGGCTGGACCTCAATGCCAGCGAAATGCGGCGATCGCTGCGCGAGTTCGCGGCCAGGACGCGCGATGCCGACATGGCGGTGATCTACTATGCGGGCCACGGCATCGAGCTCGACGGCAGCAACTATCTCGTTCCGACCGATGCCATGCTGGAAACCGACGGCGACGTCCTCGACGAGACGATCGCGCTGGATCGCGCGCTGTATGCGGTCGAACCGGCCAAGCAGCTTCGGCTCGTCATCCTCGATGCGTGCCGCGACAACCCCTTTGCCAAGACGATGAAGCGCACCCTGGCCTCGCGCGCGATTGGCGGCGGGCTTGCCAAGGTCGAGCCGACCAGTCCGAACACGATGATCGCCTTTGCGGCCAAGGCGGGATCGACGGCGTCCGACGGCGACTCCCGCAACAGCCCGTTCGCGGTGGCGCTGACCGATCATCTGCCGAAGCCCGGGCTCGACCTGCGCAAGGCGTTCGGGTTTGTCCGTGACGACGTCTTGAAGAAGACCGGCAACAAGCAGGAGCCGTATGTCTATGGCTCCCTGGGCGGCAGCGATGTGCCGCTGGTGCCGGCAAGGCCGGCCGCCGCAGCCGGTCCGCAGGCAAATCCACAGGACAGTATACGCAAGGACTACGAGCTCGCCCTTCAAGCCGGCCTGCGCGAAGCCTGGGAAGCATTCCTCCAGACCTACCCGGATGGCTTTTACGCCAACCTCGCCCGCGTGCAGTTGAAGAAGATTGCCGCCGAGGAGGATCGCACAGCGGCGACCGAGAAGGCGCGTCTGGCCGAACAGGAGAAGGCGAGGCTCGCGACCGAGCGAGCCCAGAAGGCCGAGCTGGACAAAGCTGCCGCCGCCGCGAAAGCCGCGGAAGAGGCGAGGGTTGCGGCCGAGAGGGCCAAGCAGATCGAGCAGGCCAAGGCGGAGGCGGCCGAACGAGATCGCAAGGCGGCGGAAGCTGCCGCGGCCAAGTCGCTCGCGGAGAAGCAGGCGATCGAGAAAGCGGCGGCTGAGGCCGCAGCGAAGCAGGCTGCGGAGAAGAAGGCGGCCGATGCCGAGAGCAGGAAGGTCGCTGCGCTGGCGCCGCCGCCGAGTGCTCCGCCGCCCGGCGATCTCGCGAAATCCCTGCAGAGCGAATTGCGCCGGGTCGGCTGTCTCACGCCGGCTATAGAGGGCGAGTGGTCGTCGGCCGCGCAGCGCTCGCTCACGCTGTTCAACAAATATGCCGGCACGCAGTTCGATGTGAAGCTCGCCAGCGTCGACGCGCTCGATGCGCTGAAGGCCAAGCCGGGGCGAGTCTGCCCGCTCGTTTGTAATTTCGGCTTCAAGGCCGACGGCGATCAATGCGTGAAGATCACCTGCCGCGCCGGCTATCACGTCGGCGACGACAACGAATGCGAGAAGGTTCAGGAGAAGAAGCCGGTCGCGACGCGCGATGATTCCAGAAAGCGCGATCAGGACCGGAAAGATGCCGATTCTGCGGCGCCGAAGTCCCAAGCGTCCGGCCAGATGGTCTGCAACGGCGCAGGATGCCGGCCGGTTGGAAAAGGGTGCCGTCTCGGAACGACGAAGCTTAACATCGGGGTCACAGTCACCACGGAGATATGCAACTGACTGCCATCGAGCATTGTTGGATCTCTGATGATAGGATTTAGGCTTCTCGCATTCGTGATTCTTGCAAGCTGGCTCGGCTGTGCCGCCGCGCAGGCCGAGAAGCGCGTCGCGCTCGTGATCGGCAATTCCGCCTACAAGAGCGCGCCCAAGCTCGGCAATCCCGTGAACGACGCGATCCTGATGGGCAACATGTTCAGGAAAGCCGGCTTCGATACGGTTGACGTCAGGCAGGATCTGAACGCGCCCGAAATGCGCAAGGCGCTGCGCGAGTTCGTCGCACGGACGCGAGACGCCGATGTTGCGATCGTCTACTATGCGGGCCATGGTCTCGAGGTGGACGGCACCAACTATTTGATCCCGATCGATGCCGCGCTCGAAACCGACACCGACGTCTACGATGAGGCGTTGCCGATCGACCGCGTGCTGGTGAGCATCGAGCCGGCCAAACAGCTTCGTCTCGTCATTCTCGATGCCTGCCGCGACAATCCCTTCGCCAAGACGATGAAGCGCACGGTGGCCTACCGCGCAATCGGCCGCGGGCTTGCCAAGGTCGAGCCGACCAGTCCCAATACGATGATCGCGTTTGCGGCAAAGGCGGGCTCGACGGCGTCGGATGGCGATTCCAGAAACAGCCCGTTTGCGACGGCGCTTGTAGAGCACCTCCCAAAGCCCGGCCTGGACCTGCGCAAGGCGTTCGGCTTCGTGCGCGACGATGTGCTGAGGAGCACCGCGAACAAGCAGGAGCCCTTCGTGTATGGCTCGCTGGGCGGCGATGACGTGCCGCTGGTTCCTGCCAAGCCGGTCGCGAGCGGTCCGCAGGCAAATCCGCAGTCTGAGCTCCGGCGAGACTATGAACTTGCGCTCCAACTCGGCACGCGCGACGGCTGGGAAGCGTTCCTGGCGCAATATCCCGAGGGGTTCTATGCCAACCTCGCCAAGGGCCAGCTGAACAAGATCGCCGCCGAAGAGACGCGCGCGTCGGCCGAGCAAAAAGCCAATGCGGCCGAGCAGCAGAAGGCAAGGCTTATTGCCGAGCGCGCCCAGAAGGCCGAGCAGGACAAGGCGGCTGCGGCGGCCAAAGCTGCCGACGACGCCCGGATCGTCGCGGAGAAGCAGAAGCAGATCGAGCAGGCAAGGGCCGAGGCAGCCGAACAGCAGCGCAAGGTGGCTGAGGCTGCCGCCGCAAAAGCACAGGCCGAGAAGCAGGCCGCGGAGAAGGCAAAGGCGGAGCTCGCTGCAAAACAGGCTGCAGAGAAAGCGGAGCAGGGCGCAAAGCCGGCTCCCGATCGGCAAATGCCCGAAGCCGAGAACCAGAAAGTGGCCGCACTCTCTCCGGCATCGACATCCACATTATCCACGGCCGAGCTGACAAAATCCTTGCAGAGCGAATTACGTCGCGTCGGCTGCCTTACGTCGACTGCAGAGGGCGGGTGGTCGTCGGCCGCGCAACGCTCGCTCACGCTGTTCAACAAATATGCCGGTACGCAGTTCGATGTGAAGCTCGCTAGTATCGACGCGCTCGATGCGCTGAAGGCAAAGCCAGGACGGGTCTGCCCGCTCGTTTGCAATTTCGGATTCAAGGCCGACGGCGATCAATGCGTGAAGATCACCTGCCGCGCCGGTTATCGCGTTGGTGACGATAACGAGTGCGAGAAAATTCCTGAGAAAAAGCCCGTAGCGACGCGGGATGAGTCTCGGAAGCGGGATACGGAGCGAAAGCAGATCGAGACTGCTCCGGCAAGGCCGCAGGCTACTGGCCAGATTATTTGCAACAATGCCGGATGTCGCCCGGTCAAGCCTGGCTGCCGAATAGGAAACAGAATGGCAGGGACAACCACTATCGGTCAGCAGGAAGAATGTAACTGATGATTCCGCCGTGAAGCGGCCGATGCCATAGATGTTCAATTTGCTGTCGCCGGAGCAGATCGGGTTGCGCCGAGCGGCGCGCAGCCGCAGGGCCGACCACGCTACGATTTCAGCCCGCCGGTAACCGCGTCTCGACGAGGCGCGCCCAGAACGATGCGCCGTGGCCGAGGATGTTGTCGTTGAAGACATAGGACGGGTGGTGGCACTCGTTGCCGTCGCCCATGCCGACCAGCACCATCGCGCCGGGGCGCGCCTCCAGCATGAAGGAGAAATCCTCGGCGCCCATCATCGGGATGAACTTGTCGTTGACGCGATCGGCGCCGACGATGTCGCGGGCGACGTCGGCGGCAAGGCCGGCCTCGCGCGCATGGTTCATCGTCACCGGATACATCCGCGTGTATTTCGTCTCGGCCGAGCCGCCATAGGCGCGGGCGACGTTGTCGGCGACCTCGCCGATGCGGCGCTCGACGAGATCGCGCACTTCGGGATCGAGCGTGCGCACGGTGCCGCCGAGCTCGGCGATCTCGGGGATGATATTGAAGGCCGTGCCGGAGTGGAATTGCGTGATCGAGATGACCGCTGATTTCAGCGGATCGACGTTGCGCGCCACGATCGATTGCAGCGCATTGACGATCTGCGCGCCGATCAGCACGCTGTCGACCGATTTGTGCGGACCCGCGCCGGCGTGGCCGCCCTTGCCGTGGACCGTGATCTGGATGTTGTCGGAGGAGGCGAGCATCGCGCCGGGCGTCGTCGCGAAATGGCCTTCGGGCAGGCCCGGCATGTTGTGCATGCCGTAGACTTCTTGGATGTTCCAGCGCGTCATCAGCCCGTCCTCGACCATCGCCTTGCCGCCGCCGCCACCCTCCTCGGCGGGCTGGAAGATCACCACGGCCGTGCCGTCAAAATTGCGCGTCTCTGTGAGGTATTTGGCGGCGCCGAGCAGCATCGCGGTGTGGCCGTCATGACCACAGGCGTGCATCTTGCCTGGGACCTTTGAGGCGTACGGCACGCCTGACGTCTCCATGATCGGCAGCGCGTCCATGTCGGCACGCAGCCCAACGGCTTTGCCGGAGGCCGATTTGCGGCCGCGGATCACGCCGACCACGCCGGTGCGGCCGATGCCCGTCACCACCTCGTCGCAGCCGAACTCGCGCAGGCGGTCGGCGACGATGCCGGCAGTGCGGTGGACTTCGTAGAGCAGCTCCGGATTCTCGTGGAAGTCATGGCGCCAGGCGGCCATTTCGTCGGAGAGGGCGGCAACGCGGTTGACGATGGGCATGAAGGGATCCGTTTCTTCTTCGCAGGGCGCGGTGAGCGTAGCGTAACCCGCCCGATGCCGGGGATAATCTGGGACGGTGGCCCGAGGGGCCGGCCAAAGTGCTTTCTACGCCGCGATTTAGCAGAGGGGGAGGGCGAAACAGGCGGCGGCGCAAGGTAGCGGGGGATGATGGGCTGCTACAGGCTCAGATGCGGCGGACGACGGCCAGCGACCCAGGCCGGAACCGAAAAAACTGGCTGTCAATCACGGATCGTTGACTGACAGATATTGAAATCTGTCAGCGAGACGTGTATATCCGTTCTCGGACGCTCCGATTGGGCGTCCCGCGGCTACCCCCGGCAAACCTGAGATCCGAAACAAATGTGGATCGAGGGGCGAAATTGAAGAGAGGGGATCGCGGACGAATGGAGACTTAAGACAATGACGACCGAAATCATCAATCTCACCGGGACGATTGGGCATTGGCTCAATTTACTGGTTGCGCGCCAGATCGCGGCGCAGGCTGCAAAACTGCCTCATTGAGGCGAGAGCTTTCCGAACGACCGGTGTGGGCGCTTCGGAAGCAGCTCCATCGCCGGGTGAACCTCTGAACGGGAACAAGGTGCTGGCATGAACGAAGCCGTTGTTTTGACGCCGGAGCGGATCCTCGAAGTCACCGAGGACGTTCTGCGGCGCTACGGACTTGCCAAGGCCACCGTGGTTGACGTTGCCCGTGCGCTCGATGTGAGCCACGGCAGCGTCTATCGCCATTTCCCGAGCAAAGCCTCGCTACGCGAGGCGGTCGCCAAGCGCTGGCTGGACCGCATCGACGCGCCCTTGCTGGCGATCGCCGAGGAGCAGGGCCCCGCGCCTGTGCGCCTCGACCGCTGGCTGCGCACGCTGTTCGCCGCAAAACGTTCGCGCGTGCTCGACGACCCCGAGATGTTCGAGACCTATCTGACGCTGGCACGCGAAGCCTGCGCGGCCGTCAAGTGCCACAAGGACACCATGATCGACCAGATCGCGGCGATCCTGACTGATGGCGTGAAGCAGGGCGTGTTCGCGGTGGACGATGTCAAGACCACTGCGCGCGCGATCTTCGATGCCACCGTCCGCTTCCATCACCCGGCCCATGCGGACGAGTGGAAGGACTCAGATTTGCCCGCGCGCATGGATGCGACGCTGGCGCTGCTGCTGCGCGGGCTGAAGGCGTAAGCAACTTTCCCCAGCTAAATCCTCGTCAGCCCGCAGGCTGCCGCAAGCCGCACCAGCTGCGCATCCGTGCGTGCGCCGGTCTTGGTCTTGATCAGGTAGTGATAGTTCTGCACCGTCTTCACGCTCAAATTGAGATGCGTCGCAATCTGCTCGGTGGTGGCGCCGCCGGCGAATTGGCGCAGAATCTCGATCTCGCGCTCGCCCAGTTGATCGAGCACTGATCCCGCCGACAGGCTGTCCTCGGCCAGGATGTGCGCGATATCATCGCTCATGGCGCGTTCGCCGCGGGCGACGGCGCGGATCGCGGTGACGACCGCGGAGGGTTCGCTGCTCTTGGTGACGAAGCCGGAGGCGCCGGCGCCGAAGGCCGCTTTCACCAGCACGGCCTCGTTGTGCATGGTGAAGACGAGGATGCGCGCCCGCGGGCTGCGCGCACGGATGTTGCGGATCGCCTCCAGCCCGCTCGCACCGGGCATCGAAATATCCAGCACGACGACGTCAGGGTCGTGCGCCTTGAAGGCGCCGTAGGCATCCGCCGCGTTGTCGGCTTCCGCCACGACATGGAGATCGCCCTGGCTCTCCAGCACCCGCCGATAGCCTTGCCGCACGATCGGATGATCGTCGACCAGCAGCACGGAGATGCCTGATGCCGCAACCTCGCTCATGCCGGCCTCATGCGGCGAGCGGAATGGTGGCGGCGACGCTGAGGCCGCGGCTGGCGGGCAGGATCGATAATGATCCGCCGGCCGCCGCGAGGCGCTCGCGAATGCCGGTGAGGCCGAATCCGGCCGACTGTGCCACGCGCGCCGCATCGCCGCCGCCGTCGTCCTCGACCCGGATCAGCAATGCGTCGTCATCGCCCGCGCGTCGCTCGACGCGCAGCGAAATCTCGCGTGCCGCGCCGTGGCGCAGCGCGTTGGTTAGGCATTCCTGGGCGACGCGATAGGCGGTGGTGGCGGCCGGGCCGCTGATGTCGGTGAGGTCGCCCCTGAGGTCGAGCTGGATCGTCGGCCGCGCCGTGCTCTGCGAACGCCAACTGTCGACGAGATTGACGAGGCTGGCCTCGAGCCCGAGCTCGTCGGGCAGGGGATTGCGCAGGCGCTTCAGCGCATCGCGCAGCGAGGTCATCAGATGATGGGTGGCCTGCGATATCATGCGGGCGTCCTGCGCGATGCCGTTGTCCTTGCTCTGACTTGCGCTCGCCGTCTCGATGGTGTTGGCGAAGGCGAGGATGGCCGAGAGATTCTGGCCGAACTCGTCGTGCAGCTCGCGGGCGAGCGCACGGCGCTCGTCGTCGCGGATCTCGATCAGCCGCCGTGTCAGCGCCGCGCGCTGCTCGGTCGCTTCCTCTAGCCGGCCGCCGAGCTCGCCGACGGCGCTGCCGATCATCGCCAGCTCCATCGAGCGGAAGCGCGGCAGCTTGGTGCGATACTGGCCCCGCGCCATGCGCTGGAGCGCGGCGACGATGGTGCGCGCCGGCGCCAGCGCGTGCGCGATGGCGAGCGAGGCGAGCAGCGAGATCGCCGCTGCCATCAGCAGCGCGACATCGACCACGTTGAGGAGGTACTCCCAGGCAAGCGAGATGGCCGCTGCGGCGTCCGGCGTCGCAACGATCGTCCCGGCGCCTGCCGCGCGGGGACTGACGGGCCTTATCACCTCGGCGTGGCTGCCGAGGAAGATCGGTACGATCGCCGCGAACCAGCTCGGCGGCGTCCTGCCGATGCCCTGACTCTGGCCGCAGAGCGGCCTTTCGAATGCGATCGTGGGCTGGAACTCGACGCAGACGCCCGGCGAGATCAGCTTCATCGTCTCCAGCGTGCGCCACTCCGGAACCGGCAGGAGCTGCTCGCGCGTTCTGCTGCTGCGCAACAAGAACTCGTGCCAGTACAGTGCCTGAAGCGCCTGCGCGACCCGCTGTGCCGAGGCCGCGGTCGCCCGGTCGACGCTGCGATAGGCATCGAAGGTGGCCCACACCGTTGCTGCGCCAAGGCACAGCGCGACGATGACAAGCAAACGGGCGACGAGCTGAAGCACAAGGCGCATGCGATCACCCCAAAGTTTGGTAAGCTCAGCCTAACAACGCCGCCGCGCCTTGCCAATTGCAGTGAACGGCAGAATTGCAGCTCGGGCAAATTTCCCAAGCCGGATTGGGCATGGCTCTTTGGACCGGGCGCGGCGGCTTTGATCTAATTGGGCAGGAATCTCGACAGGCCGGGAGCGGTGCACCATGAGCTCGATGACGATTGGACCGATCGTGCCTGTAACGACCGACCCATCCGAGCGCAGCGCGCTGCTGTTCTGGATGATCTTCACCGGGCTTTCGATCTTTGCCGTCGTCCTGCTGTGGCGCTTCGGCCTGATCCGCCTGATGCTGACCTCTGACCGCACCTACATTTCCAGCGTGATTGCGCTGCTCTATGTCCTCACCTGCGGCCACTGCTTTCTGCGCACGCGGGCGATTGCCCGTGAAGGGGCGGCGGCGCGGCGCTGCCGGGCGGCGCTGGCGGCCCCCGGTGGCAGCAAGGTGCTCGATGCCGGCGCGGCCGGGCTGCCGCGCGGGCTGGTGCGGGATCACATCGAGAGCCTCGTAACCAAGGCGGCGGCGCAGGATTATCGGCCGGTCGACCAGACGCTGCTGCTGCGGACGCTCGCCGACCGGTTGCGCGGCTCCAACGGGTTCGGCGCCTTCGTCTCCGACACGCTGATGAAGCTCGGGCTGCTCGGCACCATCATCGGCTTCATCATCATGTTGGCGCCGATCGCGGGGCTGGATGCCGCCGACAAGGTCGCGATGCGCTCCTCGATGGGCCTGATGAGCGACGGCATGGCGGTTGCCATGTACACGACGCTGGCGGGCCTCGTCGGTTCGATCCTGGTCCGCATCCAGTACTACATGCTGGATGCCGCGACCCAGCGGGTGTTCTCGGAGGCGGTGGTACTGACCGAGACCTATGTGACGCCGGTGCTCGAGCGCCAAGGTGCTGTGATTAAAGGCGCCGGAACGCCGTCATGATGGATGATTTCGGTCTCTATCCGCGCGAGGAGCCGTTCGATCCGCTGGGCGTGATGCTGTTCAAGGCGCTCCAGGTGATCGCCTTCCTGTTCTTCCTCGCGCTTCTCGCGGTCTCCCCGGACGCCAAGGACGGCAAAATCGATTCCAAGGCGGAGTTCATGATCACGCTGGACTGGCCGGACAGCCACCCCGACGATCTCGACCTGTTCGTGCAGGATCCTGTTGGCAACATCGCCTGGTACCGCCACCGCGAGGCCGGCTTCCTCACGCTCGACCGCGACGACCGCGGCGGGGCCAACGACTTCATCATGGTCAACGGCAAGAAGATCGCCTCGCCGATCCGCGAAGAGATCGTCACGGTGCGTGGCATCGTCGCCGGCGAATACACGGTGAATGTCTCGCATTTCGTCGCTACGACCGGCGAGCCTGTGACGGCCAATGTGAAGGTACAAAAACTCAATCCCACCGCGCAGGTGGTCTTCGACAACAAGTTCACGCTCGACCACACCGGCGACGAGAAGACTGCGGTGCGGTTCCGGCTGGACGCGGAAGGCAAGGTCGTCAACGTGGATCAACGGCCGAAATCGCTGCTGGAGACATTCCGCAGCGGCTGGCGCAACGGCGCCGATCTCGACCCAAGGACCGGAGTGAGCAAGAACGCTACGAGGGTGCGCCGTGACTAACCTGCAAACGGTCATCCTCACGCTCTCGGTCGCCTACGCCGTGATCGGCGCGCTGCTGCTGGTCGTGCTGGTCTATGCGCGGCTGCACTGGTCGTTCAAAGCGGTCGCGGTGGTCGTGACCAGCGCGTTCTATGTCGTCAGCTTCACCGAAATGCGCGGGCTGCTCGGCTGGGCCAGTTCCGACCGGCTGCCTGCTGCCTTCAAGCTGCTGAAGACCCGCATCGTCGAGCCACATTCGCTGGAGGGCGATCCCGGCTCGATTTATCTCTGGGTCGAGGCACTGGATGAGGACAATCGCCCGAGCGGCATTCCGCGCGCCTTTCGCGTGCCCTACAATGACCGCCTCGCCGACAAGACCCATGCAGCGGAGAACGAGATTGCGCTGGGGCATCTGCAAGGCGGCCGCGCGGCGGATTTCGGCGGCGGCGACGGCAGCCTGATCGACATGGTTCGGGAATATGTGACGCCGAAGACCATTTTGGAGACCAGCGGCGGCGATTCCTCGACCGGCGAATTCCTGGCACCACCGGCCGGCGCGCAAGGTGTCGTATTCACGCCGTTGCCACCGCCCCGGATGCCGCCGAAGGACGAGCAATAGGCTCTTCACCATTGCGGCAGGGCCGCGCTGGTAAACCGTCCCGCGCTGGCGCATCTTCTTGACCTCCCTCAATTTGGCCTTATCGGCTTCCAATAAGAACCTGAGGGTGGAGGGTGCGTGCTTCTCGCTGTCTTCTCGGATATCCACGGCAACCGGCAGGCGTTCGAGGCCTGCCTGAAGGTTGCCCGCGCGAAGGGGGCGGAGCGGTTCGTCCTGCTCGGCGACTTCGTCGGCTATGGCGCTGATCCGGAATGGGTGGTGGATACCGCGATGAAGCTGGTTGCCCAGGGGGCAGTCGCCGTGCGCGGCAATCATGATCAGGCGGTCAATTCCTCGGCCGAGACGATGAATGCCGAGGCGCAGATCGCGATCGAATGGACCCGCGGCCGGCTCGACGCCGCGCAGCGGCGGTTCCTCGCCGAGCTGCCGCTGCTGGTGGAGGATAGCGATCGCTTGTTCGTGCATTCGGAGGCCTCCAGCCCCCAGCGCTGGCACTATGTTCGCTCGACGGCGGATGCGGCCAGGAGCCTGATATCGACCCGTGCCCATGTCACGTTCTGCGGCCACATCCACCGCCCGGCGCTGTACTCGATGTCGGTGACGGCGAAGATGACCGGCCTTGTGCCCAAGACCGACATGTCCGTGCCGCTGCTGCGCGGACGGCAATGGCTCGCCGTGCTCGGCTCGGTCGGCCAGCCCCGCGACGGCGATCCATCCGCGGCCTTCGTGCTGTTCGACACCGTGTCCTGTCAGATCACCTATTGCCGCGCGCCCTATGACATCGAGACGGCTGCGAGCCGCATCCGCGAGAACGGCTTGCCGCCCTGGCTCGCCGAGCGGCTGTCGCAAGGGCGCTAGAGGCCGATGCCGAAACCCCTGGTCAAGTCAGGCGCGCAGATCGACGGCTATACCATCGGCGAATGCGTCCACGCCGGCGGCATGGCGACGCTGTGGACCGTCACCCATCCCGGCATCGACGTGCCGCTGCTGATGAAGATTCCGCGGGTGTCGGAGGGCGAGGATCCTGCCGCGATCGTCTCCTTCGAGATGGAGATGATGATATTGCCGCGGCTCGCCGGGCCGCACGTGCCAGCCTGTTTCGGCACTGGCGATTTCGCCCACCAGGCCCATGTGGTGATCGAGCGCATTCCCGGGGCCACGCTCTACAAGCGGCTGCCCGACCTGCCGCTGCCTTACGAGGAAGCGCGCCGGCTGGTTGCGAGGATCGCGGTCGCGCTGGCCGACCTGCACCGGCAGAACGTGATCCACCACGACATCAAGCCGAGCAGCATCATGTTCCGCGATTCGGGCGAGGCGGTGCTGATCGACTACGGCCTGTCGCACCACAACCATCTGCCGGATCTGTTGCAGGAGGAGTTCCGCCTGCCTTACGGCACCGCGCCCTATATGGCGCCGGAGCGGCTGCTGGGGGTGCGCGACGATCCGCGCAGCGATCTGTTTTCGCTGGGCGTGCTGCTCTATTTCTTCACGACGGGCGAGCGGCCGTTCGGCGAGGGCGAGACGCTGCGCGCGATGCGGCGCAGGCTGTGGCGCGATCCGCATCCGCCGCGCGCGCTACGCAGCGACTATCCGTCCTGGCTCCAGGAGGTGGTGCTGCGATGCCTGGAGATCGAGCCGGTGCGGCGCTATCCGACTGCGTCCCAACTCGCCTTCGACCTGACCCATCCGGACCAGGTCAGGCTCACGACACGCTCGGAGCGGCTGAAGCGCGATCCGTTAAGCGTCGCCTGGCGGCGCCGCTTCAACCAGGGTGTCATGCAGCCGCATGCGAAATCGGATGTCGCAGAGCAGATCGCCTCGAGCCCGATTTTGGCGGTCGCGCTTGACACCGAGGAAGGCGCGCCGGAGCTGAACGAGGCGTTGCGCATGACGACGGAACGCATTCTCGCCACGCTGCCGTCGGCGCGGCTCGCCTGTCTCAATGTGCTGAAGCTCAACCGTATCGCGATCGACCGGACCCTGGACGAGCAGGGCTCCAACAAGCATATCGACCGTCTGGTTGCGCTCAGGCATTGGGCCACGCCGCTGAAGCTGGACGAGAGCCGGCTGTCGGTTCATGTGCTGGAAGCGGTCGATCCCGCCACGGCGCTGCTGGAATTCGCCGAGATGAACTCGGTCGACCATCTCATCATCGGAGCGCGGCAAAATTCGTTCAGGCGTACCTGGCTCGGCAGCGTCTCGGCCAAGGTGGCTGCAGAGGCGACCTGCACCGTCACCGTGGTGCGGCCGCCGCGGATGGCCGCGGCGAAACCAGACGCCGGCGTGGTGTGGGGCTAAAGCGGGATGGGGTTAGGCTGAATCGATTTGGGATTCCCAAATCAGTGTGTTTCTGATTCACCATGCTGGCTGGGCGGAGGCCAGCACGGATGGGCAAGCCTTACTCTCTTGATCTGCGGAAGCGCGTGGTGGCGGCGATTGAGGGCGGAATGTCCCGCAATCAG
>NZ_JASXTA010000020.1:0-146140 GCF_032290525.1 Bradyrhizobium cosmicum | reverse complement strand
AGCCAGCATGGTGAATCAGAAATACACTGATTTGGGAATCCCAAATCGATTCAGACTAAACTCATCCCGCTTTAGGCTGCTGGAAACGGATGGCGCTGCCGTGCTCGGAGATTCCGCAAGGCGGATCCTCACTTCGACGCCGCCGCCCCCGGGCCGTCCGCCTTCTCCCGCACATGGATTACCGCGATGTCGTCCGTATAAATCCGCTTCCAGCCCTTGAGCTGATCGAGGATCTGCGGGCCCGGCGCATCGGCGACCAATAGCGTCGCGTCGATCTTATGTTCGTCGAGCAGGCGCGGCAGCAGCTCGGGCTTCTTGCCTTCCGTCGCTTTGAAGAAGTCCATGACGAACTTTTCGCCATAGAGCTCGGCGCGGCCGTCGACGAAGACCGGGATGTCGCGCGAGATCAAATAGCCGCCGAACTGATAGGCGTTGAAGACGCGCTTCACCCCAAGCTTCTCGAGCAGGTCGACCGCCGCGAGCGGCGTCTGCGTCATCGTGAAGGTGAAGCGGTGGTGTCCCATGTAGAGCGAGGTCGAGGTCCAGCTTGCGGCAATGATCATCAGCGCGCCGAGCGCGGTGAGGTAGCGGGCCGGCAATCGGTCGGCACCGTCGCCCTCAGGTCGCGGGCGGCCGAACATCTCGCCGAGCGGCTTTGCCAGCACCAGCGGCACCAGGAAGGCGAAGGCCTCGATGCTCCTGACATGGGTCAGCGCGCTCCAGGTCAGGAACAGGATCAGGAAGATCCGGGGCGCCGACAGCACGAGGCCGCGGTAATAGCCGAGCGCGATCAGGCCGAGCAGTGCGCCCTCGAACGAGGTGAACGTCGCAAAATTCGCCGGCATCCATTCGAAGATCAGCGACAGCAGCTCGCCGAGGCTGAGGATGTTGGTCGCGCCCATTAGCGTGCGCCAGCCGTAAGGCGTGCAGCAGCTCGCGATCAGTGCGCCGACGCCGAACAGCACCCAACGCAGGAACAGTGAAAGCCGCCGTCCTTTTTCGGCATGCTCGACCGCCTCGAGCGAGATCGGGCCGATCAGCGCGAGCCCCAGCACGAAGCCGCCATGCAGGTTCGCCCACAGCGCCATCAGCGGCAGCCAGGTCCAGGACGGGGCGCTCTTCCGGTCCGCAGCCGCCATCAGCAGGCCGACCCATGCCACCATGACGGGCAGCGCCAGGATATGCGGACGCGCCAGCACGTGATGGATCGACAGCAGCAGCGCCAGCATCGCAAACAGCACCGCGCGGGGCGCCTCGATCTGCGCGTCGAGCAGGTAGACGAAGATGGCGGCCGTGAGCGCCACCCCGATCGCGGTGATGATCACGGGCCCCGCCCAGCCCCATTGCGCATGGGAGAAGGCGAACAGCACCTGCGACAGCCACGACGTCGAGATCCAGGGTTCGCCCGTGCGCGTGAAGGAATAGAAATCGGTGTACGGCATGGCGCCGTGATCGAGGATCCATTGCCCGATCTTGATCTGCCAGAACGAGTCGGAGTCCTGAAGCAGCGTGTCGCCGACGAAGAGGAAGAAGAGATAGGCGCCGGCACCGACACAGAGCGGCACCAGTGCGCGCGCGCGGCTCTGCACCGCGATGCTGTTGGCAAAGGAAAGGGACATGGCCGCCTCGTCGTCCTGTTTGTTCTTGTCGGCCGGAGCATGATCCGGACCCGAAGGGCCGCGTTGGCGCAAAGCGTGTCGCGGCTCTCCGGGACGATCATGCTCAAACGATAACCTGACGCGCGCTGAACGATTCCTCTCATCGCGCTTCAGGCCGAGCGGGCGGCATTGGACCACGGCCGGTCATAACTTGGGGTAAATCGCCGGTGCCGACGTCGATCGCGATATCGACGATTTAACGGATTGTTTTCAATTCTCCTTTACCATCGTCGAATAGCTGCAATCCGCTTCGTGTTTGCGCAGTCGAATTAACTGCGGCGCAATTTCTTGCATCTAGGTTCGGTTCCATGGTCGGGCGGCGCTGGGAAGCCGAAAAGACCAGAACAGTTGTAGCCTCGTGTACTCATTGGGAGCAGTCTATGAAGAACCTCGTTTCGCGTTTCCTGAAGGACGAATCCGGCGCCACCGCCATTGAATACGGCCTGATCGCCGCCGGCATCGCGCTGGCGATCATCACCGTCGTCAACAACCTCGGCAGCTCGCTGAACACCAAGTTCGGCTCGATCTCGACCAGCCTCAAGTAAGACTGGACGACCTGGAAATTCGAGAGCCCCGTCCTGGACGGGGCTCTTTTCGTTTGGGGTGATGGGGCACCGTCGCGGCTGGCGATCGCATCCGGACAAAACCGCCAGTTCCTTTGAATGCGTCACGTCCTTGACCGCTCAACTGAGGATGAAGTCGTTCGCGAAGGTGATCTGGCGGGGCATGATATGCTCCAGCCAGATCTCACGAGGATCCGAGCTCGACAAGAATTGCCCAAATCATCTGTATCCGGGCCAAAGAATTTGATCCTGATCCTGATCTTGACGTCAGACCAAGTCATGGCGTTTCCCCCTTGGATTGATCCTATTTCTTGCGCCTGGAGCGCCAGTATTCGGAGCGCTTGGTCAGCCAATCACGGTGTTGCGCGCTGCTGATCGGAAACCCGACGAGCCGGGTTTTTCCGTCAGTTGGATCGGAATACATGACGACCAGTAGTCGCGTGCGAGTTGATCGGGTGTGAGTGGATAGATCATCTCGCGGTCCCACTGGCCAAAATAGACGTCATACGTCGTGCCGACCGTGGCGCTGCCGATTCGCGCTTCAAGAACCTGCACTCGGATGAAACTCTTGTCGCGAGAGCGCTGAATGGGCACAACGCCGGACTGATCTCGCTTTCCTAGCCCAACTGGAGTGTCGAGCGCGCGTACCTTGGCGATCGTGACTTCCTTCGCGCCATTCGGAACATGGGACGGGCCGAAATCGGCCGGTAGTTCATCCAGAAAGTAGGCGAGAGGAGATCGGTACTTCGCCATCTGCACCAAGGCTTCCTCATGCGGAATCGTGGTCCCCAGGGCATCGCCAACACAGGACGGTCCCGATCAGGCAATTACCACCCGGCGACACATCGGATGTTCGCAGGATCGCGCTTCGGCTGCGGACGAAAGAAACATTGGAAAGAGAGCGAGAACGAGGCCCCTCAGTCGCTTCATGTCGCACGCTCCATTCGCAGATGAACGTATTTTGAATCCAGTCACAACAACGCTAAGAAGTGTCCATACTGCGGGTCGGTTTGATCAACGATAGGTTGTGATCCCGCGTAATAACTTAGAGAGGTAAAGCATGGTCACGCAACCGCGATAGCAGCATTTTGGCCCCAGCCAGCCCGTTCGGTGGCACGTGGCGTGAGCCAGCCCTTAATCAGCCTCGGCAATCAAGGCTTGGCGCCCTTGTCCATTCGCCGTGACGCTTCACGCATTTGCATCTTGTCATCCACTCTGAATAGTTGTTCAGTCCTTGCGGGACGATTTCCATCTGTTGCAGTGACGAAGCGCTCGGCTGCGGGCGTGCGGCAGGCGTGTGGGACAGGAAGTGCGCCATGGTCTATCGGCGGACGCATCAAGTGGTTAAGCGCCTTGCTGCGAGGCGCAGTGCAATTCTGGCGGCGGCCCGGGAGGCTGCAGCCGAAGGCGGAATGGCGGCGGTGCAGATCGCGCCGGTCGCGGTTCGCGCCAGCGTCGCGGCCGGGACGGTCTATCGTTACTTTCCGTCGAAGGCCGAACTGATCTCCGAGCTGATCGCAGAGGTGTCGCGCGACGAGCTCGCCGCGATTCGCCGGGCGGCCGATGCCGCGCCGGGCCCGTCCTCCGCGCTGGCAGCGGCGGTCACCACCGTGGCGGTCCATACCCTGTCACAGCGCAGGCTGGCCTGGGGCATCCTGGCCGAGCCCGTCGATGTCGACGTCAGCGCCTCCAGGCTTGCCAGCCGGCGCGAGATCGCGGGCGAGATCGCCGCGCGGATCGACGCCGCCGTGCGCGCCGGTCATCTGCCGGCGCAGGACACCGCGCTTGCCGCGACCGCGCTGCTCGGCGCGCTGCATGAGTCCTTGGTCGGGCCACTTGCGCCCGACAATCTGGAAGATCCCGCCAGGATGCGCGACGCGGTTCAGACCGTGACGCTGCTGGCGCTGCGCGCCGTCGGCGTCATGGACGCCCGCGCCCGCGGTCTGGTGGTGCAGCAGACGCTGCTGCCGACGACGAAGGCGCTGGTCGGGGCTTGAAAAGCAGTCGACGACCGGGGCTGCGACCTGATCACGCTCAGGCCATTGCCTGAGCATGTCTTTTTGCAGAACCCGCGCACATCCGCCGGACCGGCCGGCTACTGTGCATGGGGTTGTTTTCGCAAATTTTGTCCGGGCGGCGCTGGCGCCTCAAATATCCGCGCCGCCGTCGGGGCCGACCGAGGCGATGCGCACCATGTTGGTGGTGCCGGGAATGCCGAGCGGTACGCCGGCGACGATGATCACGCGCTGGCCGGCGCGGACGAAGCCGTCACGGAACGCGATCTGGCCGGCGCGGCTGACCATGTCGTCCTGGTCGCGGGCATCTTCCGCCACCACGCAATGCACGCCCCAGACCACCGCGAGCCGGCGTCCGGCGGCGATGTTCGGCGTGATCGCCACGATCGGCGGCTTCGGCCGCTCGCGCGCCACGCGCACGGCGGTCGAGCCCGAGCTGGTCCAGCAGATCAGCGCCGGCAGGTCGAGCGTCTCGGCGATCTGCCGCGCGGCATCGGCGATGGCGTCTCCGGCGGTGGCTTCCGGCGCCGGCCGCTGCGCCATGACCACGGAGCGATAGGTCGGGTCGCGCTCGACCTCCTCGCCGATGCGGTTCATGGTCGAGACCGCCTCGATCGGGAATTTGCCGGCCGCCGATTCCGCAGACAGCATGATGGCGTCGGCGCCCTCATAGACGGCGGTGGCAACGTCGGAGACCTCGGCGCGGGTCGGCACCGGCGACTGGATCATCGATTCCAGCATCTGGGTCGCGATCACCACCGGCTTGCCGGCGCGGCGTGCCATCCGCGTCATCTGCTTCTGCAGGCTCGGCACCCGCTCCAGCGGCAGTTCGACGCCGAGGTCGCCGCGTGCCACCATCAGCGCGTCGGAGGCCTCGAGGATGTCGGCGAGGCGGTCGATCGCCTGCGGCTTCTCGATCTTGGCCATCACCGCGGCGCGGCCGCGGATCATCTTCTTGGCCTCGATCACGTCGTCGGCGCGCTGCACGAAGGACAGCGCGATCCAGTCGACGCCGGTGACCAGCGCCGCCTCGAGGTCGGCGCGGTCCTTCGGCGTCATCGCCGAGACCGGCAAATCGGTGTCGGGCAGGCTGACGCCCTTGCGGTCGGACATCCGGCCGCCGACCACGACACGCGTCACCGCGTGCTCCTTCGAGGTCTCTTCCGCGATCAGCCGCACCTTGCCGTCGTCGAGCAGCAGCGAATGGCCGGGCCGCAGCGCGGCCAGGATCTCCGGATGCGGGAGGTTGACGCGCGTGGCATCGCCCGGGGTCTTGTCGGAATCGAGCGTGAAGATCTGGCCGTTCTGAAGCTGGACCGCGCCCTCCGCGAAGGCGCCGAGCCTGAGCTTTGGTCCCTGCAAGTCGACCAGGATGCCGATCGGCCGGCCGTAGCTGCTCTCGACGTTGCGGATCGTCGCCACCAGCTCCCGCATCTTGTCATGCGGGGTATGGCTCATGTTGATGCGGAACAGGTCGGCACCGGCCTCGAACAGGCGGCGGATCATCGCGAGGTCCGAAGAGGCAGGTCCCAGGGTCGCGAGAATCTTGATACGGCGAAGACGCCTCATGGCTTATTTCCAGGCGAGGGTGGGAGGCCGGGCGAGCCCGGGGGCGTAGCACCGGGCGGGCTATTGGGCAAACCCGGGACACCGCCCGGGCCAACCGGACCGGGCATGCCGGGTACGCGTTGCTGTTGTGACGGCTGCTCGTTGGCATCGGTGAGCTGCACGGTCCAGGCCCGCTGCTCGCCGGTATCAACCTCGAAATAGCCGGTCCGGTCATAGCCGCGCGCGAGGCAATCCTCGGTGCCGCGGATGGTGAACTCCTTGTCGCGCGAGCACATGAAGGCCTGGCCCGACCACTCGCCGCCGCGGTCGTAGTCGATCGCGTAGATGTAATAGTAGCGGGCCACCAGCGTTCCCCGCAGCAGGGTCTCGCAGGAGCGGGACGAGATGTTCCACCAGCCCTCGGTGGTCCAGCCCTCGGCGTCCTTGTAGCCGAGCGCAATGCCGACCCGGCTCGACGTGTTGTTGCAGAGCCGGAAATCGGCCGAAGCCGGGCTGGTCCACAGGCACAGCAGGCCGACCACCAGCACCGGGACCAACCGGGCGAGCAGGCGAAGGCGGGAGCGGGGAGATTCGGCGATCATTGTCGCGGAAGCTATATCAGATCATTGACGATTTGGCGTAGGGGCGGGGAACTGGCCCAAAGCGGGCAAAGGACCGTTTGCGCTGCGATATGGCAAAATCTGTGACAGGTCCCACCTGATCCCGTAAGGGTGACCCATCCAGGTCAGAGCCAATTCGCAAGCCGAGGATCAAGCCATGGCAATCGACGACAAAACCAGAACGGAGCTCGAGGCGGCTGCTTTCCGGCGCCTGGTCGATCATTTGAGGACCCGGACGGACGTTCAGAACATCGACCTGATGAATCTGGCGGGCTTCTGCCGCAACTGCCTGTCCAACTGGCTCAAGGACGCCGCCGACGCCCGGGGCGTGAGCTTAAGCAAGGACGAGAGCCGGGAGGCCGTCTACGGCATGCCCTACGAGACCTGGAAGTCGAAGCACCAGGGCACGGCCTCGCCCGACCAGATCGAGGCGATGAAGAAGGTTCATCCCCACGGGCACTGACGGGCTCACGCGCGGCCTGTCGCCGGGGCTTCTGAGTCGCACCACACAACAGCTTTCTTCACCTCGCGGCAGGAAGGTGTGGGCGCGCTGTGGACGAGCGCGATGCTTGCTTGAACGCGGGGGACGCCAACCCTAAGGGTTCTGGCAGCACGCGCGGTGAGGATGCCGGCGTCACCTCGTTTTGCCAGTTCCATTGGGAGTACCAAGATGGCCACCTCCGCCGCCGTCCGCGACGACGAGCCCGCGACGAAATTTGCCAAGGACCAGCTCAAATCCATCATCGAGCGCATCGAGCGGCTGGAGGAGGAGAAGAAGGCGATTTCCGACGACATCCGCGACGTCTTCGCCGAAGCCAAGGGCAACGGCTACGACGTCAAGGCGCTGCGCACGATTGTGCGGATGCGCAAGCAGGACCCCAACGAGCGCGCCGAAGCCGAGACCATTCTCGAGACCTATATGCAAGCGCTGGGGATGATCTGAAGCGATGAGGCCGCAGCGTCACCGGTAGGAGTACCTCGTCCCGCCGCAATTTGCGGCGCACCCGGCTTGGGCAAGATCCGCGCGTCTGCTAGAGTGCTCGGTGAAGGGACCGAGCAATGGACGTGCCTGGACCAGAGCGCAGGCTCGCAGCCGTCCTCGCGGCTGACATGGTCGGCTTTAGTCGGCTCATGGAGGCGGACGAGGCTGGTACGCTCGCACGCCTCAAGACTCACCGGATCGAGCTCATCGATCCGGCCATTGCCAAAAATCACGGCCGCATCATCAAGACGACCGGTGACGGCATGCTCGTCGAATTCCATAGCGTCGTCGACGCCGTGCTGTGTGCCGCTGAAATTCAGGGCCGGATGGGGCGACGCAATGCGGACGTGCCGCCGCCGCGATGGATGCAATTCCGCATTGGCATCAATCTGGGCGACGTGATCGTCGATCAGAACGACATTTTCGGCGATGGCGTCAACGTCGCGGCACGGTTGGAGGCACTGGCCGAGCCTGGAGGTATCTGCATCTCAAGCGCGGTGCGCGACCAACTCGGCCAGCGCCTTGATGGCGTTGCATTCGAGGATATCGGCGAGCAGAACGTCAAGAACATCGGCCGTCCAATCCGCGTCTACCGGATTCGGCTGGAGGTGGGGCCGGAAAGCCCAATTGGCGCGAAGGGCACTGCAAAGACGACAGGCAAGTCGAAGAAGCCGTCTCTCGCCGTGCTGCCCTTCGCCAACATGAGTGGCGACCCGGAGCAGGAGTTCTTTGCGGACGGCTTGACCGAAGACATCATCACCGAACTTTCACGCTTCCACGACCTGCTGGTCATCTCCCGCAACTCGACCTTCGTGTACAAGGGCAAGGCGGTCAAGGTGCAGGACGTCGGCCGCGAATTCGGCGTCGATTATGTCATCGAGGGCAGTGTGCGAAAGGCCGGAGATCGCGTCCGCGTCACCGTGCAGCTGATCGATGCGGAAACCGACCGGCACATTTGGGCCGAACGCTACGACGGCGAGCTCAAGGACATCTTCGCCATCCAGGACGAGATGACCCGGGCGATCGCCGCCACTCTGCCCGGCCGCGTCGAGGCGGCCACGCACGATCGGGCGAACCGCAAGCCCACGGACAACATGGCGGCCTATGAATGCGTGCTGGCCGCCAAGGTCCTGCATCATCGCTCCAATCGCGAAGACAATGCGCGGGCGCAATCTCTGCTCGACCGGGCGCTCGAACTCGATCCGAACTATGCTCACGCACACGCGTGGAAGGCGTGCGTCCTGGGCCAGACCTGGGTTTATAGCTGGTGCGCGGATCGGGACGCCACGTTCCAACAGGTGGCTTCAGAGCTGGAGACCGCGCTGGTCCTCGACGACAATGACAGCGACGTCCACCGCATCCTCGCGGCGCTCAATCTGAACCGCGACGACCATGACAAGGCCACCTACCATCAGGAGCGGGCGCTTGCGCTCAACCCGAACTACGACCTGGTGGTGGTGCAACAGGGCGAACTTCTGACCTGGCTGGGCCGACCTGAAGAGGGCATCGACTGGATCAAGAAGGCGATGCGGCTCAACCCGTATCACCCGGAACGCTTCTGGAGCCATCTCGGGCGCGCCTATTATTGTGCCGAGAAATACGCCGAAGCCGCCGAGGCCCTCTCACGGATCACACGCCCCGATCACACCCATCACGCGTTCCTTGCGGGGATCTTCGCACAAATGGGCAACACGATTGCCGCTGGCGCGCACGCAGCCGAAGTTCTCAAGCGTGAACCGGCATTTTCGGTGGCCAATCATCTCTCCACCCAGCATTATAAGCGCGACGTAGATCGTGAGCGCTACGAGGCGGGCCTTCTCAGGGCAGGCCTGCCGGCTTGATCTGGCGCGCAGAGGAAGCCGATTGGCGATCGATCGAGAGTGAGACCGTGACTGAACCGTTGTTGCCGCGCGAGGTGAGTCGGGCCTTCGACGCCTTTCCATTGCCGATCCGCCGGCGCCTTCTCGATGTGCGCAAGCTCATCTTTGCGACAGCCAAGGCGCATGACGACGACGTCGGTCCGCTGACCGAGACGCTGAAATGGGGTGAGCCGGCTTATCTCACCGACGCGACCGGCAGCGGCAGCACAATCCGGCTTGGACCCCTCAAGCACTCCGACTATGCCGCCATCCTGTTCAATTGCAGGACGACACTGGTCGAGACGTTCCGCGAGCGCTTTCCCGATCAGTTCAAATATCGGCAGACCAGGGCACTCTTGCTGAATGTCTCGGGCAAGCTGCCCAAACAGCCGCTATCGGTCTGTCTATCACTGGCGCTCACGTATCATCTGGATCGGCGGTGGAAGCGCTAAGGAGCGCTTCAAGACGTCAGCGCAGGGCCGCGGTGCGCACGACGAACGAGGTCGTCTCGAGCTTCGCGGTCGCGCTGCCCGAAAAACTGTCGCAGGACAGGCCCTGCATCGGATCGTCGACGAAGCCCATCGCGATCACGGCCTGCGGCTTGACGAAATAGGCGCGCATCGCCGCCGTATCGAGCTCGCCCATGAGCGTGACCGACATTGAGCGGCTGGCGCTCGGCGACAGCATCACGATCTTGAGCCAGATGCTCTCGCTCTTGGCCGCGGAGAGCCGGGTGGCGGTTGCGATCCTGCCGTCGATGCTCTTGCCGACCACACTGTTGATCTCGCTCGCCTGGGCGGCATTGCGGGAGGCGGCCGGGCGGGCAGAGCGCGGAATCGGGGCGGAAGCGGCGACGACGTTGGCGCGGTCGACCGGGGAGGCGGACGCCGGTGCATAGGCCAGCGCCTGATAGGCCGCGCTGGACACGCTCGCAGTCGGCTGCGGATCGGCGGCGGCGGCGAGCGCCTGACGGGCCTTCAGCGCAGCCACTTGAGCCGGCGTCGCCTGCTGCGGCGTCGCCGGGGTGTCCCAGAAGCCGCGGGCGTTGATGATGTCGGCCGGGGTTTCCAGCTTGGCGTCGGCGGGTTTGCCGGCGACCGGCTTGTCAGCCACCGGCGCGGCCTTCGGCTTGGGCAGCGCAACGATCTGCGCATCGGCCGAAGCCAGCTGGATTGTGGCGGCAACCGACGGCTTGGCGCGCGGCGTCGGCACCGGTTCGGCGGGCTTGGCTGCGGCGACCACCGTCGGCGTAACTGGCTTCGCAGCCGGGCCTGGCGCGCCCTCGTCATCCTCGTCGCTGCTCATGGCCGCCGGAGCCGGCTTGCCCTTGAACAGAGCGGCAAAGAAGTTCGGCTTGCTGCTGCCGGCATCATCGCCATTGCCGCGGCGCTCGATCGCGGCCTTGGCGAGCTCATAGCCTTTCAGCGGCGTGCCGTCGGTCGGCAGATGCACCGTCTTTCCGTCCGGGAAGACCCGGGCAAGCTGGTCATGCGTCATGCGCGGCCAGTGCCGGATGCTGCCGGTGTCCAGATGCACGAAGGGCGAGCCTGAGGTCGGATAGAAGCCGACGCCGCCGCGCTGCAGGCGCAGGCCGGCGAAGCGAATCTGCTCCAGCGGCACGCCCGGAATGTAGAAGTCCATCGCATGTCCCAGCATGTGCTGGCTGAAGCGCGCCACACCCGAGGAGCGGCGGCGGAGCATGGAATTGGTGGCGGGGGAGCGGTAGGAGGAGATGATCTGGATCGGCTGCTTGCCGTCGACGTCGCGATAGACTTCCCAGAGGATGTCGAAGAGGTGCCGGTCCATGACCGTCTCTTCCTGGGTGCGCCAGTCGCGCAGGAAGTGATTGAGCTGCTTCAGCGCCGCTTCGTCGTAGCGGCCGTCGCGCTTGAAGGTGACGGTGAGGTCTTCGCCGGAATGGGTGTGGTGGAAGGAGAGCGTCTTGGTCTCGTTCAGCGCGGCGGCGTTATGGACCGAGCCTGCGGCAGCAAGCAGCAATACGGAAGCGAGGCCGATCCGGGAACCGGCCTTCACTCCCGCATGGGACAACGACAGCACAGCAAGTTGGCGTGCAAGACCAGTCAGCACGAATGAGCCCACCCAGTCGACCGAGCGTTCAAAATGGACTCTCCCGCCAACCCCGTTAGCGCGCGAAAGAGGATGAACGCTTTCTTAAAGCGAGAAGGTTAATTTGAGGTTGACCTTCCCGCCCCCAAACCAAGTCAGAATACAAACCTAACCGGTTGAGTGTGGCAAAAAAACGCCCGCTGCCCGGGGCCGGGTGGCCGATGGTTAACGTTAAGCGGCTCCATCCAGAGGATGGGGTCGCTGATTTCATTGCAGAAATTCAGGAATCCCGGGCTGGGCGGTCCGGCTCAGCGGGTGAACACCCGCTGCTGCTGCGGACGGCGGCCGACCGGAGCCGGCGGTGGGGTCGGAGCCCCGCCGCCGAACAGCCGCTCGAAGAAGTTTGGGCCGGACGAGCCGAAGCCGCCGCCATTGTTGGCCACCGCCACGCCCGCAGGCAGCGTCGTTGCCGGGCGCGAGTAGCTCGGCTGGGAGTGCGCGACGACGTTCTCGAGGTCCTTGCCGCGGCTGTTCTTCAGGATGTTGATCATGGTCGCGTCGCGGCCATAGACGTCCTTGCGGAATTGCAGCTTGCCCCCATCGTCCACGAACGCGGTCTGATAGGTGATGTTGACCGGGATCGGGGTCGGGAATTTCAGGTCGATCTCGCTCTTGCCGAACATGCTGCGCACGCGCTCCGGCGTGTACTTCTCGTTCGGCATGACGATGTTGAGCAGGACGGACGCGTACTGATCCGGATTCTGTACGCGCATGCAGCCATGGCTGAACGCGCGCTCGTCCCGCGCGAACAGGTTCTTGTCCGGCGTGTCGTGCTGATAGACCAGGAACTTGTTCGGGAAGTTGAAGCGGATGCGGCCGAGCGCGTTGGCCTCACCGGGCGGCTGCGAGATATGCACCGAGCCGTCGCGGTTCTGCTCGAGCTTGAGCCCCATGCGCTGGAGCACGGTCGGATCCTGCTGAAGTGCCGGCAGATATTCGTTGTAGACGATCGACGGCGGTACGTTCCAGGTCGGGTTGACCGTGATGTATTTCATCGTCTCGGTGAGCAGCGGGGTCGCATGCGTGCCGGGCTTGCCGGTGACGACGCGGGTGGTCCAGACCTGCTGGCCGCGCTGCATCACCTTCAGCGTGTAGTCCGGGATGTTGAGGATGACATAGGCATCGCCGAGCGAGGACGCGCCGAGGTCGCGCGGCAACCAGCGCCAGCGCTCCATGTTCACCAGCACCACGTCGATCTGCTTGTCGCGCTTCGGCGTGTTGATCGCCTTGACGGTCTTGTCGTCGAGGATGCCGGTCGGCTTGAGCTCGGCGCTGTTCTGGAACTTGCGCACGGCTTCGGCGACGGTGGCGTCGTAGCGGGGGTCGCTGGCGTTCTCGGCGAGACCGAGCTTGGCGCGCAGCTGCGGCACGCGCGGATCTTCCACGACGATCTCGGCCTGCTTCTTGCCGGCCGGGGTGTATTTCAGCGCCGGCCCGTCCGCGATCTCGATCACGGCGCCGCTGCCCTGGCCGCGCAGCTCCGCGAGCTTGGCCTTCAGCTCCTTGTAGAGCTTGTGCGGCGGGTTGTAGCTGTCGAGCGCCGCAGAGGCGTCGGCCGCGGTCGTGACCTTGGCGAGCACCTCGCTCGGATCGACCGGATGCTCGGGATAGAGGATGTCGCCGCTGACCTGCGACCAGTGCATGCGGCCGCTCTGGGCCTGACGCGCATAGTCGAACATGCTGGCGGTGAGCTTCAGCTCGGCGTCGGCGAGCGCGTCGGGCGTCGTGGCGGCGGCGAAATCCGGCACCGGATAATCGGCGGGATTGAGGCCGTCGGAGGCTGCATCCTTCAGCCGCGCGATCACGCCCTTGGCCGCAGCGGTCAGGCTGCCGGCTTGCGTCCAGACCGGCGCGAAGTCGCGTGCGCCGTAAAATTTCTCGATCGCCGCACGCTCGTTCTTGCGGTCGAAATGGCGCGAGGTCTTGGCGCCGATGATGTCCTTGAGCTTGTCGGCGACCGGCTGGTCGGCGGCGGGAACGTTGCTCGCGGCCCTGACCGGCTCGGCGGCGGGAGCCGCTGCGGGTGCCGTGGGCGTTGCCGTCGCTGTGTCAGCCTTGGCGGGCTCGGTCTTTGCAGGCTCTGTCTTGGCCGTCTCGCTCTTCGGTGCCTCGGGCGCGGGCGTGGTGGCGACGTCCGAAGGCTTGGTCTCGACCTTGCTGGGGGCCGGTGCGGCTTCGGCCTTCACGGGCTCCTTAGAAGCTTCCTTGGCAGAGTCCTGCACCGTGGCGGTGGTGTCGAGCTTGATATCGGAAGCGGTCGGGGGCGGGACGTTGGCGGGCTCGGGGCGCGGGATCGCGGCTTCAATCGCGAGCTCGGCGGCGCTGCTGCGGGTCTGATCCTGCGCCAGGGCCGAGCTGGCCGATACCGTGAGGAAGGTCGCTGCGACCGTCATCAAGACACGGTCAAAGCCCGCACGGTGGTTCAAACAGTCACGCATTGTGTCGCACCCCTCGGGTGAACTGTCCCTCGTGGAACAGCTTTGTTATCGTCTAATTGAGTTTCGGCTAAACCGCGCCGGCCTCTCGAAAGTTGCACGCCTGCACGCAACGATTCATACGCAGACGAATCCTACGCAGACGATATACAGGCCCCGATTTCGCGGCCAGCGCTACCCGGGACAACTCACGACAAACTGACTTCAAGGAGGCCTCTTGGCAACGGATTGTGCGCTTGCACCACGCGCTTTTCCCTCTGTCTGTCACTTCCAAGTCACGGTTCAAGTCGCAGGCGAATTCTTCCGTCACGCGAACGGCTTACGACCGTCCCGCAACCTCGCGCGAAGCTCCGTTCGCATGAGGTTCAGTGCGTCTCCTCGCCGCTTTTGCCGCCATGTCCGGGAACCCCGGCTTCGTCGAGTTTGCGGTAGAGGGTGGACCGGCCGATTTTGAGGCGGCGGGCGACCTCGGACATCTGGCCGCGATAATGCGAGATCGCGAAACGGATGATCTCGTTCTCCATATCCTCCAGCGGGCGGACGTCGCCGGTCGGGGTCAGCATGGAGAGGGACCCCGCCAAAGAAAGCGGCGCGATCGGTATTTCACTACCCGATACCACTGAGGGCGCCGCGATCGGCTCGATCATCAGCGGCGCGGTCGGAATGTCCGTCGCGTGATGCGGCTGCGACGTGAGCAGGGGAAAGTCGGCAAGGCCGAGCTGGTCGCCTTCGCTCATCACCACGGCGCGGTAGACCGCGTTTTCGAGCTGGCGGATGTTGCCGGGCCAGTCGAGCTGCGCGAGGTGAGCGACGGCCTCTCCGCTGATGCCGCTGATGGAGCGGTTCTCCTCCGCGGCAAAGCGCGCCAGGAAATGCCGCAGCAGATGCGGGATGTCCTCGCGACGGGCGCGCAGCGACGGGATCGTCAGCGGCAGCACGTGAAGGCGATAGAACAGGTCTTCCCGGAAGTGGCCCTGCTTCACCCGCTCCAGCAGCCGGCGGTTGGTCGCCGAGACGATGCGGACGTCGACCTTTACGGGCTTGCGGCCACCGACGGCCTCGACCGCGCCTTCCTGCAGCGCGCGCAGCAGCTTGACCTGCGCGGCCAGCGGCAACTCGCTGACCTCGTCGAGAAACAGGGTGCCGCCATGGGCCTCGACGAACTTGCCGGTGTGGCGCTCGGTGGCGCCGGTGAAGGCGCCCTTCTCGTGACCGAACAGAATGGACTCGACGAGATTGTCGGGGATCGCGCCGCAATTGACCGCGACGAACGGCTTGGCCTTGCGCTCGCCGCTGCCATGGATGGCGCGTGCGAACATCTCCTTGCCGACGCCGGACTCGCCCTCGATCAGCACCGGGATCGACGAGCCCGCCGCCTTCTGCGCGGCGCGCATCACGCCCGCCATCGCCTCGGATCGCGTGATGATGTCGGCGAAGGTCAGCCGGCCCTCGCGGCTATGACGGATGCGCTGCAATTCGCCCTTGAGCGCGGAGGCGTTCAGCGCGTTGCGCAGCGAGACCTGGAGCCGCTCGACGCCGACCGGCTTGACGACGAAATCTGCAGCGCCGGCGCGCATCGCCGAAATCACATTGTCGATGCCGCCATGGGCGGTCTGCACGATGACGGGGACGCTGAGGCCGGCTTCGCGGATTTTCGCCAGCACGCCCATGCCGTCGAGGCCGGGCATCACGAGATCGAGGATGACGGCGTCGATAACGGGTGCATCGGGGGCGGTGAGGGCGGCGATCGCGGCGTCGCCGGAGTCCACCACGACCGTCTCATAGCCGCATTTCTGCACCATGTTCTCGACCAGCCGGCGGGCCACGGCGTCGTCGTCGGCGATCAAAATACTGGCAGCCATGGTGTTCCCCGCACGCTACTACTATCTGTCTCGAATCGGGGCACTCTGGCCGAAGCCGATTAACGCACTCTTAAACCTTGATGCCCCCGCCCGCCGCCGCGACTGTTGAACACAGGTTTCCCACACAATGAATTCGCGCTCCAGGTCTGCTCTCAACAAGTCTGCCCTCCGCAAGCCAGCCACCAAGACGTCCGCTGTCAGGAAATCTGCCGTCAAGGCGAAGTCCTCCAAATCGTCGCCCGCGAAGCCTGCGAGCAAGATCGGCAGGCTTCCCGAATGGAACCTCGCCGATCTCTATTCCGGGATCGATGCGCCGGAAGTGGCGCGCGATCTCGAGAAGATGGATGCCGATTGCGTCGCGTTCGAGACGGACTTCAAGGGCAAGCTCGCAACAGGGACAGCAAACGAAGATGGCGGAAAATGGCTCGCGGGAGCCGTGCGACGCTATGAGGCGATCGACGATCTCGCCGGCCGCCTCGGGTCCTACGCCGGTCTCGTCCATGCCGGCGACAGCGTGGACCCCAAGATTTCAAAGTTTTACGGCGATGTTTCCGAGCGGCTGACCGCGGCGTCCACGCATCTCTTGTTCTTCGCGCTCGAGCTCAACCGGATCGATGACGATATTTTGAACCGCGCGATGCAGGCTCCCGAGCTCGCTTATTACCGCCCCTGGATCGAGGACCTGCGCAAGGAGAAGCCGTACCAGCTCGACGACAAGCTCGAGCAGCTTTTCCTGGAGAAGTCCCAGACCGGCTATTCCGCCTTCAACCGGCTGTTCGACCAGACCATCTCGAGCCTGCGCTTCAAGGTCGGAGCAAAAGAGCTCGCGATCGAGCCGACGCTCAATCTGTTGCAGGATCGCGACGGCGCCAAGCGCAAAAGCGCCGCCGAGGCGCTGGCGGAAACCTTCAAGGCGAATGAGCGTACCTTCGCGCTGATCACCAACACGCTCGCCAAGGACAAGGACATCTCCGACCGCTGGCGCGGCTTTCAGGACGTCGCGGATTCCCGCCATCTCAACAATCGCGTCGAGCGCGAGGTGGTGGATGCGCTGGTCGCCACCGTTCGCGCCGCCTATCCGAAGCTGTCGCATCGCTATTACGCGCTGAAGGCAAAGTGGTTCGGCAAGAAGCGGCTCGCCTATTGGGACCGCAACGCGCCGCTGCCGTTCGCGGCGACCGACATCATCGGCTGGCCCGATGCGCGGAGCATGGTGCTGACGGCCTATCGCGGCTTCTCGCCCAAAATGGCCGACATCGCCGAGCGCTTCTTCACCGACCGCTGGATCGATGCGCCGGTGCGTCCGGGCAAGGCGCCGGGCGCATTCTCGCATCCGACCACGCCGTCCGCACACCCCTACGTGCTGATGAATTACCAGGGCAAGCCGCGCGACGTGATGACGCTCGCGCATGAGCTCGGCCATGGCGTGCACCAGGTGCTGGCGGCGAAGAACGGCGCGCTGATGGCGCCGACGCCGCTGACGCTGGCCGAGACCGCAAGCGTGTTCGGCGAGATGCTGACGTTCAAGCGGCTTCTGGCCCAGACCAAGAGTGCAAAACAGCGCCAGGCGCTGCTCGCCGGCAAGGTCGAGGACATGATCAACACCGTGGTGCGGCAGATCGCGTTCTATTCGTTCGAGCGCGCGGTCCATACCGAGCGCAAGAACGGCGAGCTGACCGCGACGCGGCTCGGCGAGATCTGGCTGTCGGTGCAGGGCGAGAGCCTGGGTCCGGCGATCGAGATCAAGGCGGGCTACGAGAACTACTGGATGTACATCCCGCACTTCATCCATTCGCCGTTCTACGTCTACGCCTACGCATTCGGCGATTGCCTCGTGAACTCGCTTTATGCCGTCTACGAGAACGCGGCCGAAGGCTTTGCCGAGCGCTATCTCGACATGCTCGCCGCCGGCGGCACCAAGCATTATTCCGAGCTGCTGCGGCCGTTTGGGCTCGATGCCAAGGATCCCAAATTCTGGGACGGCGGTCTTTCGGTCATCGCCGGGATGATCGACGAGCTCGAGGCGATGGGCTGAGCCGGCACGCCGCATGCCAAGGGCGGGCGTAAAACAATTGTTGAACCGTCGCCAGAGTTATGTTATACAGTTGTATAACGTAATTGCAGTGGCGCGACCATGAAGATCGAAATCAAGAAAATCGGTAATTCGGACGGACTGCTGCTTCCACGCGAGTTGATGCAGCGACTTGACCTCAAGCGCGGACAGCAATTGCACATCGTGGAATTGCCGGGCGGCGGTTTCCAACTGCTGCCATACGATCCCGATTTCGAGCGGACGATGGAAATCGCCGACGACCTCATGGACAAGTATCGCGATACGCTTGCCGCGCTCGCAAAGTAGCGGGGCTCTCGAATGAGCGAGCCCCAAGAGCCGCTCTGGATTACCTATGAGCAGGCTGTCGCAATTCACGGCCGGCAACTGCGCCGCTTCGGTGGCGCGCCGGGATTGCGCGATGAAGGCATGCTGCGATCGGCACTTGAGCGGCCGATCAACAAGTGGCGCTACGAGCAGGCGTCGCTCGATGAACTCGCCGCGGCCTATGCATTCGGTCTCGCAAAGAATCACGCGTTTGTCGATGGAAACAAGCGCATCGCGTTCATGGCGATGATGGTCTTTCTGTACAAGAATGGGGTGACCTTCAGTCCCGGTCCGGCGGAAGCGACATCCATCATCCTCTCCCTCGCCGCCGGCGAAGTCAGCGAGCAGAGCCTCACGCGCTGGATCCGCGACAATTGGGATTCCAAATGACCTGATTTGCGGGAAAACCGCGGCTGCCTGCCGTTGCCCTGCCCGAAGGTTTGCGCTATTGCCTGCCCAAGAATTCGACTTTCGACTGGGGACGATCCATGGCTGACCATAGCGAAGTGGCCTACACCACGGCCGACGGCAACGACTATGTTGCCCACGAGCAGACCTATGAGGGCTTCATCAAGCTGGTGAAGTACGGTACGGCCTCGGTCGCGCTCATCGTGATCCTGATGGCGATCTTCCTGACCTGATCTATCGCCTGCTGCACCGCCAGCGTCGTCGGTGCCCATAAAATTTGCAATCAAGCCGGATTGAAAACCGGTATCCAACGTTGCGGGAGTAACGCTAAGTTCGCGTGCGCGCTTTCCCGCGTCGCCGGAGGGCCTATGAAGATCGCCGTTGCCAAGGAAATCGATCCGTCGGAGCCGCGTGTCGCCGCTTCGCCTGATACGGTGAAGAAGTTCAAGGCGTTGGGCGCCGAGATCGCCGTCGAGCCGGGCGCCGGCCTCAAGTCGGGCCTGCCGGATTCCGAATTCACCGCCGTCGGCGCCACCGTCAGCGCGGATGCGCTGAAGGATGCCGACATCATCATCAAGGTGAAGCGTCCCGAGGCCTCGGAGCTCGCGCAATACAAACGCGGCGCGCTCGTCATCGCCATCATGGACCCCTACGGCAACGAGGCGGCGCTGAAGACGATGGCCGATGCCGGCGTCTCCGCCTTCGCGATGGAATTGATGCCGCGCATCACCCGCGCGCAGGTGATGGACGTGCTGTCCTCGCAGGCCAACCTCGCCGGCTATCGCGCCGTGATCGAGGGCGCCGAAGCCTTCGGCCGTGCCTTCCCGATGATGATGACCGCGGCGGGCACCATTCCCGCCGCAAAAGTGTTCGTGATGGGCGTCGGCGTCGCCGGGCTGCAAGCGATCGCGACCGCCCGGCGCCTGGGCGCGGTCGTCACCGCGACCGACGTCCGGCCCGCGACGAAGGAGCAGGTCGAATCGCTCGGCGCGAAATTCCTCGCCGTCGAGGACGAGGAATTCAAGAACGCGCAGACCGCCGGCGGCTACGCCAAGGAGATGTCCAAGGAATACCAGGCCAAGCAGGCCGCGCTCACCGCCGAGCACATCAAGAAGCAGGACATCGTGATCACGACCGCGCTGATCCCGGGCCGGCCCGCGCCGAAGCTGGTCTCGGGCGAGATGGTCAAGTCGATGAAGCCCGGCTCGGTGCTGGTCGATCTCGCCGTCGAGCGCGGCGGCAATGTCGAGGGCGCAAGGCCGGGCGAGGTCGTCGATCTCGATGGCATCAAGATCGTCGGCTACACCAATGTCGCCGGCCGTGTCGCGGCCTCCGCCTCCAGCCTCTACGCGCGCAATCTGTTCAATTTCATCGAGACCATGGTCGACAAGGGTACCAAGGCCCTCGCCGTGAACTGGGACGATGAGCTCGTCAAGGCGACCGCGCTCACGAAAGACGGCGCCGTGATCCATCCGAACTTCCAGCCGAAGGCCTAAGGAGAGCCGCCATGGAGCATGCTGCACAGCTCGTCGACCCCTTCGTGTTCCGGCTGTCGATCTTCGTCCTCGCCGTCTTCGTCGGCTATTTCGTGGTGTGGTCGGTGACGCCGGCGCTGCACACGCCGCTGATGAGCGTGACCAACGCGATCTCCTCGGTGATCGTGGTCGGCGCGCTGCTCGCGGTCGGCGTCGGCATGGTTTCGAGCGGCTCGGGATGGGCGCGCGGCTTCGGCTTCGTCGCGCTGATCTTCGCCTCCGTGAACATCTTTGGCGGCTTCCTTGTCACCCAGCGCATGCTGGCGATGTACAAGAAGAAGTCGAAGTAAGCGGCCACCTCGGGCTGAAGGGACAGATGGGGACCTGAGATGAACGCCAATCTCTCTGCATTCTTGTATCTCGTGGCGGGGGTGCTGTTCATCCTGTCGCTGCGCGGGCTGTCGAGCCCGGCGACGTCGCGCCAGGGCAATTTGTTCGGCATGATCGGCATGGGGATCGCGGTCGCGACCACGCTCGCCAGCCACCCGCCGGCAGACGGCCTGGCCTGGATCCTCGTCATCCTCGGTATCGCCATCGGCGGCGCGATCGGTGCGGTGATTGCCCGCCGCGTTCCGATGACCTCGATGCCGGAACTGGTCGCCGCCTTCCACTCGCTGGTCGGCATGGCCGCGGTGCTGGTCGCCGCCGGCGCGTTCTACGCGCCCGAAGCCTTCGACATCGGCACGCCCGGCAACATTCATCCGCAGAGCCTGGTCGAGATGTCGCTCGGCGTCGCCATCGGCGCGCTGACCTTCACCGGCTCGGTGATCGCATTCCTTAAGCTGTCCGCGCGCATGAGCGGCGCGCCGATCATCCTGCCGTTTCGCCATTTCATCAACATCGCGCTGGCGGTCGCGCTGGTGTTCTTCATCGTCGGCCTGGTGCTGACCGGCAGCGCGCTCGACTTCTGGCTGATCGTCATCATCGCGCTGGCGCTCGGCGTGCTCATGATCATCCCGATCGGCGGCGCCGACATGCCGGTCGTGATCTCGATGCTGAACTCCTATTCGGGATGGGCCGCGGCTGGCATCGGCTTCACGCTCGGCAATTCCGCGCTGATCATCACTGGCGCGCTGGTCGGCTCCTCCGGCGCGATCCTGTCCTACATCATGTGCCACGCGATGAACCGCTCCTTCATCTCGGTCATCCTCGGCGGATTCGGCGGCGAGACCGCGGCGGCCGGCGGTGGCGGCGGCGAGCAGAAGCCGGCCAAGCTCGGTTCGGCCGACGATGCCGCCTTCATCATGAAGAACGCGCAGAAGGTCATCATCGTGCCCGGCTACGGCATGGCGGTGGCGCAGGCGCAGCACGCGCTGCGCGAAATGGGCGACATCCTGAAGAAGGAAGGCGTCGAGGTGAAGTACGCCATTCACCCGGTCGCGGGCCGCATGCCCGGCCACATGAACGTGCTGCTGGCCGAAGCCAACGTGCCCTATGACGAGGTGTTCGAGCTCGAGGACATCAACTCCGAATTCGCCCAGGCCGACATCGCCTTCGTGATCGGTGCGAACGACGTCACCAACCCGGCGGCCGAAGAGGACAAGACCTCGCCGATCTACGGCATGCCCGTGCTCCAGGTCTGGAAGGCCGGCACCGTGATGTTCATCAAGCGTTCGCTCGCCTCGGGCTATGCCGGCATCGACAATCCGCTGTTCTATCGCGACAACACCATGATGCTGCTCGGCGACGCCAAGAAGGTCACCGAGAACATCGTCAAGGCGATGTAGCGCGAGGGCGCATCGGATGGCACGCCGCCCACGCGGCGGCGTGCGGCTGAATTCCGGAGCGGCGGCGCAGCGATGACATTCCTGAAATGGATCGCGATCGTCCTTGCGTCCGGCTATCTCGCCGGTCTCCTCCTGCTCTATGCGAAGCAGCGCGACATGCTGTTTCCGATTCCGACGACCGAGCGCAGGGCGCCCGCCACCGCGGGATTTCCGCAGGCTGAGGAGCACGCCCTCACCACATCCGATGGCGAGAAGGTCATCGTCTGGCACGTGCCGGCAAAGCCCGGCCGACCCGTGGTGCTGTTCTTCCCGGGCAACGGCGACTTTCTCGCCGGACGCGTCAACCGCTTCAAGGGCATCATTGCCGACGGCACCGGTCTCGTGGCGCTGTCCTATCGCGGCTATGCCGGCTCGACCGGTGCGCCGAGCGAGCAGGGCCTCTTGCAGGACGCCGCGGCCGCTTACGCTTTTGCGACAGAGCGTTATGACCCGCAGCGTATCGTCGCCTGGGGCTTCTCGCTGGGGACCGGCGTTGCGGTTGCGATCGCATCCGAACACCCGGTCGGAAAATTGATTCTGGAAGCTCCCTATACGTCGACAGTCGACATTGCAGCTTCGCTCTTTCGCTTCGTTCCGATTCGCCTCTTGATGCGAGACCCGTTTCACTCGGATGAACGGATCGCGCGTGTCACGGCGCCGCTCCTGATCATGCACGGCACGAGCGATACGGCGATTCCCATTGCTTTCGGCGAGCGCTTGTTCACGATGGCGCGCGAGCCGAAGAAGCTGATGCGGTTTCCCGGCGGGGGACACGAAAACCTCGATGATTTCGGGGCTCTGGAGACGGCGCGGCAGTTCATCAACAGCCCCTGAGGGCTGACGGGCGCGATCTTCTCGCGCATAGTCGGTCGCCCAGTTGAAGGAATCGCCCGCATGAGCGCACACGGACCGATGCCGCGATCGTCATGGATATTCCCCGCGTTGGCGGTGCTGCTGTTCCTGATCGTGACCGCGACCGGCTACGGCTTCACCCTGTCTGCCGGCGGGGCAGCCTTTGCGATCGTCCTTCTGGTGATCCTGTTCGGCACCGTGTTCGCCGCCGTTCACCATTCCGAGGTGATCGCCGAGCGCATCGGCGAGCCCTACGGCACGCTACTGCTCACGCTCGCCGTCACCATCATCGAGGTCGCGCTGATCACCACGATCATGCTGGGCGACAAGCCGGCGCCGGAACTCGCCCGCGACACCGTCTTTGCGGTCGTGATGATCGTCTGCAACGGCCTCGTCGGTCTCTGCGTGTTCATCGGCGGCTTGCGTTACCGCGAGCAGGGCTTTCAGGTCTCGGGCGCCAACGTCTATCTCAGCGGGCTGATCGCGCTGGCGACCATCACACTTGTCATGCCCAACTACACCCTGACGACGCCGGGCCCGGTCTATTCGGCGCTTCAGCTCGGCTTCGTCGATGTTGTCACGATCGTGCTGTATGGCGTGTTTCTCTATACCCAGACCGTCCTGCACAAGGATTACTTCGTCCATGAGAGGAAGGAGGGCGAGGGCGGGGAGGCGCACCTGTCGGGCAAGACGCTGGCGCTCAGCATCGCGCTGTTGCTGATCTCGCTCCTGGCTGTCGTTCTGCTCGCCAAGAAATTCTCGCTGGTGGTGGACGCCGTTGCAGTCCGGATCGGCGCTCCCCCGGCATTTGCAGGCCTCCTGGTCGCGCTCCTGATTCTGATGCCGGAAGGCGTCTCCGCGATTGCCGCGGCGCGCAAGAACGACCTCCAGAAGAGCATCAACCTGGCGCTCGGTTCCTCGCTCGCGACCATCGGCCTGACCATACCGGCGGTCGGGCTCGCCACCTACGTGCTCGACCAGCCGCTGGTGCTGGGCCTGAACCCCGCGAACACGGCGCTGCTGTTCCTGACATTCCTGCTGAGCATGCTGACCTTCGGCACCGGCAGGACCAATGTCCTGTTCGGGCTGGTCCATATGGTGGTATTTGCGGTCTACGTGTTCATGGTGTTCGTGCCCTGAAGCGCGGTTCCCAGCAGAATTTGCCCCCGGAGAAGTTCCGATGCTTGCCGTCAAGTCCGAGGTTCAGGTCGACAACGAAGAGGTCCGGGTGACCGAGTGGCGGCTCGCCCCGGGGAGTGCGACCGGGCATCACACCCACGGCATGGACTACGTCATCGTTCCCGTCGTCGCCGGCGAGATGACCATCGTGGCGCCCGGCGGCGAGCGGTCCAAGGCGCAGCTTGCGGCCGGAAAATCCTACTTTCGCAAGGCCGGCGTCCAACACGACGTACTTAACGAAACCTCAACCGAGATCGTGTTCCTTGAGATCGAGCTGAAGCCGTAAGGCTTGGCGTTACCGTTTGCCATCGATCCGTCGCAGTTGATCCCTTACAATGCCCCAAAGTTCCCGCATCTGATCGCGCGGGGAGTGGCCGAGAAATGCTGAAATACCTCGCTAAAATCTCGATGGATATTTTACCCTCGGTGCTCGCCACGATCATCGGGGCCTACATCGTTAACCACTACATCAACGCCAAGCCGGCGGCTGATGCCCCTGCGGCCGTGGTGGCGCCTGCTCAGGCTGGCAGTGACGGCAAGCCGGCCGACACCGCCAACCTTCCCGCGCCGGGCGTGAAAGCCAAGGGCGTTGCTGAGAAGAGCGTTTCCGAAAAGGGCGTTGACAAGGTTGCGGCCGAAAAGCCGGCCGCCGAGACCAAGGCTGCCGACGTCAAGGCTGCCGACGTCGCTCCCGCCGAGACCGGCCCGCGCGGCCGCAACTCCGCGCGTGAGAAGGCGGCCGCCAAGTCCAATCCGGCCACCGCTCCGGCTGTCGCGGCTCCCGCCGCCGCTCCGGTGGTGGAGGCCAATTCCGCTCCGGCCGCGACTCCCGACGCCAACGATCTCGCCCGTGCTGCCATCGAGCGTCTGCGCAAGTCGCCGGAGGGCAAAGCTGCCGAGAAGGCCGCTGAGGCCAGATCTCCCGAAAACAAGTCGATTGAGACCAAGCAGGTCGAGCGGACCCCGGAGCCTGCGGTGCGGGAAGCCGCCCGCACCCCGGAGGCCCCGCGTATCATTTCTGCGGAGCCGTCCACAGTCCGCCCGCTGCCGCCGCCGATCACGGTGTCAACGCCTTTGCCCGAGGCCTATGGCAATGGCGGTTCCTCGCCGTCTTACACTTCCTCGGTCGGCAACGACGATCCGAACCGGATGACGCCGCCGGCCGATATCCCGGTCCCGATGATCGCGCCGCCGCTCGATCTGCGTGCCGATGTCGGCGCGGCCATGCCGCGGCCGAAGAAGACCAATGTCGCCGACGAGATGCTGTCGGGCATGAAGTCGATGTTCCATTCCGTCCTGCCCAAAAGCGCCACCCCCGATTAAGGCGACAGTTCAGCCGCGCCGTCAGCCGCCGACCCGGGCGAGCCCGCTGCGGGCGGCATCGTCCCGTGGACGCAAGGACACCGCCTTGTTGTAGGACACCGCCGCCTTGGCTTTGTCGCCGAGCCGCTCATAAGCCTGTCCCCGCGCGGTCCAGACCTGGGCATTGTGCGGATCGGCCTCGGAGGCCTCATCGAGATCGGCCGCCGCTTCCTTGACCTTGCCGATGGCGAGGTAGCTGGCGGCGCGGCCGAGCAGCGGCTCGACCTTTTGCGGGTTGAGCCCGTTGGCGGCACTGAAATCGGCGATGGCGAAGTTGTGCTCGTTGTTGCCTTGATGGATCAGGGCACGGCCATAGAGAGCCTGTGCGTTGTAGGGATCGAGCGCGACGGCGCGGTTGAACTCGTCCAGCGCGCCGGCCGTCTCCCCCGACTTCGCCAGGGTCTGGCCTTTGGCCGCATGGGCCTGGGCCTCGGTGACATTGCCGGCGCTGACGGCGCTTTCGGGGGCGGCAGCCGCTTTGGGTGCCTCCGGCGCCTTGTCCTTCTCCGGCATCAGGGAACCCAGATCGAAGGAGCAGCCGCACATCACCACTCCCATCAAGCCGAGTGCGAGCGGCTGCCGCCAGATCCGGCGTAGCCGCGCCAAGCCGCGCTCGGGAAAAGGGAAGGCCATCTACGGTTCGCTCGCGCGTTGGTGCCGCATCTGTAGTGCCCCGTCCCAGGAAAGGCACCGCTACAAAATAATAACGCGGGCCCAGGGCCCGCGTCATCGAAAACTCAGCCTTGCAATTCCGGCAAGATCAGCGCGGTCCGCGCGGACCTGCACCTGCGCCCGGGCCACCACGGCCACCGCGATCGCCACCCGGACCGGCGCCGAACACCGGCTTCGGCTTCATCGGCAGCAGGCCTTCGCGCTGGAGCTTCTTGCGGGCCAGCTTGCGCGCGCGGCGCACGGCTTCGGCCTTTTCGCGGGCCTTCTTCTCAGAGGGCTTCTCGTAATGACCGCGGAGCTTCATCTCACGGAAAATGCCTTCGCGCTGCATCTTCTTCTTCAGCGCCTTGAGGGCTTGGTCGACATTGTTATCGCGAACGAGAACCTGCACGCGGCATCCTCTTCAGTGGATCGGATTTGAATTCTGATAGGTCAAAGGGGATGGCAAAAGCACAAGCCCTTAACCTTGAGCGCGCGGATGTATCAGACAAAACCTGACATGTCCACCTGCGAAGCGGTCCATCGGGCCAAGTTAAGCCATTAAATGGGGCAAAACCTCTACCCACGGTCGCATTTTGGGTGATTTGGTGCCAAAAGGCGGGCCGTTTTCCGGAGGTTGATCCGGAAATCTGGAAATCAGGGGAGACGTCACATGGATATCAAGAAATATGCCGCCGAGGCTATCGGCACCTTCTGGCTCACATTCGCAGGCTGCGGCAGCGCTGTGATCGCGGCCGGTTTTCCCCAGGTCGGGATCGGCCTGGTCGGCGTGTCCTTCGCGTTCGGCCTGAGCGTGGTCACCATGGCCTATGCGATCGGCCACATCTCCGGCTGCCATCTCAATCCGGCGGTCACGGTCGGCCTCGCCGCCGGCGGGCGCTTTCCGGCCGGGCAGATCCTGCCCTATGTGATTGCCCAGGTGGCCGGGGCGATCGTGGCCGCGTGCCTGCTCTATGTCATCGCGAACGGGGCTCCGGGGTTCGACGTCACCAAGGGCTTCGCGTCGAACGGCTATGACGCGCATTCGCCCGGTCAGTACAGCATGATCGTATGCTTCATCACCGAGGTGGTGATGACCATGATGTTCCTGTTCATCATCATGGGCTCGACCCATGGCCGCGCGCCCGCCGGTTTTGCCCCGCTGGCGATCGGACTGGCGCTGGTAATGATCCATCTCGTCAGCATTCCCGTCACCAACACGTCGGTGAACCCGGCGCGCAGCACGGGTCCGGCGCTGTTCGTCGGCGGATGGGCGATGGCGCAGCTCTGGTTGTTCTGGGTCGCACCGCTGATCGGCGGCGCGCTGGGCGGGGTGATCTATCGCTGGCTCAGCGAGGAGCCCACGGGCGTCGTCGCGGGCGCGAAGACGACGTAAAGCGTTTTCGAGCGAAGTGGGTACCGGTTCGCGTCAAGAAAACGCGTCAAAACAAAAATCTAATTGCCAAGCGGGATCGCAGCCTTTGCTGCGGTCCCCTTACTTGCCGTTGGGCGGCCGGACCTCGGTGACATGGCCCATCTTGCGGCCGGGGCGCGGCGCGCCCTTGCCGTAGATGTGCACGGTCGCGCCCGGCACGCTCAGCCACTTGTCGTAGTCGTTGATCTCGTCGCCGATCAGGTTGGTCATGGTGATCACTTCGCCGTGACGCACGGCCTTGCCGAGCGGCCAGCCCGCGATGGCGCGGATGTGCTGCTCGAACTGCGAGACCGACGCGCCGTCGAGGGTCCAGTGCCCGGAATTATGCACGCGCGGGGCGATCTCGTTGACCAGCACCTTCGGCCCGGTCCCATTGGCGAGCACGAACATCTCGACCGCGAGCACACCGACATAATCGAGTGCGCCGGCGATCTTGCCGGCGATGCTGCGCGCTTCCTCCGCGAGCGCATCGGGAATCCGTGCGGGCGCACGCGATATCTTCAGAATGTGGTCGCGGTGCTCGTTCTCGGTGACGTCGAAACATTCGACCTGGCCGGCGGCCGAGCGCGCGGCAATCACGGAGATCTCGCGCTCGTACGGGATGAAGGCCTCCAGGATCGCCGATTTGGTGGCGAGACTGGTCCACACCTTGGCGATATCGTCGCCTCCGCGGATGATGACCTGGCCCTTGCCGTCATAGCCGAAGCGGCGGGTCTTCAGCACGGCCGGAAGCCCGATCCTGACGATCGCCTCGCGCAGCGAGGAGACGGAGGTGACGTCGGCATAGGCTGCGGTGCCGATGCCGAGCCGCGTCACGAAATCCTTCTCGGCGAGCCGGTCTTGCGTCGTCTCGAGGATCTTGCGGTTGGGCAGGACCGGGCGGCGCGCATCCAGCACCATCGCGGCGGCCGACGGCACGTTCTCGAATTCGTACGTGATAACGTCGACGTCGCCCGCGAAGAGCTCGAGCGCTTCGACATCGGCATATTCGGCGCAGGTCGCGTTCAGCACGACGTCGAAGGCCGGCGAATCCGGATCGGGCGAGAACACCTGGCAGCGCAGACCGAGGCGCGCCGCAGCCATCGCGAGCATGCGCCCCAATTGTCCGCCGCCGAGGATTCCGATGGTGTCGCCGGGCTTCAGCTTCACCTGATTTGCGTCGCTCACGCCTTGTCCTCCGGGCGTTCGGCAACCGCCTCGGTCTGTGCCTTGCGCCAGGCGGCGAGCCGATCCGACAAAGCCGGGTCGGATAGCGCCAATACGGATGCTGCAAGCAGCGCAGCGTTGATCGCGCCGGCCTTGCCGATGGCGAGGGTGCCGACCGGGATGCCGGCGGGCATCTGCACGATCGAATAGAGCGAATCGATGCCTTTGAGCGTCCTGGATTCGACGGGAACACCGAACACCGGCAGCTCCGTCAGCGCCGCCGCCATGCCGGGCAGATGGGCAGCACCGCCGGCACCGGCGATGATGACCTTGTGGCCGGCCGCCTTGGCGCCCTTGGCGAAGGCAAACAGCCGGTCGGGGGTGCGGTGTGCCGAAACGACGCGGGTGTCGGCAGCAATGCCCAGCGCCGCAAGCGTATCGGCGGCGTGCCGCATCGTCTCCCAGTCCGACTGGCTTCCCATGATGATGGCGATCGGCGCGGTCATGACGTCAATTGTGCTCGGAAAACAGAAAGATGGGCCAGATTAACGGTTCCGGCCGGTGGCTCGCAAGGCGGTGGCAAGGAGAAGGGAATGCACTATCCTGTCTTGGTGAATCCCCGCAAGCCTTCATTGAGCAGGAAGCCCATGAAGAAACCAAAAAGGGCGACCGCGGCGAAGGCCAAAACGGGCCGGAAGACCAGCGCCGGCCGATCCAAAGCCGCCCCGAAGCGCCCGGCGAGGCCGGCGCCGCGCGGAGCGTCGGCCGCCGACGACGCCAAGGCAACGATCAAGGCGATCATCCGCGGCTTGCGGAGCAAGCTCAAGCTGGCCGAGCGGCGGATCGCGGAACTGGAAGCCGCGGCCGACACCGATTTCCTGCTCGAGATTCCGAACCGGCGCGGCTTCGAGCGCGAGCTCGCGCGCGCCATCGCCTACATGAAGCGCTACCGCGCCAGCGGCGCGCTGATCGTACTCGACGTCGATCGCCTGAAGCCGATCAACGATTCCTTCGGCCACGCCGCCGGCGACGAGGTGCTCAAGGTGATTGCCGGCGCGCTGACGCGGCAGATCCGCGCCTCCGACGTGGTCGGCCGGCTCGGCGGCGACGAATTCGCGCTGCTGCTGTGGAATCTCACCGAGACCGATGCCAAGGCGAAGGCCGCGACCCTGGAGCAGGCGATCGACGATCTGTCGTTCACCTTTCGCGGCCAGCGCGTGACCGCAGGTGCTTCCGCCGGCGTCGCGCTGCTCGGGGCGCAGTCCGATGCTGGGCGCGCGCTGGAGGAGGCCGACGCCGCCATGTATGTGCGCAAGGCGCGCCGACGGCACGAGCCGCGGATCAGGCTCGTCAGCAGCTAGAGCGTGATCCGGACCCGAAGGGGCGCGTCAGCGCAAAGCGTGCAGAGGTTTTCCTTCGCGACAAACGCGGAATGCGTTTGCGCGGAGATCATGCTCAAACACTAATCCCTTACAGCGTAGCCAGATCTTCCGGCACGTTGCCGAATTTGCGCAGCAGCGTGGCGTCGCCGAATTCGCCGGTCATGGGATCGCCGCTGCGGCTGAACGCAACCGCGCCGATGTGGCCTGCGCCGCGCGACAATGTCTCGGCGCGCCGCAACGCAGCCGTCGAGCTCTGGCATTCTTCCGCGGGGCCCGCGACAGGCGATCCGTCGGCATCGATCAGGAAAGGCATTGCAACGTAGTAGGTCACATCCGACATGGCGTTGCTCCGATGTTGAACTCAGGCGGCGCTGCTCTTGCTCTGCGTCTTGCTGCGCGAGGTCTCGGGAATGCAGCCGGCGGAAATCGCCGCCTGCAATTCCCCCAGCTCTGCTTCCAGATATTCATTGGCCATGATCAGCGCCTTGATGGTGCTGCGCAGATTGCCGTCGCACATCGCGATCGCCTGATCGCAGGCCTGTTCATAGTGACTGTTGTCGAGAAGGGCGGTTGCCGGCATCTGCGTTGTCCTCGGGTGTTTCGGGGCGTTTCCTGGGGGTGTTCAAGTGTTCCTATTTTGTTCTATTGGAGTCAAGTGGATTCGTATGCGGCGAGCTGCCGCGAAAAGCGCCTCGGCGGATCAGGCGATGATGTCGGGCGTGATCTGATCTTCGATGAACGCGATACGGTCGCGCAACAACAGCTTGCGCTTCTTCAGCCGCTGTAACCGCAATAGGTCGGGGGCAGGCGACTGATGCAGGGCATCGATCGCGGCATCGAGATCTCGGTGTTCCTGCTGCAACCGGGTGAGCTCGGCTTCGAGCTCACGCTCATCTTCATTGGTCATGTTTGCGGTGGCCGAAAACCGATAGGCGTGAGATTAAGGCTGTGGATGCCCTGTGGAAATTATCGTCCTTGCGCGGCGTGATCGCAAGCGATCTCGGGCCGCCGCTCACCGAACTCTCGCGGGATGTTGCGACGATTCGCAGCACCGTTGCGCAAGCTCATTGATATCATGAATTTTTCCAGCGCGGTTCCTTACTCACGCTTCGTTACATATGAATTTCCAAAAATGACACTGCAATGATGGATACCCATCGACAGAACGAATCGGTGATGTAGACTTGGCTGTCCGGATCGAATCCTGAGGTTTCAACCCTACCGAGGAGGTTTCGAATGACAATTCAGGCACATCTGGTTGAATTGGAACGGAAGCACAAAACGCTCGAAAACGAATTGCACGACGCTCTCGTGCACCTTTCAACAGACGACCTGCAAATTGTTGAGTTGAAGCGACGGAAGCTGATGGTCAAGGACCAGATCGAGCGCCTGAAGCACACCGGCGACACGCTCCACTAGTAACCCCCGTAACAGCGTAGAGTTGAGCATACCTTTGGCAGGGGTGAGAGCGGTTGCGCTCGCCCCTGCTGGAAGGTGCGCCCCGCGCAATCATCATTGCGCGGGACATTTTTTTCTTGGACGCGCTTTCGCGAGGCGAACCCGTGTCCGCTTCGCTCGAAAACGCTCTAGATGCCTGCGAGCTCGGTGACGTGATCCGCGATCGCGAGCGATGACGTCAGTCCCGGCGATTCGATGCCGAACAGGTTGATCAGGCCTTCGACGCCGTGATCGCGCGGGCCCTGCATCAGAAAATCCTGCGTGGCCACCGCCGGCGGCACGATCTTCGGGCGAATGCCCGAATAGCTCGGCATCAACGCACCGTCGGGCAGTGCCGGCCAGTATTTGCGGATCGCCGGATAGAAGCGCTCGGCGCGTGATGGGTCGACCTCGTAATTGATCGTCTCGATCCACTCGACGTCGGGGCCGAAGCGCGCCTGCCCCGCCATGTCCAGCGTCAAATGCACCCCTAACCCGCCGGGCTCGGGCACGGGGTAGATCAGGCGCGAGAACGGCGCCCTGGCATTGCAGCTGAAATAGTTTCCCTTGGCGAGATAGGCCGGCGGAATCCGGTCGATCGGCATGCCGTCGATGTGGCGCGCCACGTTCGTCGCCGAGAGCCCGGCGGCGTTGACGAGCAGGTCGCATTGCAGCGTCATCGGCGCTTCGCCGCCGGCCTCGACCTCGATCGCGCCGGCGATCGCCTTGGCGCGGATCAGCGGAGTGTGAAACGCAAAGGCGGCGCCGGCGGCCTCGGCGTCGCCGCGCAGCGAGAGCATGTAGGCGTGGCTGTCGATGATGCCGGTCGAGGGCGAGAGCAGCGCGGCGTCGCAGGCGAGCGCCGGCTCCAGCGCGCGCGCGGCCTCGCCGGTGAGCAGCTGCATGTCGAGCACGCCATTGGCCTCGGCATGCGCCTTGATCGATTGCAGCTTCTCGGTCTCTTTCGCGCTGGTCGCGACGATCAGCTTGCCGCAATTCCTGTGTGGGATGCCGCGCTCGCTGCAGTAGCGATACAGCGCATGCTTGCCGTCGACGCACATGCGCGCCATCCAGCTCCCGGCGCGGTAATAGATCCCGGCATGGATCACCTCGCTGTTGCGCGACGACGTGATGGTGCCGATGGCCTCGGCTTCCTCGAGCACGATCACCTCGCGCCCGGCCTGGGCGAGCTTTCGAGCCACCGCCAGCCCGACGACGCCGGCTCCGATCACGATACAGTCGACCCTATCCATGGTTGTGCAGGATGTCAGCTAAAAGCGCCGGTGGAATCAGGCCCGGGAACGACGGCGCGCGGCCGTTTTCCGTTAAGGAAGCATTTATCATGTCAGGGCAATTGCCGTATTTGATGTAACATTTTTCTGTTGCGCGTACAGGCGTTTACCCGATCCAAACCCGCGAGGCCAGACAATCCGACGTTGAAACCGCGGGTGGCTGATGGCTGAGGAGAACTGGCACGCAGGCAGCACGCTTCCGATTGCTGTGCAGGCCGTCGTGTGCCTGGGCAGCGCGGTCGCGCCCGCGCGCGCCTTTGCCCTCTCCGACAGCCTGGAGGCGCCAAGCTATCTCGGCAAGCTCGACCCCAACGTGGTCTGGGAAGCCCTGATCGGCGGCATCGTCATCTGCGCATTCCTAGTCGCTATCGCGCTGTGGATCCATTCCTCGCTGCGCCGGACCAGGCGTTTGCAGTTGCGGCGCAACGCCTTCGTCTCCTCCGCCATGAACAATCTCAACCAGGGCATAGTGATGACGGACGCGCAGCGCCGCGTCATGTTCTGCAACGACCGCTATCTTGAGATCTACGGTCTGTCGCGCTCGGATCTCTGGGTGAACATGACCGGATCCGACATCCTCGAGCTGCGGCGCCAGCGCGGCGTGCTCGGCGTCTCCGACGGCGAGTTCTACGAGAAGGCGGCCAGCATCAACGGGCTGATCACCGAGCTGCCGGACGGGCGGGCTATCCTGGTGAAATATTTTGTGCTGCCCAACGGCGGCTCGGTGGCGACGCATCTGGATGTCAGCGAGCAGCGCAGGTTGTCGCGACAGCTCGCCTCCACCAAGCAGTTCCTGGAAACATTGCTGGATCACGTGCCGGCCTGCGTTGCGGCGAAGAACATCGAGGACGGTCGCTACATCTTCGCCAACACGGCCTATGAGCGCTTCTGGGGCTTCTCGCGCGATCATGTCGTCGGCAAGAATGCGCGCGAGCTGTTTGCGCCCGTCTCGGTGGCCAGCATCGAGGCGACCGACCGGGCGGCGCTCAATTCTCCGGACGGCCAATTCCGCAACGAATTCGAGGTCGACCGCGCCGGTGAGCGGCGCACGGTCGCCTCGATCCGGATCGTGGTCCGCGACGAGAGCAACAAGCCCGAATTCCTGATGCTCGTATTCGAGGACATCACCGACCGCCGCTCGCTGTCGCAGGAGCTGGAGAGCACGAAGAAATTCCTGGAGCTCGTGGTCGACAACATTCCCGTCGCGTTGATCGTGGAGCAGGTCAAGGACGGCCGCTATCTGCTCGCCAACCGCAGCGCGGAGACGATCCTGAACCGCCGACGCGAAGAAGCCACGGGGCTGACCGCCTCCGACATCTTCAATGCCAAGGAAGCCAAGCTGATCATCGCGCGCGACGAGGCCGCGATCAGGAAACGCGGCATGATCACCGAGGAGCATCCGATCTCCACCAAGGACGGCCTGCGGCTGTTCCTGACCCGCCGCGCCACGGTGCTGAGCGAAGCCGGCGAGCCGCAATATCTGATCAAGACCCACGAAGACGTCACCGATCGCCGCCAGACCGAGTCGCGCATGGCGCATATGGCCTATCACGACGGTCTCACCGATCTGCCGAACCGCGCCGCCTTCCTTCAGGCGCTGACCCAGATGATCGAGGCCTGCGAGGGGACCTGCGAGGAGTTCGCGGTCCTGTGCGTCGATCTCGACGGCCTCAAGGAGGTCAACGACGTCTTTGGCCATGCGCTCGGCGACAAGCTCTTGATCGAAGTGGCCCAGCGGCTCCAGGACTCCGCGCGCGGCGGCGTGGTGGCACGCCTGTCCGGCGACGAGTTCGGCCTCATCATCGACGGCAAGCAGCCGGAGGCGGGGCTCGCGCTGGCGCGGCAGCTCGGCGAGGCCGTCGCCCGGGAATTCCAGATCGACGGCCGGGCGGTTCGTGCCGGCGTCACCACCGGCATGTCGATCTTCCCGCACAACGGCGCCGACGCGGCCTCGTTGCTCGCCAATGCCGGTGCGGCGCTGTTCCGCGCCAAGCAGAAGTCGCGCGGCACGATCGGTCTCTATCAGCCGGAGATGGACCAGCAGATCCGCGATCGCCGCGTGCTGCACCAGGACCTCTCGATGGCGATCAAGAACGGCGAGCTCTCGCTCGCCTTCCAGCCGCAGGGAGCCGCGGGCCTCAGCGTCGACGAGAGCGAGATCATCGGCTTCGAGGCGCTGGCGCGCTGGCAGCATCCGGTGCGCGGCCAGGTGTCCCCGGCCGAATTCATCCCGATTGCGGAGGAGAGCGGCCTGATCGTCGAGATGGGCGAGTGGATCCTGCGCGAGGCCTGCCGCGAGGCGGCGTCCTGGCCGAAGCCGCTCCAGGTCGCGGTCAATCTGTCGCCGGCCCAGTTCATGCACGGCGACGTGGTCGGGCTGGTTCATTCGATCCTGATCGAGACCGGCCTTGCGCCCGGCCGACTCGAACTGGAAATCACCGAGGGCGTGCTGATCGAGGATTTCGATCGCGGCCTGGCACTCTTGCGCCGGTTGAAGGCGCTCGGCGTGCGCATTTCCATGGACGATTTCGGCAGCGGCTATTCCTCGCTGAGCTATCTCCAGGCGTTTCCGTTCGACAAGATCAAGATCGACCGCGCCTTCATCATCAATCTCGGTCGTAATCCGCAATCGGCCGCGATCGTGCGCGCCGTGATCGATCTCGGCCACGGCCTCGAAATGTCGATCGTCGCCGAAGGCGTCGAGACCCTGGATCAGCTCGCCTTCCTGGCCAAGGAGGGCTGCGACGGCGTGCAGGGCTACCTGCTCGGCAAGCCGCTGCCGATCGGGAAATATGCCGGCCTCGTCGGCCGAGCCGAAGCCATGGAGCTTGCGCTCAAGACCGGCTAATGATGGGGCGCTTCGCTCCCATTCGACGGCTTCATGGCGGATTACGACCTTGCGATCATCGGCGGCGGGCTGAATGGTGTCAGCCTCGCGCGCGATGCGGCCGGCCGGGGCTTAAGGGTCATCCTGTTCGAGCAGGGCGATCTCGGAGGAGGGGCGTCGTCGGCGACGCCGCGGCTGATCCATGGCGATCTGTCGGTGCTGGAGCGCCGCGGGTTTTGGCGGGTGCGCCGGGCGCTGGCCGAGCGCAGCACCTGGCTCGCCATCGCACCGCATCTGGTCCGGCCGATGCGCTTCGTGATTCCCGCGCATTCCGACGAGCGCCCGCCTTGGCTGCTGCGCGCCGGACTGTATGTCTATGACGGCCTGACGAACCGGGGTGGCCTGCCGCCAGCGACAACGCTCGACATCACACATCACCCGGTCGGCAACGCGCTGAAGCGTCCGTTCGGTATGGCGTTCGAATATTCGGACTGCGTCGTGGACGATTCCCGCCTGGTGGTGCTCACGGCGCTGGATGCGGCCGAACGTGGTGCTGCGATCAGGACCGGGGCGCGCTGCGTCCGGGCCGATCGAACCGACATCTGGCGGCTCGCGGTGGTCGATCGCGGCCATCGCCGCACCGTCACGGCCCGGGCGCTCGCCAACGCCAGCGGCGGCTGGACCTCGATGGTCGCGGAGACCGTGCTGCGCCAGCCGCAGCCCGCCATGGCGGCGATGCAGATGAGTCAGATCATCGTGCCGAAGCTGTTCGAGTCCGATAACGTCTACGTCTTCCAGAACAGCGATGGACGGCTGATCTTCGCGAGCCCGTTCGCGCAGGATTTCACGCTGATCGGCACGGTCACGCATGACTTCACCGGCGACCCTGCCATCGTGGCGATGCCGGGGGCCGATGTCGGCTATCTCTGCGAAGCCGCCAGCCGCTATTTCCGCGAGCGCGTCGCGCCGGCCGGCGTGGTGCGCGCGGTCTCCGGCGTCAATTTGGCGCCGGCAACCGCACGGCGGCGCGACGGGACGACACTGTTCCATGCACGCCGGCGCAAGGCGCCGCTGATCACGATGTTCGGCGGCGACGTCACCACCTCGCGGCTGCGCGCGGAGCGGGCGGTGACGCGGCTGACGCCGTTCTATCCGATGTCGCCGCGCTGGACAGCCGGCGCGGCGCTGCCCGGTGGCGATTTCGCCTGGGATCGTTTCGACACCGAAGTCGAGCTCGCGCGCGATCGCTGGCGCTTTCTCTCGGAGCCGGAAGCCCAGCGGCTGGTTGGGGCCTATGGCTCGCGCTTGCCCGCCGTGCTGGGCGAGGCGAAGAACCGTGAAGAGCTAGGCCCGGCCTTCGGTCCCGAGCTGACCGGCGCAGAAGTGCGCTATCTCATGGCCAATGAATGGGCGCGCTTCCCGGAGGATATCCTGTGGCGTCGCTCCAAGCTCGGCCTGACCATGCCTGCGGCAGACCGCGATGCGCTGGCCGCTTTCATGGCGAATGTGATGTGAACCATCTGGTCCGAAGCGGTTGAGCTAGGGACGATCGATCGCTAGCGTACCGCGGAATCGGGGTTGGCAGGGATCATGACGGACGAGTTGCCCAGGACAGACGCCGCGGCACGGGTGGCCCGCGGAGATGCGCATGCTGCGGCGGGGCAGCCGTTGCTGCGCATCGAGGGCGTCGCCAAGACGTTCGGGACGTTCCGGGCCGTGGACGGCGTGTCGCTCGACATCAAGGCCGGCGAGTTCTTTGCGCTGCTCGGGCCCAGCGGTTGCGGCAAGACAACGCTGCTGCGCATGCTCGCCGGCTTCGAGGCGCCGGACGAGGGCCGCATCCTGCTTGGCGGCAAGGACATCGCACAGGCGCTGCCGCATGAGCGTCCGATCAACATGATGTTCCAGAACTACGCGCTGTTTCCGCATCTCTCCGTGCGCGACAACATCGCCTTCGGCCTGAAGCGCGCCGGCATGGCGCGCGCCGACATCGACGCGCGCGTGGCGGGGATGGTCGCGCTGGTCAAGCTCGAAGGGCTGGAGAAGCGCAAGCCCGACCAGCTCTCCGGCGGCCAGCGCCAGCGCGTGGCGCTGGCCCGGGCATTGGCACGCCGGCCGCAGCTGCTGCTGCTCGACGAGCCGCTCGCAGCGCTGGACAAGAAGCTCCGCGAGAGCACGCAGGGCGAACTGATGGAGCTCCAGCGCCGGCTCGGCATGACCTTCATCATCGTCACCCACGACCAGGAGGAGGCGATGACGATGGCAAGCCGGATCGGCGTGATGAGAGCCGGCAAGCTCGCCCAGGTCGCGGGCCCCCGCGAGCTCTACGAGGCGCCGCGCTCGCGCTGGATCGCGGAGTTCGTCGGCGACATCAATCTGTTCGACGGCGAGTCCAAATCGCGCGACGGTCATCGTCTGGTCGTTGGCACGCGGGATGCGGGTGCGCTGGTGGTGGCCGAGCCGCGCGAGCCGGTCGGCACCGGAAAATTCTCGGTCGCGATCCGTCCCGAGAAGGTCAAACTGTCGCGCCGCGGTCCCGTGGGCGAGGCGGGTCGTGAAACCGCGATCAACCGCCTCGACGGCGTCATCGCCGACATCTGTTATCTCGGCGGCACCACCACCTACAAGGTAAAGCTCGATACCGGCGGCGTGGTGCAGGCATCCGTCGCCAACAGCGCGCGCCTCGACGTCGATGCCTTCAGCCTGAACCAGCATGTCGTCGCCTGGTTCTCGCCGGACGACTGCGTGGTGCTGCCGTCATGAGCGGGCGCCGCATCTTCGCGCGGCCGGCGCGCTTCGCCGCGGTCGCGCCCTATGTCTGGATGGTGCTGTTCTTCCTGGTGCCGTTCGGCTTCGTGCTGAAGATCAGCCTGTCGCAGACCGCGATCGCGCAGCCGCCTTACGAACCGGTGTTCGACCCGACGGCGGGATGGGAGGCACTCAATGCAGCGTTCGCCGCGCTGTCGCTGGATAATTTCAGGCTCCTCGCTTCCGACGACATCTACGTGTTCGCCTATGTGCGCAGCCTCACCGTCGCCGTCACCGCGACCGCTTTGTTGCTCGTGATCGGCTATCCCATCGCCTATGGCATGGCGCGGCTGCCGAAGCGGTGGCAGGCGGTGGCGATGGTGCTGGTGATCGTGCCGTTCTGGACCTCGTTCCTGATCCGGATCTACGCCTGGATCAACATTCTCCAGCACGATGGTCTGCTCAACCAGATCCTGCTGGCGCTGCATCTGGTCAGCCAGCCCGTGGTGTGGCTCTCCACCGACGGCGCGATGTATATCGGCATCGTCTATTCCTATCTGCCGTTCATGATCCTGCCGCTCTACGCCACGCTTGCCAAGATGGAGCCGGTGCTGGAGGAGGCGGCCGGCGATCTCGGCGCGCCGCCGTGGCAAGTGTTCTGGCTCGTGACATTTCCGCTGTCGTTGCCGGGTGTCGGTGCCGGGGTGCTGCTGTGCTTCATCCCCATCGTCGGCGAGTTCGTCATCCCTGATCTTCTGGCCGGCTCCAATTCGCTGATGATCGGCCAGACCCTGTGGCTCGAATTCTTCACCAACAAGGACTGGCCGGTAGCCTCCGCCGCGGCCATCGTGCTGCTGGTGGTGCTGCTGGTGCCGCTGCTGCTGTACGAACGGCTTCAGAAGCGGCAGCTGGAACGGGCGCGGTGAAGCCGATGCGCAAGCTCTCCCGCCTGTCCCGCTTCAACGTCGCCTCGCTCGCGCTGGGGCTGGCCTTCCTCTATCTGCCGATCCTCATCCTCGTCATCTATTCCTTCAACGCCTCGCGGCTGGTGACGGTGTGGGGCGGCTGGTCGCTGCGCTGGTATCACGAGTTCTTCAACGACCGCGCCATGATCGAGGCGGCCTGGATGAGCCTGCGGGTCGCGGTCTCCTCCGCGACCATCGCCACGCTGCTCGGCACGCTCGCGGCCGTCGCGCTGTCGCGCGGCGAGCGCTTCCGCGGCCGCACCCTGTTCTCCGGCATGCTCTATGCGCCGCTGGTCATGCCGGAGGTGATCACCGGTCTGTCGCTGCTGCTGTTGTTCGTCGCGCTGAATGCCGAGCGCGGCTTCTGGACGTTGACGATCGCGCATACCACGCTGACGATGTGTTTCGTCGCTGTCGTCGTGCAGTCCCGCCTCGGCTCGCTCGATCGCTCGCTGGAGGAGGCGGCGATGGACCTCGGCTGCAATCCGTTTCGCGCGTTCCTCGCCGTGACGCTGCCGCTGATTGCGCCCGCGATCGTCGCGGGCTGGATGCTCGGCTTCACCCTGTCGCTCGATGATCTCGTGATCGCGAGCTTCACTACCGGTCCGGGCTCGGCAACGCTGCCGATCCGGATCTACTCGGAGGTGCGGCTTGGCGTGAAGCCCGAGATCAACGCGATCTGCACGCTGGTGATCGCCCTGATCGCGGTGGTCATCGTGATCGCCTCGCTGGCTTCGAAGTTGTCGAGTTCGCAGGGCGAGAGCGCGGCGCCGTTGTAGGCTCGGGTCATTGCGAGGAGCTCTTGCGACGAAGCAATCCAGTCTGCCTCTGCAGAGGTCGTCTGGATTGCTTCGCTACGCTCGCAATGACGGAGGAAAGGCTAGGACTTCACCGCTCCCGCCGTGAGCCCGCCCACCATGTAGCGCTTGAAGGCGTAATAGACTGCGGCCGGCGGCAGTGCGTAGATGAAGCCGGTGGTCATCAACAGCTCCCACGGCGAGTCGTCGGCGGCAAGGAAGTTGCCGAGCGCGACAGGCAGCGTGATGTCGGTGTCCTTGGACAAGAGCAGGAACGCGTAGAGATATTCGTTCCAGGCCAGCAGCACGGCATAGGTGCCGATCGCGACCAGCGAGGGCATCATCAGCGGCACATAGACCAGGCGGAACAGCTGCAGCGTTGTCGCGCCATCCATCACGGCGGCCTCGTCGAGCTCGACCGGCAGCTTGTCGGACGCCTGCTTCAGCACCCATATCGCGTAAGGCGAGGCGATCGTCACCATGGCCAAGATCAGCGACCAGTGATTGTTGAGCAGGCCGTAATTGCCCATGGTGCGGTACATCGGCACGGCGAGGAACGCCGCCGGGATGAAGTAGGTGAACAGCGCGAGATTCATCACCCAGCGGCCGCCCGGCGCCTTAAGCCGCGAGATCGAGAATGCGGCGGCGGTCGCGACGAACAAGGTCAGCGCGCCTGCGGCCAGCGCGATCACAGTCGAGTTCCAGAACTGGATCCAGAAGTCGCGCAGGAAATAGTGCTCCTGGTAGAACACGATGTGGAAGTTGTGCAGCGTCGGATGATCCGGCCACAGCTTGCCCGAAAACGCGTCCTCCTTCGGCGAGATCGCGAACAGGAACATGTGGTAGATCGGAATCATGGTCCAGATGAAGACCGGGATGCCGATCAGCAGGAGCTTGGCTTCGGTGCCAACTTCGCGGAGGGTGGGAAGCTTCATCGCGACAACCGTTTCATCATGAAGTATATCAGCGGCAGCACGAACGGTATCGCGCAGACGATGGAGGCCATCGCAAGCGAGAGCTGGTCGAGCCGGAGATAGCGGATGCCGAGCGTCGACAGCACATGCGTGAGGTCGGCCGGCCCGCCGCCAGTGAGCAGATAGACGCTGTTGAAGTCGCCGAGCGTCCAGATCATCGAGAGCAGCGTGCAGGTGACGTAGAGCATCTGCATCGACGGCCAGGTGATGAAACGGAATTTCTGCCAGGGATTGGCGCCGTCGACCTCGGACGCCTCATACAGATCCTGCGGGATCGCGAGCCGCCCGGTCAGCAGGATCAGCGTCCAGAACGGCAGCGACTTCCAGATATGAACTGCGATCGCCATGGTCAGCGCGACCGTCGGATCGTTCAGCCAGTTCGGGCCGTCATCTCCGGTGAGGGAAAAGATGAAATGGTTGACCATGCCCCATTCGGGATTGAGCATGAAGCGGACCGACAGGATGGTCGGGATCGACGGCACCGCCCAGGGCAGGATGAAGATCACCGACAGCCATTTGATCCAGGGACGCTGCTGGGCGAAGAAGCCGGACAGGAACAGCGCGATCAGCATCTTCACGTTGATGCCGATGACCAGGAAGATCAGCGTGTTGACCGCGGCGCGCGCGAAGATCGGGTCGTTGTACAGCGCGACATAGTTCGCCGGATTGCGCGCCAGCCACAGGCCATAGCCGACGGGATAGACGACGAAGGCCAGGAAGACGAGCAGATAGGGCGCAAGCAGCAAGATGCCCCAGACCTGCTGCGTGGTCAGGCGCGCCGACAGGGGAGGGGCCGGAATTGTGTCTGAGCCGGAAAGTGTGATCGCCATATCGCATACCCACCGAAAGCAACCGGTCGCGGAGAGCCGCGACCGGTATTAGCATATACCTTATTTAAGTCCGGGGATCAGCCCGCGACCGCCTTGATGCGGGCGATCAGCTCGTCGACCGCCTTGTCCACCGGCACCTTCTCGCTGACCACGCGGTTCATCGCCTTGGCCCAGACGTTCTCGTTGTTCAGGATGGTGAACTTCCAGTTCTTGGTGAAGTCGAACGCGGCGGTGCCGCCCTTGAACTGCGCGTAGACCGCCTTGCGATGCCGGTCGGCCTGCCAGAACGGGCTCTCCTGGCTTTCCTTGGTCACCGGGAACCAGCGGCCGAGCGCACCCTCGATATAGGGGCGGACGTTCTCTTCCTGGAGCAGGAAGCTGATGAACTGCTTGGCCTCGGCCTTGTTCTTGGCCACTGAGAAGACCAGCCCGGTCTTGACGTCCGAGCGGTAGCGGATCGTCGAACCGTCCGGAGCCTTCGGGAAGGACGCGGTGATGATGTCCTCGCCATAGGCCTTCTTGCCGGCTTCGCGCTGCTCGGGCGTGAGCGTCTGGTTGCCCGAATCCTCGAACCACTTCGCCGCGATCGAGATCGTGAAATTGTGGGTCATCACGATGGTCTTGTTGTGGAACGCGACGTTGTTGTCCGGATCCTTCCAGGTCGTCGAGGACGGCGGGGTGCAGCCCTTGATGTAGGTGTCGGTGTAATCCTTCATCGCCTTGATCAGGTTCTCGCGGACCTTGGGATCGTCGACCGTGAGCTTGCCGTCGTCGTCGACCAGCTTGACGTGATAGGCATCCATGAAGGTGTAGAACGACTGGAAGGCGTCGGTGGATTCCACGCCCATCGGCTGGCCCACGGCATAGATGCGCTGGCCGGTCGCCTTGCGGATTCCCGGCTGCACCTTGTCGCACCAGAACGTCCAGTAGCCTTCCCAGTCGGTCGGGATGTCGCTCTGCTTGAAGCCGGCCTTCTCCAGCATGTCGTTCCAGATCTGGACATGCATGCTCTGCTGCTTCAGCGGGAAGCCGTAATAGGCCTTCTTCTTGGTGACGTCGTTATAGAGGATCGACGCATCCAGCGTGTTCTGCACGAACCGATCCTTGATCGGCTCCATGATGTCGGAGAGGTCCTCGAGCTTGCCTTCGTAGGCCCACTTGCCCTGCACCTGCACGTCGTAGGTGTCGGCATAGGCAACATCGGGCACAGTGCCTGAATCGAGTGCGGCGACCGTCTTCGGAATCATGTCCTGGATCGCGTACTGCGACAATTCGACCTTGATGCCGGTCTTTGCTTCGAATTTCTTGATCGTCTCGATCAGCGCGTCGTCTTCGGAGCGGTAGAAGCCCTTGCCCCACCAGACCGTAATCGTCTTCTGCTGCGCAAAGGCGGGTGCAGTGGCCGCAAACAGCCCAACCGCAGCGACCGCCAGTGATACTGCGCCAATAACCTTGGATTTCACGTTTTTCTCCCTCAAACGGCCGGTGTTTTTAACCGGTCGTATAAAACACTAGCGCATGGTGGTAGCGCAATCAACGCATCTTGTCGGACCTAGGTCGTGGGGGTGCCGGGCCGGAGGAGATGCTTGACTGGTGCATCGATGCAATCGCCGCATCAATTCGGCCGGATCAATCCGCGCCAGATCGGCCAGCGTCGGAGCGGCGCCACCCTCGGTTGAAGTTCACTCAAGTCAGAGGTCACGTCAGTTGGATTTGGCGTTCTCTTTGGCATTCTCCGCCGTCGGCGATTCCGCCGGCGCGGGTCGCTTTCCGCTGCCGGTGATGCGCTCGATCGCGGAGCGCACGGCGTCGCCCCCCTTGCGGTCCTTCAACATGTCGAGCAGCGGCGCGGAGGCGGGCGAGCGGCGGATCAGGCTTTCCGGATCGGGGAAGATCAGGGGATCGTCCCACGGACCCTGCACCACGAACGGCAATTCGAAGCCGGATGCGGTGTTGAGGCTGGCCACGCCCTTCATGTCGTATTCGCGTGTCGGCACCGAGGCGGTGCCGGTCAGCGTGATCTTCGCCGCCGGCCCCTCGACGCGGACGTCCTCGGCGGTGGCGACCCCGTCGGAGAATTTCACCGCGATGGTGAGCTTGTCGTAAGGGGTCGTGCCGTTGCGGAAGTTGCCGCCGCCCGACAGCGGCCGCCGCTCCAGCCGCTTCAGGAGCTGCTCGGCATTGAAGCCCGAGATCGCACCGTTCTGTCCGGTCACGGTGGCGCTGCCGTCGAGCGACTGCACGAGGCCGAACGGGCTCGAGCCGGAGGCGAGGAGGGAGACGTTGATGTTGCCGCGTCCCGAGAGCTTGTTGATGCCGAACAGCTCGGTGGCACAGGCTTGCAGATCGACGTCGGTGAACTGGAATTGCGCCTTGATGTCGGCGACGGTGTCGGAACGGGCGATCCCGAACGAGCCCTTGGCGATGCCGCCATAGATCTGGGCTTCGCCGACCGACAGCGCCAGCGTGCCGTTGCGCAAATTGGCGCCGATCGCGGTGCGGCCGAGCTTGGTCGGTCCGACCGTCAGCTTGGCTGCCGACAGGCGCATGTCGAGGTCGGTGCTCGACAACCCGTTGAGATCGAACAGCTGCCTGTTCCAGTCGCGTGCGCCGCTGGCGAGCAGGCGGAAGGTCGAGATATAAGGTGTGAAATCGAGCACGTCGGCGGCGAGCGTCGCCTGCAGCGTCTGCCGGCCGTTGTTGGCGTAGGTCATCACGCCCTCGGCGCTGTTGCCGTCGAGTTCGACATTGACGTTGGTCAGCGCGATCGAGGGGCCCACGACGTTGGCGCGCGCCTTCAGCGCGAAGCGGCCAAAGCCGCCGCTGCCGGGCTGCGGCTGGCCGGTCCAGCGCAGCGCGTTGCGCAGCGACGGGCTGTCGATGGTGAGCGTGCCCTCCATCATCGGGCTGGTGCGGTTGGCGACGCTGCCGTCGAAGGCGAGCTTGAGCGGTGCGCTGGCGATCCGCGCCTTCAACCCCGAGCGGTCGCCGGAGAGAGCGGCGACGAAATCGGCGAAGCTGATCGAGCCGTCGACGCGCTCGCCGCGCCAGTCGAACTGCCCGGTCGCGGCAAAGGAGCGCGAGATCGAGGGCCAGGCCAGCGACAGGTCGATGTCCTCGAACTTCTCGGTGGCATGGGTGGCGGCGTCCTCGTAGTTGAGCACGCCGTCCTGGATCCTGATCTCGGAGAACGAGACCTGGTTGTCCGCGCCGGGCTTCATGGTGCGGGCAATGGTCTGGATGAAAGGCGTCCAGTTGCTTTCGCCATCCGGCTTCAGGCTGACATGGATGCGCGGCCGGAGCAGCGTCAGGTCGGCGATCTCGAACCGTTGCAGCAGCAACGGCAGCAGCCGCAGATTGGCGGTGAGCACCTCGACATGGAGCGCGGGATCGCTGGTGCCGCCGCCCTTCAGGCCGACGTCGTGGAAGGAGATGTAGCTCGCCGGCAGTATCGAGATGTCGATGCTGCCTGCGACACTGAGCTCGAGCCCGGTGACGACACGGATCTGCGCTTCCACCGCCTTGCGCAGCGCGTCGCGGTTGATGAGCCAGGAGGTCGCGATCAGGGCGATCAGCACGACGCCGAGCAGCGCCGCGATCGGCGTCCCGAGCCGCTTCATTCCTTGGGCCATGGTCAATGGCATGTCCTGATCGGGTTGGTCGTTGGACCCGGAAGGGCGGGCCGGGAAACCTGCGCGCCCCACGCCCAAGTCCTGTTATGTTAAGTGCCGCAACTTGATGGGTTTTCTTGTCGCTTTCAAGGCCGCGGACGGTTCTGCCCACGGCGTGGGCAGCTTCTAGCACTGACCCGCGGAACGGAGAACCCCGTATCATTGACGGCTTTGGACGATTTCGCCTAATAATCGCCGCCAATAAGGCGCGACGCCTGCAAGCCGAAGGTTCACTCGAAGGTTATTTGCATGAACAAGGTCTATCCCGACGCCAAGTCGGCGCTTGAGGGCGTTCTCAAGGACAACATGATGATCATGTCGGGCGGCTTCGGCCTCTGCGGCATCGCCGAGGAGCTGTCGGACGCGATCCGCGAGTCCGGTGTCAAGGGCCTGACGGTGGTCTCCAACAATGCCGGCGTCGACGGCATCGGCCTCAGCCGTCTGCTCGAAACCCGCCAGATCAAGAAGATGATCTCGTCCTATGTCGGCGAGAACAAGCTGTTCGCCCAGCAATTCCTCGCCGGCGAGCTGGAACTCGAATTCAATCCGCAGGGCACGCTGGCCGAGCGCATTCGCGCCGGCGGCGCCGGCATCCCGGCCTTTTACACCAAGACCGGCGTCGGCACGCTGATCGCCGAAGGCAAGGAAGTGAAGGAATTCGACGGCGAGAAGTATCTGATGGAGCGCGGCCTGTTTGCCGACCTCGCCATCGTGCACGCCTGGAAGGGCGACACCGCCGGCAACCTGATCTACCGCAAGACCGCGCGCAATTTCAACCCGATGATGGCGACCGCCGCCAAGATCACAGTCGCCGAGGTCGAGCATCTGGTTCCGGCCGGTGAACTCAATCCCGACCACATCCACACGCCCGGCATTTTCGTGAAGCGCATCGTCGAGGTCGGCGCGGCCAAGAAGCGCATCGAATTCCGCAACACCCGCCCGCGCACCGCCGCTTGAGCGCATGATCCGGAAAAGTGGACACCGGTTTTCCGGCAAGATCATGCGCAAACATAAGACTTCAGGAGAATAAGATGGCCTGGACCCGTGAACAGATGGCTGCGCGCGCCGCGAAGGAACTGCGTGACGGCTACTACGTCAATCTCGGCATCGGCATCCCGACGCTGGTCTCGAACTACATTCCCGACGGCGTCGACGTCAGCCTCCAGAGCGAGAACGGCATGCTCGGCATGGGCCCGTTCCCGTTTGAGGGCGAGGAAGACGCCGACCTCATCAACGCCGGCAAGCAGACCGTGAGCGAGCTGCCGACGACCTCGTATTTCTCGAGCGCCGATTCCTTCGGCATGATCCGCGGCGGCCACATGGATCTGTCGATCCTCGGCGCCATGCAGGTCGCCCAGAACGGCGATCTCGCCAACTGGATGATCCCCGGCAAGATGGTCAAGGGCATGGGCGGCGCGATGGACCTCGTCGCCGGCGTCAAGCGCGTCGTCGTGGTGATGGAGCATTCGGCCAAGGACGGCTCGAAGCTGCTGAAGAAGTGCAACCTGCCGCTGACCGGCGAGCGCGTGGTCGACATGGTCGTCACTGATCTTGCCGTCTTCACCATCGACAAGCACGGTGATGGCGGCATGGCCCTGATCGAGCTCGCCGACGGCGTCTCGCTCGACGAGGTCAAGGCCAAGACCGAAGCGGAATTCCGCGTCGCGCTGACGAACACGTAAGGTCGCCGCGAAAGGGGGCGCGCATGACGATACGGTCTGCGCGTCCCGAAGACGCCGATTTCATCGCACAAACCATCTTGTCGTCGCAGCGCGGCTACCGGCCGCGCGGCTGGTTCGACGTCGCACTCGGCTGGCCTGAACCGCAGTGCAGCGATTTCATCGCGCGCATCGCGGTCGCTCGCGCAATGTCGATGTGGCACGTCTCGCAGTTCCTGGTCGCCGAAATCGCTGGCAAGCCTGCCGCAGCGCTGTGCGCGCTGCCGGCGGCCGGTACGGGACCTGCGGCCTGGCACGCGATCGAGGAAGTCGCAGCCGCGGCTGGACTCGCCGCGGCAGAGCTGGGGGCCATCCGCCAACGCGGCGCCTATACGCGGGCGTGCTGGGTTCAGGGCGGTGAGGGCGACTGGATGATCGAGCATGTCGCGACCGATCCCGCCTATCGCGGTCGTGGACTTGTGCAGGGGCTGATTGCCCACGCGCTGGAGAAGGGGCGGGCGGCCGGATTTAGACGGGCGACGATATCGTTCCTGATCGGCAACGAGCCCGCCGAACGCGCCTACGCCAAGGCGGGTTTTGTCTTTGCGGAAGAAAGGAGCGATCCGGCCTTCGAGGCGATCATCGGCGCGCCCGGCTTTCGCATGTTCGCGCGGGCGATCTAGCCGATAAGACTTGTTTTAGCATTCTCCGACATCTCTCGCCTGGGCGGCCGAACCGCGGACGGCTTGCCGCTGCCGGGCGCCGGTGGCAGTATTGCCTCGTCGAAGGCAAAATCGGACATCGCGATGCCTCTGATCAGAATCTGGGTCTATGAAGGGATTCTCGCGTCAAGCGTCGCGGGCGTAGCCGACGTTTTCACTGCGGCGAACTGGATTGCTGCCGATCGTCGGAAGTCGGGGAAGTCGACGCCATTGCGATGGCGCATCGAATCGCTCGATGGCCGAGGCATTCGTACGGCCTCGGGCCAGATCATCAATGTGGATGGGCCGATCAGCGCGCGCGCGTCCGCAGACGCCGTCATCGTGCCAGGCCCGTTTGTCCCGGACGTCGAGCGTTTCCTGGAAAAGAAGGAAGTGGTGACGCCGCTGATTGCCGCCTTGCGCCGCCAGCATCAGCGCGGCGTACTACTCGCGTCCTATTGCACCGGAAGCTTTCTGCTGGCCGAGGCGGGCCTGCTCGACGGCTGCGTGGCTACGACGCATTGGGCGAAAGACAAGACGTTCGAGCGGCGCTATCCCGATGTCGACCTCCGGATCAACGACATCATCACGGAGCAGGACGGCATCATTTGCAGCGGCGCGGTGACGAGCGCCCTCAATCTGGCGCTGCGGATCGTCCAGAAGCTTGTGAGCGCGGAGGTCGCCGACGAAACCGGCAAGCTGATGCTGATCGACGGGAACCGGGTCGCGCAGTCCTCCTATGCAGGCATGCAGGAGGAGCCGCACGCCGATCTGCTAGTGTTGCGCGCCCAGCGCTGGATGGAAAAGTCACTTCAGCGCGGTTTCAGCCTCGGCGAACTCGCGCGTCGCTTGGCTGTCAGCGAGCGCACTCTCAACCGCCGTTTCAAGCAAGCCATCGGCAAGGCGCCGCTGCATTATCTGCAGGGCCTTCGGATCGATGTCGCCAAGCGGCTCCTGGAAACCAAGCAGCTGACGATGGACGCTGTCAGCCAACGCGTCGGATACGGCGATCTTTCGACGTTCCGCCGCCTGTTCAAGCGCGAAACCGGACTCTCGCCACGTGAATACCAGCGGCGGTTTTCGCGTCATTATCGGCAGCCTACCGCTATCGCCGCCTAGGTGTGTCCGAAATTCCTCCAATAATGGCGATACTGCCACTGCCGCCGATCGGGCATCGAGACCTAGAACTGTTCACGCGCCGCCGCTGACGGGCGCGGTGAGATGAACGGAAGGAAGGCTCAACCATGCCAATGATCGATCTGACAATTCCGGAAGGGGCCCTGAAGCCCGAGGCAGAAGCTCGACTGGTGAAGGAGCTCGGCGATATCTTGATCGCACATGAGGGCTTCGATCCAGCAAGCCCGGTAGCGCAAGGTGTCACGGTCGTCTTCCTGCATCGGCCGGCTGCGGTCTTTGTCGCGGGCGCGCGTTCGGAGAAGCCGCGCTACCGGATCGTGCCCTCTGTTCCCGAGGGGCAGTATACGGATGCGTCGCGCAAAGCGCTGGTGAAGGACGTCACCGCCGCCGTTGTTCGTGCGGAAGGGGGCAGCCTCGACGATGTGGCGTCGCGCGTCTGGGTGTTTCCAACCGAGGTCGAAGACGGCACATGGGGGAGCCGCGGCGGCATTCGGCGGACGGCAGACATCCACGCCTTCATCGCCGGGGAGCACGAACGCAAGGTCGGTGAGCAGCGCCTTGCCCGCAGCCGCAGGAGCAGGGCGGTGGCGCTGCTGGAAGGCTTGCTCGACGCGACGCGGAACGGACAGGCCGCCGATTGAGCACCATCAGGACCTCGCCGCCCACCCCACCGCGCCCCAGAGCGCGAGCGATAGCACGGCAAGGACGGCAGCGGTGATCGCCAGAACAGCTATGGCATAGCTGATGCCGGTTGTGGGCGCGGCAGCGACGGGACGGAAATCGACGCGCTGGGCCGGCGGCCGCACCACGCGCGAGCGGCTGCTGGAACGATCGCGTTCGGGCCGCTGCTCGCGGGCAGCCGCCGGCCCGCACTGGCCATCATGGGCGTGCCGGCTCCGGCAGGCTCGGCTCAGGTCGCGCTCGCCGCGTGACCGATCTGCTCCGCCGCATCTTCGCCCAGGGTTGAGGCTTCCGGGGCGGGACGATCACGCGTTCCGCGGCCATGGTGCCGCCGCGGCGTCGCCCCACGGAAACCCCAATCGAACCGGTTCCTTCCCTGCCGCGTCTCACCACGATGGCGAGGCATTTTGATCGCGCGCGTCCGGCTGGCGGCGTGGCGATACCGGCAGGAGGGACTCTTATGCGCATCACCGCAAGATATTTGGCAACGACGAGCCTGGTCCTGGTGACCGCGGCATTCGCGTTGCCGTCATGGGCCGCCGATCTGGACGCCAATTCGGCCATCGACAGCGTCACGGTTTACCCCGATGGCGCCACCGTGACCCGCATCATCGCGATCGACCTGCCGTCCGGCGACTCGACGCTGGTCGCCAAGGACTTCCCGCTCGGTCTCGATTCGTCTTCCATCCGGGTCGAGGGCGAAGCGGGTGCAAAACTTATCATCGGCACCATCGATGCGCGAACGCCGCGCGCGGCGCCGGTCAATTTGCCCGAGCTGGACAAGCGGATCGAGGCCCTGAACGACCAGCGCGCCGACCTGCAAGGCGCAATCGACTCGGCCAATGCGCGGCGCAAGTTTGCGGAACACTTTGCGGAAGCCTCTCCCGTAGGCATCGGCGAGAAGGGCGAGGCGCGGCCGATCGCGGAGTGGCGCGCGGCCTTCGCGGCAGTCGGCGAGGAAATTGCGAGCGCCGATTCCGCTGTCCGTGACGCCACGCGCAAGCTGCGTGAGATCGATCGCCAGATCGCTCAGCTCGAAGTGGAGCGCAAGGCCAAGCCGCCGAGCAAGCTCGAGGTTCGCATGGACATTGCCGCGCCAGCCGCGACCAAGGCGACGTTGCGGGTCACTTACAATGTGCGCAATGCGCGCTGGCTGCCGCTCTACGACGCCCGTCTCGACACCGGTGCCAAGGACCGCAAGCCGCAGCTGGAGCTGGTCCGCCGCGCCGAGGTCACGCAGTCGACCGGCGAGGACTGGTCGAATGTGACGCTCGGCGTCTCCACGGTCCGTATCAGCCGCGGCGGCAGTGCTCCGGAGCTGGGTTCGCTGGTGGCGCAATATCCGCAACCGCAGAGGCCAATGGCACTCGGCGCGGCCTCCGATCTGGCGCGGCCTGCGCCAATGACGCGTCAGGCACAGTCGCCCGCGATGGGCAAGATTGCGGAGTCACCCGAGCCGCGCGAGCGCGCCGACGAGCAGCAGGCGGTTGCCGAGATCGGCGACTTCCAGGCCACGTTCAAAATACCCGGCCGCGTCAGCCTCGGCGCCGCCGAGGGCGCCAAGAGCCTGAAGATCGCTGCGATGACCGTGCCCGCCGACCTCATGGTCCGCGCGGCGCCCGTGATGGACCCGACCGCCTTCCTCGAAGCCAGCTTCAAGCAGACTGACGACACGGCACTGCTGCCGGGCAAGGTTGCGATCTATCGTGACGGTGTTTTTGTTGGTCGCGGCAAGCTCTCGGCCTCGGCCAAGGACGACATCGTTCGGCTCGGCTTCGGCGCCGACGACAAGATCAGAATCGAACGCGCCGTGCTCAAGCGCAACGAGGGTTCGGCCGGCTTGCTCGTGACGACGTCGAAGACCGACGAGCGATCGTTCAAGACCGCAATCCGCAACGGCCATGACTTCCCGATCAAGATCGCGATCGAGGATCAGCTGCCGGTCAGCGAGAACGAGGACATCCTCGTCGAGATGCTTCCCGCGACCACGCCGCCGACCGCAAGCAACATCCGCGACAAGCGCGGCGTGCTGGAATGGTCGTTCGACGCCAAGCCCGGCGAAACCAAGGACATCAACTTCGCCTGGCGCGTCCGCTGGCCAAAGGACAAGAGCATGGTGATCGTGCCGGCGGGCTAAATTCCCGCCACGGGCGGCGCCGCCCGCATCGATTGCGGCAGCACGTAAGGTACGCCGTCGTCACCCTGGTGGACGACGGCGTCGATCTCGAAAATGTCGCGGATGATCTCGCGCGTGACGATCTTGGCACGCGGACCGTCGGCGGCGAGCCTGCCGCCGTTCAGCACCACGAGCCGGTCGGCGAAACGGATCGCGAGATTGAGGTCGTGCAGGATCGCAATGACGGCCGTGCCGCCCGCCGCGCGGCGGCGCGCGGCTTCGACGAGGTCGATCTGATGGCGCAGATCGAGGCTCGATGTCGGCTCGTCCAGCAGCAGGAGCCCCGGCCCATGCTCGGCCTCGCCGCAGGCGAGCTGCACCAGCACGCGGGCGAAATGGGTGCGCTGCTGCTCGCCGCCCGACAGCGTCGGCAATTGCCGTTCGCGGAAATGTGCAAGGCCGACCTCGTCCAGCGCGGCGTCGACGAGCGGCCCGGCCGCGCGTGCGCTGCGCTCGCCCGCGCCCATCAGCACGATCTCCTCGACCGTGAAGGGGAAGGTGACGTTGATGTGCTGGGACAGCATCGCGCGTCGCGCGGCGAGCTCGCGCGGCGTGTAGCTGCGAATGTCGCGCTGCTTCAGGTGCACCTCGCCGTCGCTCGGGCGGAGATCGCCGGAGAGCAGCCGCAGCAGCGTCGATTTGCCGGCGCCGTTCGGGCCGATGATGGCGACCATCTCGCCGGCTGCAACGGTCAGGCCGACGCCTTGGAGCAGCGTCGCGCGGCCGGCGCGCTTGCTTAAGCCTTGTGCCTCGATCACTGCGCTCATGGCGAGGCGAGCCCGCGCTGGCGCAGCAGGATGCCGAGGAAGACGGGTGCGCCGACCGCCGCGGTCAGGATGCCGATCGGCATTTCCGCGGGCGCCACGATGGTGCGTGCCAGCGTGTCGGCGCCGACCATCAGGATCGCGCCGAGCAGCACCGAGGCCGGCAGCAGCAGGCGGTGCGCCGGTCCGATGACGAGGCGGAGCAGATGCGGCACGACGATGCCGACGAAGCCGATGACGCCGCTGATCGAGACCGCGACGCCGGTCATGGCGGAAACCATGACGATCGCCATCCGCTTGAGACGTTCGACATCGACACCGCCGTGAAAGGCGTCGGCCTCGCCAAGCACCAGCAGATCGAGGCCGCGTGCGATGTACGCGCAGGTGGCGAGCCCAATGACGAGGATCGGCGTGAGCACGGCAGCCTTGGTCCAGGTTGCGCCGCTCATCGAGCCGAGCATCCAGAACGTGATGTCGCGGAGCTGGCGGTCGTCGGCGATGAACACCAGAAGCCCGATGCCGGCATTGGTGATGGCGGTGATGGCGACGCCGGCGAGCAGGAAAATCGCGATCGAGGTTCGCCCGGCGCGGCTGGAGATGCCGTAGAGGATGGCGGTCGTGACCAGCGATCCGGCGAAGGCCGCGATCGGCAGCAGCTCGGTCTGGAGGAAGCGCAGCGTCTCGCCGAAGCGCGAGTCGGTAAAGACGATCGCGCTTGCGGCCGCGAGCGCGCCGCCGCTGGAGACGCCGACCAGCGCGGGATCGGCGAGCGGATTGCGAAACAGGCCCTGCATGATGGCGCCGGCCGCGGCGAGCAGCCCGCCGACCATCGCCGTCGCCGCGATCCGGGGAATGCGGATCGACCACAGCACGAGCTGGTCGCGCGCGGTCATGGCGTCGGCGGCCGCGTTGCCGGCAAAGCCGAGCGCGGCAGGCAAGCGGGAAAGGGGAATGCCGGCCGCGCCGACCGTCAGCGCAACGATGGCGGTGACGACCAGCATCGCGAGCAGAAGGGGAATCGCGAACGGTGCGGACCGCCGTCCTGCGCCCGCTCGTCGCGGGCTCCGCGCGCCCGCCCCGGCCGCCACGCTCATTGCCGGCAGTTCGCGGCCGAAAGAGCCGACGTGAACGCACCGCTCTGATCGGCCAGTGCCGGATAGAGTTTGACCGACAGATCGCGCGCTGCCGCCGCGGTGCGCGGGCCGAAGCCGAGCAGGTAGAGTCCGTCCATGGTGATGAAGCTCTTGTTGGCGGCGACGGGCGTCAGGGCAAAGCCGGGATGAGCGTAGACCGCGTCGGCCTGCAGCGTCTCCTTGCCGCGCTCGATCGACAGCACGAATTCGGGTTTTGCCGCTACGATCGCCTCGTCGCCGATGATCTTGTAGCCGTCGTAATCGTCGACGGCATTGGTGGCGCCCGCAAGCTGGATGATCTCGTCGGCCGCGGTCTTGTGGCCGGCGACCATCGCCCGCCCGTTCAGAAGCGACATCACGAACATCACGCGCACCGGCTTCGTCACCTTGGCGCGCAGGGCGCGGAGCTGCTTGAGGTCGGTGCCGACCGCGGCGCTCAGGCATTCGGCGCGCGCGTCGACGCCCATGGCATGGCCGACCAGCTTGATCTTCTCGATCAGACCGTCCTCGGAGAAGGTCTCGGGCACCAGCACCAGCGGCACCTTCGCGGTCTCCAGCAGGTCCATGGTCTCGCGCGGGCCCGAACCCTGGATCGCCAGGATCAGTGTCGGGTTGAGGCCGAGCACGCCCTCGGCCGAGATCTGGCGCATGTAGCCGACATTGCGTTTGTCGTGCAGCGCCGCCGGCGGATAAAGGCTGGTGGTGTCGACGCCGACCAGCCGGCTCTCGAGCCCCAGCGCATAGAGGATCTCCGTGATGGCGCCGCCGATCGAGACCGTCCGCGCGAAGTCGGCAACAGTGACATCGCGATCGCGCGCATCATGCACCGTGATGCCGGCGGCGTGCGCGGTGGACGCTAGTGCAATCGTGCCGGCGAGCAGGAGATTTGCGAGGGTGCGACAAATTGTCATTGCAGGCTACTTGGTCAGGATCAACTTGTTCTGCGAGGTCAGGCGGAGGCGATAGCTGTCCTCGCCATGGGCGATGATGATCTCGCGCTCCGCCGCAAAGAGCTCGCGGCTGTCGATCCGGCTCCCCCGCATGGTGAGAGTTCGCGTTGTTGCAGAAGGGCTTTGTGTCGGCCCTGCCGCATCGCTGCCGCTGTCTCCGGAGTTTGCTGACATGGGAGGTGTGATGCGCTTTCGAAATTTCAGATGCTGCTTGCTTGTATAAGCGGCATCAGGCGCATTCCAACGGCTGCAATTTACAATCGATATAAACTGCAACGTGATGTCATTGACCGTCGCAGTGTTGCCACGTAACCAACTAAGACGCTGCGGGCCGGGGAGCCTGCACCACAGATAGCCAGCCAGTCGCTCGCCTCATGCGGCGCACGCCAGCCAGACAAGACACATGATTGGATTGGGGTTATGGCTGACGGGGCTAGGTATTCGCGCGCCTTGATTTTGGGCGCGTCGGTCGTTTCAATTGCGGCATTGGTGACGGAGAGCAGTCTGGCGCAGACCGCATCGCCGCAGGCCGAAAACGCGTCGTCGGAACGGCCGAAACAGGCCAAGCGCAAGCAGGCCAAGCCGCAAGTCGCGCAGCAGGCAACGGCTGAGGCGATGAACGCTCGCGCCCAGGCGGGTGCCGCGCCTGTTCAGTCGCTCGACACCATCACGGCCGCAGCCTCCAAGACCGAAGAGCGTGCGGTCGATGCGCTCGCGCCGGTCAGTGTCGTGACGTCAGGGCAGATCGAGAGTCGCCAGGCCAGTACGGTCGGCGACCTCATCTACAATGTGCCCGGCGTCTGGGTTCAGAACCGTGGCGACGAGCCGTCGACTTCGATCAACATCCGCGGCCTTCAGGATTTCGGTCGCGTCGCCGTCGTCGTCGACGGAGCGCGGCAGAACTATCAGCGCACGGGACACTTCGCCAACGGCTCGTTCTTTCTCAACCCCGAGCTGATCAGCGGCATCGACATCGTGCGCGGCCCGACCGCCAATATTTACGGCTCCGGTGCCATCGGGGGCGTGGCGTCGTTCCGCACCAAGGACATCGAGGATGTCGTACGCGCGGGCGAACGCTGGGGCGTGGACGTCAAGACCATCCTTGGCAGCAACTACGGACGTGCACTCGGCTCGGCCTTCGGCGGCGTTCGTGTCAACCCGAATGTCGATGTGTTCGCGGGCGGCACTTACTCCACGCAGGAGAACTACAAGGACGGCACCGGCTTCGAGGTCGCCAACACCGGCAACCGGCTCACGAGCGGTATCGCCAAGCTGACGGTACGGCCCGCGGACGGCCACGAGGTCAAGCTCGGAACGATCTTCCAGCAAGATATCTACAGTGTGGGCCAGCCGCCGCGGCGCGCCGGCGATCCAAACTCGACCAACGCGAACGGCACCAACAATCTGAACGGCACGTCGATCTACGCGTCCAACGTGAAGAACTACACGACGACGCTTGGCTGGAAATACTCGCAGCCGGACGACCAGTGGTTCGATTGGGATGCCAAGGTCTACTGGAACCGGACCGAGAACGATCAGGTCAAGACCGGGCATACCAGCACGACGCCGTCGGTCTATTGCGGTGGCGTGCCCGGCAATGCCGTGTCCGGCTGTATCGGCAGCAATCGCGGATATCTGCTCGATACGATCGGCGTCGACGTGCACAACACGACGCGGTTCGAGACCGGAAACTGGCGTCACGCGGTGACCTACGGATTGGACGCTTTCCAGGACAAGGTGTCGTCCCGAGACACGACCGGCACATCGGAAGTCACGACGCCTGGCGGTCAGCGCACGGTGTCCGGCGGCTTCGTGCAGTGGAAGACCGACTACACCTCGATGCTCGAAGTGATCGGCGCGCTGCGCTACGACAATTATCAGCTTTCGTCGGCAACCTCGTCGTCCGGCGGTGATCGCCTGTCGCCGAAGATCACGGTCGCGCTTGTTCCCACGGCGCTCGTGACCCCCTATGTCAGCTACGCCGAAGGCTATCGGGCGCCGACGATCACCGAGACGCTGGTCAGCGGTCCGCATTCGGGTGCCACGGTCAACGACTCCTTCTTCCGCTGTCCGTCGGGCACGCCGGGACCTGGCGCGGATTCGACCTTCTGCTTCGTGCCGAATCCCAATTTGCGGCCCGAGGTCGGCAAGAACAAGGAGATCGGATTCAACATCAAGAAGAACGATCTGTTCACGCCGGGGGACACGCTTCGCGGCAAGATCAACGTATTCCGCAACGACATCACAGACTTCATTGATCAGGTCGCCTACGGCAATCCGCTGGTGGTTCCCACCGGCCCGCCGCCGGCGCCCAGCATCACCGTGCTGCCGTTCCTGCAATACCAGAACGTCGCCTCGGCCCGTATTCAGGGTTTCGAAGCCGAAGCGATGTACGATGCGAACCTCTGGTTCTTCGGCCTCTCCGGGACTTATCAGAATGGCAAGAACCTGCAGACCGGGTTTGGCCTTTACAGCGTTCCACCGCAGAAGATCACCACGACAGCGGGCGTGCGCCTGCTTGACCGGACGCTGATCCTCTCGATGATGTGGACGTCGGCCATCGCCAACTACGATATCCCGCGGACCTATACCCCGGCGACGTCGTACGATCTGGTAAATCTGTATGTTCAGTATCTCCCGACGCCGGATCTCACGCTGAACTTCTCGGTCGAAAATCTTTTCAACCGGTACTATCGCCCCTATGCCATTCCGGTTGGCAGTACCGGCGACACGCAAAACGACGTGAAATGGGCCAGCGCCGGCGCCGGGCTCGTGATCAAGGGAGGCCTCAAGTACCACTTTGGCGGCACCTGACGAGTAGAGCGGCGAACCTGCGCGAGGCGCGCCGTATCGACCTCCAGAGCCACGCCGATGTTGCGGCGTGGCTTCGGTGCGTTTTGAAACGATCCGATCGGCGCTTGCCGATTCACATGACCCACAGGAGAATCTTATGTTCATCGCCATGAATCGTTTCCAGGTGAAGAAGGGCGCGGAGACCGCGTTCGAGACCGTCTGGGCCACGCGCGAATCCTATCTCGGCACCATGCCGGGCTTCGTCGAGTTTCATCTGTTGAAGGGCCCTGAGGCCGAGGATCACACGCTTTATTCCTCGCACACCACCTGGGTTGACAAGGCGGCGTTCGAAGCCTGGACCCGCTCGGACCAGTTTCGCCGCGCCCATGCCCGCGCCGACAATCCGACCGGCGAGAGCCTCTATCTCGGTCATCCCAAGTTCGAGGGGTTTGAGGTGATCCAGAGCGAACGCAAGGCCGCGGCCGCTTAGATCGCGGCGGCGCAGATGAGGAGCCGGACATGCTGAGCACCGAACTTGCCGATCTCAAGACGTATATGACCGACAATCCCGGCGCGGTGGTCGAGGACGTCGCGCGGGAGCGCAAGATCACGCCGCGTGCGGTGATCGAGGCGCTGCCGCCGTCGATGGTACGCATCGGCGGCGGCGAGCACTTCGCCGCCGCCATGCAGGACATCGCGGCCTGGGGTGAGGTCACGCTGATCGTCCACACCGATGATGCGATCTTCGAGTTCACCGGCGCGGTGCCGGCAGGCGAGATCGGCCGCGGCTATTTCAACCTGATGCAGCCGAAGGGGCTGCACGGCCATCTTCGCCACGAGCGTTGCGCGGCGGTCGCCTTCGTCGAGCGCCCCTTCATGGGCAAAGCCTCGGCCTTCGTCGCCTTCGTCAATGTCGACGGCGGCATCATGTTCAAGGTGTTCGTCGGCCGCGACGAGACCCGGGCGCTGCGCGCGGACCAGCTCGTGCGGTTCCGGCAGCTCGCGGACTGGATCGCGGCTGCACCCGCGGCGTAACTTCCTTCTATCTGTCGGGAGATCAGGATGCAGGGCAATGTTGGGCTTCGGCATGCGATCATGACAATCGCGCTGGCGCTCGCGCCGGCGCCGGCCTTCGCGATCGACGAGGCGCTGTTGCCGCGCAATCTGTCGCCCTGGGGCATGTTCCTCGGCGCCGACATCGTCGTGAAGACCGTGATGGTGGGACTCGCTGTCGCCTCGCTGGTGACGTGGACGGTGTGGCTCGCCAAGAGCATCGAACTGCGCCGCAAGGGCGCGCTTGCCTCGCAGCGGACGCGCGCGCTCGAGGGCAACATCAGGCTGGCCGAGGCGGCAGAGCGGGCGGGCGACGCACATGATGCCGTCGCCCAGCTCATCCAGTCCTGCGCCAAGGAGGCCGAGCTGTCCGGCGGCGTACTCGACGACGGTCTTCAGGAGCGCGTGGCGCTGCGGCTGGAGCGGGTCGAGGCGGCGATGTCGCGGCAGATCGCGCGCGGCACCGGCGTGCTCGCGACCATCGGAGCCACCGCTCCGTTCGTCGGCCTGTTCGGCACCGTCTGGGGCATCATGAACGCCTTCATCGGCATCTCCGAGAGCCACACCACGAGCCTTGCCGTGGTCGCGCCCGGCATCGCGGAGGCGCTGCTCGCCACCGCGCTCGGCCTCGTCGCCGCGATCCCGGCGGTGGTGATCTACAACCATCTCGTTCGCGGCATCGCCAATTACCGTGCGCTGCTCGGCGACGCCTCGGCACAGCTGATGTTGCTGGTGAGCCGCCAGCGCGACCACAGGGAATTCCGTCTCGCGCGGGCGGCGGAGTAGGCCATGGCCGCCAAACTCGGAGCACGTTCGGGATCGCCGCTCAAGCGCGGCGGCTCTGACGATCTCGACGTCACCCATGAGATCAACGTCACGCCGTTCATCGACGTGATGCTGGTGCTGCTGATCATCTTCATGGTGGCAGCGCCGCTCGCCACTGTCGATATCGGTGTCGAGCTGCCGGCGACCGCGGCCGAGCCGCAGCCGCGGCCGGACAAGCCGACCTTCGTGACGGTGAAGCCGGATCTCACCATTGCCGTCGGCGAGGACACGATGGCACGCGACGGTCTCGCCGCTGTGCTCGATGCCGTCACCAAGGGCCGCAAGGACGAGCGCATTTACCTGCGCGCCGACAAGGCCGTGAGCTACGGCGATCTGATGGAGGTGATGAACACCTTGCGCAACGCCGGCTACCTCAAGGTCGCCCTGGTCGGCCTCGACGGACGCAGCTGATGGCCGCGAACGCCTTTGCCCTGCACGAGCCGCTTCGGGAGCACGAAGCCGCGCGCTGGGGCGTATCGGCGGCGGTGATCGTGGCGTTGCATATCGCGGCCGCGCTGGTGGCGATGAATTGGCTCAGGTCGCAGCCGGAGCAGGGTGTCAGCCTGCCCGCGATCATGATCGACATGGCCCCGGTGACCTCCGCGCCGCAGTCGACGCCGCTCGATGTCGCGCCCGGACCGGTGATGGAGCAGGCGGATGCGTCGCCGCCCGGGCCGGTGCAGCAGCAGGTCGTCGAGGAGATGCTTCCGCCGACGCCGCCGCAGGAAAAGCCGGATGTGGTTGCGCCGCCGGAGCAGAAGCTCGAGCCGGTTCCGCCGAAGCGCGAGCCGCCGAAGATCGTGCCGGCGGAGAAGCCGGTGCCGGTAAAGCCCAGGGTGGTTCGCCCCGATGCAAGGAAGCCGTCGGATGCGCCGCCGGCGCCGCGCACCAGCGCGCCGCCGCGTGCGGAGCGCCAGGCCCCGCTCGCATCCGCCGTGAATGCCGGGTCGGTCGCTTCAACGATCGCGTCGTATAACCAGCGGGTCCGCGCACATCTGATGCGCTTCCACTCCTATCCATCCGGCGGCAACGGCGCGCGCGGCGTTGCAAGGCTGAGCTTCACCGTCAGCCGCAGCGGGCAGGTGACATCGAGCCGTCTTGGCGGCTCGTCCGGCGTTGCCGCCTTCGATGCCCAGGCCATGTCGATGGTCCGCCGGGCCTCGCCGTTTCCGCCGATCCCCGACGACATCAAGAACGGCGCGATGAGCTTCACGATCCCGGTGGAGTTTACGGTGCGATAAGCCATCCGCCGTCATGCCCCGGCTTGACCGGGGCATCCAGTACGCCGAGGCCGCGCTGTTCAATTACAAGCGTCTCGGCGTACTGGATCGCCCGGTCGAGCCGGGCGATGACCGTGTTGAGAGAGCTTCGCCCTATTTCGCCTTCAGGAAATCGGCGACTTCGAGCAGCATGAACTCGTCGTCATCGGCCTTGTTGGGATCGCGGCTGGACGAGAACGGCAGATTGTTGTCGTTGCCGACGATGATGTGGGTCTCGTCGACGCGGTCGACGTTCTCGATGGTGAAGAACGGGAAGGTGTAGACGCCGTCATTGAGCGGCTTCTTCGCCTTCTTGTCGGGGTCCTTGATCTTCATCAGGTCGATATAGCCGATCTTGCGCACGGGCTTGCCGACATTGGCGTCGGTGAGCTCGATCTTGTAGACGCGCTTGAACTTGGCAATGTCAGGAAAGCAGCTCTCGCCGCGGGTGCCTTGTGGGCAGGCCTTGTCAGCCGTGCCTTCGCCATTGTCGCGCTCGATGATGAGGCCGGAGGCCTGGTCGATCATGTTGAAGTCGCCGATGGCATTGCCGTTCTGCTCGAACACGTACTGCCAGTAGCGGCCGGTGAACTTCTTCGCGGCGACGTCGAATTCGAGGATGCGGGAAGCTTCCTTGCCATCGACCTTCTCCCAGTCCTTCTTGTCGGCATCCCACAGCGGGCCTTCGAGCAGGCCGTAGAGGAATTTGCCGTCCTTCGACGAGGCAAAACCCTCATAGCCCTTGGAGCGGCGCAGGTTGACGTTGGTGTAGGTCGCGCCCGGCGCGCCCGGTGTCGCCACGGCCCAATTGTCCGGCGAGCGCACCGGCTTGCCGTCGGCAACGGTCTCGAACACGCCGAGGATCTTGCCTGATTTGTCGGCCTTCAGGATGTAGGGGCCGAACTCGTCGCCGATCCAGAAGGTGTCGCCGATGATCTGGAAACCTTCGGTGTCGAAGTCCGAGCCGGTGAGGTAGCGCTTCTGGGTATCCTCATGCACGATCCGGAACGGCACCTTCCTGTCGGGATCATGCAGGAAGATGGTTTCCAGGCGTTCGATCTTGCCGCCGGCCCAATCCATCTTGTAGCGGTTGAGGTACAGCATCGAATCCGGCGAGTTGGCGCGCGCGCCCATGCCGTTGTCGGTGACGACCCAGAAGCTGCCATCGGGCATGGTCTTGATGCCGGAATGGCCCTGCAGCGGCTGGCCCTTGAACGGAAGCGACACGCCGGTCGGGCGCTCATAGGACTTTCCCATCACGGTGCCGAGCGCATCGACGCGCTTGCCGGTGGTGTACTTGCCGGATGTCTTGAGATCGGTGGGGGCGTCCGCCGGTGCGTCGATGAAGGTTTCGGCCGGCATTACCACGTGGCCGGCGAGCTTGGCCGGGAATTCGCCTTCGCTCTGCGCGAGCGCGGCGCTCGCGGTGAGAATGATCGTTGCGACGGTGCTGGGAAAAGTCGCGCGCATGGGCGTCTCCTGTTGACGGAGCCGTCTTATGCGGACCGCGTATTGCAGTTTTGTGAAGCCGGGCCAAAGGCCGCAGGCAAAGCTCGGCGCGATGCCCGGGCTTGGCTCACCTGCGGCTGCGCGTTATCCGCCGTAGCACGGTTTACCGGACATCTGCATTGCGCGGCTGCACCGGGGCAGACGACTGGCCGGTGTTTGTGCCTGCGGTTGCTTGCTGCTCTTTTTGGCTGCAGTCGAACTTGCAGTCGAGCTTGCGGTCTGAGCCTGCACGCTTGATGCGGCAGGGATGAGCAATAGTACAGCGACGACGATCAACGCCAATGTCTTCATTTCGAATACTCCAGAAAATCAGAAAACAATGCTCTGGAGCTTATGCAGGCGATCGTCGGGTGTAAAGACGTCGGACAACGCGATCCGGGCGCGCTTCGCGCAGCACCGTCGATCGTCTCGTATACCCGCTCTGGCTTACTCCTTTACCGCCCCGGTCAGCGACGACACGTAGTAATCCACGAACAGCGAGTAGAAGATCGCAACCGGCAGCGAGCCGAGCAGCGATCCCGCCATCAGCGCGCCCCACTGATAGACGTCGCCGGTGACGAGCTCGGTCAGGATCGCGACCGGCACCGTCTTGTTGGCGCCGCTCTGGATGAAGGCGAGCGCGTAGATGAACTCGTTCCAGGACAGCGTGAAGGAGAAGATGCCGGCTGAGATCAGGCCGGGCACGGCGAGCGGCAGCGTGATGCGGCGCAGGATCTGGAGGCGCGTGGCGCCGTCGACCAGCGCGCATTCCTCCAGCTCGTAGGGGATCGACTTGAAATAGCCGATCAGCAGCCAGGTGCAGAACGGCACCAGGAAGGTCGGGTAGACCAGGATCAGGGCAAGCGGTGAGTCGAACAGGCCGAACTGCACGATCACGGTGGCGAGCGGGATGAACAGGATCGACGGCGGCACCAGATAGGCCATGTAGATGCCGAGGCCGACATAGGGACTGCCGCGGAAGCGCAGGCGTTCGATCGCGTAGGCCGCCAGCGTGCTCGCGATCAGCGACAGCGTGGTCGAGCCGACCGCGACGAGCATCGTGGTCCACAGCCAGCGCGGGTAGGCCGTATCGAACAGCAGGTGCTTGATGTGAGCGAGCGTCGGCGAGGAAATCCAGAACGGGTTGTGCTGTTTGAAATTCATCAGTTCCGCGTTCGGCTTGAATGACGTGATCGCCATCCAGTAGAACGGAAACAGCAGGATCAGCACGAAGCAGCCGAGCGGCAAATAGATCATCATCAGCCGCCGCAGCCCGGAATCCCAGGCCATGGTGTCGGGCGCCGCCTTCGCGTCGGCAGTGGCTTGCACGACCGTGTCAGTCATTGCTCTCTCCCTGCTGCCATTTGCGGCGCGCCAGGCCGAAATAGGAGAACAGCGTCGCGAACACCAGGAACGGGATCATCGACACCGCGATCGCGGCGCCTTCGCCGAGCTCGCCGCCGGCAATGCCGCGCTGGAAGGCGAGCGTTGCCAGCAAATGCGTCGAGTTGCCGGGGCCGCCGCGGGTGATGGCGTAGACGAGCTGGAAGTCGGTGAAGGTGAAGATGATGGAAAAGGTCATGACGATGGCGAGGATCGGCAGCATCATCGGGAAGGTGATGTAGCGGAAGCGCTGCCAGGCGCTGGCGCCGTCGAGCATCGCGGCCTCGTAGAGCGAAGGCGAGATGGTTTGCAGGCCCGCCAGCAGCGAGATCGCGACGAAGGGAATGCCGCGCCAGATGTTGGCGGCGATCAGCGAGAACCGCGCCGGCCAGGCCGAGCCGAGGAAATCGACATTGCTCGAGCGCCAATGCAGCACGTCGACCAGGAGGTAGGAGATGATCGAGAACTGCGGGTCGTAGATCCACCAGAACGCCAGCGCCGAGAGCACCGTCGGCACGATCCATGGCAGCAGGATGATCGCACGCAGCAGGCTCTTGAACGGAAAATGGTTGTTGAGCAGCAGCGCGAGCCAGAAGCCGAGCGCGAACTTCCCGAAGGTCGCGATCCCCGTGTAGACGACGCTGTAGAACACCGCGTTCCACCACAGGGGATCGGTGAGCAGGTACTGGAAGTTCTCGAGGCCGACATAGACGCCCTTGCGGCCGATCGTGGTGTCGGTGAAGGCGAGCCAGATGCCGAGGCCGAGCGGATAGGTCAGGAACACCGCGAGCAGCCCGATCGCGGGCGCAAGGCACATCACGATCAGGAACGGCTTGTAGTCGAACAGCCGTACCAGCCAGGACGGCTGCCGCTGTGCCAGTGCGAGAGGGGGAAGTGTGGTCACGGACATCAGTTTGTCGTCCTGTCTGCGAAAGTCACCGCACCGTCATTGCGAGGAGCGAAGCGACGAAGCAATCCAGACTGCAACTGCGGAGACAGACGCTGGATTGCTTCGCTTCGCTCGCAATGACGGCGCCTTTGTCTTACTTCTGCCTGCGGAAATACCGCTTGCAGCGCTGCTCGGCTTCTGCGGCCGCGGCTTCCGGCGTGGCAGCGCCGGTCGCAACGGACGCGAACATCTGGATCAGCACGTAGTCGGCGCTGACGGCACCGGTCGCCGTCGAGATCGGGCCCGCATAGCCGTCGTAATAGGTGGTGTTCATCGTATTCTTGAACAGCTGCACCTTGGGGTCCTGCGACCACACGGGGGCCTCGGCGTAAGCGGCCAGCGGCTGCGACCAGTAGCCGGAATTGGCGTTGAGCCAGGGCTCGTACTGGTCCTTTTCCAGCATGTATTGCAGGAAGGCCTTTGCGGCGTTGGGGTACTGGCTGTGCTTGAACAGCATGGCGTTCAGCGTCAGGCCCGCCATCGGCGAGACCTTGGCCATGCCCTTCGGCAGCAACTGATGCTCGCTGTCCTCGGCGATCGCCTTGGTCGCCGGATCGTTCTTCAGCGAGAAGTACAGCGAGACGCCGTTGGCGGTCAGCGCGATTTCCTGCGAGGAATAGGCGCGGTTGTTGCTGACGTCATTCCACGACGTCGTGCCGGCGATGAAGGTCGGGTAGATCTGCTTGACCCAGTTCAGCGCGGCGATCGTCTCCTTGCTGTTGATGACGACATTGCCCTCTTCATCGAGCAGGGCCGCATTGTGCGACCACAGCGCCCAATTCGCGAAGCCGTTGCCGTCGCCCTTGGCGTTACCGAGCGCGAAGCCGGCCGGCTTGCCGGCCTTTTGGAGCTTCTGACAGAGGTCGAGGATGCCGGCATGGTCTTCCGGCACCTTGTCGAAGCCGACCGATTGCAGGATCGACTTGCGGTAGATCAGGGGACCTGCGGTGGCGCCGAACGGCAGTCCGATCCAGGCGTCGCTCTTGTTCTTCTTGCCGTAACGCTGCGCCAGCGGCAGCCAGCCGCCATAGCGCTTGCCGACATAGTCGGCGACGTCGGTGAGCTCGATCAGCTTGTCGATATAGATGTGCGGTGCATCGGAGAAGCCGATGATGATGTCGGGGCCGGCGCCGGAATTGGCGGTGACCGCGGTCTGCTGGTTGATATCTTCCCAGCCGACAAAGTCGACCTTGACCTCGACGCCCATCTCCTTGGTGAACTTGGCCGCGTTGGCGCGGAACACGTCTTCGTCGGCCTGGACGAAGCGGACCGGCCGCAGCATGCGCAGGGTTGCGCCCTTTTCGATCGGCAGCTTGGGTGCGGGGACGTCGGCGGTCTTGATCGTGGATTGCGCATTCGCCGGGGCACCGGTCGCGGCAATTGCCGCAGCGGACAGGCCCAGCGCCAAGGCATCACGACGTGTGATGTCGTTCCTCATCAGTTCCTCCCTGTGATGTCTCCCTTCCCGGCGTTGATCGCCGGTGAAGGGTCGTTTCAGTCTCTTGCCGGTTTCCGGCGCGGTTTGCGGCCGGTCGCCTAGCTGTTCGGGCCGCGATCCATGCTGACGGGCTGCCAGCGGCGGAGCGCGGTGTCTTGCAGCACCGACGGATTGACGCAGCTTACCGGCCACATGCCCTGAAGCACCAGTGACAATTCGTAGCCCACCCGGCGCTTGCGCGCCTCGTCGAACCGTGCCGAGGCCGAGGCGACATGGGCGGTCAGGGTCACGTTCTCCATGCCGAGGATGGGATTGTTGTGCGACGGAGGTTCCGTCTCCAGCACGTCGAGGGCGGCGTGGGCGATCCAGCCCTCTTGCAGCGCCTTGATCAGGCTTTCCTCGTCGACCGTCGCACCACGGCCCGTGTTGATGAAGACGGAGCCCTTCTTCATCTGCCGGAAGTGCTTCTCGGTCAGCATGTGATGCACCTCGGGCCGGGCGGGGGCGTGCATCGACACGAAGTCGGACTGCGACAGCACCTCGTTCAGCGTCGCCGGGATCACGCCGTGATCGTACATCAGCGTTTCCTGGATGAAGGGATCGTAGGCCATCATGCGCAGGCCGAACGGCGCGGCGCGTTTCGCAACTGCGCGCGCGACGCGGCCGAACGAGATGAAGCCGAGCGTCTGGCCCATCAGCCGCGGGACCTTCAGCAGCGCCGGCCGGCCCTCGGCCCAGCGGCCGCTGCGCACCATCCTGTCCTGCTCGACCAGGCGACGGAAACCGGCCAGCAGCAGCATCATGGCGTGATCGGCGACCTCCTCGATGAAGGTGTCGGGGATGTTGGTGACGGGAATGCCGCGGGCGGTGGCGGCCTTCACGTCGACGCTGTCGACCCCGACCGAGCCGAGCGTGATCACCTTGCAGCTCTCCAGCGCGTCGATGATGGTCTTGGTGATCGGGATGCCCTTGGCGTAGATGGCGTCGGCGTTTTTCGCGGCGGCGATGAATTCGGCTTCGTTGGCGGGCGCTTCGATGATCTCGGCATCGATCGGATCGAGCGCCTCGCGCTCGTACGAATAGTCGCTGCCGGCGACCGTGAAGCTCGCGCCCTTCGGCGTCACCACCCTGTATTGCGGCATGTCCTGCTCCCGATTTGGTTTCTTGTTGTGACCCGCGTTCGCACGGGCCTTTGCGTCTTTTACGCGAAATCGATGCTGATGCGTACAATTCATGGTTGTTGCCGCGGCGATTTATGCAAGGGCTTCGACGGCTTCCCCGGGCTTTCTACGGGGCGTCCCGTAACAGGTTGCTAAGGGCTCCCCACTAAAAGTTGATTCGAGTTATTTCGATCTGGTCGCGTGCCCGTATCCCCATTGCCGGAGCCATCCCGTGAAATTGAGCAATCTGAAGATCGCCCCCAAGCTCGGCATTCTCGTCGGCGTCACCTTGTTCGGTCTTTGCATCTCCGGGGTTCTTGCCGGCTATCTGATGAAGCGCGAGATGGTGAATGCGCGCATCGAGCAGGCCAAATCGATCGTCGATCTCGGTCGCAACTACGCAGCTGCTCTGAAGAAGCGTGTCGATGCCGGCGAGATGACGAAGGATGCGGCGATGGCCGACATCCGTCGCTACGGCAACGCGATGACGTATGACAACGGTGCGGGCTATCTGTTCGGCACGTCCTATGACGGCATCACGCAGCTCGCGCCGGACCCGAAGCAGATCGGCAGCAACCGCATGGACGTCGTGACCAACGGCCGCAAGCTGTCGGCAGAGCTGATGGACGGCGTCAAGGCCAACGGTTCGATCCTGCTGTATTATGAATATGTGAAGCCCGGCCAGGAGAAGCCGATCCGCAAGATCGGCTATGCCGTGGCCGTTCCCGGCTTCGACATGTATCTCGGCACCGGCGCCTATCTCGACGACATCGACGCCAAGATGGGCCCGGTGTTCTGGCTGCTCGGCCTTGCCATGCTCGGCATCGTCATCGTGGCCGGCAGCGTTGCCTGGATGATCGGCCGCAGCATCAGCCGTCCGCTGGCGCTGCTCGGCACGCGCATGAAGGAGCTCGCCGACGGCAAGCTCGAGGGTGACATCCCCGGCGTCGGCCGCGGCGACGAGGTCGGCGCGATGGCTTCGACCGTGCAGATCTTCAAGGACAATGCGGTCCGCATCCGCGACCTCGAGAGGACCGAGGCCGATGCCAAGGAGCGCGCCGCGGCGGAACGTCGCAGCGCGATGGAGGGCATCGCCAGCGACTTCGAACGCAGCGTCAACGGCATCGTCCGCTCGGTCTCCGCGGCCGCGGCCGGCATGCAGACCACGGCACAGTCGATGACGGCAACCGCCAGCGACGCGTCTTCGCGCGCTGCGACTGTCGGCGCGGCGTCACAGCAGGCCTCCGGCAATGTCGGCACGGTCGCGGCCGCGGCCGAAGAGCTGTCGAGCTCGGTCGCCGAAATCTCCCGCCAGGTGACGCGCTCGACGGAAGTGGCAAGCCGCGCCGTCAGCGACGCCGAGCGCACCAACGCAACGGTGCAGGAACTCTCCACCGGCGCCGAGAAGATCGGCGAGGTGGTCAAGCTGATTCATTCGATCGCGGCGCAGACCAACCTGCTCGCCCTCAACGCCACCATTGAAGCTGCGCGCGCCGGCGAATCCGGTCGCGGCTTCGCCGTCGTCGCCTCCGAGGTCAAGGCGCTGGCCAACCAGACCGCCAAGGCGACCGAGGAAATCTCGGCCCAGGTCGCGGCGATGCAGACCTCGACCAGCGATGCGGTCGCTGCGATCGGCGGCATCACCCAGACGATTGCCGAGATGAGCGAGATCACGGCGGGCATCTCCGCCTCGATCGAGCAGCAGGGCGAAGCCACCCGCGAAATCGCGCGCAACATCCAGTCAGTCGCGGCCGGCTCGAGCGAGATCAACGCCAATATCGGCAGCGTCACCTCGGCCGCGGAAGCGACCGGCAATGCGGCCACCGACGTGCTGACCAACGCCCGCGAGCTGGACAGCCAGTCCGGCGCGCTGCGCAGCGCCGTCGACGGCTTCCTCGCCAAGGTCCGCGCGGCGTAAGGCTGCACGCACGAAATTCGTAGGGTGGGCAAAGACGGGCAAGCGTCGTGCCCACCTTTTGTTTTGGCGGCTCGTGATGATGGATGGTGGGCCCGCTACGCTTTGCCCACCCTTCGAGACCTACTGCTTCTCGATCTTCGCGTTCGTGATCAGCTTCTCCCACAGCACCAGCTGCTCGTTCACGAATTTGCCGAGCTCTTCCGGCGTGCCGGAGAAGGCGTCCATGCCGAGGGTGCCGAGCTGGGCCTTGATCTCCGGCTTCTCGACGATCTTCCGGATCTCGGCATTGAGCCGCGTCACGATTTCCTTCGGCATGCCGGCGGGGCCGAAATAGCCCTGCCACGAAGAGATGTCGAAGTCAGGCACGCCGGCCTCCTGCATCGAGGGCAGGTTCGGCACCAGCGGCGAGCGGTCCTTGGTGGTGACGGCGAGCGCGCGGAGCGCATTGCCGTTGACGTGGGGCAGGCCGGTCAGGATGTCCACGAACATCATCGAGACGCGTCCGCCCATGACGTCGTTGAGCGCCGGCGGCGAGCTCTTGTAGGGCACGTGCAGCAGGTCGAGCCCGGCATTGTGCGCGAAGGTCGCGCCCGACACGATCGCCGAGGACGAGCCCGAAGCGTAGCTCAGCTTGCCCGGATTGGCCTTGCCGTAGGCGACGAGCTCGCCGACGGTCTTGGCCGGTACTTCGGGGTGAATCACCAGCATGAAGGGCAGGTCACCGGTGCGGGCGATCGGGGTGAAGTCCTTGACGGGATCGTAGGTCAGGCTCTTGAGCAGATAGGGATTGGCCGAATGCGTGGTGTTGGTCGTGACCAGCAGCGTGTAGCCGTCGGGGGCGGCGCGCGCGACATAGGTCGCGGCGATCATGCCGTTGGCGCCGGCCTTGTTCTCGATCACGATGCCGACGCCGAGCGCCTGCGACAGATGCTGCGAGATCAGCCGCGTCGTCGTGTCGGTGCCGCTGCCGGCCGCGAACGGCAGCACCAGCGTGATGTTGCGGCTCGGCCAGGTATCGGCCTGTGCGGCGGTCGAGGCGGCGAGGCAGATCGCGGCCGCGCCGATTGTGCGCAGGTTTCGAATCAATGCTGAAAACATGTCTGGTCGTTCCCTCTTCTTGGTTGGCGGGGAACCTAGCTGCTCCGCATTGAAATCGGAAGACGGGAGTTTGTCGCGAGGTATCGTGCCTCGGACGCGGCGCAGCGCTTCTTCAGCGGTGCGCCGCAGAGCCGGGGCCCATGCTTGCGGTACACTGGGTCCCGGCTCTGCGCAGCGTCATTGCCGCAGCGCGTCCGGGACACGAGCGCGCACGCGTCCGCGCCGCGGAATTACTTTCCCGCAGACCCTTGGCGTGATGCGATCACGACGCCGGCCAGCACCAGCGCATAGCCGATCAGGTGGAACGGCTGCAGCTTTTCGCCAAGCAGCAGGATCGCCATTGCCGAGCCGAACACCGGCACCAGATGAAAGAACGGCGCAGCCCGATTCGGGCCGATCAGCGCCACGCCGCGGTTGAAGAAGAGATAGGCGAGCGTCGAGGGGAAGATCAGGATGTAGCCGAGGGTTGCCAGCGTCACCGGGTCGAATTGCATGATCCGGCCACTCCAGGCCTCCCAGATGGCCGCGGGCAGCAGCATCGTCGCGCCGCAGCAGGTGGTGAAGGAGAGAAAGGAGAGCTGGTGGATCTTCGGCCGGCGCGGGATGAAGGCGGAGTAGAGCCCGAACGCCACCAGCGAGGAGGCGAACATGATGTCGCCCCTGTTGAACGCGATGCTCGCGAGCGCTGCGAGATCGCCGCGCAGGATGATGATCAGCACGCCCGCCAGCGAGATCGCGATCCCGGCGAGTTGCGCAGCCGTCAGCCGCACGCCGAACAGCACCAGCGACCAAAGCGCCACGAACAACGGCCCGGCCGACTGGATCAGCAGCGCGTTCAGCGCTTCCGTGTATTGCATCGCCCAATAGGAGATCGCGTTGTTGAAGGCGAAGCCGACCAGCGACAGGAACAGCATCAGCGGCAGGCTTTTTCGTATGCCCGGCCAGTCGCGCTTGAGATGCGGCCACGCGAACGGCAACAGGATCAGGAATACGCCGTACCAGCGAATCGTGGTCACCGTCAGCGGCGGCACATGCGCGCCGACATGGCGCGCGAGCACGATGTTGCCGGCCCAGAACAGCGAGCTCAGGCTCAGCAGCAGATAAGGCTGGTTGTTGAGCCAGCTGGCCGGATTCGCGGCCTTTGGCGCGGGCGATGCAATCGTCATTGGCGTTGGATGCAAGCTTGTGCCGGATTGCCATGATGACACAAGCCACGCGGTCGCAATGCTACAATGCACGCATAACCTGAGGAGGCGTCATTGCCGGTCAATATGTTGAACATCGAGGGCCTGGAGCAGATCGACCGGCATGCGCCGGTCGTGATGCTGAACCTGATGCGCTTCCACATGCGCTCGCGCGACGGCGACGGGTCAGGATGGGACGCCTATTTGCGCTACAGCGCGATCACCGTGCCGATGATCAAGGCGCGCGGCGGCACGCTGCTGTGGACCGGCGAGGCCGAGGCGGTCGCGCTTGGTACACGTGACGGCAACGATTGGGATTTCGTCGCGCTGGTCTATTACCCGTCGGTCGCGGCCTTCCTCGACATGATGACGTCGGAGGCCTACGAGCGCGAGGCCGACCCGCATCGCGTCAACGCCTGCGCCGAGCACGTCATCATCGCGACGAGCGAGGCGTACAGCAAGTTCAAGGTTGCCTAACTCGCCTGCTTCCTCGACGCCACGAACACGCCCGAGAGCACCAGCGCGAAGCCGATGAAATGGAAGGCCTGCGGGTGCTCGCCCAGGAAGGCCATCGCCATGATCGAGCCGAACACCGGCACGACGTGGAAGAACGGCGCGGCGCGGTTGGCGCCGATCAGGCGGACGCCACGATTGAAGCAGAGATAGGCGAGCGTCGAGGGGAATACGGCGACATAGAACAAGGTGAGCAAATTCGGCCCGTCGAGCTTCATCACGGGCCGCGCGGACAATTCCCAGATCTCCAGCGGAATGAGGCAGGCGGCGCCGGCGCCGAAGGTGAAGGCGAGGAACGACAGGCCGTGCATCGGCGGCCGCTTCAGCGTCAACACCGAATACAGCGCGAAGAAGATCAGCGCGACGACGAAGATGAGGTCGCCCTTGTTGAAGTCGATGTTCGACAGCGTGGTGAAGTCGCCGTGCAGGAGAATTGTCAGCACGCCGCACATCGACAGCAGCACGCCGAAGGTCTGCGCGACCGTGAGCCGGACGCCGAGAATGGCCAGTGACCACAACGCCACGATCAGCGGCGCTGCCGACTGGAGCAGCAGCGTGTTGAGCGCCTGGGTATGCTCCAGCGCCCAGTATTGCAGCGTGTTGAAGGCGCCGATGCCGATGACCGACAGCACGATCATCAGGCCGAGCTTGCTGCGGATGGCGGGCCAGTCCCGGGCGAGATGCTTCCAGGCGAACGGCAGCACCAGCAGGAAGGCGAAGCTCCAGCGCAGGAACGACAGCGTGACCGGCGGGATGTGGCCGGCGGCGAGACGCCCGACAATGGCATTGCCGGCCCAGCACAGCGCGGTGATGCTGAGCAGCAGATAGGGCTGGTTGGCGAGCCAATTTTGGCCGGGCGATTCGGCGCTCGTGGTCTGGCCGGTGGCGGACATTGGGATTGCTGTGGCCCCGCGTCATGCGCCGAGCCCCGGCCCGGCGAGGTCCGGGCCGGCTCATAGCCCGGCGCTGTCCAAAGACACGGAAATCGAGGTTGCATCAACGGGGGGCGGACGCATCGCGACCATGCAGCGGCGGATGCAGCCTCTCACGCTTTGGTCGAAGCCATTGCGCTCGCTGCGACGGTTTCTGGATTTTCCGGGGATATCAAAGGGTTGGAGTGCCATCCGGGTCACCAAAAAGTCCCGTTCTTGCTTGCCTAGAGAGGCTGCTTCCTTTATCCGGTTGAGCTGCCTCGCGTGCGAACGGCCGTTGGCCGGGAATTGGGCTGGGCGCAGGCATGATCCCGGAAAAGTGGGTACCGGTTTTCCGTTTGGGTCATGCCGCTTACAGAGAAATCTTCGAAGGATTACCCGCGAATGGCCAATGTTGTCGTCGTCGGCGCCCAGTGGGGCGACGAAGGAAAGGGCAAGATCGTCGACTGGTTGTCGGAGCAGGCGGACATTGTCGTTCGCTTCCAGGGCGGTCATAACGCCGGCCACACGCTGGTCATCAACGGCAAGACCTACAAGCTCGCGCTGCTGCCCTCGGGCGTGCTGCGCGACCAGAAACTGTCGGTGATCGGCAACGGCGTGGTGTTCGATCCGCAGGCCTTCCTCGACGAGGTCACCAAGCTGCGGTCGCAGGGCGTCGCGGTCTCTCCGGATAATCTGCGGGTTGCCGAGAACGTCACCCTGATCCTGCCGCTGCACCGTGAGCTCGACGCGCATCGCGAATCCGCCAATGCGGCAACCGCGATCGGCACCACCCGCCGCGGTATTGGACCTGCCTATGAGGACAAGGTCGGCCGCCGCGCCATCCGCCTGATGGACCTCGCCGATCTCGACACCCTCCCGCACAAGATCGACCGGCTGCTGGCGCATCACAATGCGCTGCGCCGCGGCCTCAACCTGCCGGAGTTCGACGGCAAGGAGATCTTGAAGGAACTGAGCGCGCTGGCGCCGGAGCTGCTGCCCTACGCCGAGACGGTGTGGCGGCTGCTCGACATCAAGCGGCGCGAAGGCAAGCGCATGCTGTTCGAAGGCGCGCAAGGCGCGCTGCTCGACGTCGATCACGGCACCTATCCTTACGTCACCTCGTCCAACACGGTGGCGGCGCAGGCTGCGACCGGCACAGGCGTCGGGCCGGGCGCGGTCGGCTATGTGCTCGGCCTGTGCAAGGCCTACACGACCCGCGTCGGCCAAGGCCCGTTCCCGACCGAGCAGGACAACGAGATCGGCCGCAAGATCGGCGAGCGCGGCCGGGAATTCGGCACCAATACCGGCCGTCCGCGCCGCTGCGGCTGGTTCGACGCCGTGTTGGTTCGCCAGGCGGTCCGGACCTGCGGCATCAACGGCCTCGCGCTGACCAAGCTCGATATCCTCGACGGCTTCGATTCGATCGAGGTCTGCACCGGCTACAAGCTCGACGGCAAGGAGATCGACCACTTCCCGGCCGGCGAGGGCGCCCAGGCCCGGGTCGAGCCGATTTACGAGACCATCGAGGGCTGGAAGGAGCCGACCGCCAACGCCCGCTCCTGGGCCCAGCTGCCGGCCCAGGCCATCAAATATGTTCGCCGGATCGAGGAATTGGTGGGGTGCCCGGTCGCATTGCTTTCCACCAGCCCCGAACGCGAGGATACTATCCTGGTACAAAATCCGTTTGAGGCTTAACGATCTCTTACCGGGACGTGCGTATAGTTGAGTTGAAATGGCTGATTACTATCCGCTGATCGCCCGCGCTATTGCCGCCCTGGATCCCAACGCTCCCGGCGAAAGCCGTCGCGCGCTCTATGAGCGGGCGCGCACGGCGCTGATCGCGCAGCTCCGCAGCGTTCAGCCGCCGCTTTCCGAATCCGAGATCACCCGCGAACGGCTGTCGCTGGAAGAGGCCGTCCGCAAGGTCGAATCGGAGGCCGCCCAGCGGGCCCGCGAGGCCTCGCGCCCCGGTGGCGGCGGCCGCAGCTCCGGCAGCGGCGATGCCTTCCGCCGGGCCAGCAGCCGTGCCGCCGAGGGTGGTCCGCCCCCCTCTCAACCGGCGGCTCCGCGCACCCGTCCGCCGCCGCCGCCGCCGCGCGCCGACCGCCCGTCCTTCAACGTCGATGACCAGGGCGACGCCCCGCGTCCGCCGCGCGCTCCCCGTTTCGACGCCCCGCGCCAGCCGGGACCGCCTGCTCCGCCGCCGGAGCCGCCGGTGCCTGCCTCGTCCGGACGTGACCGCCAGGGCGGTCGCCGTCCGCCGGACGTCGGTCCGCCGCCGCCTCTGCCGCCGGCACCGGGCGTGCGCGGTTTTCGCGACATCACCGCCGACGTCAACGATCTCGGCGGTGCCGCCGCGCAGGCGAGCCGCGCCGCGCGCCGCACTTACGCCAACGTGCCCTCGCCCTCGCCGGAGTTCGACCGGTTGGAGCCGAGCCTGGAAAATCGCGCCGGCGAGCAGGACGCGCCCTATTCCTACGACGAGTCGATCGAGGAGGCCGAGCGCTACGCGCCGCCGTCGCCGCGCCCGCGCATCGCGCCCGAAGCCAAGAAGCGCGCCCGCACCGGCTCGGTCTTCCCGTTCAAGAGCGCGATCGCCGTCGGCATCGTGCTGATCTTGGTCGGCGCCGGCATTCTCTGGGGCAAACAGCTGGTCCAGATCGCGAGCGGCCTGATCAAGTCCTCGCCCACCCAGGTGGTGGAAGCCCCGAAGGATCCATCGCAGCCGCAGAGCAAGCCGAAGATTCCGGATCGCGTCGGCCAGCCTTCGGCCAGCGACCAGCCGGTCGCGCCGGTGGCCCAGAAGGTCGTGCTCTATGACGAGGATCCGTCCGATCCGAAGGGCAAGCAATATGTCGGCTCGGTGGTGTGGCGGCTCGAGCCGATCAAGGCGTCGGGCAACCAGAAGGCCGACGTCGCCGTGCGCGCCGACATCGAGATCCCCGACCGCAAGTTCAAGATGACGATGTCGTTCCGCCGCAATACCGACTCCTCGCTGCCGGCGAGCCACACGGCGGAATTGACCTTCATCCTGCCGCCGGATTTTCCGGGCGGCAGCGTCTCCAACGTGCCGGGCATCCTGATGAAGTCGAACGAGCAGGCGCGCGGCACCCCGCTCGCCGGCCTCGCGGTCAAGGTCACCGACGGCTTCTTCCTGGTCGGCCTCTCCAACGTCGACGCCGATCGCAGCCGCAACGTCCAGCTCCTGAAGGAGCGCTCGTGGTTCGACGTGCCGCTGGTCTACGCCAACCAGCGCCGCGCCATCATCGCCATCGAGAAGGGCGCCCCCGGCGAGCGCGCCTTCAACGACGCCTTCGCGCAGTGGGGCGATTAGGGCACTCTGTCATTCCGGGGCGACGCGTAGAGGCGAGCCCGGAATCCATTTTCCTACATCACGCGTTGCGCGATGGATTCCGGGCTCGCGCTTCGCGCGCCCCGGAATGACGTCGTGGATGCTCCTTACTGCGCCGCCGCCTCCCGCTTGCGCGATGCTGCGGCGTGCTCGCGGGCCATCACGGCGCGGCAGCCTGGGCTGACCTGCGCCTTGTTCCGCACCATGCAGGCGGTGATGCGCGGAATGTCGGGGATTTCACTGGAGCACAGCCGCATCGCGTCGCCCGAGCACATCTGCTGTGCCTCGGACGAAAAGGCGAGGCCGGGCGATGTCTGGAGTGCGACGGCGGTCATTGCGAAAGCGAAGAGCGAAGCGATGGTCTTGATGCGTGTCATGCGGAATGCGTCCCCGAGTTCCGTGGATTGAACCACTTGGTTTTGGGGCGCCGCACGCGGCTTGATCTGCCGCATGTCACAGCCTTCACGCCGGGAACTTCGTCCCGCATGTGGTCGCTCGATCTCTCGTGATGTGCGAATCGAAAAGTGCTGCGCCGCCCGAGCGAATTATGCGCCATTGTCACGACGCTGCAATGGGAGGCGCGAAGGAATTCGCAGATGTTGCCCGCGCGTCACGCCAAAGCGACGTGTCGCATCAAGCGAGACGGTAGAACGCCGCATCCGTCTGCTCGGCCTCGGTGTCGCCGAGCGCGGCGGCGTGTTCCTCGACGGCGGTGACACCTTTTGCCGTGAGCTCGAACAGATCGCCGTCCTTCGTCACGTAGCCGTCGGCGATCAGTTGTCCCATCATGCCCTGCCGGTCGTCGGCGAAGGCAACGGATTGGCTGATGTCCCTGAGGATAGAGAGCTGCTCGTCGCGCAACATGGCTTCACTCTCCCTTTTGCCGGGCAGTGTCTGCCAGGCGTGCTTCCGATCCTCACATGCCGTGGCTCGCGAACACCTTGCTGCATGATTTCGACAGCTTGGCGCGGTTGGCTTGCAGGCAGCCCTGCACCGCACTGTCGTTGCCGAGATCCTTGCGGCACAACCGCGAGGCATCCCGCGAGCAGGCGTTCTGCTCCTGCGGCGTGCCCATGTGGCCTTGTGCGAGAGCGGGCGCGCTCGAGAGGCCGCCCAGGGTTGCCAGCGTGATCGTCGCCAGAAGAAATTTACGGGACATAGGCGGCTCCAGTCGACGGGGTGAATTTCAGGTCCTGTCTGAACTCGTCGCCTTGCCACTTGTTCCTTCGTGGAGCAGCTGGCCCCCGCTGTTCAAAGTTCCCGCGGCGCTGCTATAACCGGAACGACGTGTGAGGGTGTTTGATGAAACGCTATCTGGTGTTTGCGCTGGTCGGGCCGTTCGTCGGCGGATTCCTGCTGCTGCTGACGACGACCTATCAGTCCGGCTATTGGGCCCAGACCAATCTCGGTGAGGTCGGCAAGCTGTTCGCAGTGTTCTTCAAGTCGCTGCAATACAGCTATCTGTTCGGTTTCCTGCCGGCGCTGATGATCGGCGCGGTCGACGACATCCTGATCCATATCAGGCGGATCGGCCCGGTGCTGCGGATGCTGCTGGTCGGCCTGTTCGCCTTCGTGCTGGCCTCGCTGACCTACAGCTCGCGCGGGCCGGATTCAGGCGCGGTGCAGTTCATCCTGTACGGCCTCGTCGGGTTCGTGCCGGCCGTGATTTCGTCCTGGCTCGTGCATAGATATGTCGAGGAGCCGCCGCCGGCGGCCGCAGCGACGACGAGCTGAGGGCGCGGCGTTCGGGCGCGGCCAGCAACCTCCGCCGCGCTGGTGCGTTCTTAGGAGGCCATGACCGTGTCCGACGACGACATCCTTACTCCGCGACGATCCCGTTCGGGAAGCGGCTCGCGCGCGAATTCTTCGCGCACCGAGGCGCGCGGACCGATCATCGATCAGGACGGCCGCGAGATCCGCCCGGAAACGCTGGATCAGGGCTTTCAGCAGTTTCGCTTCGAGTTCGGCAAGGACAATCCCTTTGCCGGCAATCTGACCCGGGAGCAGAGGATTGCGCGCATCGAGGCGATCGCAAAGCTGCTCGACGTCGCGTTCGTCCTGCCCGGAACCAACATCCGCTACGGCATCGACGGGCTGATCGGGCTGATCCCCGTCGTCGGCGACATCATCACCACCGCGATCTCGCTGTGGCTGGTGCGCGAGGCGCGCGCGCTGGGCGCGCCCTGGTATCTCACCACCCGCATGCTCGGCAACGTCGCGCTCGACGGCGTCGTGGGCATCGTGCCGTTCGCGGGCGACGCCTTCGACGTCATGTTCCGCGCCAATATGCGCAACGTGCGCCTGCTCCGCCGCTGGCTCGACAAGCAGCCGCGGATCTGAGTTCGCGAAAACGCAGAAAGCGCGACGACCTTTCGGCCATCGCGCTTTCTGCGCACCTCGGAGGCTTACGTAAAGGAGGCTTGGCGAAAAAGCTTACGCCGCGTCGGCGTCGGCCTCGGCGGCGGCCGGCTCGGGCTTGCGGTGGCGCGGTAGCGGGAAGGCCTCGCTCTCATAGAGCGAGCGGATGCCGTTCTGGTCGAAGCGCGCTTCCTCGACCTGGAGATAGGCGCCGTTCAGCGAATCCGTCGGCAACTGCTCCATCGCGAACTGCACGGCTTCGGCCGCGGTGCCGAACCGGCGATAGGTGAACCCTGCGCGCTTCTTCTTGCGGATCGCAGCGGGGAAGAGCTCGGCGGAGGTGTTGAAGTTGAACGGACGCAGTGGACGCATGGTCAAAGACCTCGTGATCTTGTCTGGGGCTTTAAGCGCGTGGGGTTTGGGAAGGCGGGGGCCACGATCGGGTTGGCCCGCCGCACATCATTTTCGCCCTCTAATATAAGCCGATTTGACAAAATTGCGACCCCCGCGATGGGAGATGATGAATCCGTGCATGGCAGCCCCGCAGATGCGAAAAACGACGTACTTTCAATGCGTTGAATGGTTTAAAGCTTGCCAAGAAGCAGCAGGACGATCAGCACCACCAGTACGCGGCCGCCAATCCCCATGCCGGAATGGCCCATGCCGTAGCCGTAGCCGCCGATCCGTCCGGACACGCCGCCCAGCAAATAGATGATCACCAGGATGATCAGGACGGTCCCAAGAGCCATGGCATCCTCCCTGGCGGCCGCCGGACCATATGCATCGGCCGCACTGCCAGACGAGAAAAGCACATTGCGGCGCCGGGTTCCATGACGGAACCCGGCGCCGCAATGTTATTTGGGCTCGAGCTTCAGGGCCGCCGAGTTGATGCAGTAGCGCAGGCCGGTCGGCCCGGGTCCGTCGGGAAAGACGTGGCCGAGATGGCCGCTGCACTTGGAGCAGAGCACCTCGGTGCGGATCATGCCGTGGCTGGCATCGTGCTCCTCGTCGATATGGCTCTCGGCGGCGGGCTGGGTGAAGCTCGGCCAGCCGCAGCCGGAATCGAACTTGGCATCGGACTCGAACAGCACATTGCCGCAGCCGGCGCAGACATAAGTGCCGGCGCGGTGGTCGTGCTCATATTCGCCGGAGAAGGGACGCTCGGTCGCCTTCTCGCGCAGCACGGCGTACTGCATCGGCGACAATTCGCGGCGCCACTGCTCCTCGCTCTTGATGACCTTGTCGTCCGTGGTTTTCGTTTTGGTGTCGGGCATGGGTCTCCCGTTCGTTTGGTGATGTCAGTTGGTGGCCTTGCTGGCACTGACCAGCGTCGGCTTCTCGATATAGTTATCCGCGAACAGTTTCTTCAGGTTCTCGACCTTCGGAATGTCGTTATAGGCGATGTAGGGCTGGTTCGGGTGCAGCGTCAGGTAATCCTGATGGTACGCTTCCGCCGGGTAGAACGCCTCGAGCGCGCCGACCTTGGTCACGATCGGCTTGCTGAACACCTTGGCGCCGTTGAGCTGGGCGATATAGGCCTCCGCCACCTTCTTCTGCTCGTCGGAGGTGGTGAAGATCGCCGAGCGATATTGCGTGCCGGTGTCGGGACCCTGGCGGTTGAGCTGGGTCGGGTCGTGCGCGACCGAGAAGTAGATCTGGAGGATCTTGCCGTAGGAGATCTTCTTCGGGTCGTACTTGATCTCGACCGCCTCCGCGTGGCCGGTCCGGCCGCTCGACACCATCTGGTAGTCGGCGGTCGCCTTGGTGCCGCCGGCATAGCCGGACACCGCGTTGACGACGCCGGCGGTGTGCTGGAACACGCCCTGCACGCCCCAGAAGCAGCCGCCGGCGATCACGGCGGTCTGGATGCCCGTGGCGGGCGCCACGTCCGCGGCGGGAGCGGGGATCACGACAGCGTCCTCGGCGGCCCGGGACGGCATGGCGAAGGCCAGCGCCAGAGCGGTGGTTGCGGCAGCGGCGAGCAGGGACAGGATGGCGGGTCGGCGCATGGCGGATCCTCTTTCGGAAGGACTGACAGTCTAGAGTGGCCGGGGCAGGGCGACCAGCCCGACCGGCCGCGTTTTCGCGTCATCCGAGATACGGGCGCAGGCAGTGATTGTTACGGTCGGACGGACACGAGTCTGTGAAAAATGGCCTCGGAAAGCTCGGGCTTGGCGAAGCCGGGAACTCCGCGCTAGATGAACCGGCGCGACCGGTGATCGGCATAAAAATGTGGCTGGAGCTGACCTGACAACATGCTGCGCGTCGTTTCCCTGACCCTCGCCATCGTCATCTCAGGCGCCGCGATGGCCGCGGCCGAGCCACAGGCCGGAGACGACCTTGGCGTCTGTCGCGACCGCCAGGCGGAGTTGCTGGCTCGCGCGACCGCCTGCGACAACCTGCTCAATGCCGACCGGCTCACCGGCAAGGACAAGGCCATCGCGCTCTCCGTGCGCGGCAACACGCTGATCAACAAGCGCGACTACGTTCACGCGATCGAAACCCTGTCCATGGCCGTCGACCTCGATCCCGACTTTGCCATTGCGCTCAACCTGCGCGGCCTCGCCTATGAGCGCACGGGCAAGGACGATCTCGCGATGGCCGACTACAACCTCGCGCTCCAGAAGCGGCCGACCTACGGTGTCCCCTACAACAACCGTGGCGTCATCCAGCTCCGCAGGGGAGCGCCGCAAAGCGCGCTCGACGATTTCAACCTGTCGATCAAATACACGCCCAAATTCCTGCTCGGCTGGACCAACCGTGCCCGCGTGCGCACGCTGACCAAGGATTATGGCGGCGCGCTCGCCGATTTCGCGGAGGCCGAGAAGATCGATCCGGCCGCGCCGCAGATCGCGAGCAATCGCTGCATCACCTGGGGCCTGATGGGCAAGTTCGACCAAGCCTTTGCCGATTGCAACGGCCTGATCGAGAGGCAGCCGAAAAACGTGTACGCGATCAACAACCGCGCCGACGTCTACATGCTGAAGGGCGATCTCGACGCCGCGCTGAAGGACTACAATACGGCCATCCAGATCAACCCGAACAATGTGCGCGCCCATTCCGGCCGCGGCCAGATCTACGAGCGCCGGAAAGATCTCGCCCAGGCCCGCGCCGACTACCGTGCGGCGGCCTATTCGCTGACGCCGTTCGACGAGTTCGACGTCGCGCGCGCCCGCGCCATCGCGCAGGAGCGGCTCGCCGCCCTGACGCCGCAAGCGCCGGCCGGCCCCTCCGGGCGACGCGTCGCGCTCGTGGTCGGCAACGGCGCCTACAAGAACGTGCAAGCCTTGCCCAATCCGCCGCGCGACGCGAAACTGATTGCAGGCGTGCTGCGCGATGTCGGTTTCCAGACCGTGATCTCCGCCAGTGACCTCGCCCGCGACAAGTTCTTCGAGGCGTTGCAGACATTTGCCGCCGAGGCGGAGAAGGCGGATTGGGCGGTGGTCTACTACGCCGGGCATGGTTTCGAGATCGGCGGCGTGAACTATCTCGTTCCCGTCGATGCCAAGCTTGCCGCCGACAAGGACGCCGAGACCCAGGCGGTTGCGCTCGAGCAGGTGATCGCCGCCGTCGGCGCCGCGCGAAAGGTGCGCCTGGTCATTCTGGATGCGTGCCGCGACAATCCGTTTGCGCCGACCATGCAGCGCACGCTGTCGCTCAAGCTGGTCGACAAGGGCTTTTCCAACATCGAGCCCGGTGCCGGCTTCATGGTGGTCTACGCCGCCAAGCACGGCGAGACCGCGATGGACGGCGACGGCGGCGCCGACAGCCCCTTTGCCACCGCGCTTGCCCGCGAGATCAAGGTGCCGAAAGTCGAGATCCGAAAACTGTTCGACATCGTCCGCGACGACGTCTGGTCCGCCACAAAACGCGAGCAGCAGCCGTTCACCTACGGCTCACCGCCGGGACGCGAGGATTTTTATTTTGTCGCGGGGAAGTGAGGTTGCGTGGGGGGCCGATTGCGCCCCCTCATAACCGGTGTCGTCCCCGCGAAGGCGGGGACCCATACCCACAGCGAGGAGTGTAGGGCAAAGCTCCCACTCCGAGCCTTCGCAAAACATCTTCCTTTGGGTATGGGTCCCGGATCTGCGCTTCGCTTGTCCGGGACGACGAGTGGTGGTTGAGGCGATGGCGTCGCCAAAGCATCGACGCTCAAACGACGATACTCAACCTTTTCGCCGCGCGCGTGATGCCCGTGTACAGCCATCTTGCGCGACTGTCCTGAAACGCAAAACTCTCGTCGAACAGCACGACGTCGTCCCATTGCGAGCCCTGCGACTTGTGCACCGTCAGCACATAGCCGTAGTCGAACTCGTCATAGGGCTTGCGCTGCTCCCAGGCGATCTGCTCGACACCGCCCTCGAAGCAATCGGCGCGAACCGAAACTTTCGTGACCTTGTGACCAAGATCCTCGTCCGGCGACAGCCGCATGCTGAGGATGCGCGATTTCGAGCGCGCGGTGTTGCGTGATTTCACGCGCCACAGGCCGCCGTTGAACAGGCCCTTCTTGCGGTTGTTGCGCAGGCAGACCAGCTTGTCGCCGGCGACCGGAAAGACGTCCTCGATGTTCTGGCGCTGCCGCACCCGCATATTGTACGCGCGCCGCGTGTTGTTGCGGCCGACCAGGACCTGGTCGGCGCCCATGACGCGATCGGGATCGAGCTCCTTGCGCGACACGACCTCGCTCTCGCCGTAGCGGCCGATATCGAGCTCGCGGCCTTCGCGGACGTCCATGGACATCCGCACGATCGGGTCGTCCTGCGCCTGGCGGTGCACCTCGGTGAGCATCGCGTCGGGCTCGGTGTTGGTGAAGAAGCCGCCGCCCTGGATCGGCGGCAGCTGCGCGGGATCGCCCAGCACCAGCAGCGGGCAGTCGAACGACATCAGGTCGCGGCCCAATTCCGCATCGACCATCGAGCATTCGTCGATCACGATCAGCTTGGCCTTCGACGCCGGCGCGTCGTCCCACAATTCGAAGCTCGGCTGCTCCTCGCCGGATTCGCGGGCGCGGTAGATCAGCGAATGGATGGTGGAAGCCTCGTCGCACCCCTTGTTGCGCATGACCAGGGCCGCCTTGCCGGTGAAGGCGGCGAATTTCACCTCGCCGTCGACGCCCTCGGCGATGTGCCGCGCCAGCGTGGTCTTGCCGGTGCCGGCATAGCCGAACAGGCGGAACACCGGCGGCGTGCCGTTTCGTCCGGGTTTTGCTTTCAGCCAGTCGCCAACGGCTTTCAGCGCGGCGTCCTGATGCGGGGTGAAGGTGGCCATGTCTGTCCGGAAGGGTCCAGGCGGCAGAGTTATATGAGTCGCCGCAGGCAAACTAACGATTCGGCCCGCGCGATCAAGCCGTTCTCCCATGTGGCGGAATTGATGCTTCGTAGACAGCGCCGTCCCGCTCATTAAGATGAGCGCAACCAAGAATAATGCGGGAGAGGCGTCATGAAGTTCGGCATCTTCTATGAGCTGCAACTGCCAAGGCCCTGGGTGGCCGGCGACGAGCTCAAGCTCTACCAGAACGCGCTCTCGCAGCTGGAACTTGCCGACAGGCTCGGCTACGACCACGCCTGGGTCGTCGAGCATCACTTCCTCGAGGAATATTCGCACTCGCCCTCGCCGGAATCATTTCTCGCCGCCGCAAGCCAGCGCACCAAGAACATCCGGCTCGGCCACGGCATCCTCCAGCTCACCACCAACCACCCGGCGCGCGTCGCCGAGCGCGTCGCGGTGCTCGACCTGCTCTCCAACGGCCGCTGCGAATTCGGCATGGGCGAGAGCGCGTCCATCACCGAGCTGACGCCGTTCGGCCGCGACATGGAGACCAAGAAGGAGGTCTTTGAGGAGGCCGTAGCTGCGATCTTCCCGATGTTCAAGGACGCCGGCAGCGAGCACCACGGCAAGTACTTCGACATCCCCCTGCGCAATGTCGTGCCCAAGCCGGTGCAGAAGCCGCATCCGCCGCTGTGGATGGCCTGCTCGCAGCTGCCGACCATCGAGCGCGCCGGCCGCCATGGCTTTGGCGCGCTCGGCTTCCAGTTCGTCAGCGCCGATGCCGCCCATGCCTGGGTGCACGCCTATTACAACGCCATGACTAAGCGTCTCGCAAAACTCGCCGACTACGAGATCAACCCGAACATGGCGCTGGTGTCGTTTTTCATGTGCGCGAAGACCGATGAAGAGGCACGCGCACGGGCCGACGGCGCCACCTTCTTCCAGTTCGCGCTGCGCTTCTACGGCGCCGCGCAAAATCGCCAGCGCCCCGCGCCCTACACCGTCAACATGTGGGACGAGTACAACAATTGGAAGCGCGACAACCCCGAGGCGCAGGAGGCCGCGCTGCGCGGCGGCCTGATCGGCTCTCCCGAGACGATCCGCAGGAAGCTGAAGCGCTTCCAGTCTTCGCATATCGACCAGTTGATCCTGCTCAATCAAGCCGGCAAGAACAGCCACGAGCACATCTGCGAATCGCTCGATCTGTTCGGCCGCGAGGTGATGCCGGAATTCCAGAACGATCCGGCGCAGGAAGCCTGGAAGAGGAGCGTGATGAGCGGCGAGATCAAGCTGGAGGAGATCGACACCGAGGCTTTTACGGATCGCTACGGCAAGCTCGCGATCAACGTGGCACCGGCGAAGGCGGCAGCGGAATAGACCGTTCGTTCAATCAGTCATGTTGCTGACGCAATCTCTGTCTTAGACGGTGGCAACTTAAACCGCTGCGTGGGAACCGATCTGGTTCGCACAACTGTTCCATAGCCAAGGGGTTGGCTCGAATCCGCAAAGCACCGGCGCAAGCTTCATGAACGCTTCCGCGTTCGCTTGCTCTGTTTGCGGTGTCGGGAACCGGCGATCGAAAAAATCACAGGAGTTATAATGCCGTTCCGCTCGAGCGCCGCACTTTGCGGCGCCCTGATTGCGCTTGCCGTCTCCGTTACTGCTGCTCGAAGTGAATCGCGTGGAGTTCACTCAGACACCGTCCTTGAAGCCGCCTCCGGGAATGCGGTCGTTGGCGCTGCATCCATGTACAATCCGTTCAAGCCCGGCAAGGAGGAGGGCGGTCCGAGCACAGCGTCCGGTGAGCGGTATGATCCCTCTGTCTGGACGGCTGCCATCAAAACGAGTTTGCGCCGGAAATTCGGTGGGGTCCAATTTGGTGCGAGGCCGAAATATGCCCTCGTCGAGGCCGTCGGCAAGAAGGTCATCGTCAAGATCAACGACGTCGGGCCGCTCAGGCCCGGCCGCATCATCGACTTCAACGAGCGGACGATGCGCCATTTCGATCCGAGCCTGGAGCTCGGAGTCATCGATGACGTCAAAGTCAGCCCGCTTTCAGGGGACAATTGGACCCCGGGGCCGGTAGGCTGAGCATCACGCTCCATAACTGGCGGCGCACCGCAGACGAGGCGTTGCGCTGCCTCCGGGGCTGCTCCCGAATTCGCGCGCTTTGCAGTCATCTCTTGACCAGCGGCCTGTTAGCTCAGCTGGAAAGTCGTCCCGTCCCGGCTTCTTCGACGACCAGATGCATCAACCATGCGACGCCGGCATCCATCATGGCCGCCTTTGTCGCGACCGCCTGGATCGCGTCTGACTTCCGCTTGAGGGGAAGTTCGACGAATTCGAGCGCGAAGCGAGCTGAGTATTGCGCGACCAGACGGCGCGGCAATGCGGCAATCATGTCGGAGCTTGCAAGCTGGACCATGGCCATCATGAACGTCGGCACGGTCAGGACAATCCGGCGCTGAAGCCCGCGCTTTGCCAGGAGCTGCTCGACGAAGCCGCGTGGATCGCCGTCCAGCGACACCAGCAGATGTTCAGCCTTGCAGAATGCCGACAGCGTCGGTTCGCGGGCAAACCCGTGCCCCTTGCGCATCACCACCACGAAATCCTCATTGTAAAGTCTCCGCGCCTCGAAGCGGGGCGGCACCGTGCGCAGAGGCAGGATCGCAACGTCGATCTCGCGCTTCTCCAGCTGCTGCAGACTCTCCTTCCAGGGCTGCTCCTCCGAGTTGGCGTGCCCTGGCATGAGATGGATCAGGCCCATGTCGACGTGAGGGGCCTCTTTCCTGAGCCGCCGCGACAGCGGGACCATCACCGACGCCACGATCGCATCGGGCGCACCGATGATGAAACGACGGTTGCTCGTCGCCGGATCGAACGGCGTCGCTGACGCGATCACGCACCCGACGCGCGCCACGATGTCCGCGACGGGCTCGCCAAGCTCCAGCGCCCGCGCCGTCGGCACGACACCCTTCGGCGTGCGCAGGAACAAGGGGTCATCGAACAGACGCCGGAGCCGCCCGAGCGCGTGGCTGACCGCGGACGGCGTCAGGTTCAGGCGGCTGGCTGCACGCGCCACATGGCCTTCTTCCAGCACGGCGTGGAAGAGCACGAGCAGGTTGAGATCGACCCTGGATAATTGAATTGGCTTCAGCATGATCGTGAAATCATATCACTGGATTCATGCACGCGTAAGCTTCATGGATGGGCCACATTGCACACCAGGAGGGCCAGATGGCTGAGCAAGATACCCAGGTGCCAACCACGCTGTCGCGGCGGGCGGCAATCGCGGCAGTCGCTGCGGCACCGCTGTCCACTCAGCTTTGTCCAGATGCCACCGCCGGCGACGAGGTTGCGCAACTCGTCCAGCGTGCCGCTGCGAAAAATGCGGCGTTCATGCGCGGCGACATGGATGGCTGGCTCAGTCACGTTCACATCGCGTCGGACTTCACCCTGATGCAGCCGTTCGGCGGCCCCGCCAGCCGCGGGTTCAATGCCAGCCCCGAGCGGTTGGCGGAACTGTCCCGCTTCTTCAAGAACGGCGAAACCTCTCTCGAAGTCGTGCAGACCCATGCATCGGACAGTCTCGTCGTTCTCGTCATGCTCGAGCGGCAACACGCCGAGGTCGGGGGCATGCCCGACCAGGACTGGTCGCTCCGGGTGACCGAAGTCTACCGCAAGGATGGATCTGAATGGCAGCTGGTGCATCGTCACGCCGACCCGCTGCTCCACCGCATTTCCCTGCAGCAGGCGGCGGCACTGGCCCGGGACGGGCGCGAGAACTGATGGTGACGGCTGGGTGTTGCCGTCGGGCTCGGTCCGGAAGTAGTGATGGACGGCGTTTGTGTGCCTGGGCGCAGCCCGGCGCCCGATCGCCGCAGGTCGTCACGTCCGCAACAAGCGATCCCCTGGAGCGCTCATGGCAAAACACCGGATCTATACGACGAGCTTCGCAAGCGTCTACCCGCTTTACGTTGCGAAAGCGGAGAAGAAGGGGCGCACCAAGGCTGAGGTCGATCAGGTCATCTCCTGGTTGACCGGCTATGGCCAGAAGGAGCTCGAAGCTGAACTGGAAAAGCGGACGGACTTTGAAACCTTCTTTGCGACGGCTCCCAAAATGAATCCGTCGCGCGCCATGATCACGGGCGTGGTTTGCGGTGTCCGCGTGGAACAGATCCAGGAACCAACGATGCGGGAGATCAGATATTTGGACAAGCTGATCGACGAACTGGCCAAGGGAAAGGCCATGGACAAGATCTTGCGCAAAGGCGAATCCTGAGCCGGCGCTTCTTGCGCTCGACGACGTCGGAACGCATCCCGAGACCCGCCTTCCGCCGCGCCGCCTTTGCTGATAACTTTCGGCAAAAGGCGACAGGGAGAAGACGATGCGCCCGCACGGGACGTCCGCGAATCCGGCCGCAGGCGATGTGACGCCCGCGGTGCTCGCCATCGGCCGCCCCGATTTTCCGAATGTGCTGATCGACACGCTGCGCGGCCAGGCCGGTGTCGGCCATTGCATGGTGTTCGCGCTGAACCGCGCCGGCGCGGCAAGCTGCCTGCTCGATGCCGGCAACATTCCGATCGGCGGCGATCTCGGCGCCGCCTATGCCGGTCAGTTCCATGAGTCCGATCCCAACCGCGATGCGATATTCGAAAGCGAGGGTCGCGCGCCGATCGTGCTGCCGTCGTTCGCGCCCCGCATGTATGGCGCGCGCTACCGCAAGATCTTCTTCCAGGATTCCGGCATCGTGGACAAATGCGCCACCGCGATCTGGACTGGCGGCACCTGCTTCTATGTCAATTTCTACCGCATCACGGCCCAGGGCCGCTTTGGCGATGCCGAGCGTGCGCGGCTGCAGGCCATTGCGCCGGCGATCGGCGCCAGCGTCGCGCGTCATTTCCAGCAGGCCGCGACCGCCCCGCTCGACCAGAACCTCGCCGCGTTGTTCGCGGCGCGCGCGCCGCTTGCCGCACTGACGCCGCGCGAGCAGGAGGTCTGCCGGCACATCCTGCTCGGCTTCAGCTCCGAGGCGATCGCGCAAGCGCTCGGCATCAGCCTGCATTCGACCCTGACCTACCGCAAGCGCGCCTATCAGCGGCTCGGCATCTCCTCGCAGAACGAATTGTTCGGGATCGTGCTTGGCTTGCTGGTGCAAGGCCATGTCCGGAGTTGGGTGTAAAGCCAGACTTGCCGGTTGAACGCGCAGACTTCTCACCTTGACCCAACTGGGACATTCGCCATTTCCGACGAGAGTGCCGCCTTCGATCCCGGTTTAGCCCTATCAACGTGCCCGTCTGAACCGCTAAGATGTCAAATCCTGAGCCTTGGGGTTGGCGATGAAAAGGCGCGAGTTCATCACACTTATCGGCGGCGCAGCGGTAACATGGCCGCTCGCCGCTGACGCGCAGCAGAAGAGAAGGCTCCCCGTTATCGGCTTATTGCACCCCGGCTCGACGGGTGGCCCAGCGGCGGTTGGATTTTACGAAGGGCTGCGGGAGCTTGGCTACGCCGAGGGTGTGAACATAGCGATCGAGCGTCGCTACGGGGATTGGAATACAGATCGATTCCAGCAATTGGCGGCTGATCTGGTTCGGCTCAAGCCTGACGTTATTGTCGTGGTGAGTACATCACCGGCTCGCGCAGCCAAGCAAGCAACCAGCACAATCCCTATCGTCGTGGGCGGCATGGCCGATCCTGTCGGTGATGAATTGATCGTCAGCCTCGCACGACCAGGCGGGAATATTACAGGAAATACTTTTCTTGGCCCAGAACTGATTGCCAAACGCTTCGAACTGCTCAACGGCGCCATTCCTGGACTCTCGCGCGTTGCTGCCCTCTGGCATCCTTCTGCATACGGCAAACGTACGATGGATGGCATGTTGAAGGAGACCGAGGCTGCGGCCCAGATGTTAAGATTGCAGCTTCAACTCGTGCCAGCCGCTGGTCCGGGCGACCTCGACGGCGCCTTTCTCAAAATCACCCGAGAGCACGCCGATGCTGTCATTCTGTTGCCTAGCCCGATGTTATATGCCGAGCACAAACGCATCGTGGAATTGGCGGCGACAAACCGACTCCCGGCAATGTACGCCGCGAGGGAGTTTGTGGAGGATGGGGGGCTGATGTCCTATGGGGCGAGCCAGCAAAATCTGTTTCGACACGCCGCCATGTATTTGGACAAAATCCTCAAGGGGGCTAGCCCAGCCGACCTACCGGTCGAGCAACCGACAAAGCTGGAGTTCGTCTTCAATCTGAAAGCCGCGAAAGAACTGGGACTGGTAATCCCCCGCGAAGTCCTGTTGTTGGCCGACGATCTAATCGAATGAACAGCGCGATGTCTGTTCATGGACCCCAAACGGACGTAGCGACCCCGAACGTTCTTGTTTCTGGCTGCGCCGACGAAGCCACAGCTTTCGAAATGGCATTCAGCAAGTCATCCTGTGCGAACGGCTTGCGTAAATAGGCGATGCATCCGGCGTCCATCGCCTCATTGCGCGTGGCCTCGTCGTCGCTCGCGGTCATGAAGATGATCGGCCACTTCGATCCTGATGCCGCAAGCCGGCGTTGCAGCGCGATCCCCGAAATTCCCCCGAGGTGAATGTCAAGCAGCAAGCAGGTTGCCGCCTGCACGCTGTCGCTCTCAAGCAACGCCTCGGCCGAGGCGAACGTCCGGCTCTCAATGCCGTGGCACGCCAACAGCCGCGCCACGCTCTTCAGAAGGCTCGCATCGTCGTCAAGCACGACCACAACTGTCCGCTGCGCCATCATAGCCATGTCCAGCCCGCCTAGGCGTATATGGCTCCCAAGGGGTCGGCCAATCCCTTGATCTGGATCACGGAAAGTCTGCGGGCGCTGATGTCATCACTGGGCCTTGCGACGCGCAGGCGCAGTGGCCGGCCGCAACTCCATGCTGGATACGCCGGCTGTAATGTTCACGCCTGTCTGACCCTGAACGGACAATGGCTGCAAAGCGACCGTGCGGTCGGAGCCGCCGATCAGGAGGTTGGCACCCACTCCGGCGCCGACCGTACCACCGGCGGTCGCACCCGCATAGGTTCCCGCCAATGCCGCCCGGCGCAGTGTGGTCGGTGCAAAAACGGCCCAAGTCAGCTTGCCACCGGACGTGGCGCCGATGTCGACCCCAAGCGTACTGACGGAGCCTTCATAAGCCTCGCGCGCCCTGCCTCTCGCCGATGCATAAATGCAGCTCAGTTGCCGCTGTCCGGCGACAATCATGCCAACGCCCGGCGATATGTTGCAGGTGAGCGTGCCGACCTGCGTTCGCCCAGCCTGCTGAGCCGTAGCAGGAACAATGGTCAGGGCGAGCACCAGGGCGGCGCATGCGGTTGTTCTGTTCAGCATTGCTTCGTTCATGGGCGGCCTCCACCGACGTATTCTGGTGGTCTCCAACGCGAACCAGCATTGCGATGTTCCTGCTCCTCGCACGTGCGAAGCCGAAAGAAGGGCTGAGCGCAGAAGAGCTACGAATAAAGGCGCTAGATCAATTATCAGGACCGCCAAGGAGCCCAGGTTCGCCCCGCCGTGCCGGCCGATGACTGAGTGAAGTCCCGTTTCTGGGCCCATCAGCGAAGTAGCTGTGCATCTCGTTGAGGTCCGCTCAGCGAGGTACGGCGGACCAGATTTGCTCGGATTGAGTTCTTCGCATTCCGACCCAAAGCCGCCGTTGGCGAAAGAGCGGAGCGTGTCCGCCCCGCCCGAACAAGAATCCGGCGTTAACCATCGCTAACTGTTCCCGTCCGAGCAACATCGCTTCGAAGTTTCTTAAATCTTGCCGGGTACCTCTCTTGGTCGTGGTGACCTGGAGAGAGCTATGAGTAAGCGGGCCAAACGCGGAAAGGCGGAGACGCTCGCAATTCCGATGGTCGCGAGAGTTGCAATTGGGGCCGTGGCCGTCGCCGTCGTGGGGTACGGCTTGCTGTCTCGACCGGCCAGCGTGCAGCCGAACCGCAAGCCGTCCGCGCCCCAGGCGCAGGTCCAAGCCCAGGCGTCGTCAACTCCGGTTTATGTGGCAACTCCAGTTCATGCAGCGGCGCCAGTTCCGGCGCCGGCTCCGATTCCGGCCCCGGCACCTCTGGTCGAACCGCCAAAAGCCGCTGACGGTCCCGGAGCATTTGTTCGGCAGGTGGTCGACTACGCCAGCCGCCAGGCGCCCGGCACCGTGATCATCGATACCGGAAACACATTTCTCTATTTCGTCCTGAACGAGAGGCAGGCGATGCGCTACGGCATCGGTGTCGGCCGCGAAGGTTTCACATGGTCCGGTGAGCAGACCGTGGCCCGTAAAGCAGAATGGCCGGATTGGCATCCGCCTGTAGAGATGGTCTCGCGTCAGCCTTATCTGCCGCGGTTCATGGCGGGCGGTCCCGGCAACCCGCTGGGCGCTCGCGCGATGTATCTCGGCGAGACCGAATATCGAATTCACGGCACCAACAATCCCGATACGATCGGGAAACGGGTCTCGTCCGGCTGTATCCGGCTGACCAATGACGACGTCGTGGACCTCTATGAGCGGGTGAAGATCGGAGCGAAGGTGATCGTGCTTCCGGCAAATGCTGCACGTCGACCGTCCCCGGGAGCGCCGGCCGGCGCCGCCTTCCGATTGCCGGACCCGGCATCGCCGTCGAAGCGGCCCTTGGCGGCCAACGCGCAGATGTTGTCATCTGGACCGAGAATAGCCGAGGCCCAGTAACTCGGCCCTTCGTCCCCGGTCTGCGTCCCAATTCCGTCCGTCCCCATCGCTAGGGACAGACGGCGGCACCGGAGTTCGCTAGTCTGCCCTGAATTACACAAAATCCAGGGAAGACCGCATTGAGCACCGCGCCGCGCATCGACATCGACCCTACAGCGTTCTGGGCCGATCCCTATCCGATGCTCGCAAAAATGCGCAAAGAAGCGCCGATCGCCTTCGTGCCGCAGCTCGGCTCGACGCTGCTGACGAGCCGCGACGACATCTCGATTTCCGAGAAGCAGATCGACGTGTTCTCCTCGCATCAGCCTGCGGGCCTGATGAACCGCCTGATGGGCCACAACATGATGCGCAAGGACGGCGAGGCGCATCAGGTCGAGCGCCGCGCGATGTTTCCGACGGTGTCGCCGAAGACGGTGAAGGCGCACTGGACCTCGCTGTTCCAGGCCCATGCCGATCGCATTCTCGATACACTCGAGCCGGGGCGGATCGATTTCATGCGCGATTTCGCGCTGCCGTTCTCCGGCGAGTGCCTGAAGTCGATCACTGGTCTGACCAATATCCGATACCAGGATATGGACGCGTGGTCGCAAGGCATGATCGAGGGCATCGCCAATTACGCCGGCGATCCCGCGGTCGAGGCGCGCTGCCACGCCGCGACGTCGGGCATCGATGCTGCGATCGACGACATTCTGCCGGTGATGCGCAAGCATCCCGACCAGAGCATTTTGGGCGTGCTGCTCGCCTCGGGCATGCCGATGGAGAGCGTGCGCGCCAACGTCAAGCTCGCGATATCAGGCGGCCAGAACGAGCCGCGCAAGGCGATCGCCGGCACGGTATGGGCGCTGCTGACTCATCCCGAGCAACTCCACGTCGTGCGCAGCGGCGAGGTGACCTGGCTGCAGGCCTTCGAGGAATACGCGCGCTGGATCTCGCCGATCGGGATGTCGCCGCGCCGGATCGCCAAGCCGTGGAGCATCCGCGATGTCGCCTTCGAAACCGATGAACGCGTATTCCTGATGTTCGGCTCGGCCAATCGCGACGAGAAGCATTTTGAGCGTGCCGACCAGTTCGACGTGCGGCGTGACGTAACCAAGAGCGTCGCGTTCGGCGCCGGTCCGCATTTCTGCGCCGGCGCCTGGGCCTCGCGCTCCATGATCGCCGACGTCGCTCTGCCGACATTGTTCGCGCGGACGGAGCGGATCGAGATCGCCGATGACGAGCCGGTGCGGATCGGCGGCTGGGCGTTCCGGGGGCTGCAGAACCTGCCGGTGAGGTGGCTGCGTTAGCCCGCCAAAGGCTCGTCGAGCCGAACGCCGCCATGATGCCATCTTGCCCCTGTTTTGCCCGACGAGTCAAACGAACTTCGGATAATACGTAAGTCATTGTTTTCGCATGACCCGGGCTACTGTGCATGGGGTTGTTTTCGCGGTTTTTGTTTTGACCTGAGAGTCCGGGACCGAATGCGTGCGGTCTTCACATCCGCGTGCGGAAAAATTCTGTCTTCATTCGCGCGATCGCTTGAAAGATTAATCACGCGCCTCGCCACACGCGCAGTGCTGGCATCGCTATTTTTCCGGCCGTCTCGACACCTCTGCTGACCCGCACCATCATTCACCGGACTCGAATGAATGACGGCCGTGCGCGGCCGGGAGTGTGGAATGCAGCGTCGCGACTTCTTGAAACTGTCCGTTGGAACCGCAGCCGCCGCTGCATTCGCGCCGCGCGCGAATGCGCAAGGCACGGTGAAGGAAATTCGCATCGGCTACCAGAAGAACGGCGTGCTGGTCATCACGCGTCAGCAGGCCGCCCTGGAAAAACATTTCGCTCCCTTAGGCATCGAGGTGAAATGGGTCGAGTTCTCCTCGGGTCCGCCGATGATGGAGGCGATGAATGTCGGCAGCGTCGATTATGGCGCGGTCGGCGATTCCCCGCCGGTGTTCGCGCAGGCGGCCGGAGCGGCGATCGTCTATGCCGCCGGCCAGCCCATCACCAACGGCCAGGGCATCCTGGTGCCGAAGGATTCGCCGATCCGCTCGATTGCTGAATTGAAGGGCAAGCGCGTCGGCTTCACCAAGGGCTCCAGCGCCCACAACATCGTGGTGCAGACGCTGGAGAAAGCCGGCCTCACCTATGCCGACATCACGCCGGTCTATCTGACCCCGCCGGATGCGGGCCCTGCGTTTGCCAATGGCAGCATCGAGGCCTGGGCGATCTGGGATCCGTATTTTGCGATCGGCGAGACCAAACAGAACGGCCGCATCCTGATCAATGCGCGCGAGGTCACCAAGACCAATTCGTTCTACATCGCCAACCGCGATTTCGCGAAGAACCACGGCGCGGTCCTGCAGCAGATCGTCGACGTCACCGCCGCGACCGCCAAATGGGCCGAACAACACCGTGACGAGGTCGCGAAATCGCTCGCCGCGGTGACCGGCATTCCGCTTGACATCCAGACCATCGCGGCCAACCGCTCATCGTTCGTGGTCGGGCCCGTCACCGACGACATCGTCACGACCCAGCAGGGCGTTGCCGATCGCTTCTACAAGCTCGGCCTGATCCCGAAGCCGATCGTCATCCGGGACATCGTCTGGCGCAATCCGGCAGCCTGATCGTGCCCACCAATCTCCCCATTTCAAAAGGTTTGAACATGAGGCGTATCATTCACCGCCTGATCGCTGCCATCGTGTTGTCGGTCGGCATCGTCGCCGCCGCCGTCGGCACCTCCTACGGTCAGGACAAGGTGGTCCGCATCGGCTACCAGAAATACGGCAAGCTGGTGCTGCTCAAGAGCAAGGGCACGCTGGAGCCGAAGCTTGCCGCCAACGGCTACAAGGTGGTGTGGACCGAATTCCCGTTCGGCCCGCCGCTGCTCGAAGCGCTCAATGTCGGCGCGATCGATTTGGGCAACACCGGCGAAGCCCCGCCGATCTTCGCGCAGGCTGCCGGTGCGCCGATCCAGTATGTCGCCTATGAGCCGCCGGCGCCGAAGGGCGAGGCGATCCTGGTGCCGAAGGACAGCGCGCTGAAATCGGTCGCCGATCTCAAGGGCAGGAAGGTCGCGCTCAACAAGGGCTCCAACGTTCACTATCTCCTGGTCAAGGCGCTGGAGAAGGCGGGCGTCAAATACTCGGAAGTTGAGCCCGTGTTCCTCGCACCTGCCGATGCGCGCGCCGCCTTCGAGCGCGGCGCCGTCGATGCCTGGGTGATCTGGGATCCATTCCAGGCCGCGGCGGAAGCCGCCACCGGCGCACGCACGCTCGCCGACGGCAGCGGCATCGTCGCCAACTACCAGTTCTATTTCTCGTCGAAGAAATTCCTCGACGCCAACCCTGAGATCGTCGACGCCGTGCTCGCCGAGCTCGGCGCGGTCGACGATTGGGCCAAGGGCGACATCCATGCGGTGGCCGAGCAACTGGCGCCGGCAATCGGATTGTCCGTCCCGGTGGTCGAGGTGGCGCTGAAGCGGCAGTCCTACGGCATCAAGCCGATCACCGATGCCGTCATCGCCGATCAGCAGCAGGTTGCCGACGCGTTCTTCGCGCTCAACCTGATCCCGAAATCCATCAAGATTTCCGACGTGGCGCGGAGGCCAGGAACATGAGCAAGGTCATGAGCAAGCAAAGCAACGCCAACATCCTCTGGTTCCTGCCGACCCACGGCGACGGCCGCTATCTCGGCACCGGCATCGGCGGCCGTGAGGTCAATTTCAACTATCTGCGCCAGATCGCACAGGCCGCCGACCAGCTCGGCTATTACGGCGTGCTGCTGCCGACGGGGCGATCTTGCGAGGATTCCTGGATCGTCGCCTCCAGCGTCGCGCCGTTCACCGAGCGGCTGCGTTATCTCGTGGCCGTCCGCCCCGGCCTGCAATCGCCGAGCGTGGCGGCGCGCATGACGGCGACGCTCGACCGGATTAGCAACGGCCGGCTGCTCGTCAATGTCGTCACCGGCGGCGATCCCGTCGAGAACAAGGGCGACGGCATCTTCCTTCCCCATGACGAGCGCTACGAGGTCACCCGCGAGTTCCTCAGCGTCTATAGCGACCTGCTCGCCGGCAAGTCCGTCAATGTCGAAGGCAAGCACATCCACATCGAAGGCGGCAAGCTGCTGTTTCAGCCCGTCCAGTCGCCGCGGCCGCCGCTGTATTTCGGCGGCTCGTCCGATGCCGGCATCGACGTCGCCGTCGACGCGGTCGATAAATATCTCACCTGGGGTGAGCCGCCGGCTTTGGTTGCCGAGAAAATCGCGAAGGTGAGGGACGTCGCCGCCGCGCGCGGCCGCAAGCTCTCCTTCGGCATTCGTCTGCATGTCATCGTCCGCGAAACCAGCGAGGAGGCCTGGCGTGCCGCGAACGAGCTGATCAGGCATGTCAGCGACGAGACCATTGCCACGGCGCAGAAGAACTTTGCCCGGATGGACTCGGTCGGCCAGCAGCGCATGGCGCAGCTTCATGGCGGCAGGCGCGACAAGCTCGAGATCGCTCCGAACCTGTGGGCCGGCGTCGGCCTCGTGCGCGGCGGTGCGGGCACGGCGCTGGTCGGCGATGCGCAGACCGTCGCGGCCCGCATCAAGGAGTACCAGGATATCGGGATCGATACCTTCATCATGTCGGGCTATCCGCATCTGGAGGAAGCCTATCGCTTCGCCGAGCTGGTGTTCCCGCTGCTCTCGCTGGAGCAGCCCTCCAACGTGACCAGGCTGCACTTCAACGGCGGTCCCTTCGGCGAGACTGTCGGCAGCGACTACCGTCCGCAGCAGCGAGTGTCCGAATCATGAGCCTGATCGACAGCGTTTCACTTCCGCGCAGCTTCCGTCTGCCGCGGGTCGACGGCCTGATCCAGTGGATCGTGCCGCTCGCCATCATCGCGATCTGGCAGATCGCGAGCGTCACCGGCTTCGTGCCGACGCGGGTGCTGCCGGCGCCGAGCGATGTCGTGCTCGCCGGCTGGAAGCTGCTGCTGTCTGGCGAACTCCTCCGCAACATCTGGGTCTCGTTCTGGCGTGCCTCGATCGGCTTCCTGATCGGCGGCAGCATCGGCTTCGCGTTCGGGCTTGCCAACGGGCTGTCGCAGCTCTCGGCAAAGCTCACCGACACCACGCTGCAGATGGTGCGCAACGTGCCGCATCTGGCGCTGATCCCGCTGGTCATCCTGTGGTTCGGCATCGACGAGAGCGCAAAGCTGTTCCTGGTGGCGCTCGGTGTGTTCTTTCCGATCTACCTCAACACGCTGCACGGCATCCGCACCGTCGATCCGCAATTGATCGAGATGGGCCGCATCTACGGCATGACCGACAGCGAGCTGTTCCGCCGCGTGATCTTCCCCGGCGCGCTGCCCTCGATCTTCGTCGGCATCCGCTTCGCGCTCGGCATCATGTGGCTGACGCTGATCGTCGCCGAGACCATCGCGGCATCCTCGGGCCTCGGCTACATGGCGATGCAGGCGCGCGAGTTCATGCTGATCGACGTCGTCGTGCTCTCGATCCTGATCTATGCCCTGCTCGGCAAGCTTGCCGACAGCGCCTCCCGCGTGCTGGAGCGTCTGACGCTCGCCTGGCACCCGGCCTTCCAGAAACGTTGAGCAGAAATACTGGGAATCACATGCAGACAGCGCTTCGTACCTCCCCTCCCGAAACCGAGCTCGCCAGCCGCGCCAATTTCGCGCCTCACGCCCGAATCGTGCGCGAGCAGTGTCCGGTTCAGACCAGCGGCTTGCCGCTCAGCATCCGCGGCCTGCGAAAGTCCTTCGGCGACAACGAGGTACTGCGCGGCATCGACCTGCACATCCCCGCCGGCCAGTTCGTCGCGATCGTCGGCAAGAGCGGCTGCGGCAAGAGCACGCTGCTGCGCCTCATCGCCGGCCTCGACAAGATTGATGCCGGCGGCATCAGCTTCGGCGATGCAGCGGTCCAGCCCGAGGATATCCGCGTGATGTTCCAGGAGCCGCGGCTGTTGCCCTGGGCGCGCGTGTTGTCCAATGTCGAGGTCGGCCTCGGCCGCGACCGTGCCTCGGGCGATGCGCATGCTCGCGCCGAGAAGGCCCTAGGCGAGGTCGGCCTCGCCGACAAGCGCGACCAGTGGCCGTCGGTGCTGTCTGGCGGCCAGAAGCAGCGCGTGGCCCTTGCCCGCGCACTGGTCTCCCGTCCCCGCGTGCTCGCTTACGACGAGCCGCTCGGCGCGCTGGACGCGCTGACCCGCATCTCGATGCAACGGCTGCTGGAGCGCGTCTGGCGCGATCAGGGCTTTACCGCGATCCTGGTGACCCACGACGTCTCGGAAGCCGTTGCGCTGGCGGACCGGGTGCTGGTGATCGACGAGGGCCGCATTGCCCACGATGTCACGGTTAACGCGGCCCGGCCGCGCGAACGCGGCTCGGCCGAGCTTGCGAGCCTCGAAGGCTCGATCCTGAGCCATCTTTTGTCGGCGGACGATCGTACCTAGATACAAGGGAACCCCTTCTCGGGGAGCATGCCATGAATGTAGTCCCCCGCGATCTCATGACCGAAATCCCCGTCTCGTCCGCCGATTTCCGCGGCGCCATGCGCCACCTCACCGGCGGCGTCAGCGTCATCACCGCCGGACGGGGCAGGGACATCACCGGCATGACGGTCACCTCGGTGAGCTCGTTCTCGCTGGACCCGCCGACGCTGCTGGTCAGCATCAACCGCAATGCCTCGTCCTTCCCGCTGATCCGCCGCTACGGTGCCTTCGGCGTCAACATCCTGGCGGCCGATCAGCTCGAAATCGCCGAGCGCTTTGCCGGCAAGGGCGGCCTCAAGGGCGCCGATCGCTTTGCAGGCAGCCAGTGGGTGACGGCGGTGTCGGGCGTTCCGCTGCTGGTCGGCGCATTGTCCGCGGTCGATTGCGAGGTCGAGGAGATCGTCGAGCGCCATTCGCACGGCATCGTCATCGGCCGCATCAGGAACGTCAGGAATTCAACCCGCAACGCGGCGCTGGCCTATTGGCACGGCCAGTATGTGGCGGTCGATCAGGACGAAGACGCAGCCAGGCTCGCAGACGTCAGCCTTCCCTCACGCGGCCGGCGCGGGGGTTGACCGCCGCGCGCGGGCTGGCCTTTTCCCCGTCATCGCTCTAGAAGCACACCGGCACTCCCGCCGGGACGGCAATGGAGCGGATCGATGAAGCGTGTCGCGATGTTCGCCTTCTATGCCGTGGGCGCGCTGGCGATCGCCTATCTCGCGCTCTACGCCTATGCGATGTTCAGCGGCCAGCCGATCGTGCCGGGAGATCCCATCCACATCTTCCGCAAGCCGGACGCGCCGAGTTATTCGTAGGATTTCACCCCAAAGACACGCCGGCCTTGGCCCGGCTGATCCCGAGCGTCAGGATCCGCTGCAGCAGATCCCCGTACTTCAGCCCGTCGTGCAGAGCCGCCGTCGCGAACTCCTGGCTCTTCGCTATCTCGGGGTTGGGGTTGGCTTCGATGAAATACGGCGTACCGTCAGCGGCGAGGCGAAAATCGATGCGCGCGTAGCCGTCGAGGCCGAGCGCCCGATAGATGCGCTTGGCGGCACGCTGAATGCGCGCGGTGACTTCCGGCGCGAGATCTTTCGCCGGTCCGTCGACGATGCCGACCTTCTCTTGGTAGTCGGTGTCGTGCTTGGCCTTTTCAGTAGCGATGTGCCGTGAGCTGCGTCCGCCCATGCTGCCGAATTTCAATTCCCAGACCGGCAGCACGCGCAGTCGATTGTTGCCGAGCACGCCGACATAGAGCTCGCGTCCCTCGATGAACTGCTCGGCGATGGCGGCGGTTTCGCTGCGATCGTGGATAAAGGCGACGCGCTCCGCGAGCTTTTCGTCGGTATCGACGATGGAGGCCTGAGAAATACCGGCAGATCCATCCATGTTGAGGGCCTTGACGATCAGCGGCAGCGCGAGATGCTTCGGCCGCTTGACCTTGCGTCGCATCGGGAAGACGGCGAAGGCCGGCACCGCGATGCGGCGGTGGTGCACCAGCGTCTTGGACAAATCCTTGCCGCGCGCGAGGATCAGGCCGCGCGGGTTACATCCGGTGTAGGGCACCTTCATCAATTCGAGATAGCTGGCGATGTGCTGGTCGTAGGCGACGTTGTTGTGGAATTCCTCCAGCAGCGTGAAAACCACGTGCGGCTTGAATTGCTCGATCGCTTCGCGGACCGGTTTGATCTCTTCCTGTGCGCCGAGTACGCGAACCTCATGTTTGCTTGCACGCAGGGTGCTGACGACGTCGTATTCCGTCTTCCAGTTGTTGATTTCCTGCGGCGTGTATCCGTCGCTTGAATCCGGCGGCAGGAAGTCCGGATGCATCAGCACCAGAATGCGTTGACGTCTCATAGCGCGATCCATTTGCGCCGGGACGGACCGAACAACGCGTGCATCGTCTTGGCGGTCACGAGGACGGTGAAATCGAGAACGAGCTTCTGTTCGGGGCCGACCGCGCGCAGATCGAGCTCGCGGCAACGGGAGATCATGTCGTCAAGCACGGCATCGAGCGTGAGCTGGTTCTCGCCCGTCCACCGCGCGACTAGTTGCCTGATCTGGGCCCGGTGCCGCCTGATCAGGCTCGAAGCGGGTTTGGAGCGATGATGTCTTGGATCGGCGGAGAAAAGCCGGGAGAGGTCGCGGTCGTAGGTCTTGGGCGGCGTGAAGGCGTAGAAGGCCTGCTTCCTTTTGTAATGGTCTTCGAGCGTCTGGCTGAGCTTGCTCAGTGGATCGACGCGCTCGTGCGTCGTAATCAGCGGTCGTTTTCCCGCGATCTCGCCCATCAGCTCGTCGACATATTCGAGCTTCTTCAGCGCCGGCCAGCCAGCATAGCGCGTCCGCCAGTTCGAGCGCGGCCGCAGCCACACCGCAAAGGTCTCGGCAAAATCCTCGTCCGGGTGGCTCTGCGCATACCACAGCCGGAGGTGCTGGACGTAGCGGCGGCTCGCGGGGTTGGGCCGGTAGTAACGCGGATAGTGCTTTGACGACGGACCGAACAGCTGCTGCCAGCGCCGGCGGCGCTGCAATTGGTAGCCGTGCTGCAGCGCATGGCCGGCTTCGTGACGGAGGATGGCCATGCACTCACGCCAGGTTCCACCCTCGACGTCGAACATCATCTTCTTCTCGAGCTTCGTCAGGCGAGGATGGGCGAGATAGAAGGGAAGCGCGATGCCGGGCACATCTCCCGGACTGAACCATTCGCTTGAGATCCACGTGTGCGGCCGCAGCCGGATGCCCCGCTCTTCGAGCTCTTCGTAGAGTGTGGCAACGCAGTCTTCGAGCCAGGTGCCTTCGACCGTAACCTTCAGGCTACTCAGGCGCTGCTGGAGCAGTTCCTCGTCCGACAGCTTTTCCCAAGCGAATTTCCGGCGCGGCATCAGGCATCCAGGAGGTGACTCGATATCTGGATGATGTCATGCGTCGCCGCCGGCAACAACCCGTGGGAGCCGGGACGTGTTGCAGTGCGTCAGAGTGCAGGGCTGTCGGCCGCAAGCGCGTCCATTGTCCGCGATCCAAAAAGAAAAGGTGGGCACGGCGCAGTGCGCCTTTGCCCACCCTACGAGACCTTTCGGATCGGAAAGATCAGTCGAACAGGCTCGACACCGATTCTTCCGCCGCGGTGCGCGCGATGGCGTCCGAGATCAGGCTGCCGATCGGCAGCGTGCGGATGTTCGGCGCCTTGGTCACCGCCTCCGTCGGCAGGATCGAGTCGGTGATCACGAGCTCCTTCAGCTTCGAGTTCGTGATGCGGGCCGCCGCGCCGCCGGAGAGCACGCCGTGGGTGATGTAGGCGTAGACGTCCTTGGCGCCCTTGGCGATCAGCGCGTCGGCCGCGTTCACCAGCGTGCCGCCGGAATCGACGATGTCGTCGACCAGGATGCAGCTGTAGCCGGAGACGTCGCCGATCACGTTCATGACCTCGGATTCGCCCGCGCGTTCACGGCGCTTGTCGACGATCGCGAGCGGGGTGTTGATGCGCTTGGCGAGGCCGCGGGCGCGGGCCACGCCGCCGACGTCGGGCGACACCACCATCACCTTGCCGAGGTCGAAACGTTCGCGGATGTCGCGCACCATCAGGGGGGCAGCGAACAAATTGTCGGTCGGGATGTCGAAGAAGCCCTGGATCTGGCCGGCATGCAGGTCGAGCGTCATGACGCGGTCGACGCCAGCGTGGGTGATCAGATTTGCGACGAGCTTAGCCGAGATCGGCGTGCGCGAGCCGGAGCGGCGGTCCTGCCTGGCATAGCCGAAATAGGGGATCACTGCGGTGATGCGGCGCGCCGAGGAGCGGCGCAGCGCGTCGGTGATGATCAGCAGCTCCATCAGATTGTCGTTCGCCGGAAACGAGGTCGACTGAATGATGAAGGCGTCCGAGCCGCGGATGTTCTCCTGGACCTCGACGAAGATTTCCATGTCGGCGAAGCGCCGGACCACCGCTTTGGTCAGCGGCATATCGAGCCCCTGCGCGATGGTCAGCGCGAGAGCCGGATTGGAGTTGCCGGCGACAAGTTTGATAGAGCCGTTTTTGGCCGACATGGACGCTTCCTTCCGCGCTTTGCTGGATAGGACGTTCAACATCTTACGAATACCCACTGGAAGCACGGTTATGACGGGCGAGGAAATATCAGGCCGGAGGCTCCAATGGCAACCCGGGATGGGACGTTTTCCCTCCGAAATCCCGAGTCGGGCCAACGGTTTGGCCGCAACTTGAGGCCGTGGTTTAGCGGGGGTTATCGCTCGGCATAGCCGAGCGCGGTCGCCGGCATCTCGGTCGCCGGGGCCTCCGGGATCACGCTCGCCACCGCCGGTCCGCGCAGGCCTGGAACAGAGCTCGGGCTCTCCGGCGTGCCGTTGATCATGTTGGAAAGTCCGCTGAATCCGGCCTGAGCGATTTTCCGCAGCACCAAATCGTCGGCGGCCGCCCACGCATCGCGGCCACCTTTGGCCGAGGTCGGTTCCTCGCCGGAGAGGCGCATCGCCCGCTGCTGGTTGGCATCGTAGACGTCCCAGACCCAGGCGATCACGGTCTTGCCGCGGACGACCTGGGCGGAGAGGTAGCTGCGCACGCGGTAGGCAGCCGTACCCTCGCGGGAGACCACGACCAGGCTGCGCAGCTTGGATTCGCTGTCGAGCACGCCGACCATGCGGTCGAACACTTGCGGCGGCGGCCCGTCGATCGATTCAAAGGCGATTGTCGCCCCGCTGCCACCGCTCGGCGCCATCGCATAGGAGTTGGCGGCGCCACCGCCGCCGGCGCAGCCGCCGAGCACGGCCGCCGCCGCCAGCAGCAAGACCGCCAGCACGCGCGAGCCCGCGCGGCCCAGGATGAATGACGCGTCCCTCATGATAGAGGGCAGCGATATCGTTAAAATCGATTAAGGTCTAGGGCGGGGGCGACACATCCCACTGTCATTCCAAGGCCGGCCACTTTGCGCGAACCCGGAATCCATTTCTCCGCATAAATTGCTGTACCATGGATTCCGGGTTCTCGCTTCGCGAGCCCCGGAATGACGGCATGTTGCCTGTGTGTTCACGCTTCGAGCGCGATCGCGTGAACGTGCCGGCCGTAATCCGGCTCCTTGCGATGCACCGAGCGGCGATAGCTGAAGAAGCGCTCGTCGGCATAGGTGTCCAGACCAAGATCGTCGATCATCAGGATGCCGGCGGCCTCCAGCCGCCTCCGGATGAAGCCGGCGAGATCGAACATCGCATGGCCCTCGCGCACCGACGGGATGAAGAACATGGCGTTGTCGGCGTCCGCCTCGATGAAGCGCGCCACGAACTCGTTGCCGACCTCGTAGCTCTCTTGCCGGATCAGCGGGCCGATCGCAGCGATGATGCCGCTGCGCGCTGCGCCGAGCTTTTCCATCGCTAGAATCGTGGACTCCAGCACGCCCGTGAGCGCGCCCTTCCAGCCGGCATGCGCGCCGCCGATCACGCGCGCGTTGGGATCGACGAACAGCACCGGGCCGCAATCGGCCGTGGAGACGCCGAGCGCGATGCCGGGCGTCTTCGTCACCAGCGCATCGCCCTTCGGCCGGGGTCCGCTCGGCCACGGCATTTCGGCAACGAGTACGTCGGGTGAATGGATCTGATGCAAGCTGAGAAAGCGTTCCGGTGCGACGCCGACATGCTCGGCCATGCGGCGGCGGTTCTCCGCGACGAGGGTCTGATCGTCATTGGAGCCGAGCCCGCCGTTCAGCGCGGAATAGATGCCATTGGAAACGCCGCCCTCGCGGGTGAAGAACGAGTGGCGCAGGCCTGGCACGGCCGACAGCAGCGACGAAGCGAGAGTCATGAGGCGTCTCCGGCCTGTTCGAGATCGCTGAGGCCGGCAAGTCCCGTCAGCCGCGGCTCGGAGATGCCGAGCACCTTGAACATCGAGCCCATGCCGCTGCGACCGGTATCGGTGAGCCGCTTGAGCGCGATCGAAATGTCGGTGGCCACCTCCGGCGTCGCCTTCTGCATCAGAGCGGCTGCACGGGTGTCGATGCCGACCCGCTTGAGGAAATCACCCTGCGTCACCGGGCCGTGCACGCGGGCGCCGACATCCTCGGCCGCGCGCGCCAGCGCCTGGAAGTCGACATGGGCGGTGACGTCGGCCTGGCCCGGCGCCTTCAGGGGATCGGTGAAGGTGTGGCGCGCGATCGCCTGGAAGGTGTCGCCGGCATCGCTGCGCAGGTGGCCGTAATCGATGATCAGCGCCGCGCCGTCCTGATCGCGCACGCGCGTCGCGAGCTTCATGATCTCGGAATCCGGCCGCCATTCGAACACCGCGCCGACCGGCGCGGCGCGCACCAGAGGCGGCAGCAGCACGTCGAAGCGCGGCGTCGGGTCGGCGGCCGCGCCGAATTGCAGCTTGCCGTTGGGATCGATCTCGATCACCCGCTCGTGCCAGCCGTTCTCGCGCTTGACCATCTGGTGGATCGGCAGCACGTCGAAATATTCGTTGGCGAGGATGATGCTGGGACCCTCGGGCACGTCGTCGATGCCGTCGTGCCAGGCGATGTTGCGCACGCCCGAGAGTGTCGCGCTCTGCCGCTCGCGCAGCACCGGGTTGACCTCGACCAGATGGATATGCAGCGCCTGGTAGAGCGGCGGCAGCACGCGCAGCGCGCGCAGCGCGTCCGCCATCATGGTGCCGCGGCCGGGTCCGAGCTCGATCAGCCGCAGAAATGGCGGCGAGCCCATCTGCTTCCACACCGAGGCGGTCCACAATCCGAGCAGCTCGCCGAACATCTGGCTGACCTCGGGCGCGGTGGTGAAGTCGCCCTCGCGCCCGAGCGGATCGCGCGAGACGTAATAGCCGTAGCGCGGATGCATCAGGCACAGTTCCATGTACCGCCAGACCGGCATGGGGCCCGAGGATTTGATCAGCGCCTTGATCTCGTTGAGGAGCGACTGTTCGGTCACGGCCTATTTTCTCGAAAGGAATTAACCAATAGCCCCTGCGGGCTTCGGCGCACCGCGCCTGACTGCCAATACAATAAGTATGAGGCCTACAATAAGCATCGGGATCGACAACAGCATGCCCATGGTTAATCCGCCCCAGAGGAAGCCGAGTTGCGCGTCGGGTTCGCGGAAATGCTCGCCGGCGATGCGGGTCAGGCCATAGATCAGGATGAAGGCGCCGAGGATCATGCCCGGCCGCTTCAGCGCGCCGAACCGGATCATGATCGCGAGCACGGTAAACAGCAGGATACCCTCCATGCCGGCCTCGTAGAGCTGGCTCGGATGGCGCGGCAGCTGGGTGGGATCGTTGGGGAAGATCATCGCCCAGGGCAGGCTCGCGTCGGTGGCGCGGCCCCACAACTCGCCGTTGACGAAATTGGCGATGCGGCCGAGCAGTAGCCCGACCGGCGCGACCGCGGTCGTGATGTCGCCGAGCGACAGGATCGAGATGCGGCTGCGATAGGCGAACCACATCACCGCGACGACGCAGCCGAGGAAGCCGCCATGAAACGACATGCCGCCCTCCCACAATCTGAAGATCGCGGCGGGGTGATCGACGAAGAAGGGCAGATTGTAGAACAGCACGTAGCCGGTGCGGCCGCCCAGGATGATGCCGAGCGTGACCCACAGGATGAAGTCGTCGATCTGCACCAGCGACATCGGCGCGGGGCCGCCCCACAGGCGCTCCTTCTTCAGCAGCGAGCGCGCATAGAGCCAGCCGAACACGATGCCGCCGATATAGGCCAGCGCGTACCAGCGGATCGCGAACGGACCGATCTCGATTGCGATCGGCTTGAAGGCGGGAAAGTCGATGAGCAGAAAGGGCATCGCGCCTTCTACGTCAGACGAGATTGCGGCGATAGAGCGCCAGCAGCCGCTCCCAATGCCGCTCGGCGGCGTCGCGGTCATAGACCGGGCGCTTGGGGAAGGCAAAGCCGTGATGCGTGCCGGGATAGATCTCGACTTCGGCCTTGGCGCCGCTCATGCCCTGCCTGACCTTTTCGATGATCGCCGGCGGCGCGTAGACATCGGTCTCGGCGCAGGCGAAATAGAGCTCGGCCTTGGTCTTGCCTGCGGCCAGATGCGGGCTGTCGTCCTGATCCGTTGCGAGTTGCACGCCGTAGATCGAGGCGGCCGCCTTGACGTAATCGGGGAAATGCGTGGCGGCGTTGATGGCGTAGCGGCCGCTCATGCAATAGCCGACGGTGCCGATGATTCTGGTGTTCGCGGCCGCCTGGCCCTCGGCATAGGTGAGCAGGGCGCGCGTGTCGTCCATGATCATGGGAATGGTGAGCGAGCCCATCAGCGCGAACATGCGCTTTCGCTCCGGCGCGTTCGGATCGGCGGGCAGCGCGCCGAGCTCCATCACGCCGGAGCGGTAATAGAGGTTCGGCAGCATCACGTAATAGCCCGATATCGCCAGGCGCCGCGCCATGTCGCGCAGCTCTTCGCGGATCGCCGGCGCATCCATGTAGAACAGGATGACCGGAAACGGCCCGCCGCGTTCGGGATGGCTGATGAAGGTTGCGGTGTGGCCGTCCCTGGTCGGGATCGCGATCTGCTGGTCGATCATCTCGAGTGCCTTGTGATTCTTCTTATGCAGGGCCTTTGAATACGATTGCAAGGAAACCGGGGCATGACAAGGATACCGCCGATCGGCTCTTGAACCGTTCCGTAAGGATTGCCATTGTCTCCTGCGAGTTCGCGCAAAGTTTATCGGAGGCCGACATGACCCAGACCAACAACCGGTTTTTCGACGAGATCGGCCGCCTGATGAACGACGCCGCCGGTGCCGCCCAGGGTGTCAAGCGCGAGTTCGACACAGTGATGCGCACGCAGGCCGAAAAATTCCTGCGCGACATGGACCTCGTCAAGCGTGAGGAGTTCGAAGCGGTCAAGGACATGGCCCGCCTCGCCCGCGAGGAGAACGAGGCGCTGAAGGCGCGCATCGCGGCGCTGGAGACCAAGCTCGGGGGATAGATTTTTCCGTCATTCCGGGGCGATGCGCAGCATCGAACCCGGAATCTCGAGATTCCGGGCCCGGTCGCTGTCGCGACCGCCCCGGAATGACGACAGTTCAGGCACCGCCCGCCAGCCCAATCTCCTTGTCATTTCCGCATCTTCCGGGTAAAAGCCCGCCACGTCCGCGGCCCCCGCACCCCTGGAGGCTTGCTGCGGCGAACGCGATGGGCCGCCTTGCGGCCCATTAACTTTTGCAAAAACAAGGACTTAACGTTATGGCGACGACCGTCAAGGAATTGAAGGCGACCGCACGTCCGAAGAGCGGCAAGGGGGCCGCCCGGGCTGAGCGTCGCGCCGGCAGAGTGCCCGGAGTGATCTACGGCAACAACCAGCCCCCGCTGACGATCTCGGTTGAAGATCGTGAACTGCGCCAGCGCATCCTCGCCGGCCGGTTCCTGACCACGCTGGTCGACGTCGAACTCGACGGCAAGAAGCACCGCGTGATCCCGCGTGACTACCACCTCGATCCGGTCAAGGACTTCCCGATCCACGTCGACTTCATGCGTCTCGGCGAAGGCGCCACCATCCGCATCAGCGTTCCCTTGCATGTCGTCAAGGCTGAAGGTTCGCCCGGCGTCAAGCGCGGCGGCGCCGTCAACATCGTCGCCCACGCGATCGAGCTCGAGTGCGGTGTCGAGAACATCCCGCAGTTCATCGAGGCTGATGTCGGCTCGCTCGAAATCGGCCACTCCCTGCATCTTGCCGACATCAAGCTGCCGGTCGGCGTCAAGGCGCTGACCTCCGAGGACGCGACCCTCGTCACCATCGTGCCGCCCTCGGGCTACGCCGAAGAGCAAAAGGCTGCTGCGGCTGCCGCGGCTCCGGGTGCTGCTGCGGCTCCGGCGGCTGGTGCTGCTCCTGCGGCTGGCGCTGCTGCTCCGGCGGCTGGCGCGAAGGCTCCGGCAGCGGCTGCCAAGGCTCCCGCCGGCGGCGACAAGAAGAAGTAATCTCTCAAAGCCGGCGCGCGGTCCTGTGACCCGCGCGCCGAGCGAGGGGCGCGCCGCGTCATGCGACTCTTTGTTGGGCTCGGCAATCCCGGCGCGAAATACGCACGTAACCGGCACAATATCGGCTTCATGGCCGTCGACGAGATCGCGCGGCGTCATGGCTTCTCGCCATGGCGCCGCAGGTTTCAGGGCGAGACCTCGGAAGGCACGCTCGGACCCGAGCGCGTGATCCTGCTCAAGCCCACGACCTACATGAACGATTCCGGCCGCAGCGTTCAGGACGCGGCGAGTTTCTTCAAGATCGCGCCGGGCGACGTCACCGTGTTCCATGACGAGCTCGAACTGCCGCCGGGCAAGGTGCGGGTGAAAATCGGCGGCGGCATCGCCGGCCACAACGGCCTGCGCTCGATCTCCGCCCATATCGGCAACGACTACCGCCGTGTCAGGCTCGGCATCGGTCATCCCGGCGTCAAGGAGCTGGTGCACGGCCACGTGCTGTCGGACTTTGCCAAGGCCGACAATGAATGGGTGGCGACGTTGTGCGAAGCGGTTGCCGAGCACGCGGCGCTTGTTGCCAAAGGCACCGACGCGACCTTCGCCAACAGGGTGCATCTCGCCATGCAGGCGAAGGGATTTTTGACCAAGGACGACAACGGCAAGGAATAACACTCGTGGGATTTAAATGCGGGATCGTCGGATTGCCCAATGTCGGCAAGTCGACCTTGTTCAATGCGCTGACCGAGACGGCCGCCGCGCAGGCCGCGAATTATCCGTTCTGCACCATCGAGCCGAATGTCGGCGAGGTCGCCGTGCCGGATCCGCGGCTCGACAAGCTCGCGGCGATCGCCAAATCGGGGCAGATCATTCCGACCCGGCTGACCTTCGTGGACATCGCAGGGCTGGTGCGCGGCGCCTCCAAGGGCGAGGGGCTCGGTAACCAGTTCCTCGCCAACATCCGCGAGGTCGACGCCATCGCGCATGTCGTGCGCTGCTTTGAAGATTCCGACATCACCCATGTCGAGGGCAAGATCGCCCCGCTCGCCGACATCGAGACCATCGAGACCGAGCTGATGCTCGCCGATCTCGACAGCCTCGAGAAGCGTGTCGACAACCTCACCAAGAAGGCCAAGGGCAACGACAAGGACGCCAAGGAGCAGCTCGACCTGGTCAACCGCACGCTGGTGCTGCTGCGCGAAGGCAAGCCCGCGCGCCTCGTCGAGCGCAAGGCCGAGGAGGAGCGCGCCTTTGGGATGCTCGGCCTCTTGTCGTCGAAGCCCGTGCTCTATGTCTGCAACGTCGAGGAAGGCTCGGCCGCCACCGGCAATTCGTTCTCCAAGGCCGTTGAGGGCCAGGCCGCCAAGGAAGGCGCCGTCGCCGTCGTCATCTCCGCCAAGATCGAATCCGAGATCGCCACCATTTCGCGCGACGAGCGCGCCGACTTCCTGGAGACGCTCGGTCTCGAAGAGGCCGGCCTCGATCGCTTGATCCGCGCCGGCTACACGCTGCTCGACCTTATCACCTATTTCACGGTCGGCCCGAAGGAAGCGCGTGCCTGGACCATCTATCGCGGCACCAAGGCGCCGGGCGCGGCTGGCGTGATCCACACCGATTTCGAGAAAGGCTTCATCCGCGCCGAGACGATCGCGTATCAGGACTACGTTGCGCTGGGCGGCGAAGCCGGCGCCCGCGATGCCGGCAAGCTCCGTCTCGAAGGCAAGGACTACGTCGTCGCCGACGGCGACGTGATGCATTTCCGGTTCAATACGTAAGACGTCGGCTGCATGCCCCGGACGCAGCGCAGCGCTTCTTCGGCTCTGCGTCGCGTCATTTCATGCCGCGCCGCGTCCGGGACACGGAAGCGCTCACTTCAACCCGCCGCCGCCCTGATCCCGGATCGCGCCGAGATGCTCGTTGATGCGGAAGACGATCAGGATCAATTCCGCCAGGATGCGCGAGAACACGATGCCCACGACGACGCCGGCGATGGATTCCAGCACCACCAGGAAACCGCCGAACGGGCTGATCGCCATCATGGTCAGGCCTGCGAAGATGCCGGAGAGGCCGAACAGGCAGATCACGCCGATCACCAGCCAGTAGAAGGTCTTGATGATTGTCGGCGTGATGAAGCGGTCCCATTGAAACAGGTCGCTGAATGAAAACATTGCTCTCCCCCGGGCAAATCGCGCTTCCGGCCTCGTCAACCGACGTGAAGCAGGTCTGGCCCGACTCGTCGAATGTAGCACGAGCCATGCGGGCCGGCGGGTTGAGATTGCCGTAAACTGCGGCCACAATCTGTCATTCCCACAAAGCTTTCATGAGATGACCCTGACCTTCGAAGATTTCCCGCCCGGCCGGTTCGGAACGTTCGGCCCGCGTCATGTCACCCGCGACGAGATTTTGGCGTTTGCCGCCGAATTCGATCCGCAACCGATGCATCTCGATGAGGAGGCCGCGGCCAACAGCATGCTGCGCGGCCTGTCCGGCTCCGGCTGGCACCTCTGCTCGCTGATGATGCGGATGATGGCCGACGGCTTCATCACCCGCGCCGCTTCACTGGGATCGCCCGGTGTCGACGAGGTGCGCTGGCTGGCGCCCTTGCGGCCCGGCGACGATCTCACGCTCGACGTTGACGTGATCGAGGCGCGCGCCTCGAAGAGCCGGCCGGAGCTCGGCATCGTCAAGTTCAAATGCACCGCGCGCAACGCGGCGGGACAGGCGCTGTGCGAGATGACCTCGCCGATCCTGATCAAGCGGCGCGCGGTCTGATGCGGTTCTTCGAGGACATCGAGATCGGCCAGCGCCGCGAGATCGGCACCTATACGTTCACCGCGGAGTCCATCAAGAACTTCGCCGCCAAATTCGATCCGCAGCGCTTCCACCTCGACGAGGAGGAGGGCAAGAACTCGCTGTTCGGAGGCCTCGCGGCATCCGGCTGGCATGTTGGCTCGGCCTGCATGAGCCTGCTTGTCGCCGACGGCCAGCGCCTGGCGCGCGAAGCCGCGGAGCGCGGCGCGGAGGTCGCGGTGTGGGGCCCGTCGCCGGGCTTTCGCGACCTGCGCTGGATCAGGCCGGTGCTCGCCGGCGATACCGTTGCTTACGTCAACGTCGTCATCGACAAGCGCACCTCCGCCTCGCGTCCCGGCTGGGGCATTCTGACGGCTCGCACCACCGGCACCAACCAGCGCGGCGAGGACGTCTACGCCATCACCGCCAGCGCCTTCGTGCCGATGCGCGCGAAGGTCGCTTGATGGATACCGCCGCAACGGAAACGGCCGCCCGTAAGGCGGCCGTTCGTTCAGGTTGCTGACGGGTCTTTGCTGCGATTACGCGTAATCGCTGCCGCCATCGTCGTCGCCGCCGAAATCGCTGTCGTCGGCCACGTCCATATTGCCGTTGTCGCGATCGTCGTCGCCGTAGTTCTGATCGTTGTTGTCGCGGTCGTTCGAAGCCTGGTCCGCGAAACCCTGGCGCGAATCCCCCTTCGAGTCGATGTCGTTGAGGCCGGCATCGCGCGCGAGCGAGCCGCCGGATTGATCGCTGCCGGCCCAGGGGCTGCGGTCGCCCAGGGCGTTGGTGTCGCCGAAGGCCTGCTGGTGCGATCCGCCCATCATGCCGCGGATGCTGGAGAGCAGCAGCGAGCCGCCGACGACGCCGGCCGCGGCTGCCGCCGCCGTGCCGAGGAACGAGCCGCCGCCACCGCCGACCGGCGGGGCGCCATAGCCCGGACCTTGGCCCGGACCTTGACCATAAGCCTGCCCGTAAGGGGGCTGGCCGTAGCCGGGCTGCGTCTGCTGCGCCGCCTGACCGGTGTTCCAGACCGGCCGCTGCTCACGCGGCGGGACGTTCGGAACCGAGCCGCGCGACGGGCCTCCGCCGAACAACGTGTCACGCATGGTATCGAGGAAGCCGCCGGACTGGGCCTGCTCGGGCGCCTGCGCCGCTTCCAGCTCCTGGATGCGGTTATGGGCACGCTTCAGCGCTTCGTCCTGCAACAGCGTGGTCTGCACCAGCGCGTAGATCGCGCCGGGCGCCTTGCGCAGGCCGTCGGAGATCGCAGCGATCGCGTCGGGATCGCGCGGTGCATTCTCCAGCTTCGAAAGCCGGTCAAAAAGGTCGTCGACGAGCTGGCGTTCCTGCGGCGTCATGATCAATCTCCTTCGCGCAAACCAAGCGCGAGGCAGATGTAGGGTTCCATTGTGGCCCCAACAGTGCCGTCCGGATTAAATTTCGGTATGCGACAAGCTGCCTCGCGGCCGCTTTGGCCGGTTTCATCCCAGCGTGACGTTGCTGTCCGCCAGCAGGCGCGCGAAGGCGTCGCCGGCCAGATACGCATGCTCGCGTTCGCGGACGTCGGTCATCGGATCGAGCCCGGCGAGGACGTCATCGACGAAGCCGGGGTGGCACATCACCAGGCCGCCGTCGGGGAGGCCTTCAAGGAATTGCCGCATCAGCTCGCCGAAATCGGCCGCCCGCGTAAAATCATAGGCGCCGGCGAAGCCGGGATTGAAGCTGAGGCCGGCGCTGCTCGCGCGGTTACGGAATTGGGCGCTCAGGATGTCGAGCACGAGCGCCTTCGGTGAAGCCAGCCGCTGCGCCAGCGGCAGGTCGCGGCCGCCCTGGCGCACCCAGGCATTCGGCGCGACCTCGCTGATCGCGTCGATAAAGCCGTCGCGCACCTGCGGAAACAGCTGCACATGCTGGTGGCCGTCGACGAAGTCAGGCGCGCGCCCGAACGCTGCCGCGAAGGCGGCGAGCTGCGCCTTCACCTCATGGCGAACGAATTCGGGGTCGAGCCGGCGCAAAAGCCCGGCGCGTAGCAGCTTCGGAAAGGCTAAGAACATGTCGCCGTCGAGCGGGCGGAAATGCATGGTGAGCGGCCGGAACGGCGCCGACAGCGTCACGTGCAATCCGACCGCGCAGCGCGGGCTTGCTTTCGCCGCCGTCTGGAGCGCCTCGACCTCGCTGCGCTCGATCGCGGGGCCGACCATCATCACCGAGGTCGCGTTGAGACGGCCCCGTTCGATCAGGTCGCGGATGGCGCGGTTGACGCCCGGGCTGATGCCGTAATCGTCGGCGCAGAGCCAGATCCGCCGCGGCGTTGCCCCCGCGCTCATTCGGCCGCCGTCCTCTTCGACGTATCGTCGGCCTTGTCGGTGTCGAAGTGCTTTTCGCTGTGCTCGGCGACGAAGTAGATCGGGCGCGCCTTCAGCTCGGAGAGGATCTTGCCGATATACTCGCCGACGATGCCGATCATGATGAGCTGCACGCCGCCGATGGTCATCAGGCCGATCACGAGCGAGGGATAGCCGGGCACCTGCTTGCCGGTGGTCAAGACCTCCCAGAGGATCGTGAGGCCGAACAGGAACGCGCCGCCGGCGAGGATGACGCCGAGCAGGCTGGCAAAGCGCAGCGGCGCCACCGAAAACGAGGTGACCCCTTCGATCGAAAGACCCAGCAGACGCGCGGCGCTGAACGTGGTCACGCCATGGGTGCGCGGCGCGGGCTCGTAGTCGACGCGGATCTGGCGGAAGCCGATCCAGCTTGCCAGGCCCTTGAAGAAGCGGTTGCGCTCCGGAAGCTGCCTGAGTGCCGCGACCGCGCGGGGCGACAGCAGGCGGAAGTCGCCGGCGTCTTCAGGGATCTTCTGGCGCGCGCCCCAATTGATCAGCGCGTAAAAACCGCGCCCGGCGAGCCGCCGCAGGAAGGGCTCGTTGTCGCGATGGGCCTTGGCGGTATACACGACATCGTAGCCGTCCTCGATCCAGTGCCGCACCAGCCGCTCGATCAGGGCCGGCGGATGCTGTCCGTCGCCGTCCATGAACATGACGGCGCCGAGCCGGGCGTGGTCGAGCCCGGCCATCAGCGCCGCCTCCTTGCCAAAATTGCGCGACAGCGACACCACCTGGACGTCGACCGTGTCGGCCGGCAGCGAATGGGCGATCGACAGCGTCGCGTCCGCGCTGCCGTCGTCGACATAGACGACCTCGCAGGAAAGCCGATAGCGCTGCCGCAAGGTCTTGGCGAGGTCGCAGATGCGCTGATGCAGGGCAGCAAGGCCCGCCGCCTCGTTGTAGAGGGGAACGACAATCGACAGTCCCTTCGCGGCGGCGCTCGCCGCGGTCGTCGTCATGCCGGAAACGTCAGAGCCCAGCGTCATCGATCAAGGTTCCAGAGGCGTTCAAGGTCATCTCAACAGCATATGGTAGCTGCCGTTTGCTGTCGCTACGCTGAACGGACCTGAGGCTCAGCGCCCCAGGAACGCCTCGAGCCTGGCGAACAGCGGGTTCTCCCGGTCGAACACGTAGTCGAGCGAGACCACCGAGACGGTCTCGGCGCCGTGCTCGCGCAGGAAGCTCGCCAGCGCATAGAGCTGGCCCGGCGGGCAGTGCAGCGTGAGCATGCCCGACGAGGTCGGCCCACCAAATGGAGTTTCGACCCCGAAGCTCTTGTGGGCCTGCTCGAGCAGGGCCGCGTCGCATTGCCGGAAACGAGTGCGGACCTCGCGGTATTTGTTGGCCCGCGCCCGCGCTGCGATGTGATCCAGGATGACGCGGGCGGTCTCCCGCGCCTGCGGCGACCAGTCGGCGTCTTTCGACGCCACCAGATTGGCCTGGCTGCGCAGGATCACGCCGTCGTCGAGCACCCGCAATCCGTTGGCGGCGAGCGTCGCGCCGGTTGTCGTGATGTCGACGATCAGCTCGGCGGCGCCGGCCGCCGGCGCGCCTTCGGTCGCACCGGTGCTTTCGACGATGCGGTAATCGGAGATGCCCTGGCTCTGGAAGAAGGCGCGGGTGAGGTTGATGAACTTGGTCGCGACCCGCATCCGCATGTGATGCTGCTCGCGGAAGCCGGTGGTGACGTCGTCGAGGTCGGCCATGGTGCGAACGTCGATCCACGCCTGCGGCACCGCGACGACAACGTCGGCATAGCCGAACCCGAGCCCTTCGATCAGGGACACGCGCTTGTCGGCATCCGCGATGTTCTCGCGCACCAGATCCTCGCCGGTGACGCCGAGATGCGCCAAGCCGCGGGACAGTTGCGAAGCAATCTCGCTAGCCGAGAGATAGGCGACCTCGACATTGTCGAGGCCCGCGATGGTGCCGCGATAGTCGCGGGCGCCGCCGGCTTTCGACAGCTTGAGCCCGGCGCGGGCGAAGAAGGCCTCGGTGTTTTCCTGAAGGCGACCCTTGGAGGGAACGGCCAGAACGAACGGCGCGCCCATGACTTAAGCTCCCACCTTGCGGCCGATCTTGGTCAGCGCGTCCACCCAGACCGAGAAGCCGACCGCGGGGATCGGCTCGGCCGATCCAAGCTGGGTCATCAGCCCGTCATAGCGGCCGCCGGCGACCAGCGGCTCGGCGCCGTTGCCCCGGTGATGCAGCTCGAATTCGAAGCCGGTGTAGTAGTCGAGGCCGCGCCCGAACGCGGTCGAGAAGCGCGTCTGCTTCACGTCGATGCCCCGCGCGGCCATGAAGCCGACCCGGCTTTCGAACTGGTCGATCGCGGTGGTGAGGTCGAGCTTCGCATCAGCGGTGAGCGCGCGGAGCTCGGCGATGGCGTCGTCGGGATTGCCCGATATCGACAGGAAGCGCTTGAGCACGGCGATCGCCTCGCGCGGCAGCGCGCCGCCCTTCAGTGTCGACTGCTCGAGGAAGCGGTCGGCGATCTCCGCGGTGGTGCGGCCCCCGACATTGGTGGTTCCGGCGATCGACATCAGATCGGTGACGAAGGCGAGCGCCGCCTTGCGGTCGGAGCCGGCGAGCGCGGCGAGCACGCCCTCATATCCGCTGCGGGTCGCGGTGGTCGCGGCCGCCAGCTTCTCCAGATCTTTTTCCAGGCTGATCTTGCGGTTGAAATCCTTGACCAGGCGGCGACGCCAGACCGGATAGAGATCGAGCGCGTCGAGCAGCGCATTGAACAGCGCCACGTCGCCGGTGCGAATCTCGACGTCGCGGACGCCGAAGGCGGCGGTCGCCTCCAGCGCCAGCGCCAGCATCTCGGCGTCAGCGGCGGCGCGGTCCTGGCGGGCGAATGATTCGATGCCGGCCTGAAGAAACTCGCTGGCCTGGCCGCTTCGGTAGCGGAACACCGGACCGAGATAGCTGAACCCGGCTGGCTGGCCGGCGCGGTTCGAGGCGAGGTAGTCGCGGGCGACGGGAATCGTCAGGTCAGGGCGCAGGCACAGCTCCTCGCCGGACAGGTCGCTCGTGAGGTAAAGGCTCTTGCGGATGTCTTCGCCGGAGAGGTCCAGGAACGGCTCGGCCGGTTGCAGGATCGCCGGCTCGGCCCTGACATAGCCGGCCTGCGCGAACGACAAGAGCAGCGTATCCGCCCAGGCGGCGGAGCCGGCAGCATTTGAGGTGGCAGTCGCGGTCATGACGGGGTCCATCGGCCCGGCGGAACCGGGCAGGGAAGGGAGTTGGCGCAGCCCTTAGCATGGCCGGAAAGCGGTTTCGACCTCCAAAGGATCAATCGCTTAACAGCCGGGCAATTCACCGTTCGAGCGTCATGGCCGGGCTTGTCCCGGCCATCCACGCCTCGCTCCCGGCACAAAGAACGTGGATGCCCGGGACAAGCCCGGGCATGACGACTTCCTACGGTTCCATCGCCGTCGGGAGCTAGGTTGTCCCGCCGCCCCAATCGCCCAGCACCGCCTGCACCAGCGCCAGCGCGGCCACTGCGGCGGTATCGGCCCGCATGATCCGCGGGCCCAACGCCAACCGCAGGATCTTTGGCTGCCGCAGCAGCAGGGCCCGCTCTTCGTCCGCAAAGCCGCCTTCGGGGCCGATCAGCACGTCGATGCCTTGCTCTGCCTCGCGCGCGTCTTGCAGGCTCTGAACGGGGTTTTGAACCTCCGCCGCCTCATCGCAGAAGATGAGCAGGCGGCTCGCAGGGCGTTGACTAAGGTACCGCTCCAGCGGCACCGGCTCGGCAACGGTGGCAATGCTCAAAATGCCGCATTGCTCGGCCGCCTCGACCACATTGGCGCGCATCCGCTCGGTGTTGACTCGGGAGGCCTGGGTGAACCGGGTCAGGACCGGCTGAAGCGCGGCGGCGCCCATCTCGATGGCCTTCTGGACCATGTAGTCGAGCCGGGCATGCTTGAGTGGGGCGAAGACGTAGGTGAGGTCGGGTAGCCGGTCCTGGGGGCGGGCCTGCTGGAGGATGACGAGACCGTCCGGCCGCTTGCGGCCTGCGATGGCGGCCTGCCATTCGCCGTCGCGGCCGTTGAACGCCAAAACCTCGGCCCCGGCGGCAAGCCGCAGCACATTGCCGAGATAATTGCTCTGGTCGCGGTCGAGCTCGACCCTGGCGTCCTGGGCAAGTGGGGCATCGACGAACAGGCGGGGGGCGCGGAAATCGTGGGAGGGCATCGTTCAAAGGTCCGATTTGCCGCACTTATTAACCGAAAGCCGCCATTTCGGGAGTAAATATTGCCGAAATGGTGCGTCCCCGCGCCGCGCTCTTGCCCTATTCGACGGGTTGTTAAGCGCCGGCGGGAATCGTAGAATCGCGAGCACGCTGGTTGCGCTTCAATTGGGAAGACGTCGAACCCCGTAAGCTCCTGCCGGAGAGACTATCTTGATGATCCGTCATTTGATGGTTCCGATCACTGCCGTCCTGGTCACAATGGGTGCCGCAGGCGCCCATGCACAGGGCTTCCCCGCGCCGCTGCCCGGCCAGGCCCCAACCAGTTCCGCGTTTCCGCCCGTGAACGGCTCGGCACCGGCCGCGTCCGTCGGCGCGGCGCCGCAATCGTCCTTCCCCGTGAATGGCGCCGCGCCTGTCGGTGGCGCTGGCGCTTTCAGCGCAGCCCCACCGACGCAAGGCGGCCCCGGCGAGGACTGCATGAAGGCCTTCATGCCCCTGCGCGAGGAAGCCGAGAAGCGTGGCAAGCTGATCAAGGCCGCGAGCGATCGCCATGCGCCGCCGGACGAGGCCTGCAAGCTGATCCGCAACTTCAGCCAGGCTGAAGTCAAGATGATCAAGTACATCGAGGCCAACGCCGCCAAATGCGGAATCCCGCCGCAGGTCGGCGCGCAGATGAAGGACGGCCACAAGAACACCGAGGCCATGACGGTGAAGGTCTGCAACGTTGCGCAGCAGATGCAGCAGCAGCAGGGGCGTCCGGCCGGCCCGTCGCTGAGCGAGGTGCTGGGGGCGGGCTCGGCGCCTGAGGCCAATGCCGGCAAGAAGGGCGGCAGCACCTTCGACACGCTCAACGGCAACGTCCTCACCCGATGAGCGACACATCCGCCCGCGTTGCCGATTCCACCGGCAACTGGGTCGATACGCTCGCGCCGGCATGGGCGCGGCCTTATTTGCGATTATCCCGCTTCGATCGTCCGATTGGTTCCTGGCTTCTGTTGATGCCGTGCTGGTGGTCGGCGGCGCTCGCCGCCGCCATGGCGCACGACCTCGGCCGCCTGCCGCTCGTCATCGTCCTGTTCTTCATCGGCGCCTTCGTGATGCGCGGGGCGGGCTGCACCTGGAACGACATCACCGACCGCGATCTCGACGACAAGGTCGAACGCACCCGCTCGCGGCCGCTGCCCTCGGGGCAGGTGACCACCAGGCAGGCGCTGGCCTTCATGGTCGCGCAGGCGCTGGTCGGGCTCATCGTGCTGCTCCAGTTCAACCGCTTCGCGGTTCTGACCGGCATCGCCTCGCTGCTGATCGTTGCGATCTATCCCTTCATGAAGCGCATCACCTGGTGGCCGCAGATCGTGCTGGGCCTCGCCTTCTCCTGGGGCGCCCTGATGGGATTTGCCGTCACCTTCGGCCGCATCGAATTGACCGCGCTGGTGCTCTATGCCGGCGCGATTTCCTGGGTGATCGGCTATGACACGATCTACGCGCATCAGGACACCGAGGACGACGCGCTGATCGGCATCAAGTCGACCGCGCGCCTGTTCGGTGCGCACACGCACCAGGCGCTGATCTTGTTCTACGGGCTGTCGGTGATGCTGATCAGCGTCGCACTGGCGTCAGGCGATGCGCGCTGGCCGGCCTGGCTCGGCCTTGCCGCCTTCGCCGCGCATCTGGCGTGGCAGATTATGCGCTTGAGGATCGAGGATCCCGACCTGTGCAAGCGCTTGTTCTACTCGAATAGGGATGCCGGCTTGCTGCTGTTTGCGGGATTGCTGGCGGACGCGGTGATGCGGGCAGCGTAACCGCCCGCTCAGTTCCTCGCGATGATCTCGCGCTCACCCTGATGAAGCGGCAACTCGCGTGTCATGGCGGTGCGCCGGCGCATCAGAAATTTCGGACGCCGGGCGCGGATCGCATTGGCGCGGCGACGGCGCGGCGCGGGCTTGCGGGCGCCCTCGTCGAGCTGCGGAAGCGCGAACAGCTCGCTCCAGATCGCCCAGGCTTCAGTGAGCTCGTCGCCGTCGGCGCTGACCAGCAGCGGAACGGAGAGCGAGGGATCGCGATGCACCAGCACGAGGGTCTGCGCCTCGTCGTTGCCGCGCAGCGCAACGCCGGTGAAGTCGCTGACGCGGACGTTGATCGCCATCCGCATGCCGCGGACGGCACGGCGCAGCACGACGCGTTCGCGATGAAGCTCGATCTGCCTGGTGTATCCGTCGGCGCGCGGATCATGCGCATCGAAGCGGACCGGAAGGGAAAGAGGGTCGAGCCGCAGAGCGCGGCTCGACCCGGCGGGGTTGGCCCCGCATGTTGCTGTTTGACGCCTCACGGCTTTAGTTCTCCCCGCCAGGATTATGTTCCCGGTCGATGCGAGGACCTTAGCGCAGCGGTTTCCGAAACCGCTTAAAAAGGCTGGTTAATCCAACCTCACCGGCGGTCATGATTGACAAGAGCTTGGCGCGCATGATTGACGAGACGTTGCGCTAAGACAGCGAATCTGAGCTTTTCGCGGGCTGATAATGCTTGAAGTCCGCATCAAATGGGCACATCTGGTGTTCAGGGCCGGTCCCGCCCCGAAACCTCCCGCCGCAACAGGATTTCGTTTGTGAACCCTTCACCAAGCTCGACGCTTTCGTCCAAAGCCAATCGCGACCTGTTCGATCAGTCCGCGCTCTCCGATCTCGCGCAGCGGCTGGTCGAGGCGGCCAGGCGCGCCGGTGCGGATGCGGCCGATGCGGTCGCGGTGCGCGGCGTCTCGCAGGGCGTCGAGGTGCGCGATGGCCGTGTCGAGGAATCCGAGCGCTCCGAGGGCGACGATGTCGGCCTGCGCGTGCTGGTTGGCCAGCGCCAGGCGGTGGTCTCGACCAACGACGCCAGCGGCGATGCCGTGACCAAGCTTGCGGAACGCGCGGTCGCGATGGCGCGCGTCGCGCCCGACGATAAATATGTCGGCCTCGCCGATCCAGCGCTGCTCGCGCGCGACTTCCCCGAGCTCGATCTGCTCGATCCCAATATTCCCGCGACGAGCGAGCTCGAGCGCCGCGCGCTCGAAGCCGAGGCCGCGGCTCTCGCCGTGAAGGGCGTGACCAAGTCCGGCGGCGCCTCGGCCTCCGCCGGCATGGGCGGCATGGTGCTGGTGACCAGCACCGGCTTCCACGGTTCTTATCTGCGTTCCAGCCAGGGCATCTCGGCCACCGCGATATCAGGCGAAGGCACCGGCATGGAGCGCGACTACGACTTCACCTCGGCGCCGCATGGTGCCGATCTGCTGTCGCCGGAGATCGTCGGCCGTTCCGCCGGCGAGCGCACCGTGGCGCGCGCCAATCCGCGCAAGGTCGAGACCTGCAAGGTGCCTGTGGTGTTCGATCCGCGCGTCGCGGGCTCGCTGGTCGGCCATGTCGTCGGCGCCATCAACGGTGCCTCGATCGCGCGCAAGACCAGCTTCCTCAAGGACAAGCTCGGCCAGCAGCTGTTTTCGAAGAACATCCGCATCATCGACGATCCCCTGCGCAAGCGCGGCCTGCGCTCGCAGACCTTCGATGCCGAGGGCGTCGCGGTGAAGAGGATCGCGCTGGTCGAAGAAGGCGTGCTGACGACTTGGCTGCTCGACTGCGCCACCGCACGCGAGCTCGGCATGACGACCACCGGCCATGCCCATCGCGGCGTCTCGTCCTCGCCCTCGCCCGGACCGTACAATCTGCATCTCGAACCCGGCACGCCGACACCGGCCGAGCTGATCGCCGACATCAAGCAGGGTTTCTACGTCACCGACCTGATCGGCTCGGGCGTCAACGGCGTCACCGGCGACTACAGCCGCGGCGCCTCCGGTTTCTGGATCGAGAACGGCGAGCTCACCTATCCCGTCAGCGAGGTCACGATCGCAGGCCATCTGTTCGAGATCTTCAAGTCGATGCAGCCCGCGAACAATCTCGAGTTCCGCTACGGCATCAATGCGCCGACGGTGCGCATCGAGGGTTTGACGCTTGGCGGACGCTGACGCGCACTCCCTCGAAACCATCCTGACGCGCGACGCCGCTCTGCTGCGAGATACAGTGCGGGAAGCGGGCGCGCTCGCGCAGTCGATGTTCCGCACCGAGCTGAAGAAGTGGACCAAAGGCGCATCCTCGCCGGTATCGGAAGCCGACATCGCCGTCAACGATTTGCTCGAAGCGCGCCTGCGCACTGCGACGCCGGATTACGGCTGGCTGTCGGAGGAGAGCGCCGACGATGCGACGCGGCTGTCGCGGCGGCTGACCTGGGTGGTTGATCCCATCGACGGCACCCGCAACTATCTCAATGGCCATGACGAATGGTGCGTCAGCGTCGCGCTGGTCGAGGATGCTTCGCCGGTGCTGGCAGCGGTGTTTGCGCCCACGAGCGACGAGTTCTTCTTCGCGATTCGCGGCCAGGGCACGACGCTCAACGGCAAAGCCGTGCGGGCGACGTCCGGATCCGAGCTCGACTTCTCGCGCGTTGCCGGGCCCAAGCCCCTGGTCGAGCGGCTGAAGCCGTCACTCGGCGACATCAAGCTGCATCCGCGAATCGGCTCGCTGGCGTTGCGCCTGTGCCGGGTCGCCGACGGCGTGCTGGATGCGGCTTTTGCGGGGGGCAACAGCCATGATTGGGACCTTGCGGCGGCCGATTTGATCGTGCAGGAAGCGGATGGTAGGATGACCTATCTCTCCGGAGATCCCATCCTCTATAACCGCCGGGAAGTGGCGCACGGGGTGCTGGTGGCAGCGGGTCGCGATCGTCATGCGAGCATTGTCGCGCATTTTCGAAATCGTCCCTTGCCCTGAAGCGCTTTCGTCGTGCTTGTCGACCACTGCTTTGCCGGGCAGCCCGTAAGGAAGAGAACCCATGCCAGATAGTGCCCCGCAACAACTGCTTCATCTCGTGATTGGTGGCGAGCTGCTCGACCTCGAGCACAACACCTTCAAGAACCTCGACAACGTCGAGATCGTCGGCCTCTACCCGAACTATGCATCCGCGCACGTCGCCTGGCGCGCCAAGGCGCAGAGCACGGTCGACAACGCGCAGATGCGCTATTTCATCGTCCATCTCCATCGGCTGCTCGACCCGAATCAAGAATCGAAGGCGCGTTGAAAAAGCTGCTTCGCAATACGCTGCGAAGCAGCTTCGTTCAGCGTGCCGTCGGGGTCCTGGCGGCCGAATATCTGCGCTTTGTCTGGCGGACCAACAAATTCACGTTCGATCCGCCGGACGTCTACGACATCGTCGAGCCGCAGATCCCCGCGATCTTCGCCTTCTGGCACGGCCAGCACTTCCTCACCCCGTTCATCAAGAACAAGGACTCCTACAAGGCCAGGGTCCTGATCTCGCGCCACCGCGACGGCGAGTTCAACGCGATTGCCGCCGAGCGGCTCGGCATCGGCACCATCCGCGGTTCCGGCGACCATGGCGGCGCCTTCCACCGCAAAGGCGGCGTCGGAGCCTTCAAGGAAATGGTGCGGACGCTGCAGGACGGTTGTAATGTCGCGCTGACCGCCGATGTCCCCAAGCGCTCGCGCGTGGCCGGGCTCGGCATCATCATGCTGGCACGGGAATCGGGGCGGCCGATCATGCCTTTCGCGATGGCGACCAGCCGCTTCATCCGGCTCAAGAACTGGGACCGCACCACCATCAACCTGCCGTTCGGGCGGGGCGCACTGGTCGGCATCAAGGAAATCCACGTTCCGCCGGATGCCGACGCGGCCATGATGGAAACGCTGCGGCTGGAGCTGGAAGAGACCTTGAACGAGGCGACCCGCCGCGCCTATGCGCAACTCGGCCGTCCGGGACCGCAAGATGGCTAACTCGCTGCCCAGAGCGCTGCCAATGACGTTGCGGATGTACCGGCGGCTCGCATCCGGCCTGGTGCCGCTGGCGCCTGCGCTGATCAAGCGGCGGCTGAAGCAGGGCAAGGAGGATCCCGCGCGCGTCGGCGAGCGGCGCGGCCTGTCGCAAGACGTACGGCCGCACGGCCCGCTGGTCTGGATCCACGGCGCCAGCGTCGGCGAGGTGCTGGCCGCGGCCGCGCTGATCGAGCGCCTGCGCGATCTCAACCTGCGCATCCTGCTCACCTCGGGCACGGTCACGTCCGCGGCCGTCGTGGCGAAACGCTTTCCGCCCGACGTCATCCATCAATACGTGCCGTACGATTCCCCGCGCTATGTCGCGCGCTTCCTCGACCACTGGAAGCCGTCGCTGGCGCTGTTCATCGAATCCGATCTGTGGCCGAATTTGATCCTGGCGGGCGCGGCGCGGCGGGTGCCGATGGTGCTCATCAACGGGCGGATGTCGCCGCGCTCCTTCCCGCGCTGGCGGCGGATGCACGGCACCATCTCGGCGCTGCTGTCGCGCTTCGACATTTGTCTGGCGCAGTCGAAGACCGATGCCGAGCGCTTCTCCGTGCTCGGTAGCCGCGACGTCGTCACCACGGGCAATCTCAAGCTCGACGTGCCGGCGCCGCCGGCCGATCCCGCCAAGCTCGAGCGGTTGATGGCGATGACGCGCGGCCGTCCGATCATCGTCGCGGCCTCGACCCATCCGGGCGAGGACGAGATGCTGGTCGCGGCGCATCGCAGCCTGGTCGGATTTTTCCCGCAGCTCCTCACCGTGATCGTGCCGCGGCATCCGGATCGCGGCTCCTCGATCGCAGGCCTGATCACGGCGTCGGGCCTGAAGCCGGCGTTGCGCTCGCGTGAGCAACTGCCGACGGCGACCACCGACGTCTATGTCGCCGACACCATGGGCGAGCTCGGCCTGTTCTACCGTCTCTCGCCAATCGTGTTCATGGGGGGATCGCTGATCCGCCATGGTGGCCAGAATCCGATCGAGGCGATCAAGCTTGGTGCCGCCATCGTCCACGGCCCGCACGTCTTCAACTTCGCCGATGTCTACGAGGCGCTTGATGCGAGCGGCGGCGCCCGCCAGGCCGACACCCAGGAGATTCTGGTCAAGCAGCTCGGCCAGTTGCTGGCCGATCCCACCGTGCGCGACAAGATGCAGCGCGCCGGTGCCGGCGTCGTCGCGGAGCTCGGCGGTGCGCTCAATCGCACCATGACCGCGCTCGAGCCGTATCTGTTGCAACTGACGATCGAGATGGGGGCGGCCAATGCGTGAGCCGGCCTTCTGGTACCGGCCGCGCTCCTTCAAGTCACATGCATTACGCCCGCTGGGCCTGCTCTATGGCGCGATCGCCGAACGGCGCATGCTGCGCCAGGGCTTCGACGCCGGCATCCCCGTGATCTGCGTCGGCAATTATCACGTCGGCGGCGCCGGCAAGACGCCGACCGTGCTGGCGCTGACCAAGCTCCTGCGCGAGCTCGGCGAGACGCCCGTGGTGCTCAGCCGCGGCTACGGCGGGAGCCTTAGGGGTCCTGTTATGGTCGACCGCGAGCGCCATACTGCGGCCGAAATCGGCGACGAGCCGCTGATGATGGTGCGTGACGTGCCTGTTACGGTGGCGCGCGATCGACTCGAGGGCGTTGCGCTGGCGAAGTCGCAAGGCGCCACCGTGATCCTGATGGACGACGGTTTCCAGAACCCGCGTCTCCTCAAGGATACCTCGCTGGTCGTGATCGACAGCGAGCGCGGTCTCGGCAACGGCAAGGTGTTTCCGGCGGGCCCCCTGCGCGCGCCGCTCAAGGGGCAGCTCGCGCGCACCGATGCGCTGGTGATGATCGGTAACGGTCGTGCCGCAGACAGTGTTGCGGCCGAGCTTGCCAAGCGCAACAAGCCGGAGCTGCGCGCGCAGCTGAAGCCGGATGCGGCCTCGGTCGCGCAACTCCTCGGCAAGCGGGTTTTCGCCTTCGCCGGCATCGGCGACCCCGAGCGCTTCTTCCGTACGTTGCGCGCCTGCGGCATCGAGGTCGCGCGCACGCGCGCCTTCGCCGATCACCACATGTTCTCGCGCGAGGAGATCACAGCGCTTGTGGCCGACGCTGCGCGCGACCAGCTCACACTGGTGACGACGGAAAAAGATCTTGCGCGCCTGCGCGGCCGTGACGATGTGCCTGACAGCATCGTACCGTTCGCCGTTCAGCTCGAGTTCGATGATCCGGCAAAGCTCCGGCAATTGATCAGCGATCATCTCTACAAGGCGCGCGAGCGAAGATTCGGCAGGCGATGATCTCGGACGGCGGGCGATCGGATTGCGCTCGCACTCTCGTTGTGGACGCCATGTTGTGACGAAAGGCATTTCATGCGCGGATTGCGATATGTGGCAACCGAGGTGACATGTCGCGGCCGACGAATCCTCTTCCGCACGTTCGGGAGTTGATGTAGCGTTGCATGAGAGCCGTCACCGGGACGTGCCGAACTTCCGGAAAATCATCGACGGCGTTTATGCCCACGGCGGGCAACGTATCTTCATCATTGCAGACGCAGCGGCCGTGACGAGCAGTTCGGAACGGCTGGGAGAGTTATTGCCAAAAACTCAGAGGAGAACATGCCATGCATTTTTGCCTCACCGGACAATACACACCACGCGCCCTCAACGCCATTTTGGAAAACCCAAAGACCGATCGCCAGGAGGCGGCTAGAAAACTGATCGAAGCGGCCGGCGGAAAGCTGCTCTCGATGTACAGCGTTGCGGCCGACGGCCCAGGCGTCTTGGTGATTTTCGATGTGCCTGATCCGAGTGCGGCTCCCGCCATTTCCGGTCTGACCGTCACGGCGGGCACCCTGCAAAACGTGAAACTGACTCGGCTGTTCACGCAGGACGAGATCAAGCAGGTCCGCCAGAACGCGGCGAAGCTGCGTTCTTCGTATACCCCGCCCGGAAGCTGACATCCGCATCTGAAGCGAAGCCGCCGCAGTCGTATTATGCGGCGGCAACGCTCGCGTCAGCCGTCAGTCATGCTCACCACGCCCCAACGGCCATCAATCCGATAATGGTCAGGCACGAGACGCAGGTCACCATGACGGTATAATACTCGGGCGTATTCATTGCTGCCTCCCAAACTGTTCCAATTGCTTGGTCACTGCTACGCGGGAGAGATCGCCGGTCTCGGGCCGCTTCAATTCGGCGCGCGGCGAGTCTTGCGGTATGTCTCCGCCCTCTCATCGTCACCCTGATCCGCAGGATGATGATGATCCGCTTCGAGAGCTTCAGAGCGCTTAGCTGCGATCAGGAGCTGTTTCCGCATTTCAGCGAGGCGGGCGCGGCAATATTGACGATAGAGCAGGTCTAATATGGCGGGCATGATCACCCCCATCGCTTGACTCTCGATTTACAGATATTTCATTGCAAATTTTTGAGGTGACCGTAGCCCGCCAGATGGCTCTTCGATATGAGCCCGTTCACAGACTGCGCCAATTCCAAAGTTCAATGGCTGTCTTTGTCTGTGCGATAAAAAGAACAGGGCCAATTACCTAACATCCAATATAGCAGCCTTCTGTTTCACCAAGACTTCGTCAAACAACTTAAGGGCGCCGATCGCAACAAAGAATCCAACCACAACGCGAAATGACTAACCACGGAGTGCAAGCACTGTTCGATGCAACGCGGATCGACACGACAAAGATTATTTTGCCGTGAGATGCGCACTTCAGGCGCGAGCGAAGATTCAGCAGCTGATGATCTCGTAGGGTTGGCAAAGCGCAAGCGTGCCCACCATCAGATCTGTCCAAGTTGGACATGAGCATGGTGGGCACGCTTGCGCTTCGCCCACCCTGCCGCAGTTCGCCATTCACGCGACATTCATCGCAACACTTCTATCGGTTTCGAACCATCGGGAGGGTTCGATGAAATTGCCGTCTGCCGCCGTCGCCGCCAGCCTCGTGTGTCTGATTGTTGCGCCCGTGCTCGCACAAACGCCGCCGGTTCCCGCTGCTCCCGGTACGGTGCCAGTTCCTGCGGCCAAGCGCGTCACCTGTCTTGCCACGACGGCAAATTTGAAGGGGCAGGACAAGCGCGACCAGATGCAGCTCTGCATGGCGCAGGCGCGGGTCGATTGCCTGAAGCAGGCGATCGATCAGAAGATCGTCGGCGAAGCGCGGAAGAGTTTCATCAAGAGCTGCGTGGGCAGCGATGGCCCGGAGCCATAATAGCCGCGTGCCGGTGGCCTCACGACTGCTTCAGCGCGCCCGGAAAGTGCCGCTGCAGCACGGCAACAGGCGTGGCGTAGGCTTCCTGGAGGTCCACGCTCCAGTACTTCAATTCGTCGAGCGGGATCCGCGTGTCGGTGATCGCGCAGCGCACGAAGGTCCCCGGCGAGATCACGCGGAAATCGCCGTCGAGATACTGCACCTGCGCTTCGCCATGGCCCGAGGGGCCGAACTTGTTCAGCACGGTCGAAAGTCTCCGTGGAAGGCCGCTTCCTGGAACACCCTGGAGGGCACGATGTGTTGGACGGGATGTAGCATAAATAGGGTGGCTTGTCCGCCCGGTAAACCCACCGGTTTGTGATGTTTTGCCGCCGTTTTCGCATGATACCGCTCGATAGAAGGATCCTTTGGCAGAGCCCGATGCGCCTTCTGACCGCCCTGTTCCTGACGCTGCTGATGTCGGCCGCGCACGCCGCGCCGGCGCCGCAGCAGGTCGACATTCCGCTGGCGTCCGGTGTGCTGCATGCGCAGCTTTACAAGCCCCCGGGCGAGGGACCGTTTCCGACCGTGATCGCGCTGCATGGCTGCGGCGGGCTCAGTGGCCATGCCGATCCCGTGCTGCCGCGTTATCGCGACTGGGCCGAGCGGCTGCTCAGGAGCGGCAATGCCGTGCTGCTGCCCGACAGCTACGGTTCGCGCGAGCTCGGGCCGCAATGCCGCGTCAAGGAGATCCATATCAAGGCACGGCGCGAGCGCGTCACCGACATCGCAGCCTCGCGCGCCTGGCTGATGAAGCAGTCTTGGGTGGCGCGTGACCGCGTCAGCCTGATGGGCTGGGCGAATGGTGCCAGCGCGCTGCTCTGGGCGGTGCGTCCGCAGAGCGCGGCGCGCGAAGCGGGTCCCGACTTCCGTGCCGCGATCGCATTCTATCCGGATTGCCGGATCTCTGCCGGTCTCGGCTGGAGCACGCGGGTGCCGACCCTGGTGCTGATCGGTGCCAACGACGACATCTCATCGCCGCCGGCCTGCCGCCAGATGGTCGATGGTGCGCGCGGCCGCAGCGCGCTCACGCGCATCGTGGTCTATCCCGGCGCCTATCACGATTTCGACCGCGCCAACACGCCGCTGCACGCAGCTAGCGGCAGCACCGATGCCGCCGCGCCCGAGCACGGCCATCTCGGCACCGATGCGATCGCGCGCGCGGAGTCACAGAAGGACGTCGCGGAGTGGCTGGCGCGATAGCCTGGATGAGCGGGCTCGCCGCGCCGTAGCTCGATAGAGCGAAGGCGGGGCCGCCCGAGGAACAACGGCGGGCAGCCCCGCATCGACCACCGCCCTGCACGAAGCATGATGGCCGACCGGGAATCTACGGATCGTGCGTCAAGCGGGTTTCAGCCTGTGGCGGCGCCATCATTCGACCATGATGTTGATTAAACGCATCGTCATGCGCAACCGCTTCGTCCTGTTCTCCTCCGCACTGATCGTTTTCACCGTCGCGATCTTCCTGTACGAGGCCCACGCCGGCGCGCCGATGATCGCGCCGGAGCATTGCGGCTTCTGGACCACCATCGACGCGGGACTGTCCTGCCGGTAGGCGGGCTGCGACAGCGAGTTCGTGGCGCGCGCGTCCCACATACCCGCTGTCATCGCCCGGCTTGACCGGGCGATCCAGTACGCCGAGACGTCAGTCGTTCATTGAGAAGCCGCGGCGTACTGGATTCCCCGCTCCAGTGCGCGGTTGCGCACAAGGCGGGGAATGACAGCGAGGGTGGAGCGGCGCCCTCACGCCTCAGAACAAACTGCCCTGATCCACCGGCTTGCCCACGCGCTTCGGCGCGGGTTTTGTCTCTGCGGCCGCCTTTGGTTGCGCCGCTGCGCGCTTTGGCCCCGACACAGGCCGATCCGCATCCGCAGTCGCGCCGACACGTCCGTCCGCGAACTCGATCTCGACGCGCGCGCCGGGCCCGACGCTGTCTGCCGCATGCAGCGGATGACCCGCCTCGTCCCGCACCAGCGCAAAGCCGCGCGCAAGCACGCCGCGATAGGACAGGGCGGAGAGCAGCTTGCCGCTGTTCTCGACGCGGGCATCCAGCCGCTGCAGCAGCGTGACAAGCGCGCGTTGCGCCCGCTCGGCAAGTCGATGCGTGCGCTCGCGCTGGCGGAGAATCGCGTTGCGTTGTGCCTGCGCGTTGGAGAGCTTTGAGGCGCGCAAGCGCACCTCGAGTCCGGCAAAACGATCGCGCCGCCGCCGCAACAGCGAGCGTGCCGACAGGCCGAGCCGTTCGCCGCACACGGTGAGGCGATGATCGGCCTGCGAGATCTGGCCGTGCAGCACCCGCAGCGTCAGTTTTGCGCTGGCGGCAGTAAACCTGCGGAAATGCGCATGGGTGTTGGCCTTGAGCCCGCGGGGCAGCGACGCGCCCGCTGTATCCAGCCGCTGCCGCGGGATCGCCAGCAGATCGCCGGCCGCAGGCAGCGCACGCGCAGCAGCCCGCAGCTCGCTGCGGCGGTGCTCGTGACCGCGCTGCCAGCAGGCGCGGGTGCGCCGTGCAAGATCGGCGACCTCGACAAAGAGATCGCTGCGGACCGGCACCGCCATCTCGGCCGCCGCCGTCGGCGTCGGTGCGCGCTTGTCGGCGACGAAGTCGATCAGCGTGATGTCGGTCTCGTGGCCCACCGCGGAGATCAGCGGGATCATGCTCTCGGCGGCCGCCCGCACCACGATCTCCTCGTTGAACGACCAGAGGTCCTCCAGCGAGCCGCCGCCGCGCGCGACGATCAGCACGTCGGGGCGCGGAATCTTGCCGCCCTCGGGCAGCGCATTGAAGCCGCGGATCGCGGCCGCGACCTGCTCGGCCGAGCCGTCGCCCTGCACCTTGACCGGCCACACCAGCACGCGACGGGGAAAGCGATCCTCCAGCCGATGGAGGATGTCGCGGATCACGGCGCCGGTCGGCGAGGTCACGACGCCGATCACCTCCGGCAGCCACGGCAGCAACTGCTTGCGCGCTTCATCGAACAGGCCTTCGGCGGCGAGCTTCTTCTTGCGCTCCTCCATCAGCGCCATCAGCGCGCCGATGCCGGCGGGCTCTAAGGCCTCGATCACGATCTGGTACTTTGAGGAGCCCGGATAGGTCGTGAGCTTGCCGGTGGCGATGACCTCGAGCCCCTCCTGGGGCTTGAAGCGCATCCGTCCGTGCACGCCCTTCCAGATCACCGCCTCGATCTTGGCGCTCTCGTCCTTGAGCGCGAAATAGCAGTGCCCGGAGGAATGCGCGCCGCGAAATCCGGAGATCTCGCCGCGGACCCGGACATGGCCATAGGTGTCCTCCACCGTCCGCTTCAGGGACTGGGAGAGCTCGGAGACGGTGAATTCGGGCGTATTGAGCAGGGGTTCCGCAGGCGGCATCGGCAAACGATTCGGCATGTTGGGGTCAGACCCGACGTTAAGGATTTTCGCCGTCCGGCGCCAATCCGGGGATTGATCGGAAGAGTACTCTGTAATATAGAGTTGTCTATCAATGATCATCGACGGCATCGGCCACATGGGCATCGTCGCCAACGCGCAGGCGATCGCCGAGGACATCGCAACGCGCGGGGCAGGATAGTCATGTTCGACAGCAAGGAGGCGTCGGCGGCGTTGGCCGACATCGGCGACATCGTCCAGCGCGTCAAGCAATCGCAGCTCTACGGCCTGATCCTCGGCGGCCTCTGGATGCGGCGGATCTAGCGCATGGCCGAGCTCGACGACATCATCCACCAGCCGTTGCGATTGAAGATCATGGCGGCCCTGAACGCGCTGCCGGTCTCAGCTGGTCTGGAGTTCTCGCGGCTGAAAAAGCTCACCGGCGCGACCGACGGCAATCTCGGCGCGCATATCGAGACGCTGGCGAAGGCGGGTTATGTTTCGGTGGAGAAAGCCTTCGTCGGCAAGAAGCCGCAAACCACGGTCACCGCCACCGCATCAGGGCGCGGCGCGTTTGCGCGGCATGTGGCGACACTGCAGGAGATCATTGTGGGGAAGCAGGGGTAGGCCATCGGCAAGATTGGTGCAGTTGGGTAAGGGATCAGCGACCTTCAAGAGGATGGTGCCCAGGGGCGGATTGCGCTATCCGACGGCTACAATATTGAAAATAGCTGACGAGGGAAATCAGCAATGTTTACCAGCATTGTATCACACTCCCCCCGCTACCTTGTTGGCGACGAGCAGACTGACCTCCTTCTGGATAACTCGCCTGCAAATGGAACGTAATTGGCTGAGCATCCACTGTTCTTTGCCGCTGAGTCGATGCTTGCCTCTATGTACGATTTGTGAGCGCACATCATAGATCTCCGCAAAACGTTTAACGAAGTTCGATGCAAGCGTGATAAAGGTCTGAACGGTGGGAATGAGCAGTAGCCCGAACCCGAGCCCATAAAACGCTGCAATGATGAGCCTTAAATATGGCTTGGTGTGATCGAGGGCCATGTAGTGTAGCATCAGTACGTCATTGCGAAAATAATTGGTTGCCTCTTCCTCCAGACTATCGACAAACCCCCATTGGATTCTGGCACCGGAATGAATGACGTGCGCAATTTTTGATGGATCCGGCCTGTGGCGGGCATCTTCGTAGGGATGCCCGTTGTCGCCCTCTAGGTTGTCTCGTATCTCTTCCAGCGTATCTTCGCGCACTTTCAAGTACAACTCGCTAATGACCGCTGTGAAGAACACGTCAAACTCACGGGGCAAACCCATGGCTCGGACAAATGCCCTGGTGTCATCGCGATAAACCTCGTCTCCCATCCACTGGCTGTATTGCAGCGCTACGAAGGGTAAGATGAGCGTCATCCTGGGTTTGCTGACATGCGGGCCTTCGGCCGCCTGATATTCGATAGAGGCTGAGTAGTTCTTGATTTCGAGGGGGCAGAATAAAACAAATAAGGCTGACCCGACACCGAGCAGGGTTAGGCCGAAGTACACATAGTACAATCTCGAAAGAGTCAGCTTCCGCGCGGCGTCAGCGGTCTCATTTGCACTCAGGTGAAACCAACGGTGCACCAGTTCGGGCGAAAGCGTCAGAACGTCAACGACCGACTGGTTAAAGAGCAATAACGAGCCCAGAAATGGCACCACGATTGTGAGCGCCAGCAGTCTCGATTGACCGATGCGCCGGATGGCTGACCACGGTATGCGAGAAATAGGATGGGAGTACCGAATGCTCCACCACCACTCCCTCACCCGGTCCTTAAGAGATCGCTGCATTAGTGCTGCTGCCCGGTCCGACTCTTACCCAAAGCCCCAACTCGTTCGTTGGATCACTCTAAGCGGTTCGTCCTTGCCGAATAATTCTGATGCCGGTTCGTTCGGCGGCGCCGAATAGAGCGGCTGCACCCACTTCGCCGATGAGCTGTCCGGGGTGGTGACGTACAAATGTATGCAGACGAGATACCGCGAATCTTGCTCTTCTTTGCTCTGGCGGAATCGAAAGCCATCCTTATCCTTCTCCCAAGGATAATGTTGAATCAGCTTAGCGCGCAGAGGAAGAATGTCTCCCGGCTTCAATACTATTTGGGTCGGATTGATAATAATGGATTTTGCGAGCCGGCCAACGCATCCCGAATTGGGATCGGTGGCCAGCACCAGCTCGCCGTAGATTTCGCTTACGACTGCTTGGCGGTTCCCGGAGTTGATGAACGTGAACTCCTGATCCTGCGCCAACAGCAAATCGCTTTTATCCCGTGTCACGTTCAGCGCGTTGCCCACAATAAGCCGAATGTCGTCGCGCTGAAAAAAGACAGTGCGATAGGCCGAGAGGCTGAGATGGCTAGCGAGAGAAGTGAGATTCCCAATGCCAGCCAGTCGGCCCAATGTTTCGTCTTGTCGTCTGGCACCATCTGTTTACCCGCCTGCGAATCGAGGAGCCTACGATGGCACAATGCAGAGTAGCAATGCGACGATCAGGACGCTTGTCCCGGTTGTTCACAGGGCCAGCAGAGCCTTCGTCGCGTTCCGGAATGAGGGGAAGGTAGGGCGTTCCCCCTTGAGCCCCACCCCGATTCATGCGACCTCCGCCCCCAGCAAAACCCCTCATTCTGAGCCCTCGATGCACATTCTCCTGCTCGGTTCCGGCGGCCGCGAACATGCCCTGGCGTGGAAGATCGCAGCCTCCCCCCTGGTGACCAAATTCTGGTGCGCGCCCGGCAATGCCGGGATCGCGCGCGAGGCGGAGTGCGTGGCGCTCGATGTTGCCGACCATGCCGCCGTGATCGACTTCTGCAAAAAGAATGCGGTGGAGCTCGTGGTGGTCGGACCGGAGACGCCGCTGGCGGCCGGCATCGTCGATGATCTCACCGCTGCCGGCATCAAGGCGTTCGGCCCGAACAGGATCCCCGCCCAGCTCGAAAGCTCCAAGGGGTTCACCAAGGCGCTCTGCACCGAATTCGGCATTCCGACCGGCGCCTACAAGCGTTTCACCAACGCCAGGGATGCCAGCGATTACGTCCACAGCCAGGGCGCGCCGATCGTCGTGAAGGCCGATGGCCTCGCCGCCGGCAAAGGCGTCGTCGTCGCCAAGACGGTGCGCGAAGCTGACGACGCCATCGCCATGATGTTCGAGGGCGCCTTTGGCGAGGCCGGCACCGAGGTCGTGATCGAGGAGTTTCTGCCGGGCCGCGAGATCAGCTTCTTCGCCCTGTGCGACGGCGAGACCGCGATCCCGCTGGCCTCCGCGCAGGACCACAAGCGCGTGTTCGACCACGATGTCGGCCCGAACACCGGCGGCATGGGCGCCTATTCGCCGACGCCGCTGGTGACGCCTGCGGTCCACGACGCGATCATGGCCAAGATCATCCTGCCGACGGTATCAGGCATGAAGCAGCGCGGCACGCCGTTCCGCGGCATTCTCTACGCCGGCATCATGCTGACGACGCAGGGCCCAAAGCTGTTCGAGTTCAACGTTCGCTTCGGCGATCCCGAGTGCCAGGTGCTGATGCTGCGCATGATGAGCGACATCGTGCCGGCATTCCTCGCCGCCTGCGACGGCCAGCTGAAGAACTTCGACCTGCGCTGGCATCCGGAAACCGCGCTCACCGTGGTGATGGCGGCGAAGGGCTATCCCGGCGACTATCAGAAAGGCACGCGCATCGAGGGGCTCGATGACGCCGCCAAGGTCGAGACCGCCGAGATCTTTCACGCCGGGACGGTTGCGAAGGACGGCGCGATCCTCGCCAATGGCGGCCGCGTGCTCAATGTCTGCGCGCTGGGGGCGACCGTGACCGAAGCGCAGGCCCGCGCCTACCAGGCCGTCGACCGCATCAACTGGCCGGACGGGTTTTGCCGCCGCGACATCGGCTGGCAGGCGGTGGAGGCCGAGAAGGCCAGGAGCTGACAGGCTTTTTTCCGATTGCTGCGCAACGGGCGGCCCGCCCGTCGGCATTTTGGAATTATTCAATCAGGACTTGAACTTAGCTACTGTGCATGGGGTTGTTTTCAACATTTTGTTGGGAGCAGCTCCAAGACTGACCGATAAGACTGACCCGATAAGGATGCAACAAGATGTCCGATCTCGCCGACCTCTACCCCGGCTTCGCCTCCGAATGGATCAACACCTCCTTCGGCCGCATTTTCGCCCGCGTCGGCGGCAACGGCCCGCCGCTGCTGCTGCTGCATGGCTTCTCGGAGACCAACGTGATGTGGCACCGCGTGGCGCCGCAATTGGCCGACGCCTTCACGCTGATCATCGCCGACCTGCCGGGCTATGGCTGGTCCGACATGCCGCAGAGCGATGCGCTGCACATGCCCTACAGCAAGCGCGCGATGGCCAAGGCCATGGTCGAGCTGATGGAGCGCCTCGGCCATGTCCACTTCGCACTCGCCGGTCATGATCGCGGCGGCCGCGTCTCCTACCGCCTCGCGCTCGACCATCCCGGCCGGCTCTCGAAGCTCGCCGTGCTCGATATCCTGCCGACCTATAATTACTGGGAGCGGATGAACCGCGCCTACGCGCTGAAGATCTATCACTGGACCTTCCTCGCGCAGCCCTATCCGCTGCCGGAGACGCTGATCTCGAGCAACGGCGACTTCTTCCTGCGCTTCAAGATGGCGAGCCAGACCAGGTCGAAGACGCTGGACGCGATCGACCCGCGCGCGCTCGAACACTACCTCGCCCCGTTCCGCGATCCCGCCCGCGTCCACGCGATGTGCGAGGACTACCGCGCCGGCGCCTATTTCGACTACGACCTCGACAAGGCCGATTTCGAGGCCGGCAAGAAGATCACCATTCCCATGCTGGCGCTGTGGGGCAATGCCGGCATCGCGCAGGCCGCCGCGACGCCGCTCGACACCTGGAAGCAATGGGCCACGAACGTGGAGGGGATGCCGGTGGACTCCGGACACTTCCTCACCGAAGAAAACCCGGATGTCACCGCCAAGGCGCTGCGGGAGTTTTTCCTCGCGCCCTAGCGCCGCTCCCGAAAGAACTCCTTGAGCAGCCGCGCCGCCTCGCTTTCGCCGACCCCGGAATAGACATCCGGCGCGTGATGGCAGGTCGGCGAGGCAAAGAAGCGCACGCCGGACTCGACCGCGCCGCCCTTGGGGTCGGCCGCGCCGTAATAGAGCCGCCGGACCCTTGCAAAGGAGATCGCGCCCGCACACATGGTGCAGGGCTCCAGCGTCACGTAAAGGTCGCAGTCGACCAGGCGCTCGCTGCCGATCTTGGCGGCCGCCTCGCGCAGCGCAACGATCTCGGCGTGGGCCGTGGGGTCGTAATCGGTCAGCGTCCGGTTGGCCGCAGTGGCAATGACCTCGTAATTGCGGACCACCACGCATCCAATCGGAACTTCGCCCGCCTTTCCGGCATTTTCGGCCGTTTTGAGCGCCAGATCCATGAAAGAGGGGGCTTTCAAGCCTCGTATCATCGCCAGAAACCTGCTAGTAGCTCCGCCTTCAGCAAGAGTGAATACCGGATTTGCCTGAGCATGCGGCTCGAAGCGAGCGCGCACACCGCTTTTGGCCACCCCCTAAGTGAGATTATTCATGCCTCGCGACAGCGACAAAGACAACGATTCCCGCGGCCGGCGAGGCCCCCCCAAAGGACCGTCCAAGGGACCGGCCAAGGGCCGGTCCGGCAAGCCGCGTGGCCCCGACAAGAAATTCGCCAAGCGCGGCCCCGAGGGCAGGAGCGACGCCCGCCCGCCCCGTGGCGACCGCGACAGCCGTCCGCCTCGCGCCGACCGCGGGGACCGTCCGTTCCGTCGCCGCGAGGAGGGCGATGCCCCGCGCCGCGATTTCAGCGAGCGCCCGAAGTTCAATCGCGACGACCGGCCGCGTGGCGAGGACCGCGGCGAGCGCAGCTTCAAGCCGCGTGGCGACCGTCCGTTCTCCGATCGCTCCTCGCGCGATGGCGAGAAGCGGCCGTTCAAGCCGCGCGGTGATCGCCCGTCCTATGGCCGTGACGACCGTCCGCCGCGCAGCCGGGATCGTGACGAGTCCCGCCCCGCCGGCCGGACCGGTGACAGAAAGTTTGGCGACAAGAAGCCCTACGCACCCCGTGGCGACCGCCCGGAACGCAAGTTCGAAGGCGAGCGGAAGTTCTCGCGGGGCGCGCCGGACCGCGGGCCGCGTGAGGACCGTGGCGAGCGCAGCTTCAAGCCGCGTGGAGACCGTCCGAATTTCGATCGCGGTGATCGCGCGCCACGCGGCGAGCGTCCGGAACGCAAGTTCGACGGTGAGCGAAAGTTTTCGCGGGGCGCACCGGATCGCGGGCCGCGCAAGGATTTTGGCGGCCGCGACCGCGGCGCAGACAAGCCCTGGCAGAAGCGCGAAGGCGGTGGTGATGACCGTCCGCGTTTCTCGCGTCCGCGCGACGATCGTCCGTCGGGCGATCGTCCGTTCCGCGAGCGTCCGAAATTCGACCGTCCGCGCGAGGATCGTCCCAAGTTCGACCGGCCCCGCCGTGATGGCGAACGTGGCGAGCGCGGCGGCGACCGGCCGAAATTCGCTCGGCCGCGCGAGCGCTCCGAGGGCCGCTCCGACTGGCACGAGCATCCGCGCAGCGAAAGCCGCTTCGGCGATCGTCCGCGCCGTGAAAACGAGGATGAGAGCAGGATCTTTGAGAAGCGTCCGGCGTTCGGCGGCCGCGGCGCGTATCGCAGCCGCGATCGTGACTTCGAGGGGCGGCCGCGGCGCGACGAAGAGCCGAAGCCGAAGAAGGCCGGCGAGCGTATCGCCAAGGTGCTGTCGCGCGCGGGCCTCGCCTCGCGCCGCGATGCCGAGGAGATGGTCACGCAGGGCCGCGTCACCGTCAATGGCCGGCTGATCAACTCACCGGCGCTCGACATCACCCCGAACGACGTCGTCATGGTCGACGGCAAGCCGTTGCCGGAGCGCGAGCGCACCCGGCTGTTCCTCTATCACAAGCCGCGCGGCCTGATGACCACGCATGACGACCCCGAGGGGCGTCCGACCGTGTTCGACAATCTGCCCGAAGGCCTGCCGCGCCTGATCTCGATCGGCCGGCTTGACTTCAACACCGAGGGCCTGCTGCTGCTCACCAATGACGGCGGCCTCGCGCGCACGCTCGAGCTGCCCGACACCGGCTGGCTGCGCCGCTACCGCGTTCGCGCCCATGGCGATGTCACCCAGGCCCAGCTCGACGAACTCAAGAACGGCATCGAGATCGAGGGCGTCAAATACGGCCCGATCGACGCCACGCTGGAGCGCGACCAGGGCGCCAATGTCTGGCTGGTATTCGCCATCCGCGAAGGCAAGAACCGCGAGGTGCGCAACGTCTGCGCCCATCTCGGGCTCGAGGTAAACCGGTTGATCCGCGTCTCCTACGGACCGTTCCAGCTCGGTGAGGTCCCCGAAGGCCAGGTCGAGGAGATCAAGTCGCGCGTGCTGCGCGAGCAGCTCGGTGACAAGGTGATCGAGAAGTCGGGCGCTCAGTTCGACGTGCCGAAAAAATCATCGTCGAGCGACGACGACGACGGCGCGCCGCGCGAGAAGAAGCCCGCCAGCAAGCGTGACGTGATCGCTGACCGCAAGGGCCGCCGCGTGCTGGTGCAGCGCACCGGCAGCGAGGAAGCGCGCGAGCGCAATGAGGCCGAGGCGAGCGGCTACGGCCCGCCGCGCCGTCCCAAGCGCGGCTATCACGGCAAGCGCGACCTGACGCCAAAGGAGGACTAGTTGCGCGTCGTCGGCGGTCGCTTGAAGGGGCGCAATCTGGCCTCACCGTCCTCGCGCGATATCCGCCCCACGGCGGACCGGCTGCGCGAGGCAGTGTTCAACATCCTCGTGCACGCCTATGACGATCCGATTCTGGACGCGCGCGTGCTCGACCTGTTCGCCGGCACCGGTGCACTCGGCATCGAGGCGTCGTCACGCGGCGCGAAGTTCACGCTGTTCGTCGACAACGGTGCGGAAGCACGGGCGCTGCTGCGTAGCAACGTCGAGACGCTCGGCCTCGGCGGCGTGACTAAGGTCTATCGCCGCGATGCCACCGATCTCGGTCCCGCGCATCCGGTCGAGCCGTTCTCTCTGGTGTTCCTCGATCCGCCCTATGGCAAGGGCCTCGCCGAAAAGGCGCTCGCGAGCCTGCGCGATGGGGGCTGGCTGACGCCGGGTGCGCTGCTGGTGTTGGAGGAGGCGAAGGCTGCGCAGTTTGCCGCGCCTGAGGGCTACGCGGAATTGGAGCGGCGCGCGTATGACGACACCGAGTTCGTGTTCTTGAAGAGACCGTAGTCTCGCTGCCGTAGGGTGGGCAAAGCTTCGTAGGGTGGGCAAAGGTGCGCTCTTCGCGCGCCGTGCCCACCATTAAATGCCTCGATCGCGATGGTGGGCACGCTTCGCTTTGCCCACCCTACGAAGTTCACCGTCTTCCGAACAGCTTCTCCACATCGCTCAGCTTCAGCTCGACATAGGTCGGCCGGCCGTGATTGCACTGGCCGGAGTTCGGGGTGTCCTCCATCTCGCGGAGCAGCGCGTTCATCTCCTCGGGCCGCAGCCTGCGGCCGGCGCGCACCGAGCCGTGGCAGGCCATGGTCGCGGCGACGTGCATCAGGCGGCGCTCGAGAGGAAGCGCCTCGTCCCATTCGGCCATATGCTCGGAAAGATCGCGCAGCAGACCGCCTGCGTTGGTCTTGCCGAGCAGCGAGGGCGTCTCGCGCACCGCGACCGCACCGGGGCCGAAGGATTCGATGGCAAGGCCGAAGGAGGCCAGCTCCTCGCTGCGCTCCAGCAGGCGTTCCACCGTGGCCTCGTCCATCTCGACGATCTCGGGGATCAGCAGGATCTGCCGCTGCACGCCGTTCTCGGCGAGCGAGGCCTTCAGCCGCTCATAGACGATGCGCTCATGCGCGGCATGCTGGTCGACGATGATGAGGCCGTCGCGGGTCTGCGAGACGATGTAGGTCTCGTGGATCTGGGTGCGCGCCGCTCCGAGCGGACGATCGACGAGGTCGGCCACGGGCTGCGTCTCGAACCGCACGTCCGCGCTTGGCGCGCCGACCTCGAACGCGGCCTGCGCGCGCTCGGCGAAGGCGGGCGCGGCCGAGCCTTCGAAGGAAGCCATCGGGGCGGATGGCGAAGCCCGCCAGTCCCAGCTCGCCGGCCGCGGCGCGAAGGCCGGCCGGAACGAGGACAATGCGCTCTCGCCGCTGTTGGCGGCGGTGCGCCGGCCCTCGCGCGCGAGGGCCTCCTTCAAGCCGTGCACGATCAGAGCGCGGACGAGGCCGGCGTTGCGGAAGCGCACCTCGGTCTTGGCCGGATGGACGTTGGCATCGACCTCGCGCGGATCGAGCGTGACGAACAGCGCCAGCACCGGGTGACGGTCGCGCGGCAGATAGTCGGCATAAGCCCCGCGCACGGCGCCGAGGATCAGCTTGTCGCGCACCGGGCGGCCGTTGACGAAGAGATATTGTCCGAGCGCATTGGCCTTGGTCAGCGCGGGTGCCGCGGCATAGCCGGCGACGACGACGCCCTCGCGTTCGGCATGGACCTCGATGGCGTGGCTGCGAAACTCTGCGCCCAGGATATCCCCAAGCCGCGTCAGCCGGCCTGCGGTCCCGGGCAGCGCGGCAGCCCAGGTCACCGGCGCGCGCTCCTCGCCGGCGAGCGTGAACGCGACGTCGGGCCGCGCCATCGCGAGCCGCCGCACCACCTCGCGAATCGCCTCCGCCTCGGTCCGGTCGGTCTTCAAAAACTTCAGCCGCGCCGGGGTCGCGTAAAAGAGATCGCCGACCTCAACGCGCGTGCCGTGGGCCAGCGCCGCCGGCATGATCCCGGACTTCTCGCCGCCCTCGACTGACAGCGCCCAGGCATGCGGTTCGCTCGCATGCCGCGTCGTGATCGACAGCCGCGCGACGGAGCCGATCGAGGGCAGCGCCTCGCCGCGGAATCCGAGCGTGCGGATCTGGAGCAGATCCTCGTCGTCGAGCTTGGACGTGGCATGGCGCTCGACCGCGAGCGCGAGGTCCTTTGCGGTCATGCCGCCGCCGTCGTCGGTGATGCCGATCCGCCGCCGTCCGCCGCCATCGGTGAAGACGTCGATCCGGCTGGCACCCGCATCGATCGCATTCTCGACGAGTTCCTTGACCACGCTCGCCGGACGCTCGACCACCTCACCGGCGGCGATGCGGTTGACGACTTGCTCTGGCAGTTGGCGGACGGGCATGGGCTCGGATCGGGATTCGCTGACGGCGCTATTCTAGGCCGTGTTGCGTCAAAAGCATGCGTTGGGCAACAGGAACGTGGTCGGCTGGGGAAGAGGGATGCCTATCACATTGAAGACATTGGACGTTCGAGAAAATCGCGCGAGCCCGATGACGTGACTTCTGGCCACCGTCCTGATTGTGGGGTGCCGGGGCGCGGTGTAGCATCGTGAAAAAATGGCAACAGGACGGGAGGACGCCATGTGCCATCTCTTCGCGCACCAGCCCCAACGCGACTACGAATCCCAGACCCGCTCGTTGCGGATCGGCGGGCACTGCACCTCGATCCGGCTGGAGATGGCGTTCTGGGACACGCTGGAGGAGATCGCGGCCAAGGAGAACATGAGCGTCGGCAAGTTCCTGACCACGCTCTACAGCGAGGTGCTCGACCATCACGGCGAGGTCAACAATTTCGCCTCGCTGCTGCGCTGCTCCTGCCTGATCTACCGCTCCAAGAGCGTGGCGCCGGTGCAGGAGTTCAAGGCGACGGTTGCACCCATTCTCGACGCGGCCGAATAAGGGGGTAGAGGCGAGCCTGCATCCGCATTGTCGTCCCGGCGAACGCCGGGACCCATACCGCGGAATCTATCGAGCGTAGGTGATCCGAGTACCGAACGACTGGCCTTCGTTAAACTGCTCCCTGTGGTTATGGGTCCCGGCGTTCGCCGGGACGACACCTTGAGCGTGGATACGCACTCCTTCCTTCAACGTGGTCCTGGCGAGCGCGTAGCAACGTAAGATCAAATCTCCTTCTTCTGCATCGCCCCCGCCATGTAGTCCGCCTGGCGGATCGCGAGCGCGACGATGGTCAGGGTCGGATTGCAGGCCGCGCCGCTGGTGAACTGGCTGCCGTCGGAGACGAACAGGTTCTTGACGTCGTGGCTCTGGCCGAACTTGTTGACCACGCCGTCCCGCGGCTTCTCGCTCATCCGGTTGGTGCCGAGATTGTGCGTGCTCGGATAGGGCGGCGTCGGATAGGTCACGGTGGCGCCGACGGCGTCGTAGACCGCGGCGCCCTGCTTGTAGGCGTGGGCGCGCATCGCGAGGTCGTTGGGATGATCGTCGAAATGCACGCTCGCGACCGGCTGGCCGAACTTGTCTTTCACGACAGGGTCGAGCGTGATGCGGTTGGTCTCCTGCGGCATGTCCTCGCCGACCAGCCACATGCCGGCCATCCTGGGATAGCCGTCGAGTGCCGCGGTGAACGGACGGCCCCAGGCGCCGGGATTGAGAAAGGCCGCCATGAACGGCAGTCCGATCGACAGCGTCTCCATTTCGTAGCCGCCGACGAAGCCGCGCTTGGGGTTGTTGGCGGCTTCGTCGCGAATGATGCCGGCCATCGTGGTGCCGCGATACATGTGCACCGACTTCTCGAACACGGCATAGACGCTGCCGGTCATGTGGCGCATGTAATTACGGCCGACCTGGCCCGACGAATTCGCAAGACCGTCGGGGAACATGCTCGAGGCGCTGTTGAGCAGCAGCCGCGGGCTTTCGATCGAATTGCCGGCGACCGCGACGATGCGGGCCTTCTGGCGCTGCATCGCGCCGCTCTCGTCGGCGTAGACGACGCCGGTGACCTTGCCGCCGGCGTCGTGCTCGATCTTGACCGCCATGCTGCTCGGCCGCACTTCGAGATTGCCGGTCGCCTCGCCCTTCGGGATCTCGGTGTAGAGCGTCGACCATTTCGCGCCGGATTTGCAGCCCTGGAAGCAGAAGCCGATCTGCTGGCAGGCGCCGCGTCCGTCGCGCGGCTGGCTGTTGATCGCCATGTTGCCGGTGTGCACGGTCTTGTAGCCGAGCTTCTTCGCGCCGGCCTCGAGCACCTTGAAATTATTGTTGCCGGGAAGCCCGGGAATGCCGTTGGTGCGGGTCACACCCATCTTGTTCTCGGCCTTGGCGTACCACGGCTCGATCTCGGCGAGTGTCACCGGCCAGTCCAGCAGGTTGGCACCCGGAATGTTGCCGTAGGTGCTTTTGATCCTGAACTCATGCTGGTCGAAGCGCAGTGACGCGCCAGCCCAATGGGTCGTCGAGCCGCCGACCGCCTTGACGATCCAGGCGGGAAGGCCGGAAAAATCCTTGGCGACGCGCCATGTCCCCGACGTGGTGCGCGCATCGGTCCAGGCGAGCTGGGAAAAACTCTCCCACTCGTCGTTGACGAAGTCGTGGTTCTCGATGCGGGGACCTGCTTCGAGGATGACCACCTTGACGCCTTTCTGCGCGAGCTCGTTGCCCAGCGTGCCGCCGCCGGCGCCGGAGCCGACGATCACCACAACGCTGGAATCGTTCAGATCGAATTTTGCCATATGCGTTCTCCTGAACCGTTGGGTGGCCCTTAAGCCTTCGGCAGCCAGTCGATGTCGGCGAAGCCGCGGTTGATGTAGCCTCCATGCTCGGCGGAGGAGCCCTCGTAGCCGAACCGCGGCCAGACCTCTTTCTGGTTGTAGAGCGAGACGATGAGGTCGCCGCGCACCTTCTGGAAGAAGTCGCTCTGCTCGATTTCCTTCAGCAGCACGACGCGGTCGGCTTCCCAGGGCACTTCGGCATAAACCAGCTTGTGGCGATCCCGCGCATTCTGATCGAGCCGCGTGATGCCCTCGCTGATCAGCGATTTGACGGCGGGATCCTTGGCGGCCTTGCCATCCCACGGCTTGATCGCGGTGATGTAGTAGCTGTCGCCGAGGACGTCGTGGGGATAGATGTCGCGCGCGACCTTCAGCAGCGTCTTCATCGTCGCGGGCGACAGCGTGCTGGCCTCATCGGCCCAGGCGCCCTCGATGCTGGCAGCGACGCTGGCCGCAACGGCCGCGACCGGCACGGCGGTGGCCGCGCCCTTGAGAAAGACGCGGCGGCTGTGCTTGCTTCGACGATCGACTTCTCTCATGGCATTCCTCCGTTTGATTTTTGCAATTTTGATTTTAGTTAAAACGTCCGCCCCGCTGGATCACCTCGATCTTGTAGCCATCGGGATCGCTGACGAAGAAGAATCGCGCCAGCGTTTGGCCGTCGTGCTTGAAGTCGCGCAGCGGTCCCGGTGCGAGCTTCTCGCGCGCGAAGCGGGCATGCTCGGTATCGAGATCCTCGACCACCACGGCGAGATGGCCGTAGCCGTCGCCGAGCGCGTACGGCTCCTTGCGATCGAAATTCACCGTCAGCTCCACCTCGAAAAGTGAGGACGGGTGACGCAGATAGATCAGGGCGAAGTCGGCGAACTTCAGATGGTCGGCGACTTCGAGGCCGAAGGCGCGCCTGTAGAAGTCGAGCGAGCGAGCCTCATCCAGCACGCGGATCATGGAATGGACGGGCTTGGCCATTCAGTTCAGCTCCTTGAGGTAGGTGATGATGGCGGCGCGCGTCTCCGGCTTTCCCTGCCGATAGGCCATGACCACGCCGGGAATGACGGCTTGCGGATTGGTCAGCCACGCGTCGAGCCTCGTCTCGTCCCAGGTGAAATCAGCTTTCGCGAGGCCGTCCGAATAGTGAAAGCCTTCGATCTTGCCGGCAGTCCGGCCAACGATCCTCACCAGCGGCGGCCCCTGCCGCATCGGTTCCGACGAACTCGTCGTGTGGCATAGGGCGCATTGCTGCTTGAACAGCGTTGCGCCGTCCGGCGGCTTTGCCGACGGCAAGGGCATTTGCGCGTCGGCAACCCGCGCCATCAACACCATCGCGGTGCACAATCCCGGCACGATCGCGCGCATCGCCAAGAACCCGCCCATCCACATCAACGTTCGTGTGCGCAAACTCTAGGCGGCGTCGAAGACGCATTGGTAGTAGCGGGCTGTTTCGCTGAGAACGAAGATGCGCGTGGAGTGTGTTGTTCCGCGCTGCCTTATATGCGGAGCGCAATTTCGCGAAACCGCCGCGAAATCCCTAAACGATCAACACACCATCCGGATTGCATGACGACCGCGCCGCTCGAACTCTCTACGCGATGACATGGCCCGGTGCAGGCGAGCGGCGCAGGAGCCGCCGGGCCATTCATCGCGAAAAAATCCAGGAGAAATGGATGAAGTTGGTGAAGACCTCGATGATCGCATGCGCCCTCTCGGCTCTGGTGGCCGCGCCCGTACTCGCGCAAGGTGCACCGCCCGACGCCAAGACGCGTGGCACGGTGCAGGGCAAACCCATGCAAGGCGGCACGATGGGCAGCGGCGATGAGGACATGAGTGCTCAATCGGGCGCAACGGGCGAGAAGACCGGCATGAAATCGACCAAAGGCACCAGGGGCGCGGTCGGCACCACGGGCAGCGCTGTGCAGAAGGGAACGGCCGACGATCCCACGACGGGCGGCGCAGCCCCATCCAAGCGTTACTAGTCTCGCCGTGTGAAATGGCAACGCTCCGGTCGCCCTGCGGCCGGAGTTTTTTTCGCTCGGCTTGCTAAAGCGTGATGGCATTAAGTTCGATAGCCTGAATTTTTGAGATAGTTGGCGCATTCCTCGGGTGTGAAAGCGTC
>NZ_JASXTA010000019.1:0-162375 GCF_032290525.1 Bradyrhizobium cosmicum | reverse complement strand
TCCGAATCGTGGGAGCCTTAAACGGCGCCCAGTCTTTGGCACTCTCGTGCCCGTGGAGGAGCCGTCCACAGCATCAACAGCCGACATCAATCGATCACCTCGTCTGCTTGGGCGACGATAGAAGGTGGAATGGTGATGCCAAGCGCTCTTGCCGTAGCGAGATTTACGATCAACTCAAACTTGGTTGGCTGTTGAACCGGAAGATCGGCGGGCTTGATGGCATTCAGAATTTTATCCACATAGCCCGCAGCTCGCCGTAAGAGATCAAGCCGGCCGGGCCCATAGGCCATTAGGCAGCCAACCGCGAGATCTTCTCTCGACCCGAACATTGTTGGCAATCCACTCTTCAAAGCAAGGCTTCCCAGAACCTTTCGATGTTCGGAAAATCTGGCATCCGGCAGGACTAGAAGTGCGTCAGTACCTGCTTCAACCATTCTTCTGAAGGCACTTTCAAAATCATCGGGTCCCTGCACTTCAATTGCTTGAAGCTGGATGTTCAGCAGTTCTGCCGTCCTCTTTGCTTCTGTGACCAGGGGCGGGAGCCCACAATTGTTCGGAAACCACAGAACTGCCACACGCGATATTTTGCGACCGATCTCCTGCAACAGCTGGAGCTGTTTGCCGACTATCTCAGGCGAAATATAGTAGCTTAGACCTGTTGCGTTTCCTCCGGGCCTTGCGAGGCTGGCAACAAGTCCAAGTTCAACGGGTGCCGCAACGGTGGCGAAGACGATTGGGATCTTTTCGGTGGCTTTTTTAGCCGAGAGAGCAGCTGGCGTCGTCGGAGCAAACAGAAGATCTACCGGCAACCGAACCAACTCGGTTGCAAGCACGTCGAGCTGTTCATGTTGTCCGTTTGCAAAACGATACTCAATGATGAGAGACTTCCCAAGCACGTAGCCGAGCTCACGAAGTCCTGTTTCGAAAGCATCAGCGCCGCGAGCGCCTTCAGAGGCAGACGCAACAGCCAAGTATCCAATACGGGCAATCTTGGCGGGCGACCGCTGCGCTCGTGCGGCAAGCGGCCAGGTCGCCCCTGCGCCACCAATGAATGTGATGAAATCTCGCCGTCGCATACTTTGTCCAGAGACCGCATCTGCAACTGAGATCACCCTAGCATCTTGTAAAATCTGGGGTTAGCGACAAATGGCCCCCTTATCGTGCCTCACCAAGCCCGGATGCGCGCTTAGGGTCATTCGCGTCGGTTCGCCGGTAGCTCGACGACTTCCGGTCTACTCACCGCTCCGGACACTTCGCTGTAGCGCACAAACTGGAGCAGTGAGCCCACATGCGAACGCAGCAGCTCGCAAGCTTCTTGGTCTCTAGTCTGCGGTGGTGCTCGTCCGGATCGCTGCACACCAATTCAAGCCAAACCGCCAGACGTGCAGGAACGCCCTCGTGGCCGCCGAGTTAAGCCGACAAATCACCTGTGAAGGAGACAGAGTCATGGCCCGCGCAACAGCCCATCCGGATCATCAATGCATCTCGAGCGAAGACATTCAAGGAACCGAGGTCTATGGAGCAGATGGAAAGAATATCGGCGAGATCGATCACCTCATCATCGACAAGGTGTCAGGCCGCGTGGCTTATGCCGTCATGAGCTTCGGCGGATTTGTTGGCTTGGGTCACAGCCACTACCCCATTCCCTGGGGCGCTCTGACGTATGATACATCGCTTGAGGGCTTCCGGACCAATATCACTGAGCAACAGCTGAGGGACGCGCCTGAGTTCAGCGATGACTCGTGGCAAGATCGAGACTGGGAAACCCGAACCCACCGGTACTATGGGACGCCCACCTACTGGGAAGCGCGAGGTGGCCTATAACGCCAGGCGGATTGGCGAATGTTCAATCATGAGTGCCAGCTGAATTGATCGGCGGGCCTACTTGGTTGGGTGCTGTCGGATTTGATCTGACCGACTGGCGCTGTCGCAAGATTTGGTGCTGATCTGCAAGGGAAGCCAACTTGAGGCAAAGCACCTTGCGGCGCGGCCTCTCGCGAGAGGGGCGCCGGCGCCGGGAGAGGCGCCCGAAGCTGGAAGGTCCGATCGAGGTTTCCGTGGATTTTCACGGCGATGCTCCCGAGAGGATTGCAGACGTCTTGAGAGGCGCCGGCGCAAAGTCCGAACCAAGTCGCGGCAATCGTGCCGAGCAAGCGGCGTGGCTCCAGCATACGCGCACGCCCACGCTGACCCGGTCCTGAAGACGTGGAACCCGTCGAGCGTTCAGAGCGTTTAGACGCGAATGCGATTGGCGAGGTCCACCTGCTTCAGAGTTCATCGACCCTGATCCCCGGCGACACCGTCTGGCGGCGGTGCGAAGCGCGGCGCGTGGCGGTTTTGAACGATGCTGCCGCTTATTTCGCGGCCCTGCGGCAAGCTCTGCTGGAAGCGCAAGACCTCGTCTACATCATCGGATGGGACATCCATAGCCAGACCAGGCTGGTCGGAGAGTCCGGGCGAGCGGATGATGGCTTGCCGGAACAGCTTGGCCCATTCCTGCGTGCACTCGTTCACCGCCGCCCCGCGTTGCGGATCAACATTCTCGTCTGGGATTTCGTCTCCTTTTACGCCTCGGAAAGGGAATGGAATTCCGCGACAAAATTTACCGCCGGAACAGATGGCCGCGTCCGGTTTCATTTCGATTCCACACTTCCGTTCGGTTCGGCGCAACACCAGAAGATCGTCTGTGTCGACGGTTCACTGGCGTTTGTTGGCGGGCTCGATCTGACGATCAGGCGCTGGGACACGAGCGATCATTGCGCCGATCACGCGTTGCGTCGCGACCCGCAGGGTAAGCCATACCTGCCGTTTCACGATGTCCAGTGCATGGTCGAGGGAGACGCTGCGGCGTGGCTGTTCGACCTCGCGCAGGGACGCTGGCGCGCGGCAGGCCAACAGATTGAGGATCAGTGCGCGCTGAAGAGCATCCGCTGGCCAGCGACCGTGCCGGTCGAAGCTGAGCACGTGCCGGTGGGTATCGCGAGGACCGATGTGGTCTGTCCTGCAGGTTCGACGATCAGGGAGGTCGAACGCTCCATGATTGCAGCGATCCGGTCCGCGACGAGCTTCGTCTACATCGAAAATCAGTTCACCAGCGCCATCAAGATCGCGCGTGAATTGGCGGAGCAGATGCTTCGCGTGCCTTCGGTTCGGGTTCTGGTCGTCGCTCCAAAGCTGCATTCCTCGTGGCTGGAATCCCAAGCCATGCAGAATGGCCGCGGTGCCTTCATCGATTACTTCAATGCGGCTGGAGTGGCGGATCGTATCCGCTTCGTCTACCCGGTCTCACGCAGTGGGGATACTGAAGCGGCGGTGATGGTGCACAGCAAGCTCATGATCATCGACGATCGGATATTGAGAATCGGCTCGGCTAATTTGAACAACCGCTCGATGGGCGCCGATAGCGAATGTGACCTGATTTTTGAAGCTGCATCCGACCAGCACCGGGATTTCGTTGCTTCGGTTCGCCATCGCCTGATCGCGCATTTCTGTGGTCTCGACGAACAGGCTGTCACGCAAAACGAGGATCGTCTTTTTGCCCTCCTGGATGACGTGTCGAGAACAGATGGAACGAAGACGCTGCGGGACGTGGAGTCCTCGGTCCTGACAAGTACTCTGGCCACAATGGTTCAGCCGGTGGCGGACCCCGAGCTGCCTCTTCATCTGGAGCGGGCGGCATCTCGCATGTGGCGCACGAAGACGCTGATCGGAATCGCATCGATAGCCGTGGCGCTTGTGGGACTGGCGATGGCTTGGTCGTACACGTCCTTGAGCGATCTCGCCGATGCCGGCCGGATTTCGACGTTACTGTCTGCCTACTCTCAGTCCGTCTGGGGGCCGGCATTCGCGATCGCGGCGTTTGTCGTCGGCGGGCTGGCCGTGTTTCCGGTTCTCGTGCTCATTGCAGCAACCGCTGCCGCACTTGGACCGTGGCTGGGTTTCGTCACCGCATTGGCTGGCGTCTTGCTCAGCGCCTGCATCCTTTTCGTGATCGGACGGGGACTTGGCCGGGAACGCCTCCAGCAGTTGCTCGGCCGACGCGCAGCGCGCATCCAGGAGCGTGTCGTAGGCAAGGGCGTTCTAGCTGTCGTCATCATCCGCATGATTCCGATAGCACCATTCTCGCTGGTGAATGTCGTGGCTGGTGCGAGCACGCTGCCGCTTCGCGACTTCCTGGTCGGAACCCTGCTGGGCATGACGCCCGGGATTCTCGCAATGGCGGTTCTGGGGGCTCAGATCGCAGATTTGGCGAGGAATGCGTCCTGGAGCAGCATATTGCTGTTGGCGCTGGCGTTTCTGGGTTGGCTTGGGGTCTGCGCGGGCGCGCAATTCGTCGCGGCCTGGCTCGCCGGGAGACGCTGATGGCGGCTATTCGTTTCATGACGTGGAATGTGCACGGCACGTTCAATCTCAATCCGAAGTTCGATCTGGAGGGTGTTTGCTCCATCATTCGCAAGTGGGCTCCCGATGTCGTCGCGCTCCAGGAGGTGGATTCGCGATCGCGGTCAGACGATCCATTCGCGAAGCTGGCGAGCGTCGTCGGCGATCACCGCGTTCACGCCAAGTCGATTGTCACCGAGGATGGCGACTACGGTCAGATGCTCCTGAGCCGCTTTCCGTTCTCCCGAGTGCCCGAGATCGTCGATGTGTCGTATCGCGAGCGGGAGCCGCGTAGAGCGATTGCCACGGGATTGCTGACACCTGCCGGCGATGTGTGCGTGGTGGCTACGCATCTCGGCTTGAGCATCCACGAGCGTCATGCGCAAGCTCAGGCCCTGGTCAGCCTGGTGAAACCTGGAAGGACCGTCGTCCTCGGCGATTTCAACGACTGGTTCTGGGTCAAATCGGTGCGGCGCGTGCTCGCGCAAGTCTGCCCACACCGGACGCGGCTGCGAACTTTCCCGTCGCGCCTGCCCATTTTCCGGTTTGACCGGATCTATGCAACGCCCGACAGCCGGCTCGGGAAAGTCTGGACCGACCGAGAGGCAAGAGCCTATTCAGACCATTTGCCCGTCATTGCGGACCTCGAGGTCTAGTAGTTGCTGCCGACCGGAGCTGATCTTCGCGCTCGCCTGTTGCCGTTGCGTCCGTGAAGAGGAGCCTGATCGGCCTCTTGACGAATTTCCGAAGATGGTAGAATGCCACTGTTTTGCCCGACGGGTCAACGGGCTTTTGCGCGAGTGCAAAAAGGCATGTTTCAGAACGACTTAGCTACTGTGCATGGGGTTGTTTCGAGAATCTCGTTCAGCGGAACTCTTTCCTCGCCTCTGCGTTGTCTTGCCATGACTGAAGACGTTTCCTTCCGACGCAAGCCCTTGAGTCCCGAGCAGCGCCAGGCGCGCGACGCCGTACGCCGGATCGAGGCGGAAAAAGCCATGCGCGATCATGAAGAGGCGCAGAAGGCGTTTTACGCCAACCGGGAACGGCTGAGGGCCGAACGGCTCGCGCGCGAAGCGGCAGCGGCAAAGGACTGACCATCCGGGGAGGGGGACGCGCCAAGTCCCTCAATCGACGTCCCATCAATGACCGTCCGACTGATGCCGGTGCCTAGTGCCGGTTGGATGCGCGCGTTGCGGTCAAGGCGAGCTTGAGCGCCTGGACGGCGCTAGCGAAAGAACGGCGGGGCGCTTGTGCCTCGATCGCTTCGGCCGCCATACGACAATCGTCGGCGACCTTGAGCAACCCGCTTCGCGCGAGGTCCATGGTGGAGAGGGCGGCCTGCTCTAGGCAGACCCGTTCAAGCCGTCGAAACTCCCGCAGTTCCTTGTTCATGCGTCAGCTCTCGATGTCCCCCTGCGCTCATGCAGCGCTGAGTCTGTTTAACGAATAGTAAAGATCTCTGCCTAGCCGAATTGGCTGGCGCGGAGCTGGTGCGTGCCGCGCGCCCGCCGGCCTGCGCCGCGGTCGGGCTTGACGCCGTTTGCCTTCCGGGTGGAAGCTTCAAATGATCCTAAACTGACGACAACCACGGAGACGTTCGCTCTCGGCAAGTCCAGTCCTCACAAGCAAATCCTATTGGAGCTGACCATGACCACGTTCGACAAGCGCGAGCAGGGCTTCGAAGCCAAATTCGCTCACGACGAGGAGCTCATGTTCAAGGCAGCGGCCCGGTCCAACAAGCTGCTCGGGCTCTGGGCCGCGGGCCAGCTGGGGCTCAGCGGCGATGCCGCGGCAAGCTACGCGACGGCGCTGGTGACGGACAATCTGGAGAGCCGGACGATCGACGAGGTCGTGGGCAAGGTGTCAGGCGATCTCGCTGGCAAGGGCGTCACACGCGAGCAGGTCGCACGGAAGCTTCAGGAATGCCTGCACCAGGCCATGCACCAGATCGAGGCGGACACGTAAGGCGGCTCGATCCCGCGCCTCACTCGGCGCGCCTGCGCATACCTGAATCGCTGAGCTTGTCCACGTAGGCAATGCCGACCGCCGAGACAATGAAGGTGATGTGGATCAGCACCTGCCACATCACGCCAGTCTCGGTGAAGTCGGTGCGGTTCGAGCCGAGATTGCCGGCCTCGATGAAGGTGCGCAGCAGCGCGATCGAGGAGATGCCGATGATCGCCATGGCGAGCTTGATCTTCAGGACGCTCGCATTGACATGGCCGAGCCATTCCGGCTCGTCCGGATGGCCCTGGAGCTCGAGGCGCGAGACAAACGTCTCGTAGCCGCCGACGATGACCATCACGAGCAGGTTGGAGATCATCACGACGTCGATCAGCGCCAGCACGCTCATCATGATCTGTTGCTCGGTGAGGTCGAGCGCGTGCCAGGAGAGATGCCAGAGCTCCTTGAGGAAGAGCGCGATGTAGACGCATTGCGCCACGATCAGCCCGAGATAGAGCGGCAGTTGCAGCCAGCGCGAGCCGAAGATGATCATCGGGAGCAGGCCCAGGCGCGGCGGGGCCAGGCGGGGTTCGGTCCTGGGTGGCTCAACCGACATTCAGGCAGCATCCTCGCTGGCAAGGCGATCTCGCCTTCATGTACCCCGGCAAGATGGCCGGCGGAAGACGCGATGCGCTTGTTGCCTTCGGCGGATCGTGCCTCTCAGGGGGGCGGCAGCTTCGTGCCTGGGCGAGGCCCGCGACAGCTTCTATCGCCGCTCGCTGTTGGGCCTGCGCAAAGCGGCGCGCGATTCGGGAGTTCGCAGGACGTTGGCTATTTCTGGCTTGGCAGCCCGACCGGCACATGCGGGGAGGTGCTGATGACCCGGGCGCTTCCGTCGGGATAGGTGCGGTCGCCGCGGATCAGGGATTCCAGAACCAGGAAAAATTTCTCGGCAAGCATTTGCGTCACCTTCGTTGGTGAGGGCCTCTTGAAATGAGTCGAGGCGTCGAACGCGGAAATTCAATCAACTAAATGAGAGCCGGGAAATCCAAAGCAGATCGCGTGCTGCATCGCGGTGTGGTTGTGGTCAAAGGAGGGAAAATGGTGGTCGTGCTCAGCCGAAGGCCAGCGCCATCAAGCTCGAGCAGAGCAGCACCAAACCGCCGGCGGTCAATGCCAGGAAGCCGTCCGATACCAAGTCATGGTTGCGCATGGGACACCTGCCGCTCTCGTCTTCAATGCTCGCTTGGATCGATTAAAATTGTCCAAACGTGCCGTCTTGAAAGAGGTGATGCTTGCCGTCCGCGCGAATGCCGTCAGGCCCTCGTGCGGTAACCTTCGAACGCATGGGCCAGGAAGATCCCCGCGCTTACCAGACCCATCAGTGCCGAAACCGTCTCGATCATCGTTAAATTCCAAATCCCGCCCTTGCATGCGAGAAAACGCGTGCGGCCTTGCACAGTCAAAAGAATTCCAGTGAAGGCGGCGACAATGGGGGTGGAGTGAGGATTTGGCGCAACAGAATGTCCAGCAGTGGCACAGAGCAAGCTTCCCGCGCTCCGTAGATCAACGGGGAGAGGCGAACGACCCGTTTACCATGCCGGCGTGATCACCGCGGGCTCCCCATTTCCGCCGTGTTCGGGTTGCGTTATCGTTACCGCTTCCGGCGCGGTGGTGGGCCGCTCGGACTAAAGGACCGGATAGCGCTCCCCGTAATTGAAACGGGTTGGGAACGCCTCCGGCGAAGTGGTATTTGGGGCGCATGGGGATCCGACGGTCAGATTCGGTTTTACGGGCCGCGCGCGGTGTTGCGGCGGTCGCAACCTGCCTCGCGCTTGCCAATTGCGCCTCCTCCAACAAGTTTGCCGGCCGGGTTGATCCCAAATATGGCGTGTCCTCGAGCCCCCGGGTCGTGGCCTTCGGGGATCCGGTCCCGAAGGGCGGCGGCACCTACCGCGTCGGCAAGCCCTATGTGGTGGCGGGCCGGACCTATGTGCCGGAGGAGGACGTCAACTACCGCGCCGAGGGCATGGCATCCTGGTACGGCGACGATTTCCATGGTCGCCTGACCGCAAACGGCGAAGTGTTCGACATGACCTCGCTGACGGCGGCGCATCCGACCCTGCCGATGCCGTCCTATGCGCGGGTCACCAACGTCTCCAACGGCAAATCGCTGATCGTGCGCGTCAACGACCGCGGCCCCTACCACGGCAACCGGCTCATCGACGTCTCGAACAAAGCCGCAGAACTCCTTGAATTCAAAGGCAATGGCGTCGCCAAGGTCCGTGTCGAATATGTCGGCCGCGCGCCGCTCGAAGGCTCGGACGACCGGCAGTTGATGGCGACCTTGCGCACCGGGATTCCGGCGCCGTCGCCCTCGATGGTCCGGGTCGCTTCGGCCAGGCCGTTTGTGCCGGAGCTGCCGTCGTCGAACCGCAGCGCCATTCGCGGCGAGGTTCCGATGCCGGAAGGGCGCCCCTACAATCTCGGTAACACCTCTGCCGACATGGCCTCGCTCAATGCGACCTCGGAGATGTCGGCCTCGAGCCGTAGCCGGGGCCGGGCGCTCCCGAACGCGCGCGCCGTGTCCTATGACGCGGATGGCCGCTATGCGGTCGAGAACGCTCCCTCATCGGCCGACGGTGCTGCCGAGGCCCGGAGCATCCTGAGTGGTCGCGGCCTATACTGAGCTTGGAAAATCCGGCCAGCGACGTGGCCCTCGGGCTACGGCTCAGAACGGGATGCGCGCGCGTCCCGCGAACGTCCAGATCTGTGTGTTGCCACCGATGCCGCCGAGCTCGGCGCCGAAGCCGACCGTGGCGCCGGCTGCGAGCCTTGCAACCGACCCAGGCCTTGATCTGGTGCATCGCCTATGCGGGCATCTTTCCGAGCTTCAGTAACGCGCAGGCATGATCCGCGACGGCTCGCCGTTCGACGTTGTTCCGAACGAGCCGGGTGTGCGACTGCGGCCAGGCAATCCCTCTGACGCGTCGTTCACGCGGCAGCTCTTCCGCGAGGTCCGGGGCTAGCAATTCATCGCCGCAGGACTGTCCGGGCCGATCCTCGAGCAGATCGTCGAACAACAATTCCGCAGTCAGGCGGCCGGCTATGCCGCGCAATTTCCGAACGCGATCTCGTTGATCGTCACACGAGACGGGGACGCGATCGGCCGGCTGTTGCTTCATTGCAAGAGCGAGCGCTGGCACATCATCGATATTGCGCTGCTGCCGGCCGAGTGCGGTCGCGGCGTCGGGACCAGGATCATCGAAGCTCGCGCATCGCAGGGGAACGTCATCGCACTTACACTCTCGGTGCTCGCGACCAATGCGGCGGCACGCCGGTTCTATCTGCGGCAGGGATTTGCCGAGGTCGGGCAGGCGGGGGGCTCCCACATCGCAATGAGGAAGGATCTCGCCTAGCGCGCAGCTGCGTCGCGCAGGAACTTCAGCAGCGCAGCGTTGACCTCATCGGGCCGCTCCTGTTGCACCCAATGGCCGGCACCCTCGATGATCAGTTTTTGCGTCAGGTTGGGCAGCACGCGCTCGAGTTCGTTGATGCGCTTGGCGCCGATCAGGCCGGTGATGACGGCGTCTTTCGAGCCGGCAATGAACAACGACGGCTGATGGATCTGCGCATCCTGCCACGGCGCCGTCAGCTCCCAATTGCGGTCGATGTTGCGATACCAGTTCAGCCCGCCGCGAAAGCCGGACTTGCGGAAGGCCTCGCTGAAATAGGCCAGATCAGTCTCGCTCAGCCAGCCCGGCAGCGGCTCTTCTGGGCTGCCGTGGCCGAGAAAACCCTTGCCGTCCTGCACGAACATCGCAGCGGTGGGATCGGCAAGTCCGCGGCCGCCGAGCACGATGCGCATGGTGCGGGCGACGTCTTGCTCGAGCTCGGCTTCGGCGATGCCGGGCGTCTGGAAATACTGCCAGTAGAAATTGCTGATGCCGCCCTGACGCAGCAGGTCGAGCGGCTTGCCGCGGCCGCGGAAGGGCGGCGGCACGCTGAGGCCCGCCACGGCCGTGAAGATGTCGGGCCGGAACAGCGCCGCGTGCCAGGCGACCGGCGCCCCCCAGTCGTGGCCGACCACCATCGCCTTGCTCTCGCCGAGCGCCTGCACGAGGCCAACGATGTCGCCGACGGTGTCGAAGATCGAATAGGCGGTCACATCAGGCGGCGCCGCGCTCTGGCCGTAGCCGCGCATGTCGGGGGCGATGACGTGGAAACCGGCGTCCGCGAGCGCCGTGATCTGGTGACGCCAGGAGTAGGAGAGTTCCGGCCAGCCATGGCACAGCACCACCAGTGGACCCTGACCGGCTTCGCGGACGAACAGGTCGATGCCGTTGGCCTTGATCACACGCGTGGACAACATCGCTTTTCCGCCTTGTTTCAGGGGTTTGCTTGAGAAATATCAGGTGCCACGATAGGGGTGCGGCGAGAATCGTGCAATCTCGGGTTCTGGCGGCCAGCCTCGTGTTGTTCGCGCCGGTTCCTGCTGTTAGAACGCCGCTCTCAGGGCTTGGCCATGGAATTTCGTGTTTTTCCGCTTCGTCGCAGCCGGTTCTCCGCCGGAGCGCTGGTGCGCGGGCTAATTGCGGCCGTTCTGGTGGCGGTCGTCGGCTGGGGCGGAGCGCTCTACGCCGCCAATCAGAGCATTCAGGGCGTCAAGAAAGCGGAAGACTCCGGCTTTGACGGCGACGCGCCCACGGCGATCCTGATCGAGGCCTCCAGCGGCAGCGTGCTGTTCGAGAAGAACGCCGACGAGCTGCGTGCGCCCTCCAGCATGATGAAGCTGATGACGGCGGAAGTCGTCTTCAATGCGATCAAGAAGGGCGACATCAAGCTGACCGACGAATACCGGATCAGCGAGAACGCCTGGCGCCGGGGCGGCGCGCCCTCCGGTGGTTCGACCATGTTCGCCGCCATCAACAGCAAGGTCTCGGTCGATGATCTCCTGCATGGGGCGATCATCCAGAGCGGCAACGATGCCTGTATCGCGCTTTCCGAAGCCATGGCGGGCAACGAGCGGATTTTCGCGGCCGACTTCATGACCAAGCGCGCGCGGGAACTCGGCCTCACCAGATCGACCTTCGCCAATTCCAGCGGTCTGCCAGATCCCGGCAACAAGATGACGGTGCGCGAGCTCGGCATCCTCGCCCGGCACATCATTCTCGACTTTCCCGAATTCTACAAACTGTTCGGCGAGAAGGAGTTCACCTGGAACAAGATCCGCCAGCCCAACCGCAATCCGCTGCTCAATTCGATGGAAGGCGCCGACGGCCTCAAAACCGGCTACACCAAGGAAGGCGGCTACGGCATGGTCGGCTCGGCGGTGCAGAACGGCACGCGACTGATCGTCGTCGTCAATGGTCTGGAAGATCCTGAGGATCGCGCCACGGAAGCCAAGAAGATGCTGGAATGGGGCTTTCGCAACTTCGAGACCCGGACGCTGATCGCGGCCGATCAGCAGGTGGGTTATGCCAAGGTGTTCGGTGGGGAGAGTCGCTCGGTCAAGCTCGTCGCCAAGACGCCCGTGAAGGTGATGGTGCACAAGAACGGCAGCGACAAGCTGATCGCGCGGATCGTCTATAGCGGACCGGTGCGTGCGCCGATCGAGGCTGGCCAGAGGGTCGGCGTGGTCAGGGTCTGGCGCAGCGGCAACATCGCGGTGGAGACGCCGGTTTATGCCGCCGAGGCTGTTGGCACCGGCTCGACGGTGCGCCGCGCCATCGACGGCGCCAGCGAGCTCGTCATCGGCACGTTCCGTGCAGGCGCCGAGAAGCTCTGATCATGAGTGAGAACGCGCCACAGCGCCCGTCCGGACGCGGACGTTTCATCACCTTTGAAGGCGGCGAGGGGACGGGCAAGTCGACCCAGATCAAGAAGCTCGCCGACCGGCTCAAGGCGGCCAGGATGCGCACCCTCGTCACGCGCGAGCCCGGCGGCTCGCCGGGTGCCGAGATCATGCGCCATCTGGTGCTGTCGGGGATGGGCAAGCTGCTCGGGCCCGAAGCCGAAACGCTGCTGTTCGCCGCTGCCCGCGACGATCATGTCCGCACCGTGATCCTACCCGCGCTCAATCGGGGCGCCTGGGTGTTATGCGACCGCTTCGCGGACTCGACGCGGGTCTATCAGGGCAGTCTTGGTCGGGTGCCTGTGGGCCTGATCAACGCGATGCAGCGGGTCACGATCGGCGATCTCAAGCCGGACCTCACGATCATCCTCGACCTGCCGGTGGAGATCGGATTGCAGCGCGCCGCCGTGCGCCGCGGCAGCGGTACGCCCGACCGCTTCGAGGGCGAGAAGCTCAGCTTCCATGAGGGGCTGCGCGAGGCCTATCGCACGATCGCTGCAGAAGAGCCCGCGCGCTGCGTCCTGATCGACGCCAATTCTGATCCTGATACGGTTGCCGGACGCGTCTGGGCCGCGCTGCGCGACCGTCTGCTTCCGACACCTGCCTCGGTGGTCTCAGCATGAGCCCCCGTCAGGTCGAGCGCGAGACCGCCATTGCGCATCCGCGCGAGACATCGAAGCTGTTCGGCCATCGCGAGGCCGAGACGGCGCTTCTCGCCGCCTATCGCAGCGGGCGTATCCCGCATGCCTGGCTGATCGGGGGGCCGCAAGGCATCGGCAAGGCGACGCTGGCCTATCGCATGGCGCGTTTCGTGCTTGCCCACGGCCAGCCGCTGGCGGGCGTCGTGCAGGGCGCCGAAGACCTCGCGATCGATCCGGACGATGCCGTGGCGCGGCAGGTTGCGGCGAGCTCGCATGGTGGCTTGCTGACGCTGGAGCGCACCGTCAACGACCGCGGCGTGATGCGCACCGTGATCACCGTGGACGAGACGCGCGAGACGATCGGCTTCTTCGGCTCGACCGCTGCGGCCGAAGGATGGCGAATCTGCGTCGTCGACACCGTCGACGAGCTCAATCCGAACGCGGCCAACGCGCTGCTGAAAATTCTCGAGGAACCGCCGCAGCAATCGCTGTTCCTGCTGGTGAGCCACGCGCCGGCACGCGTGCTCGCCACGATCCAGTCGCGTTGCCGCAAGCTGCGACTGCGCCCGCTCGGCACGGACGATGTGATCGGCGCCGCTGCTTCGGCCGCTCACCTCGATCCGAACGACCCGGCGCTGCGCGAGGCTGCGGAAGCCTCCGAGGGCAGCGTCGCACGGGCGCTGACGCTGCTCGGCGGTGACGCGCTCAAACTCCAGCAGCGCACGGCGGCGCTGCTCGCGCGCCTGCCGCAGGTCGATCCGCGCGAATTGCACACGCTCGGCGATTCGCTTCCCACCAACGACCGCGTTGCGCTCGCGGCCTTCATCGACGGCATCGATCGCTGGATCGCCGAACGCCTGCATGCGGACGAAGCCAATGCCAACCAGAACCTGCCGCGCCTTGCGCGCCTAGCTGAGGTATGGGAAAAGATCGTCCGCGCCGCGCGCGACACCGAAACCTACAATCTGGAGCGAAAGCCCTTGGTATTCTCGGTGTTCGGCTGGCTGGCGGACGCAACGCGCTAGAGCATGATACGGAAAAGTGCGCAGCGGTTTTCCGAGAAGATCATGCTCAAATCAACAACCTAACGCAGGTTCGTTTCCGAATTTTAGAGAAGCCGGTAAAGGAATTCGTCGTGGCAACGCGAGCTAAGAAAACCGCTAAGGGCAAGAGCAGCAAGAAGACTGCGAAGAAAGCCGTCAAGAAAGCCGCGAAGAAGGCTGTGAAGGCGCTTGCACGCAAAGCTGCCAAGAAGGGCAAAAAGACCAAGAAGGCTGCTGCAAGGAAGGGCGTGAAGAAGAGCGCCGCCAGGACGGTAAAGAAGGCCAGCAAGAAAGCTGCAAAGAAGCAGGTCTCCGCCAAGAAGGCCTCGAAGAAGACGGCTGCCAAAAAGCCAGCCAAGGCCCCGACGAAGAAGGTCGCGAAAAAGGCAGCTGCACCTGCTGTGGTCGCCGCGCCGGCTCCTGTTGCGACGCCGCCGAAAATCGCGAAGCCCAAAGTGTCAAAACCCAAGGCGCCGCCTGCACCGAAACCCGTCGCGGCTCCGCAAGCCGCAGCGCCCGTTGCCGCGCCAGCGCGCGACAACGTCTTCTACATCACGACCGCGATCGCCTATCCCAACGGCAGTCCGCATATCGGTCACGCCTATGAGGCCATCGCGACCGACGTGCTGGCGCGCTTTGCGCGGCTCGACGGCAAGGACGTGTTCTTCCTGACCGGCACCGACGAGCACGGTCAGAAGATGGTTCAGACCGCACAGAACGAGGGCCTGACACCGGCCGCGCTCGCCACCCGCAATGCCGGCCGCTTCAAAGAGATGGACGAGCGGCTGAATGTGTCGTTCGACCGATTCATTCGTACCACCGAGGAGCAGCATCATCGCTCCAGCCAGGAAATCTGGCGGCGTATGGAAGCGAATGGCGACATCTATGCCGATATCTATGCCGGCTGGTACTCGGTCCGTGACGAAGCCTACTACGCCGAGGACGAGACGCGCCTGAACGACGACGGCGCGCGCCTTGGGCCGCAGGGCACGCCGGTCGAGTGGGTCGAGGAGAAGAGCTACTTCTTCCGCCTGTCGGCCTATCAGGACAAGCTTCTGAAGCTTTACACGGACCATCCCGATTTCATCGGACCGGACTCCCGCAAGAACGAGGTGGTGAGCTTCGTCAAGGGGGGGCTGCGCGATCTCTCGATCTCGCGCACCACGTTCGACTGGGGCGTCAAGGTGCCCGGCGACGAAGAGCACGTGATGTATGTGTGGGTCGACGCACTGACCAACTACATCACCGGTGTCGGCTTCCCCGACGAGGGCGACGAGGACTGGCGCTATTGGCCGGCCGATGTGCACATCATCGGCAAGGATATCATCCGCTTCCATGCGGTGTACTGGCCGGCGTTCCTGCTGTCAGCCGGAATCCCGCTACCGAAGCGGGTCTATGCCCATGGCTTCCTGTTCAGCAGGGGCGAGAAGATGTCGAAGTCGGTCGGCAACGTCGTCGATCCCTTCAACCTCGCCGACCAGTACGGCGTCGACCAGATGCGCTATTTCTTCCTGCGCGAGGTACCGTTCGGCCAGGACGGCAATTACAATCACGAGGCCATCGTTGCGCGCATCAATGCCGATCTCGCCAACGATCTCGGCAACCTCGCGCAGCGCTCGCTGTCGATGATCGCCAAGCAGCTCGGCGGCGTGCTGCCGGAGCCCGGCGAGTTCAGCGACAACGACAAGGCGATCTTGGCGATGGCTGATGGCATGCTTGCGGCGTCGCGTGAGGCAATGGCGACGCAGCAGATACATCACTGGCTCAACGCCGTATGGGCCGTGGTCGCGGAGGCCAACCGCTATTTTGCGGGCGAAGCGCCGTGGGCGCTGGCCAAGACCGATCCTGCCAGACAGAAAACGGTGCTCTATGTCACTGCCGAAGTCGTGCGCCAGATCGCGATCCTGGCCCAGCCGGCGATGCCAACCGCTTCGGGATTGCTGCTCGACAGCCTTGGCATCCCCGCGGGCGAGCGCAGCTTCGCCATGCTCGGCGGTACCAAGCGCATCGCGTCCGGCTCGACGCTGCCGGCGCCGACGCCGGCGTTCCCGCGCTATATCGAACCGGCGGCCTGAGGCGTTCGCGCGATGCTGGTCGACAGCCACTGCCATCTGGATTTTCCAGACTTTGCGGAAGACCTCGACGGGATCGTGTCGCGCGCGCGTGCGGCCGGCATCGGCCGCATGGTCACGATCTCGACGCGGGTGCGAAAGCTCAATCAGCTTCTGGCCATCGCTGAGCGCTTCGACGACATCTATTGTTCGGTCGGCACCCATCCGCACAACGCGGACGAAGAGGACGGCATCGCGCCGGACGAGCTGATTGCGCTGACGGAGCATCCCAAAGTGGTCGCGCTCGGCGAAGCCGGGCTCGACTATTTCTACGACAACGGCGCGCCGGAGGCGCAGGCGAGGGGCTTTCGTGCTCACATCGCTGCCGCGCGCGCCACAGGCCTGCCGCTGGTGATTCACACCCGTGAGGCAGACGAGGATTGCGGCCGCATCCTGGAGGAGGAGGCTGCCAAGGGATCGTTTCGGGCCGTGCTGCATTGTTACACGGGCGGGCGCGAGCTGGCGCTGAAGGCGGTGTCGCTCGGGCTCTATGTCGGCTTCACCGGCATCCTGACCTTCAAGAAGTCGGAGGCTCTGCGCGCGCTTGCGGCCGAACTGCCGCCTGACTGTATTCTGGTCGAAACAGACTCGCCCTATCTTGCGCCGGGCAAGTTTCGGGGCAAACGCAACGAGCCGGCCTATGTGGTCGAGGTGGCAAAAGTGCTGGCTGAAGCGCGCGGTGTATCGTTTGACGAGATCTCACGCCAGACCACCGAAAATTTCTTCCGCCTGTTCTCCAAGGTGAAAGCTTGAGGTTGGACGCCGCATGACGCTGACGCTGACGATCCTGGGCTGCGGCTCCTCCGCCGGCGTGCCGCGCCCGGCGCTCGGCTGGGGTGCCTGCGATCCCAACAATCCAAAAAACCGCCGCCGCCGCTGCTCGCTGCTGGTCGAGCAGACCTCAAGCCACGGCACCACGCGCATCGTGATCGACACCTCGCCCGATCTGCGCGAGCAGCTGATCGACACCAATGTCGATCACATCGATGCGGTGTTCCTCACGCATGAGCATGCCGACCAGACCCATGGCATGGACGATCTGCGCTCGGTCGTGCTCCACATGCGCAAGCGCATTCCGGTCTATTTCAACCAGTCGACCGCCAAGGACATCATGGCGCGGTTTTCCTACTGCTTCATCTCGCCAGAGGGCAGCGACTATCCGCCGATCCTGCACCGGCATTCGATCGAGGCGGGCGAGAGCCAGACCATCAGCGGCAAGGGCGGGGACGTCACCATGACGGCCTTTCTGGTCGAGCACGGCAAGATCCCTGCGCTCGGCTATCGCATCGGCAACGCCGCCTACACGCCCGATCTCAACGACATCCCGCGGGAGAGCTGGAGTGCGCTGGAAAATCTCGATCTCTGGATCGTCGACGGCTTGCGCTACACCAGCCATTCCAGCCATTTCAGCATCAACGAGGCGCTGTCCTGGATCGAGCGCTTCAAGCCGAAGCGTGCGGTCATCACCAACATGACCGCCGACGTCGATTACGAGGTGATCCGGCAATCGCTGCCCGCGGGCGTGGTCCCGGCCTATGACGGGCTGCGGCTGGAGACGCACTGAACCTGCGGTAGAAATTCCGCTGGCAGCCGGCATACTCCTTGCTTGCGCGGGCCCCATCATGTTGATCTAACGTCTGGAAGACAGGCGCAGGGCAGGGCGATATTCAAGCAGGGCCGGCGAGCGTAACGTGCGCTCGCAGGGCCGGTCGGATCGCCTCGTGTGAGGATGGGGATCGCGTTGGCAGGGGACAATGTAGCAACGGGGGGACTGGTGCGACGCACTCTCGATCTCCTCTATCTCGGTGCCGGCTACGCCGCGGGCGTCTTCCTGGTTGCGATCTTTGCAATCATGATGATCATGTCGGTCGGGCGCCAGTTCGCGATCAACATTCCCGCCGGCGATGATTTCGCCTCCTGGTGCATGGCCGCGATGGCCTTCCTCGGCCTTGCCCACACCTTCAAGCGCGGCGAGATGATCCGTGTCGGCCTTCTGCTGGAGCGTCTGCATGGACGGACCAAGCAGGCCGCGGAGATCGTGGCGCTCGGTATTGCCACTGCGTTCATTCTCTATTTCACCCGGCACGCGTTGCAGATGATGTATGATTCCTGGCGCTTCAACGACGTGGCGCAAGGCGTGGTCGCGCTGCCGCTGTGGATTCCTCAGCTCGGTTTTGCCGGCGGTCTCGTGATCCTATCGGTCGCCCTGATCGACGAGATGGTCAGCGTCATCGGCGGCAACCGACCGAGCTATGAGAAAGGCTCGCCCGACGAGACGCCGGACGAATTCATCGAGCGCATCTCGCAGGGCGGCGGGGGGTGATCATGGCAAATCTCGGCATGATCGAGCTGTCCTTCATCCTCCTCGGGGTCATGATCCTGCTGCTGGGAAGCGGCATCTGGATCGCGGTTTCGCTTGGCCTCGTCGGCTTCGTGGCGATGGCGCTGACCACCAGCCTGCCGCTCGGTTCAGTGCTCGCAACCACGACCTGGAGCGCCAGTTCTTCCTGGACGCTGGCGGCCTTGCCGCTGTTTATCTGGATGGGGGAGATCCTGTTCCGAACCAAACTCTCGGAGGAGATGTTTCGCGGCCTGTCGCCCTGGGTGCAGTGGCTGCCGGGACGGCTGACCCATGTCAACGTGATCGGCTGCGGCATCTTCGCAGCTGTGTCGGGCTCGTCGGCAGCGACCTGCGCGACCATCGGCAAGATCGCGCTGCCCGAGCTCGACAAGCGCGGTTACGACAAGGGCTTGAGCCTTGGCTCGCTCGCAGGCTCCGGCACGCTCGGCCTCTTGATCCCGCCGTCGATCCCGATGGTCGTCTACGCGGTGACGGCGAACGTGTCCGTGCTCCAGGTCTTCCTCGGCGGCTTCCTGCCGGGCGTGCTCGTGATGGTGCTCTATTCCGGCTACATCATCATCTGGTCGCTGCTGAACCCCAGCAAGATTCCGCCGCGAGATCCGCCGATGCCGTTCCGGCAGAAGCTGCGCGAGTCGGCGAGACTGGCGCCCTGCCTGCTGCTGATCCTCGCAGTCTTCCTCTCGCTCGTGCTGGGCTTTGCGACGGCGACGGAATGCGCCGCATGGGGTGTCTCGGGCGCGATCCTGCTGGCGTGGTGGAGCGGCACGCTCACGCGCAAGAACTTTCTCGAGAGCATCATGAGCGCGACGCGCCTGACCTGCATGATCATGCTGATCCTGGCAGGGGCGGCCTACACCACGGCCGCGATGGCCTATACGGGAATTCCGGCGGCGCTCGCCACCTGGGTCCAGGGCCAGCATCTGACGCCGGGCATGCTCGCGCTGTATCTGAGCATCATGTACATCATCCTGGGGTGCCTGATCGACGGCATCTCAATGATCGTCCTGACCGCGGTCATCGTGCTGCCGATGGTCAAGCAGGCCGGTCTCGATTTGGTCTGGTTCGGCGTCTACCTCATCATCCACGTCGAGATGGCGCAGATCACGCCGCCGGTCGGCTTCAATCTGTTCGTGCTCCAGAACATGAGCGGCCGCGATACCTTTACCGTGGCACGAGCGGCGTTCCCGTTCTTCGTGCTGCTGCTTGCCGCGGTGTTCATCATCACCGAATATCCGCAGATCGTGCTGTTCCTGCCCAAGCTCGCCTTTCCCGACTGATCGCGCTAGCTTTCCAATTCGAACGTGAGGAGAACCCCATGAAGTCTCGTTTCGTCCGTGCAGGCCTGATTGCCGGCGCCATGCTGGCCACAACGCCGGCCCTAGCCCAGACCAAATGGAATTTGCCGGCGGCGTATCCCGCCGACAATCCGCACTCGGAGAATCTGGTCGCTTTCGCCAAGGACGTCGAAGCCGCAACGGCCGGCAAGCTCCAGATCACGGTCCATCCGGGCGCTTCGCTGTTCAAGGCGCCCGACATCAAGCGCGCGGTCATGACCGGGCAGGCGCAGATAGGTGAGGTGCTGCTGTCGATCCACGAGAACGAAGACCCCGTCTTCGGCGTCGACGTCGTGCCGTTCCTCGCAACCAGCTTCCCCGACGCGATGAAGCTGTATCAGGCCTCCAAGCCCGCGATCACGAAGAAGCTCGATGCACAGGGTCTCAAGCTGCTGTTCGTCGTGCCGTGGGCGCCGCAGGGCGTCTACGTCAACAAGCCCCTGGCCACGGTCGAGGACATGAAGGGCCTGAAGTGGCGCGCCTACAATGTCGGAACGGCGCGTATCGGCGAACTCGTCGGTGCCCAGTCGGTCACGATCCAAGCGGCCGAACTGCCGCAGGCACTCGCGACCGGTGTCGTGAACTCTTTCATGTCGTCGGGTGGCACGGGCTACGATGCGAAGGCCTGGGAGTCGCTGAAATATTTCTACGACGTTCAGGCGTGGGTCCCGAAGGACTACACGTTCGTCAACAAGGCTGCGTTCGAGGCGCTCGACAAGCCTACGCAGGACGCCATCCTCAAGGCCGCCGCGACGGCGGAAACGCGCGGCTGGAAGGCCTGGGAGGACAAGGCCCAGTGGTACCTCGACCAGCTCAAGGCCAAGGGCATGGTGGTCGAGGCGCCGAGCCCGGCGCTGAAGGCCGGCTTCCAGAAGTTGGGCGAGCAGCTCACCGCCGACTGGCTCAAGAAGGCCGGTCCCGACGGCCAGGCCTTGATCGACGCCTACAAGAAGATGTGAATCGGAACAGACCTAGAAGCGCGGCGTCTATCCGCGCTTCTAGGTGAAGGCGCTCGCGACTGATGCTCGGCTCACGCCGAAATCGCCTTGGCCGAGCCCACCTGGTTGCGCAGCAGGAATTTCTGGATCTTGCCGGTGGACGTCTTGGGGATCGGTCCGAACACGATCGCCTTCGGCGTCTTGAAGCCGGTCAGATGCGTGCGGCAGAAGGCGATGATGTCGGCTTCGCTTGCGCTGGCGCCATCCTTCAGCTCGACGAAGGCGCAGGGCACTTCGCCCCATTTCGGATCCGGCTTTGCGACCACGGCCGCGAACAGCACGGCCGGGTGCTTGTAGAGGATGTCCTCGACCTCGACGGACGAGATGTTCTCGCCGCCGGAGATGATGATGTCCTTGGAGCGGTCCTTGATGATGACGTAGCCGTGCGCGTCGAGCACGCCGAGGTCGCCGGTGTGAAACCAGCCGCCTTCGAACGCTTCCTTCGTCGCCTTCTCGTTCTTGAGATAGCCCTTCATCACGATGTTGCCGCGGAACATGACCTCGCCGATGGTCTCGCCGTCGCGCGGCACCTCTCGCATCGTTTGCGGATCGATGACGGTGACGGCTTCCTCGAGCGGGTAGGGCACGCCCTGCCGCCGCTTCATGCTGGCGCGCTCGGCGGCGGGCAGATCGTCCCAGCCGGGCTGCTCGGCGCAGACGGAGGCGGGGCCGTAGACCTCGGTCAGACCATAGACATGGGTCAGCTTGATGCCGATGTTTTCTGCGCCTTCCAGCACCGCGACCGGCGGCGCAGCGCCGGCGATCAGGCCGACGACGCGGCGGGCGGCATCGCCTTTCGGTGCATCGGGCGCGTTGATCAGCGTATTGTAGACGATCGGCGCGCCGCACATGTGGGTGACGCCGTGCTGCGTGATCAACTCGAAGATCTTCGTCGGCTCGACCTTGCGCAGGCAGACGTTGATGCCCGCGGCCGCTGCGATGGTCCAAGGAAAGCACCAGCCGTTGCAGTGAAACATGGGCAGCGTCCAGAGATAGACCGGATGCTGGCCGAGATTGCCGGCGAGGATATTGCTGACGGCGTTGAGATACGCGCCGCGATGATGGGTGACGACACCCTTGGGATTGCCCGTGGTGCCCGAGGTGTAACTCAGCGCGATGGCGTCCCATTCGTCGCTTGGCGTGATCGCCGCGAAATCCGGATCGCCTTGCGCGACGGCGGCCTCATACTCGATCTCGCCGATGCGTGTGCCGCCCTTGAAGGCGGCGTCGTCGACATCGATCACGAACGGTTTGGGACCGGTCATCTGCGCGAGCGCGTCGCTGATGATGCCTGAAAACTCCGGGTCGACCAGGACGATCTTCGCGCCGCCATGGTCGAGCTGGAACGCGATCGAGGGCGCATCAAGGCGGATATTGAGCGCGTTGAGCACGGCGCCGGTCATCGGCACGGCAAAGTGCGCCTCGTTCATCGCCGGAATGTTCGGCAGCATCGCCGCCACGGTATCGCCGACGCCGATGCCTTTGCCAGCAAGCCAGGACGCAAAGCGCTTGCAGCGCTCATGCGTCTGGCGCCACGTGAAGCTGCGGCCTTCGTAGACCGTGCTGACGTGATCGGGATAGACGGCGGCGCTGCGCGCAAGGAAGCTCAACGGGCTCAGCGGCACGTAGTTGGCGGGGGACTTGTCGAGGCCGGTATTGTACTGGTTCTGCCGCTCGCTCATCGATACCTCCTCAAATCGCGTCAAAGGAATCCAATCGAGATCCAGGGGAAGATCGCGACGATGACCAATCCCGCCAGCAGCGCCAAGAGATAGCCCCAGATCGGCCTGATGCCTTCGGCCGGATCGACGCGTCCGATAGCGCAGGCGGCATAATAGCCGACGCCGAACGGCGGGGCGAACAACCCGATACCCATCGCCAGAATGATGATCATGGCGTAGTGCACCTCGTGCACCCCGACGAGGCGGGCGATCGGAAACAGCAGCGGACCGAACAGCACGATCGCCGGAATGCCCTCCAGCACGCTGCCGAGGATCACGAAGGCCAGGATCGAGACCGCGATGAAGCTGGCAGGCCCGCCGGGTAATCCGGTCATGGCTGAAGCCAGCGAGCGCGAGAAGCCTGATTGCGTCAGCCCCCATGCCATGCCGGTCGCCGTGCCGATGATCAGCAGGATCGCGCCGGACAGCGCCGCCGTCTCGACCAGCATCGGAAACAGCCGCCGCCAGTCGAAGCGGCGATAGACGAGGAGGCCGACCAGGGCGCCATAGACGATGCCGATGGTGGAGACCTCGGTGGCGGTCGCGATGCCCTCGACCACGGCGTAGCGGATCACGAAGGGCAGTGCCAGCGCGGGCAGGGCGATGACGAAGGTCTTGCCGATCTCGGATGCCTTGGCGCGGCGGACATGGCTCATGTCTTCGTGGCGGTAGCGCCACCACACCAGCATGCAGAGCGTGATCGCGAGCACCACGCCGGGAAGCAGGCCGCCGGTGAACAGGGCGGCAATCGACACGCCCGTGACCGATCCGATCGTGATCAGCACGAGGCTCGGCGGAATGGTCTCGGTCTGGGCGCCGGTCGCTGCGAGAAGCGCGACGAGGTCGCCGGGCTTGGCGCCGCGCTGCTTCATCTCCGGGAACAGCACGGGCGCGACCGCCGCCATGTCGGCGGCCTTGGCGCCGGAGATGCCGGAGACCAGGTACATCGCGCCGACCAGCACGTAGTGCAGTCCGCCGCGGACATGGCCGAGCAGGCTCGCCAGGAACGCCACCATGGCACGGGCCATGCCGGTCATCTCGATCAGCAGGCCCAGGAACACGAACAGCGGCACCGACAGCAGGATGAGGTGGCTCATGCCCTCGTCCATCCGCCCGACCAGCACCATGACCGGCGTGCGCGTGGTCAGCGCCAGATAGCCGAAGATGGCGAGGCCAAAGCCGAACGCAATGGGAACGCCGGCAAACACGCAGAAGCCGGCGACGCCGACGAAGAAGATGACGAGGTTGAAATTGCCGAGCGGCCGCAACAACGGCTCCGCCAGCCAGAACAGGCCGATCACGACGGCAACGGTGACGATCGCCGCCGCGACCATCCGGTAGTCGGCCGCGCGCAGCAGCCGAAGCAAGGCAAAGGCCGCCATCAGCCCGATGCCGGCCGGCAATGCGGCGGCGCGCCAGACGTTCGAGATCTGCAGCGCCGGGGTGGTGATGTAGCTTTCTTCATAGGCGTAGTCGCAGGACGGCCAGACGATCAGCGCCAGGAACGCCAACGCCGCGCAGGTCGCGACCAGATCGAGCCAGGCCCGCATCGCGGGCCGGGCGCTGGCGACGATCGCGGTCATGCGCATGTGCTCGGAGCGGCGAAACGCCACTGCGGCGCCGAGCATCGCCAGCCACAGGAACAAGATTGAGGCAAGCTCGTCCGACCAGATCAATGGCCGGTGCAGGCCGTAGCGCGCGACCACGCCAGCAAACAGGATCACGATCTCGGCGACGACGAGGATCGCCGCCGGGATCTCCACAGCGAGACCAAGCACGCGCTCCGTTGAGGCCAGCAACGAAGGTCGGCGAGGGGACTGAACCGCCACCTCGCCCGCTACGCCGGTCACTTCGAACTCGATATGAGCCATGACGGCCCCGATGCGCTACGACAGCTTGCCCACGGCCTTTTCCAGCAGCTCCCAGGCCTGATCGCCATACTTGCCCTTCCACTCGGCGTAGAAGCCGGCGGCGCGAAGCTTGTCGCGGAACGGCGCAACATTCGGCTGGTTGAAGGTCAGGCCTTTGCCGGCAAGCTCCTGCTGGAGATTGGCATTGAGCTTGGCGGTATCGGCGCGCTCGTTGACGGCGGCGGCGTTGATGTTCTTGGCGACGATGGTGCGCACGTCCTGTGGGAGCTTTTCCCAGGCGCGGCGGTTGGCCAGGAACCAGAAGCCGTCCCACATATGGTTGGTCAGCGAGCAGTACTTCTGCACTTCGTAGAGCTTGGCGGTCGAGATGATCGCCAGCGGGTTCTCCTGGCCCTCGACGATCCTGGTCTGGAGCGCCGAATAGACCTCGCTGAAATTGATCGAGGCGGGCGCCGCGTCCAACGCCTTGAACATCGAGGTCCACAGCGGCGACACCGGCACGCGGATCTTGAACCCCTTGAGATCGTCCGGGCCGGTGATCGGCTTGCTCGACGACGTGGTCTGGCGGAAGCCGTTGTCCCAGATCTTGTCCATGACCTCAAGGCCGGCCTTCTTGATCTCACCGCGGACATGGGCGCCGAGGTCGCCGTCCATGGCCTTCCAGACCGTGTCGTAGTCCGGGAACGCGAAGCCGATGCCGTTGATGGACGCCGCCGGCACCAGCGTCGACAGGATCAGGCCGGACAGCGTGAAGAACTCGACGCCGCCGGAGCGGATCTGGCTCAGCATGTCGGTGTCCGACCCGAGCTGGTTGTTCGGGAAGATCTGGAGGTCGAATTTGCCGTTCGTCTCGCTCTTGATCGCCGCGGCCATCTCCTTGGCGCGCACGTTCAGCGGATGGGTGTCCGGCAGGTTGTTGGCGTATTTGTAGGTGAACTCGGCGCTCTGGGCGCGAGCCACATGGGGCGCACTGACGCCGCCCAGGACCGCGGTCGCGGCGGAGGCCTTGAGAAGCGTGCGTCGGGAAAAGCTCATGGGTCTGCTTCCTCAAAGTTTGTTCTTGTTGTGAGATGCAAACCTATACGGACGGAAGGCTCGAAGGTCATCTGCGATCTCGCGAGGCTCGCTTATTGCAGCCGGACAACGTCGCGGCAATATCGGCCTTCGGCAGATGCGCCGGATTCAAAAACACGAAAACAACCCCATGCATAGAGCTCGGGCGATGATCAGGGGGCGGACTGAAAACGGGGGTCAGGCGAAGGCGCGGTGGCAGGATTTCCGTCTAAATAATTGATCTGATTGTATATAAATATATTCCATAATATACCTTATGCGAATTACGGATATGGCTATGTGCAGATCAGCCCGGCTCAATCAAAGGCTACCGAGAACCCCGCTCCCGGCTCAGAATTGTCGACCAGGCAGGCCAGCACCGGACGTGGCCAGACAAGCCGCGCCGCCATCGGGAGGTTCGTCATGCAGGAGAACGTCGCTCGCGCCGCCAGCTCGCGCGCCATTCCATTCGACGCCGCCAAGCTCGACCGGCTGATGGAAGCCGCCGGCCTCGATGTCCTGATCGCGACCTCCAAGCACAATGTGCAGTACCTGCTCGGTGCCGAGCGCGCGATCTTCTTCGATTACATGGACGCCCTGGGCGTCAGCCGCTATCTGCCGGTCCTGGTCTATCCCAGGGGCGCGCCGGAGAAGGCCGTCTATGTCGGCCACAGGCTGGAAACGCATCAGCGAGCGGTGGCGCCGCCATGGGTGCCGCAGGTCCGGACCGAGTCCAATGGTTCGGTCGACGCCATTACGCGGGCGGCGGGCCTGATCCGGGAGGCCGGTATCCCGTTGAAGCGGGTCGGGGTCGAGATGGCGTTCCTGCCGATGGACGCCGGCCGGGCGCTGTGCGACGCCCTGCCCGGCGCCGAGCTCAAGGACGCCCTTGCGGTGCTGGAGCGGCTGCGGGCGGTCAAGTCGGCGGAGGAGCTGGCCAAGCTCAAGACGGCGTCCGAGCTCGTCATCGCATCCATGCTGGTGGTAATAGCGCAGCACGGGCCGGGCACGACCAAGCAGCAATTGTCGGACGCTTTGCGCATCGCCGAGGCGAACCGCGGCCTGACCTTCGAATACTGCCTGCTCGCCTGCGGCAGCAGCCACAACCGGGCGCCGTCGCCGCAGCGCTGGGAGGAAGGCGATGTGCTGTCGCTGGATTCCGGCGGCAATTATCACGGCTATATCGGCGATCTCGCGCGCATGGCCGTGCTCGGCGATCCCGATGCCGAGCTGAAGGATTGTCTGGCCGAGATCGAGGCGGTCCAGCGCGCCGCCTTTGCCGCGGTCCGGCCGGGCGCCATGGGCGGCGATATCTACGTCGCGGCCGAGCGGCAGCTCGCCCAGATCACCCAGCGCGACTGCACCGAGTTTCTGGCCCACGGCATGGGCCTTGTTAGCCACGAGGCCCCTCGCCTGACCGCCAAAGGTCCGGTTCCCTACGATGACACCGACGCCCGCCTCCCACTCGAAGCCGGCATGGTGGTCTCGATCGAAACCACCATGAAGCATCCGAGGCGCGGCTTCATCAAGCTGGAGGACACGGTCGCGGTGACGGCGACCGGGTATGAGATCTTTGGTGAGGGCGGCCGCGGGTGGAATTTGGGTGGGAGTGCGCTGTAGGCTGGCACTACAGGAGACATTTCGCACCCCGAGCCAAGCCGGGTCGTCAACGGCCTGACCTACTACGCCATGACCTACACTTCCGCGGAAGCGGTAGCTCGCGGCATTCGCATGACTTGCTCAAGGGCGTGTCGGTGCTTCAGCACGGCAAGGGTCTCGCGTGCGCTGAGGCTGCTGACGACTTCCTCGAAATCGTCGCTCTGCTCAATCTTGGCACGGGCGATCGCGAGATCTATGTCGACCTGGCTCGATTTGCGAGGCGGGGTTTCTAGGGACTGCATGTGCGGTCCCAGCAACGCAGGGTTCTGTTTAAGTTCGAGCAGCGCTCCGCGTGTCTCGATCCGAGCCAGGCTGGCAAGCTCTCTCGCCCTCTGCAGCAGTGCCGGCGCGCGATTGTCCTCCGGGGTCGCAAACAGGTGCGCCATTCGCGGCGCCGTCGACGTGACGAGACCGATCGGAATGGCACAAACCAGGCCGATGATCACCGGCGACATCCAGAGCAGCAGCGGAAGCGACACGGCATAGGCGCTTGCTGCCATTGCCAGACCGCATAGGGTCGGCACCGTGAATTTGCGATAGACTTCATCGCGCGTGATCCTGCCGTCGCTTCGTCGTTGCACTTGCCAACCCGCGTCACGCCCCAGCAGGATCTCCGCCACCGCGGTCGATTGAAAGATCATCATCGATGGGGCGATCAGGGCGGCAAGCAGGCTCTCGGCGAGCACCGCCAGCAGCACGCGAAATCCGCCGCCGAATGCCTGCCGTTCCGTACGCCTGGTGAGCAGAACGACGTAGGCCAGCAATTTGGGCACGATGAGCAGCCCCATCGTCGCGGCAAAGACCCAGGCGGCGAGCACGGGATCCTGTGCGGGCCACGTTGGAAACAACGAAAAGCCCTTGGGAAAGTATTCCGGCTTGACGAAATAGGCCTGCAAGGAGATCAGGATTCCGAGCAACAGAAACAGCAGCCACAAGGGGGCGGTGAGATAAGAGCCGATCCCGGTCAACAGGTGAAGCCGGGAGACCCAGTGCAGGCCTCGGGCCGGCAGAACGGCGAGATGCTGCAGGTTACCCTGACACCAGCGACGGTCTCGCGCCGCAAAATCGAGCAGCGACGGTGGCACCTCCTCGAAACTCCCACCAAGACCGGGGGCCATGAAGATCCCCCACCCCGCCCGCCGCATCAGCGCGGCTTCGACAAAATCGTGGCTTAGGATGTGGCCGCCGAAAGGCTTCCTCCCGCGCAATTCGGGCAAGCCCGCCTCTTGCGCAAAGGCCTTCACCCGGATGATGGCATTATGTCCCCAGTAGTTTCCCTCGGAGGCGTGCCACCAGGCGTTCCCGGCCGCAATCAGCGGACCGTACAAACGACCCGAGAACTGCTGAAGCCGGCTAATCAGGGTTCGCGCATTGACGACGATCGGAAGCGTTTGAATCAGCGCGGCTTGCGGGTTCGCTTCCATCGCGCCCACCAGCCGAACGATGGTCTCTCCGCTCATCAGGCTGTCCGCGTCGAGAATGATCATGTAGTCGTAGGCGCCCCCGAACCGCCTCACCCATTCGGCGATGTTGCCTGACTTTCGGGCGGTGTTGTCGGATCGGTGACGATAATAGAGATGGCCCGAACCGCAGTTGCGTTGCAGTTCGAGAAACGCAAGCTCCTCGGCAATCCAGATGTCCGGATCTGTCGTGTCACTGAGCAGAAACCAATCGAACAACGGGGCCTGTCCGGTTTCGCCGACCGATTCGTACATGGCGCGGAGTCGCGCCATGAGGTGGTGCTGATCCTCGTTATAGGTCGGCAACAGCATGGCCGTTCGGCCGGTGATCGCGGGCAGCGGGCCGTCGCTGTCAATTGGCAGCACATCCGGTCGGCCCCGCAGGAGCACGAAAAAGCCGGCTAATGAAGACACGAACGAGAACGCGATCCAGGCGAGCAGCACGAGAAACAGCCCTAACACCGTGCCTTCGAGGACCGTAACGCCACCAACCTTGAGAACATCGTACATCTCGAAGGCGCCCGCAGCGGTAATCGCGGCCGTTCCGCCGAGAATGAACAGGCGCCGCGTTGCAACGGCAGGGGTGGCCCGCAGTCGCGCCCGATCGGAACGATTGGTCGCATCCAATCGGCAGGGCTGCATCGGGAGAGGTGTTTCATCGGGAAGATACCGACTGCCAAGATCAGGTGAAAGCGCAGGGGACGGCTTCAGGGCGCCCATCGGTAAACCCAGACTTCGGAGATGGGTTGATCGCCCTGCATCAAGACCGCCCTCAACTCGATCGGTGCGTCCTTCACGGCACATTGAAAACTCAGCCGCCAGCCGCCGGTTTCCGGGTTTGGCTGCGTGACGACGTTCTTGATCTCGGATTTCTCGGCGCTGACGGCGCCCCTCACCTTGTCAGGATCGACCTCCTTCAGTCTGTCGCCGACGAGCTCGAGCACGAACAATTTGCTGTCGTCGCCCCGCGCGCCAACGCCTGTGCGGGTGAACCGGGCCAGTGAATTTGGCTTCGGCGCGTCCGGGCCCCAGTGCAGACGGTAGGTGTAGTTGTTTTCACTCTTGGCCTGGAGAGCCGCTTTCGGGCGCCAGAAGGCGGCGATGTTGTCGTGAACTTCCTCCTTGGTTGGGATCTCGAAGAGGACCACGCTGCCCTCTCCCCAATCACCGATCGGTTCGACCCAGAGGCTCGGGCGACGCTCAAAGCGGGATTCGATGTCCTCGTAGGCAAAGAAATTTCTTTCCCGCTGCATCAGGCCGAAGCCGCGAGGATTGCGGTCATTGAATGTGCTGGCCTGCAGATCGCGTGGATTGTGGAGCGGACGCCAGAGTTGCTCGCTCTTTCCATTGAACATGGCGAGCCCATCGGAGTCGTGCACGGCAGGGCGGAAATCGTCGACATCGTGTCGGTCGTTCGGACCAAAAAAGAACATGCTTGTCATGGGCGCGAGGCCGGCATGTTGCAGCTCGATCCGGGGATAGAGCGACATCTCGACGTCGAAGACCGTCGGTGCGCCCGGCCTGATCGTGAAGCGATAGCTTGCCGTAGCGCTCTTGCTGTCAAGCAGCGCATGGACCACGACGGACGTGGCAACCGGTGCGGGCTTCTCCAGCCAGAAGGCCTTGAAGACGGGAAATTCCTCTCCCTTGCTCTCGCCGGTATCGATCGACAGACCGCGCGCGGAAAGGCCGTAGGTCTCGCCTTTGGCAACGGCACGGAAGTAGCTGGCGCCGAGAAACGCGCAAACCTCGTCGTAATAGTCGGCCCGATTGATCGGGGCGTGAATGCGAAAGCCGGCAAAGCCGAGATCGACCTCCGGTACCTGGCCGATCTTGTCGCCGAATGCAAAATCGTCGCGCCGGTATCTGATCGGCACTGCTCGTCCGCCGGAGACCTCGTAAATGTCCACCTTGCTCTTATAGAAAAAGCCTCGGTGGAAAAACTGGACCTCGAAGGGCAACTTCTCGTTGCGCCAGGACGCGCGCTCCGGCAGAAAGCGAATTGATCGGTATTGATCGTAGGTGAGATCCTTGAGCGCGTCCGGGACCTTTTCCTCTGGTGGCGCAAAAGGCTTACTCGCCAAACTGCGCGCGAGGTCGCGGACATAGGATGGGCCAAACGGCAACTCCGCCGCCGATGCCGCAGGGACTGCGCCAGGTAGTAATGTCGCCAATGGCGTCAATGCCGAGGCTTCCAGGAATTGTCGGCGATTCAACTGTTCTACCCGTTCGGTTCCAACCGCAATGCAACACCCCCGTCGCGACCGAGTTCCACGGGCTGCCGCCGAATCTGGGCACGGTGTGCCGACGGCCTCGTCGATGTGGGTTTGGGGCAACATCACGCTGCTCCGGCCTCGGTTGCGCCTGCAGGACGATCTGCAATTTCCGATTGCGCATTCTTGAGCCGTGGCAAACACAGCAAAGCTGTAGGGCGCGAAGAGTAACTGGATGGTCGCGCCGAAAGTTGCTGCTCTCCCAGCGCGAGCGCTACGACACGTCGGCCCGTGGTCTGGCCTCGACCCTGGCGCCCTCGGTCAGGTCGACGGACGGATCGATGATGAGCTGGTCGCCGGACCGGACGCCGCTGTCGACTTCCAGCTCGGAGCCGAGGTCGCGCAGCACGCCGATCTTCCTGAGATGTGCCACGCCGTTTGCGACCACGGCGACCTGCATGCCACCGGCATTGAAGATGACCGCGTCGGCGGAGATCCGGTAGCTCGGAGTCTTGCGTGGAATGTGTAGTTCCACGGTGCAGTAGATCCCGGACGTGAGCGCGGCGTCGGGGTTTTGGATGTCGACCTCGGTCAGCAGCGTTCGCGAGCCCGGCTGTAGCGCGTCGGCGATCCGCGTCACGGTCCCAGGAAAGGTCCGGTCCGGGATCTCGGGCACGCGGACCACCGCTGCTATGCCAGGCTTCAAGCCGAAGGCCGCGTCCTGGGGAACGAACACCTGGGTGCGGATGACATTACCCTGCTGGAGGGTGAACATGAACGTGCCCGAAGTCGTATCGGCCTGCACCAGGCTGCCGACGTCGATGTTCCGCTGGGTGATGACGCCGTCGAACGGAGCCACGACGCGCTGATACAGCTTCTGCTGGCGGAGCACCTGCAACTGCGCCTCCTCCGCCTTGATATTGGCTTGCGCCACCGACACGGCCGCCTCCTGGGCCTTGAGCGTCTGCTCGTCGATCGTGCCTTGCTGGGCCGTGAGCCAGCCCTTCTCGACCAGCGGCCGATCGCGATCCCAGGTGACCTTGGCGAGCTCCCGGTTCGCCTGGGCCTGCAGGAGCGACGAGTTGAGCTGTGCGAGCGTGGCTTCGGCCTGGGCGATCTGGTGATCGAGCTCGGGGGCGACGATTTCCGCGAGCAATTGTCCGGCCTTGACGTGGTCGCCGATATCGACGGCGCGCGTGGCGACATAACCGCTCGCGCGCGCGAAGATGTTGGCGCTGGCAAAGGCGGACGTCGTCGCCGGCAGCTTCACGATCTCGATCGAGTCGCTGGGCGTGACCGTGGCAACACGGACCTGCGGCACCAGGTTGCGCCCCTCGGCCGCGGTCGCGAGCACCTGGCGGCGCTCCGAATAGTGGCTCCATGTCCCGAACGCGAGCGCCATGCCGGCCACGAGCACCAGGCCGAAGCCGGCGAGGCGCCCTCCCCGACGCGACTTGCGCGGCGGCGCGACCGTCTCCGTGCCCCGGTCCGTCTCGGTCACGCGCTCGGCGTTGATTGGTCCGTTGAAATTCATTCCAGCACCTCGTCGAAGATCCCGTGATGTGTCTTGCCGTCGTTGCCCCTGCGCAGCATGGCGAACAGGTAGGGTACGACCAGCAACGTCGTCGGCGTCGCGAACAGCAGCCCGCCGATGACGGCGCGCGCGAGCGCCGCGTTTTGCTCCTCGCCGGCTGCGCCGATCGCCATCGGGATCATGCCGACGATCATGGCGGCTGCGGTCATCAGCACTGGCCGGATTCGTGTGTGTCCGGCTTCGATTGCAGCTTCGAATGCGGTCTTGCCGGCAAGCTGCTGCTCCCTGGCAAAGGTCACGAGCAGGATCGAGTTTGCGGAGGCGACGCCGACCGCCATGATCGCCCCCATCAGCGACGGCACGTTGAGTGTGGTGCCGGTGACGAACAGCATGGCCAGGATGCCGCATAGCGTCGCCGGCAAGGCCAGGATGACGACGAGGGGATCGCCGAAAATCTGGTAGTTCACCACCATCAGCAGGTAGACGAAGACCGCCGCAAACAGCAGGCCGATGCCGAGGTTGACGAAGGCGCTGTTCATGCTCTGGATCTGCCCGATGATCTGAATAGTGTTGCCCGGCTTGAGCTGCGTCTGGAGATCGGCCGTGATCTTGCTGATCTGGCTCGCCACGCTGCCGAGATCGCGGCCCTGGACACTGGCATAGACCTCGTAGACCGGCTGGACATTGGCCTGGTTGGCGTTGGTTGGGACAGTGGTGCGCCGGAACGTGGTGACGTTGCCGAGCAGGCCCGGAATCGGCGTGTCGGATTGGGCCGACGCCAGCGAGGTCGAGACCGGCGTGTTGGCGAGATCGTTCAGTGAGCCGATGTGGCGTTCCGGCGTCTGCACAGCAAGATAATAGGGAATGCCCGAGGACGGATCGGTCCAGAAGTTCGGCGTCACCTGCTCCGACGAGCTCAGGCTGACATTCAGGTTGGTCGCGATGGTGTTGGCATTGAGCCCGAGCTGCGCCGCGCGGGTGCGGTCGATATCGGCGAAGAACGCGGGCGCATCCACCTCCTGCTGGAGATGGGCGTCGACAATGCCGGGGATCGCCGCGATGCGCTGGCGCAGCTCGTTCGCGACTTTCAGATTGTTCGTCTTGTCGTAGCCGACGGTGCGCACGTCGATCTGGGCCGGCAGCCCGAAATTGAGGATCTGGGTGACGATGTCGGCCGCCTGGAAGTAGAAGGTCTCTTCCGGAAAGGCGGCCGGAAGCACCTCGCGCAGCTTGCGCACGTAATCGGCCGTCGGCCGGTGCCCCTCCTTCAGCGAAACCATGATCACGCCGTCGCTGACGCCGATGGTCGAACCGTCGCTGAAGGCCAGATTGTAGGAACGCGCAGGCAGGCCGATATTGTCCACGATCAGGGCACGGTCCTGGTCCGGGATGATCTGCCGGATCTTGTCCTCGACCTGCTGGAAGATCTTCTCCGTGTTCTCGATGCGCGTTCCGGCCGGCGCGCGGACGTGAAGCTGGATTTGTCCGCCGTCGATGACGGGGAAGAAATCCCGGCCGACCAGCGGAAACAACACGATTCCAAGCACCAGAATGGCGGCCATCCCCGCTGGAATGATGAAGCGATGATCGATCAGCCCTGCGAGCGAGCGCGAATAGGCCTGGCGCATCGCCTCGAAATTCCGCTCGAAGGCGGCATGGAAGCGCGCGAACGGGCCGCGCGGCGTGGCGCCGGCCGGAGCATGGTCTTCGCCCCCGAGCAGCAAGCCGATGATGATCGGCGTCAGCGTTCGGGACAGGCCGTAGGAGGCCAGCATCGCGAATACGACGGCGAGGCCAAGCGGCGTGAACAGATATTTGGCCGGTCCGTCCAGGAACAGGACGGAGGTGAAGACGCAGCTGATCGCGAGCGTGGACACCAGCGTCGGCACGGCGATGCCGGCCGCGCCGTGCAGCGTCGCCTGCGGCAGCGGCATCCCCTCCTCCGTCAGCAAGCGATGGGTGTTCTCGATCGTGACGGTGGAATCGTCGACGAGGATGCCCACCGCCAGCGCGAGGCCTCCCAGCGTCATCGTGTTCAGGGTTTCGCCGAGGAAGTGCAGCACGATCAACGAGGTCAGGATCGACAGCGGGATCGAGATCATGACCACGACCGTCGATCGCCATGATCCCAGGAACAGGAGGATCATCACTGCCGTCAGGCCAGCGGCGATCGCGCCCTCGCGCAGCACGCCCTCCACCGATTGCTTGACGAACACCGACTGGTCGAACAATTCGTTGATGTGGAGGTCCGGCGGCGCGGCCGCACGCGCGCTTTGCAGTGCCTTGTGGACCGCATTAACCACGCTGACGGTGGAGGCATTGCCGTTCTTGATGATGCTCAGCAGCACCGAACGCCGCCCGTTCTGGCGCACCACGTTCTGCTGCACCAACCAGCCGTCGTGAACCTGACCGACGTCCCTGACGAAGACGGTGGCCCCGTTCACCACCTTGATGGGGATGTTGTTGAGGTCGTCGATCGAGGGCGGCGTCGCATTGGTGCGGACGACATATTGCTTGTTGCCCATCTTAGCCGTGCCGGCAGGCAGGGTCAGGTTCTGGGCGTTGACAGCGTTCACGACATCGAGCGGCGTCAGCCCCTTGGCGACCAGCTTGGCGGGATCGATGTCGACCATGATCTGCCGGTATTTTCCACCCGATGGGGTCGGCAGTGTGATGCCGGGGATCGGGGCCAATTGCTGGCGGATGCGGTAGATGCCGTAATCATAGAGCTGCTGTTCGCTTAAGGTGTCGGAGCTTAGGCTGATCTGCAGCACCGGCACGCTCGAGGCGTTGAACTGCACGACGACCGGCGCCTGGATGCCGGGCGGCATCAGCGCGCGGATAGCATTGGTCGCGGACACGATCTGCGAGATGGCGAGATCGAGATTGACGTCGGGTTGGAAGTAGATCTTCTGCACCGACAAGCCGGCCATCGTCTGGGCCTCGATGTTCCTGATGCCGTTGACGTTGGAGCTGATCGAATATTGGCTGTAGGTGGTGACGCGCTGCTCCATCTCGGGCGTGCTGAGACCGGTGTAGCTCCAGATCACGGTCACGACCGGGATGTTGATCTCTGGAAAGATGTCGGTCGGCATCGCGAAAATCGTGATGGCGCCGAGAAATATGATCAGCGCAGCGACCACGTAGAACGTGTGGGGAAATCGCAGAGCAAAACGAACGATACCCATTGCGGGCACTCCTCGTCCGGCGGCGGCCGCTTGCGGCCTCCGCGGCATCAAGATCAGCAGTCAAGCGTTGCGCGCGGGCGATCGCCGCACGGCCTGCCTTCTGCGCTTCCTGACTTTGAGGATCGACGAATACGCGCTCGCAAACCCTTACTGCGCTCCCGGCTTCATGCGGCCGGATTGCGGTCGACAGCAAATCTGGAGACAGGAAATCAGAATTGAAAGGCACGCGGTGTTAATTCGCGGCAATGCGGCACGCGATCCGACCACAAATCGGTGATGGCCCTCGCAGGCAAGCTCAAGAGCATGCGAGCGTCGCGGCCAGAAACGAGGGCGGGTAGCGTGGCTAGATCTGCGAAATTAGCGCAGTGGCAGCAAGTCCAGCTGGCTCTGCGCTTGCTTGACGGCCGCCGCAAACCAGTTCTGGCTCGGCGCTTCCTTGGCGAAACATTTTGCGTAGGCGTCCACCGCGGCGTCTTCGTGGGCCATGGCGTCCCTCGGGAGCCTCCTGGCCATCATCTGGGTCCAGACTTTCTCGCAGGCGGGGATTTCTGCCGTCTTCACAGCGCCGCTCGTGGCGATGAAGAGGACCTTGTCGCCCTGGATCGCGACGACGTCGATTTCATCCGGCGTTCCCTTCAGACCGCCATTGCCGCGTACGCCGAGTACGGCCACCGCGGCACTCGCCGATGCGGGCTTGGTGATCGGCAGCTCGGCATATTTGGCGAAGGCGGCGTCCTGGATTGCGTGATAGTAGAAGCGGTCCGATTTGAGCGCGGCGCCGATCTCCTGTGGCATTCCGTGGGCGCGATGCTCGCCCAGCCAGTGCTTGAGCAGCGTGGTCGTGGTCACCACCGCTTGCGTCTTGTAACCTTCCGAGGCGAAGCTGAGCCCGTCGAGATGGCCGAAGCCGATGTCGTTCTTGAACAGGGTATCGACATTCGACTTGCCGTCTGCCGGCAGCCCCTTGATCGCAACAGGACCCAACAGGCCGCGCAGCACGCCGGTCAGCTCTTTCAGCGCCGCATCGTGCTGTTTATAGATCTCATCGCTCTCCTTGGCTTTCGAGAACTTTGCGATGCCGCGATCGCGCAGGTCGAGGTATTGCTGTTCGGGGCCTGCCGCATGCGCGGGCGTGGCCAAGGCGAGCAGGCAGAGCAAGGCAAGCGATCTCATTGCAATATCCGGAAGACTGGGAGCGATCTCCAGTCTTTGTGCCGGTGCCGGGTAGGAAGGTTCATCCAGGCCGGATGGACGAGAGCCCTACTCCGCCGGCGTGAGCTGTCGCTGGTCCAGGCGCATCGCCGCCGTCTCGCGCACCCGGACACGAGCACGGCGCTTGCGCCACCAGATCACGACGCCGGTCACCGAAAGCGCGGCGACCACGAGCCCCATGATCGAGATCAGGATGCGGCCGAACAGCCCGACGATGCGGCCCGAATGCAGCGGGAATTGCGCCTGCACGAAGATATCGGCGGCGGTACCGACCCAGGGCAGCCGCTCGCCGATGGGACGGCCGTCCTCACTGTCGTAATAGAGCTGCGCGGGACCGACGCCGCCGGCGCCGTGATCGTCGCCGGGATGGAAGAAGGCCGCTGCGTAGACGCCGTGGGCCGGGCCGTAATTGATCGAGCCGACCGGGACGGTCCACCCGCGCGCCTTGCCGTCCGCGACTGCCCGCGCGGCGATGTCGGCGAATGTCACCTTTGGCTCGATGGGATCGTCGAGATCGCGATAGGGCCGCTGCTCATAGGGCGTCGGGGTGTAGTTCGACACCATCTTCATCAGCGGCGAGAACACCTCGAAATAGAGGTTCAGCGAGAATGCCGTGAAGGCGATGATGAACAGCACGCCCCAGGTCCACAGGCTGAAGGCGCGGTGGATGTCGAAATTGATCCGGTAGGCGCTGCCTGACGTCTTGATGGTCCAGGCCGGCGCCCAGCGCGCCCAGAAGCCGCGCTCGAGCTGGCGCGTCACCTGCGGCGCCCGCGCGGCCTTGGCGCGTCGCCGTGAGGGCAGCGTGAGGTAGAAGCCGACGAAGCAATCGATGGTCCAGATGATGGCGATGATGCCGAGCACGCGCATGCCCCAGCGATCGCTGCCCCAGAACTCTGGGATGTGCATCGTATAATGCAGCTTGTAGAGGAACGAGACGAAGTTCTCCCGCGTCACCGGCCATACTGCGCCCCAATAGCGCCGGCCGAGCTCCGCGCCGGTGTTGGGATCGAGGAAGATCTGATTGTAGTCGAGCGCGTAACGCTTGCCGGTCGCAGGATCGATCCGCGGCATGACGAAGAACCACAGCGAATGGCCCTGCTCCGGCGTCATGAAGAGGTAGACCACGCGCGCCCGTGGATCGCGCTGCTCGATCATCTTGGCGAGCTCGATCGAGGGAATCGCCGGGCCCTTGGTCGAGACGTCGAACAGATGGCTGTTCAGGACGTCGTCGATCTCATGATCCCACGAGATGATCGCGCCGGTGATGCCGGAGAAGAACAGGAATCCGGCCGTGAGCAGTCCCGCCCAGCGATGCAGCCTGCCGAATACCGCTCTCATCGTTTAGATCTCGCCAAGTACGTGACCAAAGTGCGTGAGTGCCGAAGCTTCCACAACGTCATGCCCGGGCTTGTCCCGGGCATCCACGTTCTTCGTCCTGCGGGGCAAGACGTGGATGGCCGGGACAAGCCCGGCCATGACGACGTTTCGTGGACCCTCATCGTCCTCACAACCTGCTCACCACCGATACGTCAACTTGCCGATCGCCTTGCGCCCCTCCGCGTAGAAGCAGCCGGACAGGCTGTAGCAGGCCGCGACATAGCGCGTGTCGGCAAGGTTCGTCACGTTCAGCGACAGCCGCCAATTGTCGCGGGTATAGGCGAGCAGCGCATCCAGGATGGTCGACGACCCAACCTTGAACGTGTTGGCATCATCGCCCCAGGTTGCGCCGACATAACGGACGCCGCCGCCGAACTGCAGGCCTGCCAGCGGCCCGTTCTGGAGCGTGTAGTCGCTCCACAGCGAGGCGCGGTTGAGCGGCACGGTGACCGGCGCCTTGCCGACATTGACCGGATCCTGCGTGACCATGGCATCGACATAGGCGTAGGCCGCGCGCAGGTTCCAGCCATCGGCGAGCGACATGGTGCCTTCGAGCTCGAGGCCGCGCGATTTCACCTGACCGGTCTCCTCGGCGAGATAGCTCGGCGGCGCGTAGGTGACGACGTTGTCGCGCGTCAGGTCGAAGGCGGCGAAGGTGAACAGCGCGTTCCATCCGAGCGGCTGGTACTTGACGCCGACCTCGTACTGGACGCCGGTCTCGGGATTGAGCATCTGGCCGCTCGGTCCTGTCGCGAGCACCGGCAGGAAGGATTCCGAGTAGCTGAAATAAGGGGCGATGCCGTTGTCGAAATTGTACATCACCGCAGCGCGGCCGGTGAAGGCCGACGCATCCTTCGAGACGGACGTGTTGGCGATACCGCTGTCGACCTGCGTCGTCACGAAATCCTGGCGGCCGCCGAGCTGGAACGACAGCCGGCCGAGCTTGATCTGGTCCTGGGCATAGAGGCCGAGCTGCGACTGCTTGACGCCGGTGTTGTCGCTCATGGCGCCGAGGCTCCAGTCGTAGCTGTAGACCGGATTGAAGACGTTGATTTCGGGCGCCGACGTCGCGACGCCAAAGGCGGTGTCGCGGAACGTGGTGTTGCGATAGTCGATCCCGACCAGCGTGGTGTGGCTGAGGAAGCCCGTGGTGAACTTGCCCTGGAGCTGATTGTCCACCGCGAAGGAGTTGATGTACGAGTTGCTGTAGCTGCCGTAGCGCGCGAGTTGCCCCGCCGCCTCGTCGGTATAGCCCCCGCCGTAAAATACCTTCTCCTCGTTGTGCTGATAAGCGTAGCGCAGGTTCTGCCGGAACGTGATGTTGTCGGTGAAGTTGTGCGAGAGCTGGTAGCCGGCGGTCGCGATCTCGGTATTGAACGCGTTGAAGCTTGGCACGCCCGCGAAGAACGAGACCGGAATGGTGCGGCCGTTGTTCGGCCACACCGTGCCCGAGGCCGGCAGGAACTGGAGGCCCCACCCTGCCCGATCCCGCTGGTAGTTGGCGAGGATCGTGATGGTGGTGTCCTCGTTCGGCTTGAAGGTGACGGCGGGCGCGATGAAGACGCGGTTGTCCTTGGTGAAGTCGACCTGGGTCTCGCCGTCGCGAACGACGCCGGTCAGGCGCCACAGCACGGTGCCTTCCTTGTTGGCGGGGCCGCCCATGTCGAACTGGCCCTGATAGCGGTTGAAGCTGCCCCCGGAGACCGAGACCTCGCCGAACTGCTGCGCGGTCGGCAGCTTGGTGACGTAGTTGAGGATCCCGCCGGTGCCACTGCCGCCATACATCGCCGACGATGGTCCCTTGAGCACCTCGATGCGCTCGGCGCCGTAAGGATCGATGCCGTTGAAATGCACGTAGTTGCTGGAGGGAATCCGCAAGCCGTCGATGTAGAGGCCCGTCATGGTGGTGTCGAAGCCCCGGATCTGAAGGGCGCCGAAGCGGGTGTCCGAGCCGCCATTGACGTCGCCGCTGACGCCGGCCGTATAGCGCAAGGCCTCGCCGATCGAGACCGCACCCTGGTTCCTGACCTGGTCGGTGGTGACGACGGAGACGGACTGCGGCGTCTCGATCAGCGGCGTATCGGTCTTGGTCGCCGTGCCGCTGCGCGTCGCGACGAAGCCGCGCACCGGACCGTTGGCGCGTTCGCCCGTGGCGCCGTTCGAGGATGCCGACTGAGTTGGGGCGGCTTGTTGTGCCGGAGTGCGACGATTGGCGCGAGAGACGCGCGTCGCCGCCGACCTTCGCGACGAAGCCGCTGCGGGTCGGGCGCGCTGAGTCGGCGCTTCCACGGTAATCGCGGGAATCTGCGTCTGCGCGGCCACGGAATTGAAGGGAATGACGAGAGAGAATGTGCTGACCGCCCCAAGGAAAAGCACTTGAAACTGTCGGCGACGCGTATTCGAACGCGAAGGAAGTCGGAAGTCGGTCACGTCTGTCGAGGCCCCACGCACTGCCGGCTTTGCCGGTATCGTTCTTGATGCCTCGCCCTAACGCAGGCGATTTCGAAGCGCGAGAGGAACCGCGTTAGAATCTCTCCAGAGCTGTGCGCAGCACGTGCGGCGAATGCGCTCAGTCGCGTTTCGAATCTTGGAATGTTTACAGACGGACAAGAATCGTCTTGTCCCCAACGTTTGGAAACGGCCTCAGCGGTGCCGCAGCCGGCGGTTGACCCGACGCGCGAGATAATCGCCCGCGCTCTGGACCAGCTGCACCAGCGCGATCAGCACGACGACGACGGCCAGCATCATCTCCGGCATGAAGCGCTGATAGCCGTAGCGGATGCCGAGATCACCCAGGCCGCCGCCGCCGACGGCGCCGACCATGGCGGAGTAGCCGAGCAGGCTGACCACCGCGAGCGTCAGCGCCAGCAGAAGGCCCGGCAGCGCCTCGGGGATCAGCACTTTGAAAACGATCTGGAGCGGCGAGGCGCCGAACGAGGACGCGGTCTCGATCAGGCCGCCATCGACCTCGCGGATCGCGGCTTCCACGAGGCGCGCGATGAACGGAGCCGACGCGATGGTCAGCGGCACGATCGCCGCCGTCGAGCCGATCGAGGTGCCGGCGACGAGCCGGGTGAACGGGATGATGGCGACGACCAGGATGATGAAGGGCGTCGAGCGCGTCGCATTGACGACGGCACCGAGCACGCGGTTGACGATGGGCGCCGCGAACAGCTCCCCCTTCCGGCTGGTCGCGAGGAAGACGCCGAGCGGCAGGCCGAAACCGGTGCCGAGCAGCGCCGCGATGCCAACCATGTAAAGGCTCTCGCCGGTGGCCTGGATGATCAGATTGATGAGTTCAGGCGACATAGCCGAGACGCTCCGCCGGGAGTTGATGGTGAGAGAGCCAAGCGAGCGTCCGCGTCACCGCGTCATCGCCGCCGGGAATGCCGAGGGGAATACCGAGGGTCAGCGAGCCCACTTGCTGGCCGCCGATCTCGTCGATGCGGGCTGCCAGCAGCGACACATCGAGGCCGAGCGCGCGCGCAAGCCGCGCCACCAGCGTGTCGCCGGCCCCTGCCCCGCGCGCCTGGACGCGGATCACCGCCTGCCCGCCGGCAGACGGCTCCGCCATGATCCGGCTCGCCAGCGAGACCGGCAGGCTGTCGCCGATCACCTCGGCGAGGAAGGACTGCGTGATCGGTTGCCTGGGATGGGTGAAGATGTCGGCGACATGGCCGCTCTCGACGACATGGCCGGCATCGAGCACCACGACGTCCCTGGCAAGCTGGCGCACCACGGACATTTCATGGGTGATCAGCACGATGGTCACGCCAAGCTCGCGGTTGATGTTGGCGAGCAGGTCGAGAATGGCACGCGTGGTCTGCGGATCCAGCGCCGAGGTCGCCTCGTCCGACAGCAGCACGCTCGGCCGCGTCGCCAGCGCCCGTGCGATACCGACGCGCTGCTTCTGGCCGCCGGAGAGTTCGGAGGGATAGCGGTCGTGCTTGTCGGCGATCCCGACCAGCGCCAGCAGCTCGGCCACGCGAGCCTTGATATCGGCCTTGGCCCAGCCGGCGATCTCGAGCGGCAGCGCGATGTTGTCGGCCGCCGTGCGCGAGGACAGCAGGTTGAAGTGCTGGAAGATCATGCCGATCGATCGCTGCGCCAGCCGCAGCTCGCGGCCGGCCAGCGCGGAGATGTCGCGCCCGTCGACGATGACGCGGCCCGTGGTCGGCTTCTCCAACCCGTTGATGAGCCGGACCAGGCTCGACTTACCGGCGCCGGAGCGGCCGATCACGCCCGTGATGGAACCGCGCGGTATCGTGAATTCGATGTTCTGCAGCGCGTTGACGCCGGGCTTGCCGCGATAGGCCGGATAGGTCTTCGAAATGGCCTCGAAACGGACCATCGTATCCGACACCGCGTCAAGCGTTTCGATCGGCTGTCCGGTCGCGAGCGACGGGTGGACGTTCATGGCGGCGGCCTTCATGCACAATAATTCGCTGGCCCGCATTCCACTAGGGGCCTGGGAGGGACCAGGTCGCATCGCGCGACGGGGAATGAAACAGCGGCCGGGCGTCCGAGTGGAACGCGCTGCACCGCAGCACGCACCATCGCCCTTTCAGGTTCAGCTTGCAATGCTAGAGATTTGCAGCGATCTAGACGAACTTTTGCAAATCCGTTCTCGGCGAAGAAAATTCCTCTGATGCAATCGGCGTCAGCCCGGGAACGCGACCAGATTGCGCTGCACCGCCGCTCGACAGGCGGGGACCCTTGCGCCTATCTTTGCATCATGAGCCACGATCACGACCACGAACATCACCACGATCACGATCATTCCGAATTATCGGAGACCGAGCTGCGCGTGCGCGCGCTCGAGACGATTTTGACCGAAAAAGGCTATGTCGAGCCGGCTGCGCTCGATGCCATCATCCAGGCCTACGAGACCAGGATCGGCCCGCACAACGGCGCGCGCGTCATCGCCAAGGCCTGGACCGACCCGGCGTTCAAGCAGGCGTTGCTGGAAGACGGCTCGAAGGCCATCGGCACGCTCGGCCATGTCAGCCGCGTCGGCGACCATCTCGTCGTGGTCGAGAACACGCCGCAGCGCCACAACATGGTCGTGTGCACGCTGTGCTCCTGCTACCCCTGGGAAATGCTGGGACTGCCGCCGGTCTGGTACAAGGCCGCGCCCTACCGCTCGCGCGCGGTGAAAGATCCGCGCGGCGTGCTCGCCGATTTCGGTGTCAGCCTGCCGAAGGACATGGAAATCCGGGTCTGGGATTCCACCGCCGAGACGCGCTTCCTGGTGCTGCCGATGCGGCCCGAGGGCACCGAAGGCTGGGGCGAGGAGCAACTCGCCGAACTGGTCACGCGCGATTCCATGATCGGTACCGGCTTTCCCAGGACGCCCGGAGCGCCGTCGTGAACGGCGTGCACGACATGGGCGGCATGGACGGGTTCGGCAAGGTCGAGCCCGAGCCGAACGAGCCAATGTTTCACGCGGATTGGGAATCCCGCGTGCTGGCGATGGTGCGCGCGATGGGCGCGGCCGGCGCCTTCAACATCGACACTTCGCGCTTCTATCGCGAGACGCTGCCGCCGCACGTGTATCTGTCGAGCTCCTATTACAAGAAATGGTTTCTCGGGCTCGAGGAGATGCTGATCGAGAAGGGATATCTCACCCGTGAGGAGGTCGCCGCCGGTCACGCGATGCAGCCCGCAAAGGCGCTCAAGCACGGCAAGTTCGATCTCGGCCAGGTCGAGCGCATCATGGTGCGCGGCAAGTTCGCCCGCCCTGCTCCGGCGCCGGCGAGATTCAACATCGGCGACCGTGTCCGCGCGAAGAACATTCATCCCACGACCCACACCCGCCTGCCGCGCTATGTGCGCGGTCATATCGGCGTCGTCGAACTGAATCACGGCTGTCACGTGTTTCCGGATTCGGCGGCGATGGAGCTCGGCGAAAATCCGCAATGGCTCTACACGGTGGTGTTTGAGGGCCGCGATCTCTGGGGCGCCGACGGTGATCCGACCTCGAAGGTGTCGATCGACGCATTCGAGCCCTATCTGGACCCGGCGTTATGAGCAGTCCGGCTGCTGCCGCCGCGACGGCGGCCATTCCGAGCATCCCTCGCGATGACGACGGCCCGGTGTTCCGCGCGCCCTGGGAAGCGCATGCGTTCGCGATGGCCTTGAGCCTGCATGAGCGCGGCGTGTTCACCTGGCCCGAATGGGCCGCAGCCCTGGCGTCCGAGATCAAGCGCGCCCAGGCCGCCGGCGATCCTGATACCGGCGAGACCTACTATCTGCACTGGCTCGCGACGCTGGAAGGCCTCGTCGCGCGCAAGGGCGTTGCCTCGACCGAGACGCTGCATCGCTACCGCGACGCCTGGGACCACGCTGCGGATCGTACGCCGCACGGCAAGCCCATCGAGCTGATGCCGGAGGATTTTCGGTAAGCTCGCGCCGCAGCGAGGAGTTCGTGTCCCGGACAAGCTGCAACGCGTGGGCGTTGCTGCGCAGAGGCGGGACCCAGACGGCAACACGGTCCGTATCGATAGATGGGCCCAGCTCTGCAGCCCACCGCTGAAGGAGCGCTGCGCCGCGTCGGGGGAACGAGAGAGCGAGCAAGACGCGTCACCTCCCCGCCACGTACTCCCGCCACCCCTTCGCCCGCAGGCTGCAGGCCGGACACTCGCCGCAGCCATAGCCCCAATCATGCTGCGCGCCGCGTTCGCCGAGATAGCAGGTGTGCGAGTGCTCGCGAATGAGATCGACCAGCCCGTCGCCGCCGAGGTCGTGCGCCAGCTTCCACGTCGCCGCCTTGTCGATCCACATCAGCGGTGTGTGCAGCTCGAACCGTCTCGCCATGCCGAGCGAGAGCGCGGCCTGCATGGCGCGGATGGTGTCGTCGCGGCAATCGGGATAGCCGGAATAGTCGGTCTCGCACATGCCGCCGACGACGTGGGTAATGCCGCGCCGGTAGGCCAGCGCCGCGGCGAAGGTCAAAAACACCAGATTGCGGCCCGGCACGAACGTGTTGGGCAAACCGTCGGCCCCCATCGCGATCGCGACGTCGCGTGTCAGCGCCGTCTCGGACACGGCCGCGAGCGTCGGGATCGACAGCGTGTGGCTCTCGCCGAGTTTTGCGGCCCAGTCCGCGCGCAGGCCCTTGAGGCCGTCGAACAGCCGGTCGCGGCAGGAAAGCTCGATGGCATGGCGCTGGCCGTAGTCGAACCCCAGCGTCTCCACGCGCGCGAAGCGGCTCAGCGCCCAGGCGAGGCAGGTGGTGGAATCCTGGCCGCCGGAAAACAGCACCAGGGCGGTTACGGATGAAAATGCGTCGCTCATGGTCCGCGCTTTAGCACTGTGGAGCAGGCCCGCCAATCGGTGGAAATCGCCCTGTTCCGCTCCGCTGCGCTGGGAACGACGGCCCGCTTTTGGCATAAGGTTTTGGAGCCAGGAGACTGCCCCGCAATGACCCCTTCCCGCGACATTTCCCGCCTGATCGAGATCATGGCGGCGCTGCGCACGCCAGTGACCGGCTGTCCCTGGGACCTCGAGCAGGATTTTGCGACAATCGCGCCCTACACGATCGAAGAAGCCTATGAGGTGGTGGACGCCATCAATCGCGGCGACCTCGACGACCTCTGCGAGGAGCTCGGCGACCTGCTGTTGCAAGTGGTGTTCCACGCCCAGATGGCTTCGGAGCAGAATGCGTTTGCATTCGGCGACGTCGTCGAGGCGATCACCCGCAAGATGATCCGGCGCCATCCCCATGTCTTCGCCGACAAGGACGGCAATCTCGCCTCCCCCCACGTCAAGGAAGTCTGGGACCGCATCAAGGCAGAGGAGAAGGCCGAGCGCGCCGCGCGCCGGCCGCCTGAGGAAGTGCCGTCGCACAAATCGCTGCTGTCGGGCGTGAAGGCCGGCCAGCCGGCACTGACGCGCGCCATGGAGCTGCAGCGCAAGGCTTCCACCGTCGGCTTCGACTGGAACGACCCGCGCGCGGTGCTGCAAAAGATCCGCGAGGAAGCCGACGAGATCGAGGCCGCGCTCGATCGCAACGACAAGCAGGAGGTTGCGGAGGAAACCGGCGACCTGATGTTCGCGCTCGTCAACCTCGCTCGCCATGTCGATGCCGATCCGGAAGCAGCGCTGAGGGCGACCAACGCCAAGTTCGAGCGGCGCTTTGCGTTCATCGAACGGGCGCTCGAGGCGCAGGGACGCACACTGGAGCAGGCGTCGCTCGCGGAGATGGATGCGTTGTGGAACGAGGCGAAGGGTGAGAAGAAGCCCGCGTTAGCAGGAGGCAAGGAAGGGCGCCGTTAACCCGGGTACCGTAGCCCGGATGGAGCGCAGCAAAATCCGGGTTCTTCACAAACCAGCGGCCCCGGATTGCGCTGCGCTCCATCCGGGCTACGGGTCTGAGTTGCCGGGACGGGGCGGCTTACGCGGATAGACGCGGCACGGCGTCGAACCTCGACACCACGATATCCCGCTTGGTTTCGTCGACCCGCACGGTCATGTCAAAACGGCCATCGTGCAGTTCCTTGGCCAGCACCTCGGCATTGCGGTGCAGCCAGCTGATGCCGGCGCCGTCGGCGGCGTCGATCGAGAGATCGAGCGTGATGCGTTTGGCAGCCAAGCGCTCCTCGATCGCGGCGAGCAGTGCGTCGATCCCCTCGCCTGACACGGCGGACACCAGCATCGCCGGATGATCCTCCGGCCTGCGGGCGGCGATGTTCAGAAGTTCCTCGCGCTGATCGGTGTCGTAACGATCGATCTTGTTCCAGACCTCGATGATGCGGCCGGAATCATCCGGGTTGATGCCGAGCTGCCGCAGCACCGTGTCGACGTCGCTCTGCTGCGCTTCGGCGTCCTCATGCGAGATGTCGCGGACATGCAGGATGACGTCGGCCTCCAGCACCTCCTCCAGCGTGGCGCGGAAGGCCGCGACGAGCTGCGTCGGCAAATTCGAGATGAAGCCGACGGTATCGGACAGCATCGCCTTGCCGCCATGCGGCAGCGTGAGCGCGCGCAGGGTCGGGTCGAGCGTGGCGAACAGCATGTCGACGGCCTGCACGTCGGCGCGGGTCAGGCGGTTGAACAGGGTCGACTTGCCGGCATTGGTGTAGCCGACCAGCGCAACGACGCGATACGGCACGCGCTGGCGGCCGGCGCGATGCAGGCGCCGTGTCGCCTGCACCTTCTTCAGCTCGCTCTCGAGCTTGGAGATGCGCTCCTGGATCAGGCGGCGGTCGGCTTCGATCTGCGTCTCGCCGGGGCCGCCCATGAATCCGAAACCGCCGCGCTGGCGTTCGAGATGGGTCCACGAGCGCACCAGGCGCGAGCGCTGGTAATTGAGATGCGCGAGCTCGACCTGAAGCGAGCCTTCCTTGGTCTTGGCGCGGCGGCCGAAGATTTCCAGGATCAGGCCAGTGCGGTCGAGCACCTTGGCGTGCAGCTCTTTCTCGAGGTTGCGCTGCTGGATCGGCGCCAGCGCGCAATCCATCACCACGAGCTCGACATCGAGGCTCTTGACCAGCGCGGCGATCTCCTCGACCTTGCCCTTGCCGATATAGGTCGCGGGCCGGATCTGGCTGATCGGCGCGATGATGGCGTCGGCAATGACGAGATCGATCGCGCGCGCGAGGCCGGCGGCTTCATCGAGTCGGGCCTCGGCGTCTCGCAAGATCTGGTTCGACGAGACATGGTTTTCCGATTGCGCATCGGCACTGCCCGCGCGCACTCGCAAATAGGGACCGATGACAAGCACCCGCCCCGTCTGCTTCGCCCCTGCCGACCGCGGACGGTCGGCCTCCCCGTCGAAATTCCGGGGTTCCAATCAGATCACTCTCAAGCCGGCTGATCCTCGCCGCCTTCGAACAGCTGGATCGGAGCGCCCGGCATGATGGTCGAGATCGCATGCTTGTAGACAAGCTGCGAGTGACCGTCGCGCCGAAGCAGCAAGCAGAAATTGTCGAACCAGGTCACGATGCCCTGGAGCTTCACTCCGTTGACCAGAAAGATCGTCAGTGGCGTCTTAGTTTTGCGAACGTGGTTGAGGAAGGTGTCCTGCAGGTTTTGTGCGCGGTCTGCCGCCATTGTTTTTTTCTCGCTTTGAGTTTCTTTTTATTGCGCCGGTTGCGGCCCTCTTTGTGAAAATCGGAGCCTCTCCCGGTTGCCGCTCCTCATGAGATCCCCCTCGGAAGGAACAGCTGTGCGATTAGAGGACAGGTGGACCTATTAGGCAAGCCGCTTCGCGCGGCAAGCCATGCCGTATTGCCCCGAAAAACTACGGAAATCGATGATTTTCCTCGCCTATTCCTGAGGTCCGGCCGCGACGTCGGCCGTCAACCGACGCCGAGCGCCTTCAACTTGCGGTGCAACGCCGAGCGTTCCATGCCAACGAACTCCGCCGTGCGAGAAATATTTCCTGAGAAACGGCTGATCTGAGCAATCAAATAGTCGCGCTCGAACACTTCGCGTGCCTCGCGCAGCGGCAGGCCCATGATGTGCTCGCCATTGTTGCTGGTCGGCATCGCCGGCACCATCGAGCCGACGTCCTGCGGCAACATGTCGGCGGTAATGATCACCTCGGGCCCACCCGCAGCTAGAATCATGACTCTCTCAACGTTGTTGCGGAGCTGGCGCACATTGCCCGGCCAGACATGCGATTGCAGCACCGCCATCGCGTCCTGCCCGATCTGCCGCTTGGGCAGGCCGCTGCCGGCCGAGATCTGCTCCATGAAATAGTCGATCAGTTCCGGAATGTCCTCGCGCCGCTCCGACAGCGCGGGCACGCGGATCGGCACCACCGAGAGTCGATGATAGAGGTCTTCGCGGAAATGACCGGCCGCGATCTCCTCTTCGAGGTTTCGCGCTGTGGAGGAGATGATGCGGACGTCGACCTGCACCCTGGCGGTGCCGCCGACGCGCTGGAACGACTGCTCGACCAGCACGCGCAAAATCTTGTTCTGGGTCTCGCGCGGCATGTCCGCGATCTCGTCGATGAACAGCGTGCCGCCATGGGCCTCTTCAAGGGCGCCGGGCTTGCGCGCGTGCTCGCCGTTGGACTGCTCGATGCCGAACAGCTCGTGCTCCATCCGCTCGGGCGTGATCGCGGCGGCGTTGATGACGACGAAGGGGCCGTCGGCGCGGCCCGAGGCCGTGTGCAGCGTGCGCGCGGTCAGCTCCTTGCCTGCACCGGCGGGGCCGACGATCAGGATGCGGCTGTTGGCCTTGGCCGCTCGCTCGATGGTCTGGCGGAGCTGGTTCATGCTCGGCGAACGGCCGACCAGCGAGCTTGCGCTCGGCGCCAGCTGCTTCAGCTCCTTGACCTCGCGCTTGAGCCGCGAGTTCTCCAGCGCTCTGGTTGCGACCAGGATCAGCCGGTCGGCCTTGAACGGCTTCTCGATGAAGTCGTAGGCGCCGCGCTTGATCGCGGCGACCGCGGTCTCGATGTTGCCGTGACCGGAGATCATCACGACCGGCAGATCGGCGTTGTCCTTCTTGACCTGCTCCAAGAGCTGCAAGCCGTCGAGCTTGGAGCCCTGCAGCCAGATGTCGAGGAACACCAGATGCGGTCTGCGATTGGCGATCTCGGCAAGCGCCGTATCGCTGTCGCGGGCCGTCCGGGTCACGAAACCCTCGTCTTCGAGGATGCCCGCAACGAGATCCCGAATATCGGCCTCATCATCGACAATCAGAATTTCATTAGCCATGGGTCGCCCCTGTCTTCTCAGTTGCCTGTTGAGGCTTCGATCTTCGTTGAATCATTGGTCTTTTCAGCCGGCTCTTTGGTTTCGGCCGCCGGCTCTATTGTTTCGAGGTGCTTGACGGGAGCTGTGCCCGTTTCCGTGATGTCCGGCTTGATCGTTGCCGCGGCCGCCGGTTCTGCCCCTTCGCTTTTCGCGGGCGCGCCGGAGATCGCAAATCGCATCCGCATCCAGGCGCCGCGCTGGCCCTCCCGGAAGTCGGAGGCATCCTTCAGCTCGATGCGCCCGCCATGGTCTTCCAGCACGCGGCCGACGATCGCCAGGCCAAGGCCGGTGCCCTTGGCGCGTGTTGTCACATAGGGCTCCAGCAGGCGCGAGCGCGCGACCTTGGGCAGGCCGATACCGTTGTCGATGACGTCGATCAGCACGTCCTCGCCCTCGCGCGACACGACGACATCGATACGTCCCTTGCCCAGCTCCTCCGCCGGGACCTGCTCGATCGCCTCGGTGGCGTTCTTGACGATGTTGGTGACGGCTTGCGAGATCAGCCGCCGATCGAACTGGGCGCGCAGCGGATCTTCCCTGAACTCCGCGTCGATATCGATCTCGGGATGGGCGACCTTCATCAGGAACACCGCCTGCCGCACGGTATCGGCGACGTCCTCGCCCTCCATCACCGGCTTCGGCATCCGCGCAAAGCGCGAGAACTCGTCGACCATGCGCCTGATATCGTCGACCTGGCGCACGATGGTGTCGGTACACTGCTCGAAGATCTGCTTGTCCTTGGCCTCGGTGATGTCCTTGCCGAATTTGCGGCGGATGCGCTCGGCCGAGAGCTGGATCGGCGTCAGCGGGTTCTTGATCTCGTGGGCGATGCGGCGGGCGACATCGCCCCAGGCCGAGGTGCGCTGCGCAGAGACCAACTCGGTGATGTCGTCGAGCGTGATGATGTAGCTGTCGTGCGGCTGGTTCTTCTCCGCGCTGACGCGAACCGAAAGGTTACGCTCCTGCCCGTCGCGCGTGATCGTGATCTGGCCCTGCACCAGGCGCTGGGTCCCTTCCCGCGCCGTCTTCATCATCTCGTCGAGCTCGGGCAGGACGTCGGTGAGCGGATGGCCGAGCGTCTCCGCTTCGGAGTGCCCGATCAGCTTCTCGGCGGAGCGGTTGAGGATGCCGACGCTGCCCGAATTGTCGACGCCGATGATGCCGGCGCTCGCCGAGGACAGCACGGCCTCGATGAAGCGGCGGCGGCTGTCGATGAGGTCGCTGGCGTTGACGAGCTCGTCGCGCTGGCTGCGCAATTCCTGCGTCATCTTGTTGAAGGTCTCGCCCAATTGGGCGAGATCGCCTTCGGATTGGTGCACGGGCACCTGGACGTGGAGGTCGCCGGTCGAGACGGTGTGGGCCGCATTCATCAGCCGCCGGATCGGCGAGACCAGCGAGTTGGCGAAGTTGAGGCCGATCAGCACCGAGGCCATCAAGATGGTCAGCGCGATCACCGCGAACATCAGCGCGAAGGCGACCTGGATGCCGAGCCGGCGCGACTCGATCTGGGCATATTCGGCGACGCTGACCTCGGTCTGCTTGAGCTGGTGGACGACGTTCGGATCGAGCGGCCGCGCGACGTAGAGGAAGGTGTCGCTGAAGGCGCGCAGGCGGATCACCGCCGCGACGAAGCTCGCATCCGGCAGCACCGCGATCTCGGGCTCGGATTCGTTGACGTTGCTGAGAAAGTCCGGCGCCGGCGGCGAATAGGCCAGCCGCATGCCGGTGTCGGCGGACTCCAGAATGTTGGTGTTCTTGTCGATGATCATCGCGCCCGGCAGATTGCGGGAGCCGGCGCTGCCGGCGAGCAACTCGCGGAACGAGCGGCGGTCCTGGTCGTAGAGCGGCCGGGCGTGGGCGATGTCATTGGCCATGCCGAGGATGTCGCCGCGGATCAGCTGCGCATGGTCCTGCATGTAGGCCCGCGCGATCGTCAGCGAATTCTGGATGACCTCCTTGGTCGGCCCCGAGAACAGGCGGTCGAGGCCGCGCTCGATGGTGACGTTGGCGACCACGGCGACCAGCACGGCCGGCAGCACCGCCACGATCGAGAACAGGCTGACGATCTGGACATGGAGGCGCGCAGCCGCCCTGCCCCGCCGCCGCGCCAGAATCAGCTGCCAGAGTTCGCGGATGATGATCCCGACCAGCAGCAGGATCGTGGCCGCGTTGATCAGGTAGAACGAGCGGACCACCTCCGGCGTCGGCTCGATCCTCGTGAGGCCGGTCAGGACCAGGAAGGTCAGAAGGGCCGACAGCAGCGCCATCGCCACGGCAAGGGGTGCCAGCCAGCGCCGCACCGACCAGGGCCGGGACTCTTCTGCTGGGGCCGTGTCGAAGTGTGCGGCCGAGGTGTCTGCGCTGGTCATTCCGGCAATGGTGGTACTGAAAACGGGGGCCGCGGCGGGCGGATACTGATGTATTCGTACCACATTGTTGCCGAATTGCGACAATTCCGCGGCGCTTCGGGCGTGGTGGACCGGCGCATCCACAGGCGTTCGTCTGGCAGGCCTGGTTGGCGGGAACGAATTGCCGTCCCTGCGGCTTGACCGGGATGCACAGGTTCTTTCTCGCGATGATGGTGTCGGCCGTGCTGCTGCTGATCGTGGCCGCCGACCTCCTGGTCAATGGTGTCGGGGTGCAGCAGCCCACGAACCTCGCCAGCGCCCTTCCGGTCTCAGGCCGGCTGATCAGATGAGTGCGACGCCGCGCCTGCGGCCGTCGACAATTCGTATGTGACCAATTCGTGTGTTCTGGCGGAACGTTTCTGCCCGATCCGGACTTTAGCTCACCGCGTCAGCCACAACGGCCAGCGCGATCCGGACAGGCTCAGCTCCGCTTTGGTAGGGGGAGCTGAGCCACCGTTCGTTCCGGAAGATTAGCCCCCGCTCCGATACACCTGGATATCCAGATCCCGGATCTTCTTCCGCAGCGTGTTGCGGTTGAGGCCGAGCAGGTCGGCGGCGCGGATCTGGTTGCCGCGGGTGGCGGCGAGCGCGGCCGTGAGCAGCGGCACCTCGATTTCCTTGAGGATGCGATGATAGAGGCCCGGCGGCGGCACGCCGTTCGGGAAGCCCTGGAAGTGCGAGGACAGATACGCCTCCACCGCGCCGCCGAGATTGTCGACGCCCTGCTGGACCGCGGCACCCGGGCTGACCGTGGGCGGCGCGAGCTCACCGTCGATGACGGAACCCGTGATCACGTCCTGCGGATAGAGCGCGGCAAGGCGGCGGGCGAGGTTTTCGAGCTCGCGCACGTTGCCGGGCCAGCGGTGCTGCTTCATCCGCTCCAGCGCCAGCGTATCGAGCTTCTTCGGCGGCAGGCCGTCCTTCTCGGCCAGCGTGAAGAAGTGACGCACCAGATCCGGCAGGTCCTCGATGCGCTCGCGCAAGGGGGGCAGCCGCAGCGGCACCACGTTGAGGCGGAAGAACAAATCTTCGCGGAACAGTCCCTGCTGGATCAGGACCCGCAGATCCTTGTTGGAAGCCGCGACGATCCGCACGTCGGTCTTGATCGGGGTGCGGCCGCCGACGGTGGTGTATTCGCCCTGCTGAAGCACGCGCAGCAGGCGAGTCTGGGCCTCCATCGGCATGTCGCCGATTTCGTCGAGGAACAGCGTGCCGCCCTCGGCCTGCTCGAATCGGCCGGAGGCGCGGGTGTTGGCGCCGGTGAAGGCGCCGCGCTCATGGCCGAACAGCTCGGATTCGATGAGGTCGCGCGGAATCGCCGCCATGTTGACCGCGACGAACGGACCGTTGCGGCGCTTGCCGTAATCGTGCAGCGCGCGCGCCACCAGCTCCTTGCCGGTACCGGACTCGCCGGTGATCATCACCGTGAGGTCGGTCTGCATCAGGCGGGCCAGCACCCGGTAGATTTCCTGCATCGCCGGCGAGCGGCCGACCAGCGGGATCGCCTCCATCTCGGCGTCATCGTCGGGCGCCGAGACCCGTTCCTTCGGCTCGGCCAGCGCGCGGCCGACGATGGCGATCAGCTCCTTCAGGTCGAAGGGCTTTGGCAGATATTCGTATGCCCCGCGCTCGGAGGCGCGGATCGCCGTCATGAAGGTGTTTTGCGCACTCATGACGATGACGGGCAAATTCGGCCGCATCTTCTTGATCCGCGGCAGCAGGTCGAACGCGTTCTCGTCGGGCATCACCACGTCGGTGATGACGAGATCGCCCTCCCCCTGGCTGACCCATCGCCAAAGCGTTGCGGCGTTGCCGGTGAGCCTGACCTCATAGCCAGCCCGGGAAAGTGCCTGATTGAGAACTGTGCGGATGGCGGTGTCGTCATCAGCAACGAGAATGCTACCTGCGGGCATCGTTAATCCTCATTTTGCCCCCTGAGATGCAGACGACGACTTCCCGGCAGAGCCGTCGCGACTGCTGTGATCGGCATGTTTCACCGATGTGGAATACATCGGCATCAGCACGCGGAAGGTGGTCTTGCGCGGCTGAGACTCGCATTCGATGATGCCCCCGTGATCGCCGACGATCTTTGCGACCAGCGCGAGGCCCAGCCCCGAGCCGGTCTGCTTGGTGGTCACGAAGGGATCGAACAGGTTGGGCAGAAGATCGTCCGGCACGCCTGGTCCGTTGTCCCTCACGCAGAATTCGAGCGGCAGGGATACCCGGGATTTTTGACCGGGGACTGACAGGCGCACGCCGGGGCGGAACGCGGTGGTGAGCTGGATCTCGCCGTCGGGAACGTCGATCAGCGCTTCGGCGGCATTCTTCACGAGGTTGAGGAACACCTGGATCAGCTGGTCCTGGTTCGCCAGTACCGGCGGCAACGAGGGATCGTAGTCCTCGACGAAGCGGATGTTGCGGGCAAAGCCCGACTGCGCCAGCCGCTTCACGTGATCGAGCACGGAATGGATGTTGACGGGGCCGCGAACCACCGGGCGCTCGTCGCCGAACACTTCCATGCGGTCGACCAGGGTGACGATGCGGTCGGCCTCGTCGCAGATCAGCCGCGTCAGCATGCGGTCCTCGGACGAGGCCTGCTGCTCCAGAAGCTGGGCGGCGCCGCGGATTCCCGAGAGCGGGTTCTTGATCTCATGCGCCAGCATCGCGGCCAGCGCGATCACCGAGCGCGCGGCGCTGCGATGGGTGAGCTGGCGGTCCATCTTGTCGGCGATGGAGCGCTCCTGGAGCATCACGACGATATGGCCGGGCCGCTCCGTGAGCGGGGCGACGTGCAGATCGACTTGGCGGTCGCCGCCCATGCGCGGCGTGCCCAGATCGACCTTGTATTCGTTCACCGGCGAGTTCGACGAGCGCACCTGGTCGATCAGCGCCAGCAAGGGGCTGCCGAACGGGACCAGCTCCTTCAGCGACTGCCGCTTCAAAAACTGCGTCGATATGTCGAAAAAGGCTTCGGTGGCGATGTTGGCGGCGATGATCTTGCCGTCCGGCCCGATCATCAGAACGGGATTGGGCAGTGCGTCCAGGATCGCGTCGCTGTCGGACGGAAACGGCCGACGATGTTCAGCGGCTGAGCTCATGCAGCAGCGCTCCATGCGAAGTCGTCGAAGGCATCTTGCAATGACTGGTGGACGAGACGCGGATCCTCCGACGTGAGGATCTTCTGGCGCCATCCCTTCAGCGTCTCGACCGTCGCGCCGCTCGTATCCGCAGCGACGTCGAGCGCCCAGCCGAGATGCTTGCGCGCGTGCCTGAGCCCGACACGCAGGCCGTAGAGCGCGCAGACGCCCTCGTAGAGCGTGCGAACGTAGTGAAGCTGGGTTTCGAGCGACGGCGTGGCTTCCTCAGCTCCGCCCTTCAGGCGCCGGCCGATCTCGCCGGGCAGCCAGGGCTGGCCATTGGCGCCGCGGCCGATCATCACGGCATCGGCACCGGAGGCCTCGAGCGCCGCGCGCGCCTTTTCGTAAGTGGTGATGTCGCCATTGACGACGAGCGGAACCGAGATCGCCTCGCGCACCGCGCGGATCGCGTCCCAATCGGCCTCGCCCTTGTAGAACTGGCAGCGGGTGCGGCCATGCACGGTGATGAGCTGGATGCCGGCGGCTTCCGCGCGGCGCGCCAGTTCCGGCGCATTTCTCGTGCGGTCGTCCCAGCCGAGCCGCATCTTCAGCGTCACCGGGACCTTCACCGCGGCAATCGTCGCCTCGATCAGGCTGATGGCATGGTCGAGGTCGCGCATCAAGGCCGAGCCGGACTGGCCGCCGGTGACGTGGCGGGCCGGACAACCCATGTTGATGTCGATGATATCGGCGCCTTCGGCTTCGGCGATCCGAGCGCCCTCGGCCATCCAGTGCGTCTCGCACCCGGCGAGCTGGACCACGTGCGGTCCGATTCCGGTCGCCTCGCAACGCAACCGCGACATCTGATGGCCATTGGCGAGCTCATCGCTGGCAGTCATTTCGGAGACGACCAGACCAGCCCCAAGCTCGGCAGCCAGCTTGCGAACGGGTGAGTCCGTCACTCCCGACATCGGCGCCAGGAAGACCGGGGCGGCGACTTCAATGTCGCCTATCTTCAACGGCTTAGAGCCTAATACTGCCGTGCCGGTCACAGGGATCTCGTTGCTGGACAGAGCCTCATCGCGCCTGCCATGACCTATCTTGCGCACAAATCTTGTGCAGTCAAGCGTCATGCCTACACTTTAACCAGTTCTGCAGATCTTTCAAGTGCAGTGCAGCAAATTGCTGTTTCCCACAATCCGGGGAAACCCCCTTTTTTTGCGGGCCTGCCGTGCTAGAGGCTTGCGGCAATCACCCCACTCCCCCGACTCTCTTCATCACCAACTGAGTATTTGAGTCCTATGGCGAAATCACAGCGCACCGCAGTCGTTCTTGTCGCGGCCGGACGCGGTCTGCGCGCAGGCGCGGGCGGGCCGAAGCAATATCGGATGATCGGCGGCGTGCCCGTGATTTATCGCGCCATGGAACCCTTCAGCCGCCATGCCGATGTGTTCGCGGTGCAGCCGGTCGTGAACCCCGACGACCGCGCCATGTTCACGGCAGCGGTCGCAGGATTGAAGCACGAGGCGCCGACCGGCGGTGGCGCCACGCGTCAGGCGTCGGTGCTCGCCGGATTGGAAGCGCTCGCCAGGCACAAACCGGACATCGTCCTGATCCACGACGCGGCACGTCCGTTCGTCTCGGAAGGCGTGATTTCGCGCGCGATCGAGGCGGCAAGCCGCACCGGCGCTGCGATCCCCGTCGTTCCCGTCACCGACACCATCAAGCTCACCGGCGCGAGCGGCGATGTCGAGGACACGCCGGACCGGGCGAGGCTCAGAATCGCGCAGACGCCGCAATCCTTTCGTTTCGACGTCATTCTCGAGGCGCATCGTCGCGCCGCAAAGGACGGGCGCAGCGATTTCACCGACGATGCCGCGATTGCCGAATGGGCGGGATTGACGGTTGCAACCTTTGAAGGCGATGTTGCCAATATGAAGCTCACCACTCCCGAAGATTTCGTGCGCGAGGAAGCGCGCCTGGCCAGCCTGCTCGGCGACATCAGGACCGGTACGGGTTATGACGTGCACGCCTTCGGCGAGGGCGATCATCTCATGATCTGCGGCGTGCGCGTGCCGCACACCAAAGGCTTCCTGGCGCATTCCGACGGCGATGTCGGCCTGCATGCGCTGGTCGACGCCATCCTCGGCGCCCTCGCCGATGGCGATATCGGCTCGCACTTCCCGCCGAGCGATGCCAAGTGGAAGGGCGCCTCCTCCGACCAGTTTTTGAAGTACGCGATCGAGCGCGTCACGGCGCGCGGCGGGCGCATCGCCAATCTCGAGGTGACGATGATCTGCGAGCGGCCGAAGATCGGGCCGCTGCGCGACAGCATGCGTGCGCGCATCGCCGAGATCTGCGGCGTTGACGTCTCCCGCGTCGCGGTGAAGGCGACCACCAGCGAGCGGCTCGGTTTCACCGGCCGCGAGGAAGGCATCGCGGCCACCGCGAGCGCCACCATCCGTCTTCCCTGGAGCGTGTAGGACCATGGGCGGCAGCGACGCACGCGCCCTCTCCCGCTCGCTGCTCGATCTGTGCCGGATGCGCAAGCTGACGATCGCGACCGCCGAGTCCTGCACCGGCGGCCTCGTCGCCGGCGCACTGACCGACATCCCCGGCTCGTCAGATGTCATTGATCGCGGCTTCGTCACCTATTCCAACGACGCCAAGCGCGCCATGCTCGGGGTCGAGGCGAGCACGCTCACGAATTTCGGCGCCGTCAGCAAAGAGACCGCAACGGCGATGGCGATCGGCGCGCTCGAGCGTGCGGGCGTCGATCTCGCCGTCGCCATCACCGGCATTGCCGGCCCCGGCGGGGCGACGCCGGGCAAGCCGGTCGGCCTCGTGCATTTCGCCGCCGCGGCGCGCGACGGGCGCATCATCCATCGCGAGCATCGCTTTGGCGCGATCGGCCGCACCGCCGTGCGGCAGCGCTCGGTGGTCGAGGCGCTGCGCATGCTGATGGATCTCGCGCGGGGCCCGCAAGTCACGGCCAAGCCGCAACGCGCCGCCGCCGCAACGCGGCTGCGTCCCCGCGTGACACGCTCGCCGCGCCGGCATGCGGTCAAGCGCCGGCCACCGCGCCCGCCGCGGGGGTGATATCCGAGAGTATGGCCTGACCAGGCCCCTCACGCCGCTGCAAGCAGCGCACCCGCATGGTCGAGCACGCGCTGCTTGACTGTATCGGCGTCGGATGGCTTCACCTTCGCGATCACGGTCAACTCGACGACAGGCGCCGCGGGATCGGCCGCGATCACCTTCGACACATTGACCGATGGCGCGGCCCGCTCGTCGACGCGCGGATCTTCACGCAGCTCCTTCAGGATCTGGTCGGCCAGCGCATTGGCGGCTCCGGCCCTGACCGGAAACGTCACCTTGACCTCCCCCGTGCCGGGATAGGCGCTGTGATTGATGATCGCTGCGCCCCATACCTGCCCGTTCGGCAACAGTATCTGCGTGTTGTCGGCGCCGACCAGCTCGGTCATGAACAGCGACAGTGATCGCACCTTTCCCGCCTTGCCGCCGACCTCGACATCATCGCCGATATGGAAGGGCCGGAACAGCAGCAGCATCACGCCGGCAGCGAGATTGGACAGCGTGCCCTGCAAGGCCAGTCCGATGGCGAGCGATGTCGCGCCGAGCACTGCGACAAGACTCGCGGTCTGGATGCCGAACAGCTGCAGCACGGCAATTCCGACCACTGCCAGCACGGCATAGCGAGCGACGCTGGCGACAAACAAGGTCACCAGCGGATCGACGCGATGCGTGACGCTCAAGACGCGCGTGACGAAACGCTGCATCGCGCCGGACAGATACCAGCCGATCGCCAGCAGCAGGATCGCGTAGATCGCATTTAGCCCATACAGGATGAGCGACGCTTTCAGCGTGTCGAGATTGATGGTCATGGCGGCTCCAACCCGGACAATCCGTACAGAACTCGCGTTGGCGCGAAATGATCCCGTCGATGGTCGATGGGGAACACCGCCCCGGAGGGGCAAGCAAGCTCGCGCGAGACGCGCCGCGGGACTGCGAACCCATGCTTTTCAAAATGCACACAAATCTTGTCGAAATCGATCGGGATCGCAAACATGCAACCGCGACCAAACGTCGTGGCTTCCATCAGAACTTGGCGTGGGAAAAATAATGGCGCAATAATGCCCTCTACCTTGCGGCATCGACCCGGTCCTGCTTTCTGGAGGGCGACGGCGTGTTCGTTCGCTTCACTGCCCTGGCCAGCGCCATTGTCGCCTTGGCCGCCTTTGATGGCGCGTCCGCACAAACGGCCAACCAGCCGCCGGATACCATGGCAGCGCGGGTGGAAGCTTGCACGCCGTGTCACGGCAACAAGGGCGAAGGCACCAGCGACGTTTACTTCCCGCGACTTGCCGGTAAGCCGGCGGGCTATCTCTACAACCAGCTCCTTGCCTTCCGCAGCGGCCGGCGCAAATACCCGCCGATGAATTATCTGCTGGAATTCCTGCCCGATCCGTATCTGGAAGCAATGGCGGAATATTTCGCCAGCGAGCACCCTCCGTTACCGCAACCCGTACCGAGCGGGGCCAGCAAGGACGTCCTGGCGCAGGGCGAGCTGCTCGCCACCAGCGGCGATGCGGGCCGTGGCATTCCGGCCTGCGTAAGCTGCCATGGCCCGGGTCTCACGGGCATGCAGCCGGGTATCCCCGGCCTGCTCGGCTTGCGCGCGGCCTATGTCAGCGCGCAGCTCGGTGCCTGGCGCTACGGCACCCGCACGGCGAAGTCGCCCGACTGCATGCAGCTCGTCGCCGGTCATCTGACCGAGGCCGACGTCACCGCCGTCGCGGCCTGGCTCGCGACGCGGCCAGCGCCAGCGAATCCGGCTCCCGTACCGGAAGGCACCTACGCGCTGCCGTTCGGCTGCGGCAGCCAGCCCAACTGACGAGGCGGATGATGGGCTCGAAATTGTTGATCGCTCTCCTCGCCCTCGCCGCGCTCACCAGGGCTGCGCAGGCCCAGGACAAGACGAGCGAGATTATCACCCGAGGCGAATATCTCGCACGCGCCGGCGATTGCACCGCCTGCCACACGGCGGCTGAGGGCCGCCTGTTCGCCGGCGGGCGCCCGATGCCGACCCCGTTCGGAACGATCTACACCTCCAACATTACGCCGGATCGCGATACCGGAATCGGCAAGTGGAGCGCGGACGATTTCTACCGAACCATGCACAACGGCCGCTTCCCGGATGGCGGGCTGATCTACCCGGCGATGCCGTTCGCGTCCTACACAAAGGTGACACGCGCCGACAGCGACGCAATCTTCGCCTATCTTCGTTCGATCGCGCCGGTCAGCCAGAAAAACAAGCCGCACGAGCTGCGCTTCCCCTACGACAACCGCCAGCTCATTCTCGGGTGGCGCACGCTGTACTTCCGCGAGGGCGAGTTCAAGCCCGACACCACCAAGTCGGCGGAATGGAATCGCGGCGCTTATCTGGTCGAGGGTCTCGGCCATTGCAGCATGTGCCATTCGCCGATCAACGCACTCGGCGGCACCTCGCAAGCGGACGCGTTCAAGGGCGGCCTGATCCCGATGCAGAACTGGTACGCGCCGTCTCTCACCAACAACCGCGAGGCCGGGCTCGGCGACTGGAGCATCAAGGACATCACCGACCTGCTCCAGACTGGTGTCTCCATGCGTGGCGTGGTCTACGGCCCGATGGCCGAGGTCGTGCACAATAGCCTGCAATATCTCAACGACGAGGATACCAGGGCGATGGCAGTGTACCTCAAGGGCATCGCGGAGCCCTCGCCTCCTCCGCTGCCGGGCTCGGCGCTGCCGACCACCGAAAGCAGCCTGCTCATCAGCCTCGGCAAGACCGTCTATGACAAGAGCTGCGCGAGCTGTCATGGCACGCAGGGCGAGGGCAAACCGCCGCACTGGCCGCCGCTCGCCAACAACCAGTCGATCGAAATGCAGTCGGCGGTCAATCCGATCCGCATGGTGCTCAATGGCGGCTATCCGCCGGGCACCAAGGGCAATCCGATGCCCTACGGCATGCCGCCCTTCGCCGGCGTCCTCTCCGACAACGAGGTCGCCGCCGTCGTCTCCTACATCCGCACCGCCTGGGGCAATCGCGGCACGCCGGTCTCGGCGCGCGAGGCCAACGAGCTGCGCTCCGCACCGCTGAACTGAGAGGCGCCAGAGATCCATCATGTTCAATTCCGACCCGCCGACTAGCCCAGCAGCAGCCGACCAGGCCATCGAGGAAGTCGTAGCGCAGGGCCCGTCCGGCGCGATCGTGGTGGCCGGCATCGCCACCGCCTGCGTGGTCGCGATGTGGTTCGCCTTCTATCTGTTCGTCTTCCTGCCGCGCGGACCGCTGCAATGAGCGCAGAGCAAACCCACAGCAACGGAAGCGCCAGCGCCGAGGTCGCCGCCCGCGTCGAGCGGCGCTGGGCCAGCATCGCCGTGGTCATCGTTGTGATGATGGCGTTGCTGGCGGCGTTCGCCGGCATCCATCGCGCGACCATGCCGCAGCCGCGCGTGGAAACCGCCGATCCGTCCCGGATTCACCTCTCCGGCGAATTTGTCGAGAGCAATCTCGGCAGCGTGCTGGAAGCCAACGGCAATGTGACCGTGCGCGCGATCGGCCAGCAATATTCCTTCACCCCGGCCTGCATCCTCGTGCCGTCGGATACGCCGATCACGTTGCGTGCCACCAGTGCCGACGTGGTGCACGGCATCCTGATCCAGGGCACCAACGTCAACACCATGCTGGTGCCCGGCTACATCTCCGAGCAGCTCATGCGCTTTGCCAGGACCGGCGACTATCTGATGCCCTGCCAGGAGTTTTGCTCCTTCGGCCATGAGGGGATGTGGGGCAAGGTCAAGGTGATCGACAAGACCGAATTCGCCAATCGTGCAAAGGGCGGCGGGAGGCTGAGCTGTGTTGGTCAATAGGAAGCTCATCCTCGCCCATTTCTGGCTGGCCTTCGCGGTGTTCGGCTTCGCGCTGACTCTCGGCGCCTGGCAAATGTTCATCCGCAGCCCGATCGGGAGCTGGCTGTCGAACCCCGAGCTCTACTACCGCTCCCTGACCGCGCACGGCACGGTGATGGGCTACGTCTTCCCAACCCTGGTCGCGATGGCCTTTGGCTACGCCATCAGCGAGTCCGCACTGGAGCAGCGCCTGGTCGGTGTGCGCTGGGCGTGGACCGGATTCTGGCTGATCGTCGCCGGCAGCATTATGGCGCTGATCCCGATAGCGCTCGGCCGCGCCTCGGTGCTCTACACGTTCTATCCGCCGCTGATCGGCAACGTGTTCTACTACCTCGGCGTTGTCCTCGTCGTGGTCGGCTCCTGGATCTGGGTCGCGCTGATGTCGATCAATCTGCGCGTCTGGCGCAGGGCGCATCCCGGGGCGCCGGTGCCGCTCGCGATGTTCGCCAATGTCGCGGGCTCTTACCTGTGGGCCTGGACCGCGGTCGGTGCCGCGCTCGAGCTGTTGCTCCAGATCATTCCGGTTGCCGCAGGCCTCAAGGCCACCATCGATGCGGGCCTTGCCCGCGTGTTCTTCTCCTGGACGCTTCACGCCATCGTCTATTTCTGGCTGATGCCGACCTACATTGCCTATTACACCATCGTGCCGCGCGCGATCGGCGGCCGGGTCTATTCCGACAGCATGGGGCGGATCGCCTTCATCCTGTTCCTGGTGGTGTCGATGCCGATCGGCATGCACCATACCTTCGCCGATCCGCAGGTCGGGGCCGGCTTCAAGTTCATCCACTCGGCGTTCACGGCGCTGGTCGCGCTGCCGACGCTGCTGACCGTGTTCACGATCTGCGCGTCCGTCGAGATCGCGGCACGCCTGCGCGGCGGCCGCGGCATGTTCGGCTGGATCAAGGCCCTGCCCTGGGACAATCCGATGATGCTGGCGCTGGCGTTCTCGTTCGTCATGCTCGGCTTCGGCGGCGCCGGCGGCCTCATCAACATGAGCTATCAGCTCGACGCATCGATCCACAACACGCAGTGGATCACCGGTCATTTCCACCTGATCTTCGGTGGCGCCATCGTGATCATGTACTTTGCGATCGCCTACGATCTGTGGCCGCATCTGACCGGACGGGAGCTGATCGACGTCCGCCTGATCCGCAGCCAGCTCTGGATGTGGTTTGTCGGCATGATCGTCACCACCTTTCCATGGCACTGGGTCGGCATCCTCGGCATGCCGCGCCGCATGGCCTATTTCGACTTCGGCGATCCCGCCATCGCGCCGCAGGCGCTCTCGGTCACCTTCTCGGCAATCGGCGGCTTCATCCTGTTGGCGTCGGGCATCATGTTCATCGTCATCCTCGCGCGTGGCATGCGTGCGCCTCAGGTTGATGCCGGCCCCTACCGCTTCGCGCTCGCCGTGCACCAGCCGACAACCGTACCCGTTGCGCTCAACACACATGGCCTCTGGGTGGCGCTGATGATCGCCCTTACCCTCACCAATTACGGCTATCCGATCCTGAATCTGGCGCTCAGTTCGGGCACGTCGGTGCCGGCCGTCTATGTGGGAGCGCAGTGATGAGCACGCGCGATCTCTTCACCCTCCGCAACAGCCATTTCAGGGTCGGCGTCGGCATCACCGCCGCGATCCTGATCGTCACGGCAATTGCCGGCTTCATCGTGCTGCCGTTTGCCCAGCCCTGGGTGCAGTTCGCCAACGTCTGGGATGCGATCTGCAGTGCCGCCGGAGTCCTGCAACCCGCGCCGAGCGTCACGGCGCCGGAGCAGACAAAACGCCTGTCGGAGGTGGTGCTGACCTCGCGCACACTGGCGCGTCCGAGCCAGGAGGCGATCGGCCGCGGCGCCACGCTGGCGCAGCGTTGCGCGATCTGCCACGGCCCGACCGGCATCAGCCGCGCGGACTCGCCCAACCTCGCCGGCCAATATGCCGCCGTGATCTACAAGGAGCTGCACGATTTCCGCTCCGGCGCGCGCACCAATGCCGTGATGTCGCCGTTCGCCGTCAATCTGACCGACCAGGAAATCGCCGATCTCTCGAACTATTACGCCTATCTGCCGCGGCTGCCGGCCTATCATCCGACGCCGCTTCTCCCGAAACCCGACATCGTCATCTACGGTGCGCCGATCCGCGGCATCGCGCCCTGCGGCGCCTGCCATGGCAGCCTCGACAACAAGACCGGCAGCCCGTGGCTGGAGGGTCAGTCCGAGGCCTACATGAAGGCGCAGCTCCAGGCCTTCGCCTCAGGCGAGCGCCGCAACGACATCAGCCAGCAGATGCGCAACGTCGCGCGCGCGATGACGCCGCAGGAGATCGAACAAGCCGCGGCGTATTACGCCTCGCAGCCGCCGGATGTGGTGAAGGCGGTGGATTGAAGTGAGGAGCTCGTGCCCCGGACGCAGCGCAGCGCTCCTTCAGCGGTGCGCTGCAGAGCCGGGGCCCATGCTTCCGAGGCGTTCGTGTGGCGTGGGTCCCGGCTCTGCGGAGCAGCGCTACGCGCCGCACCGCGTCCGGGACACGAGAGTGTGCCCGGCCGGAGCCTACGACGACGCCAGCTTCGGCCGGCCGTAGATCGCATCGGCCCGTTTCTCGAATGCGGTGGAGAAGCGCGCGAATGCGGCGTCGAACATCGAGCCCATCAGCAGCGCCAGCATGCGGCTCCTGAATTCGTAGGAGAGGAAGAAGCCGACGTCACAGACATCATTGCCGTCCTCTTGGCCCCTGGGCTCGAAGGTCCAGCGGTTTTCGAGGTTGCTGAACGGACCTTGCAGATATTCGACCAGGATCTTCAGATTGGCACGGTCGAGCGTCACGCGGCTGGTGAAGGACTCTTTGACCAACTTGAACGACACCGTCATGTCGGCCACCAGCACCTCGGTGCCGTCAGGCTTGGCCATGCGCTGGCGGACCTTCAGCGCGCTGCACAGCGGTACGAATTCCGGGTAGCGCTCGACGTCGGCGACCAGATCAAACATCTTGGGTGCGCTGTGATTGACACGGCGCTTGCTCGAAAATTTGGGCATAGCGGTTCAGCGGGCAGTCGCGGCCCGCGCGGCCTTCAGTCTCGCAAAGTCCTCGCCGGCATGATGCGACGAGCGGGTGAGCGGGCTTGCCGACACCATCAGAAAGCCTTTGGTGTAGGCGACCTTTTCGTAAGAACTGAATTCGTCCGGCGGCACGTAGCGCATCACGGCGTGGTGTTTGCGGGTCGGCTGGAGATATTGCCCGATGGTGAGGAAGTCGACGTCGGCGGAGCGCAGATCGTCCATCACCTGCTGCACCTCGTGGCGCTCCTCGCCGAGCCCGACCATGATGCCGGACTTGGTGAAGATGGTGGGATCGAGCTCCTTGACCTGCTGCAGCAGCCGGATCGAGTGGAAATAGCGCGCGCCGGGCCGCACCGTGAGATAGCGCGACGGCACGGTCTCGAGATTGTGGTTGAACACGTCGGGCCTCGCCGCGACGACGACCTCCAGCGCCCCCTGCTTGCGCAGGAAGTCGGGCGTCAGGATCTCGATCGTGGTCGAGGGACACGCGGCCCGGATCGCGCGGATGGTCTCTGCAAAATGCTCGGCGCCGCCATCGCCGAGATCGTCGCGGTCGACGGAGGTGATGACGACGTGCGCGAGGCCGAGCTTGGCCACGGCCTCGGCGACGTTGTGCGGCTCGGCCGCGTCCAGCACATTGGGCATGCCGGTCTTGACGTTGCAGAAGGCGCAGGCACGGGTGCAGGTGTCACCCATGATCATGAAGGTCGCGTGCTTCTTGTCCCAGCACTCGCCGATGTTCGGGCAACCCGCCTCCTCGCATACCGTGTGCAGACCGTTGGCGCGCACGATGTTGCGGGTGTCGGCATAGCCGCGGGTGTTGGGCGCTCGCACGCGGATCCAGTCCGGCTTCGGCGGCGAAGCGGAATCGGGGCGATTCACCTTTTCGGGGTGGCGCGGCCGCAGCGGGTTCGAGATGGTATCGACAATAACGACCATGGGGTGTCCGGTCTGTTCAGGTCCTACCTAGTCGGTCTCGCTACGCATCGCAACCCGGCTCGCCCTGCTTCAGGGAACATGGCAGATATGGGCAATATCCTGCTCTGTTCTCAAGCGATTCTCATCTCGAATGACTCCAGTCTCGAAAGCCTCCACACCACGACTCGGCAAAGCCCTGAAACGTGCCTTTTTCGGACGCAGCGTCCACGAGGTCGCGCCCGACCTGATCGGCGCGACCCTGCTGGTCAACGGCGTCGGCGGGATCATCGTCGAGGTCGAGGCCTATCATCATACCGACCCCGCCGCGCACTCCTACAACGGTCCGACGCCGCGGAACCAGGTGATGTTCGGTCCGCCCGGCTTTGCCTATGTCTACCGCTCCTACGGCATCCACTGGTGCGTGAACTTCGTCTGCGAGGAAGAAGGCTCGGCGAGCGCCGTGCTGATCCGCGCGTTGGAGCCGACCCACGGCATCGCCGCGATGCGCCGCCGCCGCCATCTCCAGGATTTGCATACGCTGTGCTCGGGCCCGGGCAAGCTGACCGAAGCGCTCGGCATCACCATCGCGTACAACGCCTTGCCGCTGGACCGGCCGCCGATCGCGCTGCATGCACGAACGGAGGACGTGGAAGTGGCGACCGGCATCCGGATCGGCATCACCAGGGCGGTCGAGCTGCCCTGGCGCTATGGCGTCAGGGGCTCGAAATTCCTGAGCAAGCCGTTCCCGAAATAGTTGTCGTTCCGGGGCGCGGCGAAGGGGCGAACCCGGAACCTCGAGATTCTCAGGCGCGCAATTGCGCGCCGTAGTTCGATGCCACGCATCGCCCCGGAATGACGGGAGTTTTACGACGCCTGTTTCAGCCGCTCCAGCGCTTCGAGCAGCTTGGCCTTGCGGGCCAGCGCCGCCTCGCGCTTCTCGCGCTCCTCCTCGACGACCTCTTCGGCCGCGTTGGCGACGAATTTCTCGTTCCCCAGCTTCGACTCGGCGCGCTTGATGTCGGCGTCGGCCTTGCCGATCTCCTTGTCGAGGCGCGTACGCTCGGCGGCGACGTCGATCACGCCCTTCAGCGGCAGCGCGGCGACCTCGCCGCGCACCAGCAGCTGAACCGCGCCGTCCGGCGCGCGGTCGGCGAAGAAGATGTCGGACAGGCGGGCCATGCGCTTGATCACATCCGTCCAGCGCGGCGCGCGCTCCTTCGTCTCGGCCGAGGCGCCGGCGAGCACCAGCGCCGTCAGCGTCGCCGGGGAGATGTTCATCTCGGCGCGTACCGAACGGATCTGCGTGACGAGGTCGATCACCCAGCCGATCTCGGCCTCGGCCGCGGGATCGGTGAAGTCGGCATGGTCGAAGATCGGCAGCACCCAGGCCGGCGAGACGAGCGCGTCGGTGGGGCCCGTCGTCGCCGCGAGCATCGCAAGCTGCTCCGGCGTCGGCTCGGCCGGCTTCAGCGGCCATGGCGCCAGTGCCAGCAGGCCGTCGCGCTTGGCCGTCACCTCCCACAGCTCTTCGGTGATGAAGGGCATGAAGGGATGCAGCAGCTTCAGGATCTCGTCGCGCGCCCAGGCAACCATAGCGCGGGTCTCGTCTTTGGCGGGGCCATCCGGGCCCAGCAGCACAGGCTTTGCGAGCTCGACATACCAGTCGCAATAGACGTTCCAGACAAAGCGGTAGATGCTGCCTGCGGCATCGTTGAAGCGGTAGGCCTCGATCGCCTCGGTCACCTCGCGCGTGGTGTGCGCGCTCTCATGTGCGATCCAGCGGTTCAGCGTCTCCTTCGCCTTTGCCGGCTCGAAGCCCTCCGGCATGGCGCAATGGTTCATCTCCGCGAAGCGGCAGGCATTCCAGAGCTTTGTCGCGAAGTTGCGGTAGCCCTCGACGCGGCTGGTGGCGAGCTTGATGTCGCGTCCCTGCGCCGCCATCGCAGCCAGCGTGAAACGCAATGCGTCTGCGCCGTATTCGTCGATCAGGTTGAGCGGATCGATGACATTGCCCTTCGACTTCGACATCTTGGCGCCCTTCTCGTCGCGGACGAGGGCGTGGATGTAGATGGTCGAGAACGGTACCTCCTTCATGAAGTGCAGGCCCATCATCATCATGCGGGCGACCCAGAAGAAGATGATGTCGAAGCCGGTGACCAGGGCGTTGGTCGGATAGTAACGCTGCACCTCGGGCGCGTCGTCGGGCCAGCCGAGCGTCGAGAACGGCCACAGCGCCGAGGAGAACCAGGTGTCGAGCACGTCCTCGTCGCGCGTGATGAAGCCGTCCCGCTTGTTGCGGTCGAGCGCCATCTCGCGGCCCTGCTCGGCCGTGATGACCTCCTGCTCGACGTAATAGCCGAGCGCGTGGCTAACGGCTTCTTCCTCGGTCTCGGCAACGAACACCTTGCCGTCGGGGCCGTACCAGGCCGGGATCTGATGTCCCCACCAGAGCTGGCGCGAGATGCACCAGGGCTGGATGTTCTCCATCCACTCGAAATAGGTCTTTTCCCAGTTCTTCGGCACGAAGCTGGTCTCGCCCGAACGCACCGCCGCGATCGCGGGTTTTGCAAGTGTCTTGGCGTCGACGTACCACTGGTCCGTCAGATACGGCTCGATCACGCTGCCCGAGCGATCGCCGTGCGGTACCATGTGGGTGTGCGGTTCGATCCGCTCGACGAAGCCGAACGAGTCCAGACGCTCGACGATGCGCTTGCGCGCCACGAAGCGGTCGAGCTTGTTGAATTCCTCGGCGAACTGCGAGGCGCCTTCGGGCAGGTCGCGCAGATAATCCTCGTTGTCGAGAAGGTCGAGGCAACCTTCCCTGTCGATGACGCTGATCCGGGCGAGGCCGTGGCGGTTGCCGACCTCGAAATCGTTGAAGTCGTGCGCCGGCGTCACCTTGACCGCGCCGGAGCCCTTCTCCGGATCGGAATACTCGTCGGCGACGATCTTGATCTTGCGGCCGACCAGCGGCAGGAGCACGTTCTTGCCGATCAGCTTCTGATAGCGCTCGTCATCGGGATGCACGGCCACGCCGGTGTCGCCGAGCATGGTCTCCGGGCGCGTCGTGGCAACGACGATGAAGCTCGAGGGATCCTCGGGGCTAAAGGTCCTGCCCTCGATCGGATAGCGCAGATACCAGAGATTGCCCTTGACCTCGGTCTGCTGCACTTCGAGATCGGAGATCGCGGTCAGCAGCTTGGTGTCCCAGTTCACCAGCCGCTTGTCCTTGTAGATCAGGCCGTCGCGGTGCAACTCGACGAACACCTTGATGACGGCCTTCGACAGGCCCTCGTCCATGGTGAAGCGCTCGCGCGACCAGTCGCAGGAGGCGCCGAGGCGCTTGAGCTGGTTGATGATGGTGTCGCCGCTCTCGGCCTTCCACTGCCAGACCCGCTCCAAAAACTTCTCGCGGCCCATCTCGCGGCGGCTGGGCTGCTGACGCTCCATCAATTGCCGTTCGACCACCATCTGGGTGGCGATGCCGGCATGGTCGGTGCCGGGCTGCCACAGCACGTCGCGGCCGCGCATGCGCTCGAAGCGGCACAGGATGTCCTGGAGCGTATTATTGAGGGCGTGGCCCATGTGCAGCGAGCCCGTCACGTTCGGCGGCGGGATCACGATGGTATAGGGCACGGCGTCGCGGCGGTCGGGGCGACCGGCCTTGAACGCAAGGCTGTCCTCCCACACGACGGACATGCGGGCTTCGATATCGGCGGGCTGGTAATTTTTCTCGATCATGGGCTGCTAGAAAGCCGCGCGCGAGGGGCAAGTCAACGAAAAGGTCGAAGAGAAGGTCAACGGAAAGCCCCGCGGCAAAACGGCTTCCCGGCCCGCTGGAAAGGCCGAATATGACGCTTGAGCGAGGCTTTATGAGGGCTGTGCGGCCGCCCTACCTGCCGCCGCGCGAGACCCGCTCGATTTCGGCCTTCACGATGCGTTCAACGAGCCCCGGCAGATTGTCGTCGAGCCAGGATTTCAGCATCGGACGCAGCATCTCCTTGACCAGATCCTCCAGCGTCCGCGCATTGCTGCTGAGCACCGTGTGGGCCAGGGAGTTGAAGGCGGATTCGACCGCGGAGACCGTCGATTGCGCCAGCATCGGCTGCTGCGGCGGCAGCGGCGGCGCATCGAAATCCACCTGTGCATAAGACGGCGGTGGCGTCGGTCGCGGCGGCGGCGATTCGGCGAATTCCAGATCGTCGCGCGGCTCGACCTTGCGAAAGTTCGGCGGCTCTGGTGGCGGCGTCGGCTCCACCGCCATCTCGTCGGTCAATTCGAGCACGTCGGGTTCGGGCTCCGGTTCCGGAGCACGGACCTCGGGCGCAGGCGTCGTCGCGTCGAGCCCCGCCAGCAGCGCGTCGATATCGTCCTGGTTGTTGGATGCATCTGCCGCAGGTGCGGGCGGCGGGGCCGGTGCTGGCTTCGCAGCCGGCGGCGGCGCGGGTTTCTCGGCGGCAGGTTTTGCGGAGGCGACCTTGGATGGCGGAACGTCGTTCATCGCCTGCGGCTTTGGCGGCGCGACGGGCGCCGCGGCCTTCTCGGGTTTCGCGGCTTCGGCCGGCGGCGGCTTGGCCTCATCGTCGGCAATGATGCGCCGGATCGAGGCCAGAATCTCCTCCATCGAGGGTTCTGTGACCTTTGCAGGCTGCGTCATCTCCGACTCCACATCATCAACGCCCTCGCATGCGTTGTTTTACACCAAGCACGACAGGATTGGCCGGTTCCGCAACGGACGCCCCGACATTTTCGTCGCGGCAGCCCGACTTGTCCCCAGTTCACGGGCTCAACGTGCGCGGTGCGCCCCTGCCCCGGCACTCAAGCTTTACGCACGCAACATCGATGCGTGCCGAATCGGCCCACATCTTCTTGGCAAGGCTATGTCAGGGATTTTAATGATTGCAAGCAAAGCGCCGGTCGGCCTCGGTTATTCGCGGGGGCCGACCGGATGACTACGGGACTTCAGCGCCCGTCAGGCGTTCGCACGCCGGCCCAGCTGTCGCGGACCTGATGGTAGTGCACGCTGGGATCGTAGACATTTGTCGAAAGGCCGAGGACCTGCGGCGCAAGGCGGCCGACGGCGGCAAGGACGTTATAGGATGCCACGACACGGTCGTGCTGCGCGGTCACCAGCGCGACGCGCGCATTGACCAGCGCCTGCTGCGCGTTGAGCACGTCGAGAGTCGTGCGCTGACCGGCCTTGGCTTCTTCGCGCACGCCGTTCAGCGCGATCTCGGAGGCCGTAACCTGTGCCTGCGCGGATTGCACCTGCGCCTTGCCAGCCTGCAACGAGCCCCACCACTGCACGACGGTCGCACGAGCCTGATCGCGTGTCGTTTCGAGGTTGAGACGCTGCTGCGCCAGGTTTTCCTTGGATTGCCGGATCAGCGAATACTCACCACCGCCCTGATAAATCGGCACCGAGACCTGCGCGATCGCCGATGCGCTGAACGAGCGCATCTGAATCAACGACTGTTCGTTGGCCTGCGTGGCCGATGCCTGGATCGTAACGGTCGGCAGCAACGCACCTTCGGCGACTTTGACCTGCAAGAAATTGACGTCGATGCCGAACATTGCCGCCGTGACATTGGGATGCTCGACCAGGCCGAGCTCGACAGCCGAAGCGAGTGTTGGCGGCAGGAACCGGTCGACCGGCGAGCCCGGTGCGAGGTTCGTCGGCTCGTTGCCGATGATGCGGCGGAAGTTCGCCCGCGTCGTGGTGAGGTTCGCTTCGGCGGTGAGCGCCTGAGTCCTGCCGGCAGCCAGTTGCGCTTCCGATTGCGCGACGTCGGTGCGCGTCACTTCGCCGACGTTGAAACGGTCACGGGTCTGCTTCAGCGTCTGCTCGAGCACGCGCACGTTGCTGCGCTGGACTTCGAGCGTCGCGGCGTCGCGCAGATAGTCCATGTAGGTCGTGGCGGCCTGGAGCAGCACGCTCTGATCGAGGCTGCGCAGCGCTTCGCGGGCACCGGAGACCTGACTCTCCGCCGCCCGCGTTCTGTTGGCGGTCTGATTGCCATTGTAGAGCGTCTGCGTAGCGGTCACTCCAGCGCTGCGAGGCAACCTGTTTCCATGGAATGAGTCACTCCCCGGGGCACTCTGAATATCTTGATATTGATAGCCGCCGCTCGCCGTCAGCGACACCCTCGGGCGATAGCCCGACAAGGCCTGAGGCACGTTCTCGTCGGTCGAGCGCACCTGGGCGCGCTGTGCGTTGAGCTGCGGATTGTTCTGATAGGCTCGCACCAAAGCGGCCTCGATCGTGTCGGCCAAGGCAGGCGCGGGCCCGGCCAGCGCCATCAGCAGGACCGAAACCGCAGCTCCGGTGAAGAGCTTCACCCCATGCATCCGTGAAATTCCGTTCATTCTAACGCCAGGCTCGTGCCCGCGAACCTGGTTACCGTATCCGAGTGGAGTCGTTACCCCGTCGCAACATAGGACGCAGTCAAGCGCGACGGAACTACTCAAGAGTGGTTCCCAGTGGAAACTCTTTACGTGCAGCATCCCGGCCACACTTCTGATTCAGAACGGGATTTTACGGGCGAAACCCGTGATAGGGCCGTCAGAAGACGAAAGCGGCGGCCCGTTCCAGCCCGGGAAGGACCGGAGCTGCGGCATCGAACAGCGCCCGGTGGCCGAATTCGCCGTGGGTACGGGTCATGATCACGGCCCGCGGCGGCCTCGATTCGGCAGATACCCCGACCAGGCGCCCCCCCTCCCTGAGCTGTCCGAGCAACCCTTCGGGCGTGACCTCGACGGCGCCGTTGAGGATGATCACATCATAGGGGGCGGCAGACGGATCTCCCTCAGTGCAGGAAGCGGCCTTGCAAGTGACGTTGGTGAGCCCGAGGCTGGCAAAGGTGTCCCTGGCCTTTGCAACCAGAGCCGATTCGTTCTCCGTCGCGGTGACCTGGCGCGCGATCTTCGCCGTCAGCGCCGCGAGGTAGCCCGTCGCGCAGCCGACCACTAGCACATTGTCATCCGCGCCGATTTCGGCGGCCTGGAGCAGCTTGCCGGTCAGCTGCGGCTTGATCAGGAAGCGCTTGGTGCCGTCCTCGCTGACGTCGAGATCGAGGTCGAGATAGGCCAGGGCCTGCTTGGCCGCCGGCACGAATGTCTCGCGCGGAACCGTGAGCATGGCGTCGAGAACACGGCGATCAGTGACGTCATTGGTGCGCACCTGGCCATCGACCATTTTGAGGCGCGCGGTCGAGAAACCGGACATTTGCGGACCCTGAGATGCGGACGATGCCGCGGACGAAACTTGGCGGCATCTTTGGAGCAGGCTCCGGGAAAACGCAACACGTCCGTTGGCCTGGACGGACCAGACCTGCGCAGGCTCCAAAGCCTGCCCACCTCATGGGATCGGGCGGAGGATCAGCTATTCGATTGTTACCGCGAGGCGGCCGATCAGTGCGGCGACTTCGTCGAGCCGCACCGAGTCGGGGGCATCGACAGCGCGCGCGAGACAGGCCAGGCACTCGTCATCGCTGAGCTCGGGAACATCGGCCGGCAGGATCGAAGGGGCCGTCCGGGAAAGGTCGGCCAGGATATCTGGCATGGGAATCAGCTCCGTAAGAATTCCGGCATGTGCCAAGCTCGATGCAAAATAAGTCGAATTGGCGTCGCTCTCATGACCCGACCGCAGCCACGCGCACACAAGCGCTTGAGCGCGATCTTGCTGAATTCGGGCGGAGCAATGTTGAGATCCCGCTTCAACCATCATCGCGCGTCACGTCAGAATGTGAATGCAAGACACTGAAAATGCGGTGAATTGCGCTCCAGTCACCGCCCGGTCCGCCAGCCGGCGCATCGACGCGAGCGCGCTCGCGGCAACTCCCCTCCCGTGCGCGGTCAACGTCGCGAGGCGTGCGCACCACGCAGCGGAAGCCGATATGGCTGGTCGAAATATCGACCGGTTCGGCGCGGCGCGCGGCGGGCCGGTAGCGCCGGCAATAATTGGGTGCGCAGAGATGCGAGCCGCCCTTCAGGACTTTGCACGGAATGTGGATGTCGGGCCGACGCGTGTCGTAGCTGGTGTCCTCGCGGCCGCCGCGCGGATTTTTCGGGACGCAGCAGGATTTTGCGGCGTCCGCCGGATGGCTGGGTGACCACCAGTCCGAGGTCCACTCCCAGACATTGCCGATCATGTCGTGGAGGCCGTAACCGTTCGGCGGGAAGGCCATGACCGGCGAGGTACGCTCGAACCCGTCATCGCCGAGATTCTGGACGGGAAAATTGCCCTGCCAGATGTTGGCCATGTGCTTGCCGCCGGGCATCAGCGCATCGCCCCAGGCGAACTCCTCGCCGTCGAGACCGCCGCGGGCGGCGAATTCCCATTCCGCTTCCGTCGGAAGGTCCTTGCCGGCCCAGCGGGCATAGGCGGCTGCATCGTTGTGCGAGACGTGCACGACCGGATGGTCGTCGAGGTCCCTGATGTCGCTGCCGGCGCCATACGGATGTCGCCAGTTGGCGCCGCGCACGAACGACCACCATTGGCTCCAGTCGGTGAGATCGGTGATGCGCGGCAGCGGCGAGAACACCAGCGAACCGGCGTAGAGCGTGTCGTTCAGTGCGCCGGGACAGGCCGTTGGATCGGAAACGACCTGCGCCTCGGTGACATGGCCGGTCGCCTCGACGAATTGCTTGAACTGCCTGTTGGTCACAGGCGTGCGGTCGATCCAGAAGCCGTCGAGGGAGACGCGATGGCTTGCCGCCTCTTCGGGATAGTGGTGGTCGGATCCCATGCGAAAGGTCCCGCCGGGAATGAAGACCATCTCGCCGGTCTTCACGTCATCCGGCAGCCACTCACAGTGACCCGGCTCCGCCCGCAACATGGTGCAAACTCCGAGACGCGCATTCCCGCAGCTACGGTGCCGACTTCGGCCGATATCGACGATGGCCCATTGCCCGACACGTCAGGCGCATTGTCTGGCCTCATCTTCCCGGCGCCAACTGTGCGAAACCCGGTGTCGCAGGGCGAACACCGCTGATGTCGCTGAGCTTGCAAATGGTACCCCAGGATTTGACGGCTGTGACGTGCAGTTTGTGCCAGCACGCCGCGATTCGCGAGACTCCACGATGCAGGTCGCGAGCTGTTCGATCAGCAGTGTCGCGCAGTACCTCAAAACGCGAAGTCGGTCGGTCGTACCCAGTTCGCATTGTGGTGGTGCTTGGCTGTCACCGCCGCAGAATTGTCGGGCTTCAGCAACAGAATACAGCCATGGGGAAATTCCTGCTGGTTGATTCGCGGCAGCTGGACGGTTTCGAAGGCCTTCACCAAGCCGTGCACGGCTCACATGTCGACGTGATGCAGCTCGGACGCGGGCGTCTGCGCGGAACCCTGTCGCACGTCGGTATCGGCGATTTCTCGCTGAGCATCGGTACCTTCAACGTCGGCATGCGCACGCAGCGCGTCCCCAGCGACGACAAGCTGATCGTCGGAATGCTGCTCGCGGCCGAAGAGCGCGTCGCCCACTGGTCGTTCGACATGCAGCTCAATGACGTGCTCGTCATTCCGCCGCTGGTCGAGCATGACGGCGTCTTTCACGGCCCGTCCGCGTACGCCGCGATGCGTTTCGACCTCACCGAGGTCGTGTCCCTGTTCGGCGGCGAGGCGCGGCTGGGCGATCCCGAAACCTGGCGCAGCCGAGGCCATTTCCGTGCGGACCTCGAGACCGGCGCGATTGCCTCGCGCCGCCTGGTCCGGATCATGTCGCACCTCTGCGGGCACCAGCACGGACTGACGCCGTCGACCGCAGATTTCTGGAAGCGATCGATTGTCGAATGCATGGCGGCCAATGTCTTGTCGTCGCTGCCGCCCGACAACAGCGGATGGCTGCCCTCGGCACGACGGCTGATCCGCAGGGTCGAGGAGTATCTCGATGAGACCGGTACGCGCCCGGTGCATGTTTCGGAGATCTGCGCCGCGCTCGGGATGTCGCGCCGCACCCTCCATCGCGCTTTTCAAGAAGTGTTCGGCCTCGGCCCGGTGACGTTCCTGCGGCAGAAACGTCTGTGCACCGCTCACTCCATCCTGCGCGAGAGCGCCCCGGGCTCGACGACCGTCACGGCGGTGGCAATGGAGCAAGGCTTTTACGAGCTGGGGCGATTTTCGCAGTATTACCTCGCCATGTTCGGCGAATATCCATCGCAGACGCTGGGAGTCGGAGCCGCTCGCCGTCGCCTCCACCCCTCCGGGCATGAAATCTAGGCACCCTGGCCGGCGGCACCGAGGCCGGTCCAACCGATTCCCTTTGCGCCGCTCAGCAGAACGAACGCACAGCCGAGGTCTGTGTTGCTAACATGCAACACAATCAAGCGTTTGATTTTGTTGGATTTTGGCTCCCCGGGCTGGATTTGGCTCCTATTGACGTGCCAGTAACCTATTGACTTGACTTTGTTATCCGGAGCGAAGGCTCTGTGCGTGTATAGAGTCGCGGTGGTTCGTGTGTATAGACCCATCCAGAAATCCGGAAAATCGAGAGGCGGCAATCGGCAGTCTGCTCGCTCGCGCTCGATCCTAAGGTGGCCAAGTTCAACTTAGGAATCACCCCGCTTGGCGCTTGCACACGTCTTTCATTTTCTCGAAGGCAGCCGGCAATCCGCTCACATCGAATGTGTAGTCAAATCTGTCCTTCTCGCCTTCCGCCCGAACGATCAGCGTGTTTTCCCCTCCGACATACTCAACAAGATCAAACCCGATGTTAGCTCTCTCTGGGAACGCGAAGCCACCGTACTGCATCGACGTAGTGATGATCACAAAGGAGGTTGAAGATACGGACTCTGCGTCCCCCACTCCATGCGTGCCTGACGTAGGAAGTGAGCGCCTTGGTATATAACTCCAGCCACTGTGATTTGACATCCAATCCATAGTCCTTGTGCGTGTCCGACAGATGGATGTCGTAGTTTTGAATAAACTCATTCGGCTCGATTAGCCCGTAAAGCCCTGACATAATCAGAATCTTCACCCGGCTGCTGTTCTGAAAATAGCTTTCCCATCCCTCTTTGGTGATCCGCCCATAGATGCGGCCGGTGTAGCGTTCACAAGCAGGGAGATACCGGGCTAGATCAGGATGCTGCCATTGAACTCGGCAAAGACATCCTCACGGGTGAGCTTGCACAGGATGACGTAATCTGGACCGGCTTGCAGCAGCGGGGTATCAGCAAGGATGCTGCTTTCGGCTCAGTGCATCAAGTGGTCAGCGTCGGACAGGCGGCGGCCATGCGTGAGCTTGGACAGGCTGGCTACGATGAACTGACCCGGCTCGCCGACAACAGCGCGGCCATCAAGAGCGTCGTGATTGATCACGGCATCAAGAGAATGACCGGCAAGGCCAAGCACGTGACGTGGAGGCATGTGCTCGCGCTAGCTAGGCAATTTGCGAGAGCATAATCACGAAGCGCTTCAATTGCCTCTAATGGGGGTCTCAACCGGAATGCAAAAGCCCGCCATACCGTTTCCTAGCTCGGAAAAGGGTTTCTCGCCGCGAGTAAAAACGGCAACGGACGCTCTGAACCCCTCAATGCAAGCCTCTTTCGTCTTAAAGTAACCCACAGGCGGTGAACCGACATTAAGGACTAACGCCCATACGAGGGCTGAACTTCCGAACATGAACGTAATTTCTCCGTCGCGGTGAAATAAAGAAACACCCTATTCAGCCCCGGCTAATACCGTATTGGCTGGGGCTGGCGATACCGCAGCATCGAGGACAGGCGTGGTGGCTGGGGCCAGCAACTTCCAAGCCTTCACCATCCCTTCGCGCTTACGGGCTAGCAATCCAAGGGAGCCGTAGTCATCGGACGCATCACCCTCAGTGTGGCCCTGTATCTTATTCGCGATGTCACGGGTGACGCTGGCGTCTCGTAAGGCATCCTTGAAGGTGTGACGCAGGCTGTGGGTGGTCTTGGGCTTTTTTGCCTTGGGATCACGCAGCCCGATGGTGGTCAAGCTACGTCGCGAAGACCCCGAATCACGGAAGTGGAAGCGCTACGAGCAGCAGCGCAAGCTTATCGTTGGTGAATTTATCAAGGTCGTCGGGGACAAGGACATCACCGAGATCACCCGCCCGGAAGCTCGCAGCTTCGTCATGAAGCTGGAGGCGGACGGCTACAAGCCCTCCACCGTGGAGAAATACAGCAAGTTCATGAGGGAGGCTGACCGGGTGGTGCCTGCGTGAACTTGAGTTGGAAGGCACGAATCAGTTCTCGCGGCTGGAAGTCGCGAAACCCGCCGATCACAACGAGGACGGCGTGTCCTTCGAATACGATGAAGTGAAGTCGCTCCTGACCAAGACCGGCACCATGAACGATGATCTACAGGACATCGTCAGGCTGCTCGCCTGCACCGGAGCGCGGCTTGCCGAGATCACCGGCTTGGAGGTTCGCGACATCTTGGACAAGGGTGATGATGGTGTTGTCCTCGATCTCCGATTCAACGACATCCGGCGCTTGAAGAACCAGCAGTCTGTCCGAACCGTGCCGGTGGTTGATCAGAAGTCGGTTGCGGTCCTACGCACGAGAATCAAGGGCCGCAATCCCTCCGCCCCTGTCTTTCCGCGTTATGGACGTGATGGTGGCGCTGATGCGGCGTCCGCGATCTTGAGCAAGTGGTTGTCCGCAAGAAACTGGTTTAGGCAGTAGGAGACGACCGGGCGGCGCTTGTTACCGGCCAGCAGGCCGAGAGCGGCGGACACCGCTTTCAACTTGATCGGGGCCTTACCGGCTGGATAGGCATCAAGCTCCTCACTCAGTTCCTCAGTGTTGCCGAACCCGGCAGCGCTGAGGATGATGTCTTGCCCTTCCGACCTGTCATCGTGGTCGAGATGAGCCAAGCCCCCGTTCTGGTCAGCCAGCCCTTTTGTCCTGAGCGAGCGCAAGGCCATCTCAAAGACAATGTCTTCACCAACCCCCGCCTTCCGCCTCGCCCGTGCGAATACCTCTTCTGCGGTCGAGTGCATCTTCGCATAGTTTCTGAGAACCTTGGCCGGGTCGCGGGTGCGGAGACTGCGGATGAACTCGCCGCCGAGATCGGCGCGAATCTCATCAGGAACCCGACGCCTGTACCCATAGAATCCGGTCGGGGTGATCGTGAGATAAGGAATCTCGGACAGGAAATGAGGCAATTGGGAGCGCTTTGACATGGCTTGGCTCCTACCATGTGTAGCCACTTGTGTATAGACCACGTGGACATCGTGGATCGCTCTGGAGCCATTTCTTCAATTTTTGGAAGGGCTTACGCGGTAAGTGGTGGCTCCCCGGGCTGGATTCGAACCAGCGACCATCCGATTAACAGTCGGATGCTCTACCGCTGAGCTACCGAGGAAAAGGGCGAACTCGTCGTTCGCGCGCGGCTGCGTATAACAAAGCCGGTTGCGCTTGCAAAGGACGAATTCGCTATCTTGCACAATGCGGCGAGAAAGGCCCTGGAGCGGCCCCTCCTCCGGCAAGTCAGGTCAGGTCGAACTACTCGGCGACGAACGAGGTGGTCTTGGTACCGGAATCGTAGCGCAGCCGCAGCGCGGTGAACTTGCAGAGGTTGACGTTCTTCCAGAGCACGGCCTCGTCGTAACTCTGCCAGTCGACGCGGACGTTCCAGACGCACCCTTCGTCGTCATCGTCGAACTCGACATAGGTGCTCGCCTGGTTCTGCAAAACCTTGTCGAGCTCGTTGTCCCATTCGTCCAGACCATCGTCCGGCGCGTTGAAGCCCAGGAATTTGATGGCGTAACCGGTCTCGTTGACGATGGTGACGTTGCGGGCATCAGCCGCGAACGACGGCGCGGCGACGATGGCAAGACCGATCGCGGTCAGTGCAGACAGAAAATACTTCATTTGAAAATCTCCCGATCGAAACAGGCTCCGGCGCCCGAACCATGATCGAGAGATCAATGCGCGATCGATCAGTGCTCTGGCGCGTTGCGCGATGTGAGACACGCAACGCGCCAGTTCATATCGTTTCGAATTCTCCGCAGCAATGAACCGGCATTCATAGATCGGCGGAGTTTGTTTTCTCCGGCACGGCCACAGGCGCTGGCACGGCCGCGCCGTTGCTCTTTCCGGTCACTGCGCCGACCAGCGCCTTCACGGGATCCTCGTCCGGCGCAAAGCCGCTCTGGCGCAGGATCTCGTCGATCATCGGACGCAGCGCATGCACCTTCAGGAGCTCGCCGGCGAGCCCCTCGCCGAAGCCGACATTGCCGCCGCCGCTACCGTTGCCGCCGAACATTCCGCCGGTGTGCAGGATGCGGACGTCCTTGAGATTGGCGATCGGCTTAACCATCTCGGCCAGCGCCGAAGGCATGGTCTCGATCCGCTTCTTGGCGATCTCGAAATCGATCACGTTGCTGCCGAGCTTGTTCTGCGCCTCGTTCTTCATGGTGATAACGGCAGCTTCGGCTTCACCGATGTTCCGGACGCCGACGGCCTTGATCTTGTTGGACTCGGCTTCGGCGGTGGCCAGCGTCTTGACGGCCTCGGCGCGGTCGAGCGAGGCCTTCTTCTCGGCCTCGGCCGCGACGATCAGTTCGGTCGACTTGCGCTCGGCCTCGGTTCGCGCAGCAAGCACCTGGGTGAGACGCGCACGGTCGGCGACCTCGACGGCGCGGGCGGTCAGGACCTTTTCCTCCGCAGAGACGGCGAGCGCTTCGGCCGCCTTGGCCTCGGCCACGGCTTCCGATGTCTCCTTGCTTTTGGATGCGATCTGGATCTCGTTCTCTTGCGTTGCGATCTGGATCTCGCGCTGCGCGTCGGTCTTGCGCTTGTTGATCGCCAGATCCGACTCGATCACAGCGGTTTCCTTGACCTGCTTGGCGCCGGCCTCCTTCTCCGCAACGGCACGGTCGGTGTCGATGCGGGCGTTCTCCTCGGTCAGGCGCGCGGTCTGGGTCGCGGTCGCGACCTCGGCCCGCGTGCTCGCGGTCTTGTTGGCGATGTCGCGCTCCTGGGAGAGCTCGGCCTCCTTCTTGGTACGTTCGATGGTCAGCGTCTGCTGCCGTGCCTCGAGGTCCTTCTGCGCGATCGCCACCTCGTTGTCGCGCACGATCGAGTTGCGGTCGCGGCGTCGGGTTTCGGTGACGGTTTTCAGCTGGGTCAAACCTTCGGCGTCGAAGAAGTTTTCCGGATTGAAGAATTTGACGTCGGTCTGGTCGAGCTTGGTCAGCGATACCGATTCCAGCTCGAGCCCGTTCGACTTGACGTCGGACTCGACGGTCGCCTGCACGTGCTTGACGAAATCGCTGCGCTTTTCCTGCAGCTCCAGGATGGTCATGGTGGCCGCCACCGAGCGCAGGCCGTCGACGAATTTAGCCTCGACCTGGTTACGCAGGGCTTCGGCGTCATTGGTCAGCGCGCCCAGCGTCTGGCTCGCCAGCGCAATGCTCTCATCGTCGGGGCGGACGCGCACGTAAAATTCGGCGACGATGTCGACGCGCAGGCGGTCCTTGGTGATCAGGGATTCCCGCTCCTTGCGCTCGACCGTGAGCCGCAGCGTCTTCAGATTGACGCTGGCATAGGAGTGGAAGATCGGCAGGATCATGGCGCCGCCGTCGAGCACGACCTTCTTGCCGCCGAGGCCGGTACGCACGAAAGCCTCGTCGCGGGTGGCGCGCTTGTAGAGGATGGTAAAGACGATCCCGAGGACGACGATCAGCGCGACGCCGATCATGGCCGGGACTGCGATGTCGAACATGACTTTCTCCGCTAAATGACTTGCTAGTTGCTTAGAGATGGTTTGGACGGTTTGAGTTCATCCTCGGCCTTCACCGCGACGAAGCGGGAGCCGGCGCGATCGACCAGCAGGACCATGGTTCCCTGCGGCAGGGGCGATGACGAGGGTGCGGCGACCGCCCAGACGAAATGGCGGTTGCCGTGGATGTCGGCGACGCTGACGCGGCCGGGCGGTCCCTGGTCGAGCGGCCCGATCACGACCTCACCGACGCGGCCGACGAGATCGCCAAGGCCGACCGCGTAGCTCTCATCCTTGGGAATGACCCGCGCGATGGCCCTGCTCGTGGCGCGGACCAGCGGAACCGAGACGACGACCGCCCCGACCGAGGCGAGCGTCGCCGGCAAGGGGCCGGCCACCAGCCGCGCGATGTCCTGGATGAGGAATCCGGTGATGGAGAAGGCGCCGAGCAGCAGCAGCAGGAAGATCAACAGCGGCACGCCGCCGACATTGATCCAGGAGATGGCGTTGATGATGCCGTTGTCGCTGGGATGACCGAAATCGATGTTGGTCCCGAGCATCTCGCTCAGCGAAGCCCCGACCAGCATCGAGACCACCTCGATCGAGCCGACGATGAGGATCATGGCCGCCGCGATCGCGAACGGCCTGACCTCCGGCGACATGACGTGTTCGAGCAGAGCGCTCATGACACATTGCTCAGGAGCGCGACTTCAACCGCGCCAGCCTCGCTGCAATCTCCTTGTCGCGATGCAACGTGCTGAGCTCGTCGATGTCGCTTGAAAACGGAATGGCTGCGGGAACGCCGGTGGCCCGCGCCACCGCCCTGCCCGCGCGCAATGCCTTCGCCGCCGCCGAGGCACCGCCGGGTTTCTGGGGCGACGTCTGGGCCTGGTGGCTTGCCGCTGCCTCGCTCTTTTCGAGATCGGCGCGACGCTGCTCGGCATCCTGAAGTGCCGACAGCACGGCGCGCAGCGAAGTCACGCCACTCTCGATCTTCTCGTTGTTCTCGTCGATGGCGCGGGAGAGCACCTCGAACTGGGCCTCCAGATCCATCTGCCGCGCGATACCGGCGCGGGCGAGATCGTCGCGGCTATCAGCGATCGCGCCTTCGATCTTGGGAGCGAGGTCGGCCATCTCGCGTTCGATCTCGGTGCGGCGCGCGTTGAGCCGGTACTCCTCGGCCCGCGCGGCGGCGAGTGCGTCGCGCGCCTCGGCTTCGGCGCGCTCGATCTCGCGGATGGCCTGGCCGACCACCTTGAGCTTGTTCTTGCCTTCGGCCTGCTCGATCGCGTCATAGGCGATCCCGGCGATCAGGCGCCCGACCCGAGACAGGAAATTGTCGGGGGCAGCAGCGATGGTATCCATGGCGTTCTCCTCCTCTGGCAGACTGTTCGGCGTGACGCCGTAGTGAACTTCGAAGCCGTCGTCAGTGCGGATGAGGTGCGCGGGCGCGCTCTGTCCCCAGCCCTCGGCATAACCGGCGTAGTCGAAGGGCACGCTGAAGCGTCCTTGCACGGTCGCAATCGAAATGGTGGCGGGCCCCTTGATCTTGGCGAGCTTGTCGTCGAGCGGCAGGCGGCGACCTTGCGCGGCGCGATAATCGGCGCGGTCGCGTAGACCCAGCGTCACCAGCCGCGAGGGCAGCGCCGTCTTTTTCCGGATCGGGTCATAGGCATGGGCGTGCAGCAGGACGAGGTTGGAGCCGACATTGTGGCTCCGCGCGACCACGTCCAGAATTTCCATCATCTGGTCATAGGCCTGGAAGGTCGCCTCCAGAGCGGCCTTGGCGGCCGGGTCAGGGGCAAGCCTGTAACGCAGCGCCGACGGCGCATTTCGGGGCGACTGGCTCATGGAAAGCACTAAAGCACCATTTTAGTGCTTTCGGAAGGAGTAGTTTGATCACGTTCCACTGATCCACCTGCACTCTGTCGGTTAGTCGCGGCGGCTCGGCGGCGCGTTCAAGGGCGGGCCGATCACCCTACATCACGACCAATCAAGACTTCTTGCACGCGCGGGTTGCAATCTTGAGACGAAGTGGAGAGAGCGTTCGGTGACCCGCCACTCTCGTGTTCCGGACAAGCGGAGCGCAGAGCCGGGACCCAGGGAGCCGCGGCACTCGCTGCAACATCGGCCCCGGCTCTGCAGCGCATCACTTCGTGCTGCGCAGGATCGTAGGATGGGTTAGCGTAGCGTAACCCACATGCTTCAGGCGAAGTTGGTGGGTTACGCCGGGCGGACCGCGCTTCGCGCCGCCGCTTTGCTAACCCACCCTACCGACTGTCGCCTCACGGCCGCCGGCACACCAGATCGATCTCGATCAATGCGTCGTACGCGAGCCCGGTGACGCCGACGCAGGTGCGGGCCGGCAGACGATCTGGCGGAAAGAACGCGCGGTACGTCTCGTTCATCGCCGCATAATCCTCCTTGAAACGCGTCAGATAAATCCGCGTCATCACGACGTGCTCGAGGCCGAGATCGAGGCCAGCGAGCACAACCTTCAAATTTTCCATCACTGCGCAGGTCTGCGCGACGATACCGTCCGGCAGTACGCCCGGGGTTTGCGGCGTGTCCGGCATCTGTCCGGTGACGAAGACGAAGCCGTCGGTCTCGACAGCGTGGCTGAAGGGCGCGACCGGCTTCGGTCCGCCGCTAATCATGTGGAATTTCACGTGAGCTACCCTTGAAGTTTGGAGGCGTCCTGAAACAGGCGCTTGCTGATGATCGCATGCACGCCCCAATTGCCGTCGACGACCTGGGTGACGCCGAAGTCGACCGCGGCCGACATCAGCGCGATCGCCTCGTCCTCGCTGAGGCCTTTCACATTCATGAGGAAGCGCCGCATCTTGCGGAACGCGTCCTTCATGGCGAGGTCGAGCGAGGACTTGGCGTAGACCTCGCTCTGGCCCTGCGCGCCGAACTCGGCGAGGTAGTTGGGATGGCTGAAGCCGGTCAGCACCCAATCCGTTTCGGTCTCGATCAGCGGATAAGAGAGATCGGCGAAGGGCCGGCCGGCGAGATCGGTCTTCTTGTGCAGGATCACCTCGAACGTGCCGGTCATCGAGCATTCGATTGCAGTGCCGCTGAGCTCGCCGTCGCCCTGTGCGGCATGGGAATCGCCAACCGACAGCAGTGCGCCGGGCACAGAGACCGGGAGATAGATGGTCGCCCCCTTTCCCAGCCGCCAATTGTCCAGATTGCCACCAAAATAGGATGGCGGCACGGAGTCGACGAAATCAACCTCGCGCGGCGCCACGGCGATCACGCCGAAATGCGGACGCAGGGGAATGCGGATGCCGTCAAGCACGGCATGCCGGCGCTTCACCGTGCCCGATACGACGGGAACGCCGGGATAATCATACGTCGTGTGCACGATGCCGAATGGATCGGTCTGCGGCTCCCAGCGATAGGAGTAGAGCGCGCGGGCGTGCGGCTCCTCGGGATCGTCAAAAATCTCGTAGATGGTGACGATTTCGCGCGGCTTGGGGCCGCCGAGAAACTCGTTGTAGTGATAGCCCCACCAGGCCGCGACCGAGGAGCCGAACACGCGGCCGGCATGGCTCGGATTGCAGCTGGCGCGCGGCACGATGTCGAGGATGCGCACCTCCAGCACGTCGCCGGGCTGGGCGTCCTTCACCGCCACGGGCCCCGTGCAGATGTGAACGCCAAATCCCTCGCCGGCGCCGCGGCCGAACACGCTCGCGTCCATCGGACCGGCACCGCGACGATCGACATTCTTCTTGTCCCGTGTCCAGCCGAACACGCTTTCAGCACCGGCATCACCAGCGATCATCATCTCGGGAGCATCGGAAGCGTGCTGGGTCAGCGTTTCGATCGTGATGGTGTCACCCGAGGTGATCTCGATCTGCGCCGGCAGCGAGCGGCTGAAATAACCCCAATGAATGCGACCGGCTTCGACCGGCAGATGGTGATGCCGGCGCTCCGCTGTCGTTCGCTCTTCGGCGTCGGGACAAGCGACGCTGCTGCGGGCGGCGACGCTCGGATGCACGCGAAGCTGCGCCAGCGCCTCCTGCGGCCAGCCGCGCTGACCGGCCACGCCATGTTGCGCGATCGCCCGCTCCGCCTCCTGCTGCCGAAACTCGCGCGGCGGCAGACCGAAGCGATGACGGAAGGCGCGGCTGAAATGCGCGGAATCGCCAAAGCCATAGGCGTAGGCGATCTCCGAGATCGAGCGATGCGCTTCGGTTGGGTTGGACAGATCTGCCCAGGCACGCTGGAGCCGGCGCTCGCGGACGTAATGGGTAAAGTTGTCGCCGACCGTCTCGAACAGCTTTTGCAAGTACCGCTCGGAAATCCCTTCGGCCTGCGCGACGCGCGCCGGCACCAGTTCGGGATCGTCGAGCCGGCGCTCGATGGTCTGGCAGATCCGGTGCAGCAGCGCGGCCTGTGTCGCGCTCGATCCGGCGTCGGATGTCGAGGCCGCCAGTTGATGCGCGAGAGTCAGGAGCAGATCGACCAGTGACTGCGCAACCGAACTCCATTCGGCGTCGCTCAAGCTGTCGAGCGTGCGCGCGGTCGCGTCCAGCAGGCGCGAGAACACATCGGCAAAGCCGCTTGGCGGCACCACGCGGGGCTCGCCAAGCCTGGGTTTACCCGAGAGGCGTCCGTGCAGCGCTTCCGACGTCACCGAGAGTACGATGGCGCGCATGTCGCGCTGGAACACGATGCTCCAGTCGCCGCTCCGCGGCAGCAGCACGAGATGACCGACCGGAACGATGCGATGACCACCGGCGCTTTTCAGCACCATGCCGTCCTCGACCGGCATCAGGGCGATCGGAATGTCTTCGTTCGCTTGCAAGAGCGGACCGATGGACTGCGCGCCCGCGGCCATGCGCGTTAATGCGACGCCGGCGGCATGACGATGCGAAGCTGTCGCATGTCCGTCGAGGAAGGAATGACCAGCTGCCGGCTGCAGGCCGACCGCCGCTAGCACGTCCCGCCAGGCTTCGGGGCGATCGTCTTGCGCGTAGGACTCGCTCGTGAAGGGACGGAAGCTCATCGGATCGACCCAGATTGCAGTTGATCGAAGCAATCGCTGTGCCAGACGCACGCGGTCATCCGTCGCAGCGACGGGTCGTAGATGAGGTTCGTTGGTCACCGTGTCATCCCAGAAACAGGCCCGCCTTCAACGCCTTAGTCGCACCGAAACATGTTCTTGCGGATCGTGCCGTGGACACCCCAATTGGCGTCGACCACCTGGGTGACGCCGAAATCGGCGCCAACCGACAGCAGCGAGATCGCCTCGTCCTCGCTGAGGCGATGCACGGTCATCAGGAAGCGCCGGAGTTTTCTGAACGCATCGCGCATCGCGCGGTCGAGGCTCGAGTGATTGGCAATCTCGGTTTGCGCGTCAGCGCCGAGCGTGGCGAGATAGTTCGGATAGGTGAAGCCGTAGAACGACCAGGCCTGATCGGTCTCGAGCATGGGATGATCGAGACCTTCCAGGTTGGTGCCGGCCAGATCAGCCTTCTTGTGCAGGATGAACTCGAAGTCGCCGGTCAGCGAGGTTTCGATCGCGGTGCCGCCGAGCTCGCTGTCGCCCTGAGCGGCATGAGGATCTCCGACGGAGAAAAAGGCGCCTGGTACCGCGACCGGATAGAACATCCGCGCACCCTTGCCGATGCGCCAGTCGTCGATGTTGCCGCCGGTGTAGCTCGGTGGAATCGAGCTGACGAAATCGGCTTCCGACGGCGCGAGGCCCATGGTGCCGAAATGCAGCCGCGCCGGCACCTTCACGCTCGACAGAATGTTCTCACGCTTCCTGATGGTGGCGTGGTCGACGCGGACGCCGGGATAGTCGATGGTGGAATGCACGATGCCGTCGGGGTCGGTCTGCGGTGTCCAGACGTAATTGTACACGGCCTTCGCATAGGGCTCGCCGGACGTGTCGAGCTCGAAGATGGTGACGACCTCGCGCGGCTTCGGCTCCTCGATCAGATCGTGATAGTGAAAGCCCCAGTTCGCCGCGACGTTGGAGCCGAAGCAGCGGCCGGAATGGCAGGCGCTGCAGCTCGGCCGCGGCCGCACGTCGAGGATGCGCACTTCGAGGATGTCGCCGGCCTCGGCACCTTCGATCGCGACCGGTCCGGTGAGCAGATGCACCCCGATCCCCTCGCCTGCGCCGCGAATGAAGGGACCTTCCGTCGGGCCTGAGCCGCGCCGCGCCACCGCCTTGTGCTCGCGCGTCCACTGGAACACGCTCTCGGCGCCGGGATCGCCCTGGATCATGCGCTCGTAATCGTCATTGGCGTGATGGGTCAGCGTCTCGATGGTGGCGCGGTCGCGGGAGCGCAGCGTCAGGGCTGGGGCGACCTTCTTGGAGAAATAGCCCCAGTGGACTGTCTTCGGCGAAACCGGCAGCGTGAAATGTTTCATGACGTGGCCTCATCAGGGAATGCGGTCTTGAATCTTGCGGCGGCAGCGCTCATCGCACCGGCTCCGGGGACTTGTCGGCTTCCATCACGCTGAGGAAACGGGCCGTGAGCGGATTGCGGGGATTGGAGAGCACCTCGTGCGCCGGCCCCTCCTCGATGATCGTGCCACCGCTCAGGAACGCGACGCGGTCGGCGACTTCGTCGGCGAAGCGGATCTGGTGGGTCGAGATGATCATGGTGAGGCCGTCGTCGATCGCAAGACGCCGGATCACCTCCAGCACCTCGTTGACCAATTCGGGATCGAGCGCTGAGGTCGGCTCGTCCAGCAGCAGCACGCTCGGGTTCGGCGCCAGCGCTCGCGCGATCGCGACACGCTGCTGCTGGCCGCCGGAGAGATGCCGCGGCAAGGCGTCCGCACGATGCGTCAGGCCGACGCGCTCCAGCAGCTCGGCAGCGCGGCGGTCGGCATCGATGCGGGTCATGCCGTGAACCCAGCGCAGCGGACCGGCGATGTTTTCCCTGGCTGAGAGATGGGCGAACAGATTGAACTGCTGGAACACCATGCCGACGCCGACGGTCGCCCGCTCGTTGGCGATGGCCCGCGGTGACAGCAGCTTGCCGTCGTCGTCGAACCCGAGACGGCGGCCGCCGACGCGCACGGTGCCTCCGTCCCAGCTTTCGAGATGGTTGATACAGCGAAGCAATGTGCTCTTGCCGGAGCCGCTGGGCCCGAGCAGCGCCACCACCTCGCCCACGCGCACCGAGAGATCGAGGCCGCCAAGCACTTTTTGCGCGCCGTAACTCTTGGTGAGGTCCTTGGTCTCGACCGCGATGTTGTTGCGCGCGATCGTGACCGCACGCCGCGTGCGCTCCTCGCGGGTCAGCGCCAGCGGCGGCGTGTCGGCAGGCTCGGCCTGCACGGGCTCGGGATTGTCCGCCGTGGCCTCGGCCAGCTCGAGCTTGGTCGTGAGGTCGACACGGCGCCACGGCAGGTAATCGGCGAGCTTGCGCTGGCGGCCCTTGGCTCGGTCGAGATCGAGCAGCCACTCGACGAACAGCTGGATCACGCTGATGGCGAAGGTCAGCACGAGGTACAGCAAGCCCGACGCGAAGAAGATCGAGAAGAAATCGAAAGTCGAGGACGCAAGCTGGGTCGAGCGCAGCGTCAGCTCCTGGACCGCGACGACGGACGCCAGCGAGGAGTTCTTCAGCGCGCTGACGGCCTCGTTGCCAAACGCAGGAATCATGGTGCGGATCGCCTGCGGCGCGATCACCCGCCGCATCAGGATCCGCGGCGTCATGCCGAGCGCCTGGCCTGCCGTCACCTGCCCGCGATCGACGCCGAGCACGCCGGCGCGAAGCATCTCCGCGATGAACGGCGCCTCGTTGCAGGCGAGCGCGAGGCCGGCGGCCAGCACCGCCGGCAGCTTGATGCCGATATGCGGCAGCGCGTCGTAGGCGAACACCATCTGAAGGATCAGCGGCGTGCCGCGGAAGATCACGGTGTAGGCCCTGGCGATCGCCGCCAGCAGCCAGAAGCGCGACAGCTGCATGCCGGCGAGGATCAATCCGAGGATCAATCCGCCGCCAAGCCCGAGGGCAGTCACCTCGAGGGTGAGCTCGATGCCGCCGAGCAGATACGGCATGCTCAGATAGTGGAGGAATAGTGACATCAGTCGGCCGTCAAGATGTCCGGCTCCTTGAAATTGTTCACGTCGAGCCCGTGCTTCTTCAGAAGCGCCATATGCGTGCCGGCCCTCTGCACCTCGATCAGCGCGGCCAGCACGGCATCGCGGAATTTCGGCTTGTCCTTGGGAACGGCGATGCCAACCGAATACGGGATCGTCACCGCGATCGCCTTCTCCAGCTTGTCCGGATAGGCTTTGACGGCGCTGTCGACGGTGTTGACGTCGTTGACATAGGTGTCAGCGCGGCCGGCGAGGATTGCCTGGATGCAGTTGGCGTTGTTGTCATAGAGCTGAACGGTCGGCTCGGGCTTGCCGGCCTTCTTGCACTCGGGGATCAGCGCCTGGATCAGCGGCACCTCGACATAGCCGGTGTTTTCGGCGGCAGCCGCACCACACATCGACATGTTGATGCCGTTGATTCCCTTCGGGTTGCCCTTGGCGACGAGCACGCCGTCGAACACCTTCGAATAGGTGATGAAATCGGCCGCCTTGGCGCGCTCCTTGGTGGCATAGATGTCGGAGATGACGATGTCGGCTTGCCCGGCGGCGAGCGTGGTCAGGAGCGCTGCGAACGTCACCGGCTTGTAGGTCAGCTTGAAGCCGAGGCATTCGCCGATGGCTTCGCCGAGATCGATATCGAAGCCGATATATTTGCTGGGATCCTTCGGATCGATCGTCTCGTAGCCCGGCGTGTGCGGGTTGATGGCGTTGACCAGCGTCTTGCCCTTCCAGTCCGGATATTTGTCCTGGAGCGCGGTGCAGGCGGCGGGCGCCGCGGCCTGTGCGCTCGGCGGTACGGCGCCGACGAGGCCGACAGCGATGGTGGCACCGAGTGCGACCTTGAGCCATGGCAATGATGCGCGTGCCGTTCCCCGCTGCACTTGGTGCGACATTTGGGGCAATACCCGTCCGTCCATCGTCCCGCTCCTTCGATTGCCATGGCAAAGGCCATGTTCCAGATCTCGGGAGCGAGCCTAGGTGGAGCGGCCCGTGAAAAGCTTGTCCGCGGGCGTACAAAAAATTGGATGGAGAGGGCCTGCGATTTGGGCAAGCGGCTGCCCAAAAACTGTACGTGCGCGAGGGACCCGGGTGGAACGCTATTCCGAATTCGGATGAACCAAATGATACTGTTTAGGTCAGGATCTGGCGCGATCCGAGAATCATCTGATGAAGTTTTCTGGCAGAGATATGACGCCTGCCGCCGGAGTTGCGACGCCGGGCTGAGCATCTATGGCCGAGATCCACAGCACTCCACAGCCTGTCCGCAGCATATCCACAGGGCGACTATGCCGGATTCGCCTGCCCGCGCGAGCCACTTGCTGCGCACAAACCCACAGACCCGCCATGTCAGCCGCCGGCCTGATCGAACAGGCTCCGGCAAGCCTCGCTCAGGCTTGACCGGTTACGGCGCAGGCACGCCGTGATGGCGCGGACGTTGGGGATTTCGCCGGCACAGAGCCGGTAGACGTCGGGGGTGCAGGCCCGGCGTTGTTCCGGCGTTCCCTGCTGTGCATTGGCGGCGGAGGCAAACAGCGTCAGGAACAACCCGACCGTGGAGGCCCGACGCGCCCGGCTCTTCACACCCGCAAACCGCAAGAACCTCGCCTTCATGACCGTCTCCGTTCCGCCTGCCCGCCCTGACGTGAAGGGGTAGGAGAAAGAAACCGCGGGGGATGTGATCTCTTTCACACCGCCGGTCAGCCCGACGCCCGTAGATTCTCGCGGGGATTTTCACAAATCGCTAACCAAACGGGACCCGATCGCCGGATCGTTAAAATGCGAACGATCGGCTCAATCCGGTAACAAACCGGCTTTGCGACATTGCGCCATCCGCGTTCTGCGAGGGTGTGATGAGCGAAGCCGAATTCAACTTGCTGCTGGATGCTGTCCGGGGCGCCATGCTCAACGAAGATGTCGCACCCGTGCCGGAGGAGGAATTCGTGCCCCGCTCGTGGAGCTTCGACGCGACGCCCAAGGCCGCCAACGACAATGAGGGCGCCTGGCCCCTGCTGCCGTTTCCGGACGGCTGGTACGCGACCTGCTGAGGCGACTTTCAAGGTGAACCCAAAGCGCCCGCCTCGTGGGCGTTTTACGTCTTGACCCGGTCCTCGCCGTTCTGCGGCAACCGGTCGGGTGCGGCCGGCGGAAAGATACTGTCGTAGATCGCGCGGGCCTCTCGAATGAGGCGAGCCCGCTCCAGCTCGGATTTCGGGACGAATTGGACGATTTCGCTCACGTGCTTTCCAGCTCCAGGGATTCGTGACGCATCACTTCGCAGATGCGAAGTCTATGCCACCCGCCTGAATCGGGGGGTTCCGCCAAGCCCCCGGGCAAACCCGGTGTGGGCGGGCCGGCAGGCCTCGTTCAGGGGCCCTGCGGAACCTGTAACAGGAAAGAATTTGTGCTGGAAATTCAGAAGCTTGTGATGGAGGCCACGACCAGAATTGAACTGGTGTACACGGTTTTGCAGACCGTTGCGTAACCACTCCGCCACGTGGCCCCTTGGCCGTTCTGATAGACATTTCCATAGCTTGTCGCAAGTGCAACGGTTGCGGAAGCAGAAGGAGTTCTGTCACTCGTGACGTCCGTTCGTGTTCCGTGCCTGCTCTACTGAACTAGCCGTCGAGATTTTCAGTCATGATGTCCAAGGCCTGCCTCAGCGTGCAGTTCCCCGAGGCAGCTTACGCACGTGGCCCCGTAAGGGCGGACCAACATAGGGGGTCAAGGGCTTAGGCAACCCCGACCGGTCGCTTACGCCTTCGCTCCGTCGAGATAACGGCCGAGAATCTCATCGGTCGCACCGGCAGCGATGATCCGCCCCTCCTCCAGCAGGATCGCACGATTGCAGGTGCTCTTGACGAGCTCGATGTCATGCGAGGCCAGCACCAGGATGCCGGCACGGGCGACGATCTCGTCGAGCCGCTGCCGCGCCTTCTTGCGGAATTGCTGGTCGCCGACGCCGATCCATTCGTCGAGCAGCACGATCTCGCCCTCCAGGGCGGTTGCGACCGCAAAGATCAGGCGCAGCATCATCCCGCTGGAATAGGTGCGCAGCGGCAGGTCGAGCCGGTCGCCCAGCTCGGTGAATTCGGCGATCTCCGCGCGCCGCGCGTCGATCTCGGAACGCCGCGCGCCGATCACGAGGCCGCGCCGCATGATGTTCTCGTAGCCGGTGGCTTCCTCGTCGAAGCCGGCCGACAGGTCGAACAGCGACAGGCAGCGGCCGCGCACATCCACGCTGCCTGCGGTCGGGTGGTAGATGCCGGCGAGAACCCGCAGCAGCGTGGTCTTGCCGGCGCCATTGGCACCGATGACGGCGAGCCGGTCGCCGGCGCGGATGTCAAGGCTGACGCCGCTCAGCGCCGAGACGACGTGCGGGACCGCTGCCGTCCGCCGCAGCGTCACGGCACTGACCAAGCGGCTCCGCAAGGAGCGGTCGCGGAACGACAGCACCGGAAACGTCACCGAGACGTCGCGCAGGACGATGTGGGCCGCAAAGCTCATGCGCGCCTCACAGCCAGTACGCCACGCGGTGGCGATATCTTGCGTAGCAGCCAAGGCCGATGACGGCCACCACGACCGCATAGGCGATCCCGAGCAGCCATTGCTCCGGATCGGTCGGCTGCGATAGCAGCGGCCGACGCACCAGATCGAGCAGCGTCGCGAACGGATTGGCGCGGATCAGCCAGGAAAACGCGGTGCCGCGCACACTGTCCTCGGTCCAGATGATCGGGGTCAGGAAGAACACGAATTGCAGGCCGCTGACGATCGCCGAGCCGATGTCGCGGAAGCGCGCGCAGAGCACGCCGAGCGCGACCGAGCCGCCGAGCAGAACGACGAACAGGATCGCGAAGCCGGGCACCGCAAGCAGCATGCTTCCATGCAGCGGCCATGGCATCACGACGTAGAGCAGCACCACGATCACCAGATGATGCGCGAAGATGAGGACGTTGCGCGCGATCATCTGGAGCACGTGCACGATCAGCGGTGCAGGCACCGCCTTGATCAGATGGCCGGAGGCGACGAAGATGTTGGAGCCCTCCTGCAGCGTCGTCGCGATCAGGGTCCAGAGGATCAGGCCGACGGCGAAGGGCGGCAGGAAGCCGACGATGTCCTGCCTGAACAGCGCCGCATAGACGGTGCCGACGCTGGCGATCGTCGCAGCCAACGTCAGCGTGATCCAGAGCGGGCCGATCACGGTGCGCCGGTAGCGCAGCGAAATGTCCATCAGGGCGAGCGTGCCCCAACGGTCGAATTGTGCGCCCTGTGCGAGGATTTCCTTCGCTGCGGCCTGAATTCGACGTCCCATTCCGCTCCCGGCTCTCCGATGCCGCGACAGGATAGCAGGCTTATCGGCGGACCGTCTCTATCCGCACGCCTGCCTTGCGGCAATCACCCGTACGGATGAGGCTGGCCAGGGGTCAGGCGCGTTTGACGCGCCGCACGCCGCGCCGGCGGTCCTTGACCACCGGTTTCGGCGCCAATTCCGGCATCTCGGCCTGAACCTCGCGGTAGCGCGTCAACAGCCGTTCAAAACTGGCATTCAGCGTCTCCGCGATGTCCGGACGCCTCTCCAGGCCGGCCAGGATCGTCGCGGCGGCCTCGATCGTCGAGAGCCCGTCCTTGCGCGGCTCCTTGCGCAGGCGTCCGTAGCGGGAGGGGTGCGCCGGGTTGAGGATGACGCGCTGGCATTTCAGCATCCAGGGATTGCGCCACCACAGGGCCTTGGCCTGGCTCCAGGTGCCGTCGAGCAGCACCACGCCTTCGAGCTTGCCGAGGATCGAGCGCTGGTTGTCCGCGACCTCGCCCTTGCGGTTAAGCGCCAAAATCTCGCCCTCGGCTTCGAGATCGGCGGCGCGTGCCGAGCCGAGATAGAGCACCGCCCAGTGCGAGGCGTTCTCGACCGGCCGGCCCAGCGCCTTGGACAGGCTCGGCCAGGACAGGCCGACCCGCACGGTGGCATCGGCAAAGTGCTTCGCGAGCAGCCGCGCGGTGCCGAGCGCCCTGTCCTGCTCCTGCGGATGCTGGAGGATCAGGAGCGAGAGCCGGTTTTCGATCGGCGTGACGCTGTCGCAGATGCACAGCGGCATCGGCTTCTGGCAGTGCGGGCACTCGGGGATCGGCTCGGCTGGTGCGGCGGCTGTGGGGTTCGACATGGCCGCCGCTATACGCTTTGCCCGGCGGTTGAACAACCCGCCTATTCGGCCGGCGCGGCCAGAGGGCGCGGCTCGGATCGCCGCCGCAGGCGGTCGATCAACAGGTAGATCACCGGCGTGGTGTAGAGCGTCAGGATCTGCGAGACGAACAGGCCGCCGATGATGGTGATGCCGAGCGGCCGGCGCAGCTCCGTGCCGGGGCCGGTCGCAATGACCAGCGGGATGCCGGCGAACAAGGCGGCCATGGTCGTCATCAGGATCGGGCGGAAACGCGCCTGGCAGGCCTCGAAGATCGCCTCGGCCGAGGATAAGCCGCGCTGGCGCTCGGCATCGAGCGCGAAGTCCACCATCATGATGCCGTTCTTCTTGACGATGCCGATCAGGAGGATGATGCCGACGAAGGCGATCACCGTCAGCGGCGTATTGGTGAGCATCAAGGCCAGCAGCGCGCCGAGCCCGGCCGAAGGCAACGTCGAGATGATCGTCAGTGGATGGGCGAGGCTCTCATAGAGCACGCCGAGCACGATATACATCGCGACCAGCGCGCCGAGGATCAGCAGCGGCTGGCGGCCGCTGGTCTTGGCGAAATCGCCGGCATTGCCGTCGAAACTGCCGCGGATGCCCTCCGGCATGTGCAGCTCCTCGACCGCGCGCTGGACGTTCTGGGTGGCGGTCTGGAGCGGCACGTCCGGCAACAGGTTGAACGACACCGTGGTCGATGGGAACGACTGCGAATGATAGACCGCGAGCGCGGCGAGCCCGCGCGTCGCACGCACCACGGCTGAGAGTGGCACCTGGACGTCGCCCGCGCCGGCGACATAGATGCGGTCGAGGTTGGACGGGTCGACCTGGAATTTCGGATCGATCTCCAGCACGGTCATGTACTGGTTGCGCTGGGTGTAGATGATCCCGATCTGCCGCTGCGCGAAGGCGTTGTTGAGCGCGTTGTCGATGTCCTGGACGCGGACGCCGAGCGCCGAGGCCTTCTGGCGGTCGATCGACAACGTCAGCTGAAGCCCGCCGGGGTCGCGATCGCTGGAAATGTCGGTGATGCCTTCGACGCTCTCCATCCGCTTGGCCACGATCGGCGCCCATTTCTGGAGCAGGCCGAGATCGGTGCTGGAGAGCGTGTACTGGTAGTCGGAATCGCTCTGCCGTCCGCCGGCGCGCACGTCCTGGGCGGCGAACATGAACAGGCGGATGCCGGGCACGGGGTATAGCGCACGCCTGAGCCGGTCGATCACGACCTGCGTCGAGACGTGGTCGCGCTCCTCCGGCGGCTTCAGGCTGATGAACATGGTGCCGCGGTTCGAGGTCGGAGCGCCCGGGCCCCCGCCGCTGCCGACCGTCGAGCCGATGCCGGCCACGGCCGGATCCTGCACCACGATGTCGGCGAGCCGCTGCTGGAGGCCGAGCATGGACTGGAACGAGATGTCGGCCGAGGCGCGCGTCGCGCCGATGACGAAGCCGGAATCGTCGGTCGGGAAATAGCCCTTGGGGACCTTGATGTAGAGCGTCACCGTGAGGCCGATGGTGGCGAAGAACACCAGCAGCGTCAGCAGCGGGTATTCCAGCACAGTGCGCAAGGTGCGGGCGTAGAAGGCGACGACGCGCGACAGCGAGCCTTCGATCAACCGGTCGAACAGCGTCGCGGTCCCCGACGTGGTCTGCCGGATGTAATGGGCGCAGATCATCGGCGTCACTGTCAGCGACACCAGCGTCGAGACCACGATCGCGAATGTCAGCGTCAGCGAGAATTCGCGCAGGAGGCGGCCGACGATGCCGTCCATGAAGATCAGCGGCGTGAAGGCCGCGATCAGCGACAGGCTGATCGAGACCACGGTGAAGCCGATCTGCCGGGCTCCTTCCAGCGCAGCCTGGAACGGCCGCATGCCCTGCTCGAGATTGCGGTACATGTTCTCGATCATGACGATGGCGTCGTCGACCACGAAGCCGACCGAGATCGCCAGCGCCATCAGCGAGAGATTGTCGATCGAGAAGCCCGCGACCCACATCCCGGCGCAGGTGCCCGCCAGCGCCAGCGGCACGGAGATGCCGGCGGCGATCGTAGGCGTCAGCCGCCGCAGGAACACGAACACCACGACCATCACGAGGACGGCGGTCGCGAGCAGCGTCCACTGCATGTCCAGCACGCTGGCGCGGATCGTGCTGGTGCGGTCGACCAGGGTGGATATATCGACGCCGGCCGGAATCCATTGCTTCAAATCCGGAATCAGCGCCTTCACCCTGTCGACGGTGTCGATGACGTTGGCATCGCCCTGCTTGGTGATCTGGATCAGAACTGCCGGCTGCTTGTTGAACCAGGCGATCGAGCGGGCGTTACGGACGGAGTCCTCGATCTCGGCGACGTCGGACAAGCGCACGAAATTGCCGTTCGAGCTCTTGATGACGATGTCGCGGAACTCTTTCGCCGTGCGCATCTGCTTGTTGAGCGCCAGGGTCTCGCTCTGCCGCTCGCCGTTGAAGATGCCGACGGGACCGAGCGGGTTGGCGTTGATGATCGCGGTCCTGACGTCGTCCGTCGCGATGCCGGCATTGGAGAGTGCGACGGGGTTGAGCTGCACGCGCACTGCCGGCTGATCCGCGCCGCTCACCGTCACGTCGCCGACCCCCGGCACCTGCGAGATGCGCTGCGCCAGAACCGTATCGGCGACGTCGTAGATCGCGCTGGCCGACAGCGTCTTCGAGGTCAGTGCCAGCACGAAGACGGGGGCGCCTGCCGAATTGGCCTTGCGGAAACGCGGCAACGTCGGCAGGTCGCTCGGCAGATCGACGAGGGATGCGTTGATCGCCGCCTGCACGTCGCGCGCAGCCTTGTCGATGTTGCGGCCGATGTCGAACTGGAGCTGGATGTTGGAGATGCCGAGCGACGACGTCGAGGTGATCTGGTTGATCCCCGATATCTCGCCGAGCCGCCGCTCCAGCGGCGAGGCCACCGTCGCCGCCATCACCGACGGATCCGCGCCCGGCCGGCTTGCCGAGACGAAGATCGCGGGGAAATCGACGTTCGGGACCGAGGCGACGGGAAGGAACTGGTAGGCGACGACACCCAGCAGGAACAACCCGATCGACAGCAGCGTGGTCGCGACCGGGCGGCGGATGAAGGGTTCCGAGATCGATGCCATCACTGCATCCCCTCGGTCGCGCCTGCGACCGGCGGGCCGCCGGATTCGGCCGGCGGCAGCGCCTGCTCGAGACGGCGGTTGATGCGGTCGAGCGCGAGGTAGATCACGGGCGTGGTGTAGAGCGTCAGCAACTGGCTCAGCAGCAGGCCGCCGATGATGGAGATGCCGAGCGGAAAGCGCAGCTCGGCGCCGGTGCCGCTTTCGATCGCGAGCGGCAGCGCGCCGAACAGCGCGGCCAGCGTCGTCATCATGATTGGGCGGAAACGCAACAGACAGGCCTGCACGATCGCCTCGTTGGGCGACATCCCCTGCCCGCGCTCGGCCTCCAGCGCGAAGTCGATCATCATGATCGCGTTCTTCTTGACGATGCCCATCAACAGGATGATGCCGATCAGACCGATGACCGAGAGGTCCTGACCGAACAGCACCAGCGCCAGGATCGCGCCGACGCCGGCCGAGGGCAGCGTCGAGAGGATGGTGATCGGGTGGATGTAGCTCTCATAGAGTACGCCGAGCACGATGTAGATCGTGATCACGGCGGCGAGCAGCAGCCAGGGCTGGCCCGCGAGCGCCTTGGCGAATTCGGCGGCATCGCCGGCATAGACGCCGACGATGCTGTTGGGCATCCCGATCCGGGTCTCGATCGTCTTCACCGCCTCGACCGCATCGCCGAGGGCTACGCCCGTTGCGAGGTTGAAGCTGAGCGAGATCGCCGGGAACTGAGCCTGGTGCGAGATCGCAAGCGGCGCGGTGGTGCGCGTCAGCGTCGCCACGGCGGAGAGCGGTACCTGCGCGTTGGGCGCACCGGCGGTCGCGCTCGCGGCGCCCGGCAGATAGAGTTTCGACAGGATCGAGGGATCGCGCTGGTACATCGGCAGCGCCTCCAGGACCACGCGGTACTGGTTGGCCTGGCCGTAGATCGTCGAGATCTGCCGCTGCGCGAAGGCGTCGTTGAGCGTATCGGTGATGCCCTGGAGGCTGACGCCGAGTTGGCCGGCGCGCGTGCGATCGACAGTGAGCTGTGCCCGCAGGCCGCCTTCCTGAGCTTCGGAAGAGACGTCCCGGAACAGCGGATCGCGCCGCATCTCGGCCACCAGCTTTCCGGCCCATTCCGACACCAGCATCGCATCGGTGCCGGTCAGGGTGTACTGGTATTGCGAACGGCTCGACTGGGTCGAGATCTGCACGTCCTGCACCGGCTGGAAATAGACGGTCATGCCGGGAATGCCCGCGACCCGCTGCTTCAGCCGGATGATGACCGCGCTGATATCGTCGCGGCGCTCGCCACGGGGTCTCAAGCTCATGACGAGGCGACCGACATTGGTGGTCGGATTGACCGAGCCCGCCCCGATCACGGAGACGACGCCGATCACGTCAGGGTCGGCCTTGATGGCATCGGCCGCCGCGGCCTGCCGCTTCTCCATCTCCGCGAACGAGACGTCGGGCCCGGCTTCCGTCACCGCGGTGATCGAGGCGGTGTCCTGAAGCGGCAAAAAGCCCTTCGGCGCGACGACGTAGAGAACCAGCGTCGCGACCAGCGTGGCGAAGGTCACGAGCAGCGTCGCGCGCTGGCGCTCCAGCACCCAGAGTAGCGTCCGGTGATAGAACTCGACGGTGCGATCGATGAAGCGGCTGATCGCGGCCAATCCCGGCACCGCCAATTCCTCGTGGGCGTGCTTGAGCAGCCGCGAGCACATCATCGGCGTCAGCGTCAGCGAGACCACGGCCGAGGTCACGACCGCGATGGTCAGCGTCAGCGCGAACTCGCGGAACATGCGCCCGACGAGGCCCGACATGAACAGCAGCGGGATGAACACCGCGATCAGCGACACCGTCAGCGAAATCACCGTAAAGCCGATCTCGCTGGCGCCCTTCAGCGAGGCCTCCATCGCGCTGTCGCCGTTCTCCATGTGGCGCACGATGTTCTCGATCATGACGATGGCGTCGTCGACGACGAAACCGGTGCCGATGGTGAGCGCCATCAGCGAAAGATTGTCGAGGCTGAAGCCGGCGAAATACATGATGCCGAAGCTGGTGATCAGCGACAGCGGCAGCGCGACGCCCGCGATCAGCGTCGCCCGCAGCGAACGCAGGAACAGCAGCACGACCAGCGTCACCAGCACGACGCTGAGGATCAGCGTGAACTGCACGTCCCGCACCGAGGCGCGGATGGTGACGGTACGGTCGGAGACGATGGTGAGGTTCACGCCGGCCGGAATGGCACGCTGAACTTTGGGGATTTCCGCCCGGATCTGGCTGACGACGTCGATGACGTTGGCGCCGGGCTGGCGCTGGATGTCGATGATGACGGCCGGCGTGCCCTGGTACCAGCCGCCGGTGCGGTCGTTCTCGAGGCCGTCCACGATCTGCGCGACGTCGCCGATCGTAACCGGCGAGCCGTTGCGATAGGCGATGATCACAGGCCTGTAGGCCTCGGCGGCTGCGATCTGGTCGTTGGCGGCGATGATGTAGGATTGCTGCGCACCGTCGAGCGAGCCCTTCGGCCCCGAGACATTGGCGCTGGCGATCGCGGTGCGCAGATCCTCCATGGCGATGCCATACGCAGCTAACCGTGCCAGATCCGCCTGGATGCGCACGGCCGGCTTCAGCCCGCCCAGCACCGAGACGCGCCCGACGCCGGAGATCTGGCTCAGCCGCTGCGCCAGAATCGTGTCGGCAATGTCGCTCATCGCCCGCAGCGAGATCGTGTCGGAGCGGAGTGCCAGCGTCATCACCGGCGCGTCGGCCGGGTTCACCTTGGCGTAGGTCGGCGGATAAGGCAGCGTCTTGGGCAGCACGCCGGCCGCCGCGTTGATCGCGGCCTGCACGTCCTGGGTGGCGCCGTCGATGTCGCGGTTGAGGTCGAATTGAAGCGATATCTGGCTGACGCCGAACGAGCTCGTCGAGTTCATCGCCGACAGCGACGGGATCTGGCCGAGCTGCCGTTCCAGCGGCGACGTGATCAGCGAGGCGATCACGTCGGGACTTGCGCCCGGAAGCTGCGTCGTCACCTGAACGGTGGGGAAATCGACCTGCGGCAGCGCCGAGACCGGCAACGCGAAATAGCCCAGCAGCCCGCCGATCAGCAGGGCGATGCCAAGCAGCGAGGTCGCGATCGGGCGGCGGATGAAGGGTTCGGAGACACCCATGGGATATGCCTGCCGCTCAGGCGGCTGTTGTCGGGATCATGGCTGCTTGGCTCCAGCTCCCGATGCCCCAGGATTTGATGGAGGCCCCGGTGCCGGCCCGGTCTGTCCCTTCTGGTCGCCCTCGCTGCTCTTGCGCTTGGCGCGGAACTCGCCGTCCTTGTCTTGTCCGTCCTTCTGGCCGTCTTTTGCGCCATCCTTCTTCTGACCATCCGGCCCGCGCGAGCGCTTGCGCGGCGCGAGATCGGCCGACGGGGTCTGGTCGTCGCGGCCGACGATCACCTTGGAGCCGTCTGACAAATTGGCAAAGCCCGTGGTGACGACCCGGTCGTTTGGCGACAGGCCGCTTGCGATCACCGCGTCATGCTCGTTCTGCTGTGTCACCGTCACCGGCTTGGCCGAGGCGACGTTGTCCTCGCCGATAACATAGCTGAAAGTGCCGATCGGTCCGCGCTGCACCGCCGATGTCGGCACCACCAGCGCCTGCGGCAAGGTCTCGACCTTGAGACGGACATTGACGAACTGGCCCGGCCAGAGCTGGTAATTGGCGTTGGGGAATTCGGCCTTGAGCCTGAGCGTGCCGGTGGTCTGGTCGACCTGGTTGTCGATGCCGGTGAGCTTGCCGGTGTCGATCACGGTGACGCCGTCGTTGCCGAACACATCGACCGCGAGCGCGCCCTTCGACGCAGCCGCGTTGACACGCATGATCTGCTGCTGCGGCAGGCTGAACCACACCGCGATCGGCTGCAATTGCGTGATCACCACGAGGCCGGTCGTGTCGGAGGCGTGGATGATGTTGCCCTGGTCGACCTGGCGCAAGCCGGCCCGGCCCGAGAGCGGGGCCACGATCTTGGTGTAGCTCAGCGTCGCCGCCGCATTGTCGATCGCGGCCTGGTCGGCCTTGACCAGCGCCTCGGTCTGCGCGACCAGCGCACGCTGGGTGTCCGCCTGCTGCTTGGAGCCGGCATTGGAGGCCGCGAGTTGCTCGTAGCGCGTCAGATCGATGCGCTGGTTGGCGAGCTGCGCCTCGTCCTGTGCCTTCTTGGCGACGGCCTGGTCATAGGCGGCCTGGTAGATCGCCGGATCGATCTCGCCGACCACGTCGCCCTTCTTGACGTCCTGGCCTTCAGTGAATTTCACGGCGATCAGCTTGCCGTCGACCTGCGAGCGCACGGTCACGGTGTTGAGCGCGCGGATCGCGCCGACGCCGTCGAGATAGACCGGCACGTCCTGGATGCGCGGGGTCGCGGCCAACACCGGCACCGGCAGATCGGGCCGCTGGTTGCGGCCGTTGGCCTGCTGCTGCTGATGCAGCGCAATCCAGCCGACATAGCCGAGACCGCCGAGGATCGCGAGCGTGATCAAGGTCATCACGAAGCCGCGGCCGCGCGATTTCCTCGCCGCCCCTCCTTTCGCGCCTTCCTTCGTATCCGGCTTAAAGAGCATTGACCGGTTTCTCCATGCGCGGCTCCCAGCCGCCGCCGAGCGCCTGATACAGGCTGACGACGGCAAGAAGCCGTGCGAGTTGGGCCTGCGACAGCGCGTCTTCCGCCTGGAACAGGGTCAGTTGGGTGTTGAGCACAGTCACGATATCGGCGGTACCCGCGCGCAATTGCTGCTCGGAGAGATCGAAGGCGCGCCGCGAGGCGGCCAGGACATCACGCTGCAATTGCAGCTTGATCGTGGTCTGCTTGATCGAGAACAGCGCATTGTCGACATCGGCGAACGACTGGATGATGGTCTTGCGGTAGGTCTGAAGCAATTCGTCCTGCCGCGCCTTGGCGAACTCGAAATTGCCCAAAATCCTGCCGCCGTCGAAGATCGGCTGCGTCGCACTGCCGACGAGCTGGAAGAACGCCGCATGCGGCTGGAACAGCGACACCAGCGCCGAGCTCTGATAGCCACCATTGCCGGTCAGCTGGATGGTCGGAAAGAACTGCGCGCGGGCATTGCCGATGTTGGCGGTCGCCGAGGCGAGCTGCGCTTCCTGGCGGCGAATGTCCGGCCGCTGCGTCAGGATCTCCGACGGCAGGCCGGGCGTCACCTTGGGGATCGCAATGCTGTTCAGGGAGCCGCCGAGCACGCGTACGCTCTCCGGCGGGCGCGAGACCAGCACGGCGAGCGCATTGACGTTCTGGTCGAGGGTCTGGCGCAGCGGCGGCACCAGCGCCTTCTGGTTGGCGAGCACGCTCTCCTGCTGCGCAACATCGAGATCGGTGCCAGTGCCGGCCTTGCGGCGCTCGCGGATCGCATCGAGGATGCGCTGGGCGCTGGCGATGTTGCGCTGGGCGGTGCGCAGCCGATCCTGCGAGGCCAGTACCTGGAAATACGCATTGGCGACGCCGGCCAGCGTCGTCAGCGCGACGACGTCGCGATCGAAGCGGTTGGCGTTCGCGGTCTCTTCCGCCGTTTGCAGCGCATCGCGGTTCTGGCCCCAGAAGTCGAGCTGGTAGCTCGCGCTGAGCGACGCCGAATAGTTGACGACCTCGCGGCCGCCATTGGTCAGGCCTGACGAGCTCGAGCCCGAAGTGCGCGAATAGGTCTCCGAGCCGCTGCCCGACAGGCTTGGCAGCAGCGCCGCGCCCGCCTGCCGCGCCTGGGCGTCGGCCTGGACGATGCGCGCCACCGCGGCGGCGATGTCGAGATTGACGGTGTGCGCCTCCTCCATCAGCTGCGTCAGCTCGGCCGAGCGGAAGCCGCGCCACCAGTCCAGCGTCGGTGGCGCATCAGAAATGGCGGCAGACTTAGCCGCAGACTTAGCGGCGTATTTGTACTGCGCGGGAACGTCGAGCGCGGGATCAGGCAGATCCTGCGTCAGCACGCAGGCGCCTGAACTTGCAGCAAGGCTCAGCACCGCGATCCAGTGCGCCGCGCGCAGTGTCCGGGACATAGGGCCAGGAAACCGCCGCATGGCGACCGCAGGACCGTACTGTGTCACATTCACCCCCCGCCGGGCAGATCAAGCCGGCACCGCCGAGCGGGATTAACCGATTCGCGGCGGGACGGCCGGAGGCCATTGTGTAACTCGTTCACAGTCCTGATGCTTTCTGCGGAAACCTGACGTCCATACTAGCGGGGTGCGGAACAGCGGGACAGTCCCGCACCTGCGAAAGGCGGTCCCGAATGCGTCGATGTCGAGGTCGCATGAATCCAAAATGTACTTGTCTTGCAAGGCTTTCTTGTATTTCGACGCCGCCGCTGGCCGCGTTCAAGCTTACCAAGATTTCATGTGATATCGCAGCGGCGCCGTCGCCGGGACCACCGGCCCGGCAGGCGACCCACTGAAACCTGCGCCGCAGCGCACGCAACTTGCCCGACCGTGGCGGGCGCGATGCCGCCGGCAGGCCCCACGCCGGGCGCATCTTGGCGGCCGGCGCAACGCTGACCTATATAGATTCGATGCTGACCGTTTGCGGGGCGCGCTCGGGTGCAGCGATATGAGGCGTATGGGCGCGCCTGGCTTGCGGCAGGACAGTATCCGTTCAGGTGATGGATCCACCGATGTCGCACACCATCTCGGTGACGTCAGACACCATCGACATAGTGCTCGCCGATCTGCCGCGCGTCGTTCGCCTTGCGCTCAGCTTCGGATCGCGGCTGCGGCGCGGAACGCTCGATGTCACGCTGCCCGACGGACGCGTGATCCGCCTCGGCGGCCCGGAGCCAGGCCCGAATGCGGCGATGCGGCTGCACAATTACGGCTTCGCCTCGCGCCTGATCAACGCCGGCGATATCGGCATCGCGGAAGCCTATCTCGCCGGCGACTGGGATACGCCGGACCTGACGCAATTCCTCTACCTGTTTTGCGTCAATCACGATTTGATCCAGGCCATGCTGCACGACAAGCCGCTCATGCGGTTCGTGCAGATGGTGCAGCACTGGTTCAACCGCAATACCCGCCACCAGGCGCGGCGCAACATCCAGGCCCATTACGACATCGGCAACGCGTTCTATTCAGCCTGGCTCGATCCCGGCATGACCTATTCCTCGGCGCTGTTCGAGGAGAGCATCTCCGATCTGGCGGCAGCCCAAACCAACAAATACCGCCGGCTCGCCGAGGCGCTCGACCTGAAGCCGGACCAGACGCTGCTCGAGATCGGCTGCGGCTGGGGCGGCTTCGCCGAGTTCGCCGCAAAGACCTTTGGCACGCGCGTGGTCGGCCTCACGATCTCGGTCGAGCAGCGCGATTTCGCGCAGAAGCGCATTCACGAGGCGGGCCTTGGCGACAAGGTCGAGATCCGCCTTCAGGACTATCGCGACGAGCGCGACCGTTACGACCGCATCGCCTCGATCGAGATGATCGAAGCCGTCGGCGAGCAGTTCTGGCCGAAATATTTCGCCCAGCTGCGTGACCGGCTGCTGCCGGGCGGGCTTGCCGGCATCCAGGCAATCACCATCCAGGACCGGCTGTTCCAGGGCTACCGGCGCGAGGTGGACTTCATCCAGCGTTACGTCTTCCCGGGCGGTATGCTGCCCTCGCCCGCCGTGCTCAAGTCGCTCGGCGACAGGTTCGGCGTGCCCGTTATCCGCGAGCGCATCTTCGGGCAAGATTATGCCAAGACGCTGGCCACCTGGCGGAATAATTTCCGCGCCGCCTGGCCGGGCCTCGTGCCGCTCGGCTTCGACGACCGGTTCCGGCGACTGTGGGAGTATTATCTGTCCTATTGCGAGGCTGGATTCCTGTCCGGGAATATCGACGTCCGGCAGGTCATCTTCGCAAAGCAGCAATAAGAGTTTGCAGGGGCGGCCCTGCAAGGGGTCGCTTGTAAGCCCCGCGACCCTACTTTAGGGTCGCGCCCACCTTGTGAACCAGCCGGTAATTGCCTGACATGACCATCAAATACGACGTTGTCGAAGCCATCGGCAACACCCCGCTCATCAAGCTCAAGCGCGCCTCCGAACTGACCGGCTGCACCATTCTTGGCAAGGCCGAGTTCATGAATCCGGGCCAATCGGTCAAGGACCGCGCCGGCAAATGGATGATTCTGGAGGCTGAGAAGCGCGGCGAGCTCAAGCCGGGCGGTCTTGTGGTCGAAGCGACCGCCGGCAATACCGGCATCGGTCTTGCGGTCGTGGCGAGCGCCCGCGGCTATCGCACACTGATCGTGATCCCGGAGACGCAGAGCCAGGAGAAGAAGGATTTTCTGAAGCTGTGCGGCGCCGAGCTGATCGAGGTGCCGGCCCTGCCCTATGCCAATCCCAACAATTACCAGCATGTGGGACGGCGCCTTGCCGACGAGTTGCGCAAGACCGAGTCCAACGGCGTGCTGTTCGCCGATCAGTGGAACAACCTGGACAACGCCAAGGCGCATTACGAGTCGACCGGCCCCGAGATCTGGGAGCAGACCGGCGGCAAGGTTGACGGCTTCGTCTGCTCGGTCGGCAGCGGCGGCACGCTCGTCGGCACCAGCCGCTATCTGAAAGAGAAGAACAAGACCATTCGCATCGCCTGCGCCGATCCGCACGGCGCCGGAATGTTCGAATATTTCCGGACCGGCGACGCCAAGGCGACGCCCGGCGGCTCGATCACGGAAGGCATCGGCCTCAACCGCGCGACCGCGATCGTCGAGAGCGCGAAGGTGGATGACGCCTATCTCATTCCCGATGCGGAAGCCGTTACGGTCATCTACGAGCTGCTCCAGCACGAAGGGCTGTGCCTCGGCGGCTCGACCGGCATCAACATCGCGGGCGCGATGCGCCTGGCAAAGCAGCTTGGCCCCGGCAAGACGATCGTCACAGTGCTCTGCGATTCCGGCAGCCGCTATCAGTCAAAGCTGTTCAACGCGGATTTCATGCGCGCCAAGAACCTGCCCGTGCCGGAGTGGCTGGAGAAGCGCAGCAACATCAAGCCGCCGTTCGTCTAGCCGTGGCGGTCGTCGCCCGGCCAGAACAATCGAACGGCGCCGGGTGGGCAAAGCGTAGCGTGCCCACCATCGCTTGAGGTCAGCGCGAGATCAACGCAAGATCTGGCTCAAAAACAGCTTTGTGCGCGCGTGCTGGGGAGCGGCGAAGAACTCGTTCGGCGTGTTGGCCTCGATGATCTGGCCGGCGTCCATGAACACTACGCGGTTGGCGACCTCGCGGGCAAAGCCCATCTCATGGGTCACGACCAGCATGGTCATGCCCTCCTCGGCGAGATCGACCATGGTGTCGAGGACTTCCTTGACCATTTCGGGGTCGAGCGCCGAGGTCGGCTCGTCGAACAACATGACCTTCGGGTTCATCGTCAGCGCGCGTGCAATCGCGACGCGCTGCTGCTGGCCGCCGGACATCTGGCCGGGAAACTTGTTGGCCTGATGCGGGATCTTGACCCGCTCCAGGAATTTCATCGCGGTCGCCTCGGCATCCCGCTTGGGGATGTTGCGGACCCAGATCGGCGCCAGCGTGCAATTGTCCAGCACGGTCAGATGCGGGAACAGATTGAAGCTCTGGAACACCATGCCGACCTCGCGCCGGACCGCATCGACATGCTTGAGGTTCGGCCCGAGCTCAATGCCGTCGACGACGATCTCGCCCTCCTGGAATTCCTCGAGTGCGTTGATGCAGCGGATCAGCGTCGACTTGCCGGAGCCCGACGGGCCGCAGATCACGATGCGCTCGCCCTTGCGGACCTCGAGGTCGATGTCGCGCAGCACGTGAAACTCGCCGTACCATTTGTTGAGGCCGGAAATCTTGACGATGGGGTCGGACATGGAGACCTCGATCAGTTGCGGCGGTGAGCGTTGAGGCGGTGCTCGACGAACAGCGAGTAGCGCGACATTCCAAAGCAAAAGAGGAAGTAGATGATCCCGGCGAAGGCAAAGCCGGTGAATGCGGTCGACGGCGTCGACCATTTCGGATCCGAGAACGATGCCCGGAGCGAACCCAGGAGGTCGAACAGCGCCACGATCGACACCAGCGAGGTGTCCTTGAACAGCGAGATGAAGCTGTTGACGAGGTTCGGAATGACGTGGCGCAGCGCCTGCGGCAGCACGATCAGCGAGGTCGTCTTCCACCAGGAGAGCCCGAGAGCAGCGGCCGCCTCGCCCTGCCCGCGCGGGATCGCGGCAAGGCCGCCGCGAACGTTCTCGGCTTGGTAGGCCCCCGTGAACAGCGAGATGCCGATCAGCGCGCGTACGAGGCCGTCGACCGTGAAATTGCCCGGCAGGAACAGCGGCAGCATGTAGGTGGCGAAGAACAGCACGGTGATCAGCGGCACGCCGCGCCAGAACTCAATGAATGCGATCGAGAAGATCCGGATCAGCGGAATGGTGGAGCGGCGGCCGAGTGCCAGCGCAATGCCGATCGGCAGCGAGGTGACGATGCCGGTCACGGAGACCACCAGCGTGACCAGAAGCCCGCCCCACAAATTCGTCTGCACGATCGGCAGCCCGCCGCGATCAAGGCCCATCAGCTTGATCACGATCGCGATGGCGACGAAGGTGGCAATGCTCGATGCCAGCGCACGCCAGCCGGTGCGCAGACCGCCGCCGAGGAAGAATGCGATCAAGGACACGAAGACGGCCGTGACAGCGAAATCGGCCCAGACCGACTGGCCCGAGCCCTGGATATGATCGCGCAGCCAGGTCAACGGAAAGATCAGCCATTGGATCGCCGTGCCGATCAGCACGACGAGGCTGCCGACAACCCACAGCAGCGGCGCGATCGCCGAGCCTTTGCTGAGATTGAGCAGGGCCTGCCCGGCCCCGATGATGCTGTCGTCGAACAATTGCAGCAGATCAGCCGTCCAGCTCAGGCCAAATCCCTTGATGCCGCCGCCATGCAGCAGGAAGAACGCGACCACCGGAAAGGCGAAGAAGAACAGGCCGGCATTCAGCCCCTTCGCCGGCAGGCGCGGGATGAGCATCGGCAACAGCAACACCGCCGCCAGGATCAGCGAGAGATTGACCCGCCAGCGCTCGGCCTCGGGATAAAAGCCGTAGATCAATTGAGGCAGCTTGGCCTGGATGTAGGGCCAGCAGGCGCCGACGGCAAACCCCACGTTCTCGGTCAGGCATGCCGTGCGGTCCTTGCCGGTCCAGACCGCATCGACCAGCAGGAACTTGACGGAGGGTACGATGGTGAACCAGAGCAGCAACGCGCCCACGATCGTGAGCAGAATGTTGGTCGGCGAGTTGAACAGGCGCGTGCGCACGAGGCCGATGAAACCCGTTGTCTTCACCGGCGCGGGACGCTCGGTGAGCAGGTCCTGACGGACATAGGCGGGCGCGGTGATATCGCTCATGCGCCAAGGCTCCGGCTGACGCGCCAGCCGTAGACGCTCATGACCGCGCTGGTGAGCAGCGAGATCAGGAGATAGACGCCCATCGTCATGGCGATGATCTCGATCGCCTGCCCGGTCTGGCTGAGCGACGTGCCGGCGAAAACCGATACCAGATCGGGATAGCCGATCGCGACGGCAAGCGAGGAATTCTTGGTGAGGTTGAGGTACTGGTTGGTCAGTGGCGGCACGATCACGCGCATCGCCTGCGGCACGACGATCAGGCGGAGCGTGGCGCCGCGGCTGAGGCCCAGCGACGCCCCCGCCTCCATCTGCCCCTTGTGGACGGACAGGATGCCGGCGCGCACGATCTCGGCGATGAAGGCCGCGGTATAGGTCGACAGCGCCAAGGTCAGCGCGACGAATTCCGGGATGATGCGCGAGCCGCCGGCAAAGTTGAACCCCTTGAGCTGCGGCAGCTCGAAGGTGAAGGGCAAACCGAACACCAGCATGGTTGCGAACGGCAGGGCGAGCAGCAGGCCCAGCACGTAAGGCCAGATCCGAATGATCTGCCCGCGGTCAAAGAGCGCCCGCCGCGCATGGATGCGCAAGGCCAGCGAAACGACAATGCCGAGCGCCAGCACCGCCAAGAATGGTCCCAATCCGCGCTCGCCAATCGGGCTCGGAATGACGAGGCCGCGATTGCTGACGAAGGCCAGGCCGAACAGCGAAATGCTCTGCCGCGGGTTGGGCAGGGCCGCGAGCACCGCCAGGTACCAGAACAGGATCTGGAACAGCAGCGGCAAATTGCGGATGATCTCGACATAGAGTTCGCCGATGCGCGACAGCAGCCAGTTCGGCGACAGCCGGCACAGCGCGACGACGAAGCCGATCACGGTGGCGAAGACGATGCCGACCACCGAGACCACGAGCGTGTTCAGGAGCCCGACGACGAACACGCGCAGGAACGTGTCCGAGCCGGTGTACGAGATCAGGGTCTGGTTGACGTCGAAGCCGGCATTGTTCCGAAGGAAGCCGAAGCCGGCGGCGATGTGCTGGTTCTCGAGGTTGGCGCGGGTGTTGGAGACGATTTCATAGGCAATCCAGCCCAAGATCGCCGCGAAGGCAAACTGGACGGCGACGCCGTTCCAGCCGGTCTTGCCGCCCAGAATGCGCCTGATCTTCAGCGCAATCTGGGCCGGCGGTTTACGGGCCTCGGTGCTCATCGCCGCTGCCTGCGGATCAGGCGAGATCAGCGGATCGGCGGCGCGTACTGAAGACCGCCCTTGTTCCAGAGATTGTTGAGGCCGCGGTTGATGGCGAGCGGCGAGCCGGCGCCGACATTGCGGTCGAACATCTCGCCGTAATTGCCGACCGCCTTCGTAATCCGGATCACCCAGTCCTTGGTCAGGCCGAGCTGTTCACCGAAGTTGCCGTCGCTGCCGAGCACGCGCTTCAGCTCCGGATTCTCCGTCTTGGCCTTCTCGTCGACGTTCTTCGAGGTCACGCCGAGCTCTTCGGTGGTGATCAGTGCGAACAGCGTCCACTTCACGATGTCGAACCACTGGTCGTCACCATGACGCACCATCGGGCCGAGCGGCTCCTTCGAGATGATCTCGGGCAGCACCATGTGATCGTTGGGACTGGCCAGCTTGAGGCGGTTGGCGTACAGGCCCGACTGGTCGGTGGTGAAGACGTCGCAGCGGCCGGCTTCATAGGCCTTGAGGGTTTCGTCGTTGGTGCCGAACGCGATCACCTCGTACTTCATGTTGTTGGCCTTGAAGTAGTCGGCAAGATTCTGCTCGGTGGTGGTGCCCGTCTGTACGCAGACCGAGGCGCTGTTGAGCTCGAGCGCCGAATTCACCTTGAGCGACTTCTTCACCATGAAGCCCTGCCCGTCATAATAGGTGACGCCGGTGAAGTTGGCACCGAGCGAGGTGTCGCGCGAGATGGTCCAGGTGGTGTTGCGCGAGAGCACGTCGACTTCGCCGGATTGCAGCGCCGTGAAGCGGTCCTTGGCGGACAGAGGCACGAACTTGACCTTGGTCGGATCGTTGAAGATGGCGGCCGCGACGGCGCGGCAGACGTCGACGTCGAGCCCGGTCCAGTTGCCCTTGTCGTCCGGCGAGGAGAAGCCCGGCAGCCCCTGGCTGACGCCGCAGGACAGCGTGCCCCGGTCCTTGACGGTCTTGAGCGTTTGCGCGTCGGCGGCTTGGGCAGTCAGGCCGGCGGCGAGAGCGAGAGTGAGAGCCAGGGTTACGCGTTTCATGGGCTGAGGGCCTTTCAAGGTCGTCTCAAGGTCAGGAATGTTGTCTCAGGATCGTCTCTGCCAGGGCAAACCCTACCCGGGCTTGCCCTGCAAGAGTCGTGCTGGAAAACCTTGCCGAACACTCGCCGATCTCGGGAGGCCATACCTTAATCCCCCGCCGCAGGCGCTCGCACTTCCGGCGGTGGCGCAAGGTCCGGTCAGACGATGGATCGAAGGTCGCGGCAGCCCCTCAACATGCGGCGACTGAATAGCACCTGCGCATCTCAGAACGACTGGCGAGCCGGGTCAAGGGGTTGACGGGACTCTTCTGTGTTCTGTTATTAACAACAGCGGCCTTTCGGCCGGCCCGTCAGGCGCCAGGCGCCGAACGGAAACGCGGTTTTGAAAGCAGACGCATGGATTCCTCGCACCGCTCCGAGCAGCAGGCCGAGACCCGGCTGGTTACCTCCGGCCGCGACACCAAGGCGCAGAAGGGGTTCGTCAATCCGCCGGTGTTCCACGGCTCGACCGTGCTCTATCCCACCGCCGAGGACCTGCACGCCCATCGCGGCGAATTCACCTATGGCCGGCACGGCTCCCCCACCACCAAGGCGTTCCAGGAGACGCTGATGGCGCTGGAGGGGCCGCAATGCGCCGGCGTCGGCATCGTGCCGTCGGGGCTGTCGGCGATCTCGACCACGCTGCTCTCGGTGCTGAAGACCGGCGACCACATCCTCGTCTGCGATAACGTCTATCGGCCCTCGCGCAATTTCTGCAACGGCATGCTCGCCCGCCTCGGCATCGAGACAACCTATTTCGACCCGATGATCGGCGCCGGCATCGACAAGCTGTTCAAGCCGAACACCCGTGCCGTGCTGGTGGAGGCGCCGGGCTCGCAATCGTTCGAGATGCCCGACATCCGTGCCATCGCCGAGGTCGCCCACGCCCGCGGCGCGCTCGTCATCGACGACAACACCTGGGCGACGCCGCTCTATCATCGTTCGCTCGAGCAGGGCGTCGACATCAGCATGCAGGCCGCCACCAAATATATCGGCGGCCACTCCGACATCATGTTCGGCACGATCTCGGCCAACGCCAAGGCCTGGCCGCAGATTGCCGAAGGCATCCGCCTGCTCGGCGTCTGCGCCGGCCCCGACGACGTCTTCCTCGCGCTGCGCGGCCTGCGCACGCTGTCGGTGCGACTGGCACAGCATCATCGTTCCGGCCTCGACATGGCGCGCTGGCTCGCGGGCCGTCCCGAGGTCGCGCGCGTGCTGCATCCGGCGCTCGAAACCGATCCGGGGCACGCGATCTGGAAGCGCGACTTCACCGGCGCCTCCGGCCTGTTCAGCATCGTGCTGAAGCCGGCGCCGCAGAAGGCGGTCGATACCATGCTCAATACGCTAAAACTGTTCGGCATGGGCTTTTCCTGGGGCGGCTTCGAGAGCCTTGCGATTCCCTTCGATTGCGACGCCTATCGCACCGCGACCAAGTGGGAGCCGGGCGGCCCTACCCTGCGTCTGCACATCGGGCTGGAAAGCACCGATGACCTCAAGGCCGATCTCGATCGGGGCTTTGCTGCCCTCAAGGCGGCAATGTGAGCCTGCTCGCAAGGCATCGCGCCTGCGGACGCGCCAACGCGCGCCGGGGGAACGAGCAGCGCGCGGAAACGTTAAGGCCGATGCGCCAACAAATGGTTTGAACCTCAAGCATTTATCGCTAGCTTCACCAATCGACCCTCATCCACGGAGCATGGGAACGTTGGTACTGCTCGATCTGATGGGCGGCGTGGCGCTGCTGCTGTGGGGCCTCCATATGGTCCAAAGCGGCATCCTGCGCGCCTTTGGCCCTGACCTGCGCCGCCTGCTCGGCAAGGCGCTGGGCAACCGCGCCAGCGCGTTCGCCGCCGGGCTCGGGCTCACCGCGCTGCTCCAGAGCAGCACGGCGACAGCGCTGCTCACCAGCTCGTTCGCGGCCGAGGGCCTGCTCAGCCTCGTTGCGGCGCTTGCCATCATGTTAGGGGCCAATGTCGGTACCACGCTGATCGTGCAGGCGCTGTCATTCAACATCGCCGCTGTCGCACCCGTGCTGTTCGTACTCGGGCTCGTTGCGTTCCGCTCCGGCCCACGCTCGCGCATCAAGGATATCGGCCGTATCTCAATCGGTCTTGGCTTGATGCTGCTGTCGCTGCACATCCTGCTCGACACGCTGGCGCCGGCCGAGAACGCGCCCGGCGCCCGCGTCATCATGTCGGCCATCACAGGCGATCCCATCCTGTGCATCGTGATCGCAGCGCTCGTCACGTGGGCCGTGCATTCGAGCGTCGCCAGCGTGCTGCTGATCATGTCGCTGGCCTATGCCCAGTTCGTGACACCCTACGCGGCGTTGGCCCTCGTGCTCGGCGCCAATCTCGGCAGCGCCATCAACCCCGTGTTCGAAGGCGCCAACCGCGACGATCCCGCCAGCTATCGCCTGCCGGTCGGCAATCTCATCAATCGCGTGATCGGGATAGCCCTCGTCTTGCCGTTCCTTGGCCCGATCGCCGAGCACATGCATGCCTGGCAGCCTGATCTCGCCAGGATGACGGCGGCATTTCACATCGCTTTCAACGTCGGCACGGCCGTCCTGTTCATCGGCCTGCTCGACACGATGTCGCGCCTGTTGACCCGCCTCTTGCCGGATCGCGTGCAGGAGACCGACCCCGCCCGCCCGCGTTATCTCGACGAGACCGCGCTGGAGACGCCGTCACTGGCGCTCGCCGACGCAGCACGCGAGACCTTGCGGATGGGCGACTTTGTCGAGGTCATGTTGCGCAACGTCATGGCCGCGATGATGACGGGCGACCGCGCGCTGGTCGACCAGGTCTCGAAGATGGACAATGTCGTCGACGGCCTCGACGAGGCCATCAAGCTCTATGTGACGAAGCTCATGCGGGGCAGCCTCGACGAGAGCGAGGGCCGGCGCGCAATGGAGATCATCTCCTTCGCGATCAATCTCGAGCATATCGGCGACATCATCGACAAGAGTCTGAGCGAGCTTGCGACCAAGAAGATCAAGCGGCGCTTCCAGTTCTCGGCCGAGGGTGCCGAGGAGCTCGCCGCCTTCCACAAGCGCACGATGGACTCGCTGCGGATCGCCTTCGGCGTCTTCATGTCGGGCGATGCCAACGAAGCGCGCAAGCTGCTGGCGGAGAAGACCGCGCTGCGCAACACCGAGCTTGCCGCCGTCGAGCGCCATCTCGACCGCCTGCGCGAGGGCCGGCCCCAGACCATCGAGACCACCTCGCTGCATCTGGACGTGCTGCGCGATCTGCGCCGCATCCACTCGCATATCTGCTCGGTCGCCTACCCCGTTCTGGACGCGGCCGGCGAGCCCTATCGCAGGAGCGAGGCGGATGCCGCCGCCGTGCCGGCCACACGTGCGGCCCCGGCGCTGCCGCGCTGATCAAGCCGCCTCAGCGCTCCAGCGTCTTCGAGGCGCGGCCACGGTTCTTGATGATCAGCATGATGTTGCGGATGTAGATCACCGTGGCCAACGCCTGTCCCAGGATGATCACGGGCTCGCGCTTCACGACACCGTAAACCAGCGTCATCAGCCCGCCGCCCATGGAGCAGAACCAGAACGCCATCGGCACGACGCTGTTGCCGGCACGCTCGCTCGCGATCCACTGCACCAGGAATCGGGCGGTGAAGAACAGCTGCGCGACCAGGCCGAACGCCAGCCAGAAATCGAACTTGGCGACGAAGACGTCGTAGAGATAGTTGCTCAGCGCCTGACCGTATTGAATGATCATGCCTTCACCTCGGTCACGTCTGGTGTCGGCTTCTTGCGGCGGATCAGCCACCACACGCCGACGAGATCCATGATGCCGATCCAGAGCCGGTCGAAGAAACCGTAATTCGACACGCCGGAGCGGCGCGGCCGGTCGATCACCTCGACATAGGCGATCTCGTAGCCTTCGCGGCGGACCAGCGCCGGCAGGAAGCGGTGCAGCCCATCGAAATAGGGCATCATCAGAAACACCTCGCGCCGGAATGCCTTCAGGCCGCAGCCGGTATCACGCGTGCCGTCCTTCAGGATCGCATTGCGGACGCCGTTGGCGACGCGCGACTGAAACTTCTTGAAGCCGGTGTCCTTGCGCCCGATCCGCTGGCCGGCGGCGAGGCCGACGCGCGCGCCCTTCTCGACCGCCGCGATCAGGTCCGGCAGGAAGGCCGGGTTGTTCTGGCCGTCGCCGTCGAGCGTCGCGACAATGGCGCCGCGCGCCGCGCGCACGCCGCTGCGCACCGCCGCCGACTGGCCGCCCGATCTGGCGTGGCGAAGCTGCCGCAGATTGTCCCGCTGCTGCATGACGGAAGCGAGCCGCTCGCCGGTCGCATCGGTGGAGCCGTCGTTGACGTAGATGATCTCGTAGCCCCAACGGCCGTCGAGCGCCGCGCCGATCTCTTCGATCAGCGGCGCGATGTTATCCGCTTCGTTGCGCACGGGAACGACGATGGAAACCGCAGGCTGGGAAACCGAAGGCTGGGGCGACGACAAATCGAAAGCTCGTGGTTGGAATGGGCCTGCGACTTGCGGAACCGGCGGCCCCGGCAAGGCAGCCGCTTTTATGGGGCGGATGCCCGGTGGGCAACCCTTTTGAGGCGGCCCGAGACTGTCCCGGCAAGAGGCACAATGGTGCCGTCCGCCCTGATGGCGAAGCCCAGCCTCCGGGCCGCAAACCAGTAGCGCACCGCCATGGCGCCGACCATGCCGACCAGGGCACCGGCGACGACGTCGCTTGGGTGATGCGCGAGCAGCACCAGGCGCGTCAGCAGGATCACAATTGCGTAAGTGAACATGAACACGCGCAGGCGCGGCCACAACGCCGAGACGGCAAAGGCCAGCGCGAACGCCGTCACCGCATGGCCCGACGGCAGGCTGGCGTAGGCCCCCGTTCCCTCGAGCGGGACGAAGTTGAACGGATTGGCTTGGCCGCCGACGAACGGACGCCCGCGCCCGATCAGATATTTCAGGATCTCGGTGACGAACACCGGCAGGGTAACAGACAGAAACAGGAACTGGAGACGGGTGCCCAAACCGAGCAGCAGGGTGCGGCGGCTGCCGTAAAGGCCTGCCGCAGCGAGCGCCACGGCCACCAGCGCAATCCCGAGCACCGAGAGCACATACTCGTCCTTGCCGAAATCGGTGAGGATGCGGATCGGCCACAGGCTCGGCGTGCCCCGCGCCGGCATCAGCTGGATCTCGGTCTGGTCGAACGCGAGCATCAGCCCGATGACCAGGGCCGCGCCCGCAGCGCTAAGCCACAGCGAATGCCGCGCCAGCTTTCGCGCGGCCTCGGCGCGGCGCGAATGCGAGGGCGAGCGCATCAGCTGCGCGAGCGCGCGTCCCACAATTGTGAGCAATTGCGCGGGATAGCCCGGACGCGGCGCGATGTCGGTCGTAACAGGCATCCTACTCGGTGCCTTCCGAGCGGAAGATCGAGATCGAGATCGCGCGCCCTTGCGAGAAATTGTAGCCATCGATGCGCGTGCCGACCTTGTAGCGCAGCCCGATCGCCTCAGCGCGTTGCGCGAAGCTGCGCTCCGTACGCTGCTCGATCAGCGCGAAGCGGCAACTCCCCTGCAGCAGGAAGTCCGCTGCGCCCGAGCCGTCGGTGAGCAACGTCTGCGTGCCCGTCAGGAACACGAGGCTCGGCTCGTGATAGCCGGCCGCAGCCGCCTTCGGTCCGACGCAGGTGACGTTGCGAAGTGCACGCGCGATCTCGATGCTCGGAAACAGCGGGGTCAGCGACGGCAGCACGATGCCATAGACCACGACCGCCAGCATCAGGGCCGCGACCAGCGCGTTGAGCACCGAGCGCTCCGCGCGGTTGTTGTCGTAGAGCCACCAGGCGAACAGGCCGAAGATCAGCGATGCTGCGATGAACGGCCAGGCGACGAAGGCCGGCTGCCGCGTCAGCATCACCGCGCCGACGACGGCGATGATCGAAGCGGCCGCGGGAATCGCAAACCACCAGGCCGAGCCGCGCATCAGCCAGGACCGCGACAGCACGCGCCGCTCCAGCGCACCGACGGTGAGGATCGCGATCGCCGGATACAGCGGCAGCACGTAATGCGGCAGCTTGGTCAGCACCGCCTCGAACACGATCCAGGACGGGATCAGCCAGGCCAGCAGGAACTGGGCACCGGGCTCGCGCCGCGCCCGCCACACCGCAGGCGCCGCCATCGCCGCGAGCGGCGCGCCGGGCCAGAACGTGATCCAGAACAGCGCCAGGTAAAGTCCTGGCGGCGCACCATGGGATTCCTGGGCGCCCAGCTTGCTCAGCATGTCGCCGCCGACGGAATCGGCGAAGAAGGCATCGCCCGCGCGCCAGAAGATCGCGACGAACCAGGGCAGCACCAGCACCAGCATCCACATCAGGCCCCAGAGCGGGCGTAGCTTCCAGAGCCAGGAGGCATCGCGGTCCTGGATCGCCAGCGCGACCGCGGTCAGCCCTGCGAACATCAGGATCAGCGGGCCCTTGATCAGGATGCCCACCGCGAGCGCGGTCCAGAATATCGCGGGCCAGCTCCAGGGCGGATGGGCCTCGTCCTCGGCACGCTGCCACGACAGATAGGCGCGCGCCATCGCGCCCATCGCGGCGGTCACGCAAAGCAGCAGCATCGCGTCGGTTTTCGCGAGCCGCGCCTCGACGCCGAGCAGCACGGAGGCGCACATCAGGAGCGCGGCGAGCACCGCGGCACGGCGCGTGACGAAGCCGAGCGCGGCCCAGTAGGTCATGAGCACGGCACCGATGGCGCCAATCAGCGACGGCAGCCGGTAGACCCAGATCCGCAATTCGGCCTTCGGCAGCTTGAGCGCAGATGCGGCTTCAACCGCGGCCGATTGCAGCCAGTAGATGCCGACCGGCTTCTTGTAACGGACGTCTTCCTGGAAACGGATGTCGACATAGTCGCCGCTCTCGACCATCTGCTTGGTGGCCTGGGCAAAGCGCGCCTCGTCGCGATCGATCGGCGGGATCGTGAAGAAACCCGGCAGGAACAGCAGCAGCGCGCACACTAGGAGGAAGCCGACCGCACGGGCATGGCTAGCCGTCGCGAGGTCGAGCATGGACACGAGCCGACTGCCCGGATTCACGGGCGATTTCGGCTCGCGGGGCGCTCCAAAACGAGGCGTGGGATAGGTCTCGGCCATTGGTTCCGCTTACGCCGAAACCGCCATCGCCACAACCGCTTGAGGCGGGATCATTGAATTCGAATGACAACTGTGTCCGCGGCGCCAGTCGCATCGATGACGGTCAGCCGCGCAAAGCCTGGACCTGGCGGATCGATCAGCCGCTGGCGGCGTCCATCGATCTCGCCGCGCGACGTTCCGTTAACCATGACGGTCATGGGCAGCACGCCGCCCGCGACTTTCACCGGCATGGCTGCGCTTCCCTCGCCGCCGGAGCGATCGACGTCGATCCGCGAGCCGTTCAGCGGAAACTGAATGTGCAGCGCCTGTTCGCCGCCGATTCGCACCAGTTCTCCGACCGGGCGGAACCGCCTCAGCGGCAACGGCAACTTCGCGTTGCTCGCCACCAGGGTTCCCTTCGGCGGCTTCGGCAGCGGCGCTAGCGTCTTGCCGGACCTGGCGAAGGCGTCGAACAGGATCGGCGCGGCAGCGACCCGCCCGATCAGGCCCGGAACCGGAGCGCCGTCCGGACGGCCGACCCAGACGCCGATGGTCATGCGGCCATCGAACCCGACCGACCAGGCGTCGCGATAGCCGTAGGAGGTGCCGGTCTTGAAGGCGATGCGGTTGTGGGCGGCGTTCTCCGGCGGCGGCGTGCCCAGCAGCACGTTGCCGACCTGCCAGGCCGCGGCCTGATCCAGGAGCCGCAGCGGCTCGCGGTCGTCCCTGGCCGCAATGACCTCGCGCAGCGGCCTGGTGGTGCCGAGCCGGGCGACCCCCGTATAGAGCTGGGCAAGATCCTGAAGCGTTACGCCGACGCCGCCGAGGCCCATCGCGAGGCCCGGCGCCTCGTCCTTGGGCAGCACCAGATTGCCGCCGGCCTGCCGCAGCCGCGAGGCCAGCCGGCTCGCGCCGACGCGGTCGAGCAGCACGATGGCCGGCACGTTCAGCGACAATTGCAGCGCCTTCTTCACCGGCACCGTTCCCTGGAACGTCATGTCGAAATTTTCCGGCGCGTAGGAGCCGAAGCGGACCGGCCGGTCGTCGATCAGGCTGTCGGGGTGAACGAAGCCGTCCTCGAAGGCGAGGCCGTAGATGAACGGCTTCAGCGTCGAGCCCGGCGAGCGGATGGCGCGGGTCATGTCGACCTGCCCGGCCCGGCTCTCATCGAAATAATCGGCAGATCCGACCCGCGCCAGCACGTCGCCGCTCTCATTATCGACGACGATGATGCCGATGGAGATGTTCGGCCCGAGCGCAACGGCGCGGTCGCGCGCCAGCGGCTCCAGCACCTTCTGCAGATTCGCATCCAGCGTCAGCTTGATGACCGGCGTGTCCTTGACGGTCGAGAGCGCGGTGTCGGAGGCGTGCGGCGCCAGGATCGGCATCGGCTTGCGAAGTTTTGGCACCGGCACCGCCTTGGCCTGCGTCGCGTCGTCAGCACTGACGACATGCTCCTCGACCATGCGATCGAGCACGCGGTCGCGCGCCTTGCGTGCGGTCTCGGGATAGCGATCGAGCCGGCGCGTCTCCGGCGATTGCGGCAGCGCGACCAGAAGCGCGGCTTCGGCCAGCGACAGCCGCTTCGGCTCCTTGCCGAGATAGGCGATCGAGGCTGAGCGGATGCCTTCGAGATTGCCGCCGTAAGGCGCGAGCGCGAGATAGAGGTCGAGGATCTCGGCCTTGCTCATGCTGCGCTCGATCTCGATCGCACGCACGATCTGCCGCAGCTTTGCATAGAGCGAGCGCTGCCGTCGCGGCTCCATCAGGCGGGCAAGCTGCATGCTGATGGTCGAGCCGCCGGAGACGATGTGGCCGCGCGTCGTGAGTTGCAACGCGGCGCGGCCGAGCGCGAGCGGATCGAGGCCATTATGCATGTAGAAGCGCTGGTCCTCATAGGCGAGCAGCAGTTTCAGATAGGTCGGATCGACGTTGGCCTTGGCGTCGACCGGCAGCCGCCAGCGACCGTCCGCCATCGCATAGGCGCGCAGCAGCTTTCCGTTGCGGTCGATAATGGTGGTGGAGACCTGGCGCGCCTCGCCGAGCGGGAGAGGACCAAGCGAGTAGACCCAGCCGACGAAGCCGATGATGAACGTGAGCGCTAGCGCGGAGGGTATACGCATAATGCTGCGCCCTCCTCCTCCGTCATTCCGGGGCGACTCGAAGAGTCGAAACCGGAATCTCGAGATTCCGGGTCTGGTCCTTCGGACCATCCCGGAATGACGAGATACCTTGTTGACCTCGCTCATCGCACCGCCACTCACTTCGCCGCCCGCACCTCGACAGTGCCCGTGCCCGTCCGCCCGTAGCGCGAGGGATTGTACATGTCCTCGACATAGGCCTGCGGTAGCACGTATTTGCCCGGCGAGACCGCGCGCACGACATAGGCAACGGTGAAGACCGCGTTGGAATCCGAGGCGCGGTCGATGGCCGCGGTGAAGCGGTCGTCGCGGAACTCGGTGTCCTCGGGCTCCTCGCCGTCCTCGATCCAGTCCAGCGTGCCGCTGTCGCCGGACGAGACCAGCTTCGGATTGTCGATCTCGAGTCCGGCCGGCAGATAGTCGGACACCATGATGTGGCCGTATTCGGGCTTGGCTTCGGTGATCTTCAGCACCACTGCAAAACGCTGGTTCTGCTTGACCTTGCTGATGTCGGCGGGCTTGCCGTCGAGCGTGAAGTAGCTGCGCTCGATCTTGAAGCCGTTGGACGCTGCCGGCTCCGGCGTCACCGGCGAGCCCGACACCGAGACCACCGCCTGGACCGGCGCGTCGCCGGTGTTGGTGATCTTCAGCGGCTTGCCGCTCAGCGTGTCCGCCTTGTAGCTGCGATAGAGCGCGGTCTTGACGCTCTGGCCGTCAACCTCGATCGACATGTTCTCCTTGGCCAGTGCGCGCGCCGCCAGCACCAGCCACGCATTCTCCTGCGTGGAGGTGTAGGGCGTGAGCCCGCGCGCGGTCTCGACCCGGGTCACCGCCTGCGTCAGCGTCGCCTTCGGCGCGTTGCTTTCGCTGGCAAGTGACACCAGCGCAGCGGCGTCACGGAGCTGCGAGCCGTAATCGGTGCGGCCGAACTCCAGCACCGGCTTCGGCGCGAGGCTGTCGAGGGCTGCGCCATAGACCCGCTCGGCGCGGTTGCGGTCGCCGACCAGCGCGAGCGCCGCGGCGAGCTGCGACTTCGCAATCGGCGTTGCGAGGTTGGCGAGCTTGGTGTCGGCGAGATAGCGCAGATCGCCAATGGGAGCTGCGCCATTGCGGGCGAGCACGTACAGACCGTAGGCGAGATCGCGCCCGCCGTCCTTCTCCGGCTCGTTGCCGTTGAGGACGGAGTTGCGGATGCGGTCCAGCGCGTTCTTGAACAGCACATCCGGCACCACAAAGCCCTTCTCGCGGGCGCGGGTCAGGAAGTCCGTCACGTAAGCATCGAGCCAGGCGTCATCGCCGCCGGCCGACCACAGACCAAACGAGCCATTGGAGCCCTGGCGTGCCAGCAGCCGCTCGATCGCGTCGCGGATGCGCTGGTCGACCTCTGTATCCATGGCCAGATGCGCGCCGGCCGCGAGCTCGTTGACATAGAGCAGCGGCATCGCGCGGCTGGTGATCTGCTCCGAGCAGCCATAGGGATAGCGGTCGAGCGCCTTGAGGATCGTCGCGGCATCGAGCGCGGTCGACAGGCTCGCCGAAACCGAGACGCTGCCGGTGCCCGGCACGAGATCGGCGAACATGTCCGAGGTCAGCGTCAGGCTCTCGCCCTTCGCCAGCGTGCGGATCGAGCGCCGCGCCAGCACCTGCGTCGCCGCCTTGACGTCGAGCGCGTAGTGCCGCGCCAGCGCCAGGCCGTTCGGCCCCTTGATGTCGACGTCGAGCGTCGCCTGCCCCGCCGCGGTCGCATCGATCGCGAGCGAGAACGAGTTGCGCTGCTTGGCGGCGAGCTTGACCGTGGTGGCGGGATTGCCGGTCATCTTCACCGGACCGCCCGTCTTGACGTTGATGATGTAGTCGCCGGCCTGGCCCTCGACATTGTCGATCTCGAGATTGACCGTGCCGTGGTCGCCGTTGAGCAGGAAGCGCGGCAGGGTCGTGGTCAGCACCACGGGATCGCGGATCACGACATCAATGTTGGCGCGGCCGAGCTTGGTCGCGGTCCACGCCACCGCCAACACCCGCGCGGTGCCGGCGAACTCGGGGATGTCGAAGCTCACCTCCGCCGTGCCGTCGGCCGCGACCGTGACGATGCCGGAATAAAGCGCCAGCGGCTTTTGCGCGGGCGGCGAGCCCTGGAGGTCGGCCGCACCGGCATCACCGCCGGACCTGATCTGGCCGCGCGTGCCCGACATGCCGTTGATCAGCTGCCCATACAGATCGCGGATCTCGGCACTGAGGCGGCGCTGGCCGAGATAGTAATCATCCGGCGCCGGCGGCTTGTAGTTGGTGAGGTTGAGGATGCCGACATCGACCGCCGCGATTACGACCTTGGCGTCTTCGCCCGGATTGAGTCCGTCGAGCTTGACCGGGATCTTCAGCGTCGCGTTCGGCCGGATCAGCGCAGGTGGCGTCAGCTTGACCTGGAGCGTGCGGGCCTGCTTGTCGATGCCGAACCATTTCAGGCCGATCGCCCGGCCCGGCATGCGTTGCGCAGCCGCATCGAGCGGACGGCGCAGCGTCGCCACCACATAGGCGCCGGTGCCCCAGTCCTTGCCAACTGGGAGCTTGACCTGCGCGGTGCCCTCCTTGACGTCGATGGCCTGCGTCGTCAGCAGACGGTCGCCGAGCACGTTGACGGTGAGCTTGCCCGCGGTGCGGACGTTCACCGACACGGTCATGGTGTCGCCGGAAGCATATTGCGGCTTGTCGATCGAGGTCTCCAGCAAGTCCGGCGTGTCGGCGCTGCCGTCGGAATACCAGCCGACGTCGAACTGCACCGAGGTCACCGGGCCGTCGGCGTCGTTCGATTTCACGTCGAGCCGGTAGCGGCCGGGCTGCGGGCTCAGCGAAATACGCGACGGCTTGTCGGCGGTAACAGTGACGTCGCCGTCAGCGACGCGCGAGGTCGACTTGACCGGCTCGTAGTCCCAGTAATTGTTCTGGCGATACCATTGGTAGCGCGACTCCATCTTCAAGAGTTCGTAGCGCAGGCCGTCGCGGCGCAGCCTCTCGCCCTCGGGCGAGACGAATACGACGTCGAACTCGGCCTTGTCGCCCTCGGCGACGTTCTTGTCGCCGAACAGCGGCTTGATGCCGATCATGGCGCTCGCGGGCGCGACCGGCAGCACGATCTTGCGCTCGACGGCACGGCCGCCAGTCTCGACCATGCGGACGAAGATCTGCGCTTCCTGCGGACGGGTCGAGGCCGGCGGCTTGTCCAGCGTGACCGGAAAGGTCGCAACGCCGTTGGCGTCGGCCTCGGGCAGGTTCTCCAGCGGCGTGCGCTCGTTCGAGGTGGTCTCCTCGTCGGCAACGCCGAACTGATATCCGGCAAAGCCCGGTCGTTCGCTTGCGGGCGCGATCAGCATGTCGCCCTCGAGCTGGAGGCCCGAGGCCGGCGCGCCATAGAGGAAATGGCCGTCCGCCTTAAGCTCCACTGGAGCGTTAGCTTTGATCAGCTTGACCTTGGCGGACAACTCGAATTCGATCCGATCAGGAACGTAGTCCTCGACCATGAACGTGGTCTCGCCGACCGACGTGCCTTTCGGATCGGTGAAGGCGCGCACCCGCCAGGTCCCGGTCGGGACGGCCGAGTTGAGCGGCACGGCGAGCGAGCGGCCGCCGGCGCCCTGGTCAGGCAGCACGGCGCGGCGGAATTCGACGCCGTCGGGACGCTCGATCACCAGCGTCAGCGGCCCGCCCGAGACGGCATTGCCCTGCCCGTCGCGGAGCAGCACAGTGAGATAGACCGTCTCGCTGGAGCGGTAGACGCCGCGCTCGGCATAGACGAAGGCATCGGCGCCAACCGGCACGGCACGACCCGCAACGCCGCGGTCGGACAGGTCGAACGCGGATGTCTTGAGGCTCAGGAAGGCATAGTCGGCCTTCTCGCCGGTCACCGTCAGCATCGCGGGCGACAGGCCGCCCTCGCCGCGCGCGAGGCCCGCCTCGAACAGCACGTGGCCGGAATCGTCGGTCTTGCGCGTCGCCAGTATCTCGTTGTTGCGCGCGACCAGCCGCACCTCAGCCTTGCCCACCGGATCGGTCGAGGCCAGCGAGTTGACGAAGACATGAATGCCGTCATTGCCGGAATAGGCGGTGACGCCGAGGTCCGACACGATGAACCATTGCGTCGCGAGCTGGTAGTCATCGTCCGAGCCCGGGCCCTTGGCGGCGGCCGTCATCACGTAGACGCCGGGCTGCAGCTCGCCGAGCGCCTGGTCGACCGGAAATGCGGTGGTGACGTCCTGGTTCAGCGTCATCGCGGTGGCGAGCTCGCCGGTCCAGACTTTCACGCCGCGCTCGCCACCGAGATCGCTGAGCTGGTATTTCGACAGCGTCTTCTGGAAGTCGCTGTCCACGACCGTGTTGATCAGGTTGCGATCGCCGATCCGGAACACGTTGACGCTGACCGCGGGCGTGTTGACACTGACCACGGGAATGCCGCGCTGGCCGGTCTTGGGCAGCACATAGGCGCGGCTGGTGAAGCGCACCAACGGCTTGCGATCACGCACATAGACGTTGAACTCGGCCGATTTCGGCAGGCCTTCCTTGACAGTGGACGGCAGGCCGGCGCGCAGATTGATGTTGTAGCGCTCGCCGTGCTTGAGCCCGTCGACGCAGAGCTGCTTGCCTTCGGCCGACAGTGCCGGCTTGTCCTGGCCTGCGAGGGCGAGGAACGGCGCAAAGTCAGTGCGCTTGGCGAGCTCCTCCGAGAATTGGAAGCAGGCGCGCGGGCTCGCCGAATCCGAGTCCACGGTATAGTCGAGCAGCCGGAAACCGTGCTCGTCACGCATCTTTTCATATTGGCCGCGGACGTCCGCGACCTCGCGCATGTCGAGCGACAGCCGCAGCGCATCCAGCGCCGGCCGCCACAGCTTTCGCTCGGCCAGCGACCTGCCGAGCACGGCGAGCGCATCCGCCTCCTCGTTCGCGTTGCCGGCGCGCTGGTAGGCGATGTAGGCCGCGGTCGAGGCGCGCTCAAACAGGAATGTCTGCTCGCTCGAACTCTTCGGCGAGATCTGGAAGATCACCTTGGCGAGCCGCAGCCAGTTGCCGGTATCCTCCGGCGTGGTCGCCGCGATCTGGCCGAGTACCGACAGGCCGGTGCGGTAATCATTACGGCGGAAGGCGGCGTCCGCGTCGGTGCGCAAGCTCGCGCTGGTCTTGGCGACCGGCCCCGCCTCGCTCTTGATCTGCGCCTCGAGCTTGATCGCGGAATCGGCAAGGTCGTCGCGTTTGAACGCCTTGTCCGCGGCATGCGCCGTGCCCAAGCCAAACGCCAGCGTGGCGCAGATTGTGACGGCGCGAACCAGACCGATCATGAGGGACTCCCGGAAATCGCGGCGAGCGCCGCGTGAGCATGAAATGCGTGGAAAGGTGACGGACTCAAGGCGATGGAACCAAAGGTGCAAATCGTCGCATTCGCCATGACAAAGCAAGCCCGGAGGAGACCAACCCAGACACCGCCGCGCACGCCGTCCTGATGGCGCAGCAATTCCGGACCAGTCGACCGGCGGCAATGTCCCGGAAGCTGGCCAGCGTTCCCGGCGATGTGATCCATCGTCCAGTCCGCTGCCGCTCAACCCGGCACCCTGACACCCCACCGTTCCGCTTTGTCGCGGCGTGAGGGAAAACGGTTCGGTTCAGGCTTGGCGAAAGACCAGATTTTTCATATTGGCATGGTAGAAGACCGGCAGGCGGTAGCCGAGGCCGGCGCAAGCCTGGTCTCAAGGCCGGCTTCAAGACGGTCCCATAGCTCAACTGGATAGAGTAGCGGATTTCTACTCCGCGGGTTGCAGGTTCGAGTCCTGCTGGGATCGCCATAAAAAACCATATCAATCGAAGGCATTTAGCGAAAACGGGCGCAGACAAGCCCGCCTCCCGACGAGAACAATTGCGGGACATTGCTGGCATTTGCGGGTGATTGAGGCACCAAAACCCCGGAGAAAACCCCGGAGCGATTTCGTATCGCGAAACGCGGCGGGCGCTGCCTCCCCGGAACGATTCCAGCTTGAATGACTCGAATCCACGTGTTGCGTTGCGTGGAGCGCCTTGCTTACCGTGCTCGATGACGAACAGGTGGTCGAGGCCACCCAACGCCTTGCACGCAAGCTTGCAGATCTGCCGTAGGAGCGACAGCGCCATGCCAATCGAAGTCTACCGTGGCCAGGTGCTCGATCCGGACCAGCTGGAAGAGCTTCGCATTCAGCTCGAGAACTTCCAGACCATATAGGAAGTCGATTCGAGCTGCGCGGCATCATCGAACGCAACTGGCCGCACCTGATCGCCAAACTGCCGCCGGAGTGAAGGGAGCGCGGCGCGGAGACCGAAGGCGGACGATCCCGTGATATGGATCAGCGCCGCCGGATGATCAGCCAGGCATCCCCAAGCGGCAGGATCTCGTCGCCGTCGCGATAAGTCGTCGCGACCAGATTGATCGGATCGAGGTTCTTGCCCGACCGGATGGCCGACTCCGGATAATTGTAGCCCTTGTCCGCAACGATGTAATCGGGATCGGCAACCGAGCGCGCCATGCTCGATTGCTGGCTGCGATCGGCTCCGAGCAGCGCCGCGGTGATCTTGGGCACCTCGCAATGCAGCGCGACGTAGCCCTTGCCATACCCCGGCATCGAGACCCGATACAGGAACAGTCCCTTCGCATCGGGCGCCACGCGCCGCTCGATTGCCGCCATATCGGCCGCCGCTCGCGCTGACACTTCGGTCTTGTCCAGGAACAGCATCCCGATCGCCGGCACGGAACGCCAGGCCGAGACAACTGCCACGCAAAGCGCAACGCCGGTGACGATCGCCCTCGCCCGCCATGTGCCAGCCGCCAGCCAGGCGCTGACGACCAATAGCGGGACGGTCGCGGCTACCGCGACCACATAGGTCTCGCCAAACCGTGTCAGGACTGCGGCCAACGACGCAAGCGAAGCCATGGATGCGCCGACTGCGATGGTGCCCGTGACAATGGGCATCCGCCTCAGCCAGGTCGAAACTGTCACCGCGAGCAGAAGCGTCGGGGCGACGATCAGCACCAACGGAATCGCGCTCGCACCGCTACGCCAATATGCCGCGACGGAGTCGAGGACAGCAGCGACGCTGCCGTTCGCTTCAGAGCCCGCCCCATGGGTCAGAATTGCCCAATGCAGTCGCAGCAGCGCCAGGAAATACTCCCAGCCGATGACGAAGAACCCAACCGCCGCAACCACAATGAGCCCCTCGCATGCGACGCCACAAAACGGCCGAGGAGAGGCCCCCACCTTCTGCCGCCGAACAGCCCCACGTACAGGAAGGCCACCACCAACGCGGCATAGACATAGAGAAAGCTGACCTTGAGTAGATAGGCAAAGGCGACGACGAAGCCGTTCAGGACGTAAGGCCCCCACCCCAGTGGATTCTTGGCAAAGCGCACCAGCCCCACCGCGAACAGCGCATTGACGGCGAGCGCAAAGGTCTCGGTCAGCGGATAGACCGCACGAAACACCGACTGCGGCGTCACCGCGAAATAGAGCGCGATCGCGAGCAGCACGACACCTGCAGGCGCGAGACGCGCCAGCGATTGCCTGCAGGCAAACACCAGCAGCCCGGTCACCAGAATGGCGCAGGCCTTGAGCGAGATAAACAGCAGCGGCGCATTGTCGATCAGCCGATCGAAATATGCGAGGTCAGATCCGATCGCGCCGGCACCCAGCGCGGCGAAGGCGGCGAGCCAGCTGAAGACGTAGAACAGCACGGCTGGGTGATAGCCCATGGTCATGCTCGGGTGCATCGCAAGATCACGGATCCGCGCGCCGGCATTGCAGGCCGCCGCCAGATACTGCAGCGAATAATCGTCACCCGCCCAGAGCGTGCTAGGATAGCCCCATGCCAGCGACGCAAGAGCAGCGAGAAGCCCGGCCAAAAGTCCAAGCTCGATAAACGGTCCGAATCTGGTCACCAGCACCCCACAAACGCGCACGAAACCATAGGCGCAACCAGCGCGCGCGACAATTCGTCATTGCAGGTTTTCACAGCACAATCAAAACGAAAAAGCCCGGTGCGCCGGGTCAGCGCGCCGGGCCAACCGCCGGCCGGGGACATGGCCCACGCGGTTTATTTCGTCCGGGAGGCTAAGCGCGGACGAATTCAGGCGTAGGTCGCGGTCACGCTGCCGACCAGCACGGCGGCGACGACTGCCGCCACGATCGCGGCGCCGGCGAGCCAGCCCATGGCGGAGGTCGGCCGGCGCCGGCCGGCATTGGCGATTGCGGCGAACAGCGACAACAGCGCAATGACGATCGCGAAGGCGACCAGGAACTTGACGGTCGCTGTCGCGAAGATCGCTTCGTCGAGCGGATGGCGCAGGGTCTGCGGCCGTTTATTGCGGCACATCCGCTTGCTACAAGACCGCGGCTCTGGTGATCGCAGAGGAAGCGCTGAAGGCCAAACGACTGACCGAGACGTTCGAGAAAGTTAATACAAAACTTACCCCGGCGATGGTGGCGTTATCGCCGAATGACGCCCACTGCGCTAAGTGACTGCAACGCGCCAGCGCGTAGGATGGGTAGAGCTCTTGCGAAACCATCAAATGTCCCATTCCCGTCGCTGGAGCGAATATGGCTCCGTCTAGCCGACAAGCGCTTGGCGACGACATCGGTCATTCTACCAGCGCCAACATAGGCGATGGGTTCGCAAGAGCTCTACCCATCCTACGAGTTCTCGGCGCATACATCATGTGCACTCGCCAACCCGTCCGTTCTTCACGAACGCGTGGGTACCCTCGCGCCGGTCTGTGATCCCGACAAATGAGGCCTATCTAAGCGGCGGACGAAGTGCGCCTAAAAAGGACTGTCGATGCTGCCGACCGAGTGGACGAGAATGGCTATCGCTTCTGCGGTGGCCGTGATCGCAATATCGTATTTGGCAATCGACGCCGGCCTCGTGAACACCAGCGTGGTCGCCAAGCGCATCGAGACGGCTCAGGCGTCCATTGTGGGCGCCGCGATGGGGCAGCATCATCTCGCCTTTGCCGTTCAGGCGTGGGCGCGTCGCGACAACCAGAAGCCGGCCTTGGAGCATTGCCTGGCCGTCGATTGAGTCAGGCGCGGCAATAAATGGATCTTAGCCGAAGCCTACACTTTTTTAGCCGCCTCCAAGCTTCAACTGATTCGACCTCCACCACCCCGCAATCGCCGCCGCGAGATCGTTCCAGAGCTCAGTCGGCAGATCGGGCACCGCCACGCGGACGCTGTACTGGTCGGTGGTCGCGTCGTGAAACCATTCCGTGGCCGCAAAGTCGAAACCGAAGCTGCCGGCGTGGCGGATCGGATATCCCTCCCGGCCCAGATCGCCGCTCATGGCCTCGGCGGCCTGCCGCGCGCCCGCCTCGTCGAAGGGCCGCGGGCCGCGGAGCGTGACGTAGAGGCCGTGGCTGAAGTGGAGTTCGGCCGACAGCGAGGCGAGTTCGCGCGCAAACAGCCGGGCCGCATGGCGGCCATTGCGCAGAATGGCTGCGACGCGCGCCTTGGTGAGAACCCAATAGGGTTCGCCGCCCATATAGGGCGGAAAGTGCGCCGGGAGCGCCGCGCCGCCGAGAAGCCGGACCGCGTTGCGGGTTTCCGCGGCCAGTCGTTCGACCATCGAACGGGCCTCAGCGCCCTCCTTGCTCCAACTGACGAATACCGCAGAGCCGAGCCGCCCGTATTCCGCGCCGAGCGAATCCAGCTTGTTATGGCTTCGCACCATCACCACTGGAATTCCGCAGCGCCGCGCCCAGCCCAGCACGCGCCGGATGCGACCCGACCGGCCGGCAAGGCATGTCGTGTCGAAGACCAGCAGATCGAGCGCCGAACCGTCGCAGCGCAGGACCGCCTCGAACGCGGCGGCCGAGACGCATGAATCCAGCAGGAGAATTCGCGGCACTCCGGCGGGGCCAAACGCATCGGACAGCGGCAGTCCAAGAGCGACAAGGCGCAAGTTCGGGACAAAGCGCTCGATCAGTTCCAGCGTCTCGCCGTAGGAGCCCGGCAGCACCAGAATGTCGCCTTTGGCGAGGATCGGTGCTGACGCCAGCAGCAGCGCCGAGATCGCGGCCATGCCGGAGGCGGTGTAGATCGTGTCGCTGGTGCGGCCGCGCCCGGGTTCGTAAAACGGGGGGCCGCTGACGCTGAGATCGGCGCGCTGGTAGTCGTAGCTGAACACGAACGGGCCGCTCGCAGGACGAGCCGTTGCCGCCCAAGCCGTCTCTGTCGCGTTCCAGTCCTGCAGCTCATGTTCCGCGCGCAGTGCGGCGGCCAGCTGGAATTTTGCCTTGATGACCTCGTCCACCGATCGCGGACAAGGCAGCTGCCGCGGGCTTCTCAGGCAATCATTCATCAGCCCGATTTCCCTGTGCTTCCGCTCCAGATAGGCCTTGATGGTCTCCATGCGGCTCTTTGATACGGCCTTTGGCAAGCTTTCGTCGCTCGTCAACGTCCGGCGCGTGCCTGAGGTCCAAATATCGGCTCGCGCCCGCCTTGCAACGAAGACGCATCTGCGCAGTTGATACCAGCCAAGGAGGACAGCATGTCTGAGATCAAGGAGCACATGAAGATCATCGGCAAGGACGGCGCGCCTGTCGGCACCGTCGATCGCCTCGAGGGCAGCCGCATCAAGCTGACGCGGAAGGACAGCCCGGAAGGCCACCGGGATCATCACCACTACATCGACACGAAATATGTCGGCGCCGTCGAAGGCGATATCGTCAAGCTCTCGGTGAATGCCGACGCGGTCCCGAAGACGGAGGCTGCCTGATCCACCGAGCCCCTTCGGGGGCTTTTTTATTTGTTCACGGTCCGACTCCGCTTCGTTCCCAAAGCACGAATCGAGACTGCCAAATCGGCATCCGAACGGTTGTTAACGACACCTTTCAGCAGATCGAATTGATCACGCGGACTCGCTCACCAGCATGGGCCGCAACCGGTACGCATCGATCGCGGCATTCGACAGCAGCAGCCGGCGCCGTTCTCCCCGCAGCATCATCCGGTCGATCCGGTTCAGGATGAAGCGGGCTGAGTCCTCGTGCTCGCCGGTGAGCAGGCCGGACTGATCGAGATATCTCCAGGCGATCGCGAAGGACTGTGCGCGTAACTCGGGGTTGGTCATAGCCGGCCAACGTCGGCGCGGAACGGATGTTCCCAACCGTGTGACACCAGCCGCGACGCACTGCGGCACGACAAATGCGCAGGGCCGCGGAACCAGATCACGGCCAGCACGTTGGTTGCAACCAAATGGAATGGCCGGCCCGCCAGCCCCAGCCGGCTTTGAAGAGCCCTGTGCTTGTCCCCCGAGCACGGGGCTCTCTCATGCTGGCAACCAGCTTCCCGACTCGGCGACCATTGACGCGAGACTGCGCTGAGGATGCCTTCAGTCCGCTTCCTCTTCACGCCGATCACGGGCGAGCTGATGCCAGGCCAGGGCCAGCTGGATCAGTCTCTGCCTGTCGTCGCCGTCGGCGGACGCCGCGGCGCGCTTCATCGCCGCCTCGGCCTCGTGCTGGGGGTCGTACCTGGTACACATGAGGTGAACTTTAGCCGGCCGATCTGGACATGCAGATGGCAATTTCGTCCGTATGAATGCGGAGTGACCAAGGGCTCATTGGAGCCATCTGTGAAGTGCGTCACAGCCTGCGCCCGGCGCCTCGGCTAAACAGCACCTCAACCGCTCGCACCGGCGCGAGGGCAAGGGTGGCCGTCATGAGACAAGAAGTAGCAGCCGAGGCTCACGTCCCGACACAACGCGTAAGGCCCGACCTGTTCGGAGCCGCGTTTCTTGCCACCATCGGTATCTTGATGCTGGCCTGGATCGCAGGTCTGGTCTGGGCCGCGATCGCGTTCTTCAACTGGCTGGTGTGACGCACGATCCGATCAGGCGATCGGCCGCCGTCAAAACAAAAGAGGCGGACCTGCGCCCGCCTCTTCGATTCACAGACTGCCTGAAGCCTCAGTAACACGCGCGCGGATCGGCCTGCACATACTGGCCGCTCGGATAGCGGTAGTAGCAATTGCCCTCGGCCAGATAATAGCCGGGGCGCGAGGCGGCCGTCGCGCCGGCGATTGCGCCGGTGGCGCCGCCGATCACGGCACCCGCGGCCGCACCCGAGGCATTCCCCGAGATCAGGCCGCCGAGCAAGCCGCCGACGATGGCGCCGCCAAGCGCGCTCGCGCCGGGATCGGCCGGGGGCGGCGGAGGTGGCGGCTCGTAGGCGACCGGCGGGGCATAGGCCACCGGCACATCATCGTAATAGTCCTCGGAGATGTAGGTGGGCGGGCCGGCCATGCGCTGCGGATAATAATACCGGACGCCGCCGACATCCCACCACCAGCCCGAGCGGCCGTTGTGGACCTCGTGGCGCCAGCGCCCGCCATCCCAGGCGCGATTGCCGCGATAGGCGTGACCGCCCCAGTCGCGCGTCGGTGCGGGACCCCTGGCGTAATGACGTCCGGGCGGGGGACTGCCGGCATTGTGGGGGCCAGGACCCGGCTGAGGACGTGGGCGAGCACCAGGAGCTGGACCTGCATGACCGGGGCCGCCGGCATGAGGCTGGCCGCCGGGCTGTGGCGCAGGCCGGGCCGCCTGCTGCGGCGGCGGGCCCTTGCGCATGTTCTGATTGTTCTGGGGCGGCGCGCCCGCGCCCGGCCCTGCCGGCGGTTGGCCGTCGCGCCTTGATGGCCCCGCGTCCTGCGCCTGCGCCTGGAGCGCGAGCAATGACAAGGCCGAAACCAAGGGAATAATGATCTTCATGCGGCTGGACGCACTCATGCGTGCTTGCCCCCTACTCTCTCGATTGCCGTGGTCCCCTCGCGGCGAATAGACGATTCGCCTCGCGCTGGGCTGATGCCGGTGGACATAACAGATCTGCTTTGGCAGGCCGTGTCCCGTTACAAATGTTTAAGATCACGGCATTTTTTGGCTCCGACGGGCCGCAAAGGATCCTGCTGGACCGCTTCTAGCGGGCCGGCTCGATCACGTTGCAGTTGCTCCGCCCGGACATCAGGCAGTCCTGCATCTTACTGGCGGCGGTGAGATCCCGGGCCAGCCACCAGCCGACACCGAGGATCAGAATCGCGATGATCAACCCCGCGATCGCGCCGCGGCGGTTGTCACCGGATTGAGGTTTCGGCGGGGATTTGGGCTTCTCGCCCGGCTCTGGCTTGGGCTCGGACTTGAACTCGGACTTGGGCATGGCTAACCGATCACAGGGGCGAGCCGGCTTTATCACCGCTGCGACCTGGCGTCACATGCCGTTCAGCCTCGGGTCGGCCGAACCAGATCCTTGCGCGAGGTTTCGACCGCCGGGGTCGCTCGCGGCGCGCAGGTCGTGAGGACGAACGCGGTCTGGGTGCACTCCCAATCGGCGCCGAGAACGGCGCTGTCGATCGGCTGGGGACGGGCAAGCAGGAGCGCGGCAGCGGTCACGGCGGCCACCGCGACGACGATTGCGAGCGCTTTCAGGCTCAGATGGAAGATCGTCATGCCCGGGCTCCGTCTCGTATCGGGGCGGACGCTAGGCGCCGCTCCATGTGCTCCCCTATGAGGGACATCACAATTCGGCAGTTTTTTCGGGTTACGAGAGATCGTCGGGGCTGGCGATTTTTCGTCTACCTGATCGGCTGCGATTATGGGTGGCGTCGCGACGCGCGGCGATGTAAACGCTTCTGCGTCGCGTGGCGCCTGCTATGCCCAGCCGACGTACCAACCGCAGTGATGTAGGATCGGAAGCGAGGAAGACAAGGCTCGTCGATGAGTGGATTTAGGGAACCAGGCTTCTCCGACCGACAAAAGGCGGCACAGGAAGCACGCAAAAACCTTTTGAACAAATTCAAGTCGCAGCCGGGACCGGATGATCCCGCGGTTGTGGCGAAGCGTGCCGAGCGCGAGGCCCTCGCTGCCAAGCGCGCCGAGGCAAAAGCCGCGCGCGAGGCGGAAAAGGCCGAGCAGAAGCGCCTCGCAGAAGAGGCTGCCGCGCTCGAGGCCGCGCGGATCGCCCGCGAAGCCGAAGAAGCCCTCGCAAAGGCGGCCGAAGCCGAGGCCGAGCAAAAGGCCAGGCGAGACGCCCGCTACGCCGCGCGCAAGGCGAAGCGCAAGTAAGTTCGCAAGTTACGTTCAATTGTATTTGAACTGGAACATCAGTCCGGAGCGGTCGAAATGACCGCCCCGGAGTTTTGACGTGCGCGTGCGCCTTCGCAACGTTCCGACGACCGCCGGACGATCAGTGCTTCTTCATCATCCCGTCGTCTTTCTTCATCCCGTCCTTCGACATCGTGTCCTTTTTCATGCCGTCGTCCTTGGACATGGTGTCCTTCTTCATGCCGTCCTTGGACATCGTGTCCTTCTTCATCATGCCGTCGTCCTTGCCCATCTTGTCCTGGGCGAAGGCGGCCGGCGACAGCGCAAGGCCAAGCGAGAGAGCGGCAGCGGAGACGCCGAGCGCGATGCGGGTACGAATGGTCATGATTGGTCTTCCCTTCGAGATGATGTTTGTCAGCGACGGACGCCGCTATCTGATCTGGACGGATTGCGACGCAGCGTTGTTACGCGGTCGCCGATAAATTTTAGCGAGCCTCCTGCCATCCCTCATTCGAGGTCGACTCAGGCTTTCAGGGCGGATCGCGAGTGTGCAGCGCAGCACGATCGGCACTTGCCGCGGCATTCGGTCTCGAACTATCAGATGAGAGAATATCGGGTCAAAGACCGGCTAGAATGAGCCTGACGCCGGTCTCCCAACACCAAACAAAAACAGTCCAAAGAACCGTCCAAGGGAATTACACCATGCTCACGCGCCGTCACCTGATCGCAACCGCGGTCGCAGCACCTGCCATCTTGCGCTTCGGCACCGGGACCGCGCATGCCGCGACCACGCTGAAGATCTCGCATCAATTCCCGGGCGGCACCATCGACAAGGGCGATTTCCGCGATCGCCTCTGCCGCATGTTCGCCGCTGAAGTCAGTAAGCGCAGCAATGGCGACATTGCTGCCGAGATCTATCCGAACTCTTCGCTGATCAAGACCAACGCGCAGTTCTCCGCGATGCGCAAGGGCGCGCTCGACATCAGCCTGTATCCGATGCCCTACGCCGGCGGCGAATTGCCCGAGACCAATATCGGCCTGATGCCCGGGCTCGTCACCACTTACGACCAGGGCCTGCGCTGGAAGAAGGAGCCGATCGGCAAGGCGCTGACCGACTTCCTCGCCGACAAGGGCATCATCCTGCTCACCTGGGTGTGGCAGGCCGGCGGCGTCGCCAGCCGCTCAAAGCCGATCGTCGCCCCCGAAGACGCCAAGGGCATGAAGGTGCGCGGCGGCTCGCGCGAGATGGACATGGTGCTGCAGACCGCAGGCGCCTCGGTGCTGTCGGTGCCGTCGAACGAAATCTACGCGGCGATGCAGACCGGCGCCTGCGATGCCGGCATCACCTCCTCCACCAGCCTGATCTCGTTCCGCCTCGAAGAGGTCGCGAAGTCGCTGACCTCGGGTGCGGGCGCATCGTACTGGTTCATGCTCGAGCCGCTGATGATGTCGAAGGCGATCTTCGACAAGCTGCCGAAGAATCAGCAGGAGGTCCTGCTCACGGTCGGCACCGAACTCGAGGCCTTCGGCCGCAAGGGCGCGCAGGACGACGACGTCGAGGTCGCCAAGGTCTACGAGAAGGCCGGCGCAAAAGTCTCGGCGCTCGATGCCGCGACCGTCGGCAAGTGGCGCGACATCGCCCGCGACACCGCCTGGAAAGATTACAGCGCCAAGACCACGACCTCGGCGAACCTGCTCAAACTCGCCACCGACGTCGCGGCATGAGTCACGGTCCGCTTCCGGATCGCGACGGCCACGTGACCGCTGCCGCAAGCACAGGCCTTGCGGCGGCCATCGATCGCGCTCTCGCCATCCTCAACAGCATCATCGTCGTGTTCGCCGCGATCGCGCTGATCGCGGCCTGCGCCATCCTGAGCTACAGCGTGCTCAGCCGCGCCCTGTTTCAGGCCGCCAATTACTGGCAGGACGAGGCCGCCGTGTTCCTGCTGGTCGGCGCCACCTTCATGACGGCGGCCTATGTGCAGCAGAACCGCGGTCACATCGGCATTGAGGCGTTCGTCGGCCTGCTGTCGCCGCTGGCGAACCGGATCAGGCTGTGGCTGGTCGATGCCGCCACATTCCTGTTCTGTGCCTTCTTCACCTGGAAGTCCTGGACGCTGGCCCATGAGGCCTATGTCGACGGCCAGGTCTCGAACTCGATGTGGTCGCCGCCGCTCGCCATTCCCTATTCACTGATGGCGCTCGGCATGAGCCTGCTCTGCGTCCAGATCCTCGTGCAGCTTGCGCTGCCTTTCGCAGGAGCCAGGCGTTCATGAGCGTTTTCGGTATCGGCCTCGCTTACGCCGTCGCGACACTGCTCGTGATGTTTTCGGGCATGCCCATCGCGTTCGCGCTCGGAGCGGTCGCGGTCGTGTTCATGGGCATCTACATGCCATCAGCCTCTCTCGATACCGTGACACAGAACGTCTACGAGGAAATGGCCTCGATCACGCTGTTGTCGATCCCGCTCTTCATCCTGAAGGGCGCCGCGATCGGCAAGTCGCGCGCCGGCCAGGATCTCTATTTGGCTCTGCATGCCTGGCTGCATCGCGTCCCCGGCGGGCTCGGCGTCGCCAACGTGTTCGCCTGCGCGCTGTTTGCGGCGATGGCCGGCTCCTCGCCCGCGACCTGCTCGGCGATCGGCTCGGCCGGCATCCCCGAGATGCGCAAGCGCGGCTATTCCGGCGGTTTTGCCGCCGGCATCATCGCCGCCGGCGGCACGCTCGGCATCCTGCTGCCGCCCTCGATCACCATGATCCTGTTCGCAGTGGCCGCCGAAAAATCGCTGGGCCGGCTGTTCCTCGCCGGCATCGGCCCCGGCCTGCTGCTGGTCTCGCTGTTCGGGGCCTATGCGGTGATCCGCTTCCGCCAGGAATATGCCGCCGCCGAAGCGGTGTACAAGAACGGCGGACCGGAGGCCGCGATCCTCGCCCGCGACGAGTACACGCTGGCTGAGCGTTTCAGCGTGCTGCCGCGCGTGATCCCGTTCGTGCTGCTGCTCACCGGCGTCATGATCGCGCTCTATGGCGGCTATGCCACGCCGTCGGAGACCGCCGGCCTCGGCGGCCTGCTCGCGCTGGCACTGATCGCGGCGATCTACAGCGTGTGGCGACCGAGCGACCTTGCCCCCATCATGAAATCGACGATCCGGGAATCGACCATGCTGATGATGATCATCGGCATGTCGCTGCTCTATTCCTACGTGATGAGCTATCTGCACATCTCGCAATCGGTCGCCGAGTCCATCGTCGCGATGCACCTGCCGCGCTGGGAGCTGCTGTTCGCGATCCTCGTCATGGTCGTCGTGCTCGGCTTCTTTCTGCCGCCGGTCTCGATCATTCTGATGACCGCGCCGATCATCCTGCCGCCGCTGCGCGCCGCCAATTTCGACATCATCTGGTTCGGCGTGGTCATGACCATCGTGATGGAGATGGGCCTGATCCACCCGCCGGTCGGCCTCAACATCTTCGTCATCCGCAACGTCGCGCCGGATATTCCCCTGCGCGAGGTGATCTGGGGCACCCTGCCCTTCGTGCTGCTGATGATGGTCGCGGTGCTGCTGCTGTGCTTCTTCCCGGGGATTTCGACCGGCCTGCCGGATCTGGTGATGGGACCGGACGGGAGCAGGTAGCGGCACTCGCAACCGCCGTAGGGTGGGCAAAGCGTAGCGTGCCCACCACCTCTCGCAGTCGTTGAACGGCATGGTGGGCACGGCGCAAGTGCGCCTTTGCCCACCCTACGATTTGCCCTTCCGCCCCTTCGCCGCGGTCGTGGTGCTGGCCACGACCTGCAGTAGATCCTTCCGCACGGCCTCGATGTGCCGTTCCAGAAACCGGCAGGCCTCCTCGACCTTCTGCGCGCGGCAGAGCGCGATCAGATGGGCATGCTCCCTCTCCGCAGTCCCCATCGCCTTGGTGTTGGAAAGCTGAAGGCGCGTGTAGCGGTCGCTGGTTTGCAGCAACGACAGCACGATCGCCCGCGTGCGCGGCTGCGGCGCGTGGACGTACAGCGCCATGTGGAAGTCGGCATTGAGCTGCCCCCATTCGCTGACGTTCCGCGCCTTGATCGCCTTCTCGAAGCTCTTGTGGATGTCGTCGAGCCCGTCGAAATCATCAGCGCCGAAACGCGGCGCCGACTGCGCGAGGAGCCGCGGCTCGAGAATCCGGCGCAGGTCGAACACGTCGTTGATCTCGTCCAGTGACAGCTCGGAAACGATGGCGCCCTTCTGCGGCACGATCCGCACCAGCCCTTCCGCTTCGAGCTGGAACAGCGCCTCGCGTACCGGGATGCGGCTGACGCCATAGGCCTCGCCAAGTGCATCCTGACGGAGCTGCGATCCAGCCGGATAGGTGCCGTCGAGGATGGCCTGCCGGAGCTGGTCGACGATCGCAGCCGACAGGGTACGATGCTTCAGAGGCTGTTTCATCTGACCTTCTGTTGTCCTTCCCGACTCGTCGGCCGAAGCGGTCCCTCTCTTGCATGTCGAAGGCCCCGGCAAAAGCGAGTGCCCAGCAAAAGCGCGCCCTGCCGCCGAAATGACCGCAATCTTCGTTTGACACCAAAAATGTATAAATTATACATTTGGCAATCGCACGACAAATCTTCGGGGGTTGGGATCTTTCATGATCGAGCAGACGATGCCGGCCACGCGCGCATTCAACGTTCGACGCATGGTCGTCCGCGCCTCCAGCGGCCTGCTCGCCTGTGAGCGCCTCGCGCTGATGGGCCTGATGTATCTGCTCACCGGCCTGATCCTGGTGAACGTCGTCACCCGCTACGCGCGCTTTCCGATCTACTGGATCGATGAATCCGCGGTCTATTGCGTGGTCTGGCTGACCTTCGTCGGCGCCTCCGCGATGACGCGGCTGCGGCTCGATTTCGCGGTGACCATGCTGACCGAGCGTCTTTCGGCACAGCACCAGAAGATCGCCAAGGTGATCTCGACCGGCCTCGTCGTCGCGTTCGGCATCGCCCTGACCGTCACCTGCGTGCTCTGGATGGACCCGATCGGCCTCGCACGCGCCGGCTTCGACGGACGCAAGCTCGCCGCCGAAACCTTCAACTTCCTCTACACCGAGCACACCCAGACGCTGAACTGGCCGACCTGGGTGCTGTACCTGACGCTGCCGATTTTCGCGGTGTCGATGACCACTCATGGGCTCGCCAATTTGCTGGAAGATCTCGAGCTGGTCCCGCGCACCCCGCCGAAGGGCTTTGCGCTCTCCGAGCTCGACGGGGTCAACTGATGATCACGTCGGCAGCCTTCATGGTTTTCATGCTGGTCGGCGTACCGATCGGCCTCTGCCTGTGCCTCGCCGGCCTCGTCTACATCGCGGCGTCCGGCAACCCGGTGCTGTTCCAGTCCTATCCGCTCCAACTGTTCGGCGGCGTCGACAGCTATGGCCTGATCGCCATCCCGCTCTTCATCCTGATCGGCGAGATCATGAACGGCGGCGGCATCACACGCCGCATCGTCGACATGGCGATGGCGTTTGTCGGCTCGCTCAAGGGCGGGCTCGCCTATGTCAACATCCTCGCCAACATGTTCATCTCCTCGATCCTGGGATCGGCCACCGCGCAGGTCGCAATCATGGCGCAGATCATGGTGCCGGAGATGGAGAAGAAGGGCTACGACAAGACCTTTGCGGCGGGACTGACCGCCTATGGCGGTATGCTCGGCCCCATCATCCCGCCATCGGTGATGTTCGTGGTCTACAGCGTGCTCGCGCAGGTCTCGGTCAGCGACATGCTGATCGCCGGCATCGTGCCGGGCGTCATCCTCACGGTGATGTTCTGCCTCGTCATCGCACTGATGGGGTATGTCTACAACTATCCGCGCGCGGACTATCAGACGCCGCGCCAGCGCGTCATGACGATCCTGCGGACCTCGCCGACGCTGCTGATCCCGATCGTCATCGTCGGCACCATCCTCGGCGGCCTCGCCAATGCGACCGAATCCGCTGCCGTCGGCGCGGTAGCCGCTGCCCTCGTCGGAAAATACTGGACCAGGGAGTTCGAGTTCTCCCAGTTGCCGCAGATGATGCTGCGCAGCGCCATCTATTCGGCCATCGTGCTGTTCCTGGTGGCGGCCGCGGCGGTGTTCTCCTGGGTGCTGATTTTCGGCAAGGTGCCGCAGGAAACCGCGGCCTGGATCCAGACGGTCGCCAAGGACCCGGTCAGCTTCATGCTGATCTGCAACGTCATCCTGCTGGTGATCGGCACGGTGATCGACGGCATTCCCGGCCTGATCATGACCGTGCCGATCCTGCTGCCGGTCGCAACCGAGGTGTACCACATCGATCCTCGGCATTTCGGCGTCGTCGTGGTGATCAATCTCGTGCTTGGCCTGCTGTCGCCGCCGGTCGGGCTCTGCTTCTTCGTCGCGGCCGCCGTCACCGGCGCCAAGCCCGGCAAGATGTTCATGGTGACGCTGCCGTTCTTCGTGATCTCCTGCGTTTTGCTGGTGCTGCTCTCGCTCTATCCCTCGCTCTCGCTGATCCTCGTCAAATAGCCCCGTTCAAAAGGAAGCCCGACCATGCCGCTTACTCGCCGCCGCTTTCTCGCCGCCAGTGCCGCCGCATCGGTGTTCGCGCCATCGCTGGCGCTCGCCCAGGCCAAGGAATTCCGCCTCGGCCTGATCACGCCGAACGGCCATTCCTGGAACAAGGCCGCCATCAAGTTCGGTGACGAGCTCAAGGCCGCGACCAACGGCCGCCTGACCCTGACCGTGTTCCACTCCGGCCAGCTCGGCAATGAGCCCGCGATGATGCAGCAATTGCAATCCGGCGCACTGGACATGGGCTTCATCCAGGCCGCCGAGCTCGGCTCACGCGTGCCGCACATCGCCGCGATCAACGCGCCCTACATCGTCCGTTCGACGCCGGCGGTTGCGAAATTCGTGCGGCATCCGGCGGCGGTGAAGCTGTTCGAGGTGCTGCCGCAGGAGACCGGCACGATCGGGCTCGGCTGGGGCATCACCGGCATGCGTGCGGTGTTCTCGTCCAAGGACCTGAATTCGCTCGCCGACATCAAGGGCATGAAGCTGCGCATCAATCCGACGCCGGTCTATCGCGATTTCTATTCCTCGCTGGGCGCCGCGCCGACGCCGATCCCGACGCCGCAGGTGTTCGACGCGATGGCCAACGGCCAGGTCGACGGCCTCGAGGCCGATCTCGAATTCTCCTGGAACCAGCGCTTCGACAAGGTCTCCAAGGTGATCCTCCAGATGAACGCGGTCTTCATGCCGATGGCCGCGGTCGTCTCGGGCCGGGTTTGGCAGACGCTGCCTGCCACCGACCGCGAGCTGATCACCAAGACGATCAAGACGACGCTGGACGCACAGATCGACGAGCTGGCCTCCAACGAGCCGACGCTGATCGAGAACTTCCGCAACGCGCCGATCCCGATCCGCCAGGTGCCGGCCGGCGACACCGAGGCTGTCATTGCCGAGTTCGACAAGATCTGGCTGCCGAAGGCACCTGTTCTCGCAGAACTGCGCAAGGTCGGCGCGACGCTCTGATCTAGCCCGCCATCTTCTTCACAACGCCCGGCGGACCCAGCCCCCCGCCGGCCATACACTTGTCACAAGTCACTTGGAGTGAACTCATGAGCCGCCGCGTTTCCTGGGAAGGCGTCTTCCCGGCCGTCACCACGCAATTCCACGACGATCTCTCGCTCGACATCGAGGCGACCGCGAAGGTCATGGACGGGCTGATCCGCGACGGCGTCTCCGGCCTGATCGTCTGCGGCTCGGTCGGCGAGAACACGTCACTGGAGCGCAAGGAGAAGGTCGCGATCATGGAGACGGCGAAGTCGGTCGCGGCGGGCCGCGTGCCGGTACTGTGCGGCATCGCCGAATTCACCACGGCCTTCGCGGTCGAAACCGCGAAGGAAGCCGCGCGCGTCGGCATCGACGGCGTGATGGTGATGCCGGCGCTGGTCTATTCCTCGAAACCGCACGAGACCGCCGCGCATTTCCGCGCCGTCGCCAGCGCGACGGATCTGCCGGTGATGCTCTACAACAATCCGCCGATCTACAAGAACGACGTCACGCCTGATATCCTGGCGACGCTCGCCGACGTCGAGACCGTGGTCTGCTTCAAGGATTCTTCCGGCGACACACGGCGCTTCATTGACACGCGCAACATGGTCGGCGACCGCTTCGTGCTGTTCGCAGGCCTCGATGACGTCATCGTCGAGAGCATCGCCATGGGCGCGGTGGGCTGGGTCTCCGGCATGTCGAATGCCTTCCCGCGCGAGGGCGAGACGCTGTTTCGTCTCGCCAAGGCCGGCCGCTTTGCCGAGGCCATGCCGATCTACGAATGGTTCATGCCGCTGCTGCATCTCGACGCCCGCCCGGACCTCGTCCAGTGCATCAAGCTGTGCGAGCACATCATGGGCCGCGGCACCGCGCTGACGCGCCCGCCTCGCCTCGCGCTGCTGCCGCACGAGAAGGCCGAGGTCGAGGCGATGATGGCCAAAGCGCTGAAGAACCGGCCGCGCCTGCCGGATGTTGGGCTGAAGGCGGCCTGACGGAAGGTCTCGTAGGGTGGGCAAAGGCGCGTAGCGCCGTGCCCACCATTTCCCCGCGTCCGTCTTCTCCAATGGTGGGCACGCTCCGCTTTGCCCACCCTACGAAGCTACGAAGCTGAAGTCGCCGCGCGCTTCTTCTTCGCATTCAACGCGGACACCACGCGACTGACGGGCGGTTTGCCGAGCACGCCGCTCATCTCATTCGTGGCGGCCAGCAGCTTCACCATGTCGATGCCGCTTCTGACGCCCATGCCTTCGAGCATGTAGACCACATCCTCGGTCGCGACATTGCCGGTCGCACCGGGGGCGTAGGGGCAACCGCCGAGGCCGCCGGCGGCGGCGTCGATGACGCGGACGCCCTCCTCCATCCCCGCGTAGAGATTGGCGAGCGCCTGGCCGTAGGTGTCGTGGAAATGCATCGCGAGTTTGGCAGCTGGAATGTTGGCGGCAACAGCGCGCAGCATCTCCTTGGCCCTGGTTGGCGTGCCGACGCCGATGGTGTCGCCGAGCGAGATCTCGTAACAACCGAGCTCCCAAAGCGTCTTCGCGAGTTCGGCCACCGCTCCCGGCTTGATCTCGCCGTCGAACGGGCAGCCGAGCACACAGGAGATATAGCCGCGTACCTTGACGCCGTCGGTCTTCGCGCGCGCGAGAACCGGCTTGAACCGCTCGATCGATTCCGCGACGGTGCAGTTGATGTTGGCCCGCGAGAAGCCCTCGGAGGCCGCCGCGAACACCGAGACGACTTTCGCGCCGGCGGCGCGCGCGGCGTCATAGCCCTTCTCGTTCGGCACCAGCACGTGGAATTCGGCGCCCGTCACATGGCTCACGCCGCGCAGCACGGCATCGGAGCTCGCCATCTGCGGGATTGCCTTGGGGGAGACGAAGGCGCCGACCTCGACGGTGGTGAGGCCGGCTGCGACCAGCGCCTCGATAAAGCCGATGCGGGCCTCGACGCTGACGGGGATCTTCTCGTTCTGGAGGCCGTCGCGCGGCCCCATTTCGATGATGCGGACCTGATCGCTCATGTCACTCACCCGATGGCTCCACCACGGCGAGTTCGACGCCCTCCTGGACGATGTCGCCGACCTTGCACTTGATCGCAGTCAGGACGCCCGCGAACGGGGCTCGCAGCGTCTGCTCCATCTTCATCACCTCCAGGGTGAGGATCGGCGCGCCCTTCTCGAGCGTTGCACCCGCCTCCGCCAGCACGGCGACGACGGTGCCCGGCAGCGGCGCCGTGATCTTGTCCTCGCCGACATGCTCCTCGCTCTCGCCGCCGAACGGGTCGATCCAGTGCAGATCGAAGCGCCCGTTGCGGGTGCGCAAGTAAAGCTCATGGCCGTCGATCACGGCGGCAACCTGCGATTTGACGCCGTCCAGCGTCAGATCGAAGCCGCCGTCCTTCGGCATGACGGCAAACGCCAGCTCGCGCTCGCCGATCAGCAGCGTCGACGACCCGCTGCCATAGTTCAGTGTGATCTTGTGCTCGGGCCCATGTCCGACGCCATGTCCGATGCGGAAGGAAAACTTGCGCTGGCGGCGGCCGACCGGCTGCCAGCCAAACGTCTGCCAGGGCGAGTTCGCCCCGCCTTGCGCCGCCTGCCGCTCGTCATTGACGATCCCGGCAACCGCCGCGCACAGCTCGAGCTCTCCGGGCGCCGGCGAGGCCTGTGTCAGCACCGCCAGCTCGCGCTCGATGAAGCCGGTGTCGATCGCATTGGTCCGCACGTTCGGATGGGTCATCAGCGCCGACAGGAACGGGATATTGGTGACGATGCCGCGAACGTCGGACTCTTCCAGTCCGCGGTTCAGCCGCTCGACCGCGATATCTCGCGAAGGTGCCCACGCGATCATCTTGGCGAGCATGGCGTCGTAGTACGGCGAGACCGCATCACCCTCGCGATAGCCGGCGTCGATGCGCAGGCCACCGGTCTCCGCCGGCAAGCGCCAGGTCGATATCCGGCCGACCGACGGCATGAAATTCCTGGTCGGGTTTTCCGCATAGACGCGCGCCTCGACGGCGTGGCCGTTGAGCTTGATTTCATCTTGTTTGAGCGGCAGCGCCTCGCCGAACGCGACGCGCAACTGCCATTCGACGAGGTCGATGCCGGTGATCAACTCGGTCACGGGATGCTCGACCTGCAGACGCGTGTTCATCTCGATGAAGAACACGTCCTTGCCGTCGGAGACGAACTCGATGGTGCCGGCGCCGACATAGTTCACCGCCCCCGCCGCCTTTCTCGCGGCGGCGCAGACCGTCTCGCGCTGGGCAGGATTGAGCGTCGGCGACGGCGCCTCCTCGATCACCTTCTGGTGGCGGCGCTGCAAGGTGCATTCGCGCTCGAACAGCGAGAGCAGATTGCCGTGGCTGTCGCCGATGATCTGCACCTCGATGTGGCGGGGATTGTCGACATATTTTTCGATCAGCATACGGTCGTCGCCGAACGCGGCTTTTGCTTCCCGCTTGGCGCTGACAATGGCAGGCTCAAACTCCGCCGCCGAACGCACGATGCGCATGCCGCGGCCGCCGCCGCCTGCGGAGGCCTTCACCAGGATGGGGAAGCCAACCTTCTCGGCCGCCTTCGCCAGCGTCGCATCGTCCTGCGCTTCGCCGTGATAGCCCGGCACCAGCGGCACGCCCGCCTTCTCCATCAGCGCTTTCGAGCCGGACTTCGAGCCCATCGCATTCATCATCGCCGCGGTCGGGCCGACGAAGACGAGCCCCGCGTCATAACAAGCCTGCGCGAATTCGGCGTTCTCGGACAGGAAGCCGTAGCCGGGATGCACGGCCTCCGCACCGGTCTTGCGCGCCGCCTCGATCAGCCGCTCGACGTTGAGATAGCTGTCGCGGGCACGCGCGGGCCCCAGCAGCACGGCCTCGTCGGCGAGCGCTACATGCATCGCGTCGCGGTCGGCCTCGGAATAGACCGCGACGGTGCGCAGGCCCATGGCGCGGGCGGTGCGGATGACGCGGCAGGCGATCTCGCCGCGGTTGGCGATCAGGAGCGTACGAAAACGACGGTAGAGCTTTGAGCGGTCCATCGCATCACATCCTGAACAGGCCGAATTTGGTCGGCTCGATCGGCGCATTCGACGCCGCGGAGAGGCCGAGACCGAGCACGAGCCGCGTATCGGCCGGGTCGATCACGCCGTCGTCCCAGAGACGCGCGGTGGCGTAATACGGGTGCCCCTGACTCTCATATTGCGCGCGGATCGGCTCCCGGAACTTGTCTTCGTCTTCCTTGGACCAGCTATCGCCCTTGGCCTCGATGTTGTCACGCCGGACCTGGCTCAGCACCATCGAGGCCTGCTCGCCGCCCATCACCGAGATGCGCGCATTCGGCCACATCCAGAGGAAGCGCGGTGAGTAGGCGCGCCCGCACATGCCGTAATTGCCGGCGCCGTAGGAGCCGCCGATCACGACGGTGAATTTCGGCACCGAGGCGGTCGCGACGGCCGTCACCAGTTTCGCACCATCGCGCGCGATGCCGCCGGCCTCGTACTTCTTGCCGACCATGAAGCCGGTGATGTTTTGCAGGAACACCAGCGGAATGCCGCGCTGGCAGCACAGCTCGATGAAATGCGCGCCCTTCAGCGAGCTCTCGCTGAACAGGATGCCGTTATTGGCGATGATCCCGACCGGATAGCCCCAGACATGGGCGAAGCCGCACACCAGCGTCGTGCCATAGAGCTTCTTGAACTCGTCGAACTCCGACCCGTCGACGATGCGGGCGATGATGTCGCGCACGTCGAACGGCTTGCGACCGTCGACCGGCACGACGCCGTAGATCTCCTCGGCCGCGAACAGCGGATCGCGCGGCGGATGCATGTTGAGGTTCGGCCGTGTGGACGGCTTCAAGGTGCCGACGATGCGCCGGGCAATCCCGATCGCATGGGCGTCGTTCTGTGCGTAGTGATCGGTCACGCCAGACTGGCGCGAATGCACGTCGGCGCCGCCGAGCTCCTCCGCAGTCACCACCTCGCCGGTCGCAGCCTTCACCAGCGGCGGGCCGCCGAGGAAGATGGTGCCCTGATTGCGCACGATGATGCTCTCGTCCGACATCGCGGGGACATAGGCGCCGCCGGCGGTGCAGGAGCCCATCACGATGGCGATCTGCGGAATGCCCTGCGACGACATCTGCGCCTGGTTGTAGAAGATGCGGCCGAAATGCCGCTCGTCCGGAAAGATCTCGTCCTGGAGCGGCAGGAATGCGCCACCGGAGTCGACCATGTAGACGCAAGGAAGATTGTTCTGCCGCGCCACGTCCTGCGCGCGCAGATGCTTCTTCACGGTCATGGGGTAATAGGTGCCGCCCTTGATGGTGGCGTCGTTGGCGACGATGACGCATTCGCGCCCCGAAACGCGCCCCACCCCGGTGACGACGCTCGCCGAATGCACGTCCCCGCCATAGAGACCGTAGGCCGCAAGCGGCGACAGCTCCAGGAACGAGGTCCCGGGATCGATCAGCAGGTCGACGCGCTCGCGCGCCAGCATCTTGCCGCGCGAGGTGTGGCGGCTGCGCGAAACCTCGCCGCCGCCGCCTGCGACTTGGGCGAGCTTTTCGCGCAAATCGGCGACGAGGGTGCGCATGGATTCCGAGTTGCGCGCGAAGTCTGATGAAGACGGATCGATGCTGGAATGAAGCGGCATGTTGTTTCCAATTGGATGAAGGTTCTAAGCCGTCTCAGCCATCAGTTCGCGGCCGATCAGCATGCGGCGGACCTCCGAGGTGCCGGCGCCGATCTCATAAAGCTTGGCGTCGCGCCAGAGGCGCCCGACCGGGAATTCACTGGTATAGCCGACGCCGCCAAGCGCCTGGATCGCCTCGCCCGCCATCCACGTCGCCTTTTCCGCGGAATAGAGGATCGCAGCCGCCGCATCCTTGCGCAAGCTGCGCGCGTGGTCGGCGCGGTCGCAGGCTCGCCCGACCGCGTAGACATAGGCGCGGGTGGCCTGCCAGGTCGCGTACATATCGGCGAGCTTGCCCTGCATCAGCTGGAAATCGCCGATCGGCTGGCCGAACTGCTTTCGTTCATGCATGTAGGGCACCACCGCGTCCATGCAGGCGGCCATGATCCCGAGCGGGCCGCCCGAGAGCACCGTGCGCTCATAGTCTAGGCCGGACATCAGCACCTTGACGCCCTCGCCGACCTTGCCGAGCACGTTCTCCTCCGGCACCTCGCACTCGTCGAAGAACAACGGATAGGTATTGGAGCCGCGCATGCCGAGCTTGTCGAGATGCTGGCCGTGGGTGAAGCCCTTGAAACCCTTTTCGATCAGGAAGGCCGTCATGCCGCGCGGGCCCGCGTCCGGATCGGTCTTGGCATAGACCACGAGCACGTCGGCATCGCCGCCATTGGTGATCCACATCTTCGAGCCGTTCAGCACGTAACGGTCGCCGCGCTTGTCGGCGCGCAGTTTCATCGAGACGACGTCGGAGCCGGCGCCGGGCTCGGACATCGCGAGCGCACCGACATATTCGCCGGAGATCAGCTTCGGCAGGTAACGCTGGCGCTGCGCGTCGTTGCCGTTGCGGCGGATCTGGTTGACGCAGAGGTTGGAGTGCGCGCCGTAGGACAGGCCCACGGCGGCGGACCCGCGCGAAACCTCTTCCATGGCGACGATGTGGGCGAGATAGCCCATGTTCGAGCCGCCATATTGCTCCGGCGCGGTCATGCCGAGCAGGCCGAGGTCGCCGAGGCGCTTCCAGAGATCCGCCGGGAACAGATTGGCCTTCTCGATCTCGGCCGCGCGCGGGGCGATCTCCGCCTCCACGAAGGCGCGGAGCGTGTCGCGCAGCATGCCGATGTCTTCGCCCAGATCGAAGTCGATGCTCGGGATGTTCAAGGCGATTCCTCCGTAATTTGGCACCGAACCTAACTGCATCAGCGCCCTCTTGCGGTCGAAAAGGTTGCATTTTCCGCCAAACTTGGCGAGGATTTTCCCAGAGGATTTGCTATGCCTTTTCAAGCCGCAACGGCCATCCCGCGCCGCGCCGTGACCCCTGCCGCCTTCGTCCAAGGCGTGGTTGCCGCTTACGAACGATACGGCCGCGACCCCGCCGAGGCGCTGAGCCGAGGGCAGATAGCGCCGGACCTTGTCAATTCTCCGGACGGGCGGGTCACGGCCGCCCAGTTCGAGGCCCTGGCGGGCCACGCTATGCGCGAGCTCGACGACGAGGCGCTCGGCTGGTTCTCGCGGCGGCTGCCCTTCGGCACCTACGGCATGCTGTGCCGCGCCTCGATCACGGCGCCCAATCTCGAGGTCGCGCTCAAGCGCTGGTGCCGGCATCACCGCCTGCTCACCGAGGACGTGCTGCTCGATCTCGCGGTCGGCGAGGAGACCGCGATCGTATCGATCCGCGAGCAGCGCGACCTCGGCCGCTTGCGCGAATTCTGCCTGGTCACCCTGCTCCGCTACGTGCTCGGCTTCTCGTGCTGGGCGGTCGATTCCGCCATCGCGCTCCGAACGGCGGACTTCCCGTATGCGGAGCCCGGCCACGTCTCGCTCTATCCGACCATCTTTTGCCGAAATACCCGCTTCGATGCGGACCACGCCTGCATCGTCTTCGACAAGCATTACCTGTCGCTGCCGCTCACCCGCAGCGCCGCCGATCTGGACAACATGCTGAAGGGGGCGCTGCGGCTGACCGTGCTGCCCTACCGGCGCGACCGTCTCCTGGTCGAGCGCGTCCGCCGCGTGCTCCGCAACGCGCGCGGACGCAGTCTCGGCGCCGAGGATGTCGCGCGCGAGCTGGCGCTCTCCACCCGCACCATGCACCGGCGCCTGCGCGCGGAGGCCACCTCGCTGCGCGACCTCAAGGAAGAGGCGAAATTCGAGCTCGCCAAGCAGGAGCTGATGCGCGGACGGGCGCCGATCAAGCGCATCGCGGAGATCGCCGGGTTCCGCAACGACAAGAGCTTTTCGCGGGCCTTCCGCGCCTGGACCGGCGCGAGCCCGCGCGAGTTTCGCGCAAGGTATCGCTGAGGCGTGCCGTCGCCCGGCTGTCACAAATTGACGGCCCCCGGGATCGATCCCCGGAGGCCGCGATTTTCGAAACCGCTCTGGATGTCAGGAGTTAGTTCGAGTTGGTCTGGCCGGCCGGGCGAAGTTTGGTGCGCGACTGCGTCTGCTTCGGCTGGAAGGCGAGCGCGTCGTTGCTGGTCTTCGCTCCGCCGCTCTGCGAGCACTGGCCGCCGATGCCGCCCGCCGCCTGCCGGCAGGCTTCCATGGTCGGATAGCCGCAGCCATGCGCGGCTTGGGCGCCGTTGGTGATGCAGTAATCGTCGGCCTTTGCAGCCGGGGCCGACAGAACGAAAAACGCGGAAGCAATCAGCGTCGCGGCTGAAGCCGCGATCGTCTTCGAAGTCGATGTCATGATGTCTTTTCCTGCTTAGGGTCCCACAAAAGCATCCCCAGCGTGCGACGCAGGCCGAGGTTCACACCCTAGCATCTAGGCAGCGCGCCATGACCGGCAATCACGGGCCCGCGCATTGCAGGGCTTCCTAAATCACATGTCACAGTTAGGTGAGTTACTAAGCTTTTGTGACATTATCCGAATCGATGTGCTCGCTCTCGAAGGCCCTGCGCTTCGGAATTTTCGGTGATCGAGCCCCCGGCTTGGCAGCCCTATCCTGCAGCCGATACCGCCGCCTCCTGCAACGGCAGCGGCACGTCCTTGGCGACGCCCAGCACCGGGAAGCTGCGGACGTTTCTCACGTTCGGCATCGCCGCGAAATGCAGCAGCTGCTGGCGCATGCTCTCAACGCTGGGCGCGACGCATTTCAGCAGATAATCTGTATCGCCCGAGATCCGCCAGCACTGCTGGATGCGCGGGATCACGGCGATCGAGCTCTCGAACGCCTCCAGCACCGGCTGCGCCTGGCTGCCGAGCTGGATCGAGACGAACGACACCACCTCGTAGCCGAGCAGCCGCTCGTCGATGACGGCGCGCACCGCCCGGATCACGCCGCGGCTGAACAGCGATTTCAGCCGCCTCACGCAGTTGGGTCCGGACACGCCGACGCGCAGCGCCAGCTCGTTGTTGCGCATCCGCCCGTCCTGCTGCAGCTCGGACAATATCTTCAGATCGACGCCGTCGAGCTGGTCACGTCCCGCCATACCCCACCTCGCCATGATCGTGTCATGCGGGGCAGCGAAGCACGCGGCGGAATGGGTGCCAAGGGGTTGAACGGCAGGTGAGTCCTCGCGTCATGGCCGGGCTTGTCCCGGCCATCCACGTCTTTCACGCGGTTACGCGGACGGAGGTCAATGCGTCCAGGGCTCGCCGCGGCGGAACGAAAAATTGTCCGCATATGCCGCCGGACGGCGCACCGATTCCTGCGGCTCGATCACCTGGTAGGCGATGCCCTTGCGCTCGCAATAGGCGACCGCCTCTTCCTTGCTGTGGAAGCGCAGCGTGATCTGCTGCTTCATGTCGCCGGACGAGGTCCAGCCCATCAGCGGCTCGACCGCGCGCGGCTGCTCGGGTTCGTAATCGAGCTGCCATTCCTTGGTCTTGGACCGGCCGGATTGCATCGCGTTCTTGGCTGGCTTGAAAATGCGTGCGGTCATGGGTGGTCCGGGCCTCGTCTTTTCGTTCGATTTCGATGCGTCACGGTAGCAGTTGGTGGAAACCGCGGGCATAGTATAGAGACACCCTTCGGAACTGTTCGGTGATTCCGGTCCTCCGGGACGCCTTGCCGACGGGTATAGTCATTATGCTGCACCGTGACAATTGCGTACCCGCCTTCCGCGCCGGGATCCCGCCCGGTGGCCCTGCCTCGCCGACATCAGCCTGTCCGTCCCATTCGAAAGCCCACCTCGCATGGCCTTCCTGAACGTCAGCGCAACGCTTCCCGAGAAGGGCCGCGACCTCAGGCTCGACCTGTTTCGCGGCGTCGCCAACTGGGCGATCTTCCTCGACCACATCCCCGACAACGTCGTGAACTGGATCACGACGCGCAATTACGGCTTTTCCGATGCCGCCGATTTGTTCGTCTTCATCTCCGGCTACACCGCCTCCTTCGTCTATGCGCGGATGATGCTGGAGCGCGGCTTCATCGTCGGCGCCACAAGGCTGACCAAGCGGGTCTGGCAGCTCTACGTCGCCCACATCATCCTGTTCGTGATCTACATCGCCTCGATCAGCTATCTCGCGCTGCGCTTCGGCGATTCCGAGATGATCAACGAGTTCAACGTCGCCGGCCTCGTCGACAACGCCACCGAGACGCTGCGCCAAGGGCTGTTCCTGCGCTTCAAGCCGCTCAATCTCGACGTGCTGCCGCTCTACATCGTGCTGATGGGCCTGTTTCCACCGGTGCTGTGGTTCATGCTGCGCAAGCCGGATTTGACGATGGCGCTGTCGATCGTGCTGTGGCTCGCCGCGCGCTATTACGGCCTGAACCTGACTGCCTATCCGGCCGGCCAGTGGTATTTCAACCCGTATGCCTGGCAGGTGCTGTTCGTGTTCGGGGCCTGGTGTGCGATGGGCGGGGCACGGCGCTCGGGAGCGGTGATCAATTCGCCCGTTACGCTGTGGTTTTGTCTCGGCTATCTGTTGTTCGCGCTGGTCATGACCATGGCCGGCCGCTTCCCGGCCCTGGGCGGCATGCTCCCGGAATGGCTGTTCTCGGCCTTCAACCCCAACGACAAGACCAATCTTGCGCCCTACCGCTTCCTCCACTTCGTGGTGATCGTGATCCTGGTGATCCGCTTCGTTCCGAAGGAATGGCCGGGCCTGGAGTGGAAGGTGTTCGACCCGCTGATCGTGTGCGGCCAGCAGTCGCTCGCCGTGTTCTGCGTCGGCGTGTTCCTGTCCTTTGTCGGCCATTTCGAGCTGTCGATGAGCTCGGGCTCGCTGTTCGCGCAGATCTTCGTCAGCATCGCCGGCATCGCGATCATGACGACGGTTGCGTACTACATTTCCTGGTCGAAGAAGCAGGACAAGCCGCTGAAGCCGCCGCCGGCCAAGCCCGCAGCCAGCGCGCCGGCAAAGGCGGCCTGAGCCCGATGATGGCGATGCGGCTTCAAGCCGCTTCGCTGTCGTACTCGGTGAACTTCCTGTAGATCCAGTCGCGGCCGTCGTGGCGGCGCCAGACCTTTCCGATCACGAGCTGCCCGTTGATCGAGCGGCGCGGCACGATCACGGTCCAGAGGTGCCAGATTTCAGTCCAGCTGGATTGCGGACGGACGGTTTGGATGTTGCGATCGAAAGTCATGGCGCAGAACTCGCAGGATACGCGCGCCGCGACGAACTGTGATCCCGTGTGAGCATCAATTGCAGGCAGCCCATCGCGCGCCTTGCAGACCTGACCACAGCCCCTCATGCGGCCGCAACTATCGTCGGTCCTTAACCTAACCGGTCAACCTTACCTGTCGTGCCCAGCGGCCCCGGCCGGTTGAAAACCGGCGCCGATGTTTCTACAGTGCGTGCATAATCTGAGAACGAGCGCGCCGTTTTAGGCACGCATTTGCAATTTTGAACTGACGCGAATTTTTCAGGGAATTGACCGGCCGGGGGCGCGACCACAATGAATTTGCAATGTCTATGGCTGCGCCTGGCGTTTCGCTCGACGCCGCCTGTTCCGCGCGTCCAGACCTCCGTTCCGGAGCCGCCGAAGGCCGCCAACGACAACCAGCTGGTCTGGCCGTACCTTCCATTTCCGCTCGGCTGGTACGCGACGAACTGATTGTGCGAGCCCATCAAGCCAGTCCAGAAACGCGCAACGCCGCGCAAGCGGAGTATTATCGCTTGGCGGCGTCCGTTTAGATATTGGGCGCTGAAATCCCCAACACCCATATGTCTGTGGCGGCAGCCAAAGGTTCGATGACCCTCGCGCGATTTCGCGCGGCGAAGCATGACGTTGCGGCGATGGACGAAGACGCTGTCGGTCCGGGTCGGGGACTGGTCGGGGCAGCTGGATTCGAACCAACGACCTGCAGTACCCAAAACATACCAGCTAGTCCCTCAACCACCATCCGGCACCATCCCAGGCCTCAGTCGTGGCCTGGAAATCGCCCGCTCTTTCACCTCGTGCCATCCATCACCTGCTGTGATTGGCACCGCGGTGCTTCCCCCGTGCTTCCCGGAGGGCAAATGAGCGGTCAAACCATCACCAAAACCCTGGTCGACGGACTGGAAAAGCAAGCGTCGGAGTATACAGTTTGGGACGCCAAGCTTCCCGGGTTCGGGGTGCGCGTCCGGCCGACCGGGGCCAAGTCATTCATCATCGTTTACCGGGCCGGAACCGGCCGGACCGCGCCCGTTCGCCGGCTCACTCTGGCGGCCGTGGGCAAGATCGCCCCGGAGGCCGCTCGAACCCAAGCCAAGATACTGCTGGGAACCGTGGCCAACGGCTCCGACCCGGCCGCGGAGAAGCGCGCGAATCGCCCCAAGCGTGAGCGGCTGACATTCGATGAGCTCGCCCAACTCTACCTGGACCAATACGCGAAGGTCCGGAAATCGTCCTGGAAGAACGATGAGGGCTACCTGAAAAAGCCCCGGGCCAAATGGAAACGGCGAATCGCCGCCGAAATCACCGATGACGACGTCGCGGAGCTCCTCGAGGAGATTGGCGCGACGGCGCCGGTCGGGGCCAACCGAACCCAGTCGGTCCTGCACACTCTCTTTTCCTGGGCCAAGGAACCGGGGCGGAAACATGTGCCACTCAATCCCGTGGCAGACATGCGCCGGCGCTACCAAGAAACGCCGCGGGAACGCGTTCTCACCGACGACGAGATCAAAACGCTGTGGTGGGGCTTGGATGGGCCGGCCCTCCCCGCCGGCCGGCCGATTGCGCTCGCCCTGCGATTCATTCTGGCAACCATGGTCCGGCCAGGCCAGTCCGCCGGCCTTCTAGTCCCCGAGCTTGTCGGCTTCACCTCGGATGACCCGCAGTATCACATCCCGAAGAATCGGGTGAAGAAGCGGCGCGAAGTGATTGTCCCTATGAATGGTTTGGCGACCTCAGTTCTGCGCGATGCTATCGTTTCCGAAGACCAAGGGGCGGTCTTTTGTTCCTGGACGGTGCGGTCCGGTTCAGATGAATCGCAACCGGCGAACGGAAGGCCGGCTGATCCCCCGCCTCCCCAACTATCCCCGATCACCCGAGATGCCCTGTCTGCCGCGCTCAATGGCCGGCTGGCAAAAGGAAAGCGGCCTGCGCGCAAAGGCATTCGAGAGCATCTCGGCATGGCCCACTTCACGCCGCATGACCTCCGACGTACGGCCGCAACGATCGCGCGCCGCGGCGGGGCCAAGCGTGAGGATGTCAAAGCGCTGCTCGATCACCTCGAGGGCGATGTGACGGCGACCTACGACAAATACGACATGCTCCCCGAGAAACGAACGGTCGTCGGGATTCTTGAGGCGGAGCTCCGGAAGATTATCGGCACCAGGCCCGTTTCGCGTGCGCCGCTCCTGGGCGCTGGCGAGAATGTCGTACCGATCACCGAGGGAGGGCGGCAAACTCTTCGCCCCCGATCAGGCCATACTCTTTGCCGTCGACCGTGCTACCACATCCGACAACGTAGCCGCCAACACCTCGAATATCGATTCCCGGACCTAGCTTCGAATTGCTGTTACCCAATGGCCAAGGCGCAACAAAGTAGCGATGCTCGCCGCCCGAGGCGGTCCGGAACGTCATTGTTGAGGGGAGCTTGCCTAGATCTTGCTCGAGCTCGGCAAGTGACTGCTTCCCTGGTTTCCCATCCTTGATGTCGATATCGACCACAGCAAGAAGGCCGTTCAAGAAGGGAAGGCCGGTGCGCAGACCAACGTTGCACACGCGATAGCCGCCGGCCCAAAGCCTCTTCACACGATCGGTATCGTGGGTTGCGAGGTCCTTCCAATTGTCCTTGAAGACCGGTGTTTTCCGGTTGGGCGCTAGCGGGAATACGTCGAAACCCAGCTCGGCAAGACCGAGCGCGATGTCGAGTTTCGGCTTTAGGTTGGCAAGGGTAGTTCGTTGTTTCGTAACGCTGCTTGTGATATCCATCTCTTGGTTTCGATTTGGCCCCGTGCGACCTGGCAGTCGGCGGGGCCATTCTTTTGGCGCCCGCGGGGGACGTGGCTATTTGGCCCTCATATCTGGTGTCTAGGAATGCTTGGCCGGTGAAGACGCGTAGGCGCGCCGTGACTTAGGCCGCTTCAGTTTCCGAAGTCGATTTACGCCGGCGGCTCCACATCCAGGCATCAAGGTCGGTCACGTCGTAAAGCACGCGGCTAGGAATAGGCGTGATGTAGGGGGGACCGCCACCTCGCACGCGCAAGCGCTCGAGCGTGGCAGTCGAAAGTCGAACGTGCTTGGCGGCTTCTTTCGTGTCGAGAAATTGCTGCATTGATCCCTTCTCCATTTGCGGGGCGCCGTCATCAGAAGGAAGCCCGCGCCCACCACTTGGATCAGATGCTAGCAACGACCATCAGAAGCCGTCTCCCCTTGCATTTGTGGGTTTGTCGATTTTAGCGATTCACAAACCCACAATTCTTCGTTCTTCCGGAGGCATGGGCAACAGCCTGTGGACGTCCTCGTGAGCGATCCGCCCTCGACCGCGCGATTCCCCTAGTCGAGCTCGATCAACCAACCAACATCGAACGCGCCATGTCGTACCTAGCCGGCGGTGCGCCGGCGCATGGCACATACGTCGTAGCCTGCTCCGTCCGCGGCCTCGGCATCAGCGAAGAGACGTGCCTAGAATTGATCGTCGAGCATTGGCCGGGCGCCGAAGGCAAGAGCCAGGACCACATCGAGATGCGGGTTCGAAACGCCTACACCTACGCCCAGGATCCTCCCGGCATCGCATGCGCCGAGGTGGAGTTCGAGCCTGTCGAAGTGGACGAACGACCGAAGCTGGCCGGCGAATGGGATGGACCGGTTGACCTCTGGAAACAGGAGAAGCCGCCAGAAGACATGCTTGACGGCATCGTTCCTCCCTTTCTGAACGCGTTCGGAAGGGACCGGGCCCGGTCGCTTGGCGTGAACCAAGACGCGATCACCGCCGCGGCTGTAGCTGTCGTAGGTTCGCTCATTCCGGCAACCAATCGGCTGCAAATGTACCAAAACCGGAGCTCCTGGTCGGTGCTCTGCGTTCTGTGGACCGCGCTCGTCGGGGACCCAGGTTCAGCCAAATCGGCCGCGGTGAAGGCTGCGCTCGCTTTTGCCAAACCGGTCAACAAACGCTGGTCGGCAGCGTTCGCGAAGGAATTGTCCGAGTTCGATCGGGCGGAACTGGCGTTTTCGACACAAAAGCCGGGGAAGAAAAAGACCGAAGAACCCGCCCAGGAGGATATGCATCCGGCGGACGTGATCGTTAAGACGCCTCGCGTTTGGCTGTTCAACAGGTGGCCGGCCTCTACATCGATAATCGGCGCCGCGTTGAAACCAAGATGTCGGCCGATCAAGTCTCGACCATCGTAGAAGAAAAGCTTCTGTCGTACACCAATGCCTACGTATCGAAATTCGAGCCGGTGTCCCAGGAGTGCACTAATGGAAACTGCAAAGTTGTCGCACGGATTACGGTGAACGTCGCCCCGCTGGTCCAGACACTGCGCGCAAGCGCGGTGCCTACGGTCGAGTTCGACAGCAACTCTGCCGAAGCAGCGGCGACTACATTGGGTGCCGAGCGGGCGGCAGCGTTTGAAACTTACAAGGACCTGATCGCCCGAATAGACGCTTTAGTAACGATCGGTGTTGGAAAGGCGGAGGTTAATGCGAATCTGCCGTCGGCATCTGACTCCGTTTGGCTAACCGTGCCGATCACATTCTTTGCCAGCGGCGCCGCGAACAAGGAATGGACTGAGAAAATCAAGCTAATCGCGGACAAGCGGGAACAGGTCTCGTTAGAGGTGACCAAAATACCTAGCGAGCCTCGCTGCAGCCTGCAGACAATTTCGCCGGCGTCGCTACCGTTCAGAAAAGATTCGAACACCGCCTTATCAATACCGGCCGTCTGCTTCGTCACAGGGGTGAAGAGATCGAGCCCCGAGGATTTCGCCGGCCCTGGTCGCGCCTATCAGCCACGTTCGGGCCGTTACGGAACTTTCGCTTCGGCTGAGTGCTTCGGACGCACGTTTGTTCGAGAAGAAGGGGCAGCCGTTAGCCTGGGCAAGCGCGCCTCAAACATCCTTCTGGTCGTCGAGTTTGTCGACACCGACGGGAAGGTGATCCACACGGTTAACAGCGAGATGGGAAATTTTCCGGAGCTTCCAATCTGGGAGTCGATCCATCGCCCCCAAGACCGTCAGACAAGTTCCCTGGACTATTGCGCATCGGGCAGCAACGACGCGGGCTTGTCCCTTTGCTCTTCCGCCCGCACTCGAAAAACCGCGTTCGGTAGCGAGCTGCTGGCATCTTTCCAGCTTTTGAGGGTTGCGAGGCGCGCCCTGCTGAGCCTGTACAGCGCCGCCGACCAGGACGAGGGAAGCAAATAAGATCGGCCTAATCATCCGGCACTCCCTACCTGCAATGCGGGGCAGAGGACTCTTTGATCGCTCCTGGATTGTAGCATGGTGAACCGGCGGGCTTTGTGGTTTTTTCTCAAAGCGAACTGAACTTTCACACTCAACGCCCATACTCAAGAGTATCCGGGATTTTTTGCTAATCCCAATCTCGGGGCTGGACTGAACAAACGCCGCCGGGACAAGTTATTGCGTGCCCGGCGGCCTAATTTTGGCTTGTCGGCTCAGGCGAGCACCTCCCAGCGTGAAAGCGATTTTTCCCCACCTACGACAGACGTAGCTCGCGCGCCTTCCGAGCTACTAGGAATCGACAATTTGCGAGGCACTTGCGATGTCGCTTTGATGCGGCATGCACTCTCGCCGTCGATACACGAAATGGGCCCGGCCACTATCCGTCCCGCAGCCCCGCGGAATGGCTGCTCGATGGCCATGTGACCTGCAGCATCCAATGCCTGAACGGGCGTTGCGATTGCAGGGTCGACGTGCGGCTCGACACCCTTCCGCAGGATCAGCCGTGGTCCGCATCGGCTTGCGCCTGGTCTGCTCAGCATGCGGCGCCGCAGGATCTCTGCATATCGTCCCGAACTGGCATGACAGGCCTGGGGAAGTCAGGCCAAGCATGGGGTCGAGGTTTTGTTCCAGCCATGAAGCTCGTCACCGAACGCCGTTTCGCCGATCCGGAAGCTGCCGCGCGGCAGCTCGTTAAGCTGGCTTGGAGCATCGAGCCGGTACAGGACGGCCGAATCCACATCGAGAAGATCAACTATCCCTTCCTCTACACGCTGAAGGGAAGCGGCGCAGAGTTCGGCGCCGGGATCAAGTATGCAGTCGAGCGCGGCTGGCTCGAGCTGCACGAAATCAGGACCTATGTGCGGCTGCTGACGCCTGGCGAGGATCTGCTGACGCTCCGTTAGGAACCGAACCCTGATCATCCGATTTGCTGTCTCGCTAGCTTGCCCAAGCTGGCGGACCGGCCCCGGCATACCCCAAAAGCCACCCTGCAGCCGGAGCCGTCTCTCCCCAGAGACAGACAAACTTAGTGCACCCGTCCGCTCGCAACCTCGCTTGTGTTTGGCCCTACCGCACCGCCTTCTCGCGAGCGGCGTTCAGGCCCGACTTCGCTGCTGCTACGCCCTCGCCATTCAGCTCTCGGCTTGGAGGCGGCTCGCCCAGATTCCGCGCCCAGGCGGCGCCAGCTTGAGGAGACGATTGCGATCCGATCCGCTCCGAAGTGGTGCAGGACGCCAGGAATGTGCCAGCGATAGCGAGGCTACCAGCTAGAGTCATCGGTTTCGTAAGCCTGCGCATACCGGGATCTCCCTGAACGGCTTACTGGTGTCGGCTCTCCAGCCGCTTTGCCTCATCGTTGTAGTTCTTGCAATCTCTTCAAGCGCCTCGCGACCAAGACCGGGAAGAGAGAGCTTGGCCTGCTCGAGGCACAGCCGCTCCATCGAGCGGAAATGCTCGCTAACCTTACGCGCACTCATTGGAAAATGCCCTAACTAACGGGTTCCACTATTGCTGGAACAAGCCTTGAGGCAACTGCCGCTATTTCCACCGGAGAGTGTTGCCAAATCGGCCCCGTGCTTTAGGAGGTCCGCACCTGAATCCGCAGCACGGGACCGAGCGTCGGCGCTGCCGCCGACTGCGGGCCCATCGTGCATGCGCATCCGTGGGACGCAATGAAACAAACTAAGTAGGGGCGGCTTGGCTGCTAGCCGGCCCGCGAGAGTCTCCGGGACCCTTCGGCTCTAACCAGAGCGCCGAGCCGATCCAATTGCCCCGCGACACCCGCAAAGCTCTTGGCGATATTTCTCAACAAAGAAGCTCGATCTTCGGAGGTTTTGGGGGCGGAGGAAAGTGCCTTGAACTGCTTGCTCAAATTCCTGCATTGGGCGGCCGTAATCATGTGGGCTCCAATCACCGCAATCTGCAATAGATGATTGTAACCAGACAACCCGTCGTAAACAATAACTTAGGTTAGGCTGATTGTCCCATAGGCCAAGGGCTAAAGAAAGCCCGCCGACCTTGTGAGCCGGCGGGAGTTTTGACTGACATATTGGCGATCGGCGGGCACCGATCACGAGGCTTGGGTTAGCCGAGTCGGCGGCTCAGCGCGAACCAGCTGACCCGTTTTCAGCGCCTCAGCCGCCGGCGATGCGTCATCAGCCGATCGCGGTCGCACTTGCGATGCAAACGGCGACGGCATACGCTTAAGTTCGGGGCCGGCCATGTTCGGCCCCACGATGGGTCCGTTCGAAGGCTGCAAGCTTATTCCGGCCGAACGCTCAAGTGAGAACACGTCGTCACGAGCAGCAAGGTTCGGCTGCATTGCCAATCTTGTCCCAAAGTCGGCTCAAACACTCCGCGAGGAGTGCCGATAGCCATAGTAGCACCGGCCACTAGAACAACGGCTGTCAGTGCGATGAATCGAGAGGTCGTCCAATTAACGTTCATGGCGCTTCCTCCGGTTGAAGCGCGCACGCTATGCTGGGCGATGCCTGCCGCTTGTGAACTAATTCACACAAAGCGCATCACACCCCCGTGCAGGAGGCCTGAGAGGGTGACCCGGCCGAACGCGCCAAGTCTTGCAACCCCGCAAAAAGTCGGCCCCGGAGGATGAGTCCTGAGGCCGGAAGTTCTACGCGTTCGCTCCGAGATTCTGCCCGGAGCTGGAGACGAACACCGCCGATTGCCGCTTGTTCCCGACTTGAAAATACCAGGCACGCCTGTCTTTTCGCACATGCGCATGGCGTACGAGCTCTGCGACCGACGGCAAGCCCGTCCCATCGGGACCGCACTGGCTCGATGAAGTAAAGCTCCGGGGCTATCGGATGCTCGTCATTCGGCAAAATGATCGCGTGCGGCTGCTGGCCGTGCGGTGGTACGCTCAGTCGTCCCAAAGGCGCTTTCGTCGCATGCGTTGCGCAGTTCTCCCGGGCTGATCGTCCAACTCACTCCGCGAAGAAATTCCGACTCCAAATAGGGAAGACCGTTCGGGTCCCTCCCCCTTCCGGCTCTCGTGATGCTGCGCTGCGCTCAAGCAAGAGGCCAAGATACCCGCTGGGATCTACCCCTATGTTCGAACATCCGCATCAATGGGTATTGCGAGGCCCGCTTACCGGTACCCCTGCTTGCGGCGCGGCAATCAGGATGGAAGTGCAGCGTCAATCAGGATGAGAGAGCTTCGCGGGGCTCGTGACGCAGGGAGG
>NZ_JASXTA010000018.1:0-182601 GCF_032290525.1 Bradyrhizobium cosmicum | reverse complement strand
TGACCGAAATCCGCAAAGCAGGCTCCGGACACCAGTCCCACATAGCCCGTTCCGATCATCGCGATTCGCATGAGAAAACTCTTTCCGTTGAAGACGGATGTTCCACTGAACACCCTAGACCATTTCTCTATCCGGCCGCACGCCCAACATTAGGGCAGGTTGCTTCGCGAACCGTTCGCCCCTCTGACAAGGTCGCCGGCGACCAAAAGCACACGTGCCGGCGTTCTCGGATGACACGCATGCGCCGCGGATCTCGGAATCAGAGACCGTGGTAGTTTCGATACCATTCGACGAAGCGACCGAGGCCCTCCGCCAGCGGCGTCGAAGGCGCAAAACCGACGTCGCGCTGGAGCGCGGAAATGTCGGCGCGCGTCTCCAGGACGTCGCCGGCCTGCATCGGCAGCAGCTCGCGGATCGCGGGCTTGCCGATGATCTTCTCAAGTGTCTCGACGAACTCGATCAGTTTGACCGACCTGTTGTTGCCGATGTTGTAGACGCGATACGGCGCATAGCTTGACGAGTTTTCCGGCGCTTCCGCGTTCCACGCGGGATTCGGCGCCGCGGGCCGGTCAAGGGTGCGGATCACGCCCTCGACGATGTCATCGACGTAGGTGAAATCGCGCCACATGTCGCCATTGTTGAAAATCTTGATCGGCTCATTCGCGAAGATCGCGCGCGTGAACAGCCAGGCGGCCATGTCGGGCCGACCCCACGGACCATAGACGGTGAAGAAGCGAAGACCGGTCACCGGCAGCTTGTGAACATGCGCGAACGTGTGCGCCATCAGCTCGTTGGCCTTCTTGCTCGCGGCATAGAGGCTAACCGGATGGTTGACCGAATGCTCGGTCGAATACGGCAAGGTGCGGTTGGCGCCGTACACGGAGCTCGACGAGGCGTAGACGAGATGCACCAGACCAAGGCGCCGGCCGGCTTCGAGCACGGTGACAAAGCCGTCGCAATTGGCGCGGATGCTGGTGATGGGATCGTCGATCGACGCGCGTACCCCGGGCTGCGCCGCAAGGTGCACGACGCGATCGGGCCGCACGTCCTGGAAGACCCGCGCCGTGGCTGCGGGATCGGCAAGGTCCGTCTCATAGAACTTGAACCCGGGATGCCGCTGCAGCCGGCCAAGTCGCATGCGCTTCAAAGCCGGATCATAATAGGCTGTCAGCGAATCGATACCGACGACCTCCTCTCCGCGCGCGAGGAGGCGTTCAGATAGATGCATGCCGATAAAACCGGCAGCGCCAGTGACAATCACAGGAGCCATGATCAACTCGTCGCTTTCGTCCTTACCGCACTGCAATGCCAGACTGATACGTCCGAAGCAAGGCTCGGATTTGCGGCAGTTTCATGCACAGCGCCCTCCGGCGACATATCTGGCGAGCCGACGATCCTGCACGACGCCGGCTGAAAGGACGCTACAAGCGGGCAGGATTGCCGGGTTCGGCAAAGCACGCATGCGCAATGCGCAGCCCGCGGCTTTCGGCGAAGCGACGGAAGACGAGCCTCACGTCGATCGGGTCGGCGCACATGCCTTCGAGCAGCACCGTTTGGGTCGCCTGCGATGCGGCCTGATACATCAGAACGGCCGTCGGAAAGAGGCGGGCGCCGATGATGTCGTCGAAATCAGCGCGTGTCCGTCGCTTGAGGTCCTCCGGCAGGAAGCCGTAGGCGCGCAGCGCCAGCGGCGCGCGGAAAAGCTGAACCCAAATCTCATGCGGCCCGAAATGATAGGAATGGGTGAGATAGGAAACCGCAGTCGGGCCAAAGCCTGCAGCTCGAATCTCGACCCAGTACAACGCCAGCCAAGCGATCGATTCCGAGGGCGAGCACGCGAGCAGTTGTTTCGCCGAGCGCCTCACGTTCTGCAGACTCGCATCGAGTGAATCGACGCCGCCGGATTCGAGGTGATTGCTCAGGAGCCGCAGGTTGATCAGGAGCAGGTTGCGACGCTGCCTGGCGTCGCAAAATACATCCGAGGCGTCCTCGTAGCGGGACGAAATACCTGCGAGAACCTCATTGTCGTAGTTCTCGCCGCGGCTCAAGCGCGCGGCGAGATCCTGCAGCGTGGGGCGAAACGTGTAGCTCGCAACCGATAGCAGCCAGGCCAGCGCCGTCGCAGCGACGACGACGTTGACAATGGCCGCATATACCGCAGACGGGCGGCGGGACCCCTGCTTGTTCTCAGGCCTGCTCGACGTAATAGTCGGAATAGTGCCGCCCCTTATACGACTCGATGCGCTTCAGCGTTTTCGGATTGGCACGGTTCAGCACGATACCGACGATCTTGCTTCTGAACACCTCGAGCTCGACGATGGCCTCGTTCACCGCCGCGCGGCGGGTCTTGCCCCATTCAACCACGTAGACGATGGCGTCGACCAGATGTCCGACGGCCTTGGCATCCGTCACCGGAAGCACCGGAGCGAGGTCGACGAAGATATAGTCGTACTTCTTTCTCGCTACCTTGAGAAACTCCGACATCGACTGTGAGGACAGCAGATCGGCCGAATTGACCAGCCGCGTCCGCACGACCGACGGCAGGAAATTGAGATTGGACTGCCGGTCGACCTGGATGTGGTGCTCGAACTGAGTGGGGTCGGCGAGGGCCTCGACCAGACCGGACTTGGAGCCGGGCGCGATCTTCCGCGTCAAGGACTGGGTGTGCAGATCGCCATCGATCAGCAACGTGCGATGTCCCGCGAGAGCAGCCAGATGCGCCAGGTTCGCGACAACGGTCGTCTTGCCCTCCTTCGGAAGCGAAGAGACGACGGCAATGACGTTCGTTTCCCTGGTCAGGCGCGACAGATCGACGGCGGTCTTGATGTTGCGAAGCGTTTCGGCAAACCGCGAAAACGGATGTTCGAGCGCATATCGCGTCAGCGCCGCCCCGCGCATGTCCGACGACGAGCCATCCGACGCTTCAGGACGAAGCTCCGGCAGGGTGCCAAGGCATTGCAGCGCCGTCTCGGTCTCGATCTCCGACGGAGTGCGCAGGACTTCGGTCAGCATTTCCTTGCCGACGGCACCACCGAGGCCGAAGCACAGGCCTCCGATCAGCCCGCCCAGGAGCAGCAGGCCCGTCTTCGGCCAGCTCTTCTTGTCCGCCTTCTGAGCCGTGCTGATGATTCTGGCTTCGCTGATCGGGAAGCTCTGGTTCTGTGTCGCTTCCTGCAATTGCTGAAGGAAGTTGTTGTACAACGTCCGATAGGTGTCGGCGGCGCTCTCCAGATTGCGCAGCTTGACCTGGGCCTGGCTGGCGCTGCCGGACTGGCTCACGAGCTTGTTGAGGTCCGTTTCCAGCGAGCTCTCCCTGCTTCGGGCGATCTCGTAGTCGCTCTTGTAGGCATCGGCGATGCGTCTGACCTCGTCCTTGATCGCCCGCCGCAGTTCCTGCATGCGGGAGGCCAGGTTGACCGACGCCTGGTGGTCCTTCCCGTACTTGCTCGACCAATCTGCATACTGCGCGGCGAGATCAAGAAACTGCGCGCGCAGCCGCGTGATCACGGTGTTGCTGAGAGCGTCGGTCACGGTCGGCTGAGCAAGATCCTGGTCCGTAATCGCGTTGATTCGGTCGAGCCTGGCCTTGGCTTCCGCGGTGCTGGCGCGAGCCTGGATCAATTGCGTGTTGACGTCCGAGAGCTGCTGCTCGTTCATCAAGCCCTTGCTCGTCCCGACGATGTTATTTTCGGCCTTGAACGTTTGAACCGCGCGATCGGCCTCCATCGCCTGCTGCTGCAGCTCCGCACTTCGCCTTTGCAGCCATTCGCTCGCCCGTTTGGTGGACTGGTACTTGGCTTCCAGGACGCTGGTCATGTATGCGTCCGCCAAGGCGTTGGCTACTTTCGCCGCCTTCTCGGGCACCGTCGACCGGAACGACATCATCAGCACGTAGGTGACGCCGACCCGCTCCACTTTTAGGTTCTTCTTGAGGCTTGCGACCACCATCCGCTTCACGAAATCCTTGGATTCCGGCTCGGCCAGACCGAGCAGATTGGTGATTGCACCAACGACATAGGAGATCATGTCCCCCTGGACGTATTCGGGATCGCTGGTGAGATTCAGGGAATCAACGACCGAGCGCACCAGGTCATCGGACGTGAGAATTTCGACTTGGCTCTCGACGAAGCCGGGATCGATCAGCGTGCTGTTTGCAGCATCGGTCGACTTGTTCAGAACCGCCTGACGGGTATCCACGAGGATGCTGACGGAGCTCGTGTAATAAGGAGTGGCCGTCAGCGCATACGCCACCACCACGGCCAGACAGAGGCCCACGACGGAGGCGATCAACGGCCACTGCCGGCGCACAATGTCGAGCGTCCGCTCGAAGGTCAAAACGGCGGTATTGAGCGGTAGTGACGAAGACTGTCCGGCGTCGAAGTTATTTCGCGGCTGATACATGCGTTACTATCGCGGCAATTCGAGAGGAAGTGGGACGGGGGCGAACGGATTGCCGACATCCATGTTCCATTCTCCCTCAAATAATGAATTGGATTGGGGGACTGGCTTGCTCCGTGCCGAAACCGGAACAGGCGCGTCGTTCTCAATCGACGCGTATCCGGCGCTCACCGCCGAGTCCTGCAATTTTTGTACAAAATCGATAATGCGCTGCACAACCGTGGGCTCAATCGGGCCACAATGCTGCGCAGCTCGCGCCAGGCCACGCCCGATTGCCGACCGATTCGACGCCGGAGCCAGCGATACCAATTTCCCGATCTGCGGGAGCAAATCGGGATCAGTGGCCAAATACTCTGTAACCTTGCTCTCGATCTTGTTCTTGTCGTTCTTCGCGTACTTCAAGACATGCGCCGGATCCGCCGCAAAAAGACGAAGCTCGACGGGCGGAGTTCTGAGCAGCAACGGCAGGCAGTGTGCCGTTGCCGACGACACTCCAGCCAGCGTCAGGCACGCCACCGCCAGGAGTGATCGTGCCAAGATCGGAGCACGCGAATGAAGGCCCGACAGGTGATTGCGGTCTCTACCAAGCACTTGGTCCCACCGTATTAATGGATCAGCCGCGGTTAACGGTTAAATACGGCAAGTCTTTGTGCATTGCAAAAGAAAAACGATCGGGCCTGGTTGGGCGGCCCCCTCACCTGTTCCCGAGTTCGGCAAAATCGCGCTGATCTTGCTTGGCAATCGAAACCCAGAAGCGAGGATCCTCACCGGATTCCATCGACACCCACTGATAGCTCGAACGCCGCCAATCGCGAACGTCAGGCACGAGATTGTCCAGAACATAGTCACCGTCCTGCAACCGCGCGATCAACACGAGGTGCCCGCCGGCGGGAGCAAAGACAACCGCCAGACGCAGGGCGCTCGCAGGCCACCCCTTGGCGAGAAGCAGATGGCGTTTGGTGATCGCATAGTCGTTGCAATCTCCCGACGACGGCGAGATCGTCCAGCGCGCCAGTAGCGGATTGGTCGATTTCTTCACAGGCGATATGGCCTGATTCACGCTGGCGTTGACCTCCTCAAGGGCCGCAAGCGCGACATCCCGGGCTGGCAACCGAGCCTCAGGCGAGCTTTGCTCGCACTCGCTCGAGTAGTTCATGCAGAATTTCACAAACTGCAGTGGAGCCAGAACGTTCTGCGACTCCTTCAGAAAGACTCCCTTGCTCATCCCCTGCTCAGCCGCAAGGCACGGCAAAGAAGAACCTAGAACGAACAGAGCTGCAACCAGACGTTTCATTACCGCCTCCCGCGATACACTTGATCGCCTGACGGTAGCCTCGAAAGTTCTCAACCCGATTGCGCAATTTCGTAAAATTGCGCGTAAATGGCGTCCCCTCGCTCAGTTTGTCGGGCTGGTCGGGGCGAGCGGATTGATCGAAGTGACTGAGGCCGCCGAGAAGAACGTGGTCGATGACGGCGGCGAAGCCCCGGTAAAAGTGGTGCTCACTGAAGTACTTACCGCGCCAGGGGACTGCGCCGGAGCGGTGCCGCGGCCACCTCCTGCGATCGATTCACCGGTCGGATCGGAGCCGGGAACGGCAGTCGTCGGAACATCCCCCGTGATGCTTACGAATGACTGAATCAGATCGTCGTTCTCGGTGCTCAGGGCAGCTGCCTGGATAGCCATGGCGGTCGCCGGATGGCTCAGCACGCATGTCGATGCAGCCGTTCCCAGTCCGGCGCCAATCGCGCGGTTCTGCGCCGGAGAACTGGCGCTCGAGAGCGACCCAATGCCCTCCACCGTCTCGGGACGCATCAAGGCGAAGTCCCGAATCGCCGCAGAAAGCCTGCCTTCCTCCCCTTCAGGGATTCCTTTCAGCAGCGCAGAGGGATTGTCGAGAAACTGAGTTGCCTTTTCAGCGGTCACACCTGCAGCAGCAGGCATGCAAGCCACGTCGACGGCGGTTGCCGCGTTGGACGTTGATGGTGCCAGCAGCAATGCAATCACCAACCCCGGTATCATGCGCATCTGGAAGCCCCAATTCTGTTCACGAATAAACATTTATCAGACATACAGGATTTTCGAAGACGTGGCCGACTATATTTAATCAATGGTAAACTGCCTATATTCTTTGCGCAATTCTTTGCGGACGTCGCGTCGTCGATATCGATTGGGCCAGGCCGCAACCCGAAATTGCCGCGAAAATCACGGCGAAGCCAGCAATTTGTAGTGAGAAATCGATACACGAATGCAACACTCCGAGTAGAAATACGGAAGCAGCCGTGGCTGGAATGTCTCGGTCACGAAGCCTCGAGAAAGCTCCCCAGAGCATCCGCCCCCAGAACAAAGCGGCGATGGCGCAAATTGTCGCTCCCAGGGGAAGCCCGATCGAGATCATCATTTCCAGGGGTGTGCTGTGCACCTTGTCCCAGATGCCCTGACTGCCAAGACTTTCCGGGCGATAGGGCGGAAATGCAGTCTCGAAATTTCCGACGCCGATGCCGAGCAATTCGTGCCCGCGCAGCATCTTGAGTGATGTCCGGTAGACTTCGGCACGCTGACCGTCGGTCAGCCCGAACAGACCGACCCGACCGATCACATTTCCGCCAATCACAAGGAATCCTACGATGGCGGCGGCCGTGACGGCTCCCGCTCCCAGCCAGTAATGCCTGGATTGGAACCGAAGTTGCATGAGATGGAGATTGGCGAGACAGGCAAGGCTTAACAGCGTCAACAGAACTCCGGCACGAGAGCCGGTCATGCCGGTGGCGACAAGACATGTCAGAACGCCGGCAGCAAGCGTGGCAGGATGATCTGTGAACGAACTGTAATGGGGCCGATGCGCCAAAAGCAGAGCGTCCGACGCAATGGGGGCCAAACGGCCCAGGAACAAGACCGAGCAACTGCCCCAAAAAGCGGCAGCAGTGTTGCGATTCACGAACGTTCCCGTCGCATACGGAAGATAGTATTCCTTGCTCCTCCAGAGCAACGTGGTCGGCGCCAGGAGATGCGCGAGGATACCATAGACCGCATAGGCAAATCCCGCATAGGCGATCGCTTTCAACACCTGCCTTGCCGCCTTTTCGTCGGTGGAAAGCAGATATGCCCGCAAGAGCGCGAGTACAAAGAGCACGCAAGAGCCGAATGCGATCCAGGGCACCGATGCCGTAGTGGAGATGCGGTTCGGCTCCGTCACCCCCGCGACATCCCTGGCAATCCGCCAGAAAGGATCGGCGAGCGCGTCACTCACCCCGGGGAATATCTGGAAAAGCGTGAGTGCACACAATAACAGCAGGACCGCTCCCATCGGTCCGATAACCCAGAGATCCGAGTTGCAAACGCGGGAGAGGTTGGCAGTTAACAAGCTCGCGGTCAGGAGCGCGGTCCAGATCCAGATCCAGATCAGATCGACCGACCCGAAGGGCAAAGGGGCCAATACGAAGGCTACAATCGCGATGAACCAGGATATACGATGCACTGAAATTTCTATCGGCAAGCTGCGGAATCGGCGATCACTTCATTGAACCAGATGTGTAGAATGACCAAAATCGAGACAATTTGCTACGCTATCGATCGGCCTATCGGTCTCTGACAGCACGCGCGATTCTAACCGAAGGCCCTACGATGGATCAACCGACAACGCCGCTCGCCGAAAAGCGCGAGGCCCCAATTTCGGCCTGGACGCTGCCTACCCTCGAAGGCTGCGCGGTGCTGCTCTATTTCAGCCGCGACGCCTTCGCAGGTGTCTTCCGCTACTATGCGAGCCTCACGCATCTGGACGCCCTCTGGTTCGTTCCCGACTTGTTTGCATTCGCCTGCGTCGGAGCATTCACATACAGATATGCGTTCAAGCAAGGCAGCATCATCGCCATCCTGCTCGTTCTTTATACAGTTTTCGCGCTTTTTCTCGGCTACGTATTCCTTGGAGAGACGAAGGGTCTGGCCTCTTCGATGAAAATGATCGCGCCCGCCTTCGTCGGATTTTGCTTTTGCGGCCGCGAGTTCAAGGACCAGAAACTCCTGCTGAACGTCGTCTATTTTCTCTTCTTCGCCTCGATGATCGGGATCTTCTGGTCCGCGCATTCGCGGCTGCCGTGGGTCGCCTTCTCATACGAATCTTTCGGCGCGACGCGAACCGCGGCGCGACTCTGGTGGACGGGCGGCGAAAGCCGCATCTCGGGGTTCGCCGCCGACAGCACCATGGCTGCGTATTTCGTATTGATAACCTATGTCTTCACCTCCATTCGCAAGAGCGTGCTCTGGTGCCTGATTTGGGCCGGTCCCGCCCTCTATGCGATTCAGGTTTCGACCAACAAGACCGCGTTGGGCGTCCTGGTGATCTACCTCGGCGCCCTGCTGCTGGTTCGCGCGTTCGACGAACGCCATCGCTTCGCTGCGCTTCGTTCGCTGGCGCTCTGGTCCTTTGCCTGCCTCCTCGTCCCGCCGGCTTTGATGCTGGCGTTCAGCGGGACCAATTTGGGCAGAATCGCAAAGGGCCTGTACAGCCTGCAGGATCGCATCAACAACAGCTGGCAGCTGCCGTTCGTCTACATGAACGATCTGATGCCACTGGGATATTTCACCGGTTGCGGACTGGGCTGCTTCAACTATCCGCAGCAGCTGTTCTCAAACAAAGTCAGCTATTACGTGCCCGTGGATAATTTCTACATCGGAACCTACCTGATGTTTGGTCCGATCTTCGTGATTTTCGTGATCTTCGTGATCATGGCCGTGGCCAGGACCCGCGATATCTACAAGCTCACTGCCATCTTTGTGATGAACTTCTACACCATAACCGTTCTCGGTTACGGCCCTGCGAGCGGTCTGTTGGTGATCACCATGGCGTTCAGTGAAGTTTTCGGAAAGCCGTCGCCGCTTCTGCGCGCGAACCGCAATGCTATGGGGCAGCCGCCGCAGCTCCTGAAGGTCGCAAGCGGGTGATGGCTCTTCTCGAACGACCATCGGGCGCGGAGAGGGCGAAGGATTTCGCCAAGAGAGTATCCGACAGCAGGCACAATATCTTTGGGCGGCACGGCTCCGCGGCCCAAGCCCGGCTCTTTGAGCCGTCGATCCAGGGGCTACGCGGCCTTGCCGCGCTAAGCGTCTTGCTCGTTCATCTCTATGACATGCCTCTCACGGCCGGCTTCCTGCCGCCGATGCCGTCGTGGTTCGATGCAATCATCGGAACCTTCGGCCGCGGGGTCGAAGTCTTCTTCATGATAAGCGGGTACCTGATCCCGGCCAGCCTCGTCCGGCACCAGGTGGTTTCGAAATTCTTCATCGACCGCTGTCTGCGCATCCTTCCTGTATTTGTCATCCTTCATCTCGCCCTCTTCGTCATCGGGCCGCTGGTCGGATACAAATTCTTCAAGGGCATCGACGCGCTGGACTACGCGAAGATATTCCTCGCGAACCTGTTCTTCCTCCCCGACATCCTGAACCTGCCGCTTGGGCAGCAGAACGCATGGACGCTGACCTACGAGTGGGTCTTCTATTTGTGGTTCGCGGCAGCCTACTATTTCGCCACGCGCTCGCGACCGATGACAACCCTGCTCGTTCTGGCGGGGGTCATCGCCGTTCTCTACTTTCCGATTTCGGCCTATTTCGTGGTCGGATTCGCGCTGAGGGCGATCGAACTGCGCATCGGAGCGCGAGGCATATCGGGGCTGCTGCTCAGCGTCGCGTGCCTGGCACTGATGTACATGCTGCTGGAATATGTACATCCGTTCGCGGGACTGCTTCCGGGCCTCATCCTGTTTTCGACGGTCCTGAACCCGGCTTCGACCATTGCGCAGCAGTTGTCGAAGGCCTCACCGCAATTCGTTGGCAAGATCAGCTACAGCCTGTATCTCGTTCACCCGTTCGCGCTCTACCCCTTGCAGGTGATCGGGGCACGACTGGTCTCCCAGGGCTACTCACCCTGGGTGGTTTGGCCCTTGTTCGTCGTTCTCGGGCTGCTGTCTTCGTTCGTTGCCTCGACGATCACATATGAGCTGATCGAGGTCCGGCTGCGGAACGCCATCGCGGCCCTCCTTGGCACTCACGAGCGGAAGGCCTCGGTCGAAGTCCAGAGCGCGGTCGCCAGCCCGCTCTTGCGAGACGATCTACGCGACCACCCCAGGTTCGATCATCACGGGCCGGCGTGAGTGACCGTCGAGCTTCACCTGAACGGTCTCGGCCGGCAGCTTCTTGACCGGTGCGCTACGCCGCTTTTTCGGCATAATGCTGGGCGAGATCGTCTCTGGTGGAGCGTCTTCGCCGAACATCTCTATATAATGAGCCAGAGGCATGTAGCCTGCGTCGACAAGCGCCCTCGCGCTATCGCGCGTGAGTTTCGCCTTCATTCCACCCTCCCTTTGGTTAAGCCATAGCTTCTTTTTCTCGCCTTTCGATCAGCCTAGGCCGGGAACGGTAAAAGGTGCGTTGACCAAATTGCCTGGAATCCGGCAATCGGGCCACGAAGGCTAAGATCGAATGAACACCGCGATCGGGCATCGCCTCGACGACCAGCCTGGCGCCCGATGCTCGAGCGGGAGCCGTAGGGATCGAAACTTGGCCGTTCAGCCAGACTTTCGACGGACGGCACGCGGGCTCCCACCGCCAGCCTCGCCAACTCCCGTGCTGCGCATTCGCGAGGGCAGTCGCGATGGAAGCCTGCCGACCGATCGCCTCGTTGCACAGGCAAATGACAAGCGGGGTATGCACGTCGGTTCGGGGTGCTTCCCTGCATTGCGGCCGCTCTCGATATAACCTTCCGATCGTTCTGGATCGCCGCGCGCGCCTCAATCCTCGCAGCCACGTGCTGCGACGTGACCTGAAAGCTGTCTTGCGCACTCGGTTCTGACAACATCCCTGCCTGTGATGAGGCACGGCGGCTAAAACTTCGGCGAACCAGCGGCCGAATGTCTTCGCGCATAAGGAGTGAACGTCATTCCGGGCGATGACGCTTCGCCTTTGACACGGGTCGGATGATGTGCTTGCCCTGCGCTATCACGGATTATCGGTGCCCCGACAATGCCAATCCCCCAGAAGCTGGTTGCGTTCGCGAATGTGCTCATTCGATTGGCGACGCTCGGGCTTCGATTCCTGCTTTCCTTTTACGTCATCAAATACCTGGGTTATGACGCGGCCGGCGTTTATGGGCTGACGGTCGGCGTGACCGGCCTCGCGCCGGCGGTGATCGGGTGGGGCCTGAATTATTTCGTGGCGCGCGAAGTCGTCGGATTGTCGCCGGCTGAAGCGGCAATCCGAGTCCGGAATCGCTTGTTCGTCACAATCGTCTCGCTGAGTCTGGCTACGGTCCTGGCGGTTTTGCTGTCGTTCTACCTGCACCGGACGGTCACCCTCCTTTACGCGTTGATCGCCGTCCTGGTGTGGCTTGAGACAGTCGGGCTCGATCTGCATCTTCCGCTGATCGGTCTCAACAAGGCGCTCGAAGCCAATGTGCTCGTTCTGCTGCGTTCCGCTGCGTGGATTCCCTTTGTCATCGGCCTCGGCGTGTTGTTTCCGCAATTCCGCTCGATCGAAACGGTGCTGTGCGCCTGGATCATCTCGAACGTTTTTGCCCTTGTCGCGCTCAGCGTCATGGCGAGGAAGTGGAAGCTCAGCGGCGTGCTCTCGCGGGAGGTCGATTTCGACTGGATCAGCAATCGCCTCAAGAGGTCCTGGCACATCTATGTGAGTGACGTCAGCCTTGTCGGGCTCATGTATCTCGACCGATACATCGTGAGCTTCTTCCTCGGACTGTCGGCAACGGGCATCTATACGTTCTTCTGGTCGCTCGCCAATTCGTTACAGACGCTGGTATCGACTGCCATCGTTCAGGCTGCCCTGCCCATTCTCGTGTCGACCTATGCGAGCGGCAATCGCGAGGCATGGCGCGAAGCGCTTCGCGTTGAATTCTACAAGGTCATCTCGATTTCCACGGGTGCCGCCGTGGCCATTTTCGCGGCAAGCGAAGTGGCACTGCGCTACATGGCCATGGAAGGACTGAGCGAACATCGGGGCCTGTTCCTGCTGCTGCTTGCGGCCGCGGTGCTGCGCTCGTGCTCGGATCTCGGCAATGTCGGTCTCCTGAGCACGAAAAAGGACGCGTCCTACGCGGCCATCAACACCATCGGCGTCTGTCTTTCGACCGCAATGACCTGCGTCGGCATTGTCACTTTGGGCCTGACTGGCGCGGGAATTGCAATTTTCGCGACCGCCGTTATCCTGTTGCTCATGCGCGCTTGGTTCCTGGCAGGGGCGTTTCGTTCGACCGGGGCATTGCCCTCTCCCGATAGCGGCGGATGAGCGGAAACGAAGACCGCCTTGCCGACCGGCCAGGCCATTTGGATCTAGCCAGCGCCCAGCCGGCGTTGCGGAGCTCACGTTCATGACCCAGAAGATGACGATCATCGACAAGATCAAAGAGGATCTTGCCCACTACGCCTCGCGCGAGCACATCCCGGTCAGCTTTGCATTTGTTGCGCGCATGCTGTTGTTGACGCCGGGATTCCAGTTCGTTTTCGCCTGGCGCATCCAGGAAGCGCTCTTCCGCATACCGCTCGTCGGCAGGCTTCTCCGACGCATCGTCTGGTGGTTCACATGCCTGCTGTTCGGCTCGGAAATCGCCCTGGCGGCGAGCGTCGATGGCGGTCTTTATATCCCGCATCCGTACGGAATCGTCGTCGGTGCCAGCGATATCGGAAAACGCGTGACACTCCTGCAGCACATCACGATCGGTCGGAAGGACCACTCCGATCGGGGCAGGCCGCGGATCGAGGATGGGGCTTCCCTGATGGCCGGATGCGTCGTTCTCGGCAGCATCACCGTGGGCAGCAATTCAATGATCGGTGCCAACGCGGTCGTGCTCAAGGACGTGCCACCCAATTCCATTGCGGTGGGCGCCCCTGCCAAGATCCTGCCGCGCTCCGACATTTCACCGAAGTCCCAGGACGAGCTGCAAGGTCTGGCGTCGGAAGTCGCCTAGCGTGACGCCGCCCGGTTGACGTCCGTGGCCTGCAACCGGTCTTCCGTTCTGGCCGTGCCGACGATGCGCGCAGGCGCACCCACGACCGTGGCAAAGTCCGGCACGTCGGATAGCACCACCGAATGTGCCGCAACGATCGCGTTGCGCCCGATCCTGATTGGGCCCAGCAACGTTGCGCCAGCGTAGATCACCGCACCATCATCTATCGACGGGTAGGCGTCGACGTCATGCGAAGCCCGGCCGAGCGTGACGCCTTGGTAGATCGTCACGTCGTTTCCGATCACGCTACCTTCGCCGATCACGATGCCGACCGGGTGCGGCAGGCATAGACCGGCTCCGAGCCGTGCGGCAGGGGCCACATAGCATCCGTAGTTCCTGACGGACGATCGCCAGACCAGCCGCGAAAGAAACCTGCCCCCTCTGCCCCGGACGTTCAGCCAGGACGCGAGCCTTGCCCGTGACACGAGGGCGAAGCCTGGCGACGTGATGTAGGCGATCAAAGCGCCGGTCAGACCGCTGCGTGCGGCGTTTCGCTCGAGATCCTGTCTCCACATGCTCATTCATCACTCTGCTGGACGATTCCCGCCGATGCCAACGGCCGGCTCTGCGACGATGATGTACCAAGTTCCACAGGCTTTCCAAGCGCCCATTGCGCGGCACTGAATTCGCGTGCAGCTGCGCCGGGCTGTGCAAGCGAGGGAACCAAGCCATCCAGGCGATCTTGCGCTTCACGGCAACGGCGACACGAAACACGCAATAGCCATCCGGCCAACAAGTCGCGGCCTGGATCGTGCGCTCGACTCACGCAAACAGGCGCGGCGCGGCTGACCACGAACGAAGCATCTGCCAACCTTTTCATCGCAACCGATATCGTCGTTCCGTGAGAACACCGAAAAGATCTCAAGTTCCGCATCGGCCACATCGAGAACATCAGACACACATTGCGTAACCGTTGAGCACGCGCTTCGCGGAACCATCGCGCACACATTTGCGGCTGCGGCGCGCGCGATCGTCGAGCTTATTTAAACAGCACAACGAGGATAACTTTGTCTTCTTCAAACATGAAAAGCTCCAAGTTGCGTGGAAGATGAGCGAAAGCCTTCAACGTGGAGTCGCCCATGACGACGACTAGCACTTCATCCGCTGTCCTCTCCGCGCATGCGTTCGTCGATTCAATCGCAGTCAACGCGCATGCAGCCTATTCAGCCGGCTCCGCCTGGGGAACTTACGCCAACTCGAGTCTGATCATCGACGGCCTGCGCTATCTCGGCATCACGACGATCCGGGATTCCCTTTCGATGGACCCGTCGTCAATCCCGGTGATCGATGCGCTTGCAGCGGCCGGCGTGGCGTTCGACTTCGTCGTGGCATCCAGCCTGCCGGCCTCGGGTGCGGCAGGAATTGCCCAGTTCCTCGCTTCCCTCGATGGCTTCATCGCAGCCTATCCGAACAGCGTGATCGCAATCGAAGGTCTCAACGAGGCCAACATCCAGCCCTTCACCTACCACGGCAGTTCCTCCCTCCAGGCTGCCGCCCAATTTCAGAAGGACCTTTACACGGCCATCAGGGCCGACGCACATCTCAGCGACGTCGCGGTCTATAATCTGACGCTGGGATTGAACGACGCGAGCGGCTACGCCAAACTCGGCGATCTCTCGGAGTATTCGGACTTTTCCACCTCCCATGCCTACGTCGCGACGACGACGCCTGAGAACTACGGCATCAACTACGCCGTCGATCTTGCAGCCACCAGTTCACCCAACAACCCTTCCGTCATCACCGAGACGGGCTACACCACCCTGGCGAGCTATTCGGGCCTCGGCGTCGACCAGCTGGTGCAGGCAAAGTCCATTCTGAATTCGCTCGCCGATGCCTTCAAGAATGGCGTCACCACAACGTATCTGTATGAGTTGCTCGATCACGGCAGCAGCTCCCATCCTGAAGGCAAGTTCGGCCTCTTCAATGCGGATGGCACGCCGAAGCTGGCCGCGACTGCAATTCACAATCTGACGACGCTCCTCGCCGACGACGGTGACGAAGGCCGCACGCCCACGACGCCGCTCGGTTACAAGATCGATAACTTGCCCTCGACCGGCAACAGCATGGTCCTCGGCAAGAGCAATGGAGCCTATGAGCTGGTGGTCTGGGCCGAACCGCAGCTCTGGAACGACGCGAAAGACGTCGAAATTTCAAACCCGACGACGCAAGCTCAGGTTCATCTGAACAGCGTGCACAAAACCGTCACAGTCTATGACCCGCTGAACACCACGAAGCCGATCGCGACCTACACCAACGTGCAGGATTTCACCGTTCCGGTGAGCGATCATCCGCTCATCATCGAGATCGACGCTCCCGCTGTCCCGGCGCCGCCGCCAGCCGTGACCGATGTCACGGGCACCGCAGCCGAAATCGTGGCCGAGCTATCCGACCTCAATGCCGCCGGCACCGTCAAATCCATCACGCTGACCGACACCCATGTCCTTGCCGTGTCGACGAAAGCAACGATGGACTACATGATCTCGCACTATGGCAGCGTGCTTTCGACGATCAAGGGCGGCTATTCGTTCGCGGTGACCACCTTGGCGTCCACCTGGGGCGTCACCGAGAATTACGTTTCGACCGGCGCGCTCACGTCGACCGAGGAGACGGCCTATCGATCCGGCCTGCCGATCTATCAGCTGGTGACCTACGCCGACGGATCGACCGCCGCTTCGTCCTATGCAAACGGGGCCAAGACGACGATGACGGTCACCCATAGCGACAAGTCGAAGGACATATTCGTCTATGGAATCACGGACAAGCCGTATGTCACCGAGGTGACGCACAAATCCGCCTCGGGCGCCGTCACCGGAAAGACCTATATCGGCGCGGACGGAAGCTCGACCGACGATCATTACGACTCGTCAGGCTCGCTCGTGTCGGAAGTCAAGACGAACGCTGACGGCTCGTCGAGCAGCACGCTCTTCACTTCGGGCGTCAAGACCGCAATGTTCGTCACCAATACCGACCAGTCGAACGACAATTTCTTCTACCACATCACCGGCAAGAGCTATGTCGCGGAGGTCCAACACGTCGACGCCAGCGGCGTTGTCTCATCGGTCGTCAGAACGCACGCGGACGGAACCCTGGACTACACCGAGGCGCGCAGCCCCGACGGCACGACGACGTCGACCAGCTTCGACGCCAAGGGCGGAAAGATCGCCCAGGCGATCACGCATCTCGACGGGACGAAGGACATCTACGCGCTGAGCATCAAGCAGAAGGCCTATGTGACGGAGCACAGCGGGTTCGACGCGGCGGGTCGCCTTGTGCTGTTCGAGCGCCTGCATGCAGATGGCAGCTACGCACAGAAGGTCACGATTTCAGGCGCCATCACGACCACCCACAATTTCGACCCGGCCGGCGCGCTCTCGAGCGAAGTTGTGGCCGCCGCGAGCGGCACCAGCACGACTTCACTCTTCAGCGGCGGCCTCAAGACGAAGATGTACGTCACAAACGCCGATCACAGCCAGGACAACTACGCGTTCGACATCAAAGGTCAGCCTTACGAGAACATCATCCAGCACATCAGCGCATCAGGACAATTGACGTCGATCGTCCGCACACATGCCGATGGTACGCTCGAATACACCGAGGTCATCGACCCACAGGGCACGACGATCGGCACGCAGTACGACGGCCACGGCACGAAGCTGGCGCAGACGGTGCGCCATACGGATGGATCGTCGGTCCACGATCTGTTCAATGCCGCCGGGTCGATCACTCAGGAGATCGTCGAGAACGCGGACGGCCCCACCTCAACGTCTCTCTTCACGGACGGCGTGAAGACCAAGATGTACGTGCTGCACGCGGACAACAGCCAGGACAATTATGCCTATGGCGTCATCGGCCAGTCATACGTCAACGTCGTTCAGCACGTCGACCCCGCCGGCGAGCTCACTTCGGCGACACGCACCCATGCCGATGGCACACTCGACTACACCTTCAAGGCCGGTGCGGACGGCAGCTCGACCGCGACCTATTACGACGCTGACGGCCAGTTGGCATCCAAGGTCGTGACCCAGGACAGCGGCGCGAAGCACGTCTATACTTTCCTGTCGTCCGGCGTGCAGGACGAGACCTACAACGCTTCGGGCGTCCTGCAGAAGACCGATCTGCTCAAGGCCAATGGCACGCATGTCGAGACGGCGAACGCAGCCGGCGTAACGCTGAAGGGCGGCAACGGAAACGACCTGTTCACGGCGGCCACTTCGACCACTTTCGTCTTCAGCGGCGGCAACGATCAGATCTCCGGTTTCCATGCGGGCGCTGCTGCAAACCACGACGTCATCCAGCTATCCAAATCGTTCGCAGCCGACTTCGCGGACTTGAACATCACCCAGGCCGGAGCAAACGCAATCGTCCATCTCGGCGAGGGCGACTCGATTCTGCTCGCGCACGTCAATTCGACCAGCCTTACGCAAGACAATTTCCTGCTCGTGTAGGCTGCACGGATCGCGCAGACTGCCTCGCGATCCGGCACTTGTCGTTCTTCCGTCACTTCGCGCGCCAACAGGCGCACGAAGTGACGCCATATTCGCGTTGCAATCATGCGAGCGGAAATATAGACATTGACGGGTGAACGGCAGATCGGATGGCCCGGCCATTCGAGGCCAAGTCGGTGTCTACGTATTCAATCCAGAGATCAGCAAAGGGTGGACCAGGAAGCCTCATCCCGCAAAATTCAGCGGGGGCGCTGAATTGCCACAAAGCTCGTTTTGGTTAAGTCTGTCAGCGAGATGCTCGGCCGCACCGGGCTTGCCCAGGGCGGAAGCGGGAATAGCGTTGAAGACCGGGTGTTTGTTGTGTGGGTTGCATATGTCTCCATCAAGTCAATTTCCGAATGACGTCTGATTCCCCTCGGCTGAAGATCATCCACGTTGCCGAGACTATCCGCGGTGGGATCGCGACCTATTTTACAGAGTTGCATGCGCTTCAGTGCCAGACTTTCGGCAAGGAGAACGTGTGTTACATCGTACCGTCAGACCATCGGGCCGACCTGATCGGGATCGCAAATTCCAACATCGTCGCCTTTGACCGGTCGGGCCGGAATTTGCCCAGCCTGCTGAGGCTCGCGCTCGAGACCATGAGGCAGGTGCAGATCGCCAAGCCGGACATCGTGCACGTTCACTCGACGCTCGCCGGCCTGATCGTGCGAACGGCGTTCGTTTTCATGCGCAAACGGCCTGCCATCGTCTATTGCCCACATGGCTGGGCCTTCTCCCGCGAGGCGTCGCGCTTCACCAATGCCGTCGCCAAGATCGCGGAGCGGGTGCTCGCCAAGGTCACCGACAGAATCATCTGTATCTCGCAAAACGAGTACGCGGCGGCGCGCGACGCCGGCATCCCGGAAAAACAGCTCAGCCTTGTTCTGAGCGGAATGCGCAACGAGCGCCCAAATTTCAGCCACGGTGACGCCACTTGGAGCACATCGAAGCTCAAGGTTCTGTTCATCGGACGCCTTGATCGCCAAAAAGGATATGACTTCCTGATCGAGGCTGCGATGCAGCTCGAGACGTCCATTGACGTCAGGATGATCGGCTCCGCGGTCGTCAGCGAGGAAGGCGACCATAACATGCCGTCCAATGTCACCCTTCTGGGCTGGCTCGCGCGAACGGACATCGAGGCTCAGCTCGACCAGGCAGATCTCTGCGTTATCCCATCGCGGTGGGAAGCCTTCGGCTTCGTAGCGCTGGAGGCAATGCGCGCGCACAAGCCGATCCTGGCATTTCGCGCAGGCGCACTGCCAGAAATTATCGAGGACGGGGTGACCGGCTTGATCTGCGATCCCGCCGGAACGAAGGCACTTGTGGCAGGACTAAGGCGAGCCTCGCGTGTTGATTTGCGAGCGCTGGGAGAGGCCGGCTACCAGCGGTTCGTGTCAGAGTTCAGCATCGACGGGACACACCAAGAGCTGCTTAAAGTTTACGCAGCGGTGATCACCACGTCGCCCAAACATCTCTCCAAATCTGCCTTCTAGCGCGACGAAGTGGCTTGAATGCAACAGTGACCTTCAATGGTCCGCTGCAACCTCATCCAGACTTGGTCTCACATGGTGCGGCTGCTAAGAACTTGGAGCATGGTAAGAGTGAGATAGGACGCGCATTTTGTTGGCATCGATTCTCAAGATTTCTCCTGCGCTTGCCGTCTCTGCCATCTGCCTGGCCGGCTGCGCTGGATTTACACCGCAAGATGCCCCGAACGGAGCTTCGGTCGTCACAAATGCGGCGCTGACAGTCGCGCCCAGCCCGCCGGTGCCTTACGCGCTTCTCGCGGTGGACCCGAATATTCTGAAGTCGGCAAATTCGATCAGCGACCATGTCAGCGGCAATTTCCGCAATCTGCCTGGCGGAAACTACAAGGACATCACGATCGGCGTCGGCGATATCGTCACTGTGACCGTGTTCGAAGCCCAGTCCGGCGGCCTCTTCATTCCGCGAGAGGCCAGCGTCCGACCGGGCAACTTCGTTGACATACCTCGCCAGCAGGTCGACCAATCCGGCAACATCACCGTGCCTTATGCCGGCACCATCAAGGCTGCCGGGCTGACCGCCCGCGCAGTTGCCGACATCGTTCGCGAGCGGATCAGGAACCGCGCGATCGACCCGCAGGCCGTCGTCTCCGTCGTTGAGCAGCGCGGGAACCAGATCAGCGTGCTTGGCGAGGTCAATGCGCCGCTCAGGTTTCCAGTCGATCCGGGCGGAATTCGCGTGATGGGTGCGATCGCGCGCGCGGGCGGTCCGAAATATCCATCGTGGGAAACAAAGGTCCGGATCAAGCGAGGCGGCAAGACGTACACGGACACGATGAGTTCGATCGTGCGTCATCCCGAAGAGGACGCTTTCCTTGCGCCGGGCGACGTCGTCTATCTGTCGCGGGAACCGCGGGTGTTCATGGTGTTCGGATCGACGCCCTCGCCCGGCTCGATCGGCGGCACCAACAATCGCAGGTTCACGTTCGAAAATGACAGGATGACGTTGGCTGAAGCGATTGCGAAGGCCGGCGGCCTCGACGGCGCTCGCGCCAATTCGCCTGCGGTCTATGTTCTTCGTCTCGAGCCGCGGAATCTGCTCAAGTCCGCCGGGATCGACGTGGAGCGTTTCCCTGGCGAGATGGTTCCGACCGTGTACAACTTTGACTGGAGCAAGCCGGACGGGTTGTTCTTCGCCGACTCCTTCCAGATCCGAGATCACGATGCCATCGTGGTGTCTGAATCTCCGAGCACAGAGCTGATCAAGTTCTTCTCGCTCATGCTCGCCGGAACGGATACGGCTATTAACGTTCAGACACTGACGAGATAACAGACACCAGACTGAGTGGTATCGGGCACGCGGCGCTGCAATCCTGCAGCGCCGCGTCCGCTTCCGATATCTCTTGGGTTGTGCGCGGTCCGGCTGCCTTCATTGTGACTCAGCGGCGAGCCGGGCATTTGGCCTGGATACTGCAAGATGGCCTGAGTACGTCATAAAAAGGCGCTGGGTCCGCAGTTAAACGAATCCGATCCGCTGTTCATTTGGAGCTTGAACGTATGCGCATTCTGGTCGTCTCGGCCATGTTTCCTCCGAATGTGCTCGGCGGTGCTGAAATCTCTGCTTTCAATCTCTCTTCCTGGCTCCAGAAGCAGGGACATGAAATCGGCGTACTCACGGCTGCAAAGTCTCGCGAAGAAGAGAAGTTCGGCCAGCTGGTCGATGGTATGAGAATCTGGAGCATCTACATGCCGCGCCCATACCCTATTTACAAGCAGGGGCGTGTCGATGAAACCTACCTAAAGCCGTTGTGGCATCTGCAAGATCATCTGGATCCGAGAAATCCGCGTATCGTCGGCCGCGTGCTCGACGAGTTCAAGCCCGACTTCTGCAACGTGCATTATCTGACCGGCATCGGACACAACGTTCTGCAGGAGTTCGCCAAGCGCGATCTCCCGATGATGTACGTGATGCCGGACCTGGCGCTGTCCTGCCTGCGGCTGACGATGTTCGTCGACGGAAAGACCTGCGAAACGCAGTGCGGCGTGTGCAAACTGTCGGCGGGCGTCAAGCGCCGCGGAATTCTGTCGATGCGCAGAATTGGCTTCTGCTCTCCGTCGCGCGCCAATCTCGAGCGGAATGCAGAGTTTCAGCCGCTCAAGCGATTTCCCACCGCGCACATTCTCAACGCGAACAAGTACCCATCGCCGACAGTCCAGCGCGTCGAGTCGGAGGCGGTCCGCTTCGTCTACGCCGGACGGCTGCACGAGGCGAAGGGAATCGATGTTCTGCTGGAAGCCGCCGAGGGGCTCGTGGATCGCTGGCCGTTCACCTTCACGATCGTCGGCGGCGGCGGGCATGAGCCCGCCCTACGCAAGAGGTTTGGTCATCATTCGTGGATCAGCTTCACGGGTCACGTTCCCCTGCAGGAAGCCATCAATCATATCGCAACGAGCGACGTGCTTTGCATTCCGTCGATCTGGCTGGAGAACTCGCCGGGCGTCGTCATTCAGGCCCTCGGCGTGGGCGTTCCGGTGATCGGCAGCAATTTCGGTGGAATCCCCGAACTGGTCGAGCACGATGAAACGGGACTGCTGCTGCCTCCGGGAGACGTCCAGGCGTGGCGCGCCGGCCTCGAAAAGGTCTTGTCTGATCGCGATACGCTTCGCCGCTACCAAGCCAATGCGATGGGCCGCGCCCGCGAGTTTGATCAGGACTTTCTGGGCACGAAATACCTCAAGTTCATCGACGAGATTCGCAACTTCCGCGGGCATGCGAGCCAATGAGGTCCACGAGAATTTTGAGCGGCAAGCCTGCCCATGAACCTGCATCGTCGAATCCGGCACGCGCCGGCGTGCCGTTCTCTTCGGTGCTGCGCCGTGCCATTCCATGGTGCCTGCTGTGCGGCATCGCGATTTTCGGGGCCGACCGCGCTGCGGCCACGGAGAAAACCGTCACTCTGACGCCGGTCGCTCGCGCTACTCCGGCGGCCCCGTTGCTGATAGGATCAAACATCCATTTCGGTCTCGTACGCACTCTCGGATACGACTCCGCAACCACGGCGCTGCACGAGTTGGCGCAGATCGGGGCTGCATCGTATCGCGACTACCTGCCATGGCAGTCCTTCAGCTTTCCGCCTCAAGGGCCGGTCCTCGTCAAGTCGCAGCGGCTGATGAATTTCCTGCCCCAAACGAAGTTGAAGCCCGTCCTCAATGTCGGGGCCGCAAACTCATCCGTGCCGGGAGGCGTGCCGCCGATCTCCGACGATGCGCTTGGCGTATTCGATGCCTACCTCAAGAAAGTCGTCGAGCTGACACGGCAATACGATCCGATCTACGAGATCTGGAACGAGTGGAATATCGACATCGGGACGGGGACCCGTCTGCCGAGACTGGTCGGCGAAGGACCGGCCAGCGACCCCCGATCCGCGGCCAACTATGTCCGCGTCGCGAATTCCGGAGTTCGTGCCCTCAAGAGCGCAAATGCGCATGCTCGGGTGATCGTCGGCGCGGTGGGGGACGATATCGACTGGAAATGGACAAGGGCCATCGTTCGCGACGGCGCCCTGAACGGCGCCGATGGCCTGTCCGTTCATCTCTACAACCATTGCCTGAAACCGCAAAACAGAACCGCCAGCGAACTGATCGGCCGGGTCAAGCGTTTGCAACAGGAACTGATGCAGGACCGTGGCGGCGCCGTCACGCCGATCTACGTCACCGAATTCAGCTGGCCGACCTCTAATGAACCGTGCGGAGTCATGCCCCTGGTTGCTGGCAACAATTTCGCTCAATTCATCATGCAGAGCGCCGTCATACCTTGGATCAAGGGCATTTGGGTGCATGAATTGAAGAACATCGGTTCCAGTCCGACAGACAGAGAAAACAATTTCGGGCTATTCACGTTCAACGACGAGCCGAAGCCGGCCGCTTGCTTCGTGCGGGAAGCAACGGATCTGGTTCGCTCGGCCGATCACGTCGACATCCAGGAACCGCTCCCGGACGTCTTCGTTTTCAGGGCGCGGCGCGGCGCGCGGCAAAGCGTCGTTCTCTGGTCCTCGGGCTCGACCGTGCGGGCACGATACGCCCTGACGAACCTGCCTGACGCATCGGGACGGCGGATGTGCGACGAGACCGCGCCGGCCGCGGGCCCTCAAGGCGATGTGGAGCCGACTCCGATCGTCTACGACGTCGATGCGTCCGTACCGATCACCATTCGGGTGCTCAACTGATGTTGTCGCGAAACCGACCTCAGCTCGTTCCTGGCACGATCAAAGTCAAGCGAAGCAATGCCCAGTGAACTCACCATTCCCCTGTTTGCAATACATCACCACAAGATCGGCGGCACTGAATCGGCGATCTACAACCTCATTCACGGGCTCGACAAGGCGAAGGCCGCGCTGACGCTCGCGTTTTCCGATCCGGGCCGCCTGTCGCCCGAGTTTCTGCGGTGGATGGCGAAAAACCCTGCAATCGCGCAGCAGCGGCAATACCCGCTTCCTGGCAAGAACAGCCGCTTCGCCGAAGAATTTCTGTTCGAATGGCGAAGGTCCGGGAACGGCTGGGCGGTCTATCCGAACTATTTCCTTCCGCCGCGGCGCCCCGGCAGCCGCGCGAGGTCGGCCGTGATCCTCCACGACATTCAGTACAAGGTGCTGCCGCAGTACCATTCCAGCAAGAGGAAGGCTTGGCTCGACTTCTATCTTCCCCGCATGTTTCAGACGGCGGACCTCGTATTCCTGATCTCCAATTCCGAGAAGGAATACGTTCGACGCCATTTCGGAGACGCGGCGGCCAACAAGTGCAAGGTCATCTACAACGCCATCGAGTGGGCCAGGCTCGAACAGGGCGAAGTCGGCGAGGCAACCCGCAAGCTCGCGGGCCGGCCTTACATCCTCACCGTCAGCCATCCATTCCCGCACAAGAACCTGGGAGTCCTTATCAAGGCTTTCGATCGGGCGGCCCAATCGAATTCTGAGATCGAATTGTATCTCGCCGGTAAGGCCTCGGACGAGAAGATGCGCCTGATACGCGAGAACGCGAGTGAGAAGACCGCGGCCCGCATCGTGATGACGGGTATATTGTCGGATGCAGATCTCGGCGAACTCTACCGAAACGCAAGGCTCTTCGTGTTGCCCTCTCTCTACGAGGGCTTCGGCATGCCGGCAGCGGAGGCGATGGGCTTCGGCGTCCCGACGCTCGTCAGCGGCGTGACATCGCTTCCCGAAGCAACCCTGGGCAAGGCGGAATACGTCGCCGATCCGACCAATGTCGACGCGTGGGCGGAACAGATGATCGCACGTTTGAATTCCGGCAAACGTCTGTCCACAGAGACCGTCGCCGAAGTCCGAGAGGCGTTCGCACCTCACAGAGTTGCGCAATCGCTTCTCCAAAATCTGGATTAGTGCATGTTCCTCATGCAGATTCTCGCTGAAAATAGAGGCTCTCCGGCTGAGTTTGTGACGGGGGTCATTCGGAAAGTTATGGTATGACCGCATCAAGACCGAGAAGAGCCGCCGAGCACATCCGGGAAAATCGGAATCCATGCAAAGGATCAGCAGCAGTTGTGACGTCACACCGAGGCGGCAATCCCACCATGGACGCGGCTTGTCATAGCGAGCACGTTTTTGCATGGCTAAGCCTTCAACTCTGCAGGAATCTCGCCCGATGAGCAGTTCTGGCAAGCTCCAGGCGGTCATCGTCAACTTCAGAACCGCTCGACTGACCATTCGCTGCGTAAAGTCGATGCTCGACCATGGCGTGGTGGATTCGGACGACGTGCTGGTCGTGGACAACTGTTCCGGCGACAACTCGATCGACGAAGTACGCAAGGCCCTGCCCGACATTCGAACGGTCGTCGCCGACCACAATGGCGGTTTTGGAGCCGGCGTGAATCTGGGCGTTGCGAAAACCACCGCCGATTATCTTCTCGTCCTGAATCCTGACACCTATTTCGAGTTCAACAGCGTCGCTCGCGTTGTTGACTTCATGGAGCGGAATCCCGAAACCGCCCTGGTCGGGCTTGACCTCGTCAATCCCGACGGAAGCCGGCAATTCTCGGCCCGGCGCTTCTACTCGGTGTTCGACGTTCTTGCCCGGCGCGTGGACTGGATCGGAGCCTTGGTGCCCGGGCGCACCGAAAAGCACCTGATGAAGGACGCCTGGGAGAGCGGAAAGCCGTTCGATGCGGAATGGGTGATGGGGACGGGTTTTGTCGTCCGGCGCACCGCATATGAGCAGATCCAGGGAATGGACGAGAGCTATTTCCTGTACATGGAGGACGTCGACCTCTGCGCTCGCCTCTGGCGGGCGGGACACACGATCAAAGGCATCCCCGGAGCCAAGCTCGTTCACGACCATCAGCGGTCGAGCGCCGCCGGTCCTCTCACATTCGCAGGAAGGACGCACATTCGCAGCCTCCTTCTGTTCAAGTCGCGCTTTGCCGTGCCGCTGTTCCGGCCCCCTGGCGTGGACAGGATCACCAAGCGTACGGGCTGAGCTTCAGGCATCGGCATTCTCACGCTGCGACTTGACGAGGGAAGTCATCTTTCATGAAGCCCGAACTTCCGAGAGAAACTAAGGTGCCAAGGCAAGGACAACTGCTGCAGTTGAACTGGATCCGTGGCATCGCGGCACTGCTCGTCGTGGCCTATCACTGCGAGGTGACTATGCTGATGCCGAAATATTTCGGCGTCGGCACGTTTCCATTGTTCAAGGCGGGCCATTCGGGCGTTCAGCTGTTTTTCGTCCTGAGCGGATTCGTCATTTACCTGGCGCATCATCGCGATCTCGAAGGTAACGGCGGCGCCATCGCCCGGTTCGCGACAAAGCGCTTTCGCCGCCTCTATCCGTCGCTTTGGATCGTGCTCGTTCCCCTGATCATCCTGTCATTCCTCGGCTTTTCCACGAAAGTGCCGAGCGGCAGCGACGTCATCCTGTCGCTGCTGATCCTGCCCGTGAAGGAAGAGGTCATCCTGGCTACGGAGTGGACACTTCGCCACGAAATTCTCTTCTACGCGATGTTCGCCGTCTTCCTGTGGAACCGAAAAATCGGATTCGCCCTTCTGATCGCCTGGGGCCTTGCCGGCCTGCCGCTCGCTCTGATCGACGGAAAAGGCTGGTTGATCGATTTCATCTTCAGCAACAACCACCTGCTCTTCCTGGCAGGGGTCGGCATTGCGTGGCTCTATGTTCGCGGCCATTCCGCTGGCGGCCCGTATTTCCTTTTCGCCGGCCTGATCGTCTTCACCGTCACGTTCTACTTTGGAATCTCGAAGCAGATTCCCGCAAAGGCCGAGCTTCTGCTGTTCGGGCTTGGCGCGGCGGGAATCATCCACGGCGTGTGCTCGATGCCATACCTGAACCGGCGAATTGCCCCGCTGGAGGAGGCAGGAGCGGCGTCATATGCGCTCTATCTCATCCATTATCCACTGATCTCGCTGCTCGTGAAGATCGCGGTCAAAGTCGACCAATCGATCGCGATACCGCACGCCGTGTATTTTGTGGCGATCCTGGTCATCTGCCAGCTGGCGGCCTTTGCTTTCCATCGCCTGATCGAAGCCCCCCTGCTGAATGCCCGTACGATGCAGAACCTGTTTGCCCCCCCCAGGACCGCGACGGTCGCCTCGAACTACCAGGGACGAGCTCCGGCACCGTCTTCTGACTAGTCGTCGCTGCCATTTACCTTGGTGTAGTTCAGATCGCGATTGCTGCCTCAGGCTGTTCGCCGCGCGCCCGTGGCATGAGACGCGACTATATCGAATTCAGCAGCGCAAGAGCCGAGGCGGTCCAGGTATATTGTGTCAACCGGCCGGCCTGACGTTGTCGCTCGACCGCAGACAGCGGTCCCTTCTCGATCCGCTCGAGCATCAGACGCGACAACTGGCCTGCATCGGTCGGACTGCAATATTCGGCCGCGTCACCGCAGATTTCGCGTAGCACGGCGATGTCCGAAGCGATCACCGGGCAGCCGAATAGCATCGCCTCGAGCGGCGGCACGCCGAAGCCTTCATAGAAGCTTGGAAAGATCAATGCCGCCGCGTGCTGATACAGTGCGGCGATCGCCTCATCGGAGATCTGCCCGACACGCACCACTCGTTCATCGGCGATCTGATCGGAGTGCCGGAATACGCGCTCATCCTCCGCGCCGACGATTACGAGCCGATGGGATACCGGGATCGACTTGATCGCGTCGGTTGCGAGCCGGATATTCTTGTTCTTTTTCGTCGACCCGATCGCCAGGAAATACTTGCCCGGCCCGAGCTCGAACCGCTCGAGTATCGAAGAGTCCGGTTTGACCCCGGCCAGATGTTCCGCACTGTTCGAGCAGACCGTGATGGCATCAGATGGGATACCGAGGACAGCCGAGAGCTCGCTCCGGGAGAACCTTGATACGGTGATGAGGTTCGCGGTCCTCGCGTAGAGCCGTCCAAGGCCGCGATGGAAGGACGCATAGTTGCGGCTGAAAAACTCGGGATGGCGAAAGACCTGCGCATCATGAATCACGATATGATGCCGACGATGGAGCACGGGCCCGGAATTGGCGAGGCTGATGAGCGTACCGTGACGCGCCGCCATTGCGAGATCGATCTGGTCCCAGACATGTCCGGTTCGCGTTCCGACCCTTTCGATACGGATGTGCTTCAGCGCCAGACGTTCCTCGGCATTCGAAGGCACCAGGAGGGTCCAGCTTGCATCGCTCAGCCGAGCAGGCAGTTGCTGCCGATCGATCAATTGATCGATTGCCCTGACGATTTCCGCGGCAAATCGCTGAACACCACTCAGCGATTGTGAGAGAAACCGTCCGTTCAGGAAGACCTCAGCCATGTTTCGATGACTTCGCGGGCTTACGCCAGGGTCGAACGGCTGAGAACCATGAGGGACCATCCGCCCACAAGTCGAACCGTGGCATCGGGAGCGGCACGAAACGCCAATCGCCGGGGCCATGCGGCCAACCGCTTCTTCCAGGTCTTGTACGATTGGTCGATGGCCCAGGCCGTATAGAAGCTGTCGATTGTCTCCAGGCCGGATTCCGCGATCATCGACAACGCGCTGTCCCGGGAGAAATAATGGATATGCCCCAGCGAGCGACGCGCTTCGGGCAACACCCAACCGCGCCCGACCGCAAGAGCATTCATGTCGAGCGGAATGTGGATGACCTGCCAACGAGACATCGTCCGCATCGCCCTGAGGAATTCAAAGGGGTTTTCCACGTGCTCCACCACGTCAATTGCCATGGCCACGTCGAACTGCTTCCCACATTGGAAAGCATTCTCCATGCTGAAGCTCAGGTTTTCCGACGCCCGTTTGCGCGACAGGTCGTGAGCGTAGGGCGAGACCTCAAATCCTTCCATTCTCGATTGCGGGTAGTGCTTGGAGAGAGCTCCAACAATCGCACCCGTCCCGCAGCCTATGTCGGCAAGCGTCCTCCACTGGATGTGGTTACGCTGCAAAATCGTCCGGATATGCGCAGCCTTCCACGGCGCGTCGTCCTCGTGCCATTCCGGATTGTCGACCGCGTAGTCGTCCTGCCTGTACCTGCTTGTTGCGCCGGCCACCGGCTGCTCTGTCGAGGTGGAATTCATGCCGGTTGCGTCCTCACTTTTTCGTAGAAGGCAACAACTCGCCGCCCCAAAGTGTCCTGATTGAATTCATGCATGGCTGCGTCAGCGCTGTCCTTATACGCGTCGAGACGCTCCGGATGATCAAGTATTCCTTCTATCGCCGCGCTCCAGGCTCTTACATCGCCGGCCTCCACAAGAACACCGTTTTTCTCATGTGTCACGAGCTCCGGTATTCCGCCCGCGTTGCTTCCCATGACAGGAAGGCCGCGCCCGAGAGCCTCGATGATCACGCCGGGCGAGTTTTCGAACCATATCGACGGCACGAGAAGGAGGTCGCTTTGCGTCATCCGGTTGCTGACTTCCTGCACCGAGACATGCCCGGTGAATTCGACCCAGCGATGATGGCCAAAGCGCCGCTTGAGATCGTCTTCGCTGGGGCCGGTCCCCACCAGCGTCAGCTTGAACTCATGGCGCGCCGCCAGCGGCTCGATGGCCTGGAGCAGAACATACAGCCCCTTCGATTCATGCAGGCGCCCGACATACAGGAAGCGGACGGTCCTGGACGCGCTTCTCTCGACCGTCGGGCTCGGCGGTTTGTTGGGATTCAGGATATGGGCCTGGGCCCAGCCCTGGAGCGGTTGCAGCGCCGACAAACGGCGAAGAATGGCGAGCGAAGGCGACACGAATCCCAATCGTGGAACGGAGCGGAGAAACGCGAGTTTCGCTTTGGACGAAAACGCGCAGGGCGCGCATAGACGTTCGCATTCCCGGCCCGCCTTGAACATCGCCATCCTCACACAAGCGAGGCTAAGATCGTGCAGCGTGACGACGACGGGGATGTTTTTCGCACCGATCACGCGAAGGGCATTCCAACCGACGCCTTGCAGGACGTGGATATTGACCAGATCGGGACTAAACTCATCGAGCACCTGACGCATGATCCGTTCGTTACGGGGATCAAAATGGTCTTGAAGGTGCCAGACCGACTTCTGTAAACCGGATTTCTGAGCCGCTTCAAACACGGTGTACGGCCGAGGCATATGAAAGCGCCAGACTTTGAGACCGTCAACGATCGCCCCCCTCACCTCATCCGCGGGCGTCGGTGCTGTGGTCAGGACGGCAACCTCATGGCCGTTTGCATGGAGCCACGCCGCCAGATTGCGCGCAGAGATTTCGGCTCCGCCTTGGACAAAGGGCGGGAAGAAGGCTGAAACGAAGAGAATCCGCATGTACGTTCATTACCTGACACAATAGAGGCGAAGATGGTCCGAGCTGCGAAAATTGGGTTGGCGGTTGCATTCATCGCAGCAGGTCTGCTCTTCAGCAAAATCTATGCTGCCAATCAAACGACATCCTTCTGGGTTGGCAAGCAACCGTTGCCCGAACGGGCCGAGCGGCCGATCATCGGACTTGGCGTGCACTTCGGGATAGGGGGAGAATATGGCTATTCTCCTCAAAAGTCTGCGCAGGTGTTGCGTTCCGATGGCTTCGATTCAGTCAGGGACGATCTTGCCTGGAGCCTGTTTCGGGCCGCGCCGGCGGCCGGCGGTGCCACAACGCCAGTAGCCCGAGAGCCAGCCAAGCTGTTTGATTTTCTCGACCAGACCCAGGCAAGGCCATTGCTCATCCTGGGTCACCCAAATCCGCTCGTTCCTGACGGCCAGCCTCCGCTGACCGACGTGGGCCGAAAGAACTTCAGCGACTTTGCGGCGAAGGCCGTTCTGGCGACCGCCAAGCGCAATCCGATTTACGAGATCTGGAACGAATGGAATATGAACGCCGTGCTGGGGCGCCCTTTCCTGATCGGCGAAGGCGATCCGAGCGATCCGCGCGCGGCGGCCAATTACTCCGCCCTCGCGAAGGAAGCGGTCGCCAAAATACGCAGCGTGGCGCCTCAGGCACAGGTGCTGGTCGGGGCGGTCGGAATGGACCCGGACTGGAAATGGACCATGGCGCTCGTTCGGTCCGGAGCACTGGAAGGTGCCAACGGCTTGTCCGTTCACCTCTACAACCATTGCGAGCGCGAGGCGTCCAACCGGACCGCCGAGGCTGCGATACGTCAAGTCAGCACCCTGCGGAAATTGCTGGACGCGGCCGGATCGAACCTCCCCATCTACGTCACGGAGGTCGGATGGCCGACGACGTCGAAGATGTGCCCCATTTCCACGCAAACGGCCGCGAACAACATCGCGCAATTCCTGCTCTGGGCGGCGGCCACGCCTTGGATAAAGGGGACCTGGATCTACCAAATGAAGGATCAAGGTCAGGATCCCGCCGCGCTCGAAGACAATTTCGGCCTGTACGACTACGCGTTGGCGCCAAAACCTGCTGCATGCGCGACCCGCGAGGCCATTCGTGTCATCAAGGGCGCGGGCCCGATGAGGCTCGAGCAACCCTTCCCCGGGCTATTCGTGATCGAGACAACGACGCCGGCAGGAAAACAGCTGATCGCCTGGACCTCGCAAGACAACTCCTCGGCGACGTTCGAACTTCCTGGCGGTACGGAGGCGGAATTCGCGCCATTGTGCCAGCAGGGAGCAAGGTCGAACACGATACGGCTGGGGCCGACCCCGGTCGTCATCAATTTGCCGACGAAAGCCCCATTCGAGCTCAAGGCCACATTGGATCGCTGATCCCGGTCGGCAGATTCCCAGCCACACCCGGCGTGCCGCGCCAACCGCGGCACGCCGGGGAGAAAATGGTTCTACACGATAACGGTGCGAGATGCGGCCCCACGGCAAGCTACGTCGGAGCCGAAGCCAGCTGATTGCGACGGCATGAATGCGATCGGTGGCACGATCCCACTTGCCGCGGGTAGCGATTGCCCTTCACCGGCCGTTGGCCGGCGACATACAGCGTGCCGTCAGTACGCTTCCTGATGGATCAAGGCCAGCGCCGTCTTGAAGATGATCTTGATGTCGAGCCAGATGCTCCAGTTGCTGACGTACCAGACATCGTATTCAACGCGCTTTTCCATCAGATCGATTGTCGGCGTTTCACCGCGGAATCCGTTGACCTGGGCCCAACCCGTCAGGCCCGGCTTCATGTGGTGGCGGTAGACGTAGTTGCTGATCATCGGATCGTAATAATTGTCATGCGCGAGCGCATGCGGGCGCGGTCCCACCAGGGACATCTCGCCGCGCAGAACGTTCCAGAGCTGCGGCAGTTCGTCGATGCTGGTCCGCCGCAGCACGCGGCCGACGCGGGTCACGCGCGCGTCGCTCTTCGTCGCCTGCGTGACGACATGACCGTTCTCCGCCACCGTCATCGAGCGGAACTTCCAGATATCGAATTGCTTGCCGTTGAAGCCGCGCCGGGACTGCTTGAAGATCACGTTGCCCTTGGAATCGAGCTTGATCATGATTGCAGCCGTGATCATCAGTGGCGCCAGCAGCAGCAGCGCGAACGAGGCAAGCCCGATGTCGAGGCAGCGCTTCTGCGCCCGCTCGAACACGCTCAGCGGCGCGCGCTGAATCTCGATCGCGACCGTGCCGCTGACCGGCTGGAACGGACGCGAGACCAGATCGGCGATCGGGAAATCCGGCAGAAGGCGGATCGGCTGGGGAACGACGCGCAGGTGCTGGCTCAGCTTCTGGAGAAGAGGCATTTCGTCCCAGTCGACGACCAGGAGATATTCTTCCACATCCGCCGCGCGCGCCTGACGCGTGATGTCGCGAATCTCGCGATCCCATCCCGCGCCCTCTTCGAAAGGCTCGAGCACGAAGTGCCGCACGACGTTGAAGCCGTGCTTGCGCAGATCCTTGAAGCGGCTCGAGGTGAAATCGAGGGGTTTGAGGCTGAGCAGCACCACTTTCCGGTCGACGAGGCGACCCTTGGCATAGCTCGACGTGAGCGCCACGCGCCACAATACGCGAAGCCCGCCCAAGGCAACGACACCGATCGCGGCAAACAACAACGTGGTCCCGCGCGACAGTTCCGCAGAGGATTTGAGCAGAAACGCCTCGACCGCCAGAATGGTCAGCGAGATCAGCCAGACCGCCAGCGCCTTGCGCAGCTGCCAGACGGTACCAAGCAAACGATGATAATCGTAGACGCCCTGGAAGTAAGCGATCGTGACGAACACCGCGCCGACCACGAGACCGGCGCCGACGGACGAATCCTGCTCGGCCACGAGCACACGGTAAAGGCCGTTCGCCACGAAATAGCTGAGCAGGATGGCTGCGAAATCACCCGCGATCAGCGCGATCTGGAGAGGTCGTTGAAGGGCACCGCGTCGGTACGATATAGCCGAATAATGATTTTCCGAACCGTAAGTTGCTACAGCCATCCGAACCTCGCTGCCTCGTCGCGCCTCACAATGGAGAATTGCGAGCAAACCGATCGAAATTGTCGATGTGAGACAAAGTATATCTTAACTAAACAAAGCGACATTGCGGCAGTGCAACGAAAAAATCAAATCGATTTTTATGCAGCACAGCGCCGCAACATTGGAATGCTCAAAGTCCTGTCACACACGTGACAATTAGCGGGCATCTCGCCGCGTTTATGATCAAACCGCGGCACATTTGCGCAGAATTTCGCGCGCATTTGAACGGCTGTTCAACCATTCCGCTTAAGCCGATATTAGGCCGATGCCATTAACACTCGTGACCAATTCGAGGAGTTGCGTCGTGAGTACCGTTGTCGCCTTTAGCCTGTTGATCGGATCGTTGCTGGGGGGCCGATTCCGAATCTTCATTCTGCCGCCCGCCATCGTCTTCAGTGGGGCGATCATCGGTGCGGTCTCCGCCTGGCAGGGACATGCTACGGCTCACACGGTTGTGACGATCATCGTGTTCGCGTCGGTGCTTCAGCTCGGCTATTACTGCGGCGCGGCTCTGGTTCGCGCGCGGGCATCGGCTTATCGCGGCAAGACTGCGCCATCGTTCGACAGCCACGGCTTCGGCTAGCCTGGCGCATGCCGGGGATCGGTGGTTCGCTGGAGCGATGACTGGTCAGGCGACCAAAGGAGCGCTCGCCGGTAAGGCGGAGAAAAAAGCTCCTCGTGGCACCTAAATTCTCCGATAGCATATTGACATCTCGGGGGAAGCTCTTTGAAAGAGTTGGACTCCATGTCCACACCTGCGCCCCGAAATTCGCCGCGGCCGAAGCTACCGAACGGCGTGCGTATCTATGCGATCAGCGACGTACACGGCTGCGCGCATCTGCTTGAACAGATGTTCGCCGTGATCGATGCGGACATGGCCAACAGCCGGCCTTATCGCGCGATCGAGGTCTTCCTCGGTGACTACATCGATCGCGGACCGGACTCGCGTCATACCCTCGACCTCCTGATCAGCCGCAGCCGCCGCCGCAACACGGTCTTTCTCAAGGGCAATCACGAGGCCTACTTCACCTCGGTGCTGGAAGATTCCTCCCGCGCCGCCGAATGGTTTCAGTTCGGCGGGCTCCAGACCCTGATGTCGTACGGCGTGTCGGCCGCACCCGGCCTCGGCAAGGACGAGTTGTCCGATCTCGTGCGCGAGCTCACATCCGTAATGCCGCCGGAGCACATCGCGTTCCTGCGTCAGTTGCGACCGACCTTCACATGCGGCGACTTCTTCTTCGTCCATGCAGGGGTGCGTCCGGGAATTCCGCTCTCCGAGCAGCGCGAGCAGGACCTGCTGTGGATCAGGGACGAATTTCTCCAGAGCAAGCGGCGCTTCGGCAAATATGTCGTGCACGGCCATACGCCGGTGAAGCAGGCCGAGCTGCTCGATAACCGTGCCAACATTGATACCGGGGCCTATGCCACGGGAAACCTGACGCTGCTGTCAATCCAGGGCAACAGCATGCTCGCAATCTAGCTTCAGCTAATTGGTCGGACTGGCCGGAGGCCGGTATTCCGGGAAACGGCTCAGCATCGCCGCCTTGAGAAACTTGAAATGAGCGATCGATGCGCCAAGCTCCTTGAGCCGGCGCTGGCCGTTCAATATCTCCTTGTCGAACAGATCATGGTGGTGATTGTCGAGCGCCTCGCGCTCGAGATATTCGTCATCGCCATTGCCGAAGGTCACCGCGGCACGCGCCAGCACGTCTTCAACCCGGCGGTTCAAGCCCGACTGTTCCCGCTCCGCCGCGTGCAGGGAGTCCTCGATCGCGGTCATGATCGCTTCGACGCGCGTGCGATCGGTTTCGGCGTCACGCTCAGGCGAGCGCGCCCGGAAGGTCTGCTCTCCCCCGAAACGGTCTTTCAGGAAGTTATGGGTGCGGGCCCGCAGGAAGAGTTGAAACATGCGTGCATTTTCCGGTTTGAAGCGCCAAACCGGAAAATGGCTCCGGATGGTTAACAAACATTGAAGTCCCGGATCATTCCGCCCCATTCGCCGGGAAAGGCGGCGGAGACAAAGACAATCACACCGTTGCCTTGAGAGCGTCCAGCTCGCGATCGAGCGCCTCCTGCCAGGCCGGCATCACGATATCGAACCGTTCCCGCAGACGCGTCAGGTCCAGACGGGAATTGAACGGCCGCTTCGCCTTGACCGGAAATTCGCTCGAAGCGATTGGAACGATCTGCTTTACGGCGAAATTCGCCCCGCGAGACTTCAGCCCGGAAACGATCGCGGTCGCAAAGCCGTGCCAACTTGTCTCGCCGGTGCAGACCAGGTTGACCACCCCACCCCGCCTTTCAAGCATTGCGGCAATATCCTCGTCCGCTGGTTGCAGCATCGCAACCATCGCGCGCGCGATCGCATCCGCAGTTGTAGGTGCACCAATCTGATCGGCGACAATCCGCAACTCTTCCCGTTCTCCTGCCAGCCGCACGATCGTCTTGAGAAAATTCGCTCCTGTCGCGGCATAAACCCAGGATGTGCGCGCGATCAGATGAGGACCACCCGCCTCCGCAATCGCCCGATCGCCGGCAAGCTTGCTCTCGCCGTACGCTGAGAGCGGGTGCGGAGTGCTGTCCTCGCGCCGCGGACCCTCGCCCGAGCCGTCGAAGACATAGTCGGTCGAGAAGTGCACCAGCGGGACGCGGCGGCGCGCGGCCCATTGGGCCATGACGCCAGGTGATTCAGCGTTGACCCGAAATGCCATCTCGCGCTCGTCTTCCGCGCGATCGACGGCCGTGTAAGCCGCGGGATTGATGATCAGATCCGGCCCGATCGAGTCCAGCTTTTCAGCGAGTTCCGCCGGTTGCGACAGGTCGAACGCCTCGCGAGTCGGCGCAACGATGTTCGCGCGGTCCTGAAGCAATCGCAGCAGCGCGCCACCAACCTGCCCTCCGGCGCCAGTCAGAAGAATCTTCATGTCAGACCTCGCCGTAGCGGGGGAGCCCCTTCACGTCCGCCAGCAGCGGCGCCTCGGCATCCTTGGGCGAAAGTGACGGTTCTGCGACACCCCAATCGATGCCGATGGCTGGATCGTTCCAGCGCACGGAGATTTCATCCTTCGGACTGTAGAGCTCGTCGCATTTGTAGAAGAAATCGGCCGTCTCGGAGAGAACGGCAAAACCGTGGGCGAAGCCACGAGGAACCCACAATTGCTTGCGATTGTCTTCGCTCAATTCAACGGCAACATGCCGCCCAAAGTTTGGGCTACCTACACGGACATCGACTGCGACATCCAGAACACGACCGCGAAGCACCGTGACCAGTTTGCCCTGCGTAGCGGGATTTTGCAGATGCAACCCACGCAATACTCCGAAACGCGAGCGCGAAAGATTGTCCTGCACGAACGGGCACGTAATGCCATTCTGCACGTATCGCTCGAATTGATACGACTCCAGGAAGAAGCCGCGCTGATCGCCGAATAGCCTCGGCTCGACGATCAAAACTTCGGGTAGATGTGTCGTGTAAACGTTCATTCGCAGGACTTCAGGCTTCGGCACTGATAATAATCTTGTGCAGCGCACTCTATCTGATATTTTCCCACTGGCAAACCAGAGAGGGCCGATGAAGGGAATAATACTCGCTGGCGGAACAGGTTCGCGCCTTTATCCCGTCACGACTGTGGTGTCGAAGCAACTGCTTCCGGTTTTTGACAAACCGATGATCTACTATCCGCTGTCGGCCCTGATGCTTGCTGGAATCCGCGACATTCTCATCATCTCCACGCCGCAGGACAAGCCGCTGTTTCAGCGCCTGCTCGGCGATGGAACGGAAATCGGCCTCAAATTTTCCTATGCATCGCAGGAAACCCCGCGTGGGCTCGCCGACGCTTTCATCGTAGGCCGCGAGTTTGTAGGACAGGACTCAGTCGCTCTTGTTCTTGGAGACAATATCTTCTACGGACACGGGCTTCCCGAACTGCTCGCCAAGGCCGCGGCACGCACGGGCGGCGCCACGATCTTTGGCTACGTCGTCAACACGCCCGAGCAATATGGCGTAGTCGAATTCGGCGCCGACGGGCGCGCACGCTCGATCGAAGAGAAGCCCGCGCGACCGAAGTCGAATGTGGCCGTGACCGGTCTCTATTTCTATGACAATCGCGTGCTCGACATCGCCGCGAAGATCAAGCCTTCCGCGCGCGGAGAGATCGAGATCACCGACGTGAACAATGCATATCTCGACAGCGGCGACCTGTTCGTCGAGGTGCTTGGGCGCGGGTTTGCTTGGCTCGACACCGGAACGCACGGCTCCCTGGTCGAAGCCAGTCACTTCGTGCAGATCTTGGAACAGCGACAGGGATTGCGCATCGCCTGCCCGGAAGAAATCGCTCTGCGGCGCGGCTACATTTCCCTGGAAGCCTTCGCGAAGGTTGCCGAGAAGACCGCCAAGAGCAGCTATGGCCAGTATCTGCAATCGGTTGCGCGTTCCTTCGCCGCTCACGGTCTGAATTGAGGCAACACGACTCATGCGTTTTGAAGCTTCCACGATTTTCGTCACCGGCGGTGCAGGGTTCATCGGCTCGGCAGTCGTCCGTCATCTTCTTCGCGACACGCACGCGCGCGTCGTCAACATCGACAAGCTCACTTACGCGGCAAATCTCGAGTCGATCCCCAACGCCGCGGGCAATCCGCGCTATGCGTTCGAGAAGCAGTGCATTTGCGAAGCGCCCTCGCTGAGGAAGCTGTTCGAACGCTACCAGCCGGACGCGGTCATGAATTTGGCGGCCGAAAGCCATGTCGATCGTTCGATCGATGGGCCCGGAGAATTCATTCAGACCAATATCGTGGGCACGTTCACGCTGCTGCAGGAAGCCCTGCGGTATTGGAAAGGCATGTCAGCGGATCGCCGTTCGCGGTTCCGCTTCCTTCACGTCTCGACCGACGAGGTGTTCGGTTCGCTCGGCAAGGACGGTTACTTCACGGAGACGACCGCTTACGCACCGAACTCGCCCTATTCGGCGAGCAAAGCCTCGTCCGACCATCTGGTCCGCGCCTGGCGCGAGACCTACGAACTGCCCACGATGGTAACGAACTGCTCGAACAACTACGGGCCTTATCACTTTCCCGAGAAGCTCATCCCCCACATGATCATCAAGGGGCTCGCCGAAGAAGCGTTGCCGGTCTATGGCGACGGGCAGAATATTCGAGACTGGCTCTACGTGGAGGATCATGCCAAGGCGCTTGCGCTCGTGCTCGAGCGGGGCCTGGTCGGTGAAACATACAATGTCGGCGGACGAAACGAGCGCAGCAATCTTCACGTCGTGGAAGGCATCTGCGATCTGCTGGATGAAATTTCGCCGTCCGGGGCAGGTTCCCGGCGAAGCCTGATTTCGTTCGTCCCCGACCGTCCAGGGCACGATCGCCGTTACGCGATCGATGCCTCGAAGCTCGAAGACCAGCTTGGATGGCGCGCGGACGAGAATTTCGAGAGCGGCCTGGCCAAGACCGTCCGGTGGTTCGTCGACAATCGGATTTGGTGGGAGAACATTCTCGGTCGCGGCTATCAGCAAAAGCGCATCGGCCTGGGCTAACCGCGTTGACGTCCCTGTGCGAAGGGCCGTGCCGACGTGCATGACGTTGGCGGACTGTCGGCGCTGAATGCGAAAGCCGCACGGAAATGGACGAATACTACTTCGTGTGGATCCGCGGCCTCGACGGGCGCCCGAAGCCGCAGATTTGGGCCGCGGATCAATTTGAACGACCTGAATGGAAGTTTCGGCACGTCATCGCGCGGCATGTTCTCGATGCAGACGAACGCGGAATGGGTGTGGATTGCCTTGCGAAGCTTTTCGCGGCGCCATCTGGTCAGGACGACTGCACCTAGTTTCCCGACTTGACCGGATTGCGGACACCAATTTCGACGTCCGGGGCGCCCAATGATCGAGCGCCGCACGACCACCTGTCTCTGATCAGACTATGAATTGGTTGGTGCGTTTTGCACCATCCATGCCTTCCAGGCCCCCTCATGCTTCTCGTGGAGTTCCGCCCAGCGCTGCTCGCCGGCAGCGAGCCAGATTTCGTGGCCGTCCGGCTCGGACTTGCCATCCACCGGACCGAGCACCAACCTGCTATCAAGCCGCTCGAATTCGAATGTTTCCTCACGCGTCAGACCGATCAGAACACGCCGGCCCGCGGCATCGACGAAATATCGCCGGTGAGCGTTGTTTGTTGGCCTAGTCATGGCAGCTTCCAATCATGCCTGTGGCCGAGACGGCGGTGCGGAGGCTGCGAGAGTTCCGCATGCCCAGGAGCGGAATGACAAGGGCGACCATCATCGATCGTATCCAAGGTTGCATTTGTTCAGAATGCTCGCCACCCCCGCACCGGGGACGCGCTTTGCGGAGGCAAGGCCGGATCGTAAGGCTGATAGAGCGGATGACGCACCCTGCGCCTGCGCGATCGCCACCCGCGCGTCGCATAGCCTCCACCAAAGCCGGCGAGAAGCGAAAACAGGATCGCAACTACAGTCATTCTGAACTCTTCCAGTTGCCGAGCGTGTTGTCTTCGTGACGCAGCATTTTCAGCTTTGAGTTGTGTCGACATCATGATGAGGGTCGCTGATTTTGTCGTCAGGCCGCGACTTTTTTGGCGGCACAATGCATGCGAACTGATCGTTTCGTCTGCGTCAAGCGAAGAACCAGAGAAAGAGTCTCACCAACAATAGCGTGATGAAGTAGACCCAGCCTGCCATCGCGATCAGCGCTACGCTGAAAAACGCACCTTCAAATGCCCGTTCTCTGAGCTTAGTGAAAGGGAACGCCGCCCGCGCTTTCTGAAGCATCTCGATCTTCTGAACGGTTCGTTGCTGTTGGCGCGATCATAGCCGGGTGAATTGGACGATCTCGTGACGGCTCGCCTGAGAGCAGCGCAATGCTGCTCGTCGAGATCGACTCTGTAGGCTCGCGCCGCCATCGACACATTCCAATTCGCGCTATCAAGATGATAACGCATGTGGGCTCGATCGTGATTCGCTCGAGTTGACGGTCATGGTTTGCCACTCGGGATGCGCGGCAACGATTCCTATTCTCGCGCAGGAGCCGGCGACAGAGGGGATGAGGCGCGATCCATCCTTGCCGCCATCACTGCTGGCGTGAGCGCGCGCCGAAGCGATCTCTGCGGATTCCCGACCGGACCCAGTCTGCACAACGGCACATGGCCGGCGCGGCCAACGAGCGTTCCGGCCGGCCTTCGAGGCCGGACGTGGTGGCAGAATATCCTTGACCGAGATCGCTGATGCGCGCGGATCGATCGCGGCTGATGAGAATGTCCGTGGTTATACGGAGCAACACGCATCAATTTCATGCGGGTAAGGTTGAGCGGTTAGCTTAATTCGCGTTGTTTGTTGCGTACTCCTCCCTATCGCTTATCCATCTTCGAACCGGGCTCCCCCAGGCCCCACCCAAGCAAGGCCGTCGAGCGAACATGGTCCGCTTGGCGGCTTTGTCGTTATTTCAACGAGAGGATCGTTTCGGTTATGGCGCGCAGGCCCTGGTCGTTCAAGGAGGATCGCCGGCTCATGGAACTCGCGAAGTCTTCGGCTTCGCTGGAGGAAGCGGCGAGACAGCTAGGGCGATCGCCCGACGCCATCAAGCGCATGGCCCTGCGGCTCGGCCTGTCGCTGAAATCGAAGGGCACGAAGAAGCGCTAAGGGCGGCGAAAAAGATCCAGCCCAAGCCGGAGCAGAAGCGCGGTTGCGTTGACGCAAGTTTCGGACATACGAGCACGGTGGATGCGGCGCCTTGCAAGCCCGAGAGCCACACACGCCGTTTGAACACCGGTTCAAGGACGCCCTTCGAAACTTTAACGATATTCTCGGCTTTCGGAAGCGTGGCTCCGATCGAACGATTATGATGCTGCAATGCGTCAAAACCATCTCATCACAGCTGCCGTCATCTGCCTTGCGCTTATTGTCTATGCAACGCTTGTCAAACTCGCTGGCAGGCCGGCGCTCATCGGACACGCTGAAGGCTATTGGGTGGTGGTCATCGAGCGTTTCAGCGCCTACGGTCTGCTGGGCTTTCTGCTGTCCTTCCTGCTTCCCGGCCGCATCAGGCTGGCCTGCGCCTTCGTGATTGCCGTCGCGGTCGCGCTCGAAGTTTTCCAGGCGTTGACACCCGACCGCGATCCCCGCCTTATCGATGTGCTGCAAAAGGCCGCCGGCGGTGCCTTCGGCGTCATTCTCGCCCAGACGATTCTGGCTTTCCTGCCGCGGCCGCCAGCCTAGTGGCAAGCGCCTGCGCGCGCTAGGTTCTGCCGGCCAGCGGAGCCACACGCGGCGAACGAATGCGTTCGACCCTTGAGCCGAGCCAATTGCGCACGGGCTGATCGACCAATTTCGTCGCAACATAGGCAGCGCCGAGGCAAGTGATCACCTCCAGCACGATCGAAAAGGCGAGCGCCGTCTTGCCGAGGGCGAGAGTGTCCTGAAAATAGAAGAAGATGCGCGTGATCGGGTAGTGCAACGCGTACAGCGGATAGGAAAGCTCGCCAACGAAACTACAGGCCTGCCTCCAGCCCGGCGGCACGGCTGTCTCGGCGCTCCCCCATATCAAGAGCGGAAATACGACAAGAATGCATGCGACATCATAGATCGCGTGCTGGGGAAGAGGTACGAACAGCACACCAATCAAGACCGCGACGGAGGTGATTGCCGCAGTACCGCCGACGCTCGACGCCGTTCCGATCCTCGATATGAAGACGCCGGCGAAAAATGAAAAGCCGACACGGAGCAGACCAACGGACATTTCTCCAGTTCTTGCACCCAATTCGAGATCGCCCTTTTCGAGCGACACCGCGACCAGAGCGATCGCGAAAAGAACCACGAGTATTGAGAGTACCGGTATGCGCAACCACCGAAACACGAAACAGTAAGCGACATTTGCCACCACTTCATAGAAGAGAGACCAAAGAGGCCCATCGAACGGAAAGATCGATGCGGTCAGGGGCATTCGGCCAAAGGGCAACAGGAGCACTCCGAACGCCAGCACCAGGCCCATCTGGTTCAGGTCCAGCGTATGCCCCCTCAGGAGACCGCCAATCGAAACAACCGCACCGACAAGGGTGCCCAGAACGATCATCGGCCAAAGGCGGACGAAACGCAGCAACAGAAATTCGAGCTTGAATGACCGATCTTCCAAACGCCTGCCGTATGCACGATCGATGACGAAACCACTCAGCAGGAAGAAAAAGTCAACGGCAACATACGCGTGACTTGCCATGCTTGCGATCTGAAGGGATCCGGCAATATGGTAAAGAACCACGGCAAATGATGCGATAGCGCGATAAACATCAAGAATGGGATAGTGCCGGCTTCCCCGAGGTATCATTGTTCACACGCCGTTCGGAAACACATAAAAAACGCTCGCAATAATACGAGAAATTGAAGGTGAGCCAAGAGCAATCTTGGCAATGGCGCCCCGCGGCGGGACAGCATCTGCCAAAGCGGTTCGCCGCCGGGATTGGCCGCCGTGTGGCGAGTCGCGTACCACTTGCCTGTCAGAAATTCCGCAGCTTGCGCCTCGCTTGGGGCACAGTGCCCTGGATCGGGCTTTCCGCCGACTTGAACGGAAGAGCGATGCCGGATTTGCCGGGCGGGCGCGCCACAAGTAACAAGTATCGCACCTGCCAGGTCATGGCATCCTAGTCCGGGGGAGCTCCGGTCGTTGCGCCAAATTCCGGCTGGGCAATCATGCCTGATTCGAAAATGGCCGTCTGCCGTAGCCGCGAGCTTACGCCACTCCGCGCTTGAGGCCGCCCCGCTCCGCCGGGAGAACCCCCGACATCTGCCGATGGGTATCGCGCAACGCCGCGATCGCATCATCAAGATCGAATTCGGCCTCGCGAATGGTTTCGAAGAACCGGGCCATCAAGGCGGGGTTCAGCTTGACGCGAGTGTTCCCGTCGCGGCTCTTGCGACGATCAAGCGAGAGATGCGATGCCTGAAGCCGGGCTTCGGCGGCACTGCAGCCGCTGAGTGTCGCGAGTTCGTCGTACGTCATCCAGATCTGAGGCATGTCCCTGTCCGTCTTTTGTTGTGGGCCTCTACCTAGACTTCACCTCTAAAAGCAGTATTGCCGCAGTGCGATCCCGCCGTGTTTTCGCGACAACAGCGTCAATGCAAAACTAAGACACCGGCGTCTTGCCAGGTGCGAACGGATGGCGCGACCGGGAACGGCTGTCGGGCCCCTTCTCGAGTCCCTTGGACAGCTTGTCAGCATTGAACTTCACGACCGCGCATTTGGCGTCGGTTGCCGGCGCATCTTCCTGGCTGTAGATCAGCGTCACCTCGAACGTCACGTCGGGTGCTTGCCTGGCCGTTCCCGAACAGGTCGCCATCGCGCCGCTGCACACGCCGGAGAGTTCGACTTCGACCTCGTCCAGACCGAACACGGTCGGCGGACCCTCGGCATACCGCCGCGTGGTCAGGACGGCCGTGAAGCGCCGGTCGTCATTGAATTGATAAGAGCCGCCATAGGTGAAGAAGCTGTCGCTGCCGGAGATGCGTCCGTCCGCCAGATGCACGATGCCCGTGCCCTGGGCGCGCGGTGTCCTGAACCACGCCGCGTATTTGCCGTCTCTCATCATGGAAACATCCGTCGTAAAATTCACTGGTATTTGCAACCAACTCTGGGGCGCGACAATGACCAACGTGGCGCGCATTCCGCCACGGTTAACGCCCTGCAAAGCCGACCCGTCAAATTGCCGCCGACGCACAAGGCCGGCGGCGAACGTCAAAACAATTCTATGCCGTCATCCGCGGCCTCGACCGCCTCGACGCGGCGCGTGGCGGCGACCGCAAGACCCAGCATTTGCAGGAATTCGCGGTGAACGTGCCGCTCGCGCTCCATGGTGTAACGCGTGAAGAGACCGTCGAGCGTCGCCTGGTCCTGCGGCTCCGGCTGTGGCCGCTGCGCACCCGCGCTCGCGGTCTCGAGGCGCGCGGCAACCCCCGGCAATGTCGCGGAACTCTCACCCAGCGAGCTCATCAGGCCTTGCGCCGAATTCATCAGCCCCTCGAACTCCGCGCCTTCATCGACGAGCCGGCTCATCAGCTTGCCGAGCCGTTCGTTGCCGGTCTCGACCTCGCGCAGCGCCTGGAGGATTTGCGGCTCGAGCTTGGCGAGCTGCGTGGGATCACCCTGCACGCGGAGTTCCTTCAGCTCTTTTGCCGAACGCTCGATGCCGTCGAGCACGGCCCGCAAGCGTCCCGCGCCCGCCGAAACCTGGTCCGCGGTCGCCTTGAGCTCGTTGGCAATCACCACGAAGGCGCTGCCGCGGCTGCCGAGATGGCTCGCCTTGAGGCCGGCGTTCATGCCGATCAAAGTGATGTCGACGGTCGCCTCGGCGAGCCCGGCGATCGCCTGACGAAATTTCGCCAGCGTGTCCTCGACGATGGCAAGGGCCTCGTCGACCGACCGGCCGGCGCTCTCGCAAGTCGCAATCAGGGTCGAGGCATGCGCCAGCGTCTGCTTGATGCGCGTCAGGAACGAGGATGAGCCGCCCTCCGCGCCGCCGAACAGCGTGCGGCCGTGGCCGACGACGCTGCCTGCATCGTGCAGGATTGCCGTCAGCGCGCGAACGATCTGGCCGATGTCGCCGCCGAATTCGCGCTGGGCGTCCCGGAGCAGGGCCGCCTGCAATTGGCAGATGGCGCGCGCACCGTCGCCGCTCGCAACCCGCTCGGGAACGAGGCTCGTGGACGATCCCGACGCAATGCCAAGGCCGTGACAGACGTGCTCGAGACGCTGCCGGGTGCTGTCGCCGGCCTGCAAGGAGATGATCGCACCGCCGACCGCCTCGGCGATCTTTTTTGTGCTGGCGCTCGCAAGATTGGCAAGCTGACCGCTGTTGCGGCGCTGATCATGCAGCCCGGAATAGGCCTCGCCAAGCGCGGTGCTCTCCGACACCAATTGCTTGCCGTAGCGGCCCTCGAACTCCTTCTGCCGGCCGGATGCGGTCGCGACCGCCTCGGAGAGGCGCTGCTGATCCCGCGCACAGCCTTCGATCGAGTGCTGCACCGCCTTGCCGAGATCGTAGGCCTCCTGCGTGAAAGCGAGAAAGCCCTCGCGGTCGCCGTCGAGCGAGGCCGCCTCGATCCTGGCGCTGCGCGCGATGATCGTGATCATCTGGATGTGCTTGAATAGCGGCTTGAGCAGCGAGGATGCTTCCGCCGTGCTCGTACCAATGGTCGCAAGCAGCGTGCTCTCGGCCGGCAGTGCCTCTGCCAGCTCGCCGAGCCGCGCGGAAATCTCCTGCAGGGCGGTCGCGGCACCCTCGATCTCGGCGCCGGAGAGCTCCTCGGAGAGCGTTGCGAGGCCCTGGTTCAACTCCTTGAAGATGAGGTGGCCACGTCCGAGCTCCTGACCGACCCGCGCGAAGACGTCCTCGATCCGCGACGAGACATCCTCGACCGCAGCGGTCGCCTCGGAGAGCGTGTGGGCTGGAATAGCGGACATCGCGATCAACCTGTCAGTGCGCTGTGCCCGGCCTGGTACCAGAGCATGATCTCGCGCGGGATCTGGTGCAGCGCAACGACCTTTTCGACACCGCCATGGGCGATGGCTTCCTTGGGCATGCCGAACACCACGCAGCTTTCTTCGTCCTGCGCGCGCGTCGAAGCACCGAGCTTGCGCATCTCCAGCATGCCGCGCGCACCGTCATCGCCCATGCCGGTCATGATGACGCCGAGCGCATTGGCGCCGGCATGCTGGGCCGCCGAGCGGAACAGTACGTCGACCGACGGGCGATGCCGCGACACCGGTGGACCGTCCTTGATCGCGATCTGGTAGCGGAGCCCGATGCGCTGAAGCAGCATGTGGCGGGCGCCCGGCGCGATATAGGCCCGGCCCGGCAACACCTGCTCGCCGTCCTCGGCTTCCTTAACCCGGATCTGACAGACACTGTCGAGACGCTTGGCAAAGGCTGCCGTGAAACCCGCCGGCATGTGCTGCACGATGAGGATGCCCGGGCAGCTTGCCGGCAGCATCTCCAGGACGTCGTTCAGCGCTTCCGTGCCCCCGGTGGAGGCGCCGATGCAGACGATGCCTTCCGTCGTCGGCCGCGACCGACCCTGGATCGGCGGCGGGATGATCGCGTCGGCCGTCAGCTTCTTCTCAATGGCCCGCCGTTCGGCACGCGGACGCACCCGCGCACGCGCCGCCGACCGCGCTCTTGGCTTCCTGCTTCACCGTGTCATTGGATTCGGTGGTCAGGAACACGATGGGCATGCCGACCGCGCTCGGCAGCTTGCGCAGCGCGCGGATCAGCTCCAGCCCGTTCATGACGGGCATATTGAGGTCGGTGATGACGAGGTCGAGCTTGCCGGCTTGGGCCTTGGCGAGTCCCTGCGCGCCGTCACCGGGCTCGATCACGTTGTGACCGGCCGGCTCGAGCACCACCTTGATCATCTGACGGATGCTGGGGGAATCGTCGACCGTGAGAATCGTGGCCATCAGGTGCCATCTTTCTTTTGCGGGAAGTGCTGATCGATCATCGCCTCGCTGGCGAAGCCGGCACGGCGAAGGGTGTTGCGCAGGGACTGGGAGAATGATGTGAGCACGACAGGGCGGCCCTGGGCCTCGCCCGTCCTGGCGGTCGACAGCAGAAGCTGGATCGAGGTCACGTCGGCCTTGTCGACGCTGGAGCAATCGATCTCGAGCCGGTCCTGCCGGCCGAACGCTTCGCGGATCAGGTCATAGACGCTGCGGATCGCAGCGATGCTGCAATCCGCGGGCAGCCGTAGGGACCACTTCGGCTCAGTGACATCAGACGACATTCGTCCCCCAAAATTCCAAGGGGATTCGCTGCACGCATGGCGCGAATCCCGCGCCACGACTTTTCGCAATGGAGAGTGTGCAAAACCCTAATGGGCCCCACCGTACAACTACGGGTCACATATGGAAAAACTTCGCGTATGCATGCAGACGTGCATGGCCCGCACAAATCTCATGCGCTGCGCGCAGTCATGAGGCATTTCGCAACCGGTCGAACGTTTGCTCCGCGTTAAATTGCAACGGCTATTCGTTGGATCATGCCTCGCCATCCGAACGAGACCGGCCGCCGATGCTGACCCAAGCGCTTCTGGTTGATGACAGCCGCTCTGTCCTCAATTTCCTGAAACGTCATATCGAAGCCGAAGGCCTGGTCGAGGCCACGACGTTCCTCGACCCAGTCGAAGCGCTGGCTTGTGCGCGCGAACGCGTCTTCGACCTCGTGCTGGTCGACTACGAGATGCCGCATATGGACGGCATCAGCTTCATCCGCGTCTTCCGCGCCCTGCCCGGCTGCGCCGACATCCCGATCGCGATGATCACCTCGCGGCAGACCGATGACATCAAGATGGAAGCGCTGCAGGCTGGTGCAACCGATTTCCTGCCCAAACAGCCGCAGAGCGTCGAGATGACGGTGCGCCTGGGCAATCTGGTGCGGTTCGGTGCAGCCGTACGCAAGCAGAACGATCGCGCCGCTGATCTGGCGAGCGCGGTCGCGGCCGCGACCCAGAAGCTCGGCGAGCGCGAGGAGGAGATCATCCTGCGGCTCGCGCTCGCGGTCGAGTACCGCGACAACGACACCGGCGAGCACGCGTTGCGGGTCCGCCCGCTACAGCCGCATCATTGCCGAGCAACTCGGCCTGCCGGCCCGGCTCTGCCGTGACATCTATCTGGCGGCGCCCCTGCACGATCTCGGCAAGGTCGCCCATCCCCGACAGCATCCTTCTCAAGCCCGGCAAGCTGACCGAAGACGAGATGGCGGTGATCCGCACCCATGCGACGATCGGCGAGAAGATCCTCGCGGACTCGAACTGCGAGCTGATCCAGCTCGGTGCGCAAATTGCAGCAGGACATCACGAGCGCTGGGACGGCGCGGGCTATCCGAGCGGCCTCAGGGCGGACGAGATCCCCGTCGCCGCGCGCGTGGTCGCGGTCGCCGACGTCTTCGACGCCCTGACGACGCGGCGGCCATATAAAGAGCCGATGCCGCTGGACGAGGCGCGCACCTATCTGGTCGAGAACCAGGGCCGGCAGTTCGACCCGGCCTGTGTCGAGGCCTTCCTGTCGCGCTGGGACGAGGTCATGGAGATCGCTGCCGGCCGGCAGACGACACAGTATCAGAAGGCCGAGGCTCCTCTCACTCCCATTATCCATTATAGAGAGTGCGGCGGAGGGCCATCCGGTCGAGCACCGCTCGCCTGAGGCCGTCCCGGCCCCCTGACATTATACATTCGGCCAACAGCTTGCCGCGGCTTTACTTTCTCCGGTCGCCGGCTTGAACCTGTTCCTGCTAAAGTGCCACCAATTACCAAGAGTGATTCCGGTCACACTTGCCTGGGCGTTCCGCTGCTAAGCATCGGACCAGGATGGGACCGGTCATACGTCGGTCGAATTGGATGAGAATTCCCATGAGAAGCCTGATCGGCGCCGCTGTCGGCGCGTTCTGTATTGCGGCCCCCGCTTTGGCGGAGACCCCCGCCGCAATCGTCGAAGACGTCCAGGGCAAGGTCGATGGCATCGCGTTCATGGACTATGTGGCGCCGGGCAAGATCATCAAGCTCGGGCCCAAGGCCAGCATCACGCTCAGCTACCTCAAATCCTGCCAGCGCGAGACCATCAGCGAAGGCGTCGTCCTGGTCGGCGCCGAGCAGAGCACCGTGCAGCTCGGCCAGGTCAAGCGGGAAAAAGTACCCTGCGATACCAATGCGGCAAAACTGTCGGAGCGGGAGGCGAACCAGAGCGCCGCAACCACGTTCCGTACCATGCGATCGGACTCCAAGGGAGCGCCGCCGGCCAAGCTGCCGACGCTCTACGGGGTCGCTCCGCTGGTGCAAGCCAAGACCGGCAGCACGCTGGTGATCGAACGCACCGACGGCAAGGAGCCCACGATCAGCGTACCGCTCAGGAACGAGATCATGGTCGGCGGCAAGTTCTACGACTTTGCCAAGGCCGGGAAGTCGCTGACCCCTGGCGGCAGCTATCTCGCCATTCTCGGCACCAAGCGCTACGCCTTCCAGATCGATGCCAGCGCCACCTCGTCGCCGACGCCGATCGTCGGCCGCCTGCTGCGGCTCGAATAGGCGGGCTTGCGACGGGGCGATGCGGCGGATCGGTGGGCGGGACATCGTTGCGGCGATCCTGATTGCGCTCCTCGCGGGCGCGGTGTTCACGTCTCCGCCGCTTCAGGCGCTGCAAGGTCTCTCGCTCGACATCCTTACGGCGATGCGCGGCAAGTTCATCGGCGACGGCCGCGATCCCGCGACATCGCCGATCGTCGTCGTCGCGATCGACGGCGAGAGCTACGACACCCCGCCCTTCAAGGGATCGCCGACACAAACCTGGACGCGCGAGATCGGCCGGGTTCTCGGAAGCATCGCCGAAGGCGGCGCCAAGGTCATCGGCTTCGACGTCATCTTTCCGAGTTCGATCGAGCAATCGGAAATCCCCTTCGGCGATACGTCGTTCGGCAGCCGGATAAGAGGATTTGACCGGGACTACCTGATCGCGCTGCGGCAACTCTCCGACAGCGGCAAGCTGGTGCTCGGCGAAATCCTCAGCAACGACCGTTCAGACAGGCCCGACCGCGCTCAGCAACTGGCGGTAAGAAACAACATTCGCGCCCTCAACGTCCATACCGACAGTGACGACGTCATCAGGCGGATGCCGCTGAGCTTCTCGGTCGACGGCAAGCCGTCCCCCGCGATGGCGGTCGAGCTCGCCGCGCGTGCACTCGGCGCAAGGCCCGAGACCGGACCGTCCGGCGTGACGGAATTGTCCGGCTACGCGGTCCCGAGTGCAGTCCCGAACACGCTGACGCTTAACTACCGCGGCATGGGCCGTGACGTCCCGGCCTATTCCTTCGCCGACCTGCGCGCCTGCGTCGAGAAGGGTGACCGCGGCTTCTTCCAACGCGCCTTCGCCGGCAAGGTGGTGCTGCTCGGCACCATCCTCAATTTCGATGACCGCAAGCTCACCTCGATGCGGCTGTCCGGCGGGTATGACGGATCGCCGGCACCGCGATGCGCCCTGCCCGTCATGGCTGGCACCGCGCAAAAGGCCCGAAGCGATATCGCAGGCGTATTCGTGCATGCCACCGTCGTGCGGAACCTGATCGAGCGCGATGCGGTGACCGAGCTCGGTTTCCCCATGCGCACCGTTCTCACGATCATGTTTGCGGCCGTCATCGCCTGCGCGGCCTGCATGCTCGCACCTGGCGGCGCGATGATCGCCTGGTTCGGCTTCACTGCCGTTTACACAGCCATTGCCGTCACCGCGTTCGTGCATGCCTTGGCGCTGCCGCTGACGGAACCTGCGCTCGCGAACCTTGCTGCGCTCGCGATGATGATCGGCTACCGCTTCGTGCTGGCCGATCGCGACGAGCGTTTTCTGCGCAAGAGCTTCGCCTTCTATCTCGCCCCCGAAGTGATCGACACGATGGTGGCTTCGGGGAAGATGCCGGCGCTCGGCGGCGAGATGCGCAACGTCACCATGTTCTTTTCGGACCTCAGCGGGTTCTCCTCGATCGCCGAGAGGATGACACCGGGCGAGCTGGTCACCCTGATGAATGAATATCTCTCGGCCATGACCGATATCATCGAGAGCCATGGCGGCTATGTCGACAAATATATCGGCGATTCCATCGTCGCGATGTTCGGCGCTCCGGCCGACGATCCCGAGCACGCGCGTAACGCGGTCCGCGCCGCGCTGAAGTGCCACGACAAGCTGGCAGAGCTCAATGCCAACAATCCCGCCTTCGCCGGCCACGGCCTGTCACACCGCATCGGCCTCAACAGCGGCGAAGCCGTCGTCGGCAATATCGGCTCGCGTCGCCGCTTCAACTATACCGTCATGAGCGACACCGTGAACGTCGCCTCGCGCCTCGAAGGCGCCAACAAATATTACGGCACCGCGATCATGGCATCGGAAACAACAATGGTGCAGACCGGCGATGCCTTCGCCTGGCGCGAGCTCGACGCAATCAAGGTGATGGGGCGCGGCGAGGCGATCAAGGTCTTCGAGCCGCTCGCGGAGAAGGGTGCGGAGAGCGCCGGGCGAACGAAGGTTACCGCCGCTTATGCGGAAGGACTGGCCTGCTTGCGGGCAAGGGAATTTGCGAAGGCGGCCGAGGCGTTCGGGCGAACGGCGGAAATTGATCCGGCGTCGGCGCTGTTTGAAAAGCGCGCGCGAGCGCACGCTGCAAATCCACCGCCGTCGGATTGGACGCCGGTCAACATCCTGGAAGGGAAGTAGCGCGGCGTCGCACGCTTTTCGAAACCACTCCACCTTAAAACGGCAGCCCCACGTAATTCTCCGCGAGCAGCCGTTGCGCCGTCTCGGACGAGAGCAGATATTCCAGCTCCGTCCGCTGAAGCCGGTCCTCGTATTCAAGTCGGTCGGGGAAACGGTGCAACAGCATCGTCATCCACCAGGAGAACCGCTGCGCTTTCCAGATTCGCGCAAGCGCCTTGGCCGAATAGCCGTTGAGGCCGGAATCGTCGCCGCTCTCATAATGCGCAAGCATGGCGTGATAGAGATAATAGATGTCGGAGGCAGCGCTGTTCAGCCCGCGCGCGCCGGTCGGAGGCACGATGTGAGCGGCATCGCCGGCGAGGAACAGTCGACCGTAGCTCATCGGCTCGGCGACGAAGCTGCGCAGGGGCGCGATGCTCTTCTCGATCGAGGGGCCGGTGATCAGGCGCCCGGCGACCTGGTCCGGCAGGCGGCGCTTCAGCTCGGCCCAGAACGCGTCATCGCTCCAATCCTCCACCTTGTCCGTCAATGGCACCTGGACGTAATAGCGGCTCAGCACTTGTGAGCGAAGAGAACAGAGCGCAAAGCCGCGCGCGTGCTTCACATAGATCAGCTCCGGCGACACCGGCTTGGTGCGGGACAGCACGCCGAGCCAGCCGAACGGGTAGATCTTCTCGTATTCGCGCAGCACGTCCTTCGGGATCGACTTGCGGCTGACTCCGTGAAAGCCGTCGGCTCCGACAATGTAATCGCAATCGACACGGACGATCGCATCGTTCGATCGATAGGTCACGTAGGGCCGGTCCGTCGTCAGGTCGTGCGGCGTCACGTCCTCGGCATTGTGCACGATCTTGCCACTGAGCCGGTCGCGCGCCTCGTAGAGGTCGCGCGTCAATTCGGTCTGGCCGTAGACCAGCACCGAATTGCCGCCGGAATGCTTGTGCAGGTCGATATGGGAGAGCACGCCGTCATGCGCGATCTCGAAACCGTTGTGGATCTCGCCCTCGCGGTCCATCCGCTCGCCGCATTGCGCCTCGCGCATCAACCTGACGAAGCCGTGCTCGAGAACGCCGGCACGGATGCGGGCCAGCACGTGGTCGCGGCTGTATTTCTCCAGCACGACCGTATCGATGCCCTTGAGATGAAGCAGTTGGGACAACAGCAGCCCAGACGGCCCACCTCCGATAATACAGACCTGAACCTTCATTATTTCGTCCTCCCGTCAGTACCATTTTCAGATTTTTCGCTGCGGACCGATGGAGGGATCGGCCTTTGTCTTGTACAATTCGAACATGAGAACCACAGCGCCAGCCCCCGCGATCCGGGTCTACAACCTGTTCGGCGAGTCCGGCGATTTGCCCGATGTCGTGCATTGCGAGACAATCGCGTCCCGCTCGGTGCTGCACGACTGGAACCTGGCTGTGCACCGGCACGCGCGGTTGCACCAAGTGCTGCTGATCGAGCGCGGTGGCGGCGAGGCGACGCTCGACGGCCGCATGGTGCCGCTCCGGCCGATGCAGATCGTCAATGTACCGGTCGGCCACGTTCACGGCTTCCGCTTCGTCCCCGGCACGCAAGGCTGGGTGCTGACCATCGCCGCGGAAATTCTGGACGAAGCGCTGCTTGCCTCGGAAGGATTGCGCGGCGTCCTGTCGCGATCGGCCGTGGTGCGCGGTACGCCGCAGATCCGCACCACCATGAAGCAGATATTCGCCGAGCATGCTGCGCGCGATTTCGGGCGCGCGCATGTGCTGCGTGCATTGTCGGCGGCCATGATCGGGCTGGTGGCTCGCGCGTTCACCAGCGAGAGGGGTAGCAACGGCGCGGCGGAGAGTGGATTGTTCCGCCGCTTCGAGATGCTGCTCGAGCAGCATTATCTGGAACGTTGGAGCGTTGCTGACTATGCAGGCGCGCTGTCGGTCACGCCGACCCATCTCAACCGGCTGACGCGGGCGGCGACCGGCGACACCGCCTCGCACCTGATCCTCAACCGGCTGATCCGCGAGGCGCGTCGCAATCTGGTCTACACCAATCTGCCGGTCTCGACGATCGCCTACACGCTCGGCTTCGAGGACCCCGCCTATTTCAGCCGCGTCTATACCGCCGCCACGGGCCTATCGCCGCGCGCCTTTCGCGCGCGGCTCCACGGCGGTGAGGACTGACGCATCGGACGTCAGGCACTCCTGGCGCGACGTTTGCTATTTGCCACGATCTCCCCATCGGCAGCCTCAAGCAGCGACGGCGCGGCGCTCAACTGCGCCTGGCCGCTCGCCCGCTTGAGCATGATGATGAGATAGCCCGTCACTGCGGTTGCCGCGGTGCGGCCCAGATCGTCCTCGCGGTTCGACGATCGGGGCGGCCACGGCCGTGATCAGGCCAATTTGGACCGGACCCGCTGCTGTTTCCGGCGCGTCTACTTACCTTCGTATAGAGCGTCCAACCCTTTGGATAGGATTCGTTTACCTCCGTACGATTGAGCCCCGACTGCCCGTGCCTTACCGTGACTGCAGTTCGGCGCCCTCGCGCCGGTGGCATCGACCTCCCTGACCTTGGCGCAAGACGGCCACGCCCTGTCCGGCCGTCTGCGCTGCTTTTTTCAGCAAACCATCGGCGACCTCAGTATTTTCTGGCCGCCCACCGAAGCCCGGTGGGTTCGAAGCGGAATTGGAGATTTGTGCATAATGTCTTCGATTGAGAAGATCGCACTCTTCATCGATGGCTCCAACCTCTATGCCACCTCCAGAGCGCTCGGCTTCGTTATCGATTACAGGCGCCTGCTCCATGAATTTCGGGGCCGAGGTGCACTGCTGCGGGCGTTCTACTACACGACCGTCACCGAGGATCAGGAATATTCGTCTATCCGCCCGCTGATCGACTGGCTCGACTACAACGGGTACACCGTCGTCACCAAGCTCACCAAGGAGTTCGTCGACGCCACCACGGGCCGCCGCAAGGTGAAGGGCAGCGTGGATGTGGAGCTCGCCGTGCATGCCATGGAGCTTGCCGGGCGCGTCGATCAGATCGTGCTGTTCTCGGGCGACGGGAATTTCCGCCCGCTGGTCGAAGCCGTGCAGCGCCGCGGCGTCCGCGTGACGGTCGTCTCGACGCTAACCACCCAGCCGCCCATGGTCGCCGACGAACTGCGCCGGCAGGCAGACCTATTCATTGATCTGGCAGAACTGAAACCAAAGGTCGCGCGCGACCCGGCCGAACGGCCGGGATCGCGCGAGCTGCTTCAGCTGCCACCGCAGTTCCTCGCGCAAGGAAGAATTAATCGAGCCGACCAGGGGGAGTGATCCCGTGGGACGGCCAGCGGATCGTCAGACATCGAAGAACACCGTCTCCTCGGGCCCCTGCAGATTGATCGTGAAGGAATACACGGCCTTGCCGGCGCCCTCGCCGCGTTTTGCGATCAGCGTCGACCGCCGGACCGGAGGCTCGACCAGGTTGAGCACGGGATCGGCGGCGTTGGCCACTTCCTCATCCGAAAAATAAAGTCGCGTGTTGAGGCCGATATTGATGCCTCGCGCGACGATCCAGACATTGACGTGCGGTGCGCATTTGCGTCCCGCCTTGTCGATGATGGCGCCGGGCTTGATGGTCTCGAACGTGATGAGGCCGCTGTCGAAATCCGAACCCCCGCGACCCCAGCCGCGGAAATCCTCGTCCAGCGCGCCGGCCGAGCGATCGGCCGGATGGTTGTAACGGCCGCTCGCATTGGCCTGCCAGATTTCCAACAGCACATCGCGCAACGGCGAGCCGCTGCCGTCGATCACCTTGCCTTCCAGCGTGATGTGCTCGCCTTGCGTGGTCGGCGTCGCCAGCACGTTGGAAAAGTTCTTGTCGAAGATGTCGAAGCCGGCCATGGCCGGGATCAGGCCGATATGGACGTAGGGCCCGGCGGTCTGTGACGCCGTTTCCTTGAGGTAGTTGAGCGGCTGCGGCATGGACTCAGTTCCCCTCCGGGCGGTTCTCGAAGTAGGTGGAGCGCTGACCGCGCAGGACGATATCGAAGCGGTAGGCGAGCGAGTCGAACGGGATCGAGGCGTTGAGATCGAGCGGCGCGACGAGGCGGTCGAGCGCGTCCTTGTCCGGGATCGTCGTCAGGATCGGGCAGACCGGAATCAGGGGATCGCCCTCAAAATACATCTGCGTGATCAGGCGCTGCGCAAAGCCCGAGCCGAACACCGAGAAGTGGATGTGGGCGGGGCGCCAGCTATTGACGTAGTTGCGCCAGGGATAGGGTCCGGGCTTCACCGTGCGGAAATAGTAATAGCCGGTGTCGTCGGTCAGCGCGCGGCCGCAGCCGCCGAAATTCGGATCGATCGGGGCGAGGTACGTATCCTTCTTGTGCCGGTAGCGGCCGCCCGCATTGGCCTGCCAGAACTCGACCAGCGTGTTCGGCACGCCGCGACCGGTCTCATCCAGGACACGGCCATGGACGATGATGCGCTCGCCGACGGGATCGCCGTCCCTGGCGTAGTTGCGGATCAGATCGTTGTCGAGCGGCCCGAGATCATTGTGGCCGAACACCGGCCCCGTGATCTCCGAGACCGAGTTCTCGATCGACAGCAGCGCCTGGCGCGGCGAGCGCAGCACCGAGGATTTGTAGCCGGGCGCATGCGCCGGCGGATGGATGGAGCGGTCGCGCTGGAAGAAGCCGCCGTCGCGCGGCGTGAACGGCTCGGGCCGGTTGAGGCAGGGATCCCGCAAGGCTGGCGCCTGGGCATTCATCGGCGTTGTCTCTCCCTTGGAGCCGTTAGCGCCCGGTCCGGGTGCGTGGCTTGTCGGGGGATCATGGACCGGCCTATTCCACAGATAAATAGATCGATTATGATCTATTGCATGAAAGAAATCGATCATTTGGCTCTCGACGGCCACGCTCTCGAACTCTTCCTCGCAGTGCTGGAGGAAGGCTCGGTCACGGCGGCGGCAAGGCGGCTTGGCCTGACGCAGTCGGCGGTCAGTCACGCCCTGAACAAGCTGCGGCGGATCGCGGGCGATCCGCTGTTTGCCAAATCCGGCCGCGGCATCGTCGCCACCGCCCATGCCCAGGCACTGGCGGGGAAGGCGCGCGCGCTGATCGACGAGATGCGTAGCTTTGCCGGCGGCGTCAACTTCGAGCCGGCACGCGCGCAGCTCGCGCTGACGATCGCCGCCAATGATTTCCAGCGCGATTTGCTGCTGCCACGGTTCTTCGGTCACGTCGCCGCGCGAGTGAAGAGCCTGCACCTGCGGGTGATCCCCTCGCAATCGCCCTCGCCTGCGATGTTGCGCGAGAACCGCTGCGATCTCCTGATCACGCCGCTGCCGCCGTCCGGCGTCGACATCGTGCAGAAGCGCCTGCTGAGCGATCATTACGTCTGCTACTTCGATCCGAAGGCGCGCACGGCTCCTTCCGGGCGCGGCGCTTATCTGGCGGCGCGCCACATCACCGTGGTCTACACCGACAATGAGCGGCTCGACTTCGATCGCCAACTGGCGGCCAACGGCTTCCATCGTGACATCGCCATCTCGGTGCCGAGCTTTTCGGGCGTGCCGTCCTTCCTGCGCGAATCGCAGATGCTCGCGAGCATGCCGAGCCTGCTGGCTCCCGGTATAATGGCTGGCTTCGCACATGTGCGGATTCCGCTGGCCTCGCGCACGCTGGCCGAGCTGCCGATGTTCATGGTCTGGCACCGGCGCTACCAGAAGGATCCGGCCCATCGCTGGATCAGGAACCAGCTCGAGACCGTAGCAGCGACGGCGGCGGAGACTTGAGAGCCGCCCCACCTTTCGGAAGACTGCCCCTCGCCAAACCCACTGGTTGCGCAGGGAGAGCCACGCTAGAATTCCCCCATGACAGTGACCGACATTGCGAGCCGGACCTACAATCACAGCTGGCGGCTGGATCCCATCATCCGCAGCCTGCTGGATACCGACTTCTACAAGCTATTGATGTTACAGATGATTCGGGAAGACTACCCGAATCAGCAGGTGACATTTTCGGTCATCAATCGCTCGCGCCATGTGCGGCTGGCCGAGATCATCGACGAGGGCGAGCTGCGCGCCCAGCTCGACCACGCCCGCACCATCCGTTTCACCAAGAAGGAGCTGATCTGGCTTGCCGGTAACACCTTCTACGGCAAGACCCACATGTTCTCGGCGGACTTCATCCGCTGGCTCGCCGAATTCCGCCTGCCCGAGTACGAGTTGCGCAAGGTCGAGGGTCAGTACGAAATACATTTCCACGGGCCGTGGACCCACACCACGATGTGGGAGATTCCGGCGCTCGCGATCCTCAACGAGCTACGCTCGCGCGCGGCGATGAAGGGCCGCGGCCGTTTTGAGCTGGACGTGCTCTATGCCCGCGCCAAGGCGAAGCTGTGGACAAAGGTCGAACGGCTGCGCCAGCTGGAGAATTTGCGGCTCTCCGATTTCGGCACCCGTCGCCGCCACGGCTTCCTCTGGCAGCGCTGGTGCGTGGAAGCGGTGAAGGAAGGCCTGGGCCCGTCGTTCATCGGCACCTCCAACGTGCTGCTCGCGATGGACAATGATCTCGAAGCCATCGGTACCAACGCCCATGAGCTGCCGATGGTAGCGGCTGCGCTCGCCAGGGACGACGAGGAACTGCGCTGGGCGCCCTATCGGATCCTCGACCAATGGCGCCAGACCTATGGCGGCAACCTTCTGATCGCGCTGCCCGACGCCTTCGGTACGAAAGCCTTCCTGCGCGATGCACCGGAATGGGTCGCCGACTGGACCGGCTTCCGCCCCGACAGCGCGCCGCCGGTCCAGGCCGGCGAGGAGATTATCGCCTGGTGGCAGAAGAAGGGCCGCAACCCGAAGGACAAGCTGCTCGTGTTCTCCGACGCGATGGATGTCGGCTCGATCGAGGAGACCTATCACCACTTCACCGGCCGCGTGCGGCTCTCCTTCGGCTGGGGCACCAACCTCACCAACGACTTCGTCGGCTGCACGCCGGACGGTTCGTTCAATCTCGATCCGATTTCGCTGGTCTGTAAGGTGTCGTCGGTCGACGGCCATCCGGCCGTCAAGCTCTCCGACAATCCCGAGAAGGCGACCGGCCTTCCCTCGGAGATCGAGCGTTACCTGCGCGTGTTCGGCGACGCCGGCCGCGTGCGCAAGCCGGTGCTGGTCTAGCGCCTCAAACTCTGTCGGTCAGGTAAACCACTTGCGGCGAATTCGGGACATCGGCTCGCCGCTGCCGCGACAGTTCCGGTTCGATGGCATTCGCAACAATCTGCAAGCATCCGCTTCACAACGCCTTCACCCTGCGACGCGGTCTCTCTGCATTTTCAAGTCGAGTTAAGCACCCCTCGCACGTAATCCGCGTTATGAGCGGATCGCTCCGCTGGGGTCGTTGAGCGACTTGGGGAACGCAAGTGTTACGCAGAACAGCGCCGTCGACAAAGGAACGCAGCTTCCTTCACGTCATCAAGCTTGTCTCGCCTTTCGTCATGGTTGTCGTGCTTCAGGCGGCGATCGCGGGATTCAGTCTCGAAGTGATGTCCTCGGTCCGAGCCTATGTCGCGGGCGAGGCGATGTGGTCGCGCTCGCAGAAGAATGCCGTCTACTTCCTCAATCTCTACCTGCATTCGGGCGAGGCGAGCCAGTTCGCGCAATACCAGGCCTCGCTCGCGGTCCCGATCGGCGACGAATATGCAAGATGGGCGCTCGAAGGCGATCCGGTCGACCTCGAGACTGCTCGCATCGGCTTCCTGCAAGGCGGCAACCATCCCGATGACGTCCCGGGGTTGATCTGGCTGTTCCGCTACTTCAACCAGGTCAGCTTCCTCCGCGAGGCGATCCGGGAGTGGGCGGCCACCGATCCCATGCTGCTCGAGCTCAGCGTCTTCGGCGAGGTCATCCGGGGTGAGTTGAAGAGCGGTCCCGTTCGGGATAGCGCTCGCCTGCAATTGCTGTCGGCGCGACTCTCGGAGCTGAACAGGCAGTTCACGGGGCATGCCGAACGGTTCTCGACCGTCCTCGGTGAGGGCTCTCGCGCCATCAAGCTGACGCTGACCAGCATCAACATCGTCACCGCCGTGACGCTGATCCTGCTCCTGATCTGGCACACGCGCCGGCTGGTGCTGCAACGGCAGGCGTTCGAGGATGCCCTGCATGCCGAGAAGGAGCGCCTGGCGTACCAGGCCTCGCACGACTGGCTGACCGGCCTCGCAAGCCGTCGCGCCTTCGAAGCGCGCCTGCAAAGCGAGCTCGACGATGCTCGAGAAGGCTCACTGGGCTTGATCCTCCTCGATCTCGACCAATTCAAGAGCGTCAACGACACGTGCGGCCATCTCGCAGGTGACCGCCTGCTCTGCCAGATCGCACAGCTGTTGCAGCAGGACCGGCAGCCGCATGATCTGGTGGCTCGGCTCGGCGGCGACGAATTCTGCTTGATTTTGCCGCGGTGCCCGCCCTCGAACGCCGTCGATATCGCTGAACGGCTGCGGCGTTCGCTCGAGCTGTTCAACTTCACCTGGAACGATCTTTGCTTTGCGGTGACCGCCAGCATCGGCGTTACCTGCATCGCCGATGGCAACGTCACGCTCGAGGAGGCGATGCGGCGTGCGGATACCGCCTGCTATCGCGCCAAGGACAAGGGACGCAACCGGGTTCAGGCCGACGCCGCGAGATCCGACGTCGTCCTCGTCGCGTCGCGGCCGCGCGAAGTGGCCACCGCGCGAGGCCGGTAAAAAGGACGGAAATGCTCGGCGCAGCGCGCAGCGCCGCAGCTTCGACGCGGCCCTTCGTCCTCGACGTTCAGGATGACGTCGAGGTGTCCTCGCCGAGCGGCATCCGGTTGCGCATGTCGCTCGGCGTCATACCGAAGCGGCGTCGAAATGCGCGATGAAAATAGGACACATCGTTGAAACCTGCGAGATGCGCGATGTCGCTCACCTTGCGCGACCGGCGCAATGAATCGCGAAGTAACCTGGCGGCGCGGATCAGCCGCTGCTCCAGCACAAATTCGGAAAACGTCCTCCCGGTCCGCTCGAATAGAATCTGGACGTAGCGAGAGCTGGCGCGGTTGCGCTGCGCAACCTCGGCAAGGCTGAGATCGCCATCGCCCAGTCGGGCCAGCACATCCGCCTTGATCGCCTCAAGACGTGCCGCGGCCAGTCCGCGATCTCTCACAAGCTCGGTTTGGTCGCGGCCGGCGCCGAGCGAGAGCACCACGAGATCGGTCAGATGCTGAGCCGCTGTAGTCTTCGCCAGCGCATCGAGGCTGTCGGCATTCTCAACTATCAGATCGTAATATCCCTGCAACAGCCTCTTGACCCCGGCATTGGCATCCAACGGCCGCGCGATCAGGTCCTCGGCATGTGGGCAGAGTTCCAGCAACGCCTTGCGGTCGATGAAGAGCGACCTGAAGCGCCCCTCGCCGAGTTGCGACACATGCGCGCCGACGTGGGCGGCGTCGGCGAGGCCGACATCCATCGGCGCGAGGTCGAGCGCCCGGTCATCGACGCCAATGCGCATGGGCGCGCGGGAAGCGAGCACGAAGGCAAGCGCCTTGTCGGGATCGGCACCGGTCGCGACGAAGCTCATCGGCGTGCCGGCAGCGCCGGACATTTTCACACCGGGCAGCGGCAGGGCCGTCACGTCGCAACGCACGGGTCCCTCCGTGAGCGGCACGACATCCCCGGTCATCACCCGCCGACAGAACTCCTCGCGCCAGCGCTCGTAGTCGGCTCCCGATGGGACGCCGACATAGCCGAGACGCGGGGTGCCGCTCATCCACGATCCTCCATTGCCGGCCGCTCCGATGGTGAAACATCCTCGACGAACGGCAGCTCCGATGCAATCGCGATCAAGCAGAGTTCGCCTCCAGCCACACGCAATTGCGTCGTGAGCCATCTCCGATAGCGGGCAGGCGCGGCGAGATGACGCAGCTGTGACGGTGGGGCCACATTGCCCCGAGAACGATGTGCTCTTCGCATTGCGCCACATCGCATTGCGCGCTGATCCAAGAAAGCCAGTGCTTCCGTCGCTAAGCATGGTAGCAGCCCAACGTTGCCGCCGAATCCACTCGGGTGCGCCGTAAATGGAGTTTGCAGGTGCTTTCGAATGGCTTGCTGCCCCGGCCGGATCGCCATCGCGCGAAGACGTCCCGGCGGCATGCGCTTCTATTGAGCACCGCGATTGGCGCTTTCGCCACAGGTGGCGCGCTGCCGTGGTTCACCGCGCCGGCAGAGGCGGCATGCGTGATCACGGGAAGTGGTATGCAGCTCGGACTCCAATCAGGTGATTCGATCACCTGCACTGGGGTGGGCAACACCACCGTTCAAGCGTCCGCCGGGGCCAGCGGTGCCACGGTCAACATCGGCGACGGCGCCCCGACTTCCCTGGATGGTGCTGCGACTCCGGGAATTTACTTCGACGCTGCGTCCAGCAGCGCCATCAAGGTCTTCGACAAAGCGGCGATCACCTCTGCTAATACCGGCATCCTGCTATCAGGCGGCGGAAGCAATGCAGTGGCGGTGGAGGCTGGCGCGACAATCGGCGCGACAAGCTCCGGCTCAGATGCGATCGCTCTCGATGGTTCGAACAACAACACCGTCACCATCGCAGGCACCATTGGAAGCCTCGCTTCGGGCGCCCGGGGCATCGGCATCTCAACCGGAGCGACTGGCAATCAGGTCAATATTCTGTCGGGTGGCGTTGTCCAGGCCAGCAACGCAAACGCCGCCAACCTCAATGGGGCGGGCAGCGGGAACACTATCAACAATGCCGGCACGATCTCGAGCGCCTCGAATTACGCGATCTTCGGCTCGGCCGGTCAGGACATCATCATCAATTCAGGCACGATTATCGGCAATTTCGCCAACAGGGCCGTCGATCTTCAAGGCGGCGCCGACGTCTTCGAGTTGCGCGCGGGATCGAACGTCACGGGCTGGGTCATGGGCGGCAACGGGACAGATACGTTACGCTTGGGCGGGGCGCTCGACGCCGTGTTCGACCTCGGCACGTTCGGCGCCTCCAAGCAGTTCCGGGAATTCGAGGCTCTTGAAAAGACCGGCAGCTCCAGCTGGACGCTGACCGGCTCGACAACGGATACGGCGACCATGGACCTCCAAGACGGCACCCTCGTCGTCAACGGAGCGATGGCCAGCGTCGCGACGACGGTCAGCGGTGGCACCCTCAGCGGCAACGGCGCCATCGGCAATCTCACCGCGCTGGCGGGCGGCAGGGTCGCCCCCGGCAATCTCGGCGCGCTCACGATCTACGGCAGTGCCACATTCAACGCCGGTTCGACCTACGCCGTCTCCGTCAACGCGGCCGGACAATCCGACAAGATCCTTGCTGTGAGCGCGATGCTGAATGGCGGCGCCGTCGCCGTCAGCACGCTTGCTGGCGCCTACAGCGCGTCGACGCATTATACCATCCTCAGCACGACAGCCGGCCTCACCGGCACCTTCTCCAGCGTAACGCTCAGCGGATACAATCCGCAGTTCTTCACCTCCGCCCTCAGCTATGACGGGTTCTCTGCCTTCCTGACCCTCAACTACAACGACGCCGCGTTCCTCTCCGTTGCCCAGACGCAGAACCAGAAGGCCGTCGCCGGTGCGATGAGCGCATTTGGCTCCAATTTGCCTTTCCTCTCTTCCTTCGCAGGCCTCAGCGACGCCCAGCTCCGTTACAATCTGGACCAGCTCTCCGGCGAAGCCGCCACCGGCGCGCGACAGGGCGCTTTCCAGTTCACGGGCCAGTTCCTCGGCCTCATGCTCGATCCGTCCGTCGATGGGCGCGGCGGCGTCAGCGCCGGAGCAGGCGGCACAGCCTTCGGCTTCAGCCCCGAGCGCGCCGCATTGCCGGAAGGTATCGCCCTCGCCTACAACAAGATGCTGGGAGCCCCGCCGACGAAAGCACCGGCATTTGAGGAGCGCTGGACCGCCTGGGGCACGGCGTTCGGCGGCACCAACCGCACCGGCGGCGACCCCGTCGTGATCGGCAGCCATGATCTCAGCGCGCGCACGGGCGGCGTCGCGGCCGGCGCCGATTATCATTTCAGCCGCGATGCGCTCGTCGGCTTCGCGCTTTCGGGCGGCGGCACCAAATGGGATCTCGCCCAGGCGATCGGCGGTGGCAAGAGCGATGCGATGCAGGCCGGTGTCTACACCGCGGTGCGCACAGGTCCGGTCTATTTCGCCGCCTCGCTCGCCGTGGCCAACCATTGGATGTCGACGGACCGTTTGGCGCCGTTCGGCAATCAGCTCACCGCGAAGTTCAATGCGCAAACCGTCGGCGGCCGCATCGAGGGCGGCTATCGCTTCGCTGCGCCGATCGGCGGCTTCACGCCATACGCAGCAGCGCAGGCGCAGGCTTTTCGCACGCCCACTTACACCGAGGCCGATCTCGCCAGTGGCGGCTTTGGCCTGACTTATCAGGGACGAACCGCCAGCGACGTCAGGAGCGAGCTCGGCGCGCGTTTCGATCGCGCGACGCTGGTCACGCCGACTTCGGTCCTCACGTTGCGCGGTCGCGCGGCCTGGGCGCATGACTGGGTCAGCGATCCCTCGCTCGTCGCCGCATTCCAGGCCCTGCCCGGCGCGAGCTTCATCGTCAATGGCGCGACGCCGGCGAAGGACGCCGCGCTCGCGTCCGCCGGAGCCGAGCTCAAGTTCTCCAACGGCGTTGCCCTGTCGGCCAAATTCGACGGCGAGTTCGCGGCGCGCAGCACCACTTATACCGGCACTGCCAGCCTGCGATATGCATGGTAGCAGTCGCGCTTCATCGAGGTGACCGTGCGCCGACCGGCACGATCCCGAGACCGGCAAGGTGTGCGTCCAGGAATTGTGTCACCTGCTGGCGCAGCATCTGCGGCGGCACTGCCACCATGCGCTCCTCGAGGCCGAGGGAGATGATGCCGTGCACCGCGGAAAACAGCGTGCGAGACAACAGCGCGATCTTCACATCATCCGCATCCGGCAGGAGCCGCACCAGGGGCGAATGCATCAGCGCGAAGGCGTTCATCACCATCTGGAGGATGTCATCCGGATAGGGGCGGTCGTCCTCCATCCGATGCTCGAACAGCGAACGCAGCAGGTTGGCGTGCTCGGCAAAGAATTCGAGATACGTTGCAGCTAACCCATAGAGCTGGCGAACGGGATCCTCGCCTGGAACCCCAGCAAGCCGCAGCGTCAGCGCCTGAACCGTCTCCCGATTGACCGTCAGGATCACCCCGTCAAAGTCCCCGAACTCGTTATAGACGCTGCCGACCGAGCAGCCGGCGGACTGGGCGACGTCCCGAACTTTCAACGATCTCAATCCTTTAGCCGCGATTATGCCGCGGGCGATCTCCAGGATCTGGAGCCGCCGCCGACTTTTTTTCTGGTCTCGCAACGATTCGTCTTGAACATTGTTCATTTTTAAGCTACTCACATGAACATTGTTCAATTTAACCTGGAGACCTGCAAAATGCAAACCCTTGCTGTTGATATCGCCTCCACCTTCGTCGATGACGCCACAGCTCTCGTGACCGGATTTGGCCGCGCGCTTCTGCGGTTCGCGATGACCCCGATCGATCGTATCGCCAATGCCTGCGACATCGCCGGCGTCTTGGTCGAACGCCGCGCGACTTTCCGGATGTGGCGTGCAAACCGTGCCCTTCACCAAGGCCTCCGGTTCAGCCTGTTCCGCCGCCTCTCGCCCTTTCGCCATCTCGCCCATCTCACTTGAGGCAGGCACAGCCGGCACGTACCGGTCAGCTCGAATGCAAGATCCGGTTGCAAGGAAGGAATTACCATGTCCCGACATTGGCAACCGTTTCGGCAACTCTCGGCGATGCGGTTCAGCTTTTCCTCATCGCCTGACGCAATATCCGGATAAGCGCGCCCCTTGCCCTCGGGCCTGAGGCCGCCGCGACCAGATATTTGCGAACCTAACGAGACCACATGGAGACCAACAGGATCGGAAGGATCGAGGGAACAGCGCAGGCCGCGGTCGTCGGCGCCCTGCAATCGTGATCCCATCCCCTTCCGGTCGTGACGTCTCATCGACAATGCAACAACCTTCGGCTGCCTTCTTCAAAACAGGACTGGTCATGATCAGGGAATTGATGTCGTCACGCCGCTTTGCGCCGCTGTTCTGGGCGCAATTCTTCTCGGCGCTCAATGACAACGTACTCAAGAACGCGCTCGTCATCATCCTGCTTTACAGTGCCGTCACGGGCCACGGCGACGCCCTGGTCACGGTCGCAGGCGCCGTCTTCATCTTCCCCTATTTCATCCTGTCCGGGCTCGGCGGCCAGCTCGCCGACAAATACGTCAAATCCCTTGTCGCGCGGCGGCTCAAGTTCGCCGAGATCTTTGCGGCAGGCTTTGCCGCCGCTGGCTTCTTTATGCACTCGGTGCCGCTGCTGTTCGCAGCGCTGGCGCTGTTCGGCGTCATCGCTGCGCTGTTCGGGCCCGTGAAATACGCCATGCTGCCGGACCAGCTCGAGCTCGGCGAGCTCGCCACCGGCAACGCGCTGGTCGAAGGCGCAACCTTCATGGCCATCCTGCTCGGCACCGTCGCCGGCGGCCAGTTCGTGGCCGGCTCCGCGCATATGGGCTGGGTCGCATCGGCCGTGGTGGTTCTTGCGCTGCTGTCCTGGGCCTTTGCCTCCCGTATTCCCGCGACCACGCCGTCCGCGCCCGACCTGACCGTCAACGCCAATCCCTGGACCTCGACGCTCGGCCTGCTCAAGACGCTGCACGCCGACCACCGGCTGTGGGACGGCACCGTGATCGTCTCCTGGTTCTGGCTCGTCGGCGCCATCGTGCTGTCGTTGCTGCCGGCGCTGGTCAAGGACGTCGTCGGGGGCACCGAGGGTGTAGTGACGCTCTGCCTTGCGATCTTTGCGATCGGCATCGCCATCGGCTCGCTGTTCGCGGCCAGCCTGAGCCACGTTCGCCCGAACCTCGCACTGGTGCCGATCGGCGCCATCATTATGGGCTTTGCCGGCCTTGATCTGGCTTGGGCGATCGGGGTGACCACCAAGGGGCAGGACATCGCCGCGATCGACTTCGCGACGTCGTTCGCCGGCCTGCGCATGCTGGTCGACTTCGTCGCGTTCGCCTTCGGCGGCGGCCTGTTCGTGGTTCCGTCCTTCGCTGCCGTCCAGGCCTGGTCGGAGCCGTCCGAGCGCGCTCGCATCATCGCGGCCGGCAATGTGTTGCAGGCGGCCTTCATGGTGGCCGGCTCGCTGTTCGTCGCGCTGCTGCAGGCGGGCGGATTGCATGTCGGCTGGATCTTCTTTGGCCTAGGCATCGCCAGCTTCGGCGCGGTCTGGTTCGTGCTGACGAAATGGGGCAAGGAGGGCGTGCGCGACTTCGGCGGACTGCTGTTCCGCGGGCTGTTCCGCACCGAGGTGCGTGGGCTCGAGAACCTGCCGCCATCAGGCACGCGCATGCTGATCGCACCGAACCACGTCAGCCTGATCGACGGCCCGCTGCTGCACGCCGTGCTGCCGATCGACGCGAGCTTCGCCGTCGATACCGGCATCTCCAAGGCCTGGTGGGCAAAACCGTTCCTGCGCGTCGTCAAGCACTACACCATGGACCCGAGCAAGCCGCTGGCCGCGCGCGACCTGATCAAGCTCGTCGCCGCCGGCGAACCTGTCGTCATCTTCCCGGAGGGACGCATCACCGTCTCGGGCTCGCTGATGAAGGTCTATGACGGCACCGCGATGATCGCGGACAAGGCCGACGCGGTGGTCGTGCCCATTCGCATCGAAGGCGCGCAGCGCTCGCATCTCAGCTACCTCAACGGCAGCCAGATCAAGCGCTCGTGGTTTCCGCGGGTGACGGTGACGATCCTGCCGCCAGTCAAGCTGCCGGTCGATCCGGCGCTGAAGGGCAAGGCGCGTCGCAACGCCGCCGGCGCCGCGCTTCAGGACGTGATGATCGACGCCATGGTGAAGAACGCCATGCTCGATCACACGCTGTTCGAGGCGCTCGGACACGCCTATCGCGACCGCGACACCGGCAAGGTCATCATCGAGGACGCACTCGGCACCAAGCTGACCTATCGCAAGCTGATCCTCGGCGCGCAGGTCCTGAGCCGCAAGCTCGAGACCGGCACCGCCGTCGGCGAGAATGTCGGCGTGCTGCTGCCGAATTCCGCGGGCGTCGCCGTCGTCTTCATGGCGCTGCAAAGCATCGGCCGGGTCCCGGCGATGCTGAATTTCTCCGCCGGCCCCGTCAACGTGCTTGCCGCCATGAAAGCCGCGCAGGTCAAGACCGTGCTGACGTCGAAGGCGTTCATCGAGAAGGGCAAGCTCGACAAGCTGATGGCCGCGATCTCGGCCGAGGCACGAATCGTCTATCTCGAAGACGTCCGCACCTCGATCGGCACAGCCGACAAGATCAAGGGTCTGCTGGCCGGCACTGCGCCACGCGTCGCCCGCCAAGCGAACGATCCCGCCGTCGTGCTGTTCACGTCGGGTTCGGAAGGCACGCCCAAGGGCGTGGTGCTGTCCCACCGCAATATCCTCGCCAACGCGGCGCAGGCGCTGGCGCGCGTCGACGCCAACGCCAATGACAAGGTGTTCAACGTGCTGCCGGTGTTCCACTCGTTCGGACTGACCGGGGGAATGATGATGCCGCTGCTGGCGGGCATTCCGATCTACATGTACCCCTCGCCGCTGCACTACCGGATCGTGCCGGAGCTGATCTACCAGACCGGCGCCACGATTCTGTTCGGCACCGACACGTTCCTCACCGGCTATGCACGCTCGGCGCATGCCTACGACTTCCGCACCCTGCGCCTGGTGATCGCCGGCGCCGAGGCGGTCAAGGACCGCACCCGTCAGGTGTTCATGGAGCGCTATGGCATCCGCATCCTGGAAGGCTATGGCGTCACCGAGACGGCGCCGGTGCTGGCGATGAACACGCCGATGGCCAACCGCCCCGGCACCGTCGGCCGCCTGTCGCCGCTGATGGAAAGCAAGCTCGATCCGGTCCCCGGCATCGAGGAAGGTGGACGCCTCTCGGTGCGCGGACCGAACGTCATGCTCGGCTACCTCAGGGCCGAGAATCCCGGCGTGCTCGAACCGCTCGCCGAGGGCTGGCACGACACCGGCGACATCGTGGCGATCGACCCGGCCGGCTTCATCACCATCAAGGGCCGCGCCAAGCGCTTTGCCAAGATCGCCGGCGAAATGGTTTCGCTGTCGGCGGTGGAGAGCATCGCGGCGACGCTGTGGCCGCAGGCCGCATCGGTCGCCGTGTCGATCCCGGACCAGCGCAAGGGCGAGCGCATCGTGCTGCTGACGACGGAGAAGACGGCCGAGCGCAGCGCGATGCAGGGCCAGGCCAAGGCGATCGGCGCCTCCGAGCTGACCGTGCCCGCGGCGATCATGGTGGTCGACAAGGTGCCGCTGCTCGGCACCGGCAAGACCGACTATGTCACCGCAACCACGATGGCCCGCGAGCAGGCGTCCGCGCCGGAGCGCGAGGTGGCGTGAGATCACTCCTACGGCCGTCGCACCGGCGAATGCGCGGTGCGACGGCCGCTTCCATTCCCGTCACTTGAGCAGGAGATAGCGGACCGGATTGTCGTCGCACTGTCCTGCTCCGCACTCCAGCACCGTGGACAGCAGATTTGCGGCAACCAAGACTGCGAAGATCGCGAACACCGCGTTCGATGCCGGCCCGCTCATCGGCGCGTCTCCGTCTCTCTTGCCCATCATATCCTTCAGGACGAAGACAAGCGCGACATAGCACACGACGCCCACTGCGGCGATCAGCGCCCAGGTATAGAAGTGCAGTCCAAATAGCGCCGAGCCGAAGCCGGGGTCGCCGGGCGCAAGATGCAGCGATACCTGCCGCATCGAGACGAAACCCGTAACAAGGCTGGCTATGAGGATCATCGCGTAGTGCGAGGCGCGCTCACCGAGGCGAAGGTTGAACAGGAACCCCATGCCGATCGCGATGAAGCCGGCCCGCTGCAGCAGGCAAAGCGGGCAAGGAAGCTCGCCGAGCGCAAGCTGGTAGGTGAACGCGACCGTCAGGACCAATGAGATCCCGAGCAGCCCAAGCATATTCAGGATCGCGCCGACCGGTCGTTGTGCGCTCGTCTTTGCGGTGCCCAAAGCGATTCGCGCATCGGCGAACGGGCTCAAGAGATACGCCAGCCTTCCATGCCCCTCAGGAGCCGGCTTCGCTGCGCCGCTCCTGCGCATAGCGCACCAGCGCCGCAAAGCGATAGATGCCGTGCACGAACTTGCCGTAGGGCATGGTGATGAACAGCGCGAACACCGCGCCGAGATGCAGCGCCAGCAGCGGTCCCATCACGGCGGTCTCGCGCAGGATCAGAAGCAGCATGCCGGTGAGCCCGGTCAGGAACAGCATGGCGATGAAGCCGACATCCATGCCATAGCGCTGCTCGTCGAGCAGCGCGGGATCGCGCCGCATCTTGGCGGCGAACAGGCCGATCGGCCCGATGACGAGTCCGATGCCACCGAGCGTGCCGAGCACGACGGGCACATCCCACCACGGATACGGCGCCTCGCGGCCAAGCAGATAGTGGTACAGCGTGGCGACCGAGGTCGCGGCGAAGCACAGCAGGAAGCCGTAGAACGTCAGGTGATGGTAGAGCTTGCGCCGGTCGGTCGGCTTGTCGTCCTCGTTGTAGCAGCCGACGCCGCCGCCATGGAGATAGCGCAGCTCACCGGCGTCGCGGATCGCCTGGACAATCGAACCGCCATCGGCACGGCCGCCGACGGGCGTGCCGATGTCCCGCCAGAAGGCGCGCACGCTCATGACCAGGGCCAAGATCGCATAGAGGAAGGCGGCGCTGAACAGCGCAGCCATCGCGTTATGCGGCATCAGTTTGTAGAACGCGCCGGGCCCGGTATGGACGCCGAACAGCACGCTGCGATCGTTGAACGCCGCGAAGCTGAGGATGAAGGCGGCCATGCTGAGCGCGGCGACGATGCTGATGACGAGCCCGTTGCGGGCGAAGGCACCGGACAACGCCTGCGGCCAAGCATAGGCCGCGTAGGATTCGGCGCGCGCCACCGCGAGCGTCTTGGGGACGTTGACGTTGAACTCGTGCGGCGGCGAGAACTGGCAGTCGACGTAGCAGGCGCCGCATGAATGGCAGAGATTTGCGAGATAGTTGAGATCTCCGTCGGAAAAGGCCCGCCGCAGCTCCATGGCGGGAAATACCGCGCACAGACCCTCGCAGTAGCGGCAGGAATTGCAGACCGTCATCAGGCGGTCAGCTTCGTCCAAAGTTCTAGTTCCGTGCATGTTTCGCCGCTTCCCGTCCTGCGATCCGCCCAAACACGCTGCCGATCGTCATGCCCATGCCGGCCGCATAGCCCTTGCCGAGCACGTTGCCGGCCATGATCTCGCCGGCCGCGAACATGTTGCCTGACGGCCTGCCATCAGCCATCAGCATGCGCGCCTCCTTGTTCACGCGCGTGCCGAGATAGGTGAAGGTGATGCCGGGACGCACCGGATAGGCCAGATAAGGCGGCGTCTCGATCCGACGCGCCCAGTGGGTCTTCTGCGGCGTGATGCCCTCGGTGCGGCAGTCGTCCAGGATGGTGTGATCGAAGGTGCCGGGCCGCACCGCGGCGTTGAATTCGGTGATGGTCTTTTCCAGCGCGGCTGGATCGAGTTCCAGCTTGCCGGCCAGCTCGGCCACCGTCTGGCCGGCGATCGGCGGAAACAGCGTCGGCATGAAGCTGGTGACGACCGTCGAGTCGAAGATGATGTAGGCGATCTGGTCGGGCTGCGCCGCGACCAGCCGGCCCCAGATCGCGTAGCGCTTCGGCCAGATGTCCTCGCCCTCGTCATAGAAGCGCTGCGCATGCTTGTTGACGACGATGCCGAACACGACGGAGTCGTGGCGCGTGATGATGCCGCCGTCGAATTTCGGCGCGCGGGCGTCGATCGCGACCGCATGGCACTGGGTGGGATCGCCGACCTCCTGAACGCCCTTGTCGAGCAGCATCTTCAGGATCGAGCCGCGGTTATAGGGCGTGCCGCGGATCAGGAAATTGTCGGCGGCTTCGCCCCAATATTGCTTCAACCATTCGATGTTGGCCTCGAACCCGCCGGCCGCGGCAACCAGCGAGGTCGCGCGGATCTCGGTCTCGCCCTTGATCGACCGCTTGAGACGGGCGGCGAGGAACATGCCGTCCTCGATCACGAGGTCCGTGACCTCGGCGTCGTATTCGACGTCGACGCCGAGCTTCTCAGCGGTGAGATAGAGCGCATTCAGCATCGCGCGGCCGCCGCCAAGGAAGAAGGAGTTAGTGCGGCCGAGGCTCAGCGTGCCGCCGAGCGAAGGCTGCCAGCGCACGCCCTGATCCACGATCCAGTTCAGAATGTCCTTGGACTCCCGGATCATGTGGCGGGCGAGCACCTCGTCGGTCTGCCCCCCGGTCACGCGCAGCAGATCCTCCCAGAATTCGTCCTCGGTGTATGGGCCGGTGAGGATCTCGGTCGCGGCGTCGTGCGCGCAGCGCATGTTGCGGGTGTGGCGGGTATTGCCGCCGCGGTAGAACTTTGGCGCGCCTTCGAGCACCAGGACGGACGCGCCGCCGCGGCGCGCCGCGATCGCGGCGCACAGCGCCGCGTTGCCGCCGCCGATCACCAGCACGTCGTATTTTCTGCTCATGCCGTCTATCCGATGCGACGGAGTTGGAGACATCCTGCCCGCCGGCGGCCCCGGTCAATCCGGTTCGCCATTGCGCACCTTTGTATACAAAGATATACGATGATCCGGCAAGCGCCGTCCCTGCATGGGCAGGATGCGCGTGGCGAGCCCACGAGGATGCATGGCAAGACGCCCGACAAAGGCAGGCGGATCGATCGCGCGCAGTGGCGGTGTCGCGCTGGGCGAAGCCGTATTCCGTTCGCTCTGCGAGGCGCTGCAGGCCGGCAGCTATCGCGCCGGTGATCGCCTCCGCGAGGAGGAGGTCGCGCAGCGGCTGAAGGTCAGCCGCACGCCGGTGCGAGAGGCCCTGGGCCGGCTCGCGGCGCGCGGCTTCGTCGAACCCGCCGGCGGTCGCGGACTGATCGTGCGCAATCTCGACATCTCTGAGGTGCTCGAGCTCTACGCCATGCGCGAGATCATGGAGGGCGCCGCCGCCCGCCTCGCCGCCGAACATGCCTCAGCAACGGAACTCGATGCCATCAGGGACATCGAGCAGGCCTTCATCGAGGCGTCCGAGACCGACGCCGCCGAGATGGCACGGCTCAACCGCGCCTTTCACGCAGCTATCTGCCGCGCCGCGCGAAACCGCTATCTCGACAACGCCTCCCGCGAGTTGCAGGATTGGATCGCCCTGCTCGGTCCCACCACCTTCACCGTGACGGGCCGTCCGGCGACCAGCCACGGGGAGCATCAGGCCATCATCGAGGCCGTTGCCGCGCGCGACGGCGACAAGGCCGAACAGCTTGCGCGTGCGCACATCCGCGAAGCGCTGCGCTGCCGATTAAAGCTGTTGCAGAAGCAATAGCCGAGACGTTCACGCGACCACATCCGCAACGACAGCCTTCAACATATCCCGTACATCGGTGGGCTTCAGCCGCACCTGCAAGCCGCGCTGGCCGCCATTGAGATAGACGAGTCATGCGCGAGCGCGCTTCTCTCGATCACGGTGCGCACGAGCTTGCGCTGCCCGAACGGACTAATGCCGCCGACCTTGTAGCCGGTAAGGCGCTCGGCCTCCGGCGGCTTCATCATCTGCGCCGACTTGCCGCTCACGGCCGCAGCCAGCTTCTTCATCGAGACTTCTTGGTCGGATGGGACGATAACGCAGAACGGCTTGCCGTCGACCAGCGCCATCAGCGTCTTCAAGACGCGCGCCGGGACTTCACCGAGCGCGGCGGCCGCCTGGAGGCCAATGCTCGCGGCATCGGGATCGTAGTCGTAAGCGTGGATGGTGAAGGCGACACCGGCGGCTTCAAGCGCGCGCGTGGCTGGGGTGACTTTGGACATGGGTCACGTCTACCACCGTCATTGCGAGGAGCGAAGCGACGTGGGGCAAGCCGGCACCACATAATCACTGTCATCGCCCGGCCTTGACCGGGCGATCCAGTACTCCGAGAAAGTTGTGATTAAATCGATGGGCCGCAGCGTACCGGATGCCCCGCCCCTGTGCGCAATTGCGCACTAGGCGAGGCATGACAGCAGCTTTTGGCAAGCCTCGTGTACGGTGACGACGAGACCTTCCCTTACTCCGCCGCGTCCCGCATCTCGGCGCGTTCGGCCCTCGCCGCGCAGAACTTGAACTCTGGAATCTTGCCGAACGGATCGAGCGCCGGGTTGGTCAGGAGATTGGCGGCCGCCTCGGCGTAGCAGAACGGCATGAACACCATGTTCTCCGGCACGTCGCGGTCGGAACGGACCTTGACTTCGACGGCACCGCGGCGGGTCTCGAGGCGAATGAAATCGCCCGGCGCGAGCTTCTTCCTGTGCATGTCCTTCGGCGACATGAACGCGACCGCCTCGGGCTCGATCTGGTCGAGCACCTGGGCGCGGCGCGTCATCGAGCCGGTGTGCCAGTGCTCGAGCACACGGCCGGTCGACAGCACCATCGGATATTCGGCGTCGGGAATCTCGTCCGGCGGGATGACGTGGGCCGGCACGATCTTGCCGCGGCCGCTCGCGGTCGGGAATCCCGTGGTGAAGATGATCTCGTTGCCGGGCTTGTCCGGATCGTCGACGGGATAGGTGACCGCGCCTTCGCGCACCAGCCGTTCCCAGGTGATGTTCTTGAGTGACGGCATCAGCTCTGCCATCTCGGTGAAGACGTCGCCGGGGCCGGCATAATTCCACGGCAGGCCCATGCGCTTGCCGATCTCCTGGATGATCCAGAGATCCTGCCGCGCATCGCCCGGCGGCTTGATCACCTGGCGCGCGAGCTGCACGCGGCGATCGGTGTTGGTGAACGAGCCGTCCTTTTCCGCAAAGGCCGAGGCCGGCAAGATAACGTCGGCGTGGAACGCGGTCTCGGTGACGAAGAGATCCTGCACCACGAGATGATCGAGCATGGCGAGCGCGTGGCGCGCATGCTGCAGATCGGGGTCGGACATCGCGGGGTTCTCACCCTCGATATACATGCCCGTGATCTCGCCGGCGTGGATCGCGTTCATGATCTCGACCACGGTCAGGCCGCGGACGGGATCGAGGTCCTGGTCCCACACCTTTTCGAAAGCGCCGCGCAGGTCGTCGCGGCCGACCGGCTGATAATCCGGCAGGAACATCGGGATCAGGCCGGCGTCGGAGGCGCCCTGCACGTTGTTCTGGCCGCGCAGCGGATGCAGGCCGGTGCCGGGCCGGCCGACCTGGCCGGTGATCAGCGCCAGTGCGATCAGGCAGCGCGCATTGTCGGTGCCGTGGACATGCTGGCTGATGCCCATGCCCCAGAAGATGATCGACGATTTTGCGCGCGCATAGGTTCGTGCGACCTCGCGCAAGGTTTGCGCCGGGACGCCGCAGATCGGCTCCATCTTCTCCGGCGTGAACTCCTTGATCTTCTCCTTGAGGTCCTCGAAACCCTCGGTGTAGCCGGCGATGTACTGATCATCGGTCAGGCCTTCGGTGATGATCGTATTGATCATCGCGTTCAGCATCGCGACGTCGGAGCCCGGCTTGAACTGCAAGTGCTTGGTCGCATGGCGCGACAGCGTCTGCCGGCGCGGATCCATCACGAACAGCTTGGCGCCGTTCTGCTTGACCGCGTTCTTGATGAAGGTCGCGGCGACTGGATGGTTCACGGTCGGGTTGGCGCCGATCACGATGATGACCTCGGCGTCCATGGCCGCCGAGAACGGCGCCGACACCGCGCCCGAGCTCAGGCCTTCGAACAGCGCCGCCACGGACGAGGCGTGGCACAGACGGGTGCAATGGTCGACATTGTTCGAGCCGAAACCGGTGCGCACCAGCTTCTGGAACAGATAGGCCTCTTCATTCGAGCCCTTGGCCGAGCCGAAGCCCGCGAGCGCCTTCACGCCCTTTTCGTCGCGAATCTTGACCAGGCCCTTGGCGGCAATGTCGAGCGCCTCTTCCCAGCTCGCTTCGCGGAAATGCGTGAAGGGATTAGCCGGATCGACCTGATCGTTGGAATCCTTCTTCGCATTCGGCAACCGCACCAGCGGCTTGGTCAGGCGATGCGGGTGGTGGATGTAGTCGAAGCCGAAGCGGCCCTTCACACAAAGACGATTGTGATTGGCGGGGCCGTCGCGGCCCTCGGCGTAGATCACCTTCTCGTCCTTGACCTCGTAGGTCACCTGGCAGCCAACGCCGCAGAACGGGCAGAGCGAATCCACCTTCTTGTCGGCATAGGTGACGCGGGTCTGCGCCTCGTCCAGCATCACAGCCGGCATCAACGCGCCGGTCGGACAGGCCTGCACGCATTCGCCGCAGGCAACGCAGGTGGACTCGCCCATGGGATCGTCGAAGTCGAACACGATCTTCGAACCATGGTTGCGATAGGCCATGCCGATGACGTCGTTGACCTGAACCTCACGGCAGGCGCGCACGCACAGGCCGCACTGGATGCAGGCATCGAGATTGACGCGCATCGCCGGATGGCTGGCGTCGGTCTCCCAGCGCTCGGCGGCGGGGAAGCGGCTTTCGGTGACGCCGGTGGTCTCGGCCCAGTGCCAGAATTTCGACTCCGGATCGTGCGAAGTCTCGCGCGCCGGCTGGTCGGCGACCAGCAGCTCCATCACCATCTTCTGCGCCGACACCGCGCGCGCGGATTCGGTCTTTACCTTCATGCCGACCGACGGCGTGCGCTTGCAGGACGCTGCGAGCACGCGCTCGCCCTCGATCTCGACCATGCAGGCGCGGCAATTGCCGTCGGGGCGATAGTCGGGCGCCGGCGAATAGCACAGATGCGGAATCTCCCGCCCCTGGCGTTTTGCGACTTGCCAGATGGTTTCGCCGGCGTTGGCCTCGACCTGCTTGCCGTCGAGCTCGAAGGTAATCTTGGTCATTCGGCCGCTTCCTTGAACTCGTCAGGGAAATATTTGATCACGGTGGCCAGCGGATTCGATGCCGCCTGTCCGAGCCCGCAGATCGAGGCATCGCGCATCGCCTGGCTCAATTCTTCCAGCAAGGCACGATTCCAGACCGGCTTCTGCATCAGCAGCGCCGCCTTCTGGGTTCCGACACGGCACGGCGTGCACTGGCCGCAGCTCTCGTCCTCGAAGAACTTCATCAGGTTCAACGCCGCGCCGCGCACGCTGTCCTGCTGCGACAGGATCACGATCGCGGCCGAGCCAATGAAGCAGCCGTATTTTTCCAGCGTGCCGAAATCGAGCGGGATATCGTCCATCGCCGCCGGCAAGATGCCGCCGGATGCGCCGCCCGGCAGGTAAGCATAGAACTGATGGCCGTCGGCCATGCCGCCGCAATATTCGTCGATCAGCTCGCGCACGGTGATGCCCGCAGGCGCGAGCTTCATGCCGGGATTCTTCACGCGCCCCGAGACCGAGAAGCTGCGCAGGCCGTGCCGCTCGTGGCGGCCATTACCCTTCCACCAGTCCGCGCCGTTCTCGACGATGTCGCGCACCCACCACAGCGTCTCGATGTTGTTGATCAGCGTCGGCAGGCCGAACAGGCCGACCTGGAAGGGATAAGGCGGCTTGTGCCGGGGCAGACCGCGCTTGCCCTCGATACTTTCGAGCAGCGAGGATTCCTCGCCGCAGATATAGGCGCCGGCGCCGCGGCGCATGTGCAGGATCGGGCCCCCCGGCGGCAGCTTTGCGATCTCGCGCTCGAGGATCTCGCGCGACGCAGGATATTCGTCGCGCAGATAGATGTAGACGTCGGACGCCTGCACCACATGCGCGCCGAGCAGCATGCCCTCGATGAAGCGATGCGGATCGCTTTCGAGATAGACGCGGTCCTTGAACGTGCCGGGCTCGCCCTCGTCGCCGTTGATCGCCATCAGCCGCGGTCCGGGCTCCCCTAGCACCGCACGCCATTTGCGGCCGGTCGGGAAGCCAGCGCCGCCGAGACCACGCAAGGAGGCGTCGTCGAGCGACTTCAGGAGATCGTCGGTCGGCAATTCACCGGAGCGCACGCGATTGAGCAGCTTGTAGCCGCCGCCGGCAACATAGGCCTCGTAGCCGATGTATTTTGGTAGATGCGCGTGGGTGTCGCCCGCTTTCGCCGCGGCCAGGACATTGGCGACGGTCGCGTGGTCAACGAAATTGTGACCGACTTCGGCGGCAGGCGCGGTATCGCAGCGGCCAACGCACGGCGCGCGCACGACGCGGATGCCGGGACCCGACGCGCTCTGCAGATCCTCGAGCAGCTTCTCGCCGCCGAGCATCGCGCAGGTGAGAGAATCGCAGACCCGGATCGTCAGCGGCGCGATGTCAGGCTCGCCTTCCTTCACCACGTCGAAATGCGCGTAGAAGGTCGCGGTCTCGAACACCTCGGCGAAGGCGAGCTTCATCTCGTCCGCAAGCGCGGCGAGATGCGCGGCGGAAATCTGGTGATATTTGTCCTGGATGAGGTGCAGATATTCGATCAGGAGATCGCGACGCCGCGGTTTGTCGCCGAGCAGAAGCTCGATCTCGTGCGCGGCGGTCGGATCAACTTGGCGCCCTTTAGGGGTGGCCTTAGCGCGTCGGCGTCCCTCACCGGGATGCTCGAACGGGCGGACCTTGTGCACGTCATCGCTCATCGATTCGTCTCGATCTCGTCTTTTAGAACGGTTCAAGTTCTAGCTGCTGGCATGCCAGATGCCAAGGGAATTATCATATGCGCGAGATCAGTTAAGCACGGCCCCGAGGGGCAACCCTGGATCGCGGCCTGGATCCGGCCTCACCTTCGATCCGACGCGTCGACTGATGAAACGAAGCCTGAATTGGTCTCGAGATCAATAAAGGCTTCCCATGCTGCAATAGCGAAAACGTATCGCGCTCTCGCTCCGAGGTGACTCTCTATGCTAGGTCAGCTCTTGCCCATGCACTCTTCGATGTAGAACCAGCGGTCGTCGCCGGCGAGGCCCTTGGCCTTCACGTCGGCACGGCACGCCTTGAGTTTCGGCTTATTAGCCGCCCACTTCGCCTTCATGTCCTTCAACTTCTGCATGGTGAGCTTGATCTTGCCAGGCTTGGCCTCGGTCGTTGCAGCAGGGGCCGCCGGTGTCGTGGCCGTCTGCGCGGATGCGGCATGAAGACCAGCGACGAGCAACACGGCCGCAAGGCAAGGTCGGGTGCGATACATTGAAGTTCCCCTAAGTCCCATTCTCGGTGATGTCTAAAAGGCGAACGCCGCGGGACGCACTGACGAGCATCCCACGGCCGTCTCGACGGCGATCAGAAGATCTTGACCGCGCTCTCCAGCGTCTTCCAGACACCCCAAAGCAGGGGAACGCCGACGAAGGCCCAGAACAACGCCGCCTTGGCATCGAGCCCGCCAAATCCGATGCCATAGGAGCCGTGCGGCCCCGCGGCCGCGGCGCTGGCGCTCGCTGCCTGCAACTTGGCGACATCGGCGTCCTTCATGTGCCACTTCGAATCGACCGGCTTGATCAGGTAGTTGCAGATCAGGCCCGCAATCAGCATCGCGCACAGGATGTACATGGTGGTGTTGTAGAGCTGGTCGCGCGGCACGCCGGCCGCGAGCTGGAACTCGCGGATGTAATTGACCACGACGGGGCCGATGATGCCCGCGGTGGACCACGCCGTCAGCAGCCTGCCATGGATGGCGCCGACGAACTGCGTGCCGAACATGTCGGCGAGATAGGCCGGCACGGTCGCGAAGCCGCCGCCATACATCGACAGGATGATGCCGAAGCCGAGCACGAACAGCAGCTTCGAGCCCATCGTCGCAAAGGTCGGCGCCAGCGCATAGAGCACGATGCCGAGGATGAAGAAGGTGTAGTAGGTGTTCTTGCGCCCGATCTTGTCGGACAGCGACGCCCAGAAGAAGCGGCCGCCGATGTTGAACAGCGACAGCAATCCGGCGAAGCCTGCGGCGATCGCCGCGATCTGCGCCTTCTGCCCGGCATCGAGCGCGTTGAAACCGACGTCAGGCAGACCGATCAGCTTGCCGCCGAAAATCTCCTGCAGCATTGGCGAGGCCATGCCGATCACGCCGATGCCTGCCGACACGTTCAGGCAGAGCACCCACCAGATCAGCCAGAACTGCGGCGTCTTGTGCGCATCGTTGAGATGGACGTTATTCTTCGAGATCATCGCGTTGGCCTTCGACGGCGGGGTCCAGCCCTCGGGCTGCCACCCGGCCGGCGGCAGGCGATAGCGGAACGCGCCGATCATCATGAACACGAAGTAGATGACGCCCATCGCAACGAAGGTCTCCCAGACGCCGACCGACGTCGGGCCCTTGAAGTAGTTCATCAAGAGGTTCGCCAGTGGCGCACCGATCATGGCGCCGCCTCCGAAGCCCATGATGGCCATGCCGGTCGCCATGCCGCGGCGGTCCGGGAACCACTTCACCAGCGTCGACACCGGCGAGATATAGCCGAGGCCGAGACCGATGCCGCCGATCACGCCCGAACCCAGCCACAACAACCAGAGCTGATGGGTGTAGACTCCGATCGCACCGAGGAAGAGGCCGCCGCACCAGCATAGCGCCGAGACGAAGCCGGCCTTGCGCGGGCCAACGCGCTCGAGCCAGCCGCCCCAGACCGCAGCCGCGATGCCGAGCAGCACGAAAAACAGCGTGTACATCCATCCCATGCTGGCGACCTTCCAGTCGCAGCTGGTCGTGAACAGTTCCTGAAACAGCGACATGTCTGCGCACGCCTTCGGCGCGGTCAATCCGATCGCGCGCGACAACGGCAGCCAGAACACCGAGAAGCCATAAGCCATGCCGATGCACAGATGGATGCACAGCGCCGCCGGCGGCACCAGCCAGCGATTGAAGCCGGCGGTCGCGATGGTTCGCTCGCGATCCAGAAAACCTGCGCCAGCGCCCGAAAGTGTCCCAGCGCTTTCAACTGAAGCCATGCAATCCTCCCCTACAGCCACCCTTCTGAGCGGCCTGCCAATAGGATCCTGATCCTCAAGCAGCGCAGCCGATGTCCCCGCTGCCCCGCATGATCGTTGAACGCGCGCCAGGATCATCACGCGCGTTTGAGACGTTACCCCCTCAGCGAGGTTCTATGCCCGACATGGCATTCAGGCTTTTCGATGGGCCCGTTTGCTTCGCGTATCGCAGGCAAGACTCGACCTCCGCGTTTCGGCGAAGGAAGCCAATTGGGCAGAAGTGGTGATCTATGTCGATAGATAAAAGGTAGGTATCAACCGAGTGACCGCTCGCTAATTGGGCGGCGCACCATTGATATTCTCTATCGAGCGATCGGCCTTCGTTATCAGAAACACGATGCGTGCGTCGTTGCGCTCCGTGATCTCCACCTCATCGCCGGTCTCCCGGATCAGGTTCGGAATATCAATCACCGACAACGGATCGGTGCAGCACACTTCGAGCTGATCGCCCGGCTGCAACGGCTTCAGCGCCTTGCGCGTCTTCAGGGCTGGCAGCGGGCATTTCAACCCGGCGAGATCGAGCGTCGTTCTGGTCATGGGCGCAACATGGCGAGATGAGTCGATGACGTCAACGCAACCGCTCAGATCAGACCGGCATAGGACAAGAAGCCCACACTCTGCCCCGGCTCGACAGAGGTGATATCCTCGCCGAGCTCAACGAGACCGTCGGTCTCGACCAGCGAGGACAACAGTCCGGCACCTTCGCGCGGGAACTTGACCGCCTCGAGAGTGCCGCCCTCCGCGCGCCGCAAGGAGGCTCGAACATATTCGCGGCGGCCGATCTTCTTCTTGTAGGTGAACGCGGCGCGCACCGGGATCGGCAACAACGGCTCGGGCAGGCTGCCTGCAAGTGCCAGCACCGTCGGCCGCACCACATGGACGAAGGTGACGAAGCTCGCGACGGGATTACCGGGCAGTCCGATCAGCGGCGTACCGCCGATGATGCCCATCGCCACGGGACGGCCGGGCTTGATCGCCATTCGCCACAGCACCAGCGAGCCGATGCTCTCGACCGCCGCCTTGACGTGATCCTCCTCGCCGGTCGAAACGCCGCCTGTTGTGAGGATCAGGTCGTGGTCGCCTGCGACCTGCTTCAAGCCGTTTGCAAGCAACTCGCGCTCGTCGCGCAAAATGCCGAGATCGCTGACCTCGCAGCCGAGCCGGCGCAGCATTGCCATCAGCATGAAACGGTTGGAGTCGAACAGCTGCGAAACCGCGCGCGGCCCGCCGGGCGATGCAAGCTCGTTACCTGTCGAGAACACCGCGACGCGAATGCGCCTGACAACATCGAGCCTGACAAGGCCGAACGCCGCCGCAAGCGCGATGTGCTGCGGCCGCAAGCGCTGGCCGGCGCGCAGCGCGACGTGCCCTTCGGGAATGTCCTCGCCTGCGGGCCGGACATTCGCGCCCGGCTTCAGCCCCAGCGGCAGCACGATCCTGCCGACCTCATCGAGGCGGACATCTTCCTGCATGAAGACGGTGTCGGCACCCGGCGGCATTGGCGCGCCAGTAAAAATGCGCGCGGTGCGACCGGGCTTGATTGCAGCCTGCGCCAGACCGCCAGCCTGGATACGGCCGTCGAGCGGCAGCGCTTGCTCCGCCTTTTGCGGAAGGTCGGCATTGCGCACCGCATAGCCGTCGACGGCGGAGTTGGTGAACGGCGGCAGCGGCAAAGGCGCCGCGATGTCGCGCGCCAGCACGCGCCCGTCCGCATCGACGAGGGCCACCGTTTCGAGATCGGCAACCGCATTGACCCGCGTCGTGATGAGACCAACGGCGTCGTCGACCGACAACATCGGTCCGCCGAAAGCAAAACAATCGTCCGACAGTTGCGCCATGGTGCCTCGTCAGCGCATCGCGGCGCATTTCGCCACCGCTTCCTCGACCGGCATCGCCGCGCGCAGCAACAGCGCCGCGGCAGCCTCGATATTATCAAGATGGACAGTCGGCAGCTGGGTTTCAACCGCCGTGTCGGTTGCAATCCCGGCAATTCCGGGATCGTCGGGAAACAGCAGCGGCTTGCCGTTGGCGGCGCGATGCACCTCGATCTTGCGATGCGGCTCGCGCTTGAAGCCCTCGACCACGACGAGATCGACGGCAGACAGCTTGCTCAGGAGTTCCGGCAGCCGCGGCTCGGCCGCACCACGCAATTCATGCATCAGGGCCCAGCGGTTTGACGAAGCAACCAGCACCTCGGCCGCGCCCGCCTCGCGATGGCGCCAGGAATCCTTGCCGGGCACGTCGACGTCGAACTGGTGATGCGCATGCTTGATGACGGAGACGCGCAGGCCTTGCGCGTTGAAATGCGGGATCAGCCGCGTCAACAGCGTGGTCTTGCCCGCACCGCTCCAGCCTGCAAGGCCGATGACTTTCATCGCAACTCGATCTCCGCGGACGGAACCGCCTTCTCCATCGTCATAAGCATGCTTATATCGGCTTGACCCGAATGTCATGCTAACGTCGCGGCCATGATGAAGATCGACAAAGCCCCGGTGCCCCTGATCGTCCCCAATCCGGACGACCCGCGCCTGACCCAGAGCGTGACCGGCACCGACCAGACCGGCGCCAGGGTCGAGATCAAGGTACCGATGGAGCGGCCGCTGACGCTTTACCTGAATTCACAGGAGATCGTCACCATGATGACGATCGGCGACTACCCGGAGTATCTGGCGCTCGGCTACCTGCTGAACCAGAACATGCTGAAATATAATGACGCGGTCACCGGGGTCGAATACGACGACGACCTCCAGGTGGTCGTGGTGCGGACCGAGCACCACACCAATTTCGAAGCCAAGCTGAAGAAGCGCACGCAGACCTCGGGCTGCGCGCAGGGCACCGCGTTCGGCGATCTGCTAGAGGCGGTCGAGAGCGTCGCGCTGCCGAGGGCCGAGTTGCGCACCTCTTGGCTCTACCAGATGACGCAGACCATCAACACCATGCCCTCGCTTTATCTCGAGGCCGGCGCGATCCACGGCTGCGTGCTGTGCAGGGAGGGCGAGCCGCTCTGCTACACCGAAGACGTCGGCCGCCACAATGCCGTCGACAAGATCGCGGGCTGGATGTACCGCCACGGCGTCGATGCGTCCGACAAGATCCTCTACACAACGGGACGGCTCACCTCGGAGATGGTGATCAAGACGGTCCGCATGGGGATTCCGATCCTGGTGTCGCGCTCCGGCTTCACCGCCTGGGGCGTCGATCTCGCAAGGCAGGTCGGGCTGACGCTGGTCGGTCGCACCCGCGGCAAGCGCTTCATCGCGCTCGCGGGCGCGGAGCGCATCGTCTACGACCAGAACCTCGCTTACGTCGAGGACGAATCGGCCAAGCACAAGCGCAAGGGTGAAGGTGGTGACGACTGATATTCCGGCCACACAAGGCGTTTTGCTCGCCGGCGGCCTGGCGCGACGCATGGGCGGCGGCGACAAGCCGATGCGCACCATCGGCGGCCGCACTATTCTGGAGCGCGTGATCGCGCGCCTGTCGCCGCAGTGCAGCGAACTGATCCTCAATGCGAATGGCGACCCCGTGCGCTTCGCCGCGTTCGGCTTGCAGGTCGTCGCCGACGACGTGCCCGGCTTTCCCGGCCCGCTCGCCGGCATTCTGGCCGCGCTCGACTGGACCGCGGCCAACTGGCCGGAGATCGACTGGGTGCTCAGCGCCGCCGGCGATTGCCCGTTCCTGCCGCGCGATCTGGTTGCCCGCCTGCATGAAGCACGCGAGCGCGAGAGCGCGCAGCTCGTGGTCGCCGCATCAGGCGACCAGTCGCATCCGGTGATCGGCCTGTGGCGCGTCGCCTTGCGCGACGAGCTGCGTCACGCGCTGGTCGTCGAAGAGCTCCGTAAGATCGACCGCTGGACCGCGCGCTATCCGCTCGCGACGGTGAGGTGGCCAACCGAGCCGTTCGATCCGTTCTTCAATGCCAATACGGTCGAGGACATCGCCGAGGCCGAACGGCTGGCGGCGCTGGATGACGCGGCCTAGCAGCTTTACGATTTCGGAAACTCGTTGAGAAGCTGCGCCCAGATGATCGCGAAGGCGATCAGGCCGCAAAGACCGACGGCAGTGGTGAATCGTGGCAAACGCCCGATCGCAACCAGCAGCCATGCCGGCAGGAAGAACGACCCGAACACCATGCCCAGCGGAAACACCGCGAGCCAGTGAAAGCCGCTGCCGTCCCCGGGCGGGACATTCGCGATGAAATAGAACGTGTACAGCCAGAACAGCGTACCGGCCGCAGCGATCAGTGCAGCGAACTTGCGGAAATTGAGGGGCGTTGACGCGGTCATGACTTGGCTCACATTCCTTGGTCGCGACGGCGGCCATCCAAGTTCATGACGTCTTGAACCAGACCGGGAAAGGGAGCGACCACAGGTCTGAACAATCCCCGGATGAGCCATGACAGCCCCCCTCTTGAATACCATCTTCGAATTTGTCGATTTCGTATTCGATCTCTCTGAGAGCGTCGATCGCACGAAGCAGCTGAGCAAGCCTGACATCGTCGAGGTTCCGCCGGACCCGAAGCCGGTGCCGCTCGCCGCGCGCCGTGCGCTTGCCGAGGCCGAGGAGCGCGAGCGCGCACGGGCCGCTCGAGCCGCCAGCGGCACCGACCAAGCGGCGTAGCCGTAGACCCGGCTCGTATCGGTCCGCTCCTTCAGCCAGACATTTGCGCGCGACGTCTGCTGGACCCGCGTCGCGCGTGCAGCTTGAACGCCGCGTCGTCGTCTGTCGTCTACGCGGGCCGGAAACCCGCGGCTTCGAGTGCCGCACGCGCCTCATCCGAGCCGAGTGCATCGCGAAAGGCCTGCACCGCCGGGCGATGCTTGCGCGCTGTCACCAGCGCGAAATCATAATGCTCCTCCGCGAGCGGAATGAAACCGAGGCCGACCGCATGGGCGACCGCCGCAATGGTCATGCCCCAGTCGGCACGGCGCTGCGCGACGGCCGCGGCCACGGCGTTGTGCGAGCGCGGCTGGTTCCAATAGCCCTCCGGCCGCGCGCCGCCGAGCAGCCGGTCGATCAGGATGCGCGTGCCGGCGCCCTGGTTGCGGTTGACCATGATGCAGGCGGGATCGGCGAGCGCTTTGGCAATGGCCTGCTTCGCGCTCAGGCCTTCGAAGCGCTTGTCGCCCTTGCGAAACACAATGCCCTGCATCCGGCGCCAGCCAGGGACGAGCTCGAGCCCCTCGACGAGATAAGGCGCGTTGTAGGTCTCGCTCTTGTCGTCGAACAGATGGATCGGCGCGAGATCGCATTCGCCGCGCTTCGCGGCCGCGAGGCCGCCGAGGCTGCCGACGGCAATCGAGCGCACCGTGAGACCGGAATGCGCGAGCTGTGCTGTGACGAGATCAAGGCCGGTGCAGTGGCTGCCGACGATGACGAGATCGGGCACGCGCACATGCGGCGTGAACAGCGTCACCTCGGCTTCAGTCCCGGCCGGCATCTGGTCGGCGAGCGCATCGATGCGCAGAAAGCCGTCGGCCTGCGCGAAGGAGGTGATCGCCCCCGAGCCCTTGCCCGAGGGATAGGCGATCAGTCCGTCCCTGCCCTCGACCAGCGAGACCATGACGAATTCGGTGCGGCCGAGTTCGGACGCGATGCGGACCGGCACGGTTGCGCCCACCTTGGCGTCGGAGCGCGGCGGCAGTCCGGCCATCCTGCGCAGCACCGGCACGATCACGTCATGGAATGTGAACATTGCCGAGGTCGGGAAGCCCGGCAGGATCACCACCGGCTTGCCGTCGCACACTGCGAGGCACAGCGGCTTGCCGGGCTTGAGCGCAACGCCATGCGCGATGATGCCGGGCCGGCCCAGCCGGGCGATGATGCGGTGGGACAGGTCGCCCGCGCCCTTCGACGTGCCGCCCGAGAGCACCAGCATGTCGGCATCTGCAAGCGCGCGCCGCATCACGGCATCGAGCTTGGCTTCGTCGTCGGGAATGGCGCCGAGGAAGACCGCCTTGCCGCCGTTCTCGTCGATCGCAGCGGCGACAATCGTGCCGTTGGTATCGTAGATCGCCGCCGGCGCCAGCGCCTCGCCGGGCTGCACCAGTTCGTCGCCGGTGGAGATCACGGCAACCCGCGGCTTTCGCGCGACAGTCACGTCGGCAATGCCGCAGGCCGCCAGCATGCCAATCTCGCGCGAGCCGATGATCGTGCCGGCGCGCAGCAATGCCTCGCCGCGCGCGATGTCCGATCCCGCATAGGAGACGAATTGTCCAGGAGACGCGGCGCGGCGAACGTCGATCGCATCCGAGCCGGCCGGCTGGGTGTGCTCGACCATGACGACGGCGTCGGCACCGCGCGGCAGCGGACCGCCGGTGGCGATCGGCGTTGCGGTTCCTGCTGCGACCTGCAGCGCCGGCGTGGTGCCGCAGTGGATGGTCTCACCGTTCAGCGCAAGGCGCCGGGGCGTGCCCTCGCCGGCCGCGGCAAGATCCGCCGCGCGCACGGCAAAGCCGTCGACGTTGGAACGGTCGAACGGCGGCACGTCGATCGGCGCGGTGACGTCTTCCGCAAGCGCCATGCCGAGCGCATCGCCGAGCTTGCGCAGCTCGCTCGGAATCGCGCGCGGGAACAGCGCCGCCTCGAAGCGCGCCAGCGCCTCCTCGCGCGACAGGACCTTGAGGAATTGCTCCTGGTCGAGCGCGCTGCGGTCTGGCGTTTGCAAGATCCTGGTCATGCCGGAACCCATATCATTCCCGCGTCAGATATGCATCAACCGGCACGCCTGCCGCAAATCCCTCGTCGCTGGCGGGAATGAGCAGCCATGCATCCGCACGGGCGATGGCCTGGAGCGGCCATTCGCCCACGGCAAGCGGCATCCACGTCTTATGTTCCTCGACCAGCAGCGCGATCTCGGCGATGCCGACGCTGGATGCGATTTTTCGCGCGAGCGGCAACGTCACCTGTCGGCGCGGCAGCCGCGCCGACAGACGATCGACGAGCGGAAGCACCAGCGCGAGCCAGGCTGCGAGCGCATGATCCGGCGAGCCCGGCAAAGCGACGGCGGGAACTTTTCCGGGCCGCGCCACGGCGGCGGTGCGTCCGGGCTGGAGCGCGAGGCCATGGGCGAGCACGTCGCCATGCCGAGCCAGCGCGTTGACGGCGGCGTCGCGACGTCCGACGCCGCTGCCGCCGATCGTCACGACGAGATCGCAGGCGAGATCGACGAACGCTTGCGCGATCGATGCCGCATCTCGCGCAGCAGCTTCGCGCGTTTTCACATGCAGCCCCGCTGCGCGCGCGATCTCCGCAATCATGCTCGTTGTCACGGCTGCTGCACCCGGCACGTTGACGATGCACAAGCGCGGCTGCCGTACGGCCAGCTTTTCGACACCGGCGGCGCGCGCGAGCAGCAAAGCGGCAGGATCGATCAACTGCCCTTCCGCCGCGGCAGGCACGCGTCCGGCGATGTCGCTTCCGGCGCGCCTGACGCCCTGTCCGGTCACACCCTCCGCCAGCACCTGGGCGAGCGGGCCTGACACCTCGACCGCGTCGGCATCGAGCACGCAATCACATCCCGGCGGCATCGGCTCGCCGGCATCGACCCAGACAGGCGCCGTTGCCAGAGGCAGTGGCGAATAGGCGGACGCACCGACAATATCGTTGGCGCAAAGTGCCCAGCCATCCGCGGCGGCGCTGTCGCGCGGCGGATGGGCCGCAAGCAGCGGCGTCCCTGCCGCGATGCAGCCGGCGGCCTCGGTCAGGGGCAACTCGATCGTCGCTATCGGTCCAACGTCTTGCAGCAATCCGGCGAGCGCGGTGTCGAGCGGCGTCAGGGATGGCGTCAGGCGCTGGGTCATGCGCCATGATGGACCATGCATCGCCCGATTTGGCAACCGGCGGCGATGCGATCATCAGCCGCCGGACTTGCCCGCATTGGGGAAGAACAGCTGTTGTCCGTCGACCTTGTAGCCGGCGATCGCCGCCTGCCCCTCCGGCGAGATCAGCCAGTCGATGAAGGTCTGCCCCAGCTCCTTCTTCACGCTCGGAAACTTTTCCGGGTTCACCAGCATCACGCCGTACTGATTGAGCAGTCGCTTGTCGCCCTCGACGACGATGTCGAGATCGCCGCGATCCTTGAAGGCGATCCAGCTGCCGCGGTCGGTCAGCACATAGGCATTCGCGGCGCGCGCGGTCCCGAGGGCTGCGTCCATGCCCTGCTTGACCTCGCGATACCAGGCGCCCTTGGCTCCGGCGATATCGATGCCGGCGACGATCCAGAGCGCAAGCTCCGCCGCGTGGGTGCCGGAGCGATCGCCGCGCGTCACGAACGGCGCACCCTTGGCCTCGATCGCCTTCAGCGCCGTCGCGATGTCCTTGCCCTTCACGCCGGCCGGATCGCTCTTCGGCCCGACCAGGACGTAGTCGTTGTACATCACGTCGAAGCGCTTCACGGCAAAACCGTCGGCGACGAACTTTTCCTCCTGCGGGCGTGCATGCATCAGCACGACGTCGACCTCGCCCCGTCGCGGCGCGTCGAGCACCTCGTCGGCGCGCCGTGCGATCACCGTCACGTTGATGCCGGTCTTCTCGCGGACGATCGGCAGCAGATAATCGAGCAGGCCGGAATCCTGCGTCGACGTGGTCGAGGCCAGAACGATCGCGCGCTCCTCCGCGAATGACGCCGCAACGCCCGCGGCGAGGCCGCAGACAAGCGCGAATGCAACGGACAGGCGGCGGACGACCATGATCGGGTTCCTCATTGATATGACGCGATCATGATGATCGATTGCGCCGCCCTCGTGACGCGCTTGCCGTCGCGCTCCCTTATTCGGGACATTTCGGCAATGCGCCGAGCGACGAGCGACGAGCGCAGGACCCGCAGCACCAGCGCTTCAGGATTGTTCACCAAAGCAGAAATCGCGTGTGAGGATGTGTTGCAAAGCAGCGAGATGATCGGGCATGGTTCCGCCGGACAAAAATTGAAATGCAGAATTCCACCTGCGTCGAACGTCAAAAAGAAGCAAGAATTTGCATAGGAATGCAGGATGGAATTCCTGACGACCAGTGAAGCCGCCGACTATCTTCGGCTCGGCGAACGCAAGCTGTACGAACTCGTTACCAACGGAGCGATCCCCTGCACCAAGGTGACCGGCAAATGGCTCTTCCCGCGCCACGAACTCGACCTCTGGGTGCTGTCGGGAATGGCGCGCCCGGCCGGCATGCTGACTGCGGAGCCGCCGCCGGTGGTGGGCGGCAGCCAGGATGAGCTTCTGGCCTGGAGCCTGCGTGAATCCGGCACGGGCCTGGGATCGACGAGCGAAGGCAGCGCGCGGGGGCTCGAGCGCTTGCAGCGTGACGAGGTGATGGCGGTCGCGATGCACTTCCACAGCCTCGAGGCCGACGGCAATCTCGCCTCCGACGCCAATGCGGCGACATTGCGTGACGCTCCCGACCTGCATGACGCCGTGCTGGTCGCATTCGTGCGCCGCGAGCAGGGTCTCGTGCTGCCAACGGGCAATCCGAAACGGCTGCACGGCCTCTCCGACGTGCTTGCGCTCGGCGTCAGGATGGCGACGCGGCAACAAGGCACAGGCGCGCAGATGCTGCTCGACGTGCTGTTGAAGCGCGCCGGCGCCTCGATGCGCGATCTGCGCCGGGTCGAGACGCCGGCCTTGACCGGACCTGATATCGCCGAGATCGTCCGCGCGGGACAAGCCGATTGCGGCATCGGGACGCGTGCGGCGGCGCGCTCGGCCGGTCTCATTTCGTACCGTTGGTCTGGGAGAACCTTGATCTCGCGATGCGGCAGCGCAGCTACTTCCGTCCCGCCATGCAGGCCCTGATCCGGTTCCTCGGCGAAAGACGGCTGCAGCAGCGCGCGGAGGAACTGACCGGCTACGATCCCTCGCCGGCGGGACAGATTCGCTTCGCGGCCTGACGTTGACGGCTGCCCCCAAATAGTTGCAAAAGAAACCAATTCAGCCGGGCCATACCCGGGGCAACACCGGCCAACGAGCCGGATCAGGGGAGGACAAGCGTGAATCCAACCAGATTTGGACTGCCAGTTGCGGCTGGCTTTGCAGCAACGTTCCTGGGTGCGGCGTTGCTGCCGGGTGCGGCATCGGCGCAGGTGTCCGACAACCTCGTCAAGATCGGCGTGCTCACCGACATGAACGGCCCCGCCTCCGCGCCGACCGGCCAGGGCTCGGTCACGGCGGCGCAGATGGCGATCGACGATTTCGGCGGCGCCGTGCTCGGCAAGCCGATCAGCATCGTGATCGGCGACCATCAGCTCAAGGCCGACATCGGCGGTGCGATCGCCCGGCGCTGGTTCGACGTCGACCAGGTCGATCTGATCGTCGACGTGCCGGTCTCGGCGGTCGGGCTCGCGGTGCAGAACGTCGCGAACGAGAAGAAGCGGCTGTTCATCACCCACTCCACCGGTACCGCCGATTTCCACGGCAAGTTCTGCTCGCCCTATGCGATGCAGTGGGTGTTCGACACCCGCGCGCTCGCGGTCGGCACCGCGGACGCCGTGGTCAAGCGCGGCGGTGACAGCTGGTTCTTCATCACCGACGATTATGCCTTCGGCCACTCGCTCGAACGCGACGCCTCCAGCGTCGTCACCGCCAATGGCGGCAAGGTGCTGGGTTCGGTGCGGCCGCCGCTGGCAACGCCCGATCTCTCGTCCTTCGTGCTGCAGGCGCAGGCCTCCAAGGCCAAGATCATCGGCATCGCCGCCGGTCCCCCCAACAACATGAACGAGATCAAGACCGGCTCCGAATTCGGCGTGTTCAAGGGCGGCCAGCAGATGGCGGCGCTGCTGGCGCTGATCACGGACATCCACGGCCTCGGCCTGCAGGCAGCCCAGGGCCTGTTGCTGACGACGTCGTTCTATTGGGACATGGACGACAAGACGCGCGAATGGTCGAAGCGCTATTTCGCCAAGATGAACAAGATGCCGTCGATGTGGCAGGCCGGCGTCTATTCGAGCGTGATGCACTATCTCAACGCCATCAAGGAGGCCGGCACCGACGATCCGCTCAAGGTCGCGGCGAAGATGCGGGAGAAGCCGGTCGAGGATTTCTTCGCCCGCAACGGCAGACTGCGCGAGGACAATCTGATGGTGCATGACCTCTGGCTGGTGCAGGTGAAGACGCCGGAGGAAAGCAAATATCCGTGGGACTATTACAAGATCCTCACGACCATCTCTGGCGACAAGGCATTCGGGCCCCCGGACCCGGCGTGTCCGATGCTGAAGAAGTGACGATCGCTTAAGGCGATCGTCATTCCAGGGCGGTGCAAAGCACCGAACTATGGTGCGCAATTGCGCACCTGAGAATCTCGAGATTCCGGGTTCGCGCTTTGCGCGCCCGGAATGACGGCCGCTTAAGGAGCGACCGTCACTTCACCACGCTGATCTCGCGAAAATATTTCATCACGCCGGGATGGATCAGCTCCGGCCTCGGCGCGGCCGCGACCGTGTTCGCCGCGGTGGTCTCGCAGGCCTGCGCGAGCTGCTTGCAGAAGGTCGCTTCGACGCCGTGCAGCGTCTTGGCGAGGCGATAGGCGACATCGTCGGGCAGATCCTCGCGCGTCAGCACAAAACTCCAGGAGCCGAGCGAGGCGATCGGCTCGGACTGCTTCGGGTAGCTGCCGGCCGGCACGGTCAGCGGCTTCAGGAACGCATGCCTGACGCGGATGCGGGTGATCTCCTCCGCGCTGGGCGCGATGAACCGCGCGCCGGACGCGCTCGATGCCACCGCGGCAAAGCCGGGCCAGCCGATGCCGGCGCCCCAGAGCGCGGCAACGCGCCCGTCCTCGACCATCGCGGGCCCGTCGCCGGCGCGGTCGAGATAGATCGCCTTGAAATCCTCGTCCTGCTTCAGGCCGAGGCCATCGAGCACGTAGCGCGCGAGGATCGGCAGGCCGGAGCCTTTGGCGCCGAACGCCACCGGCTGACCGACCAGATCGCGAATCGTCTTGTAAGGGCTGTCCGCCCGCACCACGAACATGCCGGGGTTGGAATAGATCGCGGTGAGAATCTTCAATCGCACCGGTGCACGGCCGATGCCGGCAAAGGCCTCGTAGGCCGGCTCGCCCGCGACCAGCGCGAGATCGAGCTCGCCTTTCTCCAGCAGCGGAATGTTCTCGTTGCTGCCCTTGGTGTTGCGGGACGCGATGGTGATTTGCGGATCGGCCGCGTTCATCACTTGCGCGAAGGCATTGCCATAGAGCGGAAAGCCGCCGCCCGGGGTTGCGGTGCCCAGGCTGAGTGTCGTGGTCGGAATGGCGTTGACTCCGGTTTGAGCGGCGGCGGGGCTTGCGAGCAGTGCCGCGCCGAGAAGGATGATCGCAGCGAGTTTCATGGTGAGTCCCGGCCGTCCCGCGTCAACATCGACTTCCGGCGATGTAGGCACGAAGCGGTTTTTGTGAAAGCATGGCACCAACGACAATAGAACAATGGGAGGCTTCATGTTGCGAATTTTGCGGTGCGGTTTTTTTGCTCTGGTCTTTCTTTCAACCCTGCTCAGCGCCGCCCCTCCCGCCTCCGCCGCTTATCCCGACCGCCCCGTGCACTGGCTGATCGGCTTCTCTGCCGGCGGCCCGGTCGACATCGTGGCGCGGATCATGGCGCAGTGGCTGTCTGACCGTCTCGGCCAGCAATTCATCGTCGAGAACCGCACCGGCTCCGGCGGCAACATCGCGGCAGCTGCTGCGATCGCCTCGCCGCCGGACGGCTACACGCTGCTGTTCGTCGCGCCCAACAACGCGATCTCGACCTCGCTCTACAAGAAGCTGCCGTTCGACTTTTTGCGCGACACCGTGCCGGTCGCCAGCATCATGCAGCTCACCAACATGCTGGTCGTCTCCAACGCGTTTCCCGCCAAGACGGTTCAGGAGTTCATCGACTACTGTAAGGCCAATCCCGGCAAGATCTCGTTTGCCTCCTCCGGCAACGGCACTTCGGTGCACATGTCGGCCGAGCTGTTCAAGGTGATGACCAAGTGCGACATGGTGCACGTGCCCTATCGGGGATCTGCGATCGCCTTCCCCGACATCATCTCCAACAAGGTGCAGCTGATCTTCGACAACCTGCCCTCCGCGCTGGAGCAGGCCAAGGGCGGCAATGTCCGCGCGCTGGGCGTGACCTCGCCACAGCGCTGGCCGAGCGTGCCCGACGTGCCCGCGATCGCCGAGACCGTGCCGGGCTTCGAATCGGTCGGCTTCTACGGCATCTCCGCGCCGAAGGGCACGCCGGCGGAGGTGGTCGAGATCCTCAACAAGGCCGTGGGCGAGGCGCTGAAGGACCCGAAGCTGGTGGCGCGCCTGGCCGAGATCGGCGGCATCCCCAAGCCGATGTCGCCGGCCGAGTTCGGCAAGCTGGTGACGGACGAAACCGAGAAGTGGCGCAAGGTCGTGGAGTTCGCGGGGGTGTCGGTGGACTAAGCAGGCTTCGTCGGCGGCCATGCAACTCGCTCACAGGCGTTGGAGGGGACCCGCAGGCCCCTCCAACCAAAATGTGCGAAAACAACCCCATGCACAGTAGACGAGGCCAGCGATTACAAGGTGTTACAGAAATGGACGACCAGGCCCGGGCGCGGACCGTTTGACCCGTCGGGCAAAACAGGACTATAAGGGCATCATCGCGAATTTCGGGTATTCCAAAATATCCGGCAATGCGCGCCGGCGTTTCGATGCGCCAGAGCCGGCATTGCACCCCCGCCTCCATCCCTGTAAACGAACCGCGCACCGTTGCCGGCCGCGCGTTCCCGCGGGCCGTCCCGCGGCGGGGCCTGTAGCTCAATGGTTAGAGCCGGCCGCTCATAACGGTCTGGTTGCAGGTTCGAGTCCTGCCGGGCCCACCAGCCTTCGCTCGCTTCGCGAGCTTCGGCTCGGCAAGCCGGAGCCACAAATGACAAGCGAAGCGGGCGAAGGCTGCTGCGTCGAAGCCCAGGGAGCGAAGGCGGGGCCCGCATCGCTCCCGCTGTATCCGGCACGACGCCGGATCGCGCGGCTTCGAGGTCGGTACCTGCAAGATGTGTGGTTTGGCTCGCGGCAGGGCGAAGATTGTTGGGTGCACTCTCACCGGAATTTCGACGCGGGATTTGTCATCTGCGAACCTGCCGCTTGCCAGCCATGGAGGTGGAGACTTCGCGAACGCATTCGATGAACTTCTCGGCCGCCGGACTGAGGGTGCGGTTCTTCAATCTGACAACAGCCACCTGCACGGGTGATCTTCGGGGTAGCTTTACCGGGAAGTATTTTCAGCGACAGATCACGCCCCCCGAACCGCACAATCGAGCTTGGCAGCATGGTGACAAAGCGCCCGGTCGCGGCCAGCCTGCAGCAGAGATGAATGGATAGCGTGGTCAGAGGCGTGCGAGGCAGACTCAGGCCGACTTCGCGGAACAGCCTAGCCGCCGCGGCACCGGGAAACGTGTCAGCGGGTGGCAAGATCCAGGCTTCGTCGGCGAGATCGGACAGGGCGATTTTGGACAACCGTGCCCATTTGCTCTGCGTGCCAGCCACGATGGCGCCGGGATCGTCCACGACCCGCTCCGCGACCAGGTCCTCTTCCGCGAAAGGCGTCGGAATCCAGCCCAGCAACAGATCGATGCTCCGCTCGCGCAATTCGCGGTACTGGGTCGTGCTGAGCACGGCTTGTGAGACGTCCAAGCGAATGCCGGGATGCTGGCGCGAGAAGCGATCGATCACGGCGGGGAGCAGGCCGGCCGCGACGTTCTCGGAACTGCCGATGCGCAGCAGTCCAACCGTCGGATCGGCCAGGAATTCGAGTTCCTGCAAGCCCTGCGTCAGCTCGTCGAAAATGGCAACACCGCGCCCGGATGAGGGCGCGACCATAGGCGGTCGGTTCAACGCCATTGCGGCCGCGATCGAGCAGGCGAAGCCCCAGTTCGTTCTCCATCTCGGAGATTGCCCTCGAAACCGCCGGCTGAGAAATCGCAAGCTCAGCCGCGGCCTTCGCCATGCTGCCCCGCATCGCCACCACAAGCAGAATATGCAGGTCGCGGAGTTTGAGGCGGCGCCGAGCCAGCTCGATGGATTGCATGTTCGAGCCCTATCAGAATGGTTATGGAAACCTCAGACAATAGCATTGGACTGATATGTGTGCCCGAAGCATCCTCCAGGCGCAACTGCTGGAGATTTGCCGAGCGCAGGCTTCAGCGGCAGGGCCCCGGAGGGAGCTATGCGGACATCTGTTGTGGTGACCCGTCGTGATCTGTTGATGGCATCTGCGGCGGGCGCAGCAGCGGCTCTCCTGCCGCAGAGCAAGGCCCAGACGCTGGCAAAGACCGTGCAGGTCGTGACCGGTTTCGCGCCGGGGCTGACCGACGGGGTGGCAAGGCTCATTTCCGGACAGTTCAAGGATTATGCAGCCTCGGTCGTTGTCGAAACCCGGCCGGGGGCGAGCGGCCGAATTGCGGTCGAGGCCGTGAAGGCGGCCGATGCCGACGGATCGGTCATTCTGTTCGCGCCGCTTGGTTTCGTCATACTGTTCCCGCTCATCTACAAGACGCTCAGATACACCCCAGGGGATTTTATCCCGGTATCGGCCGTTGCCTCGTTTCCGGCATTGCTGACGGTTGGCCCGAAGGTACCAAATCATGCGCGGACGCTAGCCGACTTCGTCGAATGGTGCCGTACCAACCCGAAAGCGGCAACCTACGGCACACCGGGTATTGGAACCACGCTGCATCTGATCGGAGCGATGTTGGGGCGGGCCGCAAACATCGAATTCCTCCACGTACCGTATCAGGGCAGCTCCGCAATTCAGGATTTGCTCAAGGGCGAGATCGCATCCGCCATCATGCCAATCGGCAGTTCGCTTGGCCTTGTCCGGTCCGGCGAGCTTCGTGCGCTGGCGACCACCGGTCCGCGCCGCAGCTTGTTTCTTCCCGACGTGCCGACGGTGGCGGAATGCGGTTATCCGTCACTCGAGGATCTGACGCGGTACGGATTTTTCGTTCCGGCGCGGACGCCGGCAAACGTCGTCGAGAGGCTCAATGACGCCATCCAGCAGACCCTGCACAATGATGAGGTCAGATTGGGCATGGAGAAATTGGCCGTTGAGATCGACGCGGTCTCCATGGGCGACTTCAGCCGGTTGATCGGATCGGAATCGCGGCGGTGGAGAACCATTGTCGAGGCCACCGGCTTCACTCCGATTGATTGAAGCCCGTGCCTGCCGCTGGGGGGGCCCCTTTGAACATACTTGCCTGCATGTTTCAGGGCGGAGGCAACGTTCCCCTGATCGTGCCAATCCTCCAGGAGCTGGCTGCGCGCGGCCACCGGGTGCGCGTCATGGCAGGTCCGGGCGTCCGTCATTCCCGCCTGCCGATCAGCGCTTCACTCCTGCAGCGCATCTCCGACATCGGAGCCGAGCTCGTTCGATTTGACGAGCCCGAGGTTCATCCTTTTGACGAAGGGAGATATTCGGAGCGACCCCTGATCGCATCCTGGACGCCGGCATCATTTCGAAGCCCGCAGCGCGAGGCACGCACCGCCGTATGGGCACCCGCCTGGTCGCGGAATGTGGCGGACGAATTGCGTCGCGAGAAAGCGGACGTCGTCGTGGCCGACTTTGTCTTGCTTGGCGCCCTGGTCGCGGCCGAGGCTGCACGGATTCCGTCCGTAGCCCTGATGCACACCATCTATCCCTGGCCTGTCGCTGGCGGCCCGCCTTACGGACCGGGTTACGCACCGAAGGCGGGACTCTCGGGCTTCTGTCGGGACGTGATCGGCCGAGCGATCGTCGATCGGCTATGGATACGCAATGCCCTCTCGCCCCTCAACAGCGCGCGGTTGCTTAGCGGACTGCAGGCCGTGCGTTCGCCGCTCCAGCAATATGGTACGGCGGCGCGGGTTCTGGTCCTCGTCAGTCCGGCATTCGACTGGCCTGCACCGCGCTTTCCGGCCAATGTGCGCCACGTGGGTACCCCGGAGGACAGATCCGGCCCTATCAAGCCAAGCGAAGATTGGCTGACCGAAGGCACCGGGCCTCTTGTGGTTGTCTCGCTCAGCACGCTCGATCAAGGGCAATCCGGCACATTAAGGAAGATCCTCGCGGCGCTTGCGGATTTGCCTGTGCGCGCCCTGGTCACGCTCGGGCCAGCGCTGGAGGCCGGACAATTCGAGCCCCCGGCGAATGTGCGCTTGGTGGACTTCGTCCCGCACGATCTGGTGTTGCCGAATGCGCATGCGCTGGTCACTCAATGCGGCATCGGCACGGTGACGAAGTCCCTGAGGCATGGCGTGCCGATGGTTTGTCTGCCCTTGGTCGGCGATCAGCACGACAATGCGGCTCGCGTGGCCGCCCGTCATGCGGGAATCCGGCTGCCGGCCAATGCCGGATGCGGAGACATTCGGTCGGCTATCATGCGCGTCTTGCAGGATGAAAGTTTCCAACAAGGCGCCCTGGCGCTGCGAAGCGCGATGTTATCGGACGGTGCTCCCGCGCACCAGGCTGCCGACCAGATCGAACAGGCCGCGCGTTCGCTTGACGGTGATCGTTCTGGCTAGTGCTTGCGCAGCTAGCGAGGTCCGCTCCGGATCCAAAAGCTGCCGAATCCCAATAGCTGTCCTCGCGCACATGGACCCACCCCGCATACCGGCCCATACTCCCCACGCATCACTTTGTTCGACGAGCAAGGGAGCCGCCGCATGTACGCCAACATTCTCTTGAGCACGGATGGATCGGACGTCGCGCGAAAGGGTGTCGAGCATGGCATCGCCCTGGCGAAGGCGCTCAACGCCACGCTGACGATCATCACGGTGACGGAAGCGCTACCAATCGACTATGGCGGCGGCCACGACTCGGGATGGATTCCGACGCAGGACGAAGCCGATAGCTTCGACGCAGCCTGCAAGGCGCGTGCGGGCAAGGTGCTCGAGGAAGCGCGCGCGATGTCGGAGCAGATCGGTGCGCCTGCAGAATTCTTGCATGTTCCGAATGCGCACCCGGCGACCGCGATCATCGAGACAGCCAAGTCCAGGGGCTGCGACCTGATCGTGATGGCCTCGCATGGGCGTCGCGGCCTCAGGAAGCTGTTTCTGGGCAGCCAGACATCCGAGGTCCTGGTGGACGGAAGCGTGCCGGTGCTGGTGGTGCCGAAGCCGGCATAAGTGTAGGGCTTGTTCGGCACCGCGCGGCTGTTCCGCTGAGCCTCCACACGAGACCGCACCCCGCGGCTGGAGACTTCCATGACGAGTGAAAAAGGCCCGAACATCAAAAAGAAGCAGAAATGCAAGAATTGCGAGGGCAAGGGCCTGCTCAAGAAGGGCGACACGTTCGCAGGCAAGGCGCCGCCCCGAAGGGCGGCGCCAAGATCATCAATCACCAGCGGCTGGTACCGAAGCTGAAGCCAACGCTCGGTCCGCCTCCGTAATAACCATACCCGCGATCGTAATAACCCGGGCCGCCGTAGGCGCCATAGCTCCTGCGCACCACGTAGCCGTCGTCTCCGCCGTAGTAACGCTGCACGTAGCGGGGGCCACGGGTCCGGTAGCAGCGGCCGTACTCGTTGCAGACCAAGCGAACCTGGTCGACGTTTGCCGCCTCCGCTGATCCGATCGGGCTGGGATTGAGCGGAGCTGCCGAGGCCGCTGACGCCAGCATGGCGGTGGCGGCAAACCCTCCGAGAGCAATAATCCTCATATGCGTTCTCCTTCGTGTGACAAGATCAATCGATCTCTTCGATGACGCGACGCTCCCGAGGTTCGACGATGTAGGTGCGGCTATCGGCGGTCGTAGCCCAGAATAAACGTTTGTTCATGTGAAAGCTCCTAATGCGGACATCGAAATAGCTTCGAGCGAGAGGCTGGGTTCCAGTTCGGGAAAACTCGGCAATCTCGCTGGAGCGAGACGGACGAATTCTGCTGTACCGAAATGGCGCAGATCGCTGGATGCGGAACTTCGGCCGCACGGCGTCGTTGGCAATGACTACTTACGAGTCATTTTTTTCACTTTTAGGAGAACACCATGAAGAAGCTTATCGTATGCGGCGCTCTTGCCGCTTTCGCCCTCGGCACGCAGGCAGCCAGCGCCGCCGAGTTCTACATCGTGCGCGACGCCACCACCAAGAAGTGCACCATCGTCGACAGCAAGCCGACCACCACCACCACGACGATCGTGGGCGACGGCGTCTTCAAGACGAGGGTCGAGGCGGAGTCCGCGGTCAAGACCACGAAGGTCTGCACCGAGAAGTAACTGGTCACGGCCGCGGCAGCGATCCGTCGGAAGCGTTCTGACAGCATAGGAGGAGAAAATGCCCGTACTGATTTTGTGGGCCGTTAAAGCCGTCCTATTGGTTGGCGGCGTCGGCTATTTCCTGGTTCACATGCACTGAGCGGATAACCCGCTCGCATGAACGGCCCGCCCATTGATTTGGGCGGGCCGTTTTTCGTTGCGGCACATCCGTACACTGGCCCCCGGGCGCACAAAAAGGGGCCCCGCAAGTTGGGGCCCCAATTCGCCGAGAGCTCGTCGCGCTAGTTGTAGTCGGAATATTTGAACTGCGGGAGCGCCTTCAATTGCTCCTTGTTGCCGCTCATGACGGCATGGTCAGGGACCCAATCGTTCGCGGTGCGGTTCGTCGTGGATGTCGACGCGGCGCCGGTGGTGGCGTCGCGCGCCGTGGTCGAGGTGCTGCTCGAGCTGGTCCGGACCGGCTCTTCGACGAACTTGAGCTTGTCCATGGAGACGGCGATGTCGTGCTCGCCCATGCCGAGGAAGCCGCCGAGGCCGATAACCACCGCGTTGATCTTGCCGTTCTTGTCGACAAGCAGCTCGTTGATGTCACCGAGCTTCTCGTTGGCCTCGTTGTAGACGTTCAGGCCCATGAGCTTCGAGGCGCGCCAATTTCCCTTGAGCGCCATCTTCGCATCGGCCGGCTGAGCGGTCGCCGCCGGCGCGGCGCGATCTACGGGCTGGGTGGATTGCGCGAAAGCAGCGCCGCCGATCACGGCAGTGCCAAGCAAGGCGACGGCAAAGAGGTTTTTCATCTATGATCTCCTCCAACGTGAGTCGCACCCGTTCGGATGCCGGCCTCAACGTCCGGAATTGCCACTTGTTCCTGATTTCGGAACTGCCCTAGAATTCGATCGACCTGCTTTCCGGGTCCAGTATCGTGGTCCGAGCTGGAGGGAGTCCGGATCGCAGTGACAGTGCAGTCAACGGCTCCAGCCGCTTCGCGGTTCGAGCGGCCCGTCGTGACTATTCCATCCAACTCTTGTCCTTCAGGTCCCTGATGCGTTGCTCTGCCTCCTCCTTCGAAGTGACGATCTCGGACTCATCGGGTACGCGCGCTTCCTTGCTCAGCTTCTTGAGCTCCGCCAATTGCTCCTGGGTCGGTTTTTCCATCGATCCACCACCTCATTCGCGACGCCACCAGCGCTCATGAGCCCTGGCGTGGAGCCGAGGGCTGTCTCTCTCGCCGGGCGAAGTGCGAACGACTGGGCGAAGTCTTCGTTCCTAACGGAGTCCAGGTCCGTTTGGATTATCGACTACCGCCCTCGCCCGGCCGGGCCTATACAAAGCTCTCCCGCGGCAGGAGACATCCATGACCAGTGAAAAAGGCCCGAACATCAAGAAGAAGCAGAAGTGCAAGAACTGCGAAGGCAAGGGCCTGCTCAAGAAGGGCGACAAGGTGGTGAAGTGCCAGCGCTGCAAAGGCACGGGCGTGCGGTGACGTCGAGACGATGACCTCCCCGCCGCGCTATTTCGCGCGGAGCCCGCCGGCGAAGTGCTTCTCGACGATGTATTTCGAATGGACGACGATCGGCTCGACCAGCTCGAAGTCGGTCGCGCCGCCGACGTAGAACGTCCGCTCGCCGCCCTGCATGCGGGCAAGGTCGGCATACATGCCGGTCTTGATCTGCTCCGGCTTGAAGTGCTGGAAGTAGGTGAACTCGTCGAACGTGTGCCAGCGCGGCTGGCTGGTGTCGATCGCGCCGCCGAGGAGTTTGGTCAGGCGCCTGACCTCCGCGATGACCTGGTCGTGCGTCTGCTTGTCCTTGGGCCGCGTGTAGAACTGCGTGAACATGTTGCCGCTGTCCTGAAACTGCCGCGCGACCGCCCACGGCGTGCCCTGCTCGGTGAGCGGCAGCACCGGCGCGACCGGCGCCGCCATTGTCAGGTCGATCCAGAACGTCGTCATGCAGTACGGATTGATCTGGATCTCGCGGTTCAGCTTCTGCTCGGCGGCGTTGGGAACGAGGCCGAGCCGCGTGAACACGTCCACCGTCAACGGACAGGCGAGCACCAGATAATCATAGAGTTTGGTGTCCTTGACGATCTTGATGTCGTTCAGATCCTGCTCCGGATATTCCATGTCGATCCGGACACCGGCCGCCGAGCGCTCGATCCTGGTGATGTTGACGTTGAGCCGGACGTTGACGCGCCAGGACACCCGTTCCCACAGCCGCTGAAACCCGTCGGTGAAGCGTCGCGGCCAGGTCCCGATGATCCAGTTGACCGGGCCGTGGCCGAACACCATCGGAAAGAACGTCCGGACGGACATGTAGCGCAGCGCGTAGGGTGCCGCGATGTCGTCGAGCTGGCCGTAGCCCATGATCGTGATCGGAAACTGGAACAGGGTTGCCAGCGGCATCAGGTCCTGTTTTGCCAGCCAGGACTTGAAGTCGACGCAGAGCTCGGGGTGCTCGTGGATCGCATCGAGGTAATCAGGCGCATCAATGATGCCGCTCAGCTGCCACCGGACATAAAGGTATCGAATCGCCGCCCAGAGGAACGTCCACCACGAGATCGTGGACTTGGTGTAGGGATCGTAGAGCACGGCCTCGGTGAGCGATCGGTACTTGAAGCTGTTCCCGTCCGGCGCGATGTCGATCGAGGTATAGGGCTTCTCGGCATAGGTGGTCGCGCCGACTTCGTCCGCGATCTCCAGCGTCTCCCGGTAAGCCCACGTGACGTAGTTGGCACCGAGGTCATAGCTCATGCCGTCGACGGTGAGACTCTTGCAGAGCCCGCCGATCTGGCCGAGCTTCTCGAGCACCGTGACGTTGTGAAACCCGTGTTTTGACAGGAACCATGCGGTCGACAGGCCCGCCGGGCCCGCGCCGACGATGGCAATACTCGCGTTGCAGTCGACTGCGTCGATGCGGGTCATGGGTTTTCCAGGGTGAAGCGCGGACGTGTCGGCTCGATCCTGGACGATGACGCCGCGATGCGGTGACATCGTTCAACTCCAGATCGACCTCGATCGAATACGCATACTGCTGGTTTTCCAGCAGCAACGCAAGCTGTGGTTGTGTCACAAGTCGGATGTCCGCAGTCCCGCAAGTGGGCGGAGGACGCGCAGGCTCGCGACTGAAGCGCACTGCACCTCAAACCCCCGATTGGCACGTCCCGCGGCGGGAGGCCAGCCAGGCTCCGGCTCCACGGGAGCGAACCGCAAATAGCGCAGTATCAGCATCACCCCGACAGCGAATTCCTCGTCGCGCGAAGAATATCCGCCGACAGTTTTGGATCGTTCACCGCCCGGGCCAGCACGAGGGCTCCGACCATGGAGGCGGCGGCCGCGAGCGCCTTGTCCTCGCGCTGGCGCGGCTTCAGCGTGGAGGGCATCCGGCTGCTCAGCAGGGCGATCGTGCCGCGCACGCCGGCAGTGAAGCGGTCCCTCACACCGCGGCTTTGGCGCGAGATTTCGCAAGCCAGGGCCGCGAAGGGGCAGCCGCTTGCCGGCTCGTCGCGATGCCCCGGCGACAGGTAGTCCGACACATAATCGTCGAGCGCAAAATCCTCGGGCACTTCGCCGCCCTTGGCGCTGATCGCATAGGCCACCGCTTCCTCGACCAGTCGCTCCTTGGAGCCGAACTGACTGTACAGGCTGCCGTGGGTCATCCCGGCGGCCTCGGCGAGCGCGTCGACACCGACGCCGGCGATGCCGTGCTCCCGCATCAGGCGGGAGGCGGCCTGAAGAATGCGCTCGCGGTTTTTGGCGGCCTGTTCCTTTGAAACGCGCATGTGGCGGGTCCTGGGGCTTGACATTTATCATTACGATCGTCATTTGTATCATTAGTTACGATCGCAATCAAACAGATTCAGAGCCATTGGCAGCGTTGGAGAGTCGCATGAACAGGATCACACCCAAGATCGCGCTGGTGACCGGCGCCTCGTCCGGGATCGGCGAAGCCACGGCGCTGCGGCTCGCAAGCGCCGGCTACAAAGTCTACGGCACCAGCCGGCGGGGCGCGCAGGCCGGCGGACAACCGTTCGAGATGCTGTCGCTGGATGTCACCAGCGATGAATCGGTGGAAGCCGCCGTCAGCGAAGTGGTCCGGCGCGAGGGCCGCATCGATTTGCTCGTGAACAACGCCGGCTTCGGTGTTGCCCCCGCCGGTGCGGAAGAGAGCTCGATGGAGCAGGCACGAGCGATCTTCGAGACGAACTTCTTCGGGCTGGTCCGGATGACGCGCGCGGTCGTGCCGCACATGCGCCGCCAGGGCGGCGGCCGCATCGTCAACATCGGCTCCGTGCTCGGCTTTCTGCCGATGCCCTATGGCGCGCTCTATGCCGCCACCAAGCACGCGGTGGCCGGTTATTCGGAATCGCTCGACCATGAACTGCGCACGCGGGGCATCCGGGTCTCCGTGGTCGAGCCCGCCTACACCAAGACGCCGTTCGACGCGAACTTCATGGAGCCCGATGCCAAGCTCGATGAATACCGCGAGGCGCGCGCGGGCGTGACCAGGCGGGTGAACGAGGTGATGGCGACGGCCGAACAGCCGGGCGTCGTCGCCGAGACCGTGCTTGCCGCGGCGAGCGCGGCGCGCCCGCAGCTCAAATATGCGGCCGGCAGCCTTGCGAAGCGCCTGCGATTTCTGCGCCGGTTTGCCCCCGCCGGTCTGGTGGATGCCGGGATTCGAAAGGACCTGCGGCTCGATGCACCGGCGGCATCGCCGCCCACCCGCATCGCTCGGGCGTTCTGACCGCAACCGGCGATCTCGGCGCGAGCGGCTCTCTGCGGCACGCCCCGGGGCATTGCACGCGAAATAGCGCAATAATGCCGCAAGGCTCGGGACCGCGCGTCATCCGGGGAACCTGCGATTTTGCGCGGCCGACGTCCCCCGTCCAACGCATTGTTAACCTCGTCACGCCTTCGGAGAAATAATAACGGCTCTGTCACGCCGGACTAACGCCGGCCACGACGGCGCCATGTTTCCTGGGCGCCAGGCAACCATCGTGGCGAGCATTGTCGCCCGGTGAGAGGCCACTGCCCCGTCGCCGCCTTGTTGCAGGCCGGCGACCACGATTTCACTTGGAGATTTTGACGACATGCAATCGCAAGCCTTGCAGACAATGACGCCCTTCAAGGCGCCAGCCGCCAGTCCCGAGCGGGCCGCGGTGATACCGGCAACGCGGTTCGCCTCGGGTCATGAGGCACCTGGCATCCGCGCGGATGCAATTGGCATCCGCGCGATCCTCAGCCTGCCCGTCACATGGTGGCAGCGGTCGCGTTTCAGGGCGGAGCTGCGCGCGGATCTGAGGGAAAAGCCCGAGCTTCTCCACGACATCGGCATCGGCGTGTACGACGCGCAGGCCGAAGCGTCGCGGTACTTCTGGGAAGCTTTGGTGCTCAAGCGTCGATAGCAGGACCGCAGGGCCCGACCACGAGCCGGCCTGCCCTCACCCCACAACCCGATACAGGCGCCACCGCTCCGGCACGCCCTTGAGCTGATGACTGCCGTGATCGGCAAAGCGGATCTGAGGCAGCGCCTTCATCAGCTCCTTCACCGCGCTCGACACCAAAATTTCGCCGGCGCGCGCCTTGGCGGCGACGCGGGTGCCGATGTGGAAGGCGAGGCCGACCATCTCGTCGCCGCTGATCGTGTACTCCCCCGCGTGCAGCCCGACCCTGATCTCGAGTCCCAGCGTACGCACCGCCTTCTGGATCGCAGTCGCGCAAGCGATGCCGGCCGCCGGCGCCTTGAACGTCGCCAGCACGCCGTCGCCGGTCGTGTTGACTTCCTTGCCGCGCGAACTCTTCAGCTCCTTGCGGACGGCCGCGTAATAATGGCCCATGATCTTGGTCCAGCGCGCATCCCCGAGCTTGGCCGCCTTGGCGGTGGAGCCGACGATATCGACAATCAGGATGGTGGCGAGCGCCTGCTTGAGCCCGGCATCGCGCGCGGCGGATTTGCGCCGGACCGCAATAGCTCCGGCCAGCGGCTCGTAGCGATGGTTGCGGCGCCGGGCGATCGCGGCCTTGGTGTAGTCCTGGGCGCGCTGCGCGGTGCCGCAGCGGACCGTCTTCTCCTGTGGAGGATGCGTCCAGTAAACCTTGCGCCCGTCGCCGGCGCCCTGGACCTCGACGGCACCCCACTTCAGGAAAACCGCCGGGCCGACGCGCCTGATACACCACGCCTTCGACGTGTAGCCTGAGACGTTGGACTGATGGACTCCGATACGAAGAAACTTTGGCATGACCACGCGGCCGATCAAGCAGACGTCTGGGCGGAGCTGAGACGGAGCGTAATTGCATGCTCCGGCGTTGGCAACCGGCCTCGGCCGTCCGAGCGACATCGGCACGCTCCGGGTCGTCACGGCCTCATCGGCCGATTGAAAAAGCCCGGCCCCTGGCGAGACCGGGCTGAGTTCACTGGAACAGGTCGCAGAACAAATCAGTCGAACTTGTACATGATCGCCGCGCGCACCGTGTGCGTGTCGAGCGTGAACACCTCGTTGTTGAAAGTCGAGGGGCTCGCCCGTCCGGACGTCGTGCCGAAATTGTCATAGAGATATTCGCCGCGAACGATCCAGTTCGGCGTGACCTTGAAATCGATGCCGCCGCCAACCGTGAAGCCGACGCGTTTGGCGCTGTTGCGGTAGCCCGGGTAGACGACGCCATTGAACGCGGTGGGCGTGATGAAATTCAGATTGTCACGCACGCCGGCGATCGCCGCGCCGCCGGCGACGAACGGCAGCCAGTTGCCGAACGAGTAACCCAGGCGAGCGCGCGCATGCGCCGTCCAGTCGATCTTGTTGTCGATCGACGAGAGATTGGTGGCGATGCCGTTGAACGGTGATCCGACGGCCCTCGAACCGGTCACGTCGGCCCAGTTGCCGTCGAACTCCACGCCAATGACCGCATTGCGGACCTGAATATTGGCACCGACGATGCCGCCGGCGGTCCAGCCGGACGTGTTGTAGGAGCCCGGCCGAAGGGGTTCCGTCTCGTCGGAGGACCACTCGTTCGTGCCCCAAACTCCGCCAGCCGAGACGCCGAGATAGACGCCGGTCCAGTCGGTGATCGGCGCAGCCACGGGCGCCTTGGTGTAATGCGCCGCGAGGTCTGCCGCCGAGGCGGCGGAGGTCAGGGCGGTGGTTGCGATCAAAGCGGCAATGATTCTCTTCATAAGTCGACTTCCCAGCAGTTCGGTTAAAGCGATGATCGACTCATAGTCGTCATTCGCTGATCCGGCTGTAGTCGGAACGCCACATAGGAAATCGCTAAGCATGCGCTTCGCGCCGGCTTGCGGCGTGATGCGACGCAAGGAGCCGTGGCATGCCGGCGGCTGCTTTCGAATGGCGCGAGAAGCAGTAAGGGGACGCCCTCAGCCCTGAAACGCAAACAGCTCGATCGGATCGCTGAAGCCGCGCACCTCGTATTTGCCGACATGCTCCAGCTCGAAGTTCGGCTGCACCAGCTGGGCGAAGTCGCGCGACAGCAGCACCTTACGTCCGAGCTGCTTGGTGAGCGCTTCGAGGCGTGAGGCCATGTTGACGGCGGGGCCGATCACGGTGAAGTCGAGCCGGTTGGTCGAGCCGATATTGCCGTACATGACGTCGCCGACATGGACGCCGATGCCGTAGTTCAACGGCGCGCGGCCGCTGCCGGCATTCCGCTCGTTCAGCTCGGCCATGGCCAAACGGGCTTCGGTGACGGCATGCAGCAGGTTTGCGCAGGCATTGGGCTCATGAAGCGGGAAGATCGCGAGCAGGCCGTCGCCGATGAATTTCAGGATCTCGCCGCCGTGCCGCGCGATCGGCTCCGACATCGCGTCGAAATAGTCGTTGAGGAGGTCGATGACGTCGTCGCGCGGCCAATTGTCGGAGATCTTGGTGAAATCGCGCAAGTCGCAGATCATGATCGCGGCCCGTACCGTCGTGCCGGCGCCGCGCCTGGTGGCGCCGGCGAGGATCAGCTCGCTGGCGTGAGAGCCGACATAGGTCTCCAGCAGCGTTCGCGCCAGGCGGTTCTTGATGCGGATCTCGCTGACCAGCGCCAGCACCGGCAGCAGCTTCTTCAGCGCCGCGATGTGCGTCTCGTCAAAGCCGCCGGGCCGCTCGGTCGCGAAGGTGACGAGATGGCGCTTGCCGAGGGTGTGGTAGAGCGGCCAGGCCACATAGTCGGTCAGGCCTTTCGTCCGCATCTCGTCATAGAGGGCGTGCTTGCGGCCGAGCGCCGGATCGCGTTCGAGATTTTCGCGCAGCTCGGTTGCCCCCTCCAACATCTCGCTGGCGGGACTGCCGATGAACTCGGACCGCTCGCGCACGTCGTAGTCGACCCGCGCGATCTCGGCCTCGCGCATGCCGTCGGACCACATGAAGCGGGCCCCCAGCCATTGCGGATGATGGATCAGGACGTGAAGCGTCGACCGGGCGAGGGGAATGCCCGCCTGCTGGAGGCGGATGCACATCTGCGCAAAGATGTTGTCGATGAAGCGCTCGTCGCGCGTGCCGTTGGTCAGCCAGTCGATGACGCCGTCGGACAGCGTCGCGGGGGCATTTTCGTCTGGCGCGTTCATATCTGCCTCTGCCCCTTCGCGGCGGTCTGCATGCAAGGAGATATCGTGCTCCGGCGCGACCGCGTCAACCTAGCCAGTTGCATGGATTATGCGCATCGGCTGGATGGCCGCCGTCTAGCCGGCGAGCCGGATCGATCCCAGCACCGCCAGCCCCGAGACGAGCGCCAGCCTGGAGGCCTCGGTGAGCTCGACCTTCAGCGTGCTGCCGTTGGGGATCGCAAAATCCTCGCTATTGAGACGAATGCTGCAATCACCGGACACCGCGTAAACCAGATGCGTGCCGGCGGCAAGTTGCCGATCGCCGGGCTCCCGAAGCGCCTCGAGCTCGATCTCGGCCGCACCGCGCCGGGCCATCAAATTCACGACCTCGACAGGGCCGGCCTCGAGTTCGGTCACGATCTCGAGCTCGCCGGTGAAGCGCACCGTCGTAAAAGGTTCACGCTCGTCGAAATCCTGCGCGGGAGACTTCAGCACCAGCCCGCGTCCGCCGACGACCATCTGCAGGCGGTCGATACCCGGCATGTAGGAGAACGGACCGGGCGCCACGATCGGGGTCGACGCAAAGCGCCAGAGCAGGCTGTCCCAATCCTTCACCGGCGCGTCCGCGCGATGCGCATCCGCGATATCGGTAAAAACGCCGCCGCCGTTCTTCCAGGGCGAGCGGGTATAGTGTTCGGATTTGAGCAGCGTGGTTTTCATGAATCGGATCGTCCGGGAAGGCATGCGGGCGGATGTCGTAGCACATCAAGGATGTGATGGCAGACCTTTTGCCAATCGGCCGACGCGCGAACCACACAGGCACGATTGTAGTCCGGGTCTCGCGGCTACTTCGTCGTCAGCGTCGCGACCGGCCGCCACGACGCATCGGGCGCGGTCGCGACGAGTTGCCGGCACCGGTCGCGCATGAGCTCGGCCGGGCGATCGTGGCCGCGCTCGTTCAGCACGGCTTCGAAATCGGCGAGCGCTGCGGCAAACCGGCGCGCGCGGTAATTGGCGAGGCCCTGCTCGTAACGCCCGATCCAGCCGGCCGCAGCTTCAGCTTCCCCGGCCAGCGCGATCAACTCGTAGACCGAAAATCCCTCCTCGCGCCCGTAGACCGCGATGCTGTCGATTTCCCGCGTGACGATGGCGCCGCGGGCCAGCCGTTCGGTCGCCTCGCCGATCAGGATTTGCGTGCCGTAGGATTTGTTGGTGCCCTCGAGGCGGCTGGCGACGTTCACGGCATCGCCGATCACGGTGTAGTTCAGGCGCAGCTCCGAACCGATATTGCCGACCAGCATGCGGCCGGAGTTGATGCCGATCCGGATCTGGAGCGGCTGACCGAGATCGTCGGCGAGTCCGGACTGCTCGATCGCCATGCGGCAGCCGAGCGCCGCGCGGCAGCAGCGCAGCGCGTGGTCGGCCTGCGGCTGCGGCGCGCCCCAGAACGCCATCACCGCGTCGCCGATGAACTTGTCGATGGTGCCGCCATTGGCGACGACGGCCTCCGAGGCGAGGTCGAGATAGCGCGACAGCAGCGGCACCACCCGGTCGCCGAGCCGCTCGGACAATCCGGTGAAGCCGGCGATGTCGACGAACATCACGCTGAGCTCCTGAATGCTGCCGCCGGGCCTGGCCTCGACACCTTGGCGCAACAAACCGCGGACGAGATCGGCCGGGATGAATTTCCGGAACGCGGACAGGCCGGCCGCCATCTCGGCGATCGCGCCCGACAGGCTCGCGATCTCCTTGAGTCGCGACGGGTGGCGGCGCACCCGCTCCAGCGCAAAAGCTTCGACATGGCGGAGCTCGCCGACGACGCGCGACAGCGGCGCGGCTATCACCGAACGCGCCAGCATCGCCGAGGCCAGCGCCGCGAGCACGGCGCCGACGGCAAGGCCGAGGATCAGTCGCCGCAGCGTCGTCTCGACCGGTCCGAGAAACTCGGCCTCGGGGATCACGGTTGCCAGCGACCAGCCGGGAAACGGCAGCGGCGTGAGCGCGACCTCATAGGCCGCACCGCCTGACGTGAGCCGGCTGCGCCAGGCCTCCTTGCGGCCGTCCTCGCCCGCCTTCGCGAGCGCCGTCCGCGCCAACGGCAGCAGCGTCGTATCGCCCTTCGCCACGTGCAATTCGTCGGCGTCCTTGTCGGGCGCCGCGACCAGCTCGCCGCTGCCGTCGATAATGAACGCCGTTCCGGTGCGTCCGACCTCAAGCTGCGCGAGGAAGCGGGCGAGCCTGCTGTACTCGATGACGATGGCGAGGACGCCCTGCCGCTCCTGGTAGACGTCGATCGGGCCCGCAAAGGCGATCGACGGCCGCTCGCCGGCCGGATGGTCCATCACCCTGAACCATTGCGGTTCCTCGGCCGCCAGCCCGGTCTTGAACCAGGCGCGGTCGGCGACGCGAAAATCGGTCGGCTCGAAGCGGCGGTTGGCAAACTCGATGTCGCCGGGCACCACGTCATATTCATCGACGCGGCGCTGACCAGGATGGTCCGTCAGCGAAATCTCCATCATTTCCAGCCGGCGGTCGCCGAGCTTGTGCGCTGCGAAGAAGGAGCCGTCGGGCCAGCCGAAGGCGACCCAGGAGATCGTCGCCTGCGACTGCAATTGCGACAGGAAGACGAATTCGCGCTTGTCGGCCTCGCGGGTGTCGAGCACGTTCTGAAGGAACAGGGTGCGGATCGCGGTGTGCGCGGCACGTGCCTCGTCCACGATGGCCGAGACCTCCTTGCGCACCGCCGCCACGATCTGCTCGTTGATGGTCGAAGCCAGCTGCCGGCTGGTGGCCTCCGCCGTGCGCCACCACAAAAGGCTGGAAAGCCCCGCCGTCAGCAGGATCGCAGTCAATACCAGCACTGACACGGCGAGACGAATGCTGACCGTTAGCCTAGCGATCGCGCGAAGCTGCCGTCCGGGATCGACGTTCATCGTTGTTTCCACCTCGGGCCGGGAACGGCTCTTGTCATCGCTCTACGCAGATGACGGCCGTTCGTTACCTCTGGCGGGCTCGCCCGGCCGCGGCCAATGCCCTCCCGCTAATGTCTCGATAGCGCCAAGGCATTGGATTTGAACGGCCGCTTGCCCCCTTATCCCGACCAGGCGCGCCGACGGTGCGCCCGATCCAGGCGGTCTCACGGATTCGTGAGCAGCTTCGCGGTAACGCGGGCTCCGCGCGGAGCGAACTAGATCACGCGCCCTCGCCTGCCAGGCGATGCCATTTCGAAACAGGAGAAACTCCGATGTATGCCAAGTATACTGTTACGTCGCTCGTTCTCGCCGGCGCAGTGTCGACCGCACTCGCCACGCTCGCCGCCGCCGGTCCGCTGACCAAGGCCGAGGGCGACGCGGCCGTCGCCGCCAAGAAGGAAAAATGCTTCGGCGTCGCGCTGAAGGGCCAGAATGATTGCGCGGCCGGACCGGGCACGACCTGCCAGGGCACCTCGACCGTCGATTTCCAGGGCAACGCCTGGAAATTCGTGCAGGGCGGCACCTGCACCAGCATCGAGCTGCCGGGCGGCAAGAAGGGCTCGCTCAAGCCGATCTAGCACGCTTGCGTCGCGACCACGACAACAGGGAAGAGCGGAGAGAAATCATGACGACGGCAATCGCGCCCGACATGTCTGCGGTGGCCCTCCGCTATTCCACTCCGATCGGCGGTGTGGCCGGGACGAGCTTCAAGCCGGAACACCTCCAGGCCATTCTCGGCGCAGGCCGGCAGCGCGGCTTCTTCGAGGTCCACGCCGAGAACTACATGGGCGCGGGTGGCCCGCCGCATCGCGCGCTGGAGGCGATCCGCCGGGACCATCCGCTGTCACTGCATGGCGTGTGCATGTCGATCTGTGGGCCGCAGCCGCTCGACAAGACGCATCTGGCCCGCTTTCGCGAACTTGTGGCGCGCTACCAGCCGGCGCTGGTGTCCGAGCATCTCGCCTGGTCGACACACGAGACCAGCTTCTTCAACGATCTGCTGCCGCTGCCCTACACGGAGGCGACCCTAGCTTGCGTCTGCGACCACATCGATCAGGTGCAGGACGCGATCCGCCGCCCGCTGCTGCTGGAAAACCCGTCGACCTATGTCGCCTTCCGCGAATCCTCGATGCGCGAGACCGATTTCATCCGCACCGTGGCCGAGCGCACCGGCTGCGGGCTGCTGCTCGACGTCAACAACGTGTTCGTCTCCGCGGCCAATCACGGCTTCGCGCCGCTCGATTATCTCGCGGACTTTCCCCTGTCCCGCGTCGGAGAGATTCATCTCGCCGGCCACGCCGAACAGGCCGATGACGAAGGCGACCTGCTGCTGATCGACAGCCATGACGGCCCGGTCGCCGACGCCGTGTGGAAGCTCTACGAGATCGTCATCCGGCGCAGCGGTCCAGTGCCGACGCTGATCGAATGGGACAGCAATATCCCGGACTGGCCGGTCCTGAAGGCAGAAGCCGACGCGGCGCAGGCGATCCTCGATCGTTGCGGCCCCGCGACGCTGACGGGGGATCGTCATGCCGCCTGAGCAGGATCTGTCCTTTGCCGCGGCCTTCGCGCCGGCCCTGCTGGATCCGGCGCGAACCGCACCCGCGATCGTGACCGGCCCGAACGGCAAGGCGGCCGGCAAACGCTACGCCGTCTACCGCAACAACGTCACGGTGAGCCTGATCGCCGCGCTCGCCGCGATCTATCCGGCGGTGCAACGCATTACCGGTGCCGATTTCTTCCGCGCCATGGCGCGCTCTCATGTTCGCAGCAATCCGCCGGCCTCACCGCTGCTGTTCGAGTATGGCCGCGACTTTCCGGAGTTCATTGCTCGATACGAGCACGCGCAGGCGATGCCCTGGCTCGCCGACGTCGCCCGCATCGAGCGGGCCTGGCTCGACGCGTATCATGCGTGCGACGCCGCGCCGCTGGCGCCGGCCCGGCTGGCCGCCGTCGCGCCGGAACGGCTGGCCGAATTGGTTTTCACGCCGCATCCGGCGATGCGGATCGTGGGTTCGCCATTCTCGGCCGCGACGATCTTCGCCGCCAACCGCGACGACGCTCCGGTCGCACGCATCGACGCATCGACGCCGGAAGACGCGCTGATCACGCGGCCCGAATTCGACGTCGCGGTGCGGCACCTTCCACCTGGCGGCGCCGTCTTCGCCACCAGCCTGATGTCCGGCCAGCCGCTCGGCGAGGCCGCGCGCGCGGCGCTGGATGTCTGTGCGGACTTCGACATCGCTTCGAACATCGCCGGCCTGATCGAGGCCGGCGCATTCACCTCGCTTGCTCCTGGAGGCGCATGATGATCACGGACCAGCGCATCACCGCGGGCAGCGGCCTGCCATCGCCCGGGCAGCTGCTCGACAAGGCCAATCACCTGGTCGAGACGATCGCCGTCCCCTCGATCGTCCAGCTCGTGCTGCGCCTTGCGCTGGCCGTGCCGTTCTGGCGCTCGGGCATCCTCAAATGGGATGGCTTCCTCAGGCTGAACGACACCGCGCTGACGCTGTTCAGCGACGAATTCATGCTGCACCTGCCGGGCGGCCCCTATCACTTTCCCGCGCCGACGGTGATGGCGTTCCTGTCGGGCTGCGGCGAGATCATGTTTCCGGTCCTGCTGGTGCTGGGCCTCGGCACGCGGTTCGCAGCTCTCGGACTTTTGTTCATGACCGTCATCGTCGAGCTCACCGTGCCCGACGGCTGGCCGGTGCACATCACCTGGGCGGCGATGGCGCTCGGCATCATGGCTTACGGGCCGGGGCGCGTCTCGCTGGACCATCTGATCGGGCGGGCGCGATCGCACACGCGATAGGATGCCGTCTCACATCCCGCTCAAGCCGCTGTCGACCGCCAGCGTCTGCGCGGTGACGTAGACGCTTTCGTCCGACAGGAAGAACAGCACGGCATAGGCGATCTCCCAGGCGGTGGCCTGGCGGCCGAAGGGGACGTGGCCCTTGCCACGGTTGGGACGGCCGGCGCCGGCTTCGCGGCCGTTGGGGGTATCGACGAGGCCGGGATAGACCAGATTGGCGCGGATGCCGCGGCGCGCGCCGAGATGGGCGATGTTGCGCATCAGGCCGCCGAGCGCGGCTTTCGATGAATCATACACCGCCATCTGCGATCCCGCTTTCAGCGCGGCGATCGAGGAGATGAAGACGATGGCGCCGCCATTGTCGAATCTCGGCAGGCCTGCGCGACAGCACAGCATCGGGCCGCGGACGTTGACGTCGTAGATCCTGTTCCACTCCTCCGGGCTGACGGCATCGAGTCCAATTTTGCCGAAAGTGCCGATGTTGAGCACCATGCCGTCGAGCCCGCCCATGGTGCGATGCGCCTGTTCGATCATGCGCTGAACGTCGGTCTCTGACGTGACATCGGCTGCGATCGCAAAGCCCTCGCCGCCTTCGTCGGTGATGTGCTTGACGGTCTGCTGTGCGGACGTCCGGTTCAGGTCGGCCACGGCAACCTTCGCGCCCTCGCGGGCGCAAAGGATGCTCTCGGCGGACGGACATAGCGATCCGGCTTGACTTCGGAATTCTCGGCCATGCTGTTCGCCTACTTCTTGCCGCCGTCATAGACCTTCATGCCGGCCGCCGGATCGAGATCGGTCTCGGTCGCCTCGGTGAGACGCGCCATCATCATGTAGAAGCCGAGCGCGACGATGGATTCGACGATCTCCTGATCGCTGAAGTGTTTTCGCGCAGCAGCGAAGGTCGCCTCGGGAACGCGGACGTTCTCGACGACCTCGCGGCCGAACTTCAGCAGCGCGCGTTCGGCTTCGTTCAGCACGGCCGCGTCATACTCGCTTCGCTCGACCGCGTCGATTTGCGCTTGCGTGCAGCCGACACCGAGCGCGATCGGCACATGCTGCCGCCATTCATAGGCGCCGCCTTCGAGCTGCGCGGCTTGCAGAATCAGGAGCTCGCGGTTGACCGCGCTGAGCTTCTGCTTGTGCAGGATCGAATTGCCGAGCCGCATCGCCGGGATCATGTTGGCCTCGGCATGGGCCATCATGCGAAAGATGTTGAGCTTGACCGGCATGCGGTCGAACGAGGCGCGGATGTCGCCGCTCGTCGCCTCCGGATCAATCAGGGGCAGCCTTGCCACGCGTTTCTCCCTTGGGTTTTCGTTTCTTGTTGTCGTTCGTCCCGCCATCCGCCCCGATCAGCGACAGGAAGAAGGCGAGATAGCGGTCGATCGCCTCGATCACGTTCGGGCGTGGAGAGGGCGCCGCGCCCATCACGTAATGCTCGAGCCGGATGTAGATGAGACCGGCGGCGAACAGCCTTGCGGTCTCGCGCGGATCGGGCGTCGACACGAGGCCGGCCAGCGCAAAGCCGCGAAAATAATCCGTCATCATGCTCTGCTCGCGCGCATAGAAATGATCGGCGAATTTGGCGCGGATGCCGGGCACGCGGTTACGCTCGGCTGTGATGACCTTCTGGAATTGATGTTCGCGCGGATCGGACCATTGCTCGACAAGGTCCAGTGCAAACTGTCGGCAGAACGCGGCAGGCTGGCGCGAGAGCTGTTTGTAGCGCGGCTCCTCGAGTCGGCTCGCCGAGCTCGCCGGGCCGTGCTCGCTGACGATCGCTTCCAGGATCGCAGCCTTGCCGGAGAAGTGGTTGTAGAGGCTGCTCTCGCGAATGCCGACGCGGCGCGCCAGCTCGCGCATCGAGGCGCCGCCATAGCCGCTCTGCGCGAACAGATTCAGGGCCTCGCTCAGGATGCGCTCGCGGGTGGTGGGCGCGGTCGCTGCCGCCGCGCCGGAGGTGTGGACAGCCATGACTGCTTGACTAACGAACGATCGTTCGTTAGTCAATCGTACGAACGATCGTTCGTTCTGCAACGGTCGCCGCGGCCCTGCAGGAGCCGTCTCGCGTTCAACTCCGCTCAATCGAGAAGCGGAGAGCAAATTGGGGGATCCACGTCATGGCGCTCTTCGCTCGCCTTTCGCCTGCGCGGAAAGCGCTCATGAAAACCGTCGCCCTGTCTTTGCTCACCTTGTCGTCCATGGCGCTGCCGGCCCGCGCAGAGGATCCCGCCGCCTACCCCACCCACAAAATCAAAATGCTGCTGCCCTATGCGGCCGGCGGCGGCGGCGACGTGGTCGGCCGGCTGCTGGCTGACAAGATGGGCAAGACGCTCGGACAGAGCATCTATATCGAGAACCACACGGGTGCCGCCGGCACGCTCGGCACGCAGATGGTCGCGACGTCGCCAAATGACGGCTACACCATCACCGTCGGCGGCATGACCACGCATGTGCTGGCACCGGCGATCTATCCAAAGCTGCCCTACGATTCGATCAGGGATTTTACGACGATCGGACGCGTCGGCGTCTCGTCGATCATGCTGGTGGCAACCAGGGATTTTCCCGCCAATGACATCAAGGGCCTGATCGCGCTCGCCAGGAAGGGCGGACCGGTCCAGTACGGCAGCTGGGGCATCGGCTCGACCGGGCAATTCTGCGCGGAGATCCTGATGCAGCAGACCGGGATCAAGATGGAGCACGTGCCGTTCAACGGCATCGCCAAGCTCGCAGGCGACTTGCTCGGTGGCCACATCTCGCTGGCGACGCTCGACGTGGCGACCGCGACGCCGCTGGTGAAGGAGGGCTCGATCAAGGCGCTGGCCGCCTGCGGCGAGCGCTCGCCGAGCCTGCCGGATGTCGCCAGCTACAAGGAGCAGAGCGTGCCGTTCGACCGCAGCCTGTCCTGGGCGATGTATGCTCCCGCAGGTCTCGCTCCGCCGATCGCGCAGAAATTGTCGGCAGCGCTGAAGGAGGCGCTCGGCGATGCCGTGGTGAAAGAGAAGCTTTTGGGGCTCGGCATCACGCCGCAATTCGTGCCCGGCGACGAGCAGCGCGACATCAACGCCCGCGACATCGCGGCCTGGAAGCAGGTTGCCAGGGACGCGGGCATTGAGGTCAAGTGAAGATGACAAGAGGAACGCGGGCATGAGCCGCATCTTCGGCGCGGTGCGCCAGAACGGATATGTGGTGCGGGACATCCACACCGCGATGAAACACTGGATCGAGGTGATGGGCGTCGGTCCCTGGTATTACATGGACCGTGTCAAGACCGACTGGTTCCGCCACCGCGGCCGGGACTCCGCTGTCGAGATGAGCATCGCACTGGCCAATTCCGGCGATCTCCAGATCGAGCTGATCCAGCAGCGCAACGACGCACCCTCGCTGTACAAGGAATTTTTGGACGCCGGCCGCGAAGGCCTCCAGCACATGTCCTACTGGAGCCACGACTACCAGGCGCTCTACGACAAGGCGATCGGCCTCGGCTACACGATCGGCCATGAGGGCCAGATCGGCGGCGACAAGGGGCGCTTTGCCTATTTCGACACAGAGGCGCATCCGGGCACGGTGATCGAAATTTCCGATATCAGCGGCACCAAGGGGCCGTTCTTCGAAAAGGTTCGCCAGGCAGCGGAGAACTGGGACGGCACGCGGCCGATCCGCGAGGTTGTCGCCACGAAGACATAGGACCGGCCAGCGGCCGGGACGTGCCGGACGAAACCAAATAGAAATTGTATTGCGGCCCCGGTCGGATATTCTCACTGACGTTTTGAATGTCCCGGCTTGGGGGCCGTGATGAAATTTTTTTGTCTCTTTGCTCTCAGCGCCTTGGCGCTCATCTTTCAGCCGATCGCGGCCTTTGCCGACCAGCGCATGGCGCTGGTGATGGGCAATTCGGCCTATCAGCGCGCGCCCAAGCTCGCCAACGCCACCAACGACGCCAACCTTCTGGTCGAGACCTTCAAGAAGGCCGGTTTCACGGTCGTCGATGCCCGCAACGACCTGTCCGCTCAGGACATGCGGCGAACGCTGCGCGATTTCGGCGCCAAAGCCCGCAGTGCCGATATCGCCGTGGTCTATTATGCCGGCCACGGCATCGAGATCGACGGCAACAACTATATCGTTCCGGTAGACGCCCAGCTCGAGAACGACACCGACGTCTATGACGAGACCATCGGCCTCGACCGCGTGCTGGTCGCCATCGAGCCGGCGAAGCGCTGCGCCTCGTCATTCTCGATGCCTGCCGCGACAATCCATTCGCCAAGAACATGAAGCGCACGATGGCCTCGCGCGCGGTTGCGCGCGGCCTCGCCAAGGTCGAGCCGTCGAGGCCGAACACGCTGGTGGCGTTCGCGGCCAAGGCCGGCCTCACCGCGCTCGATGGCGACGGCAAGAACAGCCCGTTCGCCACCGTGCTGGCACATCATCTGGCAACGCCGGGCCTCGATCTGCGCAAGGCGTTCGGCTATGTCCGCGACGAGGTACTGCAGGCCACGACCAACAGGCAGGAGCCCTTCATCTACGGCTCGCTCGGCGGCGACGATGTCGTGCTGGCGCCGGCTGCGGCGCCTGTCGTTCCACCGCCTGCGCCCGTCGTATCCACCGACACCAGCGCGTCGCGCGACTACGAATTCGCCGAGCGCGTCGGGACGGTGGAGGCCTGGGATCTCTACATCACGGCGCATCCGAGCGGGTTCTACGCCGATCTCGCGAAAGTCCAGCGCAACAAGCTCGCGGCGGCGGCACGTCCAGCGCCGGCGGCAGCGCCAGCCACGGTCCCGGTCGAGGTGAAGAAGGTACAGACCTCACCCGTGCTGCCGCCGCCGGAGGCAGCAAAGCCGGTCGCGGCGCCAAAGCTCGCGGCCGCGCCCGCGATCGTTGCGCCGCTCGCACTCACCACGGCACCGGCAATCGAGACGAAGAGTGTCGCCGCGGTGCCTGCATCGACCTGCACCACGCGAATCGCGCGACGCGGCAATGATGTCGTCGGCGGCCCCTTCATTCCGGTCTCGATCAAGCCGAATGTCGAGGGCGCAAGCGTCCGCACCATTGCCGTCGCTCCCAACGGACGAGAGATCGCCACGGCCGGCGACGACGGCGTGATCCGGCTCTGGGATGCATCCTCGTTCCGGCAGACGCGCGCGCTGCGAGGACACGCCGGTGCAGTCTATGCGCTCGACTATTGGGCCGACAGCACGATGCTCGCCTCCGCCGGATGGGACGGCAAGGTCAAGGTGTGGAACCTCAAAGGCGACGGCCAGAGCCTGACTTTCGATGCCGGCGCCAAGCAGTTCGCGGTCGCCTTCGCGTCGGAGCCTTCGCTCAAATACCTCGCTTCGGCCGGCGAGGACGGTGTCGTGCGGGTCTGGAATCTCGGTACCCGCGAGCTCGCCAGGAGCCGGCTCGATCACCAGAGCGCCGATCCCGCGCGCGCGGCGGTGCGCTCGCTGAGCTACGCCCCCTCTGGCTCCGGCGAATTCGCCTCGGCCGGTTACGACGGCAGGATCAGGTTCTACCGCACCAGCGGTGCCATCGACACGAAGGACGCCTATGGCCGCAAGGCGCTGCGCGTGGCCTATTCGCCCGACAGCTCGCGCGTGGTCACCGCCGGCTCGGATGCGGAACTCGGTTCGGCGAAAATCTTCGACGCCAAGAGCGGCGCAACGCGGCTGCTCACCGGCCATCGCGACTATGTCGTGTCGGCGAACTGGTCGCCGGACAGCAAGCGCATCGTCACGGGCGGCGGCGGACGCGACAAGTCGGTGAACTTGTGGGACGCCGACAGCGGCCGCTTGCTCGCAAGCTTCGCGGGCCATCAGGAAGACGTCGAGGCCGTCGCGTTCTTCCCGGGCGGCACGCGATTGATCTCGGCCAGCGAGGACAAGACCATCAGGATCTGGGACATCGCTGAACGGCGCCTGCTCCTCACCGCGATCGGCTTCGGCGACGACGGCTATGTCAGCTACACGCCTGACGGCTGCTATGCCGGCTCGGACGGCGTCGAAAGCCGGCTCAGCATCTTCAACGGCAGCCGCTACGAGCCGATGTCGCTGGAGGCCCGCAAGGCGATGCAGGAACCGGCCGGATTCACCGTGCTGCTGGCGCGCTAGAGCGCGATCCATGGTAACCTGCGCTCGCGTCCGAACCGTCAGGGAGGCAGATATGTCCAGCACTGACAAGGTTTTCGCCGGCTCGATTCCGAAAATCTACGACGAGTATCTCGTCCCGATGATCTTCTCCGTCTACGCCGAGGACATCGCAAGACGCGTTGCGGCGCGCTCGCCTTCCGTGCTGCTCGAGATCGCCGCAGGGACCGGGGCGGTGACGCGCGCGGTGGCGGCGGCGCTGCCGCGCGGCGTCCGTTATGTCGCGACCGACCTCAACGAGCCGATGCTCGCGGTCGCGGCGCAGCGTCAGGCGGATGATGGTCGCATCATCTGGCGCCAGGCGGATGCAATGGCGCTACCTTTCGGCGAGGCCGAGTTCGACGTGGTCTGCTGCCAGTTCGGCGCCATGTTCTTTCCCGACCGCGTCAAGGCCTACGGAGAAGTGAAGCGGGTCCTGAAGGGCGATGGCACGTTCGTGTTCAACGTCTGGGATCGCATCGAGGACAATGAGGTCACGCAGGAGGCGACGATCGCGCTCGGCAAGGTGTTTCCCGATGATCCGCCCCGTTTCATGGTCCGGGTGCCGCACGGCTATCATGACAAGGCCGTGATCAGAACCGATCTCGAACGCGCGGGCTTCCGTGACATCTCGATCGAAACACGATCGGACATCAGCAGCGCGCCCTCGGCCATCTATGCCGCGACCGCGCTCTGCCAGGGCACGCCGCTGCGCAGCGAGATCGAGGCAAGGGACGCCGGCAAGCTGCAGGCCGCAACGGACGTCGTTGCCGAGGCGCTGCGAACGCGCCATGGGTCCGGAGCGATCGAAGGCAAGATCCAGGCGATCGTGATCGAGGCGCGCCCCTAGCTACGAGCCCGCCCGACAACGCGGAGCGCCCTACCAGAAGCTCCGCGGCATCGGCTGCGCCGGCTGGTAATACTGATACTGGCCGCGGCGGCGCGGATTGACGGGCTGCGGATACGGATCGCGCTGCTGGAAGAAGCCAAAACCGTTGCCGCCCCAGCCGTCGTCGCTTGCCATTTCCATCGGAGGCGGCGCGGTCGGCTTGCGGGTGATGAAGCCGCCCTGCGGCTGGTTGCTCAGCACGGCGACGAACTCGGTGCGGTAGTTGGTCTCGGCGCTCAGCGGCTCGTCCGAGATGACGATCGAGGAACGCGGCAATGCGGTCGGCCCGATGCGATCCCACACCTCCTGCGGGATGGTGATGCGGTCGAGCGCGCCCTTGGCCTCGTCGCCGCTTTCGATCGTGACCACGCTCCAGCGCAGGCCGGTATCGGTCTTCGCCATCGCCGTGAAGATATGCGTGCCGAGCGGCTGGTCGGGATTGCGGATCGTGACGGGAACCTCGATGCTGGTGTCGAACACCTCGCCGCCGCCATCGGGCGCCGGCTTGTGCGTGTTCCGCCTCACATAGAGCTTCTGCGTCGCGCGGCTGATGTAGACCGAGACCGGCTCGAGCGCGAGTTTTGCATCGGTTGCCGCCTTCACCGCGTCGGCCTTTTTGGCCGCCGCCAGCTTCGCGGCTTCCTTGGTGGCGGCGACGGCGTCGCGCTTGGGCTGCGCGGCAGCCTTGGCGGCGTCGAGTGCCGACGCCGCGTCGACAGCCTTGGTCGCGGCTTTCTGCTTCAGCTCATCGGCCTTTGCCCTGGCCTGATCGGTCTTGGCATTCGCAACCAACTTGTCGGCGTAGGCGTTCTCGGCATCGGCGCGGGTCTTCTGCTGTTCCAGCTTGCGCAGCGAGGCGGGAAGCGAGGCGGCTTCCTTAGCCGCCACGGAGGCGGCCTTCTTGGCCTCGTCGGCATCCCGGGTGGCCTGCTCAGCCTCGCTGGAGAGCTTGTCGATGCGGCCCGGCGCCGCCGCGATGGCCTCGCGCTTCGGCACGAACAGCGAAGGATGGGCGAAATCGATCGGGGCCGCGTCGTTCGGCGAGATGATCACCCGCATGCCGATGTTGGTCTTGTCGAACAGATCCTCGGCGAAATTGAAGGGCATGCGCACGCAGCCGTGCGAGGCGGCATAGCCGGGCAGCGGCCCGCCATGCAGCGCGATGCCGTTCCAGGTGATGCGCTGCATGTTCGGCATCCAGGCATCGTCATACATGGTCGAGCGGTGGTCCTTATCCTTCTCGACGATGGCGAAGACGCCGGCCGGCGTCTCGCGGCCGGTGGTGCCGGTCGAGACCGGGGCGCGAAGGATCCAGCCATCGGAATCGTAGAAGGTGACCTGCTGGCTCTTGATCGACACGATCGCCATGATCGGCTCGCCGGCCTCGCGCGGGGCTACCGCCTCGACCGGTTGGCGCGCCTGCTTGGCCGCCTCGGCGCCGGCGCTCAGCACCGTCAGGGCGGCGACCGCCGCCAGCGCAACAAGTCCGGGAGGCCGCCAACGCCGCACCGCCGTGGTGGATTGCGCCGTCGTCATCAGGTCTTTCATGCCATACCCCGGTCCAGTGCCAGTCCGCGCCTGTATCGATCAGATTGCGATCTCCGGATTAAGAAATCGCAGCCACCCTGCGTTCCCTATCCGGCGATATTCGGCACGGTCCGGCGGCAAATCTCTCATATACGAGGGCTCGCACAGGCGGAAGATGGCCCGGGGCCAAGGCTGGCCTGCCGGCGGTAAATCCCTGCGGCAGAATGTCCGGTTAACGGGTCCGGCGTCCGATCACCCAGGTCATTGCAGCGCCGAACATGCCAAACAGCGCAAAGGCCATGAGGGGCAGAGCGCGGGCCGCGGCCTGCCCGACAGGTTCATGCTCCACGACCAGCAGCACTGCGAACACAGTCAGGCTGAGAAGGACACAGATGAGGGCTGCGGCAAAACCCAGCTTGCGCAAAACGAAGGCAAGATCGGTGGTGGTCATGGTCGAATCCGGGGCGAAGATGAACGGATCCATCCTAGACAGAATCGGGGCAGCAGGATGTGACCGCAATCACAGAAAATTGCGCCATGCCCCCATCGTGTCGGGGTGCGTATGCGCACCGAAGGCGGCGCCAGACCTCGAGCCACTCCTGGCGCACGGCGGCGTTCGCCTTGGGCAAAGCGCGCCTTCTACCGCGTTCCTGGTCAATTGCGCCGGTATTCTCGCAAGGCAGCGCTACGTGCCCAGCGCCTTCCGGTTGAACGTTCGCAGGAAGCGCAGCGACAGGGTTCGCACATTCGCGACGTTGAGCAGCCAGGCCGCGGCAACATAGGCGAAGCCGCCGGCGAGGCTGACGACGATCAACGCCACGAGACCGGTGCCGCTGACTTGCGAGCGCGCAAGAAGGATCGCAGCCGCCATCGCCGCGGCCGAAACCGCGACACTGGCGAGCCGGTTGAGGTCGAACGGCACGGGATGGGCGCGGTGCATCAGGACGACGGCGACTACGAAGCCGATCGCCTCGGTTGCAAGGGTGGCCAGGGCCGCGCCGTAAAGATCGTAGCTGGCCACCAGCGCGAACATCAGGACGACACTGACGACCAGCGTGAGGAAGGATTGCATCGCCAGCATGAAGGGCCGCTCGGCGAGCTGGAAACTGATCTGCACATAGAACTGGTTGGCGATGCCGAACAAGCGCGCGAGTACCAGGGTCGGCAGCAGTGCCGACACGCCGGCGCGGAAGTCGATGCCGACCAGCGTGCCGGCGACCTGGTCGGCGGCGAGCGCGAGCCAGACCGCAACGGGCGCGACGACGACGAGCAGCAGCTCGAGGCTCTCGGTCAGCCGCTCCCGGGTCGTCTCGTCGTTTTTCTCCGACAACGACCGGAACACCAGCGGCACGGTCGCCGCGGCGACGCTGGAGGCGATCATGACCATGAACTGGCGCGGCAGATCGGCGGCGACGCCAAAGATGCCGGCGGCGTCCTTGCCGAGCAGGTAAGCGACGATGAGCCGGTCGCAGGCGGAATAGACCGCGACGGAAAGACCAGCCAGCGTCAGCGGCAGGCCGTAGCGCGCCAGCTGCATGAACTGGCTGCGCTGGAAGCGTGCGATCCTGGTGCGGTCGCCGACGAGATTGAGGATGATGCCCGTGAGCGAGCCCAGGCCGAACGCGGCGAGCAGCCCCAATCCGCCCCAGCCGAGCCAGATGCCGAGCAGGCCGAAGCCGACGCTCGATACGCTGCGCACGATCGAGATCGCCGCAAAACGGTAGGGACGCAATTTGGCGCGCTCGAACTCCTGGCCGACATCGACCGCATTGGCCATGATCGCGACGAACATGCTGGCCAGCAGCAGTTCGACGCTGAGATCGCTGCGGAACAGGAAGACCAAGGGAGTCGTGGCGCAAAGCACCGCGGCCGTGAGCCCGAAGGCGACCATCGCGGTGCCACGGAAATCCACCTCCGCCGACATCGCCTGATAGCGGGACACCGACAGCTTGATCCAGGCGAAGAAGATCGCGCCCAGAATGCCGGCAAGGCTGATGCCGACGACATAAACGCCGTACTCAGCGAGTGTCAGCAGCCGCGTATAGGCCGTGACCGCGAAGAAGCCCACCGCCGCGGGCAGGATGTAGGCGACCAGATAAATCGAGAAATGTCGGTTCAGCATGCGAGCACGGGACCGGCAACAGCGTTGCGATTGTGACGGTCGTCAATCAATGGGACCTTGCAATGGGACCTTGGCGGACGAATGAACTGCGCCGCAGCATCTCCCAACAGTGTCACATAAGTCTTGGAGATCGGACGCCGAACCAGGCTTCGACGCCGCTTTCGCGCGTTAGCGTTAAATTTGCCCTTTCCGCGAACCGGTTCCCGCGATCACGAGACGAAACCATGATCCAGACTGGAACAGCGATGCGCCGCCATGCGCGTTGACCTACCAGGCATCCGGCAAGGGTTAACCCAACAACAGGAAACCCCGGCGCCACAAGAAGCCGCTTGGTACGATGGTGCGTTGGTTCCGAAAGGACGCCCCGCCACGTGACCAAACTCGACCGACGTGAATTTCTCCTCGGCAGCGCCGCGACGCTTGCAACGAGCGCAACGGTGTCGGCCGCACCGGCGTCAAAGCTCGCGCAGCGCCGTCCGGGGTTTGGCGCTGCGGCGACACTCTGGGACCTGCAAGCCGATCCCAGGCTCGGCGAAGCCTTCAGCACCTATTGCACGCAGGTGGTGCCGGTACTCGAGTTGAAATGGCCGATGCTGCGGCCGAACGCGCACACGTTCAACTTCGAGCGCGCCGATGCGATCCTGGATTTCGCGCGGGACAACGATCTGACCATGCGTGGCCACGCGCTCGCCTGGTATCACGACATTCCGGACTGGACCAAGCAGATCAAGGACACCAGGGGCGTCGAGCGCGCCTATGTCGACCACATCGGCACCGTCGTGTCCTACTACAAGGACAAGCTGACGTCGTGGGACGTCGTCAACGAGCCGATCCCGGACAACCCGAAGAAGGTCACCGACCGGCGCGATACGTTCTGGACCCAGCATCTCGGCAACAACTGGATTCCGCTGGCCTTCCGCACGGCGGCGGCGGCCGATCCGTTCGTCAAGCTCGCGATCAACGAATACGACATCGAGTCGGCAAAAGACACGTTCATCGCCAAGCGCGCGGCTTACCGCAACCTCATCATGGATCTGCTCGACCGGGGCGTTCCGCTGCACGCCGTCGGCCTGCAATCGCATCTGCATGCCGAGCTCGAGATCGACACGCACGGGCTTGCCGAATTCGTCACGGAGCTGCGTTCATGGGGGCTCGACGTGCTCGTCACCGAGCTCGACGTTGACGATCAGAAGCTGACGGGCAATCCCGCGGAGCGCGACGCCATCGTCGCCAAGCGCGTCAACGATCTGCTGACAGCGATTTCGACCAGCGGGCCGGTGCGCTCGATCCTGACCTGGGGGCTCTCCGATCGCTACAGCTGGATCAACGGCGTCTTCGCCCGTGCGGACAAGCAGCCGAACCGTCCGCTGCCGCTCGACGGCGAGTTCAAGCCGAAGCCGTTCATGGACGTGATCAGCAAGTTCACCAGAGTCGGTTGACGACGCGATCCTAGCGCGTCTTGGTCGGCACTTTGAATTCGGCCACATCATCCATGTGGTCGGGCGCGAGGCTCGGACCGCGGCGATCACGCGAACTGAGGCGAAACACGTCGCGGATGTCTTCGACCGAGGTCGACGAATAGGACTGGATGCAGAGCGCGACCTGCTCGGGCGAAGCGGCGCGCATCAACGCTTCGATCGCCGGACGGTCGAGCGGCGTGTCGTCCCAGTGCGAGACCGCGATACTGTCTTCGGTGACCCGATGGGCGGCCAGATGCGCGGGCGCGTTCGCTACGAAGTTGCCGTAGAGCAGGTATTCCGAAAACTTCTTCTTCCGGCACAGCGCCAGGACCCAGTTCAACCCCGTCGCCGCCTTGATGGCGTCGGTCATCGCGCGCGCGGTGTCCTTGTCCCAGACCAGCGCGTTGCCGACATAATCATCGGCCGGGAACGAGCGCTGCTTGATACCGAGAAGCTGATCGACGGTGCGCAGCCACAGCCCGTGCAACGGGTGGTCAGCGCCGATGTCCTTCGGCGTGACGAACAGCGGAGTCTTCTCGGCACCCGCATATTGGCCGACGTCGAACTCGCGGAAGAACAGATTGTCCGAGTCGAGGATGCAGACGCGCTGCTCGGACGCGTTGAGAACGCCGGCGATCTTGAGGATCTGCTGGACGTGCCAGCCGTGCACGGGCGAGGACAGCAGCGACAGCCAGACCCGGCGCTTGCTGAGGAACTGAAGCGACGGCGGCAGCGCCCACAGCCATTTCGGCAGATAGCGCGAGGCCGGCACGATGACGCGTTTGTCGGACGCAAACCGCGCGAACAGCGGCAGATCCTCATCGTTAACGAGGACATAATGCCGCGTGTACCCCGTCAGCCAGGCGTCGATGCTCTCGCTGAGCAGCGAAAAGCGTTCGATATCCTTGGCGTAGCTGGCGGTCAGCAGGGCAACGGAATGCATGGCGCGCGCTCGAATGGCGATCAGGCCACACTCATAGCCGCACAACGAGATGCTGCAAACGTCCAATCGCAATCAAGGTAAAACGAAACCATTCATTAGCCATCCGACGGCAGTCCCTGCTCGATGCCGCGAAAGCGCAGCGGCGCGAGTGCAGAGGCTCGCTGCCACCAGTCGGCGACACGGTCGTCCAGCGCGGTCACGCCGCGGCCCCGGCCGGGGAAGATCCGGATCTGCTGCACCGCCTCGGCCTCGAACCCCTTGCCCCTGCGCGTGATCTTGAGGGCGGCGCCTTCGCGGTCCCGCTGGGTCAGCGGCAGCAAAAGGCGGCCGCGCGGACGAAGCGCGCAAAGCCAGGGCGGATGCGGATGCGAGAAGCCGGCATGGACGATGATCACGTCGGCCTGCTCGTTGATCTCTTCGCATCCGTCGCCATGGACCACCTCGACATTGCGATAGGTGCGCAGGCAGGTCGCGGCCCGCGCGGCAAGCCGCTCATCGCATTCGATCGCGTGCACCCTACCCTTTGGTCCCACGATCTTCGATAGCACCGCCGAAAAATAGCCGAGCCCACAGCCGATCTGGACCACGCGATCCTTCGCCCCGACGTCGAGCAGATCGATGAAATGCGCCCACAGGCTCGGCAGCCCGGTATCGAGCCTGCGGCGCGCATCGATCGCGACCAGTACATTGTCATAGAGGTGAACCGGATCGGCATCGGGTGTCAGCCGGTAGCTGCGGGCCGCTTCGCTCTTGATGCGCCAGGGTCCTTTCGCCACGAAATCCTCGCGCGGGACGGCTGCGAGCGCTGCGAGCAGGCGCTTTGAGGCAATCTGCTCGCGCCTGGCGATCAGCTCCACGTAGCGCGCCCGTGCGGCCGCAAGATCGCTCATCGCACGGCATCGGCCTGTTCACGAACCGGCGCGTCCGCGCCGAGCTCGTTGATGAGCTGCATCGCCTGCTTCAGGTCCGGCGTGTAGAAGCCTTCGCTGAACTTGCCGACGATCGGCACGAGCAGGAGCCTTGCGTGCTCGCGCTTTCCGGCTTCCTGCGACAGGCGTGCGAGGCTGACCGCGGTGCGGAGCTCCCAGGACAGCGCGCCCTGCTTGCGTGCGGTCTCCAGCGACAGGGCGAACAGGTCCTCGGCCTCCTGCACCGACGCAGGCTCGCCGTCCAACAGCGTGATCTCGCCTTGCAGGCGATAGACCTCTGCGAGATATGAGTGATCGCCCGTGCGCCTCGCGGTCGCGAGCGCGCCGTCCAGCGCGCGCAAGGCGGCATCGCGCATCCCGACCTTGGCGTACGCCTCCGCCAGCAGGCAGCGGAACCAGCAGCCAGCAAGCCAGGAATCCATCGCCTCGTACTCGTCGAGACCGAAGCGCATCTGGCTGAGGCCCTCGTCGGCCTCGCCGAGCTGGGCCAGCGCCCAGCCGCGCAGGATCGCCGCCTGCTGCTTCCAGTGCAGGAAATTGTGCTCGGTGGCGATGATCATGGCGCGGTTGGCGTGGTCCCGCGTGCCCTCGACGTCGCGCAGATGCTGGCAGAGATAGGCACCGAACACGAGCGCGAAGGCGAGCGTGAAGGGATGGCGGATCTTCTCTGCGTTCGCGATCGCCTGCTCGCTGTGCTGGCGCGCCGCGTCGGGCCGGCCGAGGAACCAGAGGAGGTAACCGAGATAGGACAGCGAGACGACGCCGGGATCGATGCCGTGCCGCTCCATCAGATCCGAGTGCAAATCGGGGCTGTAGAGATTGATGCAGCGATGCAAGTGATGCTGGGAAGCAGCGAAGCGGCCGCGATAGAGCATCGTCATCGCGATCGATCGGTGCGCTTCGATCAGATAGCCGGTCTGCTGCGCCGGCTGTGTCCGCTCGTTCATCCGTTCGCGCTTGGCGAATCTCAACAGCTCGACACTGAGATCGTGCGCGCGGGTGAGATCGGCGCGGATGAAATGGCAGACCCAGAGCCCGCGGGTGGCGGCGAAGGCCTTTTCGTCATCCTCGAGTTGCCGGCCGAGCTCGAGCGCGCGGATGTAGTTCTCCTCGACCTCCTGCACGGCATAGCCCTTGGCGGCGATCAGCGCGTTGCCGAGCGCAATGCGCAGCTCGAGCTCCATCTCGTCGGCGCCCTGCATGCGCGCATTGGCCTGCACGACGGTGAGCCCGCGGCGCAGATGGCCGATCGCCTCCAGATTGGCGCCGTTCTTGGCCGCCTGCTTGCCGGCCTTGAGCCAGAAGCTGGCGGCGCCCTCGCTCTGGCCGGACTCAGTGAGGTGATGGGCAAGCAGCTCCGGCTCGCGCTCGGTCTTCTCAGGATACATCTCGGCGAGCACTTGGGCGATCCGGGAATGCAGCTTGCGTCGCTCGCTGTGCAAGAGGCTTGCATGCGCGGCATTCTGGATCATCACGTGCTTGAAAAGGTAGAGCGCATCCGGCGGAAGGCCGCGGCGCATGATCAGGCCCGCCTCCTCCAGATGATTGAGCGCCGCCTCGATCTGCTCAGCCGGCGTGTTGGCGACCGCGTGCAGCGTCTCGTAGGAGAACTCGCGGCCGATGGTGGCGCCGATCTGCGCGATCCGCTTGAACGGCCCCATCCGGTCCAACCGCGCCATCAGCGAATCGGTCAGGGTCGCCGGGATCGCGAGCTGCCGCCACGGGCCCGACAGCACATAGCGGCCGTGCCGCTCGGTCAGCAGATCGGATTCGAGAACCGTCTTGGTGAGCTCCTCCAGGAACAGCGGCACGCCGTCGGTCTTGACGATGATCTCCTCGACGACCTCCTTGGGAAGCTCGCGGCCGGCGACGCGCTCGACCAGCGTCGCGCGCAACTGCCGGCTCAGCCGGTTCAGCACCACTGTCGTGATGTGCGAATGCGCGTTCCAGCTCGGCTGGAATTCGGAGCGCGCCGTGATGATGACCAGGACCGGCCGGTTCTGCACCTGGCCGACCAGGAGGTCGATCACCTCACGGGAGGTCGGATCGATCCAGTGCAGGTCCTCGAACGCGATCACCAGCGGCATCTCGCGCGCAAGGCCGAGGAAGTGATTGACCAGGGCCGCGACGGTCGCATCCTTCTGCTGCTGCGGCGACAGTTCGAGCGGCGGATAGCGGTCTCCGGTCGGGATCGACAACAGGGCGGCGAACAGCGGCGCGACCTGCTCGATGTCGCCGTGGGCTGCGGCAATCGCGGTCTCAAGGCTCGCCAGCGACTGCGCGGACGCATCCTCGCGGTCGAGGCCGAGCGAGAATTTGAGCTGCGCGGCGAATGGATAGAACGCCGTCGAGGTGTAATAGGGCGAGCACTGGAACGAGATCTGCCCATGCCGGTCGCGCGCGATGCGCTCGAAGATCTCCTGGATGATGCGCGACTTGCCGATGCCGGGTTCGCCGAACTTGGCGACGACCTGGCCGTCGCCGTCCTTGGCCTGCTGCCAGCGTCCCATCAGCAGCGCGATCTCCTCCTCGCGGTTGACGAGCGGCGTCAAACGCGTGCCCATCGCGGCAGCGAAGCGGGTCTCCAGCCGCGAGGCGCGCATCACGTGCCAGGCCTGCGCCTTCTCGGAGATACCCTTCAGCTCATGGGCGCCGAGATTGCGGTAGTCGAACTTGCCCTTCAGCAGCGACTGCGTCGAGGCGGAAATCACCACGCCATTGGGCGGCGCCAGGCCTTGCAGGCGCGCGGCGAGATTGACGGTTTCTCCGACCGCGGAATCGCGCTCCTCCGTGCCCTGCCCGACGAGGTCCCCGACCACGACGAGGCCGGTCGCGATGCCAATACGGACGGCGGGAGCATGGCTCAGCGCGCCGCGCGGCTCGACCGCGCGCGCGGTCGACAGCACCCGCACGATCTCGAGCCCGGCGCGCACCGCACGCTCGGCATCGTCCTCATGCGCGGTCGGATAGCCGAAATAGACCAGAATGCCGTCGCCGACGAAGCGGGCGGCAAAGCCCTCGTAGTGCTTGACCACGCGGACGCATGTTTCGCGGAAGCTCGCGATCATGTCGCGTACGTCTTCCGGATCGAACTGCACCGAGAGCGAGGTGGAATCCACCATGTCGCAGAACATGGTGGTGAGCTGACGCCGTTCGGCGCCGACTTCCGCCCGGTTTTGCGGACGGGCCGCCGCCTCGGGCTTCTCCGCGGTCTCGGCCTGGAACAGCACCGTCATCGCCCGCTGGAGCCGCTTGCGATCGCCGAGCGGCAATCCGAGCTCGACCAGATCGGATTCGGTCAAATCCCCCATGACGTCGAGATCGAGGCGGTGCTGCGCGAAGAGATCGGTGTAGTGACCAAGCCCGATGCCTTCGAGCCAGCGCTTCAGCCCGCCTTCCGTCCCCGTAGCTTGCGTCCCCGTAACAGGCTCATTCTCCAGCATGGTGATTCTGCCCGACCATCACTCCGTCGAAGGGCTTTAGGCCCCTCAACCACAGATTTTGGGGCCCGAACTTCACCTCAGACTGGACGCATTCCCTAAGTCTTGGGAAGAATAGCCCAATCAGATCAAAAGGGAATGGCATTGTCGGACACTGCATCCAAAGCGGGAGAGGGATCGGGCAGCGCGGGCGCCGAAACCAGGACCTTTGCCCATATCGGCGGCCTTCTCGACTTCCATGCACGGAAGACGCCGGCGGCGCCGGCTCTCCTCGCCCCTGGCAGGTCGCCCCTCACCTACGGCAAGCTGGGTGACTTGATCCCGCAGCTGGTCCGCACCCTGCGCGAGCTCGGCATTACCCCTGCCGACCGGATCGCCGTTGCGTTGCCACGCGGCGCCGACAGCGCACTGGCGTTGATCGCGGTCGCCTCGGCCGGTGCTTGCGTCCCGGTCAATCCCGATCTGACAGCCGATGAGCTGCAACGCTATTTCAGCGAATTGAAGCTGGCGGCGCTCGTCACCCGCGCCGAGTTGAACTCACCAAGCCGTGACGTCGCCAAGGCGCTCGCCATCGCGGTGATCGATTTCGTGCCGGGACCGGACGACAATCCCGGCGGCTGCGCATTCGTCGGCCCGACGGTCGGTCCGGCCAATGGCAGCGGCACCTCGCGCGGCGACGACGACGCATTCATCATGCTGACGTCAGGCACTGCAGCGCGGCCCAAAATGGTGCCGCTGACACATCGCAATGTGTGCCTCTCTGCCTACAACGCCGGACGCGTGTTGTCGCTTGGGCCCCACGACCGCCTGCTCAATGCCCTGCCGCTGTTTCACGCTCACGGGCTGATCTCCGGCCTGCTGACGGCGCTGGCCGCGGGCTCCAGCGTGATCTGCACCAACGGTTTTGATGCATCGTCGTTTTTCGACTGGATGCGGGAGCTGCGACCGACCTGGTACACGGCGGTGCCGACCATTCATCGCGCGCTGCTGACGGCAGCGGAAGCCAACCCGGACCGCGCCCGCTCGTCGTCGCTGCGCGTGATCCGCTCGGCCTCGTCCTCGCTCGCGCCTGCGATCCTGAACGGGCTGGAGGCGATGTTCGGTGTTCCCGTGCTCGAAACCTACGGCATGACGGAAGCGGCCTCGCAGATCGCGGCCAATCCGTTCGAGCTGCGCAAAGTCGGCTCGGTTGGCCGCGCCGCGGGCCCCGAGATCGCGATCATGGACGAGACCGGGCGCGTCCTCGGAAGCGGCGAGCATGGCGAGATCATGCTGCGCGGACCCAACATGAGCCGCGGCTATTACAATGACGAGGCAGCGACGCAGGCCGCCTTCCGCAACGGCTGGTTCCGGACTGGCGACCTCGGCTATCTCGATGCCGACGGCTATCTCTTCATCGTCGGCCGCATCAAGGACGTCATCAACCGCGGCGGCCAGAAGATCTCGCCGCTGGAGGTGGAAGACGTCCTGCTCAGCCATCCGGCGGTGCTGGAGGCCGGCGTGTTCGCCGTCCCGCACCCAAAGCTCGGTGACAACGTCGCCGCGGTCGTGGTGCTGCGGCGGAACTCGGAGGCGACCTCGGACCAGCTCCGCCGGTTCGCGCGCAAACGTCTTGCGGCCTACAAGGTCCCGAGCCTGATCCGCAGCGTGGCCGCGCTGCCGAAAGGCGCGAGCGGCAAGGTCAGGCGCAACGCGCTGGCCGATCTGATCGCAACGGCGGAGGATGGCGAGCAGGCGCAGCTCCCGCGCAATGTGCTGGAGACCCAGCTTGCGGAGATCTGGGCCGGCCTGCTGGAGCTGCCTCGTGTCGGCATCGACCAGGACGTCTTCGCACTCGGCGCGGACTCGCTCGCCGCGACGCAGATGCGCTCGCGCCTGCGCGAACACTTCAATGTCGACTTCTCGTTCGAGGACATCTTTGATAGTGCCACGGTCGCCGCGCTTGCGGCCCGGGTCGAGAGCGCCGCGGCCGGTCGCGAAACGATGCTGCCGGCATGGCGCACCGCGGCGGCGGCAGACGCGCCGCTGTCGTTCCAGCAGCAGCGGATGTATGTGCTCTCGCGGCTCGATCCGACCCGCTACAATTACAACGTCGTCGAGGTCGCCATTCTCAAGGGCCTGGTCGACGTCTCCGCGCTTTCTGCGAGCCTCGCTCCGATCTGCGCGCGCCATGAGGCGCTGCGCTCGGTCTTCATCGAACGACAGGGCGAGCCGGCGCAGCTCGTGCTGCAATCGCCGCCGCGGCTCGAGCGGATCAAGCTCAAGCCCCGCGCCGCGGACGAGCGGACCGCAATGATCCGGCGCAAGGCGTTCGAGCTCGCGCAATATCCGTTCGATCTGGCGCGCGAGGCGCCGCTGAAGGTCACGCTGCTGTCGTTCGACAAGTCCAGCCACGCGCTGGTCGTCAACGTTCATCACCTCGTCACCGACGGCTGGTCGCAGCGGCTGTTCTGGGAGGAGCTTGCCGCCCATTATGCAGCCGCGCGCAAGACAAGCGCGGCGACGCTGCCGCCGCCCACCTTCCAATATCGCGACTTTGCGCTGTGGCAGCAGAGCTGGGCGCAGACGCCGGCGGCGAAGGAGCAGCTCGATTACTGGAAAACCCAGCTCGACGGCGTCACCACGCTGCCGCTGCGGACCGACCGGCCACGGCCGGAGATCTGGAGCGGTCATGGCGCCCGGCACTATATCGAATTCTCCAAAACGCTTTCGGCCGATTTGCGCGCGCTGAGCCAGGACCAGAGCGTCACGCCCTTCATGACGCTGCTCGCCGCGTTCCAGTGCCTGCTGTTCCGCTACACCGGACATGAGGATGTCGCGACGGGATTGCTGATCGCCAACCGCAACCAGATCGAGAGCGAACGCCTGATCGGCCTTTTCGCCAATACCCTGATCCTGCGTAATCATTTTGGCGGCGACCCGGGTTTTGGCGAATTGTTGCGGCGGGTGCGGCAGGTCACGCTGGATGCGTATCGCAATCAGGACCTCCCGATCGAGGAGGTGCTGCGCGCGCTCCAGGTCGCGCGAAGGACGGACGGCAATCCGCTGTTCCGCATCATGTTCATCCTCCAGAACGCCTCGATCGAGGCCGCACGCTTCCCCGGGCTGTCGACGCGCCGGCTGGAGGTCGACCCGAAAGTGGCGCGCTTCGACATCACGCTCGAACTGGTCGAGGCCGACGGCCGATTCACCGGATTCTTCGAATACGCCACCGATCTGTTCGACGCGGCGACGATCGAGGGCATGGCCGCCCAGTTCAAGACGCTGTTCAAGGCCGTCATCGCCAATCCGGAGCAGCCCATCTCGCGCTTGCCGCTGCTGACAGAAGCCGAGCGCCGCCAATTGCTGGCTGAAGGCCAGGGCGCGCCGGCCGATTTCAGCACGCGCGGCAACCTCAATGAACGGTTCGACCGCCAGGCCAAAAGGACACCAAACGCGATTGCGGTGTCCGACGGCCGTACCTCCCTGACCTATCGCGAGCTGGCCCGCCGCAGCGAGGCGGCCGCGCGCTGGCTCGCCAGCGAAGGCATCGGCGCCGAGAGCGTGGTCGCGTTGCTCGCGGACCGCGGACCCGACCTGCTCGCCGCGATGATCGCCGTGCAGCGGGTGGGCGCTGCCTTCCTCAATCTCGATCCCGACCAGCCGCCGGCGCGCCTAGCGACCATCCTCGGATCGAGCTGCGCGCGCATGCTGCTGACCGGCCGCGCGCAGTCCGCCATGGTCGAGGCGCTGCTCGAACCGCTGGTCGAACGCATCCATGTCGCCGAGCTCGACGACGCGCTCACGCCAGGAGCGACCAGGCCGGCTCGCGCCGCGCGGCGCGCAGCCTCGGGCCTTGCCTATCTCATCTATACGTCCGGCTCGTCGGGTGCGCCGAAAGGCGTCATGATCGAGCAACGCGGATTGTCGAACCATCTGGGATCGCTCATCTCCGAGCTCGGCCTCTCGCCCAGGGACGTGATCGCGCAGACAGCGCCGCAGAGCTTTGTCATCTCGGTCTGGCAATTCCTCGCGGGACCCATGGTCGGCGCGCGTGTCCATATCTGCGCCAACGCGATCGTGCAGGACCCGATCCTGCTCGCGCGGGAGATCGAGCGCCAAGGCATTACGGTGCTGGAGATCGTGCCGTCGTTGCTCCGCGTGATCCTCGATCGCATGGACGAGGCGGAGCTCCAGCGCGCCTTTGCCAGGTTGCGCCTCCTGATCTCGACCGGCGAGCCGCTGCCGGTCGATCTCTGCCGCGCCTGGTTCGCCCGCTGCCCGAAGGTGCCGCTGATCAACGCCTACGGCGCCTCGGAATGTTCGGACGACGTCTCGCTGCATCGCCTGACCAATGCGGCGGCGGCGGCGACAAGCAACGTCCCGGTCGGTGCGCCGCTGCCGAACACGCAGCTCTATGTGCTCGATCAAAATCTTCAACCGCAGCCGGTCGGCGTGACCGGCGAGCTCTGCATCGGCGGCGCCGGCGTTGGGCGCGGTTATGTCAACGATCCCGCGCAAAGCCGGCAGCGCTTCATCCCCGATCCGTTCTCGCGCCGGCAAGGCAGGATGCTGTACCGGACCGGCGACCTTGCCCGCCGCCGCGCGGACGGCACCATCGAATGCCTCGGCCGTGCCGACCACCAGGTCAAGGTCCGCGGCTATCGTATCGAGCTCAAGGAGATCGAGAACGCCCTTGCCGACCATCCGGGCGTGCGCGCCGGCATCGTCGAGCCGCGCCGCGAGGCGAGCGGCGACGTCAGGCTGATCGCCCACATCGTCGCAAGGTCCGGCAGCCGGAGCAGCGCCAGCGAGCTGCGCGAATTCCTGAAGAGCCGGTTGCCGAACCACGCCATCCCGTCCGCATTCCTGTTCCTGGATCAGGTGCCGCTCAACGCCCATGGCAAGATCGACCGGTCGGCGCTGCTCGCGTCCGCGCCGCAGGAAGTCTCCGGACCGGACGCCGCCGTGCCGGCACGGCGCTTCACCGAAAAAGTGCTCTCGGACATCTGGATCGACCTACTGAAGGTCGAGAGCCTCGGCGTCACCGACAATTTCTTCGATCTCGGTGGTCATTCGCTGCTAGCGGGCCAGGCGATGGCGCGCGTCGCCCGTGCGCTCGGCGTGTCGCTGCCGATCAAGACCATCTTCGAAGCACCGACGATCGAAGAGCTCGCCCGCCGGGTCGACGAGACCCTGGCGGCGAAGCCGCACAAGCCCGCCGCAGGCGTGCCAATGCTGGCTGGAACAAGGCTCGGTGAACGCGGCCCTCCCACGCTCTCGATCGCGCAGGACCAGATGATACGGATCGAGCAGAACCTGCCGCGCCTGCCGCTGTTCAACCTGCCCTTTGCCTTCCGTCTCCGGGGCCCGCTCGATCCGGCCAGCCTCGCGCAGGCGTTCGGCGATATCGTGCGGCGTCACGAATCGCTGCGCACCGGGTTCGGCTGGAGCGGCGAGGAGCCCGTCAGCCGCATTGCCGCACCCAGCGAGCTCGGACCCGTCCTCACCGTCGAAATCATCGGTGACGGGCAACCGCACAGCAACAAGCGGCGCAAGGCCCTGGAAACCAGGAAGATCGGTCTCCTGATCGAGCAGGAAACCTACACCCCGTTCGACACCGCGCGGCCGCCGCTGTTGCGGGCGCGGCTGCTGCGGCTCCATGCCGACGATCATGTGCTGCTGCTGACGCTTCATCACGCCATCGCCGACGGCTGGTCGATTGGCGTGCTGTTCGAGGAGCTGTCCAACCGCTACGCCGCGCTGGCCGGGCAGCCGTCCGTGCCGCTGCCGAAACTGCCGCTCGCCTTTTCGGATGTCGCCCGCTGGCAACGCTGGTGGTGCGGGACCGACGTCGCCCGCCGCCAGGCCGCCGAGTGGACCGAGAATTTGCGCGGCGCCGCCCCCGTCTTCGATGGCGAAGCAAGCCCCGGCGCGTCGACCGGGCATCACCCCGTCAGTCTCGAGCGCGAGTTGATCGGCCGGCTCACGGCGTTTGCCGCCCGGCACAACGCCACGCTGTTCATGTGCCTTCTCACCGGCCTGAAGGCCCTGCTGCTGGCGCAGACCGGCCGCAGCGACATGGCGGTTGCGACCGCCATGGCCAACCGCGGCCAGCCGGACACCGACCGGATCGTCGGTCCGTTCGAGAACACGGTGATCGTCCGCACTCGACTCACGCCGGACCTGTCGTTCGCGGCAGCCCTGGCCCGGGTGCGCCGGAGCGTGCTTGAGGCCCATGCGCGGCAGGAGCTGCCGTTCAACATCCTGGCCGACCATCTGGAGCAGGAGGGAATCGATCCGGCCTCGCTGCTCCAGGTCTATTTCACGCTGCAAAATCCGCTGCGCCAGCCGCTCGATCTGCCGGAGATCACGGCGCAATCGATCGGCAACGTCGCGCGCGAAGGCCAGCCGGTGCTGCCGATCGACCAGACCTGGCTGTCGCTGATGCTCAAGGAGCGGCCGACCGGAATCACCGGCTCATGCAATTACAAGAGCGAGCTGCTCGATGGTGGTACGGTCAGCCAGTGGATGGAGGATCTCGTCGCGCTGCTGCGGTCCGCTGTCGCCCAGCCCAACACGCCGCTCGGCCGATTGCTCGATAGGCGAGCGGCCTGACTGGTCTACCTTCGCACCGGACGAATACGGATTCACTCGCCAGAGCTGTGAATGACCAAGTTGCATCTTGATTATTTCACGCCAGCGCGCAACATTATTCCCGCGTTTTGAGTTGGACGATTATTTTCAACCGGGGGGAGTGTTATGGGTTTCATTAAATTTACCAAGGGCACCACGTTGAGCGACAAGGACCGCAAGGCCCTGCAAAAGCTGCTGGGCGCCGAGAAGAAGAAGCTCCAGTCCGCGCTCAAGGATGTCGACGCCAGCCTTTCGGTGCTGGGCGGATCAAAGAAAGCCAAGAAGAAGAAAAAGTAAGCTCGTCGGCCGGGACGCCGCACGAATCTTCAGGCTTCACTTTTTCGGATATGGGCCGCTCGCTCGTCGGGCTGGGGTCTCGCACAAGCTTGCGCCTGTAAACCGGCCTGCAAATCGACAAGAAATTGCCCGGGTGGACCGTTAGAAGCGGTCCGCTCAGTAGATTCTTGCTCAGTTATTTCTTCCGTCGGATAGGGGGCTTGCCTCCATTCGACGTCATGGGCCTAATTGATGGAAGACGACAGAATTGAACTGTTTGTCGGACTGATCGAGACCATTGACGCGCCGGGCGCGCTCGATGCGTGCCGACGGGTCCTCTCGGTCGACGAACGACTCCGCGCCGATCGCTTCATGTTCGAGCGGCATCGGCGGCAGTATATTTTCGCGCATGCGATGCTCCGCCTGGCGCTGTCGCGGGTCGCACCCGATGTCGGGCCTTCCGATTGGTCCTTTGCGGCCGGCCGTTATGGGCGACCGTTTGTCGCAGCGCCCACAACCTCCACCCCGCTCCATTTCAGCCTGTCCCATGCAGACGGTTGCGTTGCCTGCGTCGTGTCAGCGCATGAGACCGTCGGCGTCGACGTCGAAACCGTGTCACGGCGCGGCGCGCCACTGTCCACCGCGCTTCGCTTCTTCGCACCGGAGGAGGTCGAAACGCTGCGTGAACTGCCGGAGCCGGCCGCAATCGAGCGCTTCTTCGACTACTGGACGCTCAAGGAGGCCTATCTGAAGGCCAGGGGTTTCGGACTCAATTTGCCGCTCGACGCCTTCGCGATGCAGGTGTCGCGGGAGGCCATCGAGATCAGCTTCAAACCCGATATCGCCGACGATCCGCATGGATGGCGCTTCTCGCTGTGCTCGCCCTCGCCCTCGCATCGCCTGGCGATTGCCGACGGCTCCCGCGCGACCGGCGGCCTTCCCATCACCCGCAACGCCTGGCCGCTCCAGGAAGCGGCTGAATGACGCCGGCGCGGCTGCGCGTCTTTCCCGCGATCTCACGCAACCGCGATCCCAAGAAATATGTCGGCGAGTTGATGCGAGTCGCACTTCGCCGACCGCAACGGCTTCGAAGGCATATTGCTGTTCGAAGGCAACGACGTGTTCGTCGAGCCCTGGGCGATGGCCCAGCACATCATGGCAGCGACGACGCGATCTTCGCCGCTGATCGCGGTCAATCCGGTCTACATGCACCCGTTCACGGCGGCGAAATTCGTCTCGTCCTTTGCGCAGCTTCATGGCCGCAACGTCTATCTCAACATGATCACGGGGACCCCGCTCAGCGACTTGCAGGGGCTGGGCGACGATCAGTCGCATGCCGACCGCTATATCCGTCTGGGCGAATTCGTGGGGCTGATGCGCCAGCTGCTGGAAAGCCCCCGCCCGGTGAATTTCGAGGGCCGGTTCTACCGCGCGAGCAATCTGCAACTGCGTCCGCGTCTGCCGGCGGAGCCGATGCCGGAATTCCTGGTCGCGGGCCAGTCGGACGCGGCGCAGCGTGTGGCGAAAGAAACCGGCTGCATCAAGATGCAGATGCTGCCGCCCGATCTCGATCGCGGACTCGAGGCATCAGGGATGAATTTCGGCATTTTCGCGCGCGAGGGGCGCGAGGAGGCGCGGCAGGCGGCACGGGCGCGCTTTCGCGATAATGCCGATGATCGCGAGCTGCTCGCGCTCACGGTGGAGAACAGCGATTCCGTGTGGAAGCGGCGGCTCTACGAGGGCCAGAGCGGCGAGCTGGCGGAGAACGGCTATTGGCTATTGCCGTTCCTGACCTTCCAGGCCGATTGCCCCTACCTCGTCGGCAGCTACGACGAGATCGGCGCGAAGCTGAAGGATTTTGCGGCGAAGGGCCTGACCACTGTTATGCTCGACATGGCGGCGGACGAGACCGAGATGCAGCACGTCTGCAAGGCGCTCGCGGCGAGCGGGATGTTCTAGATTTCTTCTCTCGTCGTCATGGCCGGGATTGTCCCGGCCGCCACCCGGTACCAAGAACGTGGATGCCCGGGCCTTCGCCTCGCCGAAGCGGCTTCGGCCGCGCAGGCGGGACAAGCCCGGGCATGACGACCTCACACGAAATCGAATTCGTATTCCTTCACCGCGCCTCTTCAAACCCCGCCAGCACCGAGGTCAGGTTGGCTCCCAGGATATCCGAGAGATAACCACCCTCCTGTACGAACACGGTCGGCAGACCCATCTTGGCGATGGCCTGGCCGATGCGGCGGAAGCCGGGTGTGGTCACGGCCAACCCCTTCAGCGGATCGTGCTCGGAGGCATCCAGGCCGAGCGCGATGACGAGGGCGCCGGGCGCGAAGGATTCGATCGCCTTGCGCGCGATGTCCATCGCCTGCATGTAGCCGTCATCGCCGGTGCCGATGGGCAGCGGGATGTTGAGATTGGTGCCGAGGCCGGGGCCTTCGCCGCGCTCATGGGCATAGCCCCACACGTAAGGATAATACGCGACGGGATCGGCGTGGATCGACACCGTGTAGACGTCTGGCTGCGCGTAGAAAATGCCTTGCGTGCCGTTACCGTGATGAACGTCGACGTCGAGGATCACGACCCGCTCGTGCCTCTGCCGCAGATGTGCGGCCGCGATCGCGCTGTTGTTGAGGAAGCAGAAGCCGCCGGCCATGTCGCGATAGGCGTGATGGCCGGGCGGACGGCAGAGCGCGTAGGTCGCGTCCTCGCCGTCCATCACCATCTGCGCGGCGGTGACCGCAACGTCGGTCGCCGCGCAAGCCGCGGCCCAGGTGCCGGGGCCGATCGGCGCCGCGGTATCGGCGGTGTGCCAGCCGAGCTTGCCGGTGATGTGGGTGGGATAGGTCGCGGCATGACGTACGGGATGAATGTTGCCGATCATCTCCGGGCCGGAATCGCCGAGCGCGGTCCAGGCGTCCCAGGCCTCGCTCAGGAACGAAAGATATTCCGGGCTGTGAATGCGCGCGCGGGGCCCCTGCCCGAATGTGGTCGGCTCGACCAGATGATGCTTGCCGTCCTTGAGCCCCTTGAGCAGGCGGTCGGCGCGCTCGGGCTGCTCGGTGGTGCGCTTGACGACACCGCGCACCAGGAAGAATTGCGGATCGTGGCTGCGGTGCAGTTCGGTATGGACGGCTTTCACTCAAACACTCCGTGGTCGCTTTGAAAGTGCCACAGATGTCTTGATCGCTGCAGCGGCCAGATGCAAGCAAGAAGAATGCCGCCTCTGCCATGGCGTTCTGCGCAGGAAGCAGATCGGCTCTGATGCTCAGCACCGACCGCGCTGGAGGCAGTGCTCGCGGCCCTGCTGGTCGGTGCGAAAGGATTCGACGAAGCCGCCCTGGCGCTGGGTAACGAAGACGGTCTTGCCGTCGCTGCCGCCGAAGGCAAGATTGGTCGGCTCCTTCGCCCTGAGCGCAATCTCGCGCTCGACCGCGCCATTGGGCTTCATCAGCGCGATCGTGCCCTTGAGAATGCGCGCGACATAGAGACGGCCGGTAACGTCGGTGCGCAGTCCGTCGACAGTGTCGGGCTGAAACGACTTCACCAGCTTTGCCTCGGTGAGCTCGTTGCCGCTGATCGTGTAGGACCAGACCTGACCGCTGCTGGATTCGCCGACATAGAGCGTCTTGCCGTCAGGGCTGAGATCGATGCCGTTGGTGGTGCCCATCGCGCGCGGCGCCGCCATGACCTGCCCCTGCACCGATCCGTCCGCCGTCTTCGCGATGCGCCAGATGTGGCCTTCCCGGCCCTTCCAGTTCGGATCGCTCGCATAGATCGTGCCGTCGCGCGCAATCGTGATGTCGTTGGGCTGATTCATTTCGTCGGAATGAAACCAGACGGCGGGCTCGGTCGCGCCCTTCGGGATCGCGAAGACATTGTGCTTCTTGTAGTCGGCGATGAACATGGTGCCGTTGCGATCGAAGCGGATGGCATTGCCGACGCTTCCCTCGGGTAGGGTGGTGAATGGCTCCGACGCGGCACCGCCGACAGGCAGCTTGCCGATCGTGCCGGGCTTGCCGAGGTTGACGACGAAGAGATTGCCGTCGAGATCGGCGGCCGGCCCCTCGATGCCGAAGGTGTATTCGCCTGAAGGCGTCACCTGCACGCTTTCGAACAGCCTGGTTTCCGCCTGGGCCGACGTCGCGATGACGAGAAGGACGCTACTGCACAGGCACCAGAAATTCCTGCCGGATGTAATAGCCATCGCCGTCGCTGCACTCGCCATTCAGATAGGGATCGGCCGGCCGGAAGAAGCGGCTGAAGCCGGATTTGTCTACAGCGCTCCTTTGTGTCACGACGACGACGACCTTGGCGGCCGGTATTTCGCCGCATTCCTTGTTGGTTTTGCTGAAGAACTTGCGCTGTGGCGGGCCGGACTTGATCCGCATCCGCGTTCCGGGAACCATTTTCGCAACGAGCAGGTCGGCGGTATCGAGCAGGCCCGTGTAGCCAGGCTCGGTCCTGGGCAGGCTCTCGCCGCCCGGCGGCATCAGCTTTTCCGCACCGAGACCGCGAAGGCGCGTGCGCAGCCTGCCGGCATCGGGGTCCCCGGGATAGATCCAGCCGTCCTGCGACAGCATGAATCGGAGCACCGTGCTGTCCTTCTCCGCGTCCGATTGTCCCGCCTTCAGGCCGAAATCCGAATGGCAGCCGACGCAATGCTTCTCGACGAGGCCCTTGCGCAGCGTGCTGAGCCGGACGCGGTTCTGCGCGTCGCGCGCAACGAAGGCCGCGAGCTGGTCGATCATCGCCTGGCTGCGCGTGTCGCAAGGCAGCGGCTCCGGGGCATCGCCCACGGCGCGGTCGATGCGGATCACGGTCTGGTTCTTGTCCTCGACCAGCCAGATCGCGCCGTCCTCGGCGATCGTCATGCCGACCGGCGCGCCTTGCGGCCGCGCACCGTTGACGCGATGCCAGCCTGCGATCAGTTCGTCGAATGGCGCGGCGGCGACGTCGCCGGCCTCGGTCTGAAAGCTGTGGGTCGGGTCGGCCGCGCAACTGACGCGGTAACGCACCGGCGCCGGTGCGGGCTTCGGGAAGCCGTGGTCGTCGACGTCATAGACGAGGACGCGGCTGCCGGTCGGACGGTAGCCGTGCAGGCCGACCAGCAGCTTGCCTTCCAACTCCGGGAATTTCGCGCCGTGATAATAGAGCATCGCGAGCGGCGCGCCATGTGGCGGCAGCAGCGAGAACGGCGGCTTGTAGAGCGCATTGGCCGTGCAGAGCGACTTGTAGACCCCGGATTGCAGCACGAGCCTGAATTCGGGGCTCGGCGTCGACAGGTCGTAGCAATAGGGCCAGCCATAATGGCTGCCCTGCTCGATCGCGTTGATCTCCTCGTTCGGCTTGAAGATGTCGGGCAGGTCGCGGCTGTTCTCGCCTTGCAGGAAGGCGTAGCCAGCATCGGGAAAATTCGGATGCAGCGCCAGCGCCATCGAGTTGCGCAGGCCGCGCGCATAGACGGTGTGCGGCGGATCGCGATCACCAGGCTTCAGCGCCGGGAAGACGCCGCCTGCGGGCGGCGTGAACAGCCAGATCGACGCCATCGCGGACGCACCCTCGGCCGCCGCGCAAGGTCTGGTGATCGGCGCCGGCGTGATGCAGTCGTCGCTGTGCGAGCCGACATTGACGAACAGCCGCCCGTTCCTGTCGAACACAAACTGCTTGAGCGGATGCGCGCTCTCGTCGAGCCTGGTGCCGTCAGGCAATGTGATCCGGCGGCCCGGCATATGGCGGATGATGGTCTCGACCGTGCTCCGTGGATTCTCGGCGAGCGGATCGAACCGGAAGATCGTCTCCGCGCTCGAGGCATAGAGCTTCCTGTCCGGGCCGATCACGAGGCCGAACGGGTACTCAACACCCGTCAGCAGCTCCTTGAGTCGCTGTCCCTGGGGCGCGCGCGGATCGAGCTGCAGCAGCCGTCCATCGGTGTGGCCCCAGCCGCCCATGTCGGCGACCACGAACAGGTCACGGCCCGGCACCTGGACGATCGAACGGGGAAATTTGAGACGATCCTCTTCGCTGGCGACGAGACCAGCGCAAAATCCCGCCCTCATGTCGATCTGGATTCTGGGAAAAGCGAGATCGCCACTGCCGCAGGTGTCCGCGCCGATGGCATAGCCGCTCTTCCTGACCGGCTCGGACGAGGCCGGGGCGACGCCAAGCAGCGCTGTAGCGGTGACCGCTGCGAACAAGCGCAGATTCCAGCGTTCGCTCCCGAATGTGAACTGGTTCACGGTGGTCCCCGACCTTCCGCGCAACTTGTTCCATGCCGCCTCAGCGTCGTCCAGCTGGTCATCACCCGCCTGTGATTAAACCTGTAACGACCTTCGTGCCGACCAATCTCCGTAGATTCCCTTACCGGGCTCGGCCCGAATGTTTCGCGAAGGCTTCGGGTGGTATCGGTTTGCCATCCCAATCGCTCCCAACAGGAGACGCATATGGTCCAGGTTTACTTTCACTGCTCCAACGCCGACGGCACGCTGATCGATCGCAGCGGCACCGCAGTGGCCAGCCTGACCGAGGCGCGCGACCGTGCCGCCCAGATCATGAACTCGATGATCCAGACTCCGGGTGCCGAAGACTGGCGCGACTGGGTGATCCATGTCAGCGGTTCTGACGGCGAGGAGATCTTTGATCTTCCCTTCACCGCCATGCTCGGCAAGCCGCATTGAGGTGAGGCCATGTTGCTCGCTTCACTGAGCCTGCTCCGCCAGCCCCTGACCTTCGTCGCCACCAAATGGCAGACGCTGATCCGAATCGCGGGCAACCCCTACCGCCCCGAGCTTCACTACATGCGCGGGCCTGGCCCGAAATGGCACGCCAAATATCATGCCAGCCGGCTGGACCGCAGGCTCTGAGCGCAGCGGCTTCGCCGCTTTCCAGCTGATCTCTGTCTCTTCGTCGTCATGGCCGGGCTTGTCCCGGCCATCCACGTTCTGAGGACGCAAAGACGTGGATGCCGGGTCAGGCCCGGGCATGACGAGTGCAGGGGAACACTCCCCACCTTATTTCCCCGTAAATCTCGCCTTACGCTTCTCGACGAAGGCCTTGCGGCCTTCGATGGCATCGGCGCTCCTGCGGATCGTGGCCTGAAGCTCGATCTCGCGTCGGAACTGCGCCTCGTAGGTCGCATGCTCGCTCTCCTCGACCAGCGCGCGGGTTGCGACCAAAGCGCGCGTCGGCCCGTCCGCGAGGCGACGTGCCAGGGCCAGCGCCTCGTCCATCAGCTTCGAATCGTCGACAACTTGCCGCACCAGGCCAATCTCCTGCGCACGTTCGGCCGTCAGCGGCTCGTTCAGCAGCATCAGCTCGAGCGCGCGCTGCCGGCCGACCAGTCGCGGCAACAGCCAGGTCGAGCCGAGATCGGGCACCAGCGCGATGCGGCTGAACACCTGGATGAAGCTCGCCGACCGCGCCGCGACAATGATGTCGCCGGCCATCGCGAGACTGAAGCCGCCACCTGCCGCGACACCATTGACGGCCATGACGACAGGCACACGGCATTCGCGTAGCGCCCTGAAGGCAGGCCAATAGAAGCGCATGACTCCGGCGGCGATGTCTTCACCCAGTGCTTCGGATGCCTTCAAATTCTGTCCTGAGCAAAAACCGCGCCCGGCGCCAGTGAGGATCAGGGCGCGGATGTCCTCGTTCCGCGTCATCTCGGCGATGGCGGCGGCGAGCGCGCCGAGCAGGTCCGGCGTCATCGCGTTCAGGCTCGCCGGCTCGTCGAGCGTCAAGATCCCGACGGCGCCATCCCGCGCCTGTTTCACACCTGCCATGTCGCGTCCCCCTTTGGATTGTTCTCGTTTGCCGCAATGTGCCATTGTCCGCACGCTTCGCCAACCAAGACAACCGACGACAAGACGCAAGACGAGATCATGCCTCATCAGTTCAGCCTCAACCAAACGGTCCGCAAATCCGCCGTCACATCCAAGGGCGGTATCGTTGCCTCGCAATCACGGCGGGCAGCCGAAGTGGGGGCGCAAGTGCTGGCGGCGGGTGGCGACTGCGTGGATGCGATCGTCGCGACCACTTTTGCGCTGAACGTGCTGGAGCCCTGGAACAGCGGCATCGGCGGCGGCGGCGCCATGGTGCTCTATCGCGCCAAGGACAATCGCTACGAGGTGATCGACTACGGCATGTGCGCGCCGCAAAACCTGCGCGCCGCCGACTATCCGCTCAGCGGCGAGGGAGCGGCCTCCGATCTGTTTCCCTGGCAGCGGGTAAAGGACGACCGCAACATCCACGGCCCCGGTTCGGTCGCCGTGCCAGGCGTCGTCGCCGGCATGGAGGAGGCGCATCGCCGCCATGCCAAGCTGCCGTGGAAAGACCTGGTCGCGCCGGCCGTCGCCCTCGCCGGCGAAGGCCTGCTGGTCGATTGGTGGACGACGCTGACGATCGCGGCGTCGGCGGCCGATCTTCGGCGCTATCCGGGAAGCGCGGCGACGTTCCTGAAGGACGGCCTGCCGCCGAGCGCGCCGTGGGGCATCAAATCCGAGACGCGGCTGCCGCTGGACAATCTGAAGGCGACGCTGTCGCATCTCGCCGCAGCCGGTCCGCGCGATTTCTACCAGGGCGATCTCGCCAAGAGCATCGCGTCCGACATCAAGGCCGATGGCGGTTCGCTGTCGGTGGAAGATCTCGTTGCCTTCCGCGCACACCTGCGCGAGCCGCTGGCGATCCCCTATCGCGGCGGCAAGGTGTTTGCGACGCCGGAGCTCACGGCCGGGCCGACGTTGGCACATGCGCTCCGCCTGTTGCAGCAGAATCTGAAGCCGGCGGGCACGCCCGATGCGGCCGCCTACGGCGAATATGCGCTGGCCCTGCAATCGGCCTATCGCGAGCGACTCGAGGACATGGGCGACGCCGACGGCAAGCGCTCGCTCGGCGCCGAATATCTGGCGCCGGCCTGCACCACGCATTTCTCCGTCGTCGACCGCCACGGCAACATGGCCGCGGTGACGCAGACGCTGCTCTCGTCATTCGGCTCGAAATATGTGACGCCGCACACCGGCATCGCGATGAACAACGGCATCATGTGGTTCGATCCGACGCCAGGCATCACCAACTCGCTCGCAGCAGGCAAGCGCTGCCTCACCAACTACACGCCCGTCATCGCCGAAACCACGGATGGCAGGCGGCTCGCGGTCGGCGCCTCCGGCGGCCGGCGCATCCTGCCGTCGGTGATACAGCTCGTGTCCTTTGCAATGGATTTCGGCATGAACCTCGATACCGCCATCCACCAGCCGCGCATCGACGCCAGCGAAGGCGCGACCGTGATCGGCGACTCGCGCCTGCCGGCGGATACGCGCAAGTCGCTCGCCGCACGCTTCGACTACGAGGAAGCGCGGGTACAGTCCGTGCCGCAGAAATTCGCCTGCCCGAGCGTGGTGATGCGCGTAGGTGATACGAATTCGGGTGCGGTCGAGATTTTTCAACCTTGGGCCGACGCGGTGGCGGAAGGCTGAATCCACCAGACAAAACGCGCGTCCGCGACAACGACGCGGACAATGGCCAGCGCGCGTTGAGCCAATGCGCCAATGCGTATCCAGGCGAGCGTCACGACTCCCCCGCATTTGCAGGGAACTTACGTGCGCACGGTTCGTTCGTTGAACGGACAAATGCGCTCGCCCCACTGGAGGACATGATGAAGAAACTTGCGCTCGCCGCGTCGCTGATCGTTGCTGCCGGCCTCACTTTTGCCAATCCCGCGCTCGCCAAGGGCGGCCACGGGCATGGACACGGTCATGGCCACGGACACGGCCACGCGATGGGCCATCATCACCATGGCACGCCGCCGGGATGGTACCACGGACGCAAGGTCGGCTGGCGCGGTCACGGGTGCCCGCCCGGCCTGTGGAAGCAAGGTCGCTGCTGAAATCCCCTCTGCGAATCGTACAGGGCGTCGCTCCGTGACGGGGCGACGTCTTCTCATATGCCGAGCCGGTCGCGTACCCGGCCGGCGATCACGGCAGTGGTCACGCCCACCGGCCAGAATACATGCATCGGGATCGGTTTGATTCCCGTGACGGGCATGTCGATCTCCTGTTTCGGACCGCCGATTAGCCGGCGCGCGAGCTGCGCGCCCATCGCGGTCGAAAGCGCGACGCCGCGGCCGTTGCAGCCGAGCGAGATCAGAACGTTCTCCGCTGGCTCGTGCACATGCGGATAATGATCCTTGGTGATGGCGAGCCGGCTGTTCCAGCCATGCGTCCAGGAAACGCCCTTGAGCTGCGGCCACAGCCGCTCCGCGTAGCGCATGAGATAGGCGACATCCTGCGGCGAGCTGATCCAGCGCATCGGGCCGCGGCCACCCATCAAGAGGCGGTTCTGCTGATCGATGCGGTAATAGACGGTGATGTGGCCGCTCTCGTAGAGCACCGGCCGCGTCGGCATGATCGAACGGGCGACGTCGTCCGAGAGCGGCGCGGTCGCGGCGATCGAGGAGAAGACCGGCACGATGGTGCGGCGGAGCGCCGGCCAGAGATCATCGGTGAAGCCGTTGGTGGCGAGCAGCACCTTGTCGGCATGCACCACTGCGCGCGGCGTCTCGATGCGCCAGCGGCTGCCGTCGCGACGCAGCGACAGCGCCGGAGTTTCACCATGGACCTTCGCACCCGCCGAGATCACGGCACGCGCGAGGCCGCGAGCGTAGTTGAGGGGATGCAGGTCGCCGCCGCGCGTGTCCAGCATGGCGCCGATGTAGCGGTCCGTGCCGGTCATCTCGCGCACCTGCTCGCGGTTCAGATATGTCACCGGCATGCCGCGGCGGATGCATTGCTGCGCGGTTCTTTCGATCGCGGCGGCGCTGGTCTCGTTGTAGGCCGCGCGCAGCGTGCCGTTCTGCCGTGCTTCGCAGGGGATCTGGTAGCGGCGGATCAGCTCGTGGGTGAAGTTCGTCGTGCCGTAGGAGAAGTCGATCATGCGGCGACCGAGTTCGGTGCCGAAATCGGCCTCGATCTTATCAGGATCGTGCTTCAAGCCGGGATTGGTGTGGCCGCCATTGTTACCCGACGCACCCCAGCCCGGCTCCTGCGCCTCCAGCACCAGCGCCTCGACACCTTGCTCCGCCAGATGCAACGCGGTGGACAGGCCGGTGTAGCCGCCGCCGACGATCGCGACGGAGACGGTCTTGTCGACATCGAGCGGCGGCGCAGCAACCGGCGCCACGGGGGTGTCGGCATAGAGCGAGGGCGGCAGAGGCAGGCGCGTCGTCATGGCGAAGCCGGTCAGAGCGGATGCAGCACGCGCCGCAAGAAGTCCTGCGTACGCGGATGCTGGGGTTGATTGAGCAGCGCCTTGGCCGGCCCCTGCTCGACGATGACGCCGCCGTCGATGAACAGGACACGATCGGCGACGTCGCGGGCAAATCCCATCTCATGGGTGACGACGACCATGGTCATGCCGTCGTCGGCGAGCTTGCGCATGACGCCGAGGACATCGCCGACCAATTCAGGATCGAGCGCCGAGGTCGGCTCGTCGAACAGGATCGCCTTGGGCTGCATCGCGAGCGCGCGCGCAATCGCGACGCGCTGCTGCTGGCCGCCGGAGAGTTGCGGTGGATGCGCGTCGGCCTTTTCGGCGAGGCCAACCTGGGCAAGCAGCGCACGGCCGCGCTCGAGCACCTGCGCACGCGGCTCCTTCTTCACGAACAGCGGTCCCTCGACGACGTTCTCCAGCACGGTGCGGTGCGGAAACAGGTTGAAGCGCTGGAACACCATCGAGACCTGGGTGCGGACCTTCACGATGGAGGGCGCATCCCGGTCGACCTTCAATCCCTCGACGCTGATCTCGCCGCGGTCGTAGCTTTCGAGACCGTTGACACAGCGCAAGATGGTGGACTTGCCGGAGCCGGACGGGCCGACGATGCAGACCACCTCGCCCTTCTCGACGCGCGCCGTGATGCCCTTGAGCACCTCGTTCTCGCCAAAGCTCTTGTGGACGTCGGTGAGCTCGATCATTTCTTGCCCGCCCGCTTCTCGAAGTGACGGACCAGCAGGATCAGCGGGATGCTCATGGTCAGGTACATCAGCGCCACCAGCGTGAACACGTTGGTGTTCTTGAAGGTCGAGGACGCGATCAGCTTGCCCTGGAGCGCGAGCTCGGCCACCGTGATGGTCGAGGCTTGCGAGGAATCCTTCAGCATCATGATCATGACGTTGCCGTAGGGCGGCAGCACGATGCGCACGGCCTGCGGCAGCACCACGCGGCGCATGGTCAGCCACCAGCCCATGCCGATCGACTGCGCCGCCTCGATCTGACCCTTGTCGATCGCCTCGATGCCCGCGCGGAAGTTTTCGGCCTGATAGGCCGAATAGGCGATGCCGAGCCCGAGGATCGCGGCCTGCAACGCCGAGAGCGTGACGCCGAGATCGGGCATCACGAAATAGAGATAGAACAACAGCACGATGATCGGGATACCCCGGATCACGTTGATCAGGCTGGCGCTGAGCATCGACAGCGCCTTGATGCCGGACACCCGCATCATCGCCCAGATCAGGCCCAGCACCGTCGAGAGCAGCAGCGAGCTGATGGTGACGACGATTGTCAGCGCGACGCCGCTCATCAAAATCGGGAAGAACTCGGCGGCGTCGTGCCAGAAGCCTTTCATCGGGCGGCCTTCATCGATCAGACGCTAGCGATCAGCCTCTGCCAATCATCCCTGCGCCTTCTGGCCCCATTTTTCGAGAATCTTGTCGATGGTGCCGTTGGCCTTGAGCTTCGCCAGCGACGCATTGATCTTGCCGAGCAGCGCGGCCTCGCCCTTGCGCACGCCGATGCCGACCGAGCCGACGGTGACGGGCTTGTAGCCGTCGACGAGGCGAACCTCCGGGAAGCCGCCCTGCTTCAGATTGTAGGCGAGGATCGGGTAGTCGGCGTAGCCGGCCTTGAGGCGGCCGGTGTTCACGTCGCGCAGGATGTCCGGAATGGTGTCGTAGGCCTTGACGTCGGCAAACAGACCGGACTTCTTCAGCGCATCGACGAAGGCGGTGCCGACCTGGGCGCCGACCGTCTCGCCCTTCAGGTCGTCCTGCGTGGCATAGGCCTTGGTGTCGCCCTTCGGCACCACGAGACCTTCACCGTAGCTGTAGATCGGATCGGAGAAGTCGACGACCTCCTTGCGCGGCGCGGTGATGAACATCGCAGCCGCAATGATGTCGATCTTGCTCGACGTCAGCGACGGGATCAGCGCCGAGAACGCCATCGGCTCGATCTGCACATTGAGGCCGGCGTCCTTGCCGATCTCGGTGATGAGATCGACCATGATGCCCTGGATGGTGTTGGTCTTGGTGTCGAGGAAGGTGAAGGGAATCCCTGTCGGTGTCGAGCCGACCTTCAGCACCTGCTGCGCGGAGGCCGGAGCCAGTGCTGCAATTGCGAGTGCCGCGACCGCGGCCAGACCAAAACGCTTCATCGCATTCCCCTTTGGGTCCCACCGATGGCGGCGCCAGCGCATGTCGTGATCAGACGTTGCGGGCCAAGCCGTTTCGGCCTATTTTCACCAATATGAAAATTTGGTCACACTTCCGCGGACGATGCAAGCGGTTTTCATGCACATGAAGAAAGCGGTTTGACGTGAGCGGTGGCAAGAGAATGCGCAAACCGGCCGGCGCAAAGCCGGTGAAGAAGGCGAAGGCCAGGACCAAGGCCAAGGCCGGGACCAAGGCTGTCACCAAACCGGCCGAGCCTGCAATGGACGTCGCGGTCGGCCGTCGCATCAGGGATCTCCGGCGCCTCAGGCACTTCTCGCTCGAAACGGTCGCGGCGCGCTCGGAGCTGTCGATCGGCTTCCTCAGCCAGATCGAGCGCGGCCTGTCGTCGCCGTCGTTGCGCGTACTGGCAACGCTCGCCGACGTGCTCGGCGTCGGCATCGCCGCGCTGTTCGGCGCCGGCCCGAACGCCGATAGTGGAGCCGATCAGGTCGTCACGCGCGGGCTGCAGCGGCCCGAGCTGAAGCTCTGGCGCACCGGCGTGTCGAAGCAATTGCTCAGCCCGGCCAGCGCCGACAACCGGCTCAACCTGTTCCTGGTGCATCTGGAGCCCGGCGGCTCCACCGGCGACGAGCTCTACACCCATGACGGCGAAGAAGCCGGCCTCGTGCTCGACGGCGAGATGCTGCTGACCGTGGACAGCGAGACATGGTCGCTGAAGACGGGTGATAGTTTTCGCTTTGCGAGCAGGCGGCCGCACCGGTTTTCCAATCCGGCGCAGGATGCGAAGGCCGTGGTGCTGTGGGTGAATTGCGTGACGGGGACGGGGTAGCTCACTCGTCTTTCCGGGCGCACGCTCTCAGTCCCGTCATCCTGAGGCGTGAGCTGCGCGGCGCAACGCGCCACATGGGGAGCCTCGAAGGATACGGCCGCGATGCAGCCGGGCCGTCGCCCTTCGAGGCTCGCCGCGCGGCGCGTTGCGCCGCGCAGCTCACGCCTCCGGGTGACGGTGATGGAGTTCGATGGGCGGATAGAGTCTCACCCAAACCGATGCTTATACCGGTCCACCGTCAGCGCACTCACATCGACCTCCGGCTTCCTGCCCGACAGCATGTCCGCGAGCACCCGCCCCGAACCGCAGGACATGGTCCAGCCGAGCGTGCCGTGGCCGGTGTTGAGGTGGAGATTGGCGTATTGGGTCGGTCCGATCACGGGCGGGCCGTCCGGTGTCATCGGACGCAGGCCGCTCCAGAACGTCGCCTTGGCAAGATCGCCGCCGCGCGGAAACAGATCGGTCAGCGAATGATCGAGCGTGGCGCGGCGCGCGTCGTAGAGCTGGCTCGAAAAGCCCGAGATTTCGGCGGTGCCGCCGACGCGGATGCGATTGCCGAGGCGCGTGATCGCAACCTTGTAGCTCTCGTCCATCACCGTCGATTCCGGCGCGCCCGAGGCATCCTTGATCGGCACCGTGATCGAATAGCCCTTCACCGGATAGACCGGCAGCGAAATGCCGAGCGGCGCGACCAGCCGCGACGACCAGCTTCCGAGCGCGAGAACATGGGCATCCGCCTGCAACATCCCGGCGCTGGTCGCGACACCGCTGACGCGCGCGCCCTCGGTGACGATGCGGTCGATGCCGGTGTTGAACAGGAAGCGCACGCCGAGCGCCTCGGCATGCTTGGCCAATGCCTGCGTGAACATGTGGCAATCGCCGGTCTCGTCCTGCGGCAGGCGAAGTCCGCCGGCAAACTTCTCCTTCACGCCGCCAAGCGCCGGCTCGACCGCGATGCAGCCCTCGCGGCTCAGCAGCTCAAACGGCACGCCGTACTGCTTGAGCACCGCGATATCCTCAGCCGTGCCATCCAGCTGCGCCTGATAACGGAACAGCTGCAGCGTGCCCTGCGAACGTTCGTCATATTGAATTCCGATGTCGCGGCGGAGATCACGCAGGCAGTCGCGGCTGTATTCCGCGATCCGGATCATCCGGCTCTTGTTGACCGCGTAGCGCGCGCTGGTGCAGTTGCGCAGCATCTTGAGGAGCCAGACCCACATCACCGGGTCGAGCTTGGGCCGGATCACCAGCGGGCCGTGCTTCATCAGCAGCCACTTGATCGCTTTCACCGGCACGCCCGGGCCGGCCCAGGGGGACGAATAGCCGGGCGAGACCTCGCCGGCATTGGCGAAAGAGGTCTCCAGCGCCGGCTCGGGCTGGCGGTCGACGACCGTCACTTCGTGGCCGGCACGTGCGAGGTAGTAGGCAGAGGTGACACCGATGACACCGCTGCCGAGGATCAGAACTTTCACGCTTCGTCAAACTCCCGCGGCATCACGCTCGCCGCTGCAAGGAAACAACTCGCAACGGCGAGAGCAATTATTAGGCCACCCGCTTGATGGCATCGCCCAGGATCGAGACGATATCGTCGATATGGCTCTTCTCGACGATCAGCGGCGGCGACAGCGCAAAGGAATCACCGCTCATGCGGAAGTAGAGCCCGCGATTGAAGCAGTCGACCATGACGTCGTAGCCGCGCGCACCGACCGTGCCGTCACGCGGGGACAGCTCGACCGCGCCCATCAGGCCGCAATTGCGGATGTCGACGACGTTGGGCAGGCCCTTCAGCGAATGCAGCGCATCACGCCAGTATTCGGCAATCGAGGCACCGCGCGTGAGCAGGCCTTCGTCCTTGTAGATGTCGAGTGTCGCGATGCCGGCGGCGCAGGCGGTCGGATGCGCCGAATAGGTGTAGCCGTGGAACAGCTCCATCGCGTTCTCGGGGCCGACCATCAGGCCATCATGCACCTTGCGGCTCGCGAACACCGCGCCGCACGGAATGGTGCCGTTGGTGATGCCCTTGGCCGTCGTCATCATATCAGGCGTGACGCCGAAGAAGTTGGCGGCGAAGGGCGTGCCGAGGCGGCCGAAGCCGGTGATGACCTCGTCGAAAATCAGCAGGATACCGTGCTTGTCGCAGATCTCGCGCAGGCGGTTGAGATAGCCCTTCGGCGGCGGCAGCACCGCGGTCGAGCCGGGCACCGGCTCGACGATGACGGCGGCGATCGTCTCGGCGCCGTGCAGCCCGACCAGCCGCTCGAGATCGTCGGCGAGCTCGGCGCCATGCTCGGGCTGGTCCTTGGCGAAGGCGTTGCGGCTGAGATCATGGGTGTGGCGGATGTGGTCGACGCCCGGCAGCAGGGTTGCGAAGGCGCGGCGGTTGGCGACCATGCCGCCGACCGAGGTGCCGCCGAAGCCGACACCGTGATAGCCGCGCTCACGGCCGATCAAACGGGTGCGGCTCGCCTGGCCATTGGCACGGTGATAGGCGAGCGCGATCTTCAGCGCGGTGTCGACCGATTCGGAGCCGGAGTTGGTGAAGAAGATGCGGTCGAGGCCCTTCGGCGCGATCTCGGCAAGGCGCTCGGCGAAATCGAACGCCAGCGGGTGGCCCATCTGGAACGACGGCGCGAAATCCAGCGTCATCAGCTGGCGCTCGACTGCGGCGGCGATCTGTTTGCGGCCGTGGCCAGCATTGACGCACCAGAGGCCGGCGGAGGCGTCGATCACCTTGCGGCCGTCGACCGTGGTGTAGTGCATGCCCTCGGCCGAGGAGAACAGGCGCGGCGCCTTCTTGAATTGCCGGTTGGCCGTGAACGGCATCCAGAACGAGTCGGTCTTGATGGTGTTCGGAATCTGATGAAGGGTCACGGGCCACGCTCCTTTGCTGACCGGATAGCAGAGCCACGGCTTCAAATCCGCAACAAGTCCTTTTCTGGCCGGCTGCAAGCCATTGATTTGACTGGGGCTGCTGGTCCATATTTGCCCGATCCGCAACACTTGCAACAGGGATTCCGGGCATGAGCGTCGACATCGGTGGACGGCTGCGATTCATCCGGGCCCGCCAGAAGCTGTCGCAGCGGGAGCTCGCCAAGCGTGCCGGCGTCACCAATTCGACGATTTCGCTGATCGAGTCCAACCAGATGAACCCGTCGGTGGGCGCGCTCAAGCGCATCCTCGACGGCATCCCGATGGGGCTTGCCGAGTTCTTCGCGCTGGAACCGGAGAACCGGCGCAAGATCTTCTATCGCTCCGAAGAGCTGACCGAGGTCGGCAAAAAGCCGATCTCGTATCAGCAAGTAGGCGACAATCTGTTCGGCCGCAGCCTGCAGATTTTGAAAGAGCGCTACGAGCCCGGCAGCGACACCGGGCGCGTGCATCTGGTGCATGACGGCGAGGAAGGCGGCATCGTGATCTCGGGCAAGCTCGAAGTCACGGTCGAGGACGAGCGCCGCATCCTCAATCCCGGCGATGCCTATTATTTCGAGAGCCGCCGCCCGCATCGCTTCCGCTGCGTCGGCGGCAAGCCGTGCGAGGTGATCTCGGCCTGCACACCGCCGACGTTCTGAAGCGCGGCTCCGCCGGCAGCATCAACGCTGCGTCAGCAACTCCTCGATCCTGATCGGGAAGCGACGCACACGCACGCCGGTCGCGTGCCAGACCGCGTTGGCGACGGCGCCGGCGCTGCCGGTGATGCCGATCTCGCCGACGCCCTTGATGCCGAGCGCATTGACGTGCGGATCGTGCTCCTCGACCGTGATCACGTCGAGCGGCGGCACGTCGGCATTCACGGGGATGTGGTACTCGCCGAGATTGGCGTTCATGATGCGGCCACTACGGCGATCGGTGATGGCCTCCTCATGCAGCGCAAACGACATGCCCCAGATCATGCCGCCGAACAGCTGGCTCTGCACCATCCGCGGATTGACGATGCGCCCCGCCGCGAATGCGCCGACCATGCGGGTGACGCGGACCTGGCCAAGCTCGGGATCGACCTTCACCTCGGCGAACACCGCGCCGTGGGCATGCATCGCATATTCTTCCATCGCCGCGGGGTTCGGCGCGCCGGTGCCGCGTGCCTCGACCTCGGCAACGCCGGCACGCGCGAGAATCTCGGCGTAGCTCTCGCTGCGGCTCTCGTCGTCGCGCCGGATCAACCTGCCATCGCGCGCGATCACGCCGGCGTTGCCGGCGCCGAATAGCGGCGAGCGCTCGTCACCGGTCGCGAGATCGGCGAGCTTCGCAATCACGGCCGCGCCGGCGCTGTGGATCGCCGCACCCGCGGTCGCCGTGTGCGCGGAGCCGCCGGCAATGCCGGCGTCGGGCAGGTCTGATGTGCCGGCCTTGAACTCGACGTTGTCGATATCGAGCCCGAGCTCGTCGGCCGCGATCTGCGCCAGCGCAGTCCAGGCGCCCTGCCCCATGTCATGCGCGCCGATCTCCATCGCGCCGGTGCCGTCGCGGCGAAGCACCGCGCGTGCTTCGGCCTGGAACATCAGCGCCGGGAAGGTCGCGGTGCCCATGCCCCAGCCGACCAGAAGACCGGAATCGTCGCGCATCTGCCGCGGCTGGAGCGGACGCTTCGCCCAGCCGAAACGCGCCGCGCCCTGCTCGTAGCAGGCACGCAGCGCCTTCGACGAGAACGGCTTTCCCGTGATCGGCTCGACTTCGGCGTAGTTCTTCAGACGGAAGGCGAGCGGATCGATGCCGCACGCCCACGCCATCTCGTCGATCGCGCTTTCGAGCGCAATCGAACCGGTCGCCTCGCCGGGCGCGCGCATGAACAGCGGCGTGCCGGTATTGACGCGCACGGCGTCGTGCGAGGTGCGGATCGCAGGGGCAGCATAGAGCGTGTGCGAGGCATCGGCCGCGGGCTCGTAGAAATCGTCGAACGTGCTCGAGACCGTTCTCGCATGGTGATCGAGTGCGGCCAGACGTCCCTCGCCGTCCGTGCCGATGCGAAGGCGCTGGCGGGTGGGCGCGCGGTGACCAACCGGGCCGTACATCTGCTCACGGCGCAGCACGAGCTTGACCGGCTTGCCGACGAGCTTGGCCGCCATGATGCCGAGGGTCGGCGGGCCGGACATCAGCCCCTTGGAGCCAAAACCGCCGCCGAGAAATGGGCTGCGGATGTGGATCTTGTCGTGCGCGATACCGAACAGCTCGGCGATCCGCGCGAGCGACAGCATCAGGCCCTGGGTCGGCATGTCGACCTGGAGCCTGTCGCCCTCCCACGCGGCGACGATCGCATGCGGCTCCATCGCATTGTGATATTGCGGCGGCGTCTCGTAAGTCGCGTCGATCTGCTTCTCGGCCGAGGCGAGGGCTGCCTCGACATCGCCGCGGTGATTTTCCGTGGGGTTGCCGACGCCGACGACCGGCGGCACGAAGCTTTCGCCCGCATCGAGGCCGACCAGCGGGGGCAGCGTCTCATAACGCGGCGCCAGTAGCGCCGCGCCTTCGGTGGCAGCCTCCAGCGTTTCAGCGATCACGACCGCGATCGGCTGGTTGGCGTAGCGCACCTCGTTGCTCTGCAACACCTCCATCCGGAACACGAACGGATTGGTCTTGATTTCGGGGTCGATCGCAAGCTCAGGCTTGTGATCCGGCGTCATGACATCGACGACGCCGGGATGGCGTTTTGCGGCGGCGACATCGAGCGAGGTTACACGGCCGCGCGCGATGGTGGAAACCGCCATCACCGCGAACAGCATGCCCGGCGGATGATTGTCGGCGGCATAGGTCGCCTGGCCCTTGACCTTGAGGACGCCGTCGCGGCGGGTCAGGGGCTGGCCGATGTTCGAGCCGTGACGCAGATGGGCGGGCGCGCTGGACAGATTGAGCTCAGGCATGGATGGCTCCAGACGTTGAAGCGAAGGGTGAGGCCGGCAGCGCGGGAATGCGCGCGGGCGTACCGACTGCGGCAAGGGTCAGCGCGCGCACGACGATGCGGCGCGCCAGCTCGATCTTGAAGGCGTTGTCGCCGGACGGCTTTGCATCGGTGAGCGCGCGCCAGGCGGCTTCCTGGAAAGCATCGGCCGTTGGCGCAACGCCCCTGAGCACGTCCTCCGCGGCACGAGCACGCCACGGCTTTGCGGCGACGCCGCCGAGCGCAAGCCGCGCCTCCGCAATCCTGCCGTTCTCGATCCGCAACGCGGCGGCGGCCGAGACGACGGCAAAGGCGTAGGAGGTTCGTTCGCGGACCTTGAGGTACCGCGCATGCGCCGCAAATTCACGTGCGGCGGCTGGCAGGCGAACCGCGACGATGAGATCGCCGGGCTCGAGCGCCGATTCGCGCTCGGGCGTACTGCCGGGCAAGCGATGCAGCTCCTCGAGCGCGATCTCGCGACGGCCGCTCCTGCCCTCGATCTCGACTATGGCGTCAAGCGCGACCAGGGGCACGCAGAAGTCCGACGGATGCGTGGCGATGCAGCTCTCGCTCCAGCCGAGCACGGCATGGCTGCGGTTCTCGCCATCGCGGGCGTCGCAGCCAGTACCGGCCTCGCGTTTGTTGCAGCGGCTGGCGGTGTCGTAGAAATACGCGCAACGCGTCCGCTGCAGCAGATTGCCGCCGACGGTCGCGGCATTGCGCAGTTGCGCGGACGCGCCGGAGAGGAGCGCTTCGGCGACGGCAGGGTAGGACTTCGCGAAGCTTGCATCATGCGCGAGATCGGCGTTGCTCACGAGCGCGCCGATCCGCAACGACCCGTCAGCGAGAGTCTCGATTCCGTCGAGCCCGTCGAGATGCGTGACGTCAACCAGACGATCCGGACGGCTGACGCCGCCCTTCATCAGATCGAGCAGATTGGTGCCGGCGGCAAGATAGGTCGCGCCCGGCTGCGCGGCAGCAGCTACCGCCTCGGCGACCGTGGCGGGCCTGACATAATCGAACCGTTTCATGCGGAGCGCCTCTGATTGGATTCGTCCATGCCGGCTTGCGCCTCCAGCACGGCATCGACGATGCCGGCATAGGCACCGCAGCGGCACAGATTGCCGCTCATGCATTCACGGACGCGTTCGGGATCGTTGCCGGCCTGCGCCTCCTGCATCATGCCGATCGCGCTCATGATCTGGCCGGGCGTGCAGAAGCCGCACTGGAAGCCGTCATGGGCGATGAAGGCGGCCTGGACAGGATGAAGCTGATCGCCGCGCGCGACGCCTTCGATGGTGAGGATGTCGGCGCCGTCATGGCTGATGGCGAGGGCGAGGCAGGAGTTGATGCGCTTGCCGTCGACGAGAATGGTGCAGGCGCCGCACTGACCGCGGTCGCATCCCTTCTTGGTGCCGGTGAGATGCAGGCGCTCACGCAGGAGATCGAGCAGCGTGACGCGCGGATCGTCGAGGACGAAATCGCGCCGCGCACCGTTCACGGTGAGGCTGATGGAGTGGTTCATACAAGGCTCCGATCAGATATGGACATGGCTCATCGCGCAGCGCGCCACCGCCGTGGCCGCCGTCGATATGCGCTGGCCGGACATGATCCGAGCCAACGTATGAACGAAGATACGGAGGCAGCCTCCGCTTAACAAGGGCAGCCGGAAAATATTTGGAATTGGTCAAAAGCCCATGCGCGGACAACGCTATGCAGCCAGCCAAGGGTTCAATCTAACCAATTCGTGATCTACATTGCCGGCATGGACGACCACACCGACCAGATTCGAAAACCCCGCGCCGACGCCGTGCGCAATCGCGAGCGCGTGCTCGAGGCTGCGAAAGCCGTGTTCAGCGCGGGCGGGCCGGAGGCGAGCCTGGAGGCCATCGCAAAACGCGCCGGGGTCGGCATCGGTACACTCTATCGGCACTTCCCGACCCGCGAGGATTTGTTCGAGGCGGTGTACCGGCGCGAGGTCGAACAGCTCAGCGAGCTCGCCGAGCAGTTAAAAAATGCGAAGGACCCGGTGGATGCGCTGCGTCGCTGGCTGCGCTCAGGCGTTGAATTCGTTGCCACAAAAAAGGGCATGGTGGCAGCCTTGGCACTCGCGGTGCAGAGCGGGTCGGAGTTGCATGCCTTTTCCTTTGAACGCCTAACCAAGGCGATCGGCTCGCTTCTCGACCGCGCAGCCGCGGCAGGCGCGATGCGCGCGGACATCAGTCCCGAGGACTTGCTGCGCGCGTTCTTCGGCATGTGCTACATGCACGACCAGCCCGGCTGGCAATCCTCGGTACTGCGGATGCTCGACGTGTTTGTCGATGGGCTGCGGGTGCAGCCCGCCGCGAACGTCAAGACGCGTGCCGCCAAACCCGTGAAGCCGGCCGTGAAACGAAAGCGATAGGGCGCCCGTATTTCCCTAGAGCCATGCTAGGATCAGCATCGCCGGGATTTCAACGCGGAGCCTGTCATGCGCATCGCCGCTTTGCTCGTCGCTTTCAGCATTATCTTCAGCTCCGTCTCGGCATGCGCCGACGATGTCTCGGCGGCGCAAGGCGTCATCCGCGCCCAGGAACAGGCCTTTGCGCGTGACGATGCAGCCGCAGCCTATTCCCACGCCGCGCCGGCGATCAGGGAGATTTTTCCTGCGCCCGACATCTTCATGTCCATGGTGCAGAACGGCTACGCGCCGGTCTACCGGCACAAGAGCTTTGAATTCGGCGACAGCAAGAGCGAAGGCCATTCAATCTCCCAGCGCGTTCACATCGTCGATGCCAATGGCGAAGCCTGGGAAGCGCTCTACACGCTCGAGCAGCAGAGCGACGGCAGCTACAAGATCACCGGCTGTTCGTTGTTGAAAGTCGGGCGCGAGGCTTAGGTCGCAAAACCCGGCCCGGCCTTGACCGCATTCATCCGCGACCGGATCAGCAGCAGCACGACGATCCCGATGTTGAGCGCATTCCAGGCCACGCCGTTCGCAAATGCCGCTGCATAGGACCCCGTGGCATCGAAGATGACGCCGGACACCCAGCCGCCGAAGGACATGCCGAACACGGATGCAAAGATCACGATGCCGACGCGGGTTGCGGCTTCGCTGGCCGGCATCGCCTCGCGCACGATGATGGCGTAGCTCGGCACGATGCCGCCCTGGAACAGGCCGAACATCGCCGAAATGAGATAGAGCGAGGCGAGGCTGTCGAAGAACAAATAGAACACCAGCGCAAAGCCCTGCGCCAGCGATCCGACCAGCAGCGTGCGGATGCCTCCGATCTTGTCGGCGAGATAGCCCGAGCCGATCCGGCTGACAATGCCGCAGGCCATCATCAGGGACAGCATCTCGGCGCCGCGTGCCACGCCGTAACCGAGATCGCCGCAATAAGCGACGATATGGACCTGCGGCATCGCCATGGCGACGCAGCAGGAGATGCTGGCGATCGAGAGCAGCACGGTCAGCGTATTGGTCGAGAGCTTGAGATCGACCTGCGGGGGCCGCGCATTGGCGTGATTGCGGACCTTGTCGTCGCCCATCTGCGCACGCAGGACTAGCACCAGGCCCGTCATCAAGACCACGCACAAGAGGGCGATGCCGACGTGCGTGTAGCGCCAGCCGTAGTTCTCTATGCCCCAGTTCACGAGCGGCGGCCACATCGTGCCGGCGACATAATTGCCGCTCGCGACGATGGTCACGGCCAGTCCGCGGTAGCGCTCGAACCAGTGCGAGGCCTCCGCCATCAGCGGCGCAAAGGTCGCTGACGTCCCGAGCCCGATCAGGAAGTACGCCGCCACGAACTGCCAGAGCTGACCTGACAGACCCGCAAGCACATTGGCGACGCCGAGAAAGCCGATGCTGATCGCCATTGCCGGCACGATGCCGAACCGGTCGGTGATCTTGCCGGCGATCACGCCGCCGAGCCCGAAGCCGAACATCATCAGCGTAAAGGCCAGCGACACCGCGCCGCGCGTGGCACCGAATTCGGCCTGCACCACAGAAATTACGACCACGACCGCCCACATGCCGACAGCGCCGATCGAGCCGATCACAAGCGCAATGAGCAGCCGCATCCAGGCCTGACGAGAATCAGGACTGAATGAATTAGGCGTTTGTTCTGAGTGATTTGGCGCGTGCACGGGCGGGACCATGGCGCGCGGATCGCCACACGGTCAAGCATCGTGCCGCGATATTGGGCATGCGCTGTGCACTGCGGTAGGAAGAGCTTGGCAAAATCGCGCTTTGCCATTAGTTTGCAATCTGCGTGTGCAACATTGCCGCGCGGGGAACATGTCGACGGAATGCTGTTGCGATTGACGCGATCGATGCGGATCAGGGTGGGGCGGATCATCGCCCTCGCCTATCTGTTCTGCGTGCTCGCGCCCGCCGCAAGCCTTGCCTGGGGCAGCGGTCCAGCACCGTGCCTCGACGACGCGCTCCTCGCCGACGTCGTGCCGGTGCATCACCAGATGCAGGCCGGCCACATGCATGGCGGCGCGGCGCATGACCACGCCGGGCCGCATGCACATCACCAGACCGCCGCACAGGACGCTCCCGCTCCGCATCATCATGACGGCAAGGGCACGGTGGGCCCGTGCTGCGCAATGATGTGCGTGACGGCGCTGCCGGCCGACCTGCCTGCTATCGCCAAGCCGGTCCTTCCGATCTCCACTTGCGCCCCGGAGATCGCCGTTCGCGTGCACAGCGCGGCGCCCCCCCTGCTCTACCGCCCTCCCATCGTTTGACCTGAACATCGTCACGACTTGAGGCGTCGCGTGTCCGCGCACGCACGCCTGTGGTCCTCGGACAGATCAGGGATGATTCATGCTTACGCTTCTCGGGGCGAGATCCGCCGCCGGATTCCCGGCGCGTGGACGATACTTTCGATTCAGATGGCTGTTGCTGGCCGGGGTGGGGCTGGCGCTGTCCGGCTGCATGCCGGCCGCCGGGCCGCTCGCCAGCGCCGACCCAGCCGATCCCGCGGCGAAGGTTGCACCTGTCGGCTATCGGTCGACGATCGCGCCCTACACCAGTCTGCGGCCCGCGACACCGGCACCATGGCGCCAGCGCAACGACAGCGTTGCGCCGCAGCCCAAGCAACACCAGTAGGAGCGCGCCATGACACACCATTTTGCGCGCCGCCTGCTGCTGGCTGCGCTCGGCCTCTGCGCACCCGGTCTTGCCGGCTGCGCCGCCTTCTCGCCTGACAGCGGCATGTCCGCGGTCTCGGACCTGACCAGCCAGACCATCCACAAGGACGTCGCCTTCGTCCGCTCGCCTGAGGGTGCGGAGGCAGCCAACGGAACCGTCCGCCGGCTGTTGTCGCGCACGCTGAACATGGACGCGGCCGTGCAGATCGCGCTGCTCAACAACAGGGGATTGCAAGCCGCCTATAATGAGCTGGCGCTGGCCGAGACTGATCTGGTCGAGCAGAGCCTGCCGCCCCCTCCGGTGTTCTCGATCTCGCGAATCTCAGGCAACGGCGCCAGCGAAATCGAGCGCCAGATGGTCGGTGACATCCTCGCGCTTGCCACCTTGCCGTTCCGCTCCGACATAGCGCGCGAGCGTTTCCGGCAGGCGCAATTGCGTGCGGCGCTGGCGACGCTCCGGCTCGCCGCCGACGTGCGGCGCGCTCATGTCAGGGCTGTCGCGGCCAACGAGATGGTGGCGCTGCTCACGGATGCGAAGGCGACCGCGGAATCGACCGCGCAACTCGCCGTCAAGCTCGGCGAGACCGGCTCGCTCAACAAGCTCGACCAGGCCCGCGAGCAGGTGTTTTACGCCGAGACCACCGCCGATCTCGCCGCCGCGCGTCAGATGGCGACGAGCGGGCGGGAAAGGCTCGCGCGACTGATGGGTCTGTGGGACGACGGCCTCGACTTCCGTTTGCCGAATCAGCTGCCGCCGCTGCCGCGCCGGCCGCAGGCATTGCCCTCGATCGAGGCCGATGCGGTGGCCCACCGCATCGACCTTCAGATCGCTCGGCTTGAGCTGACGGCGCTGGCAAAATCGCTGAACCTCACCGAAGCGACGCGCTTCGTCACACTGCTCGATCTCGCCGGCATTTCCCGCCGGACCCAGGACCCGGAAGGCGCGCCGTTCCGCGAGCGCGGCTTCGACGTGCAGTTCCAGATCCCGATCTTCGACGGCGGCGAGGTGCGGGTGCGGCAGGCGGCCGAGACCTACAACCTCGCCTTCAATCGCCTGACCGAGCGCGCCGTCAATGTCCGGTCCGAAGCGCGCGATGCTTACCGCGCCTACCGATCGACCTATGACATCGCGAGCCATTATCAGCGCGAGATCGTGCCCCTGCGCAAGATCATCACCGAGGAGATGCAGCTCCGCTTCTCCAGCATGCAGGTCGATATCTTCGCACTTTTGACCGAAGCGCGGCAGCGACTGGCATCGCTGCGCGGGGCGATCGATGCGAAGCAAAGCTACTTCCTCGCCCAGTCCGAGTTGCAGACCGTCGTCAATGGCGGCGGCTCGCCCGCTTCCGGCGGCGACAATCCCACCACCATCGCCGCGGCGGCACCTGCCGAGGGCGGCCACTGAGATGGAGGCCAACATGTTTTCCCGCCGAGGATTTTTGGGCACCGCCGCGCTTGCCAGCGCGTCTGTCGTCAGCGGCCGCGTCCAGGCCGCATCGATCCCGGAAGCCCCGCACATGGACAAGGCCGTGATGCAGCCGCCGCTGCATCCGATCAGCGGCCCCGACTACCGGCCCGTCGTCACGCTGAACGGCTGGACCTTGCCGTTCCGCATGAACGGCGACTGGAAGGAATTCCACCTCGTCGCCGAGCCTGTGGTGCGGGAGTTCGCCGAAGGCATGAAGGTGAATCTGTGGGGCTACAATGGCCAGTCGCCGGGCCCGACCATCGAGGCCGTCGAAGGCGACAAGGTCCGCATCTTCGTCACCAACCGCCTGCCCGAATACACCACCGTGCACTGGCACGGCATGATTGTGCCGAGCGGCATGGACGGCGTCGGCGGGCTGAACCAGCCGCACATCGAGCCCGGCAAGACCTTCGTCTACGAGTTCGAGATGAAGAAGAGCGGAACGTTCATGTACCACCCGCATTCCGACGAGATGGTGCAGATGGCGATGGGCATGATGGGCATGTTCGTCGTGCATCCGCGCGACCCGAATTTCCGTCCGGTCGACCGCGATTTTGTCTTCGTCATGAGCACTTACCTCGTCGAGCCCGGCACCTACCTGCCGAAAGTCAACGAGATGACCGACTTCAACATGTGGACCTGGAATTCGCGGGTGTTTCCCGGCATCGATCCGCTGCCGGTCAGGCTCGGCGACAAGGTGCGCGTGTGCATCGGCAATCTCAGCATGACCAACCATCCGATCCATTTGCACGGCCATAGTTTTGCGGTGACCTGCACCGACGGCGGCTGGATTCCGGAGAGCGCGCAATATCCGGAGACGACCACCGACGTGCCGGTCGGTGCGGTGCGCGTGTTCGACGTCCTCGCCGACAATCCCGGCGACTGGGCATTCCACTGCCACAAGTCGCATCACACCATGAACTCGATGGGCCACGACATGCGCAACCTGATCGGCGTATCGCGCAAGGACCTCGCAAAGGCCGTCGGCAAGCTTGCGCCTGACGGCATGGCAATGGGCTCGACCGGAATGGCGATGGGTAACATGGAAATGCCCGCGCCCGACAACACGCTGCCGATGATGACCGGCACCGGGCAGTTCGGCCCGATCGAGATGGGCGGCATGTTCACGGTGATGAAGATCCGCGAGGGAATGGCGCGCGACGATTACCGCGATCCCGGGCCTTACCAGTTCCCGCAAGGCACGGTCGCCTACGAGGTCGCCTCACCGGCGGCAGAACCTGCACGGCAGCCGGAGACGCCGACGCACAAGATGAAGATGTGAAGTTTCGATGAACCACCAACTGGAGACGACAATGAAGAAGACGATCAGACTGGTCCTGGCGCTGGCTGCGCTCTCGATTGCGCCCACCCACGCGCATGAAAAGCACGGCCACGAGTCCTTCTCGGCCGGCGAACCGGGCGATCCCAAAAAGCCTGCGCGCGTCATCGAGATTGCGATGAGCGAGATGAGCTACGAGCCGTCAAAGATCGAGGTCAAGCGCGGCGAGCAGATCCGCTTCGTCCTGCGCAATGTCGGCAAGGAGGACCATGAATTCCTGCTCGCCACCACGAAGGAGAATCTCGCGCACGCCGAAGTGATGAAGAAGCATCCGCACATGGAGCACGACGAGCCGAACGGGGTGCGACTCGCGCCGAACAAGACGACCGAGGTCCTCTGGAAGTTCAGCAAGGCCGGCACGTTCGAATTTTCCTGCCTGATCCCCGACCACCGTGAGTACGGCATGGTCGGCCGCGTTACCGTGAAATGAAGGAGACCGCCATGAACCGCATCATCCGCATCGCATCCCTCCTGGCGCTGACCGTCGGTCTTGCCGCCGGAGCCTTCGCGGCCCAGAGCGCCGCGATCAATGGCGAGGTGAAGAAGATCGACGAGAGCGCGGGAAAGATCACGCTCAAGCACGGCCCCGCCAAGAGCCTCGGCATGGAGGATCCCATGACCATGGTCTACCGCGTCAAGGATCCTGCTTTGCTCAAGCAGGTGAAGGTCGGCGACAAGGTGACCTTCGAAGCCGAGGAGGCGGCCTCGGGGTATACGGTGACCAGGATGGAGAAGGCGAAGTAGGGCGGCGCTTGGCAGCCCGGCCGTCATTCCGGGATGGTCCGCAGGACCAGACCCGGAATCTCGAGGTTCCGGGTTCGGCTCTACGAGCCGCCCCGGAACGACACCTGTGGCCCCCGAAACACCCCGGTCTGACCTCCTGCCGCACCCTCCGTTAACCGTTTGCTAACCATACACCCGGCAAGAATTGCCGGGTGAAGAGTCGAGTGTCGTCAGCCGCGTAGAACGGGAGGTCCCCCGTGGACGCCAGTGCGGTGCCTCACTTTCGGAACGGCGGCCCTTCGGCCGCCGCGCAGACATTTGGGGCGCGCGGGCGGCAGTCGCGCGGAGGGGCAGCTACCATGGTCGATGTCACCGCGGGACAGGGCGTAGGCAGCACGAACGCCGGCTTCCCCACCCTTGCCGAGATCGGCAACATCCTCAGGCGCGGCGACATCGCGCTGGCGCTCGGCGTTCTCACCATCCTGGTGGTGCTGATCCTGCCCCTGCCCGCGATCGTGCTGGACCTGTTCCTGGCGATCTCGATCACGCTCTCAATCCTGATCCTGATGACGTCGCTGTTCATCCAGGCGCCGCTGGAATTCTCCGCCTTCCCGACCGTCCTGCTGATCTCGACCATGCTGCGCTTGTCGCTCAACATGGCCTCGACCCGCCTGATCCTGTCGCACGGGCATGAGGGCACGGCGGCCGCCGGTCACGTCATCGAGGCCTTCGGCAGCTTCGTGATGGGCGGCAATTTCGTCATCGGCATCATCGTCTTCGCGATCCTGATCATCGTCAATTTCGTCGTCATCACCAAGGGCTCGGGCCGTATCGCTGAAGTCGCCGCCCGCTTTCACCTCGATGCCATGCCCGGCAAGCAGATGGCGATCGACGCCGACCTCTCCGCCGGCCTGATCGACGAGCAGGTCGCCAAGCAGCGCCGCAAGGACCTGGAGGACGAGAGCGGCTTCTTCGGCGCCATGGACGGTGCCTCCAAATTCGTCCGCGGCGACGCCATCGCCGGCCTCCTGATCGTCTTCATCAACATCGTCGGCGGCATGATCATCGGCGTGGCGCAGCAGGGCCTCTCCTTCGCCGACGCCGGGCGCAGCTACACGCTGCTGACGGTCGGTGACGGCCTCGTCACCCAGGTGCCGGCGCTGATCGTCTCGACCGCGGCGGGCCTGCTCGTCTCGAAGGCCGGCGTCTCCGGCGCCGCCGACAAGGCGCTGATGAAGCAGTTCTCCGGCTATCCGCAGGCGCTGGCGATGTCCTCGGCGGTCATGCTGGTGCTCGCCGCCCTGCCCGGCATTCCGACCCTTCCCTTCCTCGCGCTCGGCGCCGGCGCCGGCGCGCTCGCCTGGCACGCGCGCAACCGCAACCGCGCGACGGCCCGCGCCGCCGAAGTTGCAAAGACCGCACCTGCGCCGGGAACGCCGGGAGCACCGGGCTCCGCTGCGGCCGAGGAGCCGATCTCCGCCGCGCTCAAGATCGACGACCTCAAGATCGAACTCGGCTATGCGCTGCTGCCGCTGGTCAACGGGCCCGACGGCACCGACCGCCTCACCGAGCAGATCAAGGCGCTGCGCCGCTCGCTGGCGATCGAGATGGGCTTCGTGATGCCTGCCGTGCGCATCCTCGACAACGTCCAGCTCGAAGCCAACACCTACATCATCAAGATCAAGGAGGTCGACGCCGGCACCGGCAAGATCTGGCCGAACCAGTTCATGGTCATGGACCCCGGCGGCAGCCAGGTGCAGGTACCCGGCATCCACACCACCGAGCCGACCTTCGGCCTGCCAGCGACCTGGGTCGATGCCAGCTTCAAGGAAGAAGCCTCGCTCAAGGGCTACACCGTCGTCGATGCCGCGACCGTGCTCTCGACCCATCTCACCGAGCTGCTCAAGGCCAACATGTCGGATCTGCTCTCCTATGGCGAGGTCCAGAAGCTGCTCAAGGAGCTGCCGAAGGAGCAGGGCGAGCTGGTCAAGGACATCGTCCCGGGGCAGGTCACCGTCTCCGGCATACAGCGCGTGCTGCAACTGCTGCTCGCCGAACGCATCTCGATCCGCGACCTCTCGACCATCCTCGAAGGCATCGCGGACTCGCTCGCCTTCTCGCGCAATCCCGCCACCATGGTCGAGCATGTCCGTGCCCGGCTGGCGCGGCAGATCTGCGCGCAGAACACCTCCTACAACGGCTATCTGCCGCTGATCGCGCTGTCGGCGCGCTGGGAGCAGGCCTTTGCCGAATCCATCATCGGCCAGGGCGAGGAGCGCAGCCTCGCGATGCAGCCCTCGAAGCTGTCGGAGTTCATGACCGGCGTGCGCGAGGCGTTCGAACGCGCGGCACGCGAGGGCGAGGCTCCGGTGCTCGTCACCTCTGCGGCAATTCGTCCTTTCGTGCGTTCCCTGGTCGAGCGGTTCCGCGCCCAGACGACCGTGCTGTCGCAGGCTGAGATCCACCCCAGGGCGAGATTGAAAACGGTCGGAAGCGTCTGATTTGCCTTAAGAAGCCGTGTGTTTTTCGGCCACAGGCAAATGTTTTCTGAGTTCCTGGCGCCTTGTCGACCAAATGGCGTCGAGGCGCCTTAGAAGCACATTACCTATTTGAAATAATTACATAATTGCACGATCAGGCACCCCTCTCGATCGCGACTTCTCACGTCGCGTCACGCTGTTGTGATCGCCTCTTGGGAACGAATCCCCCCAATACTAGGTTGATGGGCACCGGAAGCATGAACCTGCCCGAACAGGGTAGCGACTACTTCGGGTAGATGGCGGCAGGAGCCTTCCATGAACCACTCGATTTACAGCGCAGATCGCTCGACCCACCTCAAGATCGTGGTCGTGGCCCTCGTCGCAGGGATCGCGGTGGCAGGCTTCGGCATCACGGCACGCACGACTGCTTCAGACGAAGGCCTGACCCAGACCGCTCGCGTCATCAAGGCCGGCAAGCCGGTTGTTATCACCAGCGCAAACGCGTCCCTCGTTCGCTAAGGAGACATGAGTTTCAGGAATTCACGCGGCTCTTTACCAGCCCCCCAAAGTCGCCACGTGGATATGTAGACGACCCCAACCCCAAGTCGACTACAGAAAGCGCCCGCCCCCCACGGGCGCTTTCTCATGTTTGGGGTGTGTTTTACGCTGCGGATGAATTCGGCGCGGATGTAGCCAGCGACGCCGCTCCAAACACAACCGTCATTCCCCGCGAAATCGGGGATCCAGTACGCCGCAGCTTCTCTGTATCCCACTGCCGTCTCTGGAATACTGGATCGTACGCCTTCGCGGACGATGACACCTAACATGAGGCACTACCGCGCCCCATAGGTCGGCGGCGGTGCCTGCACGGTCGGGGCTGCCGCGGCGAACAGCTCGCCCTTGCTGCCGGTGAGCGGCGGATAGATGCGCCTGCGGTTGATGGTCTCTTTGGTCGCCTTCGCGGCCGCGCCGGTGGCGCGGACTTCTCGGTCCCAACCTTCCGTGTAAAGCGCGCCCCAGCCGCCGAGATCGAGCACCGTCACGTACCAGTCGATCCGCAGCGGCAGCATCGGCAGGCCTGCGAGATCGGCAACAACGTTGTGGCCGGCGAAGCGGCCCATGGGACGGGCGAACTGGCAGGACATCACGGTCGGATGCAGTCCGTCGACCACGCTGGAGGCGACGTCGCCCGCCGCGAATACGCCAGCCACATCCGCAACCCGCATGAGGGGATCGACCAGCAGCCGCCCAAGGCGGTCGCGCCCGCCTGGAAAGCTCGCGGCCAGCCGGCTCGCGCGCATGCCGGCACACCAGATCACCGTCTGTGTGGGGATGAACTCGTCCGAGCTCAGGCGCAGGCCGGCAGCCTCGATGGATACGACGCGCACGCCAAGCCGCGTCTCGACGTCCAGCGATGACAATGCCGCCTCGATGACGGGACGCGCATACGCACCGATGGTCGCCCCCACCGCAGGATTGGAATCGACCAGGATGATGCGGCGGCTGCCGATGATGCCGGCGCGCGTCAACCTGTCTGGCATCTCGGCCGCAACCTCGATGCCGGTAAAGCCGGCGCCGACCACCACGACCGTCGCGCGCCCCGGCGAGGGTGCACTGCGTCCGAGCGAGGCGAGGTGACTTTCGAGGCGGAGCGCGGCGGCATAGCTGTCGACGTCGAAAGCATGCTCGGCGAGGCCGGAGATGGCCGGACGCATCACTTCGCTGCCGAGCGCGAGCACCAAGCGGTCGTAGCTCAGCGTCTCATCGCCGCGGCTCGTGACCAGCGAAATCTCGCGCCGTCCCGGATCGATGGCTTCGACCTCGCCGAGGCCGTGACTGACCCCGATCGGATCGAGCAGCCGTGCAAGCGGAAGCGCGACCTCGCTGAGATCGACCTCGTAATTGCGCACGCGGATGTTGTGATAGGGATTGCGGTCGACGACGTGGATCTCGATGTCGCTGCCAGCGGCGATCTCGTCGCGCTTGCGGGCGGCGCCGATGGCAGCCCACAGACCTGCAAACCCGGCGCCGAGAACGACGATACGCGCCATGTCCTACGCACCATGTCTGTTGACTTCGTTGTTCCGAGCAATCCGGCGATCTGCCGCGCGCGAACAGCTTAGCTCATTCCCCCGGATCGACCAACCGCGGCGGCGCCCCCGCTGCACAAGAACGCAGCTTACGCCTCGCGCAGCTCAGAAGGCGTCGCGCCAAAGCGCTTGCGGAAAGTGCGGTTGAAGTAGGACAAATCGGAGAAGCCCGAGGAATGCGCGATGTCGCTGATCTTGCGTGCTCTCGCACGGGGATCGACGAGCAGCTTTCTCGCCAGCAGCAGTCGCTGCTCGAGCACGAATTCAGTGAAGGTCGTGCCGGCCTGCTCGAACAGACGCTGCGCCTGGCGCGGGCTCAAGCCGGACCGCGTCGCGATCTCGGACAGGCAGAGATCATTGCGGCCGAGCGCCGCCATCACGTCGGCACGCATCAGATCGAGGCGGGCTGCGGCATGTCCGCGGCCGCGCGCGAGGCTCGCATGCTCCGCATCGGTGCCGAGCAGGAGGCCGACGAGATCGACCATGTGCTGCGCGGTCAGGCGCTGGCCCACGGCATCGAGATGCGCCGCCTGGTTGGCGGCGAGCGCGTGGTAGCGGAAGATCGTCTCGGCGACTGCGCCATCAGCGAGCACTTGGGACAGCTTGTCCTCGGCGCGCGGATTGATGTCGAGCAGCGCGCGGCGCGGCATGCGGATGGTAGTGAAGCGGTCGTCGTCGCTGTGGCCGACGGTGCCGGTGATGGCCATGTCGACCAGCACCATCTGCGCCGGCGCAAGCTCGACGCTATGGCCGTTCTGGCCGACGCGGACGAGGCCCGCATGGGCCGATATCAGCACCAGATCGTCGCTGCCGTCGGCAAGGAGGCTTTGCGTGCGCGAGTATTGCGCGGAGGCGCCTTCGGGAATCGCGAGCGCGATATTGTCGACCACGCTGACCTGGAGCCGGCAATCGATGCTGTCGCCATGGCTCGGCCCGATATCAAGGCCGCAGGAACCAAAGGCCCGCTCGCGCCAATGTTCGAAGGCCGGACCATGCGGCAGACCCGCATATTGGTGGACGAAGATGCCCGGCGTTTTTGCTGGATCCATCTGACTTCTAGCCCCTCTCCGGCACCATGATTGGCGGCACCGACTGCAAATTCCGGGCATTTGACGCCGTGAATTGCAGGGAGGTTCAAATTGAGGCTGGATTCGGCGAGACTTGTCGGATTGCGACGACGGGACGGACCATGACGACAGTCACGCGTCTACTTCTTCGCGGGCGCCTGCGGCTGGGAGGACGGCACAGTCTCGATCAGCTTGCCGGAAAACACCGGCGCCGAGGTCGGCTGGCCGTTCGGCGAGCCGCCGGCCTGTTCGACGGTGACGGCGTAGGTCGCGCCATTGACGACGTCGGCATCGTAAGAGCCGAGCAGCGGACGCGCGGTGAAATCGCCAGAGCCGATCACGCCGAGCGAGCGCGGACGCGGCAGCTTGTCCGAGATCAGCCAGAGCTCGAAGCTCTTGCCGGGCTCCGGCGTCGCGCCGACCTTGCGCACGGTAAAATTCCTGGTCGTGCCGTCGACCGTGAGAATGAAGGCGGGGCCGCCGGCCTGGCCCTGCAACAGCGCGACGTATTGCGCGGACGCCGCAAGCGGCGCCGGTGTCTTCACCTCGACCGTCTGGATGCGCGGCGCCGGACGCAAGCCGCCCGGCAGCGCGTCGGGCTGGAAGATCTGAAGCGACAGCGTCACCAGCAGTGCGGCCGCGAGCGCGCCGGCGGCGGATGCGACGGTGCGCCAGCGCTTCACGCGGCTCTCGAGCCGGATCACATTGGTATTGTCCGCGACCGGCGACGGTGGCGCGCGCACGACTTCAGGATCGGGCGCATGGACCTGCGGCATGAATACCGGCGCGATGTCTGGAAGCACATCGGATTCGGGCCGCACGGTGCCGGGCTGCTCTGCTTGCGCAGGCTGCGGCGCCGGTTGCTTGGTATCCTCCGAGGCCAATTCCGGCGGCGAAATGTCGGGCGAGGAAAGCTCCGGCGTTGGCGGCGGCGACGAGCCTTCCGGCAGCGCAGACGGCTCCTGCGCAAAATCCGTCCGCGCCAGCTCGGACCTGATGTTCTCCCACACGATCGGACGCGGCTCGATGGTGCCGACCATCTGGTTGAGGACGCCGAGCCGGTAGGCCCAGGCCTGCACGACATCGGCGAACGCCTTGTCCACCGACATCATGGTCTCGACCTGCGCGCGCTCGTCGGCGTCGAGGGTGCCGAGCGCGTATTCCGCGGCGAGCGCGATATGGTCCTCCGTGTAGGCCATCACATGCAGTCCAGAACAACCCTCATGGTACGAGCCCTCATAGTCCGAGGCACTCGCGGATATCCAACATGCTGCGCCGCAGCCACGTCTTCACCGTGTTGACGGGCGCGGCAAATTTCTCGGCCAGTTGCTCGCGGCTCCAGCCGTTGTAATAGGCGAGAAGCACGAGCCTCTGACGGTCGGGCTCGAGCCGGCCGATACATTCCAGGAGCCGCTTCAATTCCTCGGTCATCTCCCTCCGCGCCAGCGGATCGGGGCTTTCGGCAGCGACCTCCATCGCCTGCGGCTCTTCTTCGATGGAGACTTCCGTCTTCTTGCGCACGATGTCGATGGCGCGGTTGCGCGCGATCGACGCCATCCATGTGATCGGCGACGACAAGGCCGGATTGAACTGGCCGGCGCTGTTCCAGATCTTGACGTAGGTCTCCTGAATGACCTCCTCCGCGAGATCCTGCCGGCGCAAGATACGAAGGACGACGCCATAAAGTTTCGCGCGCGTGGCGACGTAGAGGCGCTCGAACGCCGCCTGATCGCCCTTGCCGACCGCTTCGATCAGCTCGACCAGCTCTGCTGGCGTCCGCATTCCGCCCCCCACACACGGCCCGTCGCGTCCGCGCAGACCCCGGCACTCCGCTACCATAGCGCGTGGCAAAGCCCATCACCAAGGGGCGGGGCGCCACGCTGTGGATAGCAAATGCGAAAACCCGGACCTTGCGGGTCCGGGCTCTCGAATTCTTGTCGATTTCGCTGCTAGCGGCTCAGGCGACGGCGCCGATGCGGGCGCGCATCAGGCCGATGCTGTCGAGGTCGGCCTGCTCGCGGGCGTTTTCCTCGGCGCGTTCGCGGGCCTGGTCGCGCTCGTCGAGCAGCTCGACCTTCTTCAGCTCCTCGAACGCCTCGGCCAGCGCGGCCTTGGCTTCGTCGAGCTGGCCCTTCAACTCGTCCGCCGAGCGGGTCAGGTTCTCGCGGCGCTGAATCGCGGCCTTGGCATAGGTCGGATAGGCGAAATGCGAGGGATCGTTGATCCCGGCACGCTCCTGCTCGGTCGAGATCTCGCGTTCAAGATCGGTCGACATCCGCTGGAAGTCGGCGATCATGGTCTCGATTTGGGAGACCCGGCGGCGCTTCTCGTCGACCTGAAACTTCTTCAGGCGGATGAGGGTATCACGTGACTTCATCGACTCGTACTCCCCAGAAGTCCCTTGGCTGCACGTGGGACGACACCGGTCGCCCCACAGGCCCGATTGGGGCCCAGACCGGTTCTGCTACTCTGTGGGATCGGATGATGACGGGACAAAGTTAGCGTTCCGTTTCCAAATTACCGAGGATTTGCGCCAACTGCCGGTAGCCGTCCGCCAGCGATGCATTTTCGTCCTTGCGCTGCCGCAGGAAGGCTTCCAGCGGTTCGTGCAGCCGGATCGCCTCGTCGACCTCGGGGCTGGAGCCGGTCCGGTAGGCCCCGAGCCGGATCAATTCCTCCATGTCGGCATAGGTCGCCATCACCTGGCGGGCCCGCTGGATGGTCGGCCAGAATTGCGGATCGGCCGATTTCGGCATGGTACGGGAGACGGATTTGAGGATGTTGATGGCGGGATAGCGGCCGCGCTCGGCGATCGAGCGCTGCATCACGATATGGCCGTCGAGGATGCCGCGGACGGCGTCCGCGATCGGCTCGTTGTGATCGTCGCCGTCGACCAGCACCGTGAAGATCGCGGTGATCGCGCCCTCCCCGAGGCCCGGTCCGGCGCGCTCCAGAAGCTTCGGCAGCTCGGTGAACACGGTCGGCGTGTAGCCCTTGGCGGTCGGCGGCTCGCCGGCGGACAGGCCGATCTCGCGCTGGGCCATGGCAAAGCGCGTCACCGAGTCCATCAGGCAGAGCACGTCCTTGTCCTCGTCGCGAAAATATTCGGCGACCGCGAGGGTCAGATAGGCCGCCTGGCGGCGCATCAGCGCCGGCTCGTCGGAGGTCGCGACCACGACGACGGAGCGCGCCAGGCCCTCCTCGCCGAGGTCGTCCTGCAAGAATTCCTGCACCTCGCGGCCGCGTTCGCCGATCAGCCCGATGACGCTGACGGCGGCATCGACGTTGCGCGCGAGCATCGAGAGCAGCACCGATTTGCCGACGCCGGACCCTGCGAAGATGCCCATGCGCTGGCCGCGGCAGCAGGTGAGGAACGTGTTCATCGCGCGCACGCCGAGATCGAGCGGCGCCCCGACGCGCTTGCGCGAATGCGCCGGCGGCGGCGAATTGCGGTACGGCATTGGCGAGGACCCTTGCGGCAACGGTCCCTTGCCGTCGATCGGCTCGCCCAGCGCGTTGACGACGCGGCCGAGCCAGGCCGATGACGGACGCACCTGATTGGCGGCATTGGCGATCACCGCCTTGCAGCCGCGGCGCACGCCGTCGAGTCCGGCGAACGGCATCACGACGGCGTTGTTGCCGGAGAAGCCGATCACCTCGCAGGGAATGGAACGGCTCGCGCCGGTCTCGATCACGAGCCGCGCACCGACCGACATCGCGTGAATGGGGCCGGCCACCTCGACCATCAGGCCGCGCACACCGACCACACGGCCATAAATGTTGACGCCGTCGATATCGCCGATCTGTTCGGCAAGAGCCTTCATGGGAGGGCCTTCATAGCGGGCGCACCTTCATAAGGGGGCCTTCACAAGGTGGTCGTCTTCGTGATCCCCGGGACTTCACGGTAAAACTCTTAAGTTTCGCCATATTTCTGAACGGCGCTTAACTTCGTGTTTACCCGCATCGTTAATCATTGCGTCACTGTCTTTGTGACTGAGCGTGGCTCCCCTTCAGAAGAAGGCTGAGTCGCGGGAGTCGGTTAGGCCCGTCTCTTAAAGTGGAACTTGAACGGAGCGAACTAACAAAAGCTGCTTCCTGCGCAAGACCTTAGGGCGATTCGAGAAAAATTGCACCAAGGGGACTTGCGTTCCGGAATCAGGATTTGTTAACCATCTGTCGTCAGGATCCGAATCAGTTGTTCAAAGGCGTTTTGTTGAGTGCCGCGAATGCGGCCGACCTGACGCCCAGGAGCGGCGACTATGGGGAACTGGCATGCGCGTTTTGCTGATTGAAGATGACAGCGCCGTCGCGCAGTCGATCGAGCTGATGCTGAAGTCTGAGAGCTTCAACGTCTACACGACCGATTTGGGGGAAGAAGGCGTCGATCTCGGTAAATTATACGATTACGACATTATCCTTCTCGACCTCAACCTGCCCGACATGTCCGGCTACGACGTGCTCAAGCAGCTTCGGGTCTCCAAGATCAAGACACCGATCCTGATCCTCTCCGGCCTCGCCGGCATCGAGGACAAGGTCAAGGGTCTCGGCGTCGGCGCCGACGACTACATGACCAAGCCCTTCCACAAGGACGAGCTGGTGGCCCGCATCCACGCGATCGTGCGCCGCTCCAAGGGCCATGCCCAGTCGGTCATCCAGACCGGCGACCTCGTCGTCAATCTCGACACCAAGACGGTGGAAGTCGGCGGCCAGCGCGTGCATCTGACCGGCAAGGAATACCAGATGCTGGAGCTGCTCTCGCTCCGCAAGGGCACGACCCTCACCAAGGAAATGTTCCTCAACCACCTCTATGGCGGCATGGACGAGCCGGAGCTGAAGATCATCGACGTCTTCATCTGCAAGCTCCGCAAGAAGCTCGCCAACGCTTCCGAAGGCCGCAACTTCATCGAGACCGTGTGGGGCCGCGGCTACGTGCTGCGCGAGCCGCACGAGCAGGAAGAGCGCATTCCGGCCTGATCTTACGGGTTTACGTCGCGAGCCCCCTCGGCACGCTCCTCCCAGCCTGGACCCCGCCGCAAATGGCGGGGTTTTGTTTTGTGGGTCGCTTCATCCGAAGCTTAATGTTTGAACCGCTATCCTCCTCCCGCCGACGAATGGTCGCTGCACGATGGGGGAACGATGATCCTGCAATCACTGGCCGGCCTGCCCGCCTTCCTGGTCTATTTCTGCACCGGGCTGCTCGCGATCGTGGCGTATCTGTTCGTCTATACCCGCATCACCCCGCATAACGAATTCCAGCTCATCCGCGACAACGAGCCGGCCGCCGCGATCGCGCTCGGCCTCAGCCTGCTCGGCTTCGTCGCGCCGCTGGTCAGCGCCATTGCGCATTCGGCCAATGTGCTGGACTGCATGATCTGGGCGATCATCGCGCTGATCGTGCAGATCATCGTGCTTTTTCTCGTGAGAGTACCGGTGCCGAATCTGTCGGCGCGGATCGCGGCCGGCGAGCTTGCCCCCGCGATCTGGCTGGGGCTGTCTTCGCTCGCCGCCGGCCTGCTCAACGCCGCCTCCATGATCTACTGACATGGCCCACAAACCCTCCAGCAAGCAGTTCGGCAAGCGCAGGCCGCCGGCCGAGCCGCCGCCTCGGCGACCGCCGGTGAAGCGCTCCGGTCATGTCGCGCTGCTGGTGATGGGCACGCTGGCGGTCGGCACCACCGCCTACACGTTGATGCCGCGGCAGACTTGCGAGCCGCCGCCGGCCGGAACGGATTCGACGGTGCAGGCGAACACCGCTTGCAGCAGCAGAACCGGCTCCTCGAGCGGCGGCAGCTCGCGCTGGTCGTCGCGATCGAGCTTCTTCAGCGGCGACTCCTCGAGTCATTCCTCGTCCGGAACGTCATCCGATGGAGGCTCCGGCACCGTGAGCCGCGGTGGCTTCGGCTCGTTCGGCCACGGCTTTTCGAGCGGCGGCTGATCCATGCAACGCATCACCTGTCCCGAACGCGACGACTGGCAGCAGACCGCCGCGCAATGCGGTTTCGCCTTCCACACCATCGACGGCGAGCGCTATTGGGACGAGAGCGCCTATTACGGCTTCACGCTCGAGGAGATCGAGCGCGGCGTCGAGGCGCCGACCGGCGAAATCGACGCGATGTGCCTGGAGCTTGCCGGCCGCATCATCGGCGACGAGCGCCATCTGCGCCGCTTGAAGATACCCGAAGCGTTCTGGAGCTTGATCGCCGAGAGCTGGACACGAGACGACCGCAGCCTCTATGGCCGGCTCGATCTGAAATTCGACGGCAAGGGCCCGGCAAAGCTGCTCGAATACAACGCGGATACGCCGACCTCGATCTTCGAGGCCTCGGTGTTTCAATGGACCTGGCTCGAACAGGCGATCGAGCGGCGGATCATCCCCGCTCGCGCCGATCAATTCAATTCCATCCACGAGCGGCTGATCGCAACGTGGAAGGAGATTGGAGCTGGCGGCCATCTCCATCTCACCGGCACCACCGGCAATGAGGAGGACGCCGGCACGCTCGCCTATCTCGAAGACACCGCGCGCCAGGCCGGGCTCTCGACCAGGCTGCTCGACATCGAAGAGATCGGCTGGCGCGATGAGGCCGGCGGCTTCGTCGATCTCGACGATTGCGATATCGCACTCGCCTTCAAGCTCTATCCCTGGGAATGGATGTTCCACGACGCCTTCGGCGCAAAGCTCAGGGGCGCAGCGACACGCTGGATCGAGCCGCCGTGGAAGGCCGTGCTCTCCAACAAGGGCATCCTGCCGCTGCTCTGGGAGATGTTTCCGAACCATCCCAATCTGCTGCCGGCCTTCTTCGAGGACGACGCGCGCGCCGCTGAACTCGGCAGCTCCTATGTGCGCAAGCCGCTGCTGTCGCGCGAAGGCGCCAATGTCACGCTGGTGTCCGGCGGCATACCGCTCGACGAGCAAGCAGGCCCCTACGGCACCGAAGGGTTCGTGCGCCAGGCATTGTCGCCGCTGCCGAACTTCTCGGGCTTCTATCCGGTGGTGGGAAGCTGGCTGGTGAACCACGAACCCTGCGGCCTGTCGATCCGCGAGGACGAGAGCCCGATCACGGGCAACCGCTCGCGATTTCTGCCGCACGCGATTTTGTGAGAGGCTCTGTCATTCCGGGGCGCGACAAAGTCGCGAGCCCGGAATGACGGAAGAAAGTTCACCTCGCCGCGGCGACCTTCAAGGACGGCGGCATCAGACCTCCCATCGGGCGGCCGGAGCGCGACGGGTTGAGCTGATAGAGACCACGCCGCTCCGTGATCGGGCGGAACGCGTCGGTGATCCCGACGACGGATTCGGCGGCGCCAAGCAGCAGCGTGCCGTCGGTCTCCAGACACTTCGCCATGCGTTCGAAGATCACCGCCTTGATGTCCTGGTCGAAATAGATCAGCACGTTGCGGCAGAAGATCACGTCGAATTTGCCGAGATGGGAGAAGTCCTGCAGCAGATTGAGCTGGCGGAACTGCACCATCGCGCGAATGTCGGCATTGAGCTGCCAGACGTCGCCGACTTGCGTGAAGTACTTCATCAGGTGCTGGATCGGCAGGCCGCGCTGCACCTCGAACTGGCTGTAGAGGCCGGCCCTGGACTTCTCCAGCACCTCCTGCGACAGATCGGTGGCGACGATCTCGATACGCCAGCCGGCAAAGGCCGCGCCCATCTCCTTGATGCACATCGCGATCGAATAGGGCTCCTGCCCGGTCGAGGACGCCGCCGACCAGATCCGCAGCGACTTGCGCGCCGCGCGCGCCTGGAGCAGGCCCGGCAGGATGGTTTCGCGCAAGTGATCGAACGGAATCTTGTCGCGGTAGAAGAAGGTCTCGTTGGTGGTCATCGCTTCGACCACGTCGCTCGCAAGCCGGCCGTCGCCGTTCCTGATCTTCAGCACGAGATCGGGAATGCCGGGAAGACTTGCCCGGCGCGCGAGCGGCAGCAGCCGGCTCTCGACCAGATACTGCTTGTCGGGGGAGAGATCGAGGCCGGAGCGCTCCTTCAGGAACTTGCGCAGATAGTCGTAGTCTGCGGGCGTCACGCGCGGTCTCCCGCGAACAGGCGGTTGACCTTGGCGCCGATCTGGTTGAGCGGCAGGATCGCCGCGCAGATGCCGGCATTGGCCGCCGCGCCCGGCATGCCCCACACAACGCTGGAGGCTTCGTCCTGCGCGATGACGCTGCCGCCGGCGGCGACGATGTCCTTGCCGCCGCGCATGCCGTCCGAGCCCATGCCGGTCAGGATCACGGAGAGGATGCCGCCGTGCCAGATGTCGATGGCGGAGGTGAAGAGCGGATCAACCGCAGGCTTGCAGAAATTGACCGCGGGGCCGTCGTCGAGCGCGATCGCTATGTCCGCGCCGCTGCGCACCACGCGCATGTGCTTGCCGCCTGGCGCGAGATAGATACGGCCCGGCTTCACCGGCTCGCCGTCGACCGCTTCGGCCGCCGGCTTGCGGCTCGCGCGCGCCAGATGCTCGGCGAGAATGGTGGTGAAGGTCGGCGGCATGTGCTGGGTGATCAGCACCGGGACGCGGTCGATGACAGGACCAAGTTCGGTGACGAGCGCCATCAGCGCCTGCGGACCACCGGTCGAGGAGCCGATCAGCAGCACCTTCGGCGCCTGGGTCGAGAACGGGCGCGTGGACAGCGCCCCTGACGACGGCGCATGCACGGCCGGTGCGGGCGCCGCAGGCCGAGCGACGGTTGGCGCGCGCGCAGCCGGTGCGGGGCTCGCGGGCGCCAGCGGCGGACTTGCAACGGCGGACTTCCTGCGCAGCCGCGCGCCGAGATGGCGGATCTTCTGGATCAGGTCGTGATGAAAGATGTCCGCGGCCGACGCTTCGCGCGTCGATTCCGGCTTCGGAATGTAGTCGGCCGCGCCGAGCGACAGCGCCCTGAAGCTGATCTCCGCGTTGCGGCGGGTCAGCGTCGAAGCCATGATGATGACGAGATCGCGCTTCTTCGCCAGCAGTTGCGGCAGCGCCGAGATGCCGTCGAGCTCGGGCATCTCGATGTCGAGCACGGCAACATCGGGACTGATGCGTTCGATCTGGTTGACCGCTTCGAGCCCGGTACGCAGCGAGGCCGCGACCTCCATGTCGTGCTCGGCACCGATCCAGCGCGAGATCAGACCGCGGATGACGACAGAGTCGTCGACGACCATCACCCGCAATGGTCCGGCTTCGCGCGACGAGCCCGGGGTCGAATTACCTGCGAACGCAACACTCATTACTCACCAACTCAGACTGAAACGGTCAGTTGAAAACAAACGCCGAAGGAGCCGTTCAGCCTCCGGGCAGTCGCTCAGATAAGTCCGACTTCCTGGAACTTTGCCGTCACGATGTCCTTGTCGAAGGGCTTCATGATGTATTCGTTGGCGCCGGCGTGCAGCGCACGGGCGATGTGCGCAACGTCGTTCTCGGTGGTGCAGAACACCACTTTCGGCTGATCGCCGCCGGGCATGCGCCTGAGATGGCCGAGGAACTCGTAACCGTCCATGACCGGCATGTTCCAGTCGAGCAGCACCGCATCGGGCAAGCCGCGCTTGCAGGCTTCCAGCGCCTTCTCACCGTCCTCGGCTTCGAGGATCTGGAAGTCGAGGCCCTCCAGGATCCGGCGCGCAACCTTGCGGATGACGCTGGAATCATCAACGACGAGACAAGTTCGCATGTGAACCTCTGCTTCCCATCCCCTTTGTGGGGACACTTCCAATTGCAGGTACGTCGGCGGGTGTGCCGGCGTATCAGGCCGCCATCATCTCGGGCGCGAGCTCGAGGACGCGATCGACGTCGAGGACGACCATGAGCTGTCCGTCGAGGCGGTGGACGCCGCCGGCGAGCTTGG